>CAVQGD010000001.1:0-128141 GCA_963711935.1 uncultured Actinomycetota bacterium
GTTATGTCTACGTACTCGTTCGTTGCATCTTGTTCTCGACCTGGCAGGGCCTGTGTTCAGGGCGGTCCTTCACCACGGCCCAGGACCCGCTCCTGACCGGGCTACCGGTGGACTTCTCCTGCCCCGTCCAGAACTTCGACGCCTGCGATCACCTCCCGCGACGGACCGTGCGGCGCACCGACGCCTTCATCCACTTCGCGCTCGCCGCCGCCCAAGAAGCCGCCCAGGACGCCAACCTCACACCCGGATCCGCCGAACCCACCCGCATCGGCGTCGTCCTCGGCGTCGGCTCCAACAGCCTCATGGGATATGGAAGGGTCTCCGAGCTCCTGCAGACCGGTGAACACCACCTGGTGTCCCCACTGGCTCTGCCACGGAGCCTTCCCAACATGGCAGCCGGAGAAGCAGCAGCTCACCTCGACTACCGAGGCCCCAACTTCACCGTCTCCAGCGCCTGCGCCTCAGGCGCTCACGCCATCGGCGTCGCCCGCGACCTCATCCGCTCCGGCACCTGCGACATCGTACTGGCCGGCGGTACGGAATCAGGCCGCTCCCCCCTCAGCGCCATCAGCTTCGCCCGCCTGAACGCCCTGTCCACCCGTCGCCATGATCCGTGCGGGGCCTCCCGCCCCTTCGACCGCGACCGCGACGGCTTCGTCCTGAGTGAAGGCGCGGCAGTCCTGGTCCTCGAACGCGGCGACCACGCCCGCGCCCGCCGTGCAACCCTCCACGGCGTCGTCGCCGGATACGGCGCCGCTGCCGACGCCCACCACCCTGTCAACCCCCACCCCGACGGGCGCGGCCTGCAGCAGGCCATCACGACAGCCCTGGCCGACGCCCGCATGACACCCGCCGACATCGATCACGTCAGCGCGCACGCAACCTCCACCCCGGCCGGAGACATTGCCGAAGCCCGCGCCCTGAGCCACGTCTTCTCTTCCACGCCGCCGCCGGTCACGGCCCTGAAGGGTCTGCTCGGGCACGCACTCGGCGCGGCGCCGGCCATCCAGGCCGCCTGCGCCCTGCTGGCCCTGCGGCACCAGGCCATCCCACCCACGGCCAACCTCGACAACCAGGACGACGCCATCCACCTGGACATCGTCCGCAAAACCCCGAGACCCGTGCGCTTGCGCACCGTTCTGAGTACCGCGTGCGGCTTCGGGGGAGCCAACGCCGCACTCATCCTGCGTGGATCCTGACCCGCATCCGGTGTACGCCGGAGCGCAGCAGACATTGTGTGGGGCCGCCCCGGCCAGCCGGGGCGGCCCCACACAGAGTTTCATGCGGTAGCGCCACCGAGGTAGGTACGGACGATGAACGGCTTCTCCCGCACGACGTAGAAGACGTAGATCAGCATCTGGAACACGGCCACGCACACCAGCCCCGCCACCGACCGGTAGCACAGCGCCACGCCGTAGCCGTGCAGGTTACCCACCCCGTACATCGGGTTGCGCAGCCGGCGGTAGGGGCCGCGGACCACGAATCCGTCCGTCGCGCCGGCCCGTCCCAGGAACATGTCCCGGCAGTAGTAGGTGTTCAGGCCGGTCAGCCACGTCGCCCACAGCTTCGTGCCGAAGCCCACGATGCCCAGCACAACGCCCAGCGCGATCCACAGACCCGCGATGCCCAGTTCCGGCAGCTGCCCCGGGAAGGCCGCCATCAGCAACCCCTGGCACAAGCCCTGCTGCAGAAACAGCAGCCCCAGCACGAAGTCGAACCCTTCGACCGCCCGCGCCTCACCGACGGACTGCGTGAAGCGGCGGGCAACCGCCGTGTCCAGCACAGCCATCAGGCCGCCGTAGTACAAGACCGCGATCACCACCGCGTACCCGACCGCCGCCCAGCGCACCGCACCACTGCCCGCAGCCGCGCGGAGCTGCTGCTCGGCGGCATAACCGGCAGCCACCACACAGGCCCACACCAAGGCGCGCAGCACACGGCGTCCGGGCTGGTCCAGGCGCAGCCCGGACATACCGATCACCGCGACCGCCAGCCGCCCCAGCCCTCTCCGTGCCGCGTGAAGCGACGGCGCGCTCGCAGGTGCCGGCGCCAGCTCGGAGGTCTCAGCCATGAAGCATCTCCTTGAAAGCCTCTCGCAGTCCGTCCTCGAGCCCCACCCGGGCCCGGAACCCGAAATCCCTGTACGCGCGGTCCGCAGTGGCGATCCATGACCCGGCCACCGCCTCGCGCGCCTTGTCCCGGTTGAACACCGGCACGCCGCCCCGCAACTGTCCGGCCGCCTCACTCACCACACCGGCCGCCCGCACCACAGCCGATGGCACGGGCAGCACCAGCGGCCTGCCGCAGCCCAGTAGCGCACCAGCCGTCCGCACCAGGTCGGCAAGGGTGTACTCAACCCCGTCGCACAGGTGATAGACACCGCTGTGGGACTCGCCCGGACCAGCGATACGCCCTTGCAAGCCCGCGGCGATCAGTCCGTCGCACAGATCGTCCACGTGCAGCACCGAGTAGACGCCAGCCGCCGGGCCGGGCCGCACCGCCACCCGTGCACGGGCCATCGCGGCGAGGCTGGGCACAAACGCCACATCGGACGGCCCGTACACGATCGGAGGGCGCACGATCACGGTCGGAACCTGCCCGGCGAACCGCCGTGCCGCCTGCTCACCGGCCAGCTTGCTGGCCCCGTACCACGACACCGGAACGGCCCGGTCCTCCTCACGCCGTGCCCGCCGCGGCGCGGGCGCTGGACCAGCCGCCGCCAGCGACGAACACACCACCAGCCGCGGCGGCGCATCCGAGGAAGCCAGCACGCCCGCCAGCACGCCCGTCGCCACGGTGTTGGCCAGCCGGAACTCGGAAGGTGACCCGGCCCGTACCGCAGCCGCCAGATGAATCACCACATCCGCACCCGAGACAGCCTCCACGACCCCCGAACCGGTGAGCAGATCCACTACGGCGACGTCGACCGGACAGCCGTCCAGCACCCGGCGATCGGACTGCGGCCGTACCAGCGCCGTCACCCGGCCACCGCTCTCGACAATCCGGCGGCACAGCCGACGGCCCACGAACCCCGTGGCCCCCGTGACCACCACGCGTATCCCGCTCACGTCCGGGCACACAAACGGCTGCTCTGTCTCAAGAGGGGCGTTGATCGAAGTTGTCACGCCTGCACGCTAGAGGGCGCATCCCCCATTCAGCGCAACGAAAGCCGCTCAGGGCCCAATCACCACCCAGACGAATGACCATTACCCCCGGGGCCCTCACCAGCGGGAACCGCAGTAAGCGACTGCCAGGTGTGGCTGATCGCGGGCACCCTCAACGCAGGGGGCTGCCGATTAATAACTCCTCGGTTTACCGGTCGGGGGAGGGTGGTGGGGTGCGGCCGGCGAGTGCTTCGAGCTGTGCCGCGGAGGTCACGGTGAGGGGTCCGGTAAGCGGATCCCGCCGTGGCCCAGGACACGGGCCGTGGCCCCCAGCGCCAGGTGCTGCTGCCGCTCATCCAGATGCGGCAGCAGCAGACCGAACACTTCCACCAACCCCGCCTTGATCCCCTCGGACACACCCGCATCCTACGGCCCAACGACCCGGAGAAACCGAGGAGTTATTGATCGGCAGGCCCCAGGTCAACCCGATGGCACCGATTCAGGCAAGTACGGTGCGTTGGCGTGGCTGAGCATGCGGCGCCTTCACCTTGCATGTGTAGCGTGCTTGACAATCGGCTTCTCGCACGAGACGGTAACTGTCAAGCGCGCTACACAGGTGGTGCCGAGTGAAGGGCAGACCCATGTCGATCATTGTCACGGCGGAGCAGGTCCGGGCCTTGTGGAGCGACCCGAACCCGGGTGCCGTCATCGACCGCGGCGACGGCTTCGAGCCCGTGGCGAAGGACGACCTCGGCGCCTTGGCCTCTGGACTCGACACCGACGACGAGGGATACCCGCTGGACGACGAGTGGGAGGTCCTCGCCGACCAGCTCAACAGCGAGGTCCCGGGCGAGCCCGCCTCCACCGCAGGCCGGGACCTGCTCGACGAGATCCGCGACGCCCGGATCGAGCGCGACCGGGTCAAGGAAGAGGCCGACGCCGAGTTCAACGCGCTCATCCGGGCGGCCGTCGCCAGCAAGAAGGCATCCGTGATCGCCATTGCCGGGGCCGCCGACATGTCCCGGGCGCGCATCTACCAGATCCGCGACGGTCGCCGGTGACCCCCTCTCCCCACCGTTCCGCCTCCCGCCTGGTCACCCGGCGGGAGGCGGAGCCCATCCTCGGCTACGCCCCGGGCAGCCTCAAAACCGTCATGCAGCAGCAGCGCGGACGATGGCCCGATCCGGTGGCCTGCCGCCTGCGGGGACGGGCCCTGCTGTACGACCTGGAGGCGCTGCGCGCCGTCGCCGCCCCCCACAGCGGCAACGTGCGTTCCCGGCGCCGTGCCGGCGCCGATTCCGACGGTCTGGTGACCTGCCTGTCCTGCGGACACCGCTACCGCTCCCTCGGCCCCCACCTCGCCCGCGCCCACCACCTCACGGCCGCCGAGTACCGCGCCGAACACCACATTCCGGCCACCACCGCTCTCATGGCCACCGACGTGCGCGCCGCCCTGTCCCAGGCCCGCACCTCCGCGATGACCGACGACCCCGACCTGATCAACCGCATGCGCTCCGGGGCGCTGCCCCAGCAGGAGTTGGCCCGGCGGTCGGCCGAGGGCCGGGCTGGCACCGACGACCTGCCCGCCGTACGGGCAGCACGAGCCGCCGGCGCCCGCCGTACCCTGCCAGCAGCTCAACAGGCCCGCCGCGACGCCCTGGAAGCGCGGGCGAGAACGGCGGGATTCGAGTCGATGGCAGCAGCGATCGAGGCCACGCGGCATCTGTCGAGCCGCGCAGCGGCGATGCGAATCGGCGTCGGTGCGAGCACCGTCAAGCGGTGGCGGCTGCGACCCGACCAGGGGTGAAATCTGGAGCCGTCCAGCCTTGCGGCGTTGCCATACATGCCTGACGGCTTCAAGAGCCCCTAGATAACGCCGGAAACGCCTCGGGGGCACGGTGAGGGACGCTGGCAGGCCTGTCAGCCCCTGCCCAACGCGCAGGAATCGGGACACCGCCGACAGAAGAGGGCGGGAGTCAGTCTCACTGACTCCCGCCCTCTCTTGTTGTCTCTCAGTGTTCGCGACACACCTCCGACACACGGTCCAAGGCAACCGCAGCCAGGAAAGTCTCCATGCACATCGGCCGGCGGACGGTGCAACAGAGGAGGTGCAACGCACGGATCACAGCGCCTGGAGCCACCAGACGATCAGGCCGAAGACTGCGGCTCCCGCCGCCCCCGCCAACCCCCGAACGAGACCATGGAGAGCTGTGCGGGGCGAGCGACTTCCACCCCGGCCCGCTGCCGACCGTGCGCCGGACCTCGATCCGACGCCCGGAGGGCCTGTGAGTGCCCCTTCGTCGACCACCCCGTCGATCGTCGCCCGACTCGCCGCGCAGGCCACACGCCTGGAGGCCGCGACGGCCGCCGCCATCGGACAGCTCACCGCGGCCCTGCCGTCGCTCGACGCCCAGGAGGCCGAGGCAGCGCTGGTGACCGCGGTGCCGATCCCCGTACGCGGGGCGGCACACTACCTGGAGGAACTGACCGGTCATTTCGCCGACCATCCCGACGCGCTGACGTCGGGCAGTTCGCTCTGTCCTCCGGTTCTGCTACGGCTGACCCAGGTGCTACACGAGGCCGGCCATCCTGTGGTCCGTCCCGGCTGCGCTCACTGCGGAAAGATCCGGGCTGACCTGCGGCAGCTCCGCCCTGAAGGGCGGCTCTGCGGTTCGTGCGACGCCCGAAGCCGCAGTCGCGAAACCTGCGCACGCTGCCACCGGGACGGCCAGCGCGTCGCCGCACGACGCCCCGAAGGGCCGATCTGTAACCGCTGTTACCGCACCGACCCCGCCACCTTCGAGGAGTGCGCCGACTGCGGCCAGCTCCGGCACCCGGTGGTGCGACGGGACGACGGTCGAGGACTGTGCGGCAACTGCTGGAAACGCCCGACGCACACCTGCGCGATCTGTGGCAAGACCGCGGCCGCCGCCCGTATCGACGCCGACGGCGCGGTCTGCCACCTCTGCTACAACCGGCATCGCCGACCACGACGCCTCTGCGGCCGGTGCGGACAGCTCAAGCGCATCGCCCGTAACGCACGGGACGGGCAACCGGACCTCTGCGACGGCTGCTACCGCAGCCCCGAAGTGACCTGCTCGATCTGCAGCCGGGTCCGCCCCTGCACCAGCCGCGACGGGCAGGGCCAGCCGATCTGCGCCACCTGCTACCAGCGTCACCGCACCGGCGAGCCGTGCGCTCGCTGCGGCCGGACCAAGCCGAGCACCACCCGGTGGCCCATCGGGCCGGTCTGCCAGGTCTGCTACACCGCCGTGCTCCGGTCACCGGCTGAGTGCCCTCGCTGCGGCATCGTCCAGCCGCTGATCGCGCGGGACGACGACGGCGCCGAGGTCTGCGGGCCGTGTGTCGGCTTCGCCGCCGACTACACCTGCAAACAGTGTGGTCGGGCCGGAAACCCCCACAGCCGCGGCCGATGCGCTCACTGTGTCCTCGCCGAGCGGGTCAACGCCCTACTGACCGGGCCTGACGGCACGGTCGTTCCACAACTGGAGCCGCTCGCAGCCGCGTTGGCGGACGCTCCCTCACCGTTCTGCGCCATTCAGTGGATCAAGGACAGCCCGAACACCAAGCTCCTCGCTCGATTGGCGGCCGAAGGCCGTGAACTCACCCACGAGCTGCTGGACGGGCTCCCACCCGACCGGCACCAGCGCTACATCCGCCAACTCCTACTCCACACCGGCATCTTGGACGAGCGGAACGAGGACATCGAACGCATCCCCGGCTGGCTGGAGCACGAACTCGCGAACAAGCCGGTCGCGCACGCCAACCTCGCCCGACCGTTCCTGCACTGGTTCCTGCTCCGGAGAGCACGCCAGCGGGCCGCCACCCGTCGCCATCCCGCCTCCGCCGACCGTGACCTGCGGCGCCGCCTGAGGGTCGCCCTGGACTTCCTGGCCTGGATGGACCAACGCGGCCTGGCTCTCGCCGACCTCGCCCAGGAGCACATCGACGACTGGATCGCCGGAGCCACCAGCCAACGTCGATACCTGGTCCGATACTTCCTGAAATGGACCACGAGCCGTCGCCTCACCCGCGAACTGACCGTCCCCTCCATCCCGGGACAGGAGCCCCAGAACTTCCTCGACGAGGACGATCGATGGCCGCTCCTCCAGCGCTGCCTGACCGACGATGCCCTGCCCACGGACGTTCGGGCCGCCGGCGCGATCACCCTGCTGTTCGGCCCGTCCACCGAACGCCTTTGCCATCTGACGCCCGAACACCTCAAGCTCGGTGACAAGCACGCCCACCCGGTGCTGCTGCCTCCACGACTCGCCGAACTCCTTCGGCGCCTCGCCGAGGAGCCCCAGCTACGGCCGCAGCTCTCACGAGCACACCCAAGTCCTCGGTGGCTCTTCCCGGGCATGGTCCCGGGCAAGCCGATCTCGACGCACGGCATGACCCAGAAACTGGGCCGCCACGGCATCCCGGTTCGCACCGCCCGTAACGGCGCGTCCGCCGCTCTCGCTGCTGATCTCCCTAGCCCGATCCTCGCCGACGTGACCGGGATGCACCGCCACGCCGCGCTCCGCTGGGTCGCCTACGCCCGACGCGACTGGGCCGAGTACCTCGCCGCACGAGCTGAGGACGAGGCCAACAAGCGGAAAGAAGGAAAGGCGGTGTGATCAGTGACACGGCCCCTCCGAACCACTTCGGATGCTTAAGGACACGACATGGCCGAATGAGTTGGCGCCGAACCGTCGCACCACCCCTACCTCAACGCGTTCAGCGGCGATCTCTGCACATCATGTCGTAGTGGGTGACTCGAGATCACAAAGAAAACCGATGTTAGCTTGAGATAAAACCTCAGGCTGCTCGGCGGTAGGTGTTCGAGTCCCCCACATGGGGAAACGCCGGACACGGCGACGGCCGCGCCCTGATTCTCGGGTTGTGAGACCAACGAAAACCGGCGCGACCGCCGCTGTCAGTGTGCCCGATCGTGACGCCCGCGACGCGGCCTTGAGGGAACTCAAGGAGTTCCGCGTCGACTTCCGCGCCTGCCTGACGCGCTGGGGCGACGAACTCTTCGAAATCGGCGATGCGGTGCTGTGCAGCGACGGTCCGGTGCGCGGTCTGGCCGACCTCAGCCTCGCACCCGAGCACACCCGCTCCCACGGCTCGGTGCAACGCGCCATGAACGACGGGAGAATCGACTTCGAGCGTCTGAACTGGTCCTTCGTGCTGCGTGACCTCCCGCGCGGCCCGGGCGGCGGCATCGTCCTGGCCGTCGATGTGACCCCCTGGCTGCGCCCCGACGCGAACACCAGTGGCCAGCGGACCTTCTGCCACACCTATGGACGCGCCGAGGGCGCCCACGAGATGGTCCCCGGCTGGGCCTATTCCATCGTCGCCGCCCTGTCCGGCGGACCCACCTCCTGGACCGCTCCGCTGGACGCCTACCGCCTGCGCCCCGGCGACCATGTCCAGCAGCACACCGCCCGCCAGCTGCACGAGGTCGTCACCAGGATCGTCACCCTGGGACGGTGGCGCGAGGGCGACGAACCGATCCGGATCGTCGCCGACTGCGGCTACGACGGCCCCTACCTCGCCCATCAGCTCGCCGACCTGCCCGTCGAGGTGTGTGTCCGCATGCGGGGCGACCGCGTCCTGTACCGCGACCCGCCCGCAGCCGGAGGCGTCGGCCCCAAAGGCGGACGGCCCCGCCGTCACGGCGGAAGATTCGCATTCCGTACCCCCGGCACCTGGAGCGATCCCCTCCACGACAGCGAGCACCACCTCGACAAGTACGGCCGCCTGCGGGCCCGGTGCTTCGCGCGGCTGCATGTCCAGCTCAACAGGCAGACCATCTGGGCGCGTCACCCCGCGCCGGAACTGCCCATCGTGCCCGGCACCGTGATCCGCCTGGACGTCGAGCGCCTGCCTTCCGGCGGCAGCCCGAAACCCCTGTGGCTATGGTGGTCACACACCAGCACCGACGCCGCTCTCGCGGACACCGTCTGGTCCTGCTTCCTCCGCCGATTCGATCTTGAACACACCTTCCGGTACTGCAAGCAACACCTCGGCTGGACCCGCCCCGCCCTACGCGACCCCCTCGCCACCGACCGCTGGACCGCCCTCGTCATGGCCATCTACACCCAGCTGCGTCTCGCCCGCCCGCTGACCGGCGACCTCCGCCGCCCCTGGGAACGGCCCCTGCCCATCGAACGCTTAACCCCCGGCCGCGTACGCCGGGGGTTTCGCCAAGTCCGCAGGTCACTGCCGACGCCGTCGCGGGGAAGTCCGTACCTTCGCCTCGACCACCAACGCACTGCTGGAGATGCGGGACTGGCTCCTCGCGCAGAAGGTGACGCTGGTCGCGATGGAGGCCACGGGTGACTACTGGCGCGGAGCGTTCTACCTGCTGGAGGACTGCCTGAACGTGATCTTGGTCAATGCCCGGGACGCCAAGGCGGTGCCCGGCCGCAAGACCGATGTCACCGACGCGGCCTGGCTGTGCCAGCTGGCCGAGTGCGGACTGCTGCGGGCCTCCTTCGTGCCGCCCGAGCCGATCCGTCAGCTGCGCGAACTGACCCGGCTGCGGACCTTGTTGACCATGGAGCGGTCCCGCACCGTGCAGCGGCTGGAGAAGACCCTGGAGGACGCGGGCATCAAGCTGTCCTGTGTGGCCACCGACATCATGGGCGTCTCCGGGCGGACGATGCTGGAGGCCCTGATCGCCGGTGAGCGCGACCCCGAGGCACTGGCCGGGCTGGCCAAGGCCCGGATGCGGCCCCGGATCCCGGACCTTGTCGAGGCCCTGACCGGCCGGTTCACCGAGCACCACGCCTTCGTCTGCCGGATGCACCTGGACCACTACGACCACTGCACCGACCAGATCGAGCAGGTCACCGCCCGCGTCGAGGAGGCCACCGAGCCCTTTCTGCCGCAGCTGACCCGGCTGGAGAGCATCCCAGGCGTCAGCCGCCGGGTCGCCGAGGTGATCGTGGCCGAGACCGGGGCGGACATGTCCCGCTTCCCCTCCGCCGGGCATCTGGCCTCCTGGGCAGGGGTGTGTCCGGGCAACAACGAGTCCGGCGGCCGACGGAAGTCCACCGCCACCCGGCACGGCAACAAGTGGCTCGGCGGAGCCTTGGGAACGGCCGCGATGGCCGCGGCTCGCACCAAGGACACCCCCTACCTCGGGGCGCTCTACCGCCGGCTGGCCGGACGGCGCGGGAAGAAGCGGGCCCTGGTGGCGGTCGAGCACTCGATCCTCGTCTCGGTCTGGCACATGCTCAGCTATGACAGGGACTACCGCGACCTCGGCGGCGCGTACTTCCTCCAGCTCGCCCCCGATCGCGCCGCCCGCCAGGCCGTCCGCCGACTGCACCAGCTCGGCTTCCAGGTCACCCTCGCCCCCGCCGAGGCCGCGTGATCCGATCCTCATCACACGCATGGTCATTGGACTTCACGTTGTTTTCGGGTCAGATCCCGCAGCCAACGCTGCGGGATACCGGTCAGGTCGATGTGGCTCATCCGGTGTGGGAACAGCACCCCGAAGTGCTCGGTCTCCAGGAATCCGGCGTCCTTGGCCTCCTGCGGGGTGAAGTAGACCAGCCGCAGTTCATGCAGGATTTCCTTGGCGATCGCCCCCGTGAGCTCGGCCGAAGGTCCGGTCCCGAACTCGAAATCGACCAGGGAGTTCACGTCCGACGAGCGGCACGTGGTCACCAGCGATCGGATCCAGCCCAGGTCCCACCGGCTGGGGCGGGCCCGGCGGGTATGGACGAACAGTCCCCACTGGATCTCGGCTCGCACCAGGGGCCGCAGCCCGCGCAGATTGATCTGCCCCGGCCATGGATGCGCGGGGGCGGCCGCGCACCAGCGCCGGAACTCGGCCTGGTCGCCGTACTCGATGGGGACTGGCTTCCCGAGCTTCTCGTATTGCGACCACCAACTGGGTGGCATCGTTGCGTCGCCGGGGCTGCCATCACGCCGATAGCGGCTGCCGTGCCACGCGCACAATCCCAGTGGGGAGTCGGCCAGATCCGGGCAGACGGCCGCGGCGCAGGGCCCGTAGCCGGGGCACGGCTGTTCGCTGATCGCCTAGGCGTCGAAGGCCGCTCTGTCGGCGCCCTCTCTCTTCCATCGGCTCAAATGCCGTTGACACAACCGCAGTTCACTGTGGGCCGCGGGCCGTTCAGGGCAGATCCGGCAGGTTCTCTCTTCTGCTCCGACGTGCCGCTCCAGCCCCTGGGCCGCAGCCACGAAAGCGGCCTTGCCCACGCCGCGCTCGCTGTCACGGACCCACTGCCGCTGATGATCCGAGCACAGCTCTGCCCCGCCTGCCCGGGTGCGTTCACAACTGCCGACGACGCACTCCCACCGGTAGATCGCGTGGCCGCGCGGGATCTCAATGACGTCAGGCCGGTAGATCGAGTCGAAGGACGGCCCGCCGATGAGCGCGGTCAGAATCTCCAGCCGGTCACGGCCGACCCGGTCCGGGCGCTCGGTGAACAGCGGACGAAGGTATTCCTGCCGCCGCATTACGCCTCACCCCAGACCGCACGCAGTGCGGCGTCGAACGCCGGGTCGTGGACGTCGACGTGCCCGTAGACCTCGTCGACCATCGCGGCCGAGGCCCAGCCGCCGGCGTCCCGGGCGATCAGGGTGTTGCCGTCCGCGGCGTCGAGAACCGCCGAGGTAAAGGTGTGCCGGAAGGCATGGGGTTTCACCAGCCCCAGGCCAGCGCGTTTCCCGGCCCGGCCGAGCATCCGCCGGGCCCCGACCGGCGCCCACGGCTGGGCGGCGCCGGCGCCGGCGCCGTGCAGCTGGACCAGGAGCATGCCGTGCCGAACGCCGCGCGGGTACTCGGTGGTGATGTACTCGAAGTAGGAGTGCACCATCGCCGGGCTGACCCGCTTGATCAGCCCGCCGGTCACGATGCCGTGCTCGACTCGCCAGGGGTGTTTGGTCTTGGCCTCGGCCCGGTTCGGGTTGTCGGGCCGGTGACAGACGTGCAGGTGCGGGGTGCGGCACTCGCCGCAGGCCGCGTTGTCCCGCAGGTGCAGGTCGACCAGGTGCAGCCCGCAGAGCTCACCGATCCGAAGTCCGCCGTCGGAAAGCCAGTCGACGACCAGCCGGTCCCGGGCCGCGTTCACCGTCCCCAGCAGCCTCTCCCTGCCCCCTTCCGGGAGCATCTTCGGGTGCCGGCGGTGCGGCCCCTTCGGCGCCAGCGGGTTGGTCGGCAGCGCGTTCTTCACATGCCCGAGGAACGAGCGGCGCTTGTCCACCCGCGACGGCAACCGGGACTGATCGAGCTTCTTGCCGAGCTCGCCGTTGATGCCGCGCGAAGCCTGCTGCAGATAAAAGCCCTTCAGGCAGGCCGCCGCGGTCGACAGCGCCGAGCGGCCGTAGGGGCGCTTGCCCACCCGCCACGGTTCCCCGAGCGGCATGCGAACCTCGGCGCCGACGATCCCCATGTACCGTTCCAGGTCCCGCAGTTGGACCGTGTCGAAGGCCAGGCACTCGCGCTCCAGCCACCGCAGGTGGTCCACCAGGTAGTACGCGTACGTCTTCTGCGTGCCCGAGCCCTCGTGCTCACGCAGGAACCGGTCCGCCTCCATGTGCAGCGTCCCCTCGGGCCAGACAATCGTCCACGACCGCCGCCCGTCCTTCCGCTCGATCCGCTGGACCCTCAAGTCCCCGACCACCACGTGCCGTACCACTCGTCCTCCGTACCGACTCCAGAACATGACAGACGCCCCGGACACGGTCGGTAAACAAGCCCAGGACGTGCTGGTCACAGTCCCAGACGGACATCACGGGCAGGACTACGGGCGGTCGGTAAAGTCGACCAGAATCAGGCCGGTCCGGGCCTTGGTGCAGACGCCGACGACGGCCTCGGTGAGGTCGGTGATGTTCGAACTCCGCAGGACCGGCAGACCCAGGAAGCGGGCGAACTCAGCGGCGATCATGCGGGGTGTCGCAGCCGGCGGGACGGTGATGTAGATGACCGGGACACGGTCGTCCTGTCCGGGGTGCCGACGGCGGTCCTGCAACTCGTGGGCCAGGCCGAGCTGGGTGAGAGCGATCGTCTTGCCGGTGTTGGCGGGCCCGGAAACGATCAGGCCGCGGCGAGCGCTGATCGCCCCGCGGTTGAGGATGATCAGACGGCGCCCGCAGGTGACGGTGGAGCGGACTGTGGAGGTGGCGACCACCTGGAGGCGGGCATGGTGGTCGAGCCGATCGTCGTCGTAGGCGTCCTGGCCCTCCGTCTCCAGTGCGTCGTACTCGGCCTTCGTCAGCGCGACCATGGGCTCGCTCAGGGGCACGCCGACGAACTCACGCCAGCCGGGCAGGGTGGTCAGCTGCCGTCCGAAGTCCTCGTCGGGATCGTCGGCAGGCAGCGTGGTCACGAGCGGCCCCAGGGGTCTTCGAGCGGGTTGAACAGTCCCAGCGGGATCACCTCGGCGAGATCGTCATCTTCGGTCGGTGCCTCGACCTCAGGTTCCTGCGGCGGTTCCGGCGGCGGGGAGGGGACGGTCGGCGGGGCGGCCTTCGTCCGGGCGACGACCTGCCGATCGGCCTTGACCGCCTTGGCCAACCTGATCTTCCTGTCCTTCTTGTTCGTGGCCGGCCGGTCGGGGCTGGCGTGCGCGCGGGTCAGCAGATCGGCGACGGCCTGGGCGAGTTCTTCCTCGGTGGCCCTGGGCAGTTGGTGGCTGACGTGGTCCCAGGCCAGGTCTCCGAAGGGGACCGGGGCCCGGTTCAAGTACTTCCAGGTCGCCTGGACCCAGCTGCCGTCGCCGCGGTGGTCGCGTACCCAGACGTAGGAGACGTCATAGGGGTCGCGGTGAACCTCCCAGAGCCCCCGCTTCGCGGTGACACCAGAGTCGCGCAGGCACATCGGCCCCAGTTCGGGGCTGTCGTAGGTCCGGTTGTTGATCCGGATGCCGTAGGAGTTGACGGCCCGCCAGGCCGCAGGAAGAAGCTCGACGAAGTCCTGCCCGCTGAGCGCGACCGGGACGTAGCCGCAGGACTCGACCAGCGCGGCGTACTTCTGGTTCGGCGTGAACAGACGCCCCGGATGGTCTGGGTCGCGCAGGCCATCGTGGGGGCGGTTCTGCCAGTTGGCAACGACCCACTCGTCCAGAAGTTCCTGCAGCTCGGGCAGCGACCAGAGGTTCTCGCGCTCGGGGTGCCGACCGCGGTGGTCAGTGCTGCGACCGGTGTGTCCGGGCAGGAACTGGGCGAACATCGTGGCCACCGAGCCCAGCATCTTCTCGATGTGCCCCTTCTGGAACGGGGAGCCCTTGTGGGTGGGCTGGAAATCAATCTCCAGGAACCGGCAGGAAGCCCGGAAGTTCCGGGAGATGAACACCTTGCCGTGGTCACAGACGATCATCTCCGGGACGATGACCGGCTTGGCCGCCACGTGCTCAAGGCGTTCGTCCAAGGTCAGCAGCCTGCGGTGCGGCAGCACCGACCGGGACATCTTGAGCGCCTCGACCCAGCCCGGCCGCATCAACTCGGGGGTGACGGTCCGGGCCAGCAGCAAGCTCGCGTCCACCGACTTCGTCGTCGGCCGCAGCACCGCCGCCGACAGCGTCCTGGTCGCGACGTCGATCATCCCGGTGAGCTCGACCTTGCCGGCGACCCCGTTGTCGAGGCGGACCATCACGTCCAGCGGAGTGGAGTCCATCTGCATGACCTCGCCGGGAGCCGACACCGTCAGCTCTCCGAAGGGGGCCGCTGCCCCGTGGGCCTTCGAGCGGCGTGTGACCGCCGAGCCGGTCGCGTGGGTGCCCTTCGTCAACTTCGCCAGCAGCCGGTAGAGGGTCCGCCGGGCCGGCAGCTCGACCGGCTCACCGCCCGACTCCCGCAGGATCTCCCCGGTCCGCCAGATCAGATAGGCCCCATTGCGGGTTGAGGTGTCGACACCCTCCTTGATCGCTTTCCGCATCGCCTCGACCACGGCCTCGGGCACCGAGCCGAACTCCGCGCGCTTGCGGACCGGGCGGCGGTCGGCCAGCCCGACCAGACCCTGTTCCTGGTATCGCAGGCGCCGGCCAGCGATCGTCTTGGCTGCGACGGAGTGACCGGCGACCGCCAGCTCGGCAGCCTTCACCCGCTGCCGCGACGTCACCGTCGAACCCGGCCCGTAGCCCGGCCGCGGTTGCGAACCGGGCTCCGCGTCCGGCGCGAGCCCGTTCATGACCTCCAGGATGTGCCCCTCCCACCACAAGGCATGCTTCACCACCTCGGGCGGGAACGCCTCCAGCAACCCGACTGCGGGCAGCGACATCCGCTCGGCCTGGAACAAGACCTCAAAATCCCCCGCCTCAAACAGGTCGATCAAGGCGACCACGCGGTGCGGAGCATCCTCGTCCTCCACCACCACGGCCTGGGCCGTGACCTCGAGAACCCCCCTGACCTGGCCCTCGAAACGGACCCTGTGGCCGACCGCCAAGGCCGGCGGCCGCCTCAACCCGCTCATCCGCTTCCCTCCGTCCAGACCAGGCTGTCGGTCTGCATCAAGCCGCCCGACAGGTCAGTTCCCAAGCCGCCGGACCACAGCAGGTGGAACAGCACGGGCAGGACCCGCAACCGGTCCCCGACCAGACCGGCGCCCTCCCACAACCCCTTCGGCTCGCGGAAGACATCCAACAACCGGTCCGCCACCACCGCGGGCCGACCGCAGCGCATCCGCCGGTAGCGGGCCAGCCAGCGGATGTTCGCCATGAACACCGGATCGGGCCGCCCGACCCAGACGAACTCCCAGCCCACCGCCCCGCAAGCACGCTCGGTGGCGGTAAAGGACTCCCGCGTCTCCTCGTCCATGTCGTCCTCGGCACGGACGTCGACCACGCGGGCCCGCCCGTCGGCAAGCCGGACGAAGTAGTCGGGAGCGTGTCGGCGCTTGCGGACACCGTCGTGCCAGTGCAGCCAGAACGGCTGCGAGGCGATAGCCGTGACCTGCGGATCCCGGTCCAGCAGGACCAGCCGGTCCCGCTCCAGCCACGACTCGTAGCCAACGTGATCCCGTACGGTCACCGAGTAGTACCAGCCCGCGAAGCCCCGGCCGTACTTGTGCCAGGTGAACTCACGGACCGGCTCCACTGCCTCGAACCGGACATCCCAACTCGTCTGCAACAGGCGACGTCTACGCACCCCGTCGATAGAGAAGTCCAGTTCAAAGCCCGTGAGCACAGCCTGATCGACTGCACGGACAGGTGCCCCCACCGCGTCCCCCGCCTGACAAATTTCCCATCGGCCTAACTTCGCTGTCACAAACTAGCGTTGGCCCAACTTCAGTGGCAAACGGCGCATCTTCACTGGCACAGGTCAGCGGGGACAGGGCGGTACGGTGGCCGGGCGTACGGGCGGCCCGGCTCGGGAGACAGCGCTGCCCCGGCGCGACGGCGGGGGGCCTGTCGCGCCGGGGCGCGGGGGTGTGCCGGGGCGGCGCTACGCGGCCGGGACGACGGCTTTGACTCCTCCGCGGCGGCCCATGCGGTGAACGATCCGGTAGACGTCCGGTATGTCGAGCTGCCCGCCGCTGCGGCGGTTCATCACCCCGGCGTTAATCAGCTTCTCCACCAGGTGCGGATAGCTGTCCGGGTGGCGCGGACCGGTCCGGACCCGGCCGGTGCCGTTCTCGGCCTCCCGCGCGGACTCACGGAGCCGGTGGGCCAGCCCGGCCGGCTCCCACAGGGCGAGGACGTCCTCCTCCTCGATGGGAACCTGCTGTCCCGCCAGCGGTTCCAGGGCCAGCCGGGCCCACGGCAGCGCCGGTCGAGTTCCTCGGCCCGCGCGCCGCAGCGTACGCCGTGCCGGAGGTCGTCGTGGTGCAGCGGGCGGTCGTGGTCGGGGTGGTTCCACGCGGTGCGCAGGCGCATGCTGGCCAGGGCCGCGAGGAACGGGCGCGGGGTGACGGTGCCGCGAGCGTCCTGGAGGTAGCAGGACAGGTAGTTGTAGGTGAAGCCCTTGCGGGCGTTGGTGCCCATGAAGGGGCTCGCGAGGGTGGTGAAGACCCGCCCCTGCGCCTTCGGGTCACGGTGCAGCTCGGTGGGCGCGAGGAAGTGGCCGTCCTGCGTCTGCTCCCAGGTCGGCCAGGCTGCGCGGAAGGCGGCGGCCACGGCACTGTCGTGGTTGCCCAGAAGGTGGAAGAACAGCCCGTACAGGCTGGTCCTCTCCATGCGGCCGAGGTAGTCGCCACGGCTCCAGGAGAGGTTGGCGGCGTGGGCGGTGAGGGTGGGCCGGTCGGCGCGGGGTACGCCGGTCAGGGCTCCGTGTGCGACCACTGCGCAACGATAATCATCCTCATAGAGTTAAGCAACTAGGTTTGAGGTGTCCCGCCCTGGACTGCGGCGTCCGCGAGGGCGTGCAGGGAAGGTGACCGCGGGAGTCATCGGACGGACCGGCATCAGGAGACCCGGGGCAGCCTGCCGGGCGCGATGTAGTTGCGGAGCGACACGGTCAGCGTAGCCGCCGCCGCGACGCCGACGAGGATGAAGGCAAGCCGGGCCGTGATGGCGGCCGCGCTGTCCAGGTGCGGCACGATGCGGCTGCCGGCGATCTGCGCGGCGAGGAACAGGGCGAGGTCCGCGAGCATCAGCAGGGTCACCCTGACGCCGAGCGACGGCCGGGACGGACCCTTGATCTGCTGGCTGGCGTGGAAGTGGGCGGCATGAGGAGCGAGCCGGTCGGCGCGCGGAACCATGACGGCCGCCATGCCGCCGCAAACGCACCGAACTGTGACCATGTCCTCGCCCCGCCGAGCCGAGGCCACGATGTCCACCTCGACCTGCGGGGCGTGGAGCCCGTCGTCAATCGCCCACCGCTCCAACATCGACCAGTCCCTTCCGACACCCCCGGCGAACCGCCCCTCCGCCACCTGGCAGCCGGGCAGCCGGGCAGCCGGGCAGCCGGGCATGGTGCTCAGCCACTCTCTGACAGCCTGGGTGACCTGGAGCTGTTCTCCCGCGCACACGATGTCCCGAAGTCGCGCCCGTGAGGGTCCGGTGGCGGCGTGCAGCGCGATCTGGTGCAGCGCGGCCGCAGGCAGGAAGAGCCGGGTGACCCCCTGCTCGCTCATCAGCGTGAGGAGGGCGTCGGGGTTCCGCCGCGTCTCCTCGCCGACCAGCAGGAGCGTGCCGCCCGCGCACAGGGTGGAGAAGATCTCCTGGAAGGAGACATCGAAGCTGATAGGCGCGAACTGGGCGGTCAGCAGGTCGGCTTGAGGCCCGTCGGTGCGTCGGTGCCAGTCGATGAGGCGGGCCAGGGGGCCGTGACTCATCGCGACGCCCTTGGGCACGCCCGTCGATCCAGAGGTGTAGAGCACATAGGCGGGATCGTCGGGCCCGAGCGGTACCGCGGGGTGTTCACCGGTAGGGGCGTCGTGCGCCGCCGCTTCGTCCTCAGTGTCCAGCCGGATCCATTCGACGGGCTTGCTCGACGTCGGGCAGTCGGCGACGACCTCGTACGTCCGTTCCTCACACAGCACTGCCGATACCCCGGAGCCGTCAATCATGTGGTGCAGTCGCCTCGTCGGATACGAGGAGTCGAGGGGGACATAGGCGCGGCCGGAGAGCAGGGTCGCCAGGACGGCAACGATCAGTCGCGGTGAGCGCTCGAGGCAGATGCCCACGGGCGTGCGCGACGGGCCCTGGCGGGCGGACAGGCTCGCCGCGACCCTGGTGGCCGCACGCAGCAGCTCCGCGTAAGTGACATGCGTACGGCCGTCGGTGACGGCGATGGCGTCGGGACTCCTCCGGGCCTGAGCGACGCAGGCCTCGGTTACCAGGGGTTTCAAACGTGCTCGCCTCTTTCCAGCAGGAGGGCCTCGCCGAGTGGGGCGCTCGTCCGCCGTCCGGCGACGCGCCGGCCGAGGGCCCGGAGGGTGCGATGTCGTCGCGGAATGTCCGGGCGAGGACATGGGATTGCGGACCGGGACTCTCGCGCCCGGGGCGCGGCCGCTCATGCCGTCGGCGACGGCTGGGCGCGCTGAGGTATGTCGTCATGCGGCGCGGTGCGCGAATGGAAGAGAACTTCTCCTCGACATGGCAAACATCAAATATACAGTCAAGCCAGCGAGTCAATGAGCTCTTCCGATCGTGACCGGATCGGGTGACGGGGTGTCCCGTAACGAAGCGAAGCTCCTTGCCGGTGCGCGGAGTGTCAACCACCGTACGGAACAAGGACAAGGCTTCGTTGGTCACCCCTCTCTCGCCTGCGCCGACATCGACGGACGCTCGCACGTCGTGATCGCCGGAGGCGGCAGCGAGCGGGCGGTCCACGTCCGGGATCTGACCGACGGCACCGAGCGGGCCGTCCTCAGGTGCGGTACCGGAGGGGTCCGGGCGCTGGACTGCACAGTGATCGACGGCAGTCCCCACGTGGTGATGTGCGGCGCCGGGGTTGAGGTGTGGGATTTGGCCCGGGGCGTCCGGCGTGCGGTTCTCACCGGCCACCGGTCCAAAGCGGGCCGCGTGAGCTGCCTCTGGGTCGACGGACGGCCCATGGCGTTCACGACCGGCGACGACAGCACCGTACGGCTGTGGGATCTCCAGCCGAACGAACTGGTCGAGACCATCACGCTGCCACTGGCCGGATGGAACGTCGCGGCGGCGGGCTCCCGGCTCGTGGTCACGATGTCCGACGAAGTTGCCGTATTCGCCCAGGAGTCCGAGCAGGAGCCGGAGTAGGACACCGCACCGGGCCGCGGTCGGGTCCACCCGCCGGTGACATCAGCCACGAGCCGGACGGCCCTGCCGGGTACGGACCGTCAGCCCCGGGGAGCGGTCTTCAAGGCGTCGATGAAGTCAGGGAAGCTCACCTCCGGCGGCTTCTACCTCGACCGTGGCACCGACGACGACCCGGCCGAACAGCCCGAGCCGGCACCGGCCCTCGATGCCGATCTGCTCCGTGCGTGCCTGCCCGCCCTGTGTCTGCCGGAGATGGCCGGCTTGCACAAGCCGAGCGTGACCGCCCGCCACTGCCTCCACCCACATCGCCCGATGGGTCCGCTACAACCCCGGCGTCGTGGGCCGCGGTGGGCTGAGCGGCCAGGGTGCGCCAGGTCTTGCGGTGGGTGTGCTCGCGGATGGAGGTGACCATGCGCTCCAGGACGGTGGCGCCGGGCAGCAGCACTTTGTTCTCGACCAGGTGCAAGGTGGCGAGGTCGAACAGGGCGATGGGGCGCTCACTGCCCGACCAGCAGCGGTCCCATAGCCAGCGGGTCAGCTTCCACCAGGCGTCGCCCTTCAGATCCCGGTAGCCGTAGGCGTCCTTGATGGCATCTCGGTGGTCGAAGCGGGTGCGCTCGGTGCCGTACCCGGCGAGTACGGAGGCCAGGTGGCCGAGCTGCTCGGCGACGTAGGCGACGACTTCGGCGGGCGCGTGCTCGGGGTTGTCCAGGAACGTGCCCAAAAACCGTACGGTGCCGAGCTGAACGGCGTAGCCGAGCTGCGAGCGCGCGCCCCGGCAGGCCATCGCGCGGCGCCGTGCGTCGCGGTCCAGGAGGAAATAGCCGGCCAGCTGCCCGTCGTCCGGCACGTCGGTGAACGTGCCGTAGCTGCGGCCTGTTCGTCGGTCAGGAAGGCCACCGGCCCCGCCCCTTCGCTGTTTCTCCCCGTGCTGTGCGGCGCTCACTCCAAGTCGGATGATCATCGCATGTGGTGGCGGGGGCTCATTCCGCAGGTACGTGGAGGCGTCGCGGCGCAGCCACGAGCAGTGCGGCGCGCAGGGGGAGCACTCTCATACGGCAAAAGCCATGGTCACGTCCAAGAGGGCGGTTTGCTGCTTCGCGTACTTGTGCGCCCCATGGACGGCCTTGTCGCGCCGGCTGCGTATCGATTTGAGTGGTGCATACGACGCCACCGTCCAGCCGTGTTCACAAGGGCGCAATCGTTCAACGCGTTCACAGATGCACGTGCCGTCCCTTGTGGTCTGAGCCGAGTTGCGCTGTTTGCCTGGGAGGAGAAGGGCGTGCGGTGGGCGAAGCGGCCCGGGCCTTAGTCAACTATGCGTGGAACGGTTGGTGTTGGGCGTGTTGGAGCTGATGGACAGGGCGGGAAGGGCACTGGGTGCGGCGGAGAAGCTCGCGGCGCATCAGACTCCGGGGAAGTTACCTCGGGCGTTCTCGGTGTTCTTGTTCGCTCCGGATGGTCGGATGCTGGTGCAGCAGAGGGCCCAGGGGAAGTACCACTCGCCTGGAGTGTGGCCGAACGCCTGCTGCGGTCATCCCGCCCCGGGCGAGGCTCCGTTCGTGGCCGCCGTCGGCAAAGTGGTGGCGGAACTGGGGGCGGCGCCCCGTTCCCCGCAGGAGACCGGAACGGTCACCTATCAACTCACCTATGAGGCCAGTGGGTTGGTGGAGTACGAGTTCAATCACCTCTTCGTGGAGCGCAGTCCGCGCCCTCTTGATCCCGACAGCGAAGAGGTCCGTGCCACCCGCTATCCCCCCTGGGACGAGCTGGAAGAAGCCCGGCGCAAGGAGCCATGGTCGGTGTGGTTCGACACGGTGCTGGATGCCGCGTGGCCTGCGATCGAGAAGCTGGGATTCGTTGATCCACCCAGCCCGGCCCCGGTGTTCGGGAGGCGGCGATGAGGCAGCGCACCGACCTCCGCGACGGATCGTCTACCGCCCAGTCCGCCCCCGTCTGTGAGCCGCGTGCCGCGGCAGGATCGCGAATGCTGGGCGAACACGTCTTCGACCAGCTGCGCCGCCTACTGCAGCTCGCCGGTGCGGGAGCACACACCCACGCCTACCAGCGTCTCGCGGAGGAGCTGCTGGGCCCGGCGGCCCGCCGCCCGCTGTCCACCGGTGCACCCTCGGCCTCGTTCATCTCCGACGACCACACACCAGTGGAGTTCTCCCTCACCTTCCCCGTGGGCCAAGCACCGCTGGTGCGGATGCTGATCGAGCCCGGCTGCCAGGCCACCACGTGGGGAGACAACGGGCGGGCGGGGCGGGGTGCGCTGCGGCACCTCGCGGAAAGGTGGAACATCCGGCTGGAGCAGCTGGATCTCCTGGGCGATCTGTTCTTCCCGCCGGATCCGCAAGGGCCCCTTGCGCTGTGGTGTGCGCTGGAATTGCGCCCCAGCGGCCGCCCGGGATTCAAGGTGTACCTCAATCCCTGCGCGCGCGGTCCCGACAGGGCCTCCGAAGTCGTCGAAGAAGCCCTGGACCGGCTCAGGTTCACCGGTGCCGTCCCCGCACTGCGCCGGCAGGCGGCCACCGGCGCTCCCGACCGGGATGGCTTCGTATTTTTCGCGCTGGATGTGGGTGAATGGAGCGATCCGCGCGTGAAAATCTATGTGCGGCACCGCGAAGCCACCGCCGCGGACGCCGCCGCTGCCGCGCGTCTCATGCCCGGTGTCCCCCCTGAGACAGTGGCCGATTTCTGCCGCCAGGTCGGCGGGGTGGACTGGTTCGACCGGCTACCCGTCATCTCCTGCTACGCCTACACGGCGGCCGACACTCGACTGCCCAGCGGGCACACCATTCATGTGCCGGTGCGCTCCTACGCCCCTGACGACCAGATCGCTCGGGACCGTGCCGTTCGCGCACTGGCCACGTACGGCATGCGGCACGGCATCCTGGACCGGGCGCTGACGACCCTGGTGCCACGGCGGCTGTCCCATGGCGTCGGCCTCATCTCCTACCTGGGCCTGGTCCACTCCCGGCACGGGCCCGCCCGGATCACCGCCTACCTCTCCTGCGAGGCGTACAACATGGCCCCGCCGCGGCACGCACCGGCCAGCGCCTCAGAAGATCGTGTACCCCAGCCTCGTCCGTCGCCGTGAAGGGAAGCCCAGCCGTGGAGCCATACCGGATCAAGGTCGTCGAGCCCATCACGATCACCAGCCGCGAACACCGCGAACGCGCCCTGGCCGCGGCGGGATACAACCTGTTCGACCTGCGGGCCCAGGACGTCACCATCGACCTGCTCACCGACTCGGGCACCGGCGCCCTGTCCGCCGCGCAACTGGCCGCGGCCATGGACGCCGACGAGTCCTACGCCGGATCCCGCTCCTACCACCGTTTCCTCGACGTCGTACAGACCCTGACCGGCTATCCGCACATTCTGCCCACCCATCAAGGCCGCGCCGCCGAACGCATCTTGATGTCCACCCTCCTCAAGCCGGGCCAGATCATCCTGAGCAACACCCACTTCGACACCACCCGCGCCAACGTCGAACTCAACGCCTGCGAAGCCCGTGACTTGCCCTGCCCCGAAGCAACTGACCTCGACACCAGCGCGCCCTTCAAAGGCAACATCGACATCCATGCCCTGCAGACCGAGCTGAACGGGCCGGACGCCTCCCGCATCGCCATGGTGCTGATGACGCTCACCAACAACGGCGGCGGCGGACAGCCCGTATCCATGGCCAACCTGAGACAGACCGCCGCGCTGTGCCGAGAGCATCAGGTGCCCCTGTACCTCGACGCCGCGCGGTTCGCGGAGAACGCCTGGCTGGTCACCCAGCGCGAAACCGGATACCACGGGCACAGCCCGCGTCAGGTCACCGAGGAATCCTTCCGCCTGGCCGACGGCTGCCTGATGAGCGCCAAGAAAGACGGCATCGTCCACATCGGCGGCTTCCTCGGCCTGAGCGATGCACACCTCGCCGAGCGCTGCGAACTGCTCCTCATCGCCACCGAGGGCTTCGCCACCTACGGCGGGCTCGCCGGACGCGACCTCGACATGATCGCGCGCGGCCTCACCGAAGTCACCGACCCTACTTATCTCCAAGCCCGCGCCGACGACGCCGCCCACCTTGCCGGCCTCGCCCGGGACGCCGGCATCAGCATCATCGAACCCCCCGGCATGCACGCCCTGTATCTGAATGCCGGGCGACTGCTGCCGCACATCCCACCCCACCAGTACCCCGGGCACGCTCTGGCCTGCCAGCTCTACCTCGAAGGCGGCATTCGCTCCGCCGAACTAGGCTCCCTCTACCTCGGGGCAGAAGACGAACACGGCAACCCCACCACCAGCGCCCCCCACGAACTCGTGCGCCTCGCCCTGCCCCGACGCACCTACACCCGCAGCCACCTCGACTACATCGGACGCATCCTTGAGCAGACCGCCAAGAAGGCCGACCAGATCCCCGGGATGCGCATCACCCAACAGCCGCCGATCCTGCGCCAGTTCCGCGCCAAGCTCGAGCCGGTCACCGGCTGACGGCCACCCGCAACCAGTGTGAAAGGCCATGCCGATGCTTCACGAACAGAAGGTCCGCGACTTCTACGACTACGCGGGGCCCGCGTATGAGGCCCTCATGGACGACACCTGGCATCACGGTGACCTCGCGGCGGAAGCCCGCGGCATGTCCCCCAGGCAAGCTGCTCGGCAGCTGGAGCGGCGGCTGACCGGCCTGGCCCGCATCACGCCCGGCGACAGGGCCCTCGACTTCGGCAGCGGGGTGGGCGGCCCCACGCTGTACATGGCAAAGACCACCGGTGCCTTCTTCGTCGGCCTGACCAACAATGAATGGCTGTCGCAGCGTGCCCGTGAACGTGCCGCCGACCTCGACATGACCGGCCAGGTCGCCTTCTTCACCATCGGCGATGAGGACTACACGACACTCGCCGCCTGGCCCGACGAGAGCTTCGACGCGATCACCTTCTACGAGTCCGTCTGCCACCTTCCGCACAAGGAAGCCTTCTTCCGCTCCGCCTTCCGGCTGCTCAAGCCCGGCAGCCACCTGGTGGGGCTCGACTGGCTCCAGCGGCCGTTCGGCGAACACCAGACGGAGGAGGCGATCATGCGCTTCATCGGGCCGGTGAACGAACACATTTGCCTGGCCGGCCTCGGCACCACAAGCAGCTACCAGACGATGATGGAAACCGCCGGATTCGAGGTGACCCTGGCCGAAGATCTCTTTCCCGGAGTGGAGTGCTGGGGCAGTACCCCCCCGGAGGACCGCCCCAAGTGGCTCACCTACGACGGACCTCAGGGTGAGCGCTTCCACGCCGGCAAGCATGCACTCGACGCCGCCCGCACGGCTGGTGTGTTCACGGTCGGCGCCTTCGCAGCAGTACGCCCCTACCGCAACTGATCGGCTGTCTGAGCGCGGTCGAAGGCAGCGTACGCCTCCGCGACAGCCGGACAGCTATCAGGCTCGGCGCCGACTTCTCCGGTTACCTCGGTCTCCGCGGCCCGGTCTACCCCGCCAGCAGCGGGGTTCAGGTAGATCTTGACCTTGGGGACTCCGCCGGGACACAGCTCCAGAGCGCACCACAGTGCCAGGGGGCCCTTCGGGGTGTGGGGGAAGAAGAGGTCTTCGAGTGCGTCGAGCCGGTCGGTGGCGAAGCCCCAGCGCTGTGCCATGTCCCGCACGACGCGCAGTCCGATGCGGCCGTTCTCCGTGAGGCTGCCGGCACCGCATCCCGGTTCGAGCAGCATGCGCAGGGTCGGGGCCGCGTCCGGTACGAAGGCGAGGGAGAACTCCACCGGCGTGTGGTCGTCGGACAGGAAGGTCAGCGAGGGCGGGGGCAAAGTCAACGGCCGTTTCGCCACGTACCCGAGACAGTCCGTCAGTACCCGTGCGTAGCTGTCCGCGTCGTCTCCGTTCAGCCCCACGGCCTGGCACAGCCGCCGTAACTGACCGGCTACGAAGCTCCCGAGCAGCGCCGTTCCCGGCGTCGGCCGGTCGCCTGGAGGAGCGACGGTCACCAGCCCTCCTGACAGGCCGTCGAAGGCGCGCGACGAGGGTGCGGGTGCAGCGGTACGGATGCCCAGGGGGACCCGTTGTCCGGAGGGAGGGCAAAAAGATACCCGCCGGTGAGGGCGGGTTTCTCGCCTTCCGGTAAGGGGAGTTCGATGTCTCTGGTGCGGGGCACGGTGCTTCGCTGTGGTTCCTGACGTCGGAGGCCTGGTGCGACTGCGGGGCGTTGAGCGGAAGTGGTGTCGATGGGCGAGAGCTCCACGACACTTCCCTTTAACTCGTGTCCAGCACGGTTACCGCACCTTCTCCTACTCCTTCGGATGAATCTTCATGCAGGGGCGTGATGTCGGTATCTGTTGGGTAGCTCACCGTTTCAACCGGGTTAGGTTCTCAGCCAGGTCAGGAACGCACTCCACCGCCCGCCGCGTTGCTGCGGTGTGCTCTGCGTGCCGCTGTGATCGTTGGGAGAGGCTGCCGGGCGCTGCTCCGCTTCCGGCTGGCGTGGGGGCCGTGCAGCGGTGAAGCGGGCGGGCAGCTCAGCCAGCGCTCGGTTGAAGGGGCCGGGGCGCCAGGTCAGGCTGTCCTCGGGCACGGCCAGTTCGACATCCGGCAGCTGATTGAGCAGGTTCTCGATGGCCGCTACGGTGATGAGCCGGGCACGGTCCTTGGCCGGGCAGGCGTGCGGTCCCGCACTCCAGGCCAGGTGGGCTCGGCTGGTGGATGTGTGGTGGGACGCCGAGAGTGCCGGATCGGTGTTGGCGGCTGCGAAACTGATCAGCATCAGCTCGCCCGCTTCGACCTTCTGGCCGGCGAACTCCATGTCGCCCACCGGATAGTGCGGCGCGTAATTGGACACGGGCGGGTTGTTCCACAAGGTGCTGTCGATGGCTTCTTCGATCAGCCCGCGCTTCGCGTACCGGTCGTCGGTCAGCAGCAGGTGCAGCGTGTTGGCGATCAGGTTCCGCAGCGGTTCCGCTCCCGCCCCCAGGAGCAGGATGAGCTGGTGGATCATCTCCTCGTTGGTCAGGCGCGCCTTGTGCCGCATCAGCCATGAGGTGACGTCGTCGCCGGGCTGGGTCCGCTTGAGTGCCACCAGTTCGGACACGGCCTGGGCCAGTACCTCGTTGGCCCTCTCGGCGTTGATGCCGTCGAAGATAGCGGTGATGCCGAACAGGACCCGGTCGCCGATCTCGGCGGGGCAGCCGAAGAGCTCATTGAACACGAAGAGCGGCAGCAGCTTGGCGTAGTCGTTGAGGAGATCGGCCGAGCCACGGGTGCCGAACTGGGCGATGAGATAGTTGGAGACCCGCTCGACGCTCCGGCTCAGCAGGTACGAGTCGACGCGGGCGAAGCTGTCCGTGACCGCCTGGCGCAGCCGCATGTGTTCGGCGCCGTCGGTGAACATGCAGTTGGGCCGGTAGGCCAGCAGGGGCACGACCGGGCTGTCCGGACTGATCCTGCCTTCACGGAAGTCCCGCCAGTGGCGTGAATCCTTCCGGAAGGCGCCGGAGTCCTGCAGCAGCTGTAGTGCCGCTGCGTACTCCGTCACGAGGGTCGCGTTCACACCGGGGGCGAGCTCGACCGGCGTGGTCGGGCCATAGTGGCGCATGTAGTCGTAGTAGGCCCGAGGGTCGCTCGCGAACTCCGGCCCGTGCAGCGGCACTCGGTCGCCCGTGCCGTGTGCAGGGCACCCGGGCGGTGGCACGGGGACGGTGGACTCACTGTTCATGGTTGCTCCTAGCGGGCACTGTCCTGGAGGTAGCGGACGAGTGTGATGAGGGCTCTGCCTGAGGATTTCTCGTCACGTGCGTCGCAGGTGACGACCGGTTGTGTCGGGGAGCAGATCCAGCGCCTCTCGCACTGAATCTTCCTCATAAAGCGTTGTGTCCTCGAAGTGGTTGACCGCGATGGCGTAGCGGAGGCCGTACTGCTCGATCAGGTCAACGACGGCGAAGCAGTCCTCCAGCCGCTCAGGATCGACCAGCACCAGCGCCCCGAGGGCACCGCGAGCCATGTCCTCCCACATCTGCATGAAACGCTGCTGGCCGGGCGTACCGAACAGGTACAGCACGAGGTGATCGCTGATGGTCAGGCGGCCGAAGTCCATGGCCACCGTGGTGGTGGTCTTGCCCCGGACTCCTTTGAGGTCGTCGATCGTCCTCGCTGGCCTGTGTCATGGTCTCTTCGGTGGACAGCGGAGGGATCTCGGACAGCGTCCCGACGAAGGTGGTCTTGCCCACCGCGAAGTGCCCGACGACCAGGATCTTCACGGCGGTCTGCGCAGCTCCGCCACGGACGTAAGCCCGCTCATCCAAAACGGGACTTGAGACCATCCAGCACCTCCTCGAGAAGACTGACGTCGGCCAGGCGGGCGCGCTCCACGGGTGCACGTGTGAGGAGGTAGCCGCCTTCGGCGAGCGAGCAGAGAACGATCTTGACTACACCCAGAGGCAGGTGCAGATGTCCTGCGATCTCGGCAACCGAGAGATAGCCGCCGGAGCACATCTGCAGGACTTTCCGCTCCTCCGGGGAGTGCAGGGCAGGCCTCTGCTGGGCCTCGACAGCCGCCGTGACCAGCGTGATCAGGGCGAACCGGTCATCCTCGGGGAGGTCGCGGCCGTGGGTGATGACGTACCGCCGCACCAACTCGCGCGGTATCTGGCTCCTGCTTGTCGGGGTCGGTCACGGGCGTGCGCCGGTGTTCTCGCGGGGCGCAGTCGTCAGTTCCTTGCCCAGCCGGCCGACGAGCTGCTGCATACGGAACGTGATGTCCCCCATGTCGACATCGGGGGAGGCGGAGACCGCGAGGTACGCGCCGTCGCCGGCGGAGATCAGGAAGACCCAGCCTCCGTCGAACTCGACCACCGTCTGCTGCCACCTGTGAGGGGACCCGTTGACGAAGAAGGCGAGCTGTCGGCTCAATGCCTGCAGGCCGCTCATCGCGGCGGCGGCCTTGTCGGCGTCGTCCCTGCCGACCTCCTTCGATGCGGCCCTCGGGAGCCCGTCGGCAGAGATCAGGACCGCATGAAGGGCCCCGGGAATCTCCAGGACACCGTCGAGCATCCACGCCATTTCGTTGTTCACGAAACCTCATGCCCTTCGCTGCTTGTATCTCGTTCACTGCTCGGTTTGCCCGCAGGGTCGGTGTCCGTGTGCGCGGCTCGGCCGGAGAGTGTGCCCTTCTGCAGTGCCCCCATGATCGATGCGGTCTCCCAATCGGCGCGGACCGGGCCAGCCGGGGTGCCGGAACTCTGCGGCACGATGGCCAGGGGCGCCGCGTGCTGCTTGCGGCGGCGCCTGGGAAGACCATCGGCCGTCTTGGAGGGGATCCCATCGGGTTCCAGGCTGCTCGGGCTCGGCGAGGGAACGGGGCTCACCGTCTCTGCGCGCTCCTTTGGTTCCGGCATACTGGTGAGCAGCTCGGAGGGCAGCAGAACCACGGCTCGCACGCCCCCGTAGGGTGAGCTCAAGTCCACGGACACCGTGAAGCCGAAGCGCTCGCAGAGCCTACCGATCACCGCGAACCCGAACTGCGGCGGGTTGCCGAGTCCTGCCACGCCTGAGGCACGCTCACTCGACAGGAGTTTCGCGGCCCGGGCCCTTTCCTCCTCGTTCATGCCGACACCGGCATCGTCGACCTGGATGGATACGCCGTTGTGCACGCCGCGGATATTGATCTCGACCGTATGCTGCGAGTACCTGGTGGCATTGTCGAGCAACTCGGCAAGCGCCACTGCCACCGGTTCGACTGCACGGCCGGTCACGCAGAAGTCCACCTGCGAAAAAATCTCCACACGCTGAAAATGCCGGATTCGGCCCTGCGCGCTGCGAACCACATCGTAGACCGAGGCAACGTCACGACTCCGACCCAAGTAGCCATCGCACAGCACAGCGATGGACTGGGCACGCCGCCCGAACTGCGAGTTCATGTGGTCGATCTCGAGAAGATCCGCGAGCACCTCTGAATCGCCATACTTGTCCTGCAGCGCGGAGATGGCCTTTTGCTGCTCGGCGGCGTGCCCCTGAAGAGTCCGCATAGCGGACTTGAGCACGGTCTTTGTTTCTTCCTCCGCTTGCCCCTGGGCCTGCTCTACGGCGCGTGCGTAGCCCTTCTCCAGCTCAGCATTGTGTTCTCTGAGGCCGGTAATCTCCTGCCGTAACTTCCGCCCTGTCTTCCGACCGCGAACGACGGCGGCAGCTGCAAATAGAATGACAACGACGAGAGCCCAGAGAGCCGGGTCCTGTATGTATTGCGTCATAAGACTCTCTTCAAACGACTGACAGTCGGTTGCTGAATACCCGTCACCACGACGGACCGGCAGCCCGCCGCGCAGGGATCTACCGTCCGCGCCGCACGCTTGGCCAGGGATGTCGATTGTGCCGTAGCCCACTCGGCGAGCGTGGCGATCGTATCACCATGCCAACTCATGATGTACCGTCAATTTGGGAGATAGTTACGAATATTGACGTCTCGTCAACTCACCACCGATGACCTCGCAATGTGGTCGCCATCCAATACCAAGGCGCGATATTCGAAAAGGCGCCTCTGCGGCATTCGTCAATTGGTGACCGGAGTGCCCGATCCAGGTAGTACGCCCTGTCCTGGTGGAGGCGAACCCCACACGACGGCTTCTTTGACGTTCGTTGAGGCCCCAGTCGTTCGCTGACGGTCCGGTGTGGTGCCGACGCTCCTGCGTTCGTCGACCCGTTCCTGAGCCAGGTTCGCCTTGAAGACTGTCTCGTCCTGAACGGTGTTCGTGGTCATGCGGGTGCTCATTCCGGTCGTCGGGAGGCATGAAGGTCCAACGGAGGGCTGTTGGCCCCGCGGGGGAACGAGGGCCGCATGGGCCCTCCGCGCCGGGCGGGGCCCGCCCTCTTGTCCACCACCGCCAGGAACGGACAAAGAGGGGCGGGGCTGTGCCGTTTTTAGTGGGTCAGGGGTCAATGCAGCATCGGTCCGTTACGCCTTGCGGGCGATGCCTCCATAGATGTCGGTCGGCTTCGGGGATGTGCCGGGCTCGCGGACGACTTGGATGAAGACGCGTAGCCGGCGGATCGCGTAGGAGTTGCCCAGGGCCGACCGCAGCACCTCCGGCGCCGAAGCGAACTCCTGCCGCGGGGCCTTCGGCTGCCGGTTGTTCCGTGTCGGGATGCCGTATTCGCGTGCGCGGGCGGCGACGGCTGTGCCGCTCATGCCGGTCTCTTGGCCGATGTCGTCCAGCGTACGGCGCTGAAGGCCGTACTGCTCGTAAAGCTCGTCGACATCGGCCAGGCTCAGCCACGACGACCCGTCGTCGAGGACGATGTGCCCGCGAGTCCACTCGGGCCAGTCGCAGGGCCGGTGCGGCACGCCGGACAGATCCGCGACGACCCATCGGCCGTCGTCGCGGCCCATGAAAACCAGACGCCGGTCCAGTGTCCCGATGACGTGCACGGGACCGCAGTGCACGGAGGCCAGAACGGCGCACAGCGCCTCCGGGGCGATGGCCAGGCCGTCGATGTCCTGCTGCGAGAGCTGAGCGGCACTGTCCGGCGAGATCGGTGAGCGCACGCAGCCGTGTGCCGGTGGCGAGAGACAAGAGGGCTCTCCATCCTCGGTTGAGGGGGAGCGTGATGCTCCCGGCGGGCGCGGCTGCATTTCCTCGTGGGCGAGCACGATGGTTGCATTGGCACGCGCTGCGCCGGGGAGTTGGCCCACCTCCCGGCCGGAAAAGCTCCTGATCGGCCGGGAGTGGGGTGTCTGCTCAGCCCGTCGGGGATCTCAGCTCGGGGATCTCAGAACGAGGCAGGTCACGGAGCCGTCGTTCTCGAGGTCGTAGCGGGTCGCGGAGTGCCAGCCCTGTTCGAGTTGCTTGAGGGCGTCCTGGGTGAGGCCGCGGTGCTTCTGTCCGGGCCGGGTGCGCTCGTGGACGGACGTGGTGATGTGCAGGACGCCTTCGGGCTTGAGCCAGCGCTTTACGTCGACGAGGAACCGCTCGCGGTCGAGGAACGCGAGCGAGAGGCGGCAGACCATGAGGTCGACGGAGCGTGGCCGCAGGTAGACCGGGATCGCGTCCACGTTGAAGTCGTGCACGCGGAAGTTCAGGTGGTCGATGCCCTGGTGCCGGCGGCGGGCGCGTGTGACGGCGAGCGGCGAGAAGTCGACGCCGATGACGTCGAGGCCCCAGGTGGCCATGCGGGCGGTCATGTCGCCCTGACCGCATCCGACGTCGACGGCGAACATTCCGGGCTCCGGGTCGACGTAGGCCCGGAACATCGACGCCTCGAACGAGGACACCTGGCGGAACTTCACGCCGTGCGCGTACTGGCTGTTCCAGTATTCGGGCGTGCGGAGGTGGTGGCGATCTTCGACGAGGGTCATGCCGCTGTCTCCGGTCCGATGTCGTCGCGCAGCAGGCGCAGCCGGGAGAGGCGGAAGGAAGGGGTGCACGACCTCACCGGCCGGGCCACCGAAGAGGCTGACCGGGGCGGGGCCGGTCTCGGCGGGCACGAGCTCGTCGAGCGCCGCGCCGGGAAGCCGCTGGGGCAGTTTGCTGTCCATCAGGGGGCCTCTTTCAGGGGGAGGGGTCAACCGGACTGGGTGAGCAGGGAGATGACGAGTACGGCGACCATCAGGACGTAGAGGACCTGGCCGGTGATCTGCCGCCACCCGGTCTGGTGCTCATCGAGCCAGAGGACGGGACGCTTTCAAGGGGCGGCCTCGTGGGTGTGCAGGAGGACGAGGGCGGGCCGCTCGGCGTACCAGCGCAGCTCGTCTTCGTACTCGTCGTCGATCGTGCTGATGGCCTGTCGGTCGACGACCGCGATGCCGTCGGCGAATCCGCACCACACGAGGCGGCGCGCTTCGACGTAGTCGGGGCGGGTGCACGGTGAGTGCGGGGCGTACGTGTCTGTCAGCTCGTGCGCGACGGCGTAGTCCTTCTTCTCGATGAGACGGCGTACCGTGCTCAGGTCATCGTCGGCCGAGCCGCCGATGTGGTTCAGCGCGTACGCGACGATCCGGCGCTGCCGTTCCGGGCGCGGGCAGTTCTCAAGTGCCGTCCGGTTGTTTGTAGTTCGCAGCCGCTGCAGGTACAGGCCGCGGTTCGCCGATGGCCGGCTGCTGGTGAACCGCCGCTCGCGCTCGTGGGCCTCGTCCGTCCACGAGGTGTCGGGCCGCTTCCGTGCCGTGCTGGATGACATGGGGTGTCTCCCTCAGTGAGTGACCATCCCGATCACAGTCCGTATGTCGGTGGACTGCTCTCCGTGGCGCAATCACCATCTTGCATACGAAGGTTGAGTTGCAACCCCCAGTGAAGAATTCACTTGAGTTGGCATATGCCGTCGTGGCTGCGACTCCCTTTGCAAGGGGGACTTCAGGTGACAGACTCTGGACTCGCACCCGAATCCGCCGAACCCTCCACCGAGTTGGGAGGGCTCCCCGCCAAACCCGGGGGACTCTCGACTGATCCCGCCGCACTCGGGGCAGGATCGGGCGGACCCGCAGACGCAGGAGGCAAGCACGTGGCGGCCCCCACAGGACCCACAGTCAGGCGCGTCCAACTCGGCCTGGAGCTGGAGCGGCTACGCAAGCAGGCCGGCTTCACCAGCCTGAAGGACGCGGTCAAAGGTCTCGACGTTTCCGACTCGCAGCTCTACCGAGTCGAGAAGGGCACGTCGGCGTTCCGCAAGGCCGCTGACCTGGTCGCGCTGCTGGAGCGCTACAACATCACCGACGAGGACGACGTGGAGTTCCTGGTCACCATCCACCGCGACAGCCTGAACCGCGGCTGGTGGTCGATCTACTCGCGGACCATGCCGTCCGGCCTCGCGATGTACGTGGGCCTGGAGGACGGCTGCAAGACCATGAGGGCCTGGCAGCCAGACGTGGTCTTCGGCCTGTTCCAGACCGAGGAATACGCTCGCGCTGTGTTCGAGGCCGGCAAGACGGTCGAGGAGCGCACCACCGAGTTCGTGGAACGCGGTATCGCCCTGCGCATGGAGCGTCAGGACATTCTGACCCGGGACCACCCGGTCGAGATGCGTGCTCTCCTCGACGAGGCCGCCCTCCGCCGAGTTCGGGGCAGCCGCGAGATCATGCGCAAGCAGATCGAGCATCTGGCGGAGCTTTCGACGCTCGACAACGTAGCCCTCCAGGTTCTCCCGCAGGGCTCCCCGACATATCGGTTCTCGTACGACTTCACCCTCATGGAGTTCGCCGCCCCCATTCCGGCTGCTGTCCAGATGGACCTGGCCGACGGTGGTTCCAGTCTCACGGACAAAGACACCGAGGTCTGGAGGTTCTCCCGCAGGTTCGATGCCCTGCGGGACGGCGCTCTCCCGGTGGGGGACACGCCATCCTTCCTGCAACAACTAGCCCGAGAGATCTGACAGATGACCTTCAACAAGAACGCCCCTGACCTCGCGCCCGAGAGCGCGTGGTTCAAGTCGTCGTACAGCAACGACGGGAACAACTGCGTCGAGGTCGCCACCCTCGTCGCGGAGAAGAAGGTCGTGGGCGTCCGCGACTCGAAGGACGAGAACGGCCCAGCCCTGATGTTCGACCCGGCCTCGTTCGCCGGATTCATCAGTGACGTCCGGGCAGGGCACTACGACCTCTGATCGCCCCCAAGGAGCGGCCCGGTTCCCCCCACGGCATATGCGGGGGGAGCCGGGCCGTTCTTGTACAGCGGTACCCATGGGTGATCGCACCCTACCGCCGGTCAACTGGCACGGACAGGCGACGCGACCTGCAGGGGACACAGTCTCTGCAGCGACAACAGGCTGGAAGGTTCAGCCACCCCGCAGGAGCCCTCCACCCCGCTGGCCGCACACGAACCGGGATCTGCCCAGTCTCCACTTGTGCGGAGAGCCGATGCCCTCGAAGACACCCCACCGGTCCGAAACAGCCGTAGCCGGTCCTGTCCGCCCCCAAACAGGGGCTGGAAGTCGGCCCCTGGCACCTGGCGCGCCGAGGCTCGCCCGCTTGTACGCCCACACACGCCTGACGAGGACGTCCCGGGCAGACAACCCCGAGACCGCCGCCGATACAGCACGCACTCTCCCCGAACTCCCCCACTTCCAGAAGCTGAAGGGAGAAAACCACCCCCGCAGGGATGCCCCCGAGGAGACCCCCGTGCACGCACCCGCCCCATACCGCACATCAAGGCCCGCTGAACAAGAAACGGCCCACCCGACAGGAGCCCCGCTCAACGACGCAGAGGGAGCGTCAGGCGCCGTGCAGCACCCGCAGGTGGTCGAGGAACTCGCGGGCCTCGGGCTGATCCCGGTGGTCACGGGCGAGAACTCCACCGAGGTCATCAGCGACCATCGCCAGCGACGGCAGGGACTTCCGCTCTCCGCCCAGGGCCCGCATCCCGTACGAGACGGCCTCGTCGACGGAGCCCTGGCGGGCAGCGACGACACCGAGGGTGAGGCGGGCCTCGGCGTTGCGCATGGGGGAGCGGTCGGTGCCGTCGTAGTCGACGCCGACCCGCAGGACTTCGCGGGCCAGGGTCTCGGCGAGGGCGTCCTCGCCGAGCTTGCGGTAGCAGTCCATCGCGTAAAAGTCCCACTTGGCCGGGTCGACCGTGAAGTGGTTCTCCGGGTTGGCGGGGTACGCCATGCCCTCCAGGAGACGCCGACCGGAATCGAGGGCGACCTCGACCTGGCGCCGATCGCCGAGACGAGCCCACGCCTTGGCCTTCTGCGCCCACAACTGGACGGCGACGCTGTCGCTCGGCGCTGCCGCGATTCCCTCGTCCGAGGCGGCGAGGACGCCCCGGAGGTCACCCCGCGTCAGCGCGAACCACGCCTGCATCTCGTGCGCCCAACCGACGATCGGCGCGTGCCCGGCCTCACGGCCCAGGGCGAGCGCGGCCTGCCGTGTCCCCTCAGCCGCCAGGCGCCCCTGGTGCCCTCCGGAGTCGTACTCCACGCAGCCGACGAGCAGGGTGAGCATGCCGGCCAGGACCAGGACCTCCCGGTGCTGGGCAAGCGTCAGGCGCTGCGACCGCATGCCGACGACCCGGGTCAGCCACGCCCGGCCTTCGGCCAGCAGCTGGTCGCCGGGAAGGTAGACGTATCCCGAGCACAGCCGGTCCACGGTGATGGCGAGCGCGTCCATAGTGGCCTGGTCCACGTCGGAGGCGCGCAGCCGCGCCACGATGTCCACGGTGTCCATCCCGGACACAGCCTGGACCTCCGCGCGACCGTCACGCTTGGAGGGCACCGGGAAGAACGCATGGGTCGTGGTCCCGAACACCTGGGCGATCAGCTCCTTGCGGTCACGGGGCTCGACTTCGCCGGCCTCCCATCGGCGCCACTGCCGGGCCACGGTCTTGGCGTCGGGCAGAGGACCGGCCGAATACGCGATCATCGCGCGGGCCGCGTCCAGCGGCGACCAGCCGCGGGCCTTGCGCTCGGCCTCCATTCGCTGCGCCCAGCTCGGCCGGTCCTCGTGCATCCCGTGCCCTCCTTCGCCGCGGCCGTCGCCGCGTCCCCTTGCTGCCGCAGTCTGGCACGCCACGCAGAGGCGCGCCGGGGACAAGGGGGGTCACTTCCGCTGCCCGCCCCTGTCCACCTTCCCCCGTGTCACGGCGCAGGCACACAGTGTTGATCACCGCTCATGGAAAGGAGGCTTCTCTTTCATGTTCCAGCCAGCAAGCCCTCGTTGGCGGCCGAGTGTCAGCAGCGCATCCCCTCGGTCACGCTCGGGCGTACGCACGGCACTCACCCCACAGGCCGTCGTCGCCGGGCCACATTTTCACGCCGCACCCGTTGCCGCGGCAGCGCACGCACGGACGGGGCCCGGGATCCGCCGGCCGCTGCAACGGCACGCTGTGCCCGGCAGCAGACTCGGGCGGGGACTCCAGCGAGGGCCGCTCGGTGGCCGTGTCCTGCCGGGCCTTGGCGCCTCGCGGGCACTCCACGCCGGTGTCGATGTCGATGCCCTCCTCGCACCGCGCGTTGTTGCCCCAGCAGGCCGACGGGCCAAGCAGCGTCAGCAGGACAGCCAGCGGCCGGTCACGTCCTCCGCCGGAGACCGCGACCGCGTCGTTCTCCTACGACCCGTGCGGCCAGCGTCTGTCTACCCGCTCGACGAGCTGCTCGACGGTCCCCTGCTCGTCGACGATCGCCCTCTCGAGGGCCTCGTTCACCGCGGTCTGCAGGCCCCCGGCGAACTCGCCGTCCAGGCGGGCCGCCAACGGGGCGGGGATTGCCTCCACGATCTGGCGGAGGTCAGCCGCCGCGAGCGTCCTCCCGCGGGCCTTCTTGCCCGACACCGCCTTGCCGTGACCAAGGAGTCCTATGTCCCGCACCACTGAATCAGCCCCGGCTGTCCCCTCCGCGCCGCAGACGGATCTCAGCGCGGTTGCGACGAACCCCACAACGGTGCCCGACCTTGCCGAACGGCTGCTCACCCTGGCCGCAGAGGACGAGCTCCTCACCCACGAAGCGCTGAAGCTGCCCGCAGCCGCCCACCGGCGTGAGACAGTAGCGCAGTGCCGGACCGATCACGCCCGAGTGCTGCGCGAGGCCGTGGAGACATCCGGCTGGCCGTCCTGCTCCGCAGTCGGCGAAAGAGCCTCCCTCGCAGCCCTGCGGATCCTCCTGCACTCCAGTGATCTCGAACTCATGTTGTCCTGCCGGGAGCAGATTGCCACGGCGGTCGAGGACAAAACCTCTCCCCCGCTCCACCTGGCCTACATTGACGGCGCCTGCGCCGTGCTCCAGGACCGCCGATAGAAGTACGGCACCCAGACCGACCCCAAGCTCCTGCGAGCCTGTCCCATCAAAGTCCCCGAGAAAGCCGGCGAACACAGCGGCGACGACCTGCCGTGCGGCGCGTCCTGGCCGGGGAGCCCGTTCAGCGAACTCACCCGGGACCTGAACGCCGTGCTGTCGACCCTCACTTCTCCCTCGCCGTCGCTCACCTCACATCCGGACATGATCCACAGCGTCACCAGGAGCCCTCTCGCCGAGAGTGATCCCGTGGGCGGGGCCCCGGACGAGCAGCACCATCAGGTGCTCCTCCTGCGGGGCCACCTGATGACACTGCTCGCAGCCCGGCTCCCGGCCGACGCCGACGCCGGCAACCCCTCTGCCGGCAGCAGCGACCTGGCCGGGCGTGTACGGGCCCTCTTCGGTGAGGAGATCCCTGGCGACGCCCTCCGTGCGCAGTCGCTGCTCCGGCGCATGACCGAGGTCGCACCAGAACTGCTGGCCGCCCTGCCCCTCCCCGAAGTTCCAGGTGAGCCCGACGCCTCCCGCGCAGGGCCGGCGCGCATCGGCTTCGACGCCACCCGCATCCGGGAGGGCATCCGTACGGCCACGTCCTGGAAACAGGCCGGAATCTCTCCGCATCCCCACACCCTGACCGCGGTCACTCAGGCCTTGTGCGGGCATGTCACCACGCTGGTTCCGTACACCTGGATCCACCTGGGGACGCTCGCCCCCGAAAGCCGGCCCTGGACTGCGTGCCGGGAGGCGATCGAGCGCGCGCAGGAAGCCCGCGACACTGCCCCGGAGGAAGGGCTTGAGGGGGCGCTGGAGCGTGCTTTCCATCTCGCGGTCCATACGGAGGCGCTGCTGCGGTACGCGGAGCAGGACCGTGAGCGGAGCGGGTGGTGACATGGCCCGGCCTGATCGCGCTGCTCACCCTGGCCGGGTTCGCCGTCCTGCTGCTTTTGCACCAGCGTCAAGAGCGGGCGCGGGGGACTGGCCGGCTCCGGGGCGCGTCCGGAGTGTCCTGCGGCAGGCCCGGCGGCACAGCGGCGCCCTGTTCCTCGCCGCCGTCGTCAACCTGCCCACCCTCTACATCCTCACCGGCCTCTTCCTGCGGCTCTACGCTGGCCCGTAGCCCTGCGCCTGACGCCGGACGCGGAGGGCCTGCTCGGACGCCGCCCCGCAGCCGTCCCTTTTCTGATGAAGATCATGCCGTACCAGAACGCTGAAGGAGTTTGACCATGCCAGCGCCGGACCGGATCATCGCGCAGCCGCTTTCCCCTCATGAGCGGGAGGCCCTGCCGGCCCTCGCCCTGAGGAAGACGCCCGTCGGCATGGGGGTGTCCGAGAGCAGCGTCAAGCAGTACGTGGGCCGCATTGGCGGAAAGCCCGGGGCTGTGGAGCGCGCGGCCATGAGGGTGGATCACGGCTGTCGGCACGGCCAGCTGGACGTCCCTGAACTCAGGGACTACGAAGTCCATTTGCCCGATGAGCAGTGGCTGCTCCTGGAAGGGCTCGCGAACGGCAAGACGGTCGAGCAGATTGCGGCCGACGAGCGGCGCCCGCCGGCCGACGTGCGCAGGGATGCGCGGCGCATACTGCGGGCGATGGGCGCCTCCCCAGCCCCGCAGGCGGTGACGCGCAGCGGGCAGCTGGGACTCCTCGGACGGCATGGCGCCGTCGTCTCCCGTGACCTCGCTGCCGTGGCAGGCCAGGGATGAGCGCCCGCGCGGAAGCCACCGGTCCCCGGCCGGGTCACGGCGGCCTCCATCAGCAGGGGGCTGAGCTGTTCGCGTGCGACCGCCGCCAGGACTTCACGCCCTTGGTGATCCGCACGCGCCGCGGTGGCCGCTGGCGAAAGGTGGACCGGCGGAAGAACGCCGGCGAGTGGGGGAAGTTCGCCCACCGTCCCGAGACGGTCGTGTTCGACATCGACGACGGCGAGGAAGGCGGCCCCGGCCTCGTCACGGGCCTGATTCCCACGGCCGCGGATGCCGCGCAGCGTCTGGCCGTGCTCGCCCCGACACCCGGGATGACCGTCGCTGAGATCGGCACGGACTCCGGCTGGACGGCCGCTCTGCTGGACCATCGCTTCCAAGGCGGTCGCGTCGTCACGCTCGCGGACACCGAGCGCCTCGCCGCTGTGGCGCGACGCCCAGTGCATCTACCCGCCCGCCGGTACCAGTGAGGTCCACCGCCAGCACTTGGCCGAGACCGAGCTCGGGGAGCCCCCCGTGCAGTGGTCCGCGCGTCTCGCCGACAAGGCCGCGCTCTTTCGCCCGCCGGGCGAAGCCGCCTGAGCCCCGCCCGGCCACCTCGCCCCGAGGAAGGAAGCCGTTGAACCACGAGGAAGCCGGAAGTGAGCAGGAGCGGCGGGGCATCGCCCTCGACGAAGACGAGATCAGTCTGCTCACCGCGGGCTGGCAGAGCGTCGAGCGGCTGATCGCCGAGAGCGCCCTCGCACGGCCCCGGACCGAGGACGACGGGGCCGTGGAGGTGCGGTGGCTGTGCCGGGACATCGAGACGGCACCGGCATTCGGGAAGGTGCCGCGATGACCGGTGACGAGGCGCTGACCGCCATGGTCGCGTCGACGGTGACGGTGGCCTACGGCGTCCGTCCTGCGGAGGTGTCGCAGATCCCGGCAGGGACGAACACCCGCAACTACCGCGTGAGCGACCACGACGGAGGGCTGTGGTTCGCCAAGGTCTACCGGGATCACCAGACTCTGGGGCGGGAGCGCCCGGCGGTGGAACTCGCCGAGTTCGCGCGCGAGGGCGGGGCGCCGGTGCCCGCTGTCCGGCGTACGCGCGAAGGCGATCTGGTCACGGCCCGTGGGTGGGTGCCGATGTCCCTGTGGACCTTTCTGCCCGATGCGGAGAGCGCCGAGGGCACCCTGACCGGCGGGCGCTGGCCGGCCGTCGGTGAGGCGGTCGGCCACCTGCACCGTCTTCTCGCCGACCACTCGGCTGCCCGACCGGTCCTCCGGCCAGGGGCCGGAGTCTGCGATCTGCCGGGCAACCAGGCGCGCTTCGAGCGCATGATCGCCGCTTACGGCAGCAAGCCAGACCTCGGCGAGTTCGAGGCGTGGGCGACGCAAGCGTGCCGCGAGCGGCTGGCCGTGTTCGGCCGGCTCGCGAAGCTCCTTGCGGTCCTGCCGGAGCTGACGGTGCAGGTCCCGCACGGTGACCTGGCCTCTCCGAACGTTCTGCTGCGCGGCGAGAAGGTGGCCGGCATCGTCGACTTCCAGCCGCCGAAGGCCCGTTATACGGCCTGGGAGATCGCCCGGATCGGCTGCGATCCGCGCTCGCTCCTGCTGGGGTGGGACGCGTGGCTGTCCGGTCTGTCCCGGCTCCTGGCCGCCTACCGGGACGCCCATCCCGACGCACGCTCCGAGGACCTGCTCGCCATGGTCGTCGTCGGCTGTGTCTCCATGCTGGCCTCGACCTACCCACTGGCCCAACCCCTTGACGCGCCCGCGGAGATGACCGCGTCGCTGGAGATCTACGCGCGCGCCCGCCACGAGGCGGCCCTGATGCTGCTGAACCGGTTGGACGAAACTGAGGAGGCCCTGCGTGACGGCCTGCGATGAACCCCTGTCCCGCACCGCCGCAGTCTCGCCACCCACTCAGGCCGAGGAGCGGGTGCGCCGGGATCTGGCGCTGTACAACAACGGGCTCGCGGTCGGTGTGCTGGGTGGTGCGGTCACCTCGGTCGCGCTGCCGAGTCTGGCGCTGATCACTTTGAAGGCGACGCCGTTCGAGCTGAGCGTGCTCTACGCCGCACAGCGGTTCCCGCCCGCGGTCACGGTGCTGTTCGGCGGGGCGTTGGCCGGCCGGCACCGCAGACTCGCCCTGCTGACCTGGGGCAAAGCCGCAGGAGGAGTCCTGCTGCTGGTGGCGGTGCTCGGCGCGTACCTCGGGTTCCTGTCGCTACCGCTGCTGTGCGTCATCGGCTTCCCGCTCGTTCCTGCTCGCGGCCGTCAACGACGTGAGCTCCACGGCAGGGATCAGCTATCTGCCCCCGCTCACCAAGGGCGAGCGCCTCGTGGCCGCCAACTCCCGCATGAGCGCGTTGTTTTCGTTCACGGACGCCGCGGGCAGCTACCTGGCATCCGCTCTGATCGCGCTGCTGGGCACGAGCCGCGCGATCCTCTTTCCCTGACTTCACCGGGAGGGGCGGCGCGACCATGAGTCCGACATCGGCGAAGGCGGAGCGCAACGAGGTCTTGCTGAAGCACCTGGAGACTCTGGACTGGTCGATCAGTGGCTTCGCGCGCCGGATCGCCGCACGCTGTGAGGCGGTCCGTCTGCCCTACACGGTGGTCACGAGTACCGTCTCGCGGTGGTGCAAGGGCGCGACTCCCGGCGACGACCTCGCAGCCGCCGCGTGCCACGTGCTGTCGGCGGCGCTGCACCGGGTCGTGACGCCGGAGAGCTTGGGCTGGCCGTCCGACACTGGCCTGGTCGCGGCGCAGTCGTTGGAGTCCTTGCCGCGGTAAGGGTGTTGAACCGGATGGAGTTCGTCGGCGAGACCCTGCGCGCGGCTGTGGAGGCCCTGGCGGCAGCGGCCTCCGAGTGGCTGGCGCCCCTGATCAGCGCAGACTGGATCAAGCGGTACGGCGCGCGGATCGATTCCTACCGCTTCCCCAAGGGCGTTACTAAGCAGAGCGTTGGTTAGTTGGCTACGGGACATGAGATATACGCCAGGTCCGGTGCGTTGAAGAAGCTGCGGACCAGGGCAGGCAGCTTCTGCAGGCGGCGGAGTGCGGAAAGCGCCATCCTCTTCAGGTCGTTGTGGTCCTCGAGGCCAGCAGTGCCGATGCGGTCGTGCTTGACGTTCTTCCACACCCATTCGTCCGGGTTCAGCTCGGGGCTGTACGGCGGGAGGTGGAACAGGCGCAGGCGTCCGTGGGACTGCTCGGCGAACTCGCGCAGTTTCCTGGAGCGGTGGATGGAGTGGTTGTCCATGACCAGGTAGACCGGACGGCCGGTGTCGGCGACCAGGCGCTGGGCGAAGGAGAGGAACACGGCAGCGTTCACGCCGCCCTCCACGACCATGAACCGCAAGGCTCCCTTGCCGGTGACCGCCGAGATCATGTTCACCGACGCGCGCCGCCCGGTAGTCTTCACCACCGGTGTCTGTCCGGCCGGCGCCCAGGTGGTACCCGCAGGGAAGTCCGAGCGGATTCCGGCCTCGTCGGCGAACCAGACCTCGGCACCGGCCTTACGTGCTTCGGCCCGGAGGGCGGGGTACTCCTCCCGCTTCCAGCGCTCCACCAGCTCGGGGTTCTGCTGCCAGGCCCGCCACAGCGGCCGCTGCGGGGTCAGCCCGAGCCGGCGCAGCAGCCGCCCGACCGCGGTGACGTGCATCTTCACTCCGAACTCCCGGCGGATCAGCTCACGCACCCGCTGCCGGGTCCACAGCGCGAAGTCGAACTCGAGTGGGCGCGGGTCCTTGCCCGCGACCAGCCGGAACAGTTTCCGCTGCTGATCCGCGGTCAATTTCGGCTTCGCGCCCGGGACCGGACGGGCTTTGAGTGCCTCCGGGCCACCGCGTCGGCAGGCCGCCATCCAGTTGTAGACGGCCGTCTTCGACATCCCCAGGGCACGGGCCGCCTCCGGGACGCTCACCTCACCCGCCTCGACCTGCCGAACCGTGCGAATCCGCAAGGCTTCCAGGGTCCCGTGATCGAGCTGCCGTCCATCGTTCTCACGCACCCGACCAGTGTCTCAAGCACCACATTGAGTCAACTAACCAAGTCTCCCCTTAGTATCCGTGAGCGGGATGGCTGAGGGTGCATCAGGGTGTGGTGGGGGCCGGTGGTGGTGCCGTGTTCAGAGCGCGGCGGACACGCCGGTGATCTGGTTCCAGACGGTGAAGCGGTGCTGCATCTCGGTGCGGTAGTCGGGTGCGGTCATCAGGTGTCGGCGGGGTCGGAAGTGGGGCGAGATCCGGCTGAAGGCGGCGAGGAACTTCTGGGCGGCGCGGGGTGAGCGGAAGTACTTCATGGCGCGTTCGCGCTGCCTCGTCGGTTGGTGGGAGTTCTCAGCCCGGTTGTTCAGGCCCTTGCGGGAGCGGTGTCCGACCGAGGACATCAGCTCGCGGTGGGCGACACCGTAGGAGCGGAGCTTGTCGGTGATCAGCACCCGCGGCACCCGGCACTGCTTCCTCATCAGCTTGGCCATGAACCGCTTGGCGGCCTTGGCGTCCCGCTTCGACTGCACCAGGATGTCCAGCATGTTCCCGTCCTGGTCAACAGCCCGCCACAGGTCAATGCCAGGAACTTGAGGTCAGCGGGCGGTTGTCAAGCGATTTGGGTGAATTGATTCTCGAGTTGTTGGGGGGACGGGCGCGGGCTTCGGAACTGTTCGGATATTTCGTGTGTGTTTAGCGTGATTTCAACCCTCTTCGTTCGGGGCGTGGGTGGCTTGTCGGGGAGGGCGTAGACACCGGGTGCGGTCTTGCGTAGCAGTCCCTTGTGCGACCAGGCGCTCATGACCTGCGCGAGGGTGCTCTCCTTGATCGTCCCCATGGCCGCGGCCACGTCCCGTGGGCGCCAGGGGTGTTCGGGGTCGGTGGCCATGACGGCGTGGACTTCCTCCAGGCGCAGTGCGCGTCTGGAGGGGACGGTCGGCCCCTCGGGGAGGGTGTAGGTTCCGTGTCCGGTCCTGGTCAGGACTCCTCGGCGGGCCCAGCGCAGCATCTGGCTCGCGATGCCTGCGGACCTTTCCAGGCGCAGGAGCGCGGTGATCTCCGCTGGGCGCCAGTGCCGTTCAGGGGCAGTTGCCATGATCGCCTTGATGTCGTCCAAGCGGCTGGTGTGCAGCGGAACCGGCGCGGGAAGCGGTACCGCCGGCTTCGGGGTGGCGGCGGGGCTGCTGCCGGTGCCGGGTGTGAGGGCCGCGCCGGGAACCGCGTGGGCGGGCCGGGGCGGGTAGATGGTGATGTCGATGCCGGTGATCGGGGTGCTGACCTGCGGCCGGTCCTCCTCCAGGGGGCGCCGGCCGTAGCGGCTGGAGGCGGACTTGACGGTGCGCGCGCTGATCCGCGGGCGGCGGGGCTCCAGCAGGCTCTCGGCCACAGCCACCGTGAGGGCGCTGGTCAGTTCGCGTCCCGGCGCCGGGACGACTTCTGCGGCGGTGACGACGGAGTCGCGGGCGGCGGTGAGGGCGACGGTGAAGGAGGCCCGGTCCGGGTCGCAGCCATCGACGGCGTCGGTGGCGTCGACCATCGCGGTGCGGATGGCCTGGTAGACCGTCAGCAGGGCCCACATCTCCTGCCGCAGTCCCTGCGGGTCCGCCGAACGCAGGACCGTGCCGTGCAGCATCGTCGAGCGCAGGGCCAAGAACGCCACCTCCACCTGCCACCTTTCGTGGTAGAGGGCCACGAGGCGGCCGCCGGGGTGGCGGCGGGCGTCGAGCAAGGTGGTGATCAGCCGGTAGCTTCCCTGGTGGGTGCTGCCGTCCGCGCAGGCCACCGTGACCTGGGCCTCGATGATGCGGACCGGGACTGCGGCGATCACTGACAGGTATGAGCCGTCGTGCAGCACCTTCAGCACCACTGGTCTGCGGGAGGCGCACCCGCGCAGCAGCAGCGCGGCCCCGCTGCCGTGGACCGCGCGCACGAACTCATCGGAGTCGAAGCCCCGGTCGGCGAGCACAAGCATGCCCTCCTTGAGCCGGGTGATCAGTTCGAGCGCCATGTCGATCTCCCCGCGCGCGGCGTCGACGACCGCGCCGAGTACCGCGCGGGTGCCGGTCTCCACCAGGGCCATCAGGTGCAGCAGGGGGTAGCTGGCCGTGGTCTCGCCTCTCAGCCGGTGTCTGCCCAGCCAAGCGAGGTTGTCCTTCGACTCCGGGACCCTGGTGGACTTGCAGCCGTCGAAGGCCACCGTGCGCAGGCCCTGGTAATACACCCCGTGGTCCGGGGGCTGCCCAGCGGCCCGGCGACGACCTCGAACAGCGCCTGCAGCGGGGCCGGGCCCAGCCTGCGGCGCAGCTTGCCCAACCCGGTACGGGACAACAGCTCAACCGCATGGCCGAGTTGGCGCAGCGGCCCGACGAGCTTGCCCCAGACCTGCCCGTACCCCAGTCCCGGGAACAGGGCCAGCGCCAGGACGAAGTACACCGCGACCCGCGAGGGGACCCGGCGCACCGCACCGCGCCTGCCGAGGTCCTCCAGGACGCCGTCCACCAGCTCGAACAGCTCGAACGGAAGAAACCTGGTCAAAGCGCCCAAGTGACCAGGCGCGTAAAGCCCGCTCGCGGTCGTGATGGTGCGGGTGAGCGTCATCGTGCCAAACTGGCCCGGCAACGGGACCTCCGGTGTTGAGTTTGTCTTGGTCGACTCCTCAACTACCGCAGGTCCCGTTCGCACATCCCCCGAACCGCAAAAGATCCGAAACCGCTTGACAACCGCCCGCTGACCTCAAGTTCCTGGCATTGCGCCACAGGTAGTGCCGCACCCCGTTGATCTTCACGAACACCTCGTCCAGGTGCCACTTGTCCCCGGCCCGCGGCCGACGGCGGCGCAGGCCGGCCGCGTACTGGGGGCCGAACCGGTCACACCAGGCCCGGATCGTCTCGTAGGAGACGACAATCCCACGCGCCAGCAGCAGCTCTTCGACCTCGCGGTAGCTGAGCGGGAAGCGGTGGTACAGCCACGCCGCATGGGAGATGACCTCCGCCGGGAACCGAAACCCCTTGTACGACACCGCCGCCTCGGTCCCCACAGCCGACCCCTCCCACACGCTACGAACGACCTAAACGATCATCTCACGGACGGGCCAACGCCAACCTGACAACGCCTATCGGAGGGCCTGGGCGCGTGGGCCTGCGACACCGGACGACAAATGATCATGCCGGTTTGAACAGCGCTTCCCACTCCACGTCAGGCCCCGACAACTCTGCCATGTCATCAGGAACAGCAGCTCGCAGGACAGTTGCTACCCCAGACAAGACTATCGATCCCACCCTGATGGGGGTGCCCGAGAGCTGCGTGGAAATCGGCGTTAGCGCCTTGAGCGGTTGCTGAGGCCGTGCTCGAAGAACGTGACGGTGGTGTTGACGGTGTAGTTCTGGCTGGTCGTGGGGTGTTGTCCGGCGTTCGGTCCGTACTTGCTGGTGGGGTTCTTGCGGGTGCGGGCCTTGACGCGGTGCCGCCTGTGCGCGGGGTGCAGGGCGTCGAGGACGGCCCGGCCGATGACGCCGACGAGCTCGGCGGGCCCTGCTGAGGGAAGGACGCCGGCCGCGTTGATGACGGTGTCGGCGGCGGTAGTGTGCAGGACGGTGAAGCTGATGCGGTCCATGTCCAGGCCGGACTGGGTGCAGGCGGTGTCGGCGGCGGCGCGGATCAGGGCCTGGTAGGTGGTGAGCAGGGCGTAGACCTCCTGGTCGAGGCCCGTCAGGCTGCGGGAGCGCAGGACGCGGCCGTCCAGCAGGGTCTCCTTGATCGAGAAATACGTCGTCTCCGACTGCCACCGCTCGTGGTAAAGCTCAACGAGCTCGGTGGCCGGGTGGGCGGCCGGGTCGAGGAGGCTGGTGAGCAGGCGCCACCGCTCGGTGCGGACGGTGCCGTCGGCCAGCGTGACGGTCACGGACGCCTCGATGACGCGGACGGTCAGCAGGACGGGCAGGACGCCGTAGCCGATCCGGGCCAGATAAGAGCCGTCGCCCAAGTGCTGGTAGGGGGTGGGGACGCGGCGGGCGGAGGAGCGCACCAGGAATTGGGCCCCGGTGGCCTTCACGTCCCGGCAGAACTCGCCTGCGTCGAAGCCGGCGTCGGCCAGCAGGAGCATGGTGCGGTCGAGCGCGTTCAACAGGCGTCCTGCGTAGGCGAGTTCGCCGTCACTCTCGGGGCCGAACGCGGCGGCCAGCACCGCACGGGTGCCGCACTCGATAAGGACCACGAGCCGCAGCAGCGGGTAGCCGAACTCCAGGATCTCGCCCGCCCGCTTGGGGTAGCGCCAGGTGAGCGCCTCCTCATCGGGCACGTGCAGCGAGGTGCCGTCCACCGCCACGGTCCGCAGACCCCGGTAGAACGAGCCGGCTTGTCCGAGGTGGGCGACGGGCCCAGCGAGGATCTCGAACAGCCGCCGCAGTGGCGCGGACCCTATCCGCCGCCGAGCCCTGGACAGCAAGGAGATCGCCGGGCGCACCAGCGGCAGCCCTTCCAGCCCCGCCGTCAACTTGCCCCACACACCCCGGTAGGAGCAGTCCTCGAACAGGGCCAGTGCGAGAACGAAGTACACCACCACCCTCGACGGCAGTAGCCGCAGCCGCTTCTCGCGAGTCCCCGTCTCCTCGATCACCGCGTCCACCAGCACGAAGTCCACGATCTGGGTCAACTCGCCCAAGTGGCCGGGCGCATGCACACCCCCGGCTACCTCGACCGTGCGCGTGATGACAGACTTCTCCTGCAACGGGACTCCCGATGATCTTCTTGCTCAACACAAGCTGATCTATCAGGACGTCCCGTTGCGTCATTCAGCAGGGCTTGACTCGCGACTCAAGATCCAAACGCAACGGTGTTGACCACCCGACGTACGAACACGACCCGTACCGGCCGCCCAACGAGCCGCCGGAGCCTCCCGAGCCGCCCAGGGCCCCGACCCCGTGCGACCCGGTGGCGGCGGCACTCGGCAACGCCTCGCTGCTCGGCATCGGTTATCTGCTGCTCGGCCACTGGCGGCTGGCCGCAATCGCCGTGCTCGGCACCGGCATGCTCCTCAACCTCACCGCCTCGGCCGCCGCGACCTGGTGCGAGCTTCTGCTGCTCCTGTGGTGGGCGGCCGGCATCGCCCACGGATGGTTCCTGGCACGCCGGCGCGCGGAGCACGTCGTACGGCGCGGGCAGCGCGCGGGAGCGCTCGCCGTCACGGTCACGGTGCTGCTGACCGCCGTGCTGCTGCGCGTCGACGCGTATGGGATCGAGGACCGCGTGAACGAGGCCCGCGAGGGCGGAGACTGCGAGACGGCCGTGGCCGCGCAGGGCGAGGTGTGGTTCGGCCACCGCCTGGCGGGCGCACCGGTGGTCGAACCCGGCGACGCGGTGGTGGAGGCGTGCCACCGGCTGGAGCGGGCCGCGTCCACGCTGGCCGCCGGACGGAGCGGGAGCATCGAGGACCTGGAGCGGGGCTTCGACATACTCGCCCGCGTCCTGAGGAAGCCCGGCAACGAGAAGACCGTCGAGACGGTCCTGGACGCTTTCCTCGATGGCCTGCCCACCGAGGACTCCTGCGACACCGCCGACATCACCGACTGGCTCCGCGATCGCGAGCCCACCGGCGACGTACTGGACCGGTCCGCCGAAACCGCGACCCGGACGGAACCCGCCGCGTTGGTGGGATGCGGCGACGACTTGATGGACGAGGACGCCTGGCAGCAGGCCCGGGCGCGCTACCAGCACCTCCTCGACGAGCACCCGGACGACGCACTCACCCACGAGGCACGGCGCGGTGTGGAGAAGGCCACCCTGGCCATCGAGCTGGACAACGTACGCGGTCTGGTGGAGGACACGACCGACGCGTCGACCGGCTACTGCGAGGCGCCCGCCAAGTACAGCGGCGCCCCGCCGTACCGCAAGGGGGACAACCGCGCGCTGTTCCTCGGCGACACCGAGTACACCGACCAGCTCCCCGGCGACTGGCGCACCGGCGACCCGGCCAAGGCCGCGCTCGTGGTCTGCGCGGACACGGCGAAGAACGGAGCCGCCGTCGAGACGTGCTACTACGAGAACGACAAGTCCGAGTACTTCCCCCACGAAGTGACCTTCTACAAGGTCAAGATCCCGCTGAAGGTCTACGAGCTGCGCACCGGAAAGCGCGTCGACCCGCGCGAGGTGCAGATCAGCGGCGGAAGCTGCCCGAGCGTCCTGCACTACGAGTACTACGGCACGTACGACTACGGGCCGGGCGACGAGTTCGTCTCCACCTCCAAGTCCGGCGTACGGGACGCCTTCCGGCCGGTCGTCAAACGGTGACCGCGTCCTGAGCCCCGGTGGCCTGCGCCCCGGTCCCGGCCCTCGGCTGTGACGCCTGCACGCCATCGCAGCCGGGGTCGACCGGTACGGTCTGGATCGGTGGCCGGCCGGGGCGGGCAGGGTGGTGCGGGCGCGGGCGTCCTCCACGGACCAGGCGGCCGTTCGATCGTTCCTGCTCGGCGGTGCGTAGCCGCAGCGGCCCTCGCTTGGGTGGGATGGGCTGTTCCGCAGGGCGCCGGTAGGTGGTCGGCCGTCCTCTGCCCCCGAGTTGCTCTACCAGGCCTTGGCTGCGCAGGTCGCGGAGGACCTTGCGGGCATTGGGGGCAGCCAGCTCCAGTGACTTCTGCAGCTCGGCCGCGCTCTGGGGCCCTGCCGCCAGCGCGTCGTAGACGCGCAGTGCGGTTTCGTTCAGCCCGGGTTGCGTCGCGGCTCGGTCACTGCACCGGCCCGCTGATCGGTGGATGGGGGGCTTCTTATAAAATCCCTGGCGGGTAAGGGGAGTTGGCGAGTGTTTGGCGGGTGGCTGTCTTTGCGGGGCGGTTTCGCTGCTGGTCGCCGGGGGCTGGTTCGGCCGGGTGCGGCGCCGGGGTTTCGTCGTTCGGCCGCGTGCTGGTGTGAGTGACGAGGAAGGTTCTCACGGGGCATGAGCATCAATATCCCGCCGTCGTTGGGCTGGGTCGCCAACCTGGCAGTTGGCGACTCGTGGCCCAAGGCCGACGAGGACAAGCTGCGGGCGCTGGGCCAGGCGTGGGAGGAAGCCGCCCAGGAGATGGCCGCCATCAACCGCGAGGTGGGGCCGTCGGTGAGCGGCGTGCTGGCGGGGGTGGCCGGGCCGGTTCTGCAGGAGTTCGTGGACTTCGTGGAGAAGTTCATGCAGAACCTGCCGCAGATGGCGCAGTCGGCGGACCAGTTGGCGAGGATGGCGAAGAAGACGGCCGTCGAGGTCCAGTACGCCAAGTACATGATCCTGCTCCAGCTGGCCTGGATGGCGTTCGAGATCGCGCAGTGGATCCTGTACGCGCCTGCGGTGCTTCCGGCGATCGTGACGGCGGGCCGGCTGGCGGTGCGGATGATCGTGCGCCGGCTGCTGGTGTCGATGGCGATGGGCATCGGGCTGATGGTCGGCATGGACGCGGCCATCCAGGGGCTGCAGATGCTGATGGGCAACCGCACCGAGTGGAACACGCAGGCCACCCTCAGCGCCGTCGCGTCGGGTGCGGTCGGTGGGGCGATCGGTGGGGCGACCTTCGGCCTCGCCGCCGCTTTCCTGCCCAGGCCCGCCCAGACGCTGATCGGCAAACTGATCACGGGTGGGATCACCGGGATAGCCACCACCGTGGCCCAGGACGCGCTCCTGGGTGGTCATTCGGGCATCGCGTCGGCGTTCACCTCGGGCATGATGGAGGGGCTCAGCGGGGGCGGGCGGCGCTTTAGGTGGCAGAAGCCCGAGGGGATGGATGTCAATCCCCCGAATGTAAACATTCCCCAGCTGCCCGGCATGCCGGATCTCGATCTGTTGCAGCCGCAGCCCGGCGGGCCGGGGGGTGGAGGCTGGAAGTCTCCGGAGAGCCTGGGTGGTGGCGGGACGTCCGCCACGAACACGCTGGGTGGTAACGGGACTGTCACCGAGTCCGGCGGGCCGTCCACCGCGGCACCCACCACGGCCGGCAACGATTCCCCCGGTACGCAGGGCACCGACGGCTCGACGGGCGCGGCCACGGCACCGGTATCCACGGCGGGAGCGCCCTCTGCCCCGGGCTCCAACCAGAACGCCGGCAGCCGCCCGGGCGACGGCAACGGGGCGGACCGCCCGCAGCGGCAACCAGACGAGCAGGACGACCGGCCCGTCCGTCAGTCGGCCAACCAGCAGCTCAACGAAACCATGACCCTGCCGCCCGGCATCCCGACCAACAACGCGTCAGGCGCTGCGCCGACCCGACCAGCCCAGGGCCTTCCCGGCTTCGACACCACGCTGGTGACTCCCAGCGGCAGCAATGCCACAGCCCCGGATGTCAACACCGGCGCCGCTCCCGTGGCAGCCCCCGCAACCACTCCCGTCGCGTCCGGGAACAACGGCCAGCAGAACGCGCCCGCGCCCACCACCGCTGCGCGTCCGGGCACTGCAGCCGACGCTGCGGAGCCGGCGCGCACCACGACCACGCAGAGCCCGGCACCGCAGGACCAGGCCCCGACCCAGCTGCGCCCGGCCACCGTCGGCGACGGTGCCGCCCCCGCCGCCTCCCAGGACCTGACGCCGCCTCAGACCGTACCCACCGCCACCCCCAGCACGGTCCCGGCGGGCACGGTTTCTACCGGCACGGGCGGTACAGGCGCTGGCACCGGCACGGTCCCCTCCAGCACCGGCCCCACGGGCACTGGCACCGCAGAGAGCAGGGCCCCCGAGACCCGTATCCCGACGTCGGGAGCACCCCGGGAGACAGCCGGCCCCCAGGCGGACCAGGCGCCGGTTCCGCAGACAGACCGTCAGATCCGCGAACAGCTGGCGGAGCAGCAGGAGACCGCGGCGATCCACGAGGATCTTGTCCGGCGGTTTGAGGCGTTGCGCAGTGAGGACCACGACACCACGTCGTCGGGTCCTTCCGTGCCGGACACCGAGGCCGGAACGGGCCAGATCACTGGAACGGGCCAGCTCCCCGGACCGCGGGAGGCCAGCAGCCCGGTCCCGGCGGAGGGCAGGGTCCGGGTCCCGGCGGAGGACAGCGAGGGTGCCGGGCGGCACAGGATCGCGGTGGCCGAGGGCACCAGTGCGGGGTCCGCCGCCAACGCGCGTCCGCCCGGTGACCAAAGGCCGGTCACCGGAACGGGGGCTGGTTCCGGCTCCCGGGGGGATCGGGCCGGTGGGGGCACCGGGCTGGAGTCGGCGCTGCCTCAGGACGAGACCCGCGTCGAGGGGCAGGGGCCGGCCGGCGGGAACGCCGCCGCGCCCGACACCGCCGCCATCCCGAGCATCGGTACCGCGCCCGACACCACCGTCGACCCGAGCGTCGGTACCGCGCCCGACACCGCCGTTGACCCGAGCGTCGGTACCGCGCCTGACACCGCGGATGGCTCCGCGCCCGACACCGCCGCCGACCCGGGCATCGCCACCGGGCACGACACCGCGGACATGGCGGCGGGGGAGAGCGGGACGGGCTCGGCCGGGGATGACGGGGCCGGTCTGCAAGCCATCCACGACCTGCCCCAGGCGCCCGCCGCGTTCGACCCCGCGCAGCTGCCGGACCCCTCCCCGCAGGCCCTGCTCCCCGGCCTGCCGGCAGCACCCGGCGAGGCGATCGCGGCACTGGGCCCGCAGGTGCAGCGCAGCGTCAGCGAGCTCAGCGGCATCGCCCGGGGGGCTGGGTTGCCCGAGGCGGGGTGGCGGCAGGAGGCGGACGCGGCGCGTGAGGCGGCCCGCACCGGCAACTGGGGGGAGACCGCTCGGCGTCTGGAGGCGTTGCGGACGGCGGTGGAGCACGGGTTGCTGGACCGGCGGCTGGCGGAGTTCCGGTCCCACGTGGGGGGCGGGTTCGCGCGTCTGGAGGAGCTCGGGGTCGGTGAGAACGCGTGGCGGGCCAAGGTGGACGCGGTCGAGCAGGCCGCACGCACCGGCGATGTGGTGCTGGCCGACAGCGCGCTGCGGGAGTACACCGCGTTCGTGGAGCGTCATCTGCCGGTGGAGGTGCTCAACCGGACGGACACCCCGGGCTCCTTCGACGCGGGTGTGGAGCAGCTGCGCCGGGAGCTGACCGCGGTGGGTGATCCGGTCGAGCGGCAGCGGCTGCAGGAGGAGCTGGCCGTGCACCGGCAGCTGCGGGAGCGGCTGGACCGGCTGGCGCAGGCCGACCCGGAGGCATCGCTGATGCTGCGGCGGACCCTCGAACAGGAAGAGGCGGCCCGTACCGCCGGGGAGGCGGCGCGCGCCCGGCAGGCGCTGGAGGAGTACCAGCGGGACCGCGAAATGCAGCGGCGGCTGGACGAGGTGCGTGAGGGCGCCGGCATCGAGGATCTGGACCGGCGGTTCGATGCGCTGCGGGAGGCGGCCACGCCGGACCCGCGCGGGCAGGAGCTGCGGCAGCGGGTGGAGGATGCGGCGACCCCCGAGGAGCGGGAGCAGGCGCTGGCCGAGCTGGCCGCGCACCACCAGCTGACGGCGGACGAACGACGGCTGAACGCCCTGCGCGAGGTGGCCGAGCCCGAGGGTGGTGCGTCGGAGGCGGCGGCGCAGCGGGCGAGGTTGGTTCAGCAGCTCGTCGACGCCCGGACCCCGCAGGAGAGGGACCAGGCTGCCCAGGCATGGACCGACTTCACGCTCCGGCAGGAGCAGCAGGCGCAGGACGCGGCTGTGCGGCGGCGGCTCGACGCGTTGGATGGGGGGGTGCCGCAGGATCCGCGGGAGGCGGAGCTGCGGCGGCGGCTCGACGACGCGACGACCGAGGAGGAGCGGACGCGGGCGCTGCACGAGCTGGCCGGGCACAAGCAGGCCCAGCTGCAGCAGCGGGTCGACAACGCGACGACCGACCGGGAGCGGACCAAGGCGCTGGACGAGCAGGCCGCCTTCAACAACTGGACGCCCCAGGAGCGGCAGCTGGCCGAGCTGCGTACCGGGTTGCTGCCGGGTGGTGCTCCGGAGGCGGACGCCCGCCGCGCGGAGCTGATGCGGGAGATCGAGAACGCCCGCAGTCCGGAGGAGTCGCGCCGTGCCGAGCAGGCGCTGACCGAGCACACCGACCGCCGGATCCGCGAACAGCAGCAGCGGCTGGCGGAGCGGCAGCAGACCGCGGAGATCCACAACGATCTTGAGCGGCGGCTCAAGGTGTTGCGCGGCCAGGACCCGGATGCCGCGCCGGCCCACGACGATCCGCTGCTGCGGCGGTTCGAGGAGCTGCGTGGTGACGGAACGCAGCAGGATCCGCGTGAGGCCGAGCTCATGCGGGGGATGGAGTCCGCCGCCAACCGGGAGGAAGCCGCAACCGCCCGTCAGGCTCTCCAGGACTACCTCAGCACCAGGGAACGGCAACGGCAGGAGCAGGAGCAGGAGCAGGAGAGGCTGGCGCGGGTCCAGGCCCAGGAGCAGGAGGTCGCGTCCCTGCGTGAGCAGCTGACGCGGCAGCAGCGCACCGGCGCGCTGGACGACGCGGCGGAAACCCGGCAGCGGTTGGAGGAAGCGCACGCCCGTCTGGACGAGCTGCGCACTGAGGACGAGATCCGCGCAGCGCTGCGCCGCGAGCTGCAGCAGGAGATCGACCTTGCCGAGCAGGGGGCTGACTCGTCCGGGTCGGGCTCGGGTTCCGGCGGCCGGCTCGACCGGCTGGTGGAGGAGGGTCTTGCCGCGCGGGCCGAGCAGGAGCGGGCCCGTATCCGGGAGGAGCTGGAGTATCTGCGCCGGGACGTCGACGCGGGGTCCCTGGACGAGCTGGACGCGTTGCCGAGCGTGTCCGGCACCCGGCCGGAAGAGCTGCCGGACGCGCCCGCCGCCGGCAACGACGGGGAACCGCAGGCCCGCGACGTCGACGAGGGGTCCCTGGACGAGCTCGACGCGTTGCCGAGCGTGCCCGGCACCCGGCCGGAGAAGCAGCCGGAGGTGTCCGCCGCCGGCAACGACGGGGAACCGGAGGGGTCCGTGGCCAGGGCCGAGGACGCGACCTCACCCGAGGTCGTGTCCGGCGCGGAGGACGTGCCGGGCGCGCGCCCGGGCGGCGAGGACGATGCGGCGGCCGGTTTCCTGGCCGGGCTCGAGGACATGCCCAGCGCACCCCTCAGTCCGTTGGCGCGGTTCGGCGATGTGGCCGGCCCGCGACCGGCGGGGTCGCCCGGGCAGTCGGGGCCCCCGCCGGGCAGGCAGGCGCCTGGGCAGCTGGGCGATCTCGAAGCCCAGCGGCCTGAACGCTCCGGCCCCGCGGTGGAAGGCGACGACTCCGCACTGCCGGAGGCGCCGTCCGGTGCCGCGCGGGTGGACCGGGCGACGATGCCCGAACGGGTCCCCCGGGTCGAGGACCTGGAGCGGACGATCGCCGCGCTGGAGAACGACACCGTGGCGGCGAGGCCCGCCGACGAGGCGTCAACGCCGCCGGCCGAGTCGAACGACGTCCAGCCCGAGGGGGCGCGGATGGATGCGGCGACTGTTGCGGATCCGGCCACCGTGCCGGGGCGGTCTCCGGTCGAGGACCTGGAGAACACGCTCGCCGAGCCGGGGAACGACACCGTGGCGGCGAGGCCCGCCGACGAGGCGTCAACGCCGCCGGCCGAGTCGAACGACGTCCAGCCCGAGGGGGCGCGGACGGATGCGGCGACTGTTGCGGATCCGGCCACCGTGCCGGGGCGGTCTCCGGTCGAGGACCGTCTGCGGACGCCGGTGACGCCGGAGCTGCGGCGGTTCGCGGAGCGCCTCGCAGAACCGGGCCAGGAGGCGGTGGCGCGGAGGTTGTGGTCGGAGGCGGCGAAGATCACCCAGCGGCACAACCCGTTCCCGGTGACGCTGGGTGAGGGTGCGGCCTCGCTACGGCAGCGGGATCCGGAGCAGTACTGGAACGTGATGCGGGTCGCGCAGGCACTCCACGCGTTCGAGAATTCCCCCGACCGGATCGAAAGGGCTGTCGCCGAGGCCAGGGTGCTGGCCGAGCAGCGGGGCGTGAGCCGTGAGGTGCACGGCATACTCGCCGGCGACGACTACGAGGAACGGGAGCTCGGTACCGGGCCGGCCGCCTACCATCCGGTGGACGACGCTCGTCAGGCACTGCGGAGGCATCTGGCCACACAGCACGATGCCGCTGGTCCTTCCTCGCTCATGGAAGGCCCGTCTTCGGAGCGGGACTTCGACGTCGTCGAACGGGAAGGCGGCCACGAGGTCGTCTACCGGCCCCTCGGTGTGCGCACCGAGTTCAGTGGCCCGGAGCACGAGGTCGTCTACCGTGAGACCGCCCCGGTCCTCGGCCCTGCGGAGCTGCGGCGCATCAAGATCGCCGTCTCCTTCACCCCTACCGAGCAGGGAGGCAGGGCCGCACGCTACGAGCTCCTCGGGCCGAGCGACGCCACGGGCAGGTTCGAGGTCGGCGCGGCCCCTGAGGAGCTGCGGACGCACCGCCAGGCGGACTTCAGTGTCCTGGACCGGGACAGCGGCGTCCGGCTGCACTACGCGGCTGACGGCAGTCTGGTCGCCAGGGACCAGCCGCTGGCCGACGGGAGCGGGCAGGTGCGGCTGGACATGGTGCAGCCGAGCACCGCTCCGCGGTTCCTCAGCCAGCGGCTGACCCCGCTGACCGGCGACCTCCCCGGCCCGCTGCGGGGCCTGCAGGTCCACACCGCCTACACCGCGGACGGCACCGGCGGCCCCGTCGCCGTGCACCAGCTGACCGACCCCGCGGGCAACCCCGCCACCGCCACCGCGGGCCCGCTGCCGCCCTCCCTGACCGGCCACCTCCCCGACGGCTTCACCCTCACCGACCCCGCCACCGGCCACGGCTGGCACTTCGACGCCTGGGGCCGCCTGCGCTACCACGACACACCCGCACCCGCCGGCGTCGTCCTCCGCGCCGACGCCCACGCCCCGGACCTGCCTCCCCAGTACCTCATCCCCGCCACGCTGCTGCCCGCATGGCCCCACCACCCGCACACCCAGTACCGGCTTCCCGCCCCCCACGGCCTGCAGATCCGTGCCACCGCCCACCCCGGCGACACGGCTGCTCCCGCCACCTGGGCGCTAGACCTCCTGGCCCCCCACGGACAGCCGGCCACCGACCACGCCCTGCTGTTCGACGGCGCCCAGCTCCACCTCACCGACAGCACCGGCCACACCCAGCCCCTGCCCGCCCTCGGCGCACCTGCCGGAAGCGACCCTGTCACCGGGGCCCCGCCCGTCGGCCAGGACGCCGACCCCTTCGGCATCGACCTCGACCTCGACCTCATCCAATCCGACCTGGACTGGCTCGACGGTCCACTCCACCTTCCCGACAGCACCGGCCACAGCCAACCCCTGCCTCTGCCCGCCGTCGGCGTACCTGCCGCGAGCGACCCTGTCACCGGGGCCCCGCCCGCCGGCCAGGACGCCGACCCCTTCGGCATGGACCTCGACCTCACCGGGTTCGACCCCGGCCGGCTCGACGGTCCACTCCGCCTTCCCGACAGCACCGGCCACAGCCAGCCCCTGCCCACCCTCGGCGTACCTGCCGCGAGCGACCCCGCCACCGGGGCCCCGCCCGCCGGCCAGGACGCCGACCCCTTCGGCATGGACCTCGACCTCACCGGATCCGACCCCGGCCGGCTCGACGGTCCACTCCGCCTTCCCGACAGCACCGGCCACAGCCAGCCCCTGCCTCTGCCCGCCGTCGGCGCTCCTGCCGCGAGCGACCCCGCCACCGGGGCCCCGCCCGCCGGCCAGGACGCCGACCCCTTCGGCATGGACCTCGACCTCACCGGGTTCGACCTCACCGGGTTCGACTCCGACTGGCTCGACATCCCCAGCCCCGGCCGGCCGGGCGAGCCGGCCATTCCCCCGGTCGGCGATTCCGGGGCCGAAGCCGCCGGTCCGTATTCCGGCGGACTGCCGGCCAGCGGCTCCGGCGACCGGATACCCGGTCCGCCCGGCGAGGGCACCGCTGACGGCGCTCCCGGCCGGTCACAACCCGACCAGCCTGCCCCACCCCCCGCAGCGCGCCTGCCCCACGCGGACCGGGCGGCCGCAGCGGAGATCCTCCGGGGCCTGCTGAACCAGGCCGCAGTGGGGATCCTCCGGGGCCTGCTGAACCAGCTGGAGAACCACAACCACGGCCCGGCGGAGCTGGCTCGGCGCCTGTTGATCAGCGAAAAACACCTGACGAACCTGCTCGATGGACGTGGCCTGGGGGACTGGCTGCCGCGGTTGAGGGTGCTGGAGGTGATCGCACCGGTGCAGGCGGACTGGCGGCTTGTGCGTATGCCTACCGTCAGCGGGTTCGCCGTCGCGGTGCGGCGGGGGCAGGAGATCGCCCACTTCCACCCCGACGGCACCTTCTCGCACTCGGCGATGGTGCTCCCCGGGACCGGACACCGGTTGGAACTCGAGGGCCCCGAGGGCACCGCGCGGCTGGTCAAGGCCGACGGGACGATTGAGATCCCAGCCGTCAGTACTGATGACCGGGGCGAACTGCGAGTGGTGAGCCAAGCGGACGGGGAGTGGTGGGTCGATGGCGCCGCGCGCGCGGTACGCCGCTACCAGCGGGCGTCGCGCGCTGCGGACCCGGCACGCCAGCTGTCCGACTGGGCCGACAACCCGGGCGAACCGGCCTTGGACGACTGGAAGCAATCCCTAAAAGACATCAAGGAGACCCGCGGCCTGTCCGAGCAGCAAGATGTGGCAAGATTGCTGGGCGTTACCGGACCCAAGTTGCCAGGGCTGATGAGGAATCCGAATGCGGGTTTCAAGTGGCGGGTGCGTGTCGCGGCCTACCTGACTTCCCAGAGCATCGGGAACTGGAGCATCAAAACCGTCAAGGGGACGGATTCTCCTTTCGATGTCGTTTTCGGTACGGGCACCACGCTCCGCTTCCTGGAGGGGAAGGTCGTGGCCTGGACGGTCGGCCTCCCAGGTGCCGACCTGCGGGTGCACTACGACCAGTCGGGCACGGGCAAGTCGGGCACGGGCAAGTCGGGCACGGGCAAGTCGGGCACGGGCAAGTCGGGCACGGGCAAGTCGGGCACGGGCAAGTCGGGTGAGCCGCGGCTGAAGACACTGGACGGCAAGAAACGACCACCTGGCTGGAAACTGGTCAAGGACGGCGGCGGTGTCACGGTCAGCCGGGTTGCAGCGGCGGGGGGATCCCAGTGGCGTGTATCCGCCCAGCGGACCCTGGACTCCTTCACCCTCCCGCCGGCCGACCCCGCCCCCGACGCCGGAGCACTGCCACCCGCCCCACGCCGGGAACCAGAACCGATGGAAGCCACCGCCACGGCCCCGCACAGCGACCTCCCCGTAGGCTCCTCCTCCGCCCCGCAGATGCCCGGCACGGCCGCCGAGAGCGACCCGGGCCCCAGCTACCTCCCCCTCACCGACACCACCGGCCACACCCAACCCCTGCCCGCCCTCAGCACACCCCCCGCGAGCGACCCCGCCACCGCGGCCCCGCCCGCCAGCCAGAGCACCGACCCCTTGGACATCGACCTCACCGGGCTCGACGCCGGCCGGCTCGACATCCCCAGCCCCGGCCGGGCGGGCGAGCCGGCCATTCCCCCGGTCGGCGATTCCGGGGCCGAAGCCGCCGGTCCGTATTCCGGCGGACTGCCGGACGGCGGCTCCGGCGACCGGATACCCGGTCCGCCCGGCGAGGGCACCGCTGACGGCGCTCCCGCGCCGTCGCAACCCGACCAGCCTGCCCTACCCCCCGCAGCGCGCCTGCCCCACGCGGACCGGGCGGCCGCAGCGAAGATCCTCCGGGGCCTCCTGGACTGGCTGAAGAACCCCAGCATGGCGGAGCTGGCGCGGCGCCTGTTGACCACCGCCGAGACCGTGGAAGCCCTGCGCGATGGACGTAGGGTGCGTGGGGACTGGCTGCCGCGGTTGACAGTGCTGGACAGGGTCGCACCGATGGAGGCGGACTGGCGGCTTGTGCCTACCACCCACAGCGGATTCGCCGTCGCGATGCGGCGGGAGCAGGACATCGCCCACTTCCACCCCCACGGCACCTTCTCGCACTGGGCGATGACCCTCCCCGGGACCGGACACCGGTTGGAACTCAAGGGCCCCGAGGGCACGGCGCGACTGGTCGACGCCGACGGGACCGAGATCCAAGCCGACATCAGCACCGACGGCCGAGGCGAACTGCACGTGCACCACAAGGACAGGGGGGAGTGGTGGGTCGATGGCGCCGAGCACGTGGTACGCGGCTACCAGCGGACAGCTGGCGTGCCGGACCCGGCACGCCAGCTGTCCGACTGGTCCCACAACCCGGGCAAACCGGCCTTGGACGACTGGGAGCAATCCCTAGAAAAGATCAAGGAAAAGATCAAGGAAAAGCACGACCGAACCCACCAGAACGCTGTGGCAGGACTTCTGGGCCTTTACCGCGAAAGCTTCTTCAAGCTGATGGCGAATCCGAATGCGGGTTTCCAGGGGCGGGTGCGTGTCGCGGCCTACCTGACCACCCAGGAAACCATCGGGAACTGGAGCATCGAATCGATCCCGGGGACGGGTTCTCCTTTCCGTGTCGTTTTCGGTGCGGGCACCACGCTCCACTTCCGGGATGGGAACGTCGTGGCCTGGAAGGTCAGCCTCCCGAGTGCCGACCTGCGGGTGCACTACGACCCGTTGGGCACGGACCAGTCGGGCACGGACCAGTCGGGCACGGACCAGTCGGGCACGCCGCGGCTGGAGACACTGGACGGCAAGAAGCCACCTGGCTGGGAACTGGTCAAGGACGGCGGCGGTTTCACGGTCAGCCGGCAAGGTGCAGCGGCCGGGGCACCCGAGTGGCGCGTAACCGCCCAGCGGACCCTGGAATCCTTCACCCTCCCGTCGGCCGACCCCACAAACCTCAGCCTCTTCCGCCGGCTGACCAACGCCGGAGCCCTGCCACGCGACGTGCTCGGCGGCGTTCCCGGGCCGGCGGAACCCGACCGGCCTGCCCCACCCCCCGCAGCGGGCCTGCCCGACGCACACCGGGCCGCAGCGGATGGCGCCGAGCTCGCGGTACGCGGCTACCAGCGGGCACCGGACGCGCAGGACCCGGCACGCCTGCTGTCCGACTGGGCCCGTGACGTGGACAGGTTGGCCCTGGACAACTGGCGGGACTCCCTGAACGCCTTCAAGGAGACCCACCGCCTGTCCGAGGAAGATCTGGAAAGACTTCTGGGCCTCCATAAGATCGCCTTCACAATGCCGCGGATTCATCCGTCTTCGGGTGTCAAGTGGCGGGTGGGTATCGCGATCTACCTGACCTCCCAGAACATCGGGAACTGGAGCATCGAAACCATCACGGGTTCTGGTGCTTTCCATGTCGTTTTCGGTGCGGGCACCACGCTCCGCTTCCGGGATGGGAACGTCGTGGCCTGGGCGGTCAGCCTCCCGGGTGCCGGCCTGCGGGTGCACTACAACCAGTCGGACCCCCCGTGGCTGGCGACACTGGACGGCAGGCAACCGCCACCTGGCTGGGAACTGCGGGTCGAGCCCGACGGCGCTGTCACGGTCAGCCAGGCTGCCGCGGCCGGAGGAGCCCAGTGGCACGTATCCGCCCAGCGGACACTTGACTCCGTGACCCTCCCGCCGGCCGACCCCGCAAACCCCAGCCCCTTCCGCCGGCTGACCGACGCCGGAGCACTGCCACCCGCCCCACGCCGGGAACCAGAACCGATGGAAGCCACCGCCACGGCCCCGGACACCGACCTCCCCGTAGGCTCTTCCGCTGCCCCGCTGTACGGCACGGCCGCCGAGAGCAACGCGGGCCCCAGCTACCTCGACACCGTCACCTGGTCGGACACCTCACCACCGTGACCGACACCGACCTCCGCCACCTGGCCGACGGCACGGTCCACGCCCCCGCCCGTCCCCGGGTGCGACCGGTGGCCCTGTCTGCTCGCCTTCCCCGTGTTGCCCAGGTGGTGCCTTACAGTCGTGCGCACATTGTCCCCCGGCTCCCCTGATGTCTCATTGACCGCAACCGAGTACGTGGTGAAGGTGCAGGTCGCGGGCAGGTCGCGGAGGGCTTTGCCGTGATAGGAGGCGTCCGCGACGACGGGACGTAAGCACCGCCGATGCTTCTCCGCTGCCTCGCCCCGCACTGCCGGATCAGGCCCCCAGCACCCGTCCGAGCGACCCCAACGACGATCAACGAAAACGTCGAAAGTCGAGTGAGCAGCGGAAACGCGAAGCGAGTACTGATCAGCCTGAGAAGTCGCCGCGTACTTCCACCGGTCCGCCGGAGCCGTCGCCCTGCGCCGTGTACAGGTCGCTGCCGATGTCACGGTCGCCATCCGCGCGGTTGTACTGGCCGACGAAGGCATAGGTGTCCGTAGGCAGGGTCCTCCCGGATTTCAGCGTCCAGCGGTAGACAAGCGCCCCGCTGTCCTCCCAGACGCGCACGTCGTAGTCGTCGGAGGAGACCGTCGACCAGGAGCCGGTGCTCGACACGCCGTCAGTCTTCGCGATCCGCAGCTCGACGATCAGCTGGGTCAACGGTTTCACGTTCTTGACCGTAACCTCGCTCTGCGCCCAGTAGTCGTTGTCGCCGGCTCTGAGCTTGCCGTCCGACCACAGGTAGCCGTCCTCTGAGGAGTTTCCGGGCTTTATGTCGAGGGGCGCGGCCGGGGTGTCTGTGGCCGAGGACGACGCAGGCGGCCCGGTGGGCCGACGCGGCGTTGCACCAGGGGCGGGGGCGATGGGGGCGTCTTTTTTCGTGCTGTCGGCCGACGGCTCGGTTGAGGAAGGCTTGCCGGTCGGGACCGGGGGTAGACTGCCCGACTTCCCGCTCCGGGATCCGCCTATGAGCGGATCGCCGTTTCCGAGAAGGGAATCGCCGTCGGGTACGACGTAATCGCTGGCTCGATCGGACGAGGTGTCCGAAGCCATGCCGAAGACCACGGCAATCGCCAGAGTCGCGGCGGCTGTCGTCCCGGCGATGACCAACAGGCGACGGGGACGACGCCTTCCTCGTTTGTCCGGCACGATGGCTGACCGCACCGGGTCGGCTCCCGTCGGCCGGGCGACGGGCAGGGGGTGGGGCGTGGGCACGATCTCCTGCTCCACCGAGACGGCGGCAGAGGATGAATCCGGCGGAGCGTTGGTACCGCCGCTGAAGTACGGCCTGACCACCATCGGGTCGAGCTCGTCGAGCATCCCTTGATCTTTTATTCCCTCAGCGGCCACTCGCGGTCTCCCAGTCAGCGATCACAGCGTGGGTACAGGTCAGCGGATGTGCGGCGGTGCCAGAGCATCCGCGAGGACGTCAGAGAGACGGTGCAGTTTCCAAACCTAGAAGTGGTATCACTTTGCGATACCATTGATGCAACCGCTGTGTGGTTGCTAGAGTGGTCGCATGACTGCGATGACACTACGTATCCCCGATGAAGACGAAGTCTCGATCAAGGCAGGCGCGAAAGCCGCCGGGGTGTCGCTGAACACGTACATCGTGCGAGCCGCCCGGCGTCAGGCCGTCCTGGACTCCGCCGAGCAGCTGGCCGCGCTCGGCCTCGGCAATGCCCTGTGCGGCGAGGGCGACACTCTGTGAGGCGTGGCGAGGTCTGGACGCTCGGCGACGGGCGAAGCGTCCTGATCATCTCCCTGGAGGGCCTGGAGTCGACCTACGGGGCGGTGCTCGTGATCGTGCTGCACCCGGCGGGACAGTTCCCGGACACGGCCATGTCCGTGGTGATCGAGGATCCGCTACCCGGAACAGCGGTCGCCGTGAATATTCAGCAACTGCGGACTTCCCGCTTCGACGGCGCCAAACTCATCGGAGCCGTGGAAGCAACGGTCATGCAGCGCGTCGACCAGGCCCTTCGTGCGGTACTCGACCTCTACTAGCTTTTCCGCGTGTCGGGTGGTGACCTCTTCGGCCCGGCCCTTCGGGGCCAGGGAGACCTTCGGGATGGTTCAGGGCAAGGCGAGGACCATGCGGGGGCCGGTCCGGTCCAGCACGCGACCCGTGGCCAGCTTCTCGCCGGAGCCTTCGGGATACAGGATCAGGGCGGGGCCGGGGCCGCCGCGGTGGTCGCGGTTCCAGACCAGCAGCTGCCGGGCGCAGTGGTCGGCGAGGACCGGGTCGGGGCCGTGCCAGGCGATGCCGTACTCGAAGCGGGACTGATCGCCGTCGACGGGACGCATCGTCCGGTAGGCGAGGGTGTCGGCGTTCCAGGTCGCGGGGCTGCCGCCGGGCAGCGTCCACGGGCCTCCGGTGCGCTCGGGGACGGGCTGGTCCACGTGCAGCCGCCCGAACGTGTCCAGCGCGGCAGCCAGCCACACGTCCACGACCGGCCGACTGCCCTCGGTGACACCGACCGTCACGCCGGTCCACACCTCGTGCCGCTCGCCGTCCAGAGCGCGGGTCAGGGCCTGCCGGTCGGGCTGCGGGCTGTCGTCGACGCGAAGCCGCACCAAGTGCCCGAGCGCCACGGTGGTCACCGGGTTCCGCGCGGCCTGGCCGCGTATGCGCACGAAGCCGCACGGCTCCCAGCCCCCGCCGGACCAGTGGCCGCCCTCGCGGGTGACGGTGACAGGGCGCCCCAGACCGCGCACGCGCAGCGGCACCACCAGGCGGCCGTCGTCGGCCAGCTGGTCCAGCCACGCGGGAGCAATCGAGGTCGCCGGGACGGTGACCATGATCCCTTCGTAGGGAGCGCCGTCCGGCACGCCGAACTCGCCGTCGCCGGTGACGAGCCGTACGTCCTCCCACGCCGTGCCCCGCAGGCAGCCGGCGGCACGGCCGATCACGTCGGGGTCGATGTCCACGCTGGTCACTGCCCCCTGCGGGCCGACCAGATGGCGCAGCAGCGCGGCGTTGTAGCCGCCGGAGCCAACCTCGAGGACTCTGTCACCGGGCTGCGGGTCGAGCCGGCTGAGCATCGCCGCCACCAGCTACGGAGCGGACACCGAGCTGACAGCCGTTCCGTCTGCGTCGCGCTTGGTGAACACCACGTCGTCGCGGTAGGCCTCCTCCAAGGCGGTCCCGGGAACGAACAGATGCCGCGGGACCGCCTCGAACGCCTGGGCAACGCGCTCCGTGCGGATCCGGCCCTTGCTGCGCAGGGCCTGGATCATGGCCGTGTTCATCTCGGCGGCGGTCGCGGTGTTCAGCACCTCAACGCTCTCTCTGCTCCCGGGAGTTATCCCCCCATCCTGGCATCCGGTCCAACGCGTGTCGAGCACCGCGCCCGGGCGGCGCGCGGCCGTAACCCTGTGAGAGCGCAGTGCCGCCGTGCGAGCCAGTGGCGCATCTGGTGGATTGCTGGAATCCGGGGTGGTACGGAAATCCGGGGTGGTACGGATCTGGTACGAGGATCTTCAGCATGTGCGGAGCAGGTCGAGGACGGCCTGCTGGTAGACGGCGTAGACCAGCGGCAACTCGGCCAGGTGGGCACGTTCGTCGATGCCGTGGAGCCCTTCGTAGGGGACGCCGAAACCCGCGCTGGCTGGGATTCCAAAGCCGGCGAGCATGTTGCCGATATTGGAGGGGCCGGCGACCTTGGCCCTGGGCTCCAGCGCGAGTTCCTTGGCGGCGCGGAACAGCGCGGCGGCCGGCTCCTGGTCGCCCTGCAACTGGAACGGCGGCCAGGCGGCGACCACTTCAACCGAGGTGGGGCGCGGTGGGGGCAGCCGCTCGTCCAACCCGGCCACGGCCGCGGTGAGCAGCACCTCGGCCGCGCCGGCGTCGAAGGCGGAGGTGAGCTTGACGTCCACGTTGAGGACGCACAGGTCCGCGACCACGGAGAAGCCCTCGCCGCCATGGCAGGCGGTGACCGAGACCTTCGGGGGCAGCGGGAACACCTCGGCAGGGCCGGGCCGGGGCAGCACGGCCGCATCGAGATGGACCACGAGCCGTCGGCTCACCCGCGAGCTGACCGTCCCCTCCATCCCGAGCCAGGAGCCCCAAAATCTGCTCGACGAGGACGACCGCTGGCCGCTTCTCCAGCGCTGCCTGACCGACGATGCCCTGCCTGCGGACGTCCGCGCCGCTGGCGCGATCACCCTGCTGTGCCGGGCTGGTCGAGCAGAAGGGGGCGGCGGCGTGCTCGCCCTCACGCCTTCCGGGGCAGCTGCCTTGCAAGCGGCGGAGTGCGACGAACTGGCGGCACGGCGTTGTCAGGTTGGCGTTGGCCCGTCCGTGAGATGATCGTTTAGGTCGTTCGTAGCGTGTGGGAGGGGTCGGCTGTGGGGACCGAGGCGGCGGTGTCGTACAAGGGGTTTCGGTTCCCGGCGGAGGTCATCTCCCATGCGGTGTGGCTGTACCACCGCTTGCCGCTCAGCTACCGCGAGGTCGAAGAGCTGCTGCTGGCGCGTGGGATTGTCGTCTCCTACGAGACGATCCGGGCCTGGTGTGACCGGTTCGGCCCCCAGTACGCGGCCGGCCTGCGCCGCCGTCGGCCGCGGGCCGGGGACAAGTGGCACCTGGACGAGGTGTTCGTGAAGATCAACGGGGTGCGGCACTACCTGTGGCGGGCTGTTGACCAGGACGGGAACATGCTGGACATCCTGGTGCAGTCGAAGCGGGACACCAAGGCCGCCAAGCGGTTCATGGCCAAGCTGATGAGGAAGCAGTGTCGGGTGCCGCGGGTGCTGATCACCGACAAGCTCCGCTCCTACGGTGTCGCCCACCGCGAGCTGATGTCCTCGGTCGGACACCGCTCCCGCAAGGGCCTGAACAACCGGGCTGAGAACTCCCACCAACCGACGAGGCAGCGCGAACGCGCCATGAAGTACTTCCGCTCACCCCGCGCCGCCCAGAAGTTCCTCGCCGCCTTCAGCCGGATCTCGTCCCACTTCCGACCCCGCCGACACCTGATGACCGCACCCGACTACCGCACCGAGATGCAGCACCGCTTCACCGTCTGGAACCAGATCACCGGCGTGTCCGCCGCGCTCTGAACACGGCACCACCACCGGCCCCCACCACACCCTGATGCACCCTCAGCCATCCCGCTCACGGATAACTTGACAATGCCCCCGCTACACCTACGGGTGGATCAGTCGGCTCGGGGTCTACCGCCTGAGCGGGAACGTGCACTGGGCGACGGCGCATGCCAGCCGGTGAACGATGTCGGAAAGCCGGATGAGGGAGAACCTCATGTCCGGATTGAAGCGGCGGGGACTGGAAACGGAGCAGTAGCCACCGCGCCAGTCCCCGACCCTACTAACAGGCGTATGTCAGGTCGACGGCGACCGTGCGCCGGGTGGGAGAGAGGATGCGCAGTTCGGCCCGTGCCGTGTAGTGACCCTGGCCCTGGAAGGTCCACAGCAGGTGCGGACGGGCCCGCTCCTGACCCCGGGCCATCAGCTCGCGTAGGACACCCGAAGCGGTGCCGTCGCTTCGGATCCAGCGGTAGGAGAGCGTGCCCGGCCGGCCGTTCGTGGCGACGAGTCCGACGATGTCCGCGGTGCCGTCACAGCCCAGAACCGCCGGCCGCGCCGTGACCGCCACCGTGCGCACCGCGACGGTCGGCCCGAGGCGCTGCCAGGCGAGGAGGGCAAGGACGCAGATCAGCACCAGCACGGGCAGGGCGTGTCTGCGCAGGCGTCGGCGCGGGGGCGCAGGGGGCGGCGGTATGGCGGGCAGCGTCCGGTGGGTGCGGTGCGCGACGGCCGCGGTCACGCCCGGCCCGAAACGCAGCACCGCGCCTTCGACGCGATCCGGCCGCGTCGGTGGCGTCGGCAGGGTCTCCGCGGCGGGTGGCTGGACGAGAGTGCCGGTGCCTTCCGGCTCGGGCCTCTGGATCCAGTGGCTGGCCAGCAGGGTGGCACCGTACTCGGCGTCGGCGGAGCCGGGTTCGTCGCCCGGTGCGGGCTTGTCGGAGGGGCCGAGGTGAAGCGTGGGCCTGCCCGGTTCGAGCACCTGGGTGGGCTCGGAGTCCTCGGCGGGCGCGGGAGTGCGGTCGTTCCCATCGGTCATCGGATCTCACACTGCCTGGTCAGAAGCTGCTGCGAGGCGCTGGCGTGGGCGGAGGCCGACTCGGTCGCGGCCTGAACCGCCCAGTAGCAGCCGTTGCCCTGGAAGGTGTGGTCGACGCCGATCGTGTACTGCGTGGCGCCGCTGCGCTCGAAGGTCTGGGAGCCGTCCGGGGTGCCGAGCTGTCCTCCGGTGTCGCCCGTGAACCACGAGACGGTGATGGAGACCGGCCCGGTGCCGTCCGTGGTGATGGCGACGTTGCCGTGGCGGTCGTCGGACCCGTCTGCCGGAAGCCCGACACCGCGACGTCCTTGACGGCGGAAGCGGCCGGCGAGGTGGGGGCGGCGCTCGTCGGGGTCGCTTCGGTGGTCGTCCCGCCGGACGTCGTCGCGTCGGGGGCCGGATCCGTCGTGGCGGACGCCGAGGGCTCGCCGCTCCGGTGGTCGCCGCGTCCGAGGGCGACGGTTCGGGTGACGCGGTGGACGTCGGGGACGGCGGACGAGTGTCGCCGAGGCGGTCGGGGGAGCCGGACGCCGGCGACGCCGTGCCGGGTTGGGCGCTGGTGGTGGCCAGGGCCTGCGCCGCCTGCGCGGCAGCTCCCGGGGTGTGCTGGATGCCGTAGAAGCGTAGAACAGGAGGATGCCCAGGAGCACGGCCGCAGCGGACACCAGCAACCCCGGCCGGCCGGGGCGCCACGAGCGCGCCCAGCCGTGGCCCGGGTCCGGGTCCGGTGCCGGTTCGGGGCCGAGGACCGTGCGTGCGGTGTCCGTGGTGGTCCGCGGGGCGTTGCGGGCCGAGGGCAGCAGCAGGGGCAGCAGGGCCACCAGCGCGGCGAGCCGGCCGCGGCCGCGTTCCTCCCAGTCGGGCCCGTAGGCGGCGCCGGCGGCCGCCTCCAGTTCGGTGACGAACGCCTCGGCGTGGGTGGGCCGTTCCCCGGGTCCTTGGCCAGACCGCGCCGGACCAGCTCCCGCACCGCCTCGGGGGCCTCCTCGGCGGGGACCGGCGCGTCGACGTGCTGCAGCGCGAGTTCGGCGAGGTTGTCACCGCGTACGGCTTGTGGCCCGTCAGGCACTCGAAGAACGTGGCCGTGGCCGCGTACACGTCGGCGGCGGGGGAGGCGGGCGCGCCGGTCCACTGCTCCGGGGCCATGTAGGAGGGGGTTCCCGCCACGCCGGACGCTGGTGCCGGCGTCCACCGCGATCCCGAAGTCGACGAGCTTGGACGATCCGTCCGGCACGACCAGGACGTTCTCCGGCTTGTAGTCGCGGTGGACGACGCCGATGCGGTGCGCGTCGGCCAGGCCGAGCAGCGAGCCCTTGAGGACGACGAGCGCGGCCTCGGGACCGAGCGGGCCCTCCTGGTCAGCAGGGTCCGCAACGGAGACACCGTCCACCAGCTCCATCACGATGGCGGCGCCGTCCGGGCTCTCGACGTACTCGTACAACCCGGCGACGTACGGGCTCTCCAGGCCGCCGAGCAGCCGCGCCTCCGCCCTGAAGTCGCGCACGAAGCCCGGCCGGGTGCGCAGCGACTCGCTGAGGTACTTCACCGCGACCGGAAGGCCGGTCTCCTCGTGCACGGCCAGGACGACCCGCCCGCTCGCCCCGGATCCGAGCTCCAGCGACTCGGTGTATCCGGGCACCGCCCAAGTGTTCATTCGTCCCCCAAAGCCGGGTCGCGACACGCGCTGAGAGACACATTCTCGGCCACTGCGGTTGCGGTGCGCCCTGTGACGCTCGTTGCGTGCCGGGCTCTTGACCCGCCCTTCTTCGGCACGTATAGCGATCCCGACGGCAGAAAACGCTTACTACCTCGCTTACTACCTCATTTCTCCTTATCCACTCGGTCCTCAACGGAGAGGCACCTCACGATGAGGGTGCGGGCCGCTACCACGTCGCCGGCTGGCCCGGCGAGGGCGAACAACACGACCCCACCTGCCCCTTTGACAAACTCGGGCCCGGCCTTTCCGGCCGCGACCGCTACAGCACGCAGGCCATCCGGGAGGCCGGCGACGGCGTGTTCATCCGCCTGGCCACCCCCCTCCCCCTCCCTCTGGCCCATCCCGGAACCCACGAGGCCACGCTGGAGGAGACCTGCGGCGAAGCAGGCTCGCGGCGCTCCGTCGGCCTGCTCGGACTGCTGCACTGGCTGTGGGAACAGGCCCAACTCAACGTCTCGCACCCGCAGGCAGGGCGCCTCACCTGGCGCACGTGCCACGCCCGGCTGCGCCAACAACTGCGTGAGAGCACCGTCAACGGCCGAGGCATGGACGAGGCGCTCCACGTCGTACCACCCTTCACCCCCGCTGCGGCCGACGCCAGCACCGCCGCCCTGGACACCTTCCGCGCAACGCTGGGGCGCCACGGCATGACCGAACGGCGCGCCCTGCTCCTCGGACAGGTCAAAGAGGTGGCACCCACCCCGTACGGTGTCGCCTACCGCCTGGCTCACCAGCGCACCCCGCTCTATGCCCGCGCGGCCCTGCACGCCCGGGCCACCCGCTCCTCCCGGCACGTCTTCGGCAAGGCGGCCGCCGAGCACGGCGCCACACGGATCACCCTGTTCGTCGTCGAGCGCAGTCCCAAGGGACACCTCATCGCCGTCGACCTGGCCGCGATGCTCACCACCGGCCCCTACCTTCCCGCTGACTCCTCCTACGAAGTGGTCATGGCCGACGCCCTCTCCGCCTGCCGCCGTGCCTTCATCAAGCCGCTGCGCTACGACACCGCCGACACCGTCCTGCCCGACTTCGTCCTCACCGACGCGGCACCCGCGGCGTACGTCGAGGTCTACGGCATCCACGGCCGGGAAACCTACGACCGGCGCAAGGCCGAGAAGCGGGAGTTCTATCAGCGTCAGGAGGGGCAGCTCATCGAGTGGGACGTCACCCAGCCGCTCCCCGTCCTCGCCCGTTCCGGCCAGCGCCGCTCCGGACCGAGCGCCTGATGCCGGCCACCGCACCGGTGGGCGCGGTGGACCCGCTCAAGGCGCCGGCTTGTCCACCAACGGCGTGTCGAGACCGTCCAGCAACTGGCGCGCGGCCTCCTCCAGCGCGGGGGAATGAGGAGTCGTCGTCCTCCCCCTGGGACATCGCGGTCCGCACGACATGAGCGGTGGCCTCGGCCAGTGTGGGGTCCTGCTCGCAGATCCTGCCCATCACGGTGAGCGCGCCCTGCCGCGTCGACTCGCCGTCCTGCGTCAGCAGTCGGACAGCTTCCCTCCAGGCCATCTCCGGGTTCGTTGCCACCGGGACACTGCACCACAGGACCCGCCCGCAGACCACCAGCTGCCCGGCATCAACGGGCCGCATCGGATCGTCCGCCGGAGCCGGCCGTCTGAGGGAACACTGGTGAAGGTGGCCGACTCACCGCCTGGAACCCGTGCCGACCGGGGCCGCAACCTGCTGCCCAACGCCCCGGCGGGTAGCACATAGTGGAGCAACATCACCGAGCAACCGAACAACCAGAAACGGACGGCCGTGACGACCGCCTACAGCGAATCCTCCACCGAGCGCATCCCCGGACGGGCCTGGACGGTCCGCATCACCGGCCACGGCGGCCGCGCCGCCTCGGTCACCTGCAGCACCCCGGCGTGCCGGATGCCGCCCCGCTCCGAGGACCTCACCGCGCTGCGCACCTTCGCCGCCGCGCACGCCGCCGCACACGCGAAGGCCGCCACGATCAACCCCCACGCCTGGTGCCACTGCGGCTCCCAGCGATGCGGCGCCCACCCCGGAACCAAGACGTCCTGCGCAGGCGGGGTGGTGATGATCCTGCGGCACGACCCGGTCGTGCGCCGGGTGTGGAGCCTCGAAGAGGTCTGCGAGACCTGCGCCCCGCTCATCCCGAACGCCACCGTCCTGGCCCGCGCCGCGCGGCCGAACCGCACCACCAAGCGGCCCGCCACACCTACCGCGCCGGCGCCCGCCCGGCCGGGCATCGCGGGCGGCTTCTCCTCGGCCCCCACCGAAGGTGATCCGGCTCCTGTACGGCGCTCGCGCCACGCATCGCAGCGGCCCCGCCGTCGGCGTTCCGGGCAGAGACGCTGACCGAGCAGGAGCCGCACCATGAAACCAGATGCCGCCCCGCCCCGACTACGCGGACACCTCTCTGGGCTTCGTCTACCCGTGGATCCGGCACAGGGACGGCCGCGATGCGACGTACGGCGCGCAGCTGAGGGAGCAGATGGCCGGGGCGCTCGAGCAGTACGCCCGCGCCCGCGGCGCGCGGCTGATCGGGCAGCCGCAGTTCGACTTCCCCGCCCCACCAGCCTGCCGCGCCATGTCCAGCGCGAGGTACACCGCGCGATGTTCGCCGTCGAACGCCGACCGTGGCGCTGGCCCGACCTCACCCTCGTACGGATCTGGCAGGACACCGAACCCGAGGACCGCGACTAACTCCAGTGCGCGAGGCGGCCTTGGCGGAACCGGAACACCGCTCGGTCCCACACGTCGTCGTCCGCCGGGAGGACGGCGCGGACCCGAGCCCCGGGTTCGTCCTGGCCGAGGCCGCACACGAGGGTGACGCGCCAGGGCTCCCAGGCAGCGAGGAGGGCGGCGAGCCCGCCGCCGGGCCGGTCGGTGTCCCGGGCGCCGGAGATGACGAGGACGGGGGCTTCCGGGGAGAGCCGGTCGGCGGTGCCGGTGATGTCACGGTCCAGCAGGACGTCGCCGACCACCACCATCCGCCGTGCGCTGTCCGGCTCCGCGCCCGCAGGGAGGGCCGGCTCGGTGCGGTGGGTGTCGACGGCCGCACACAGCAGGTGTACCGCGACCAGGTGGCACTCCTGGACAGTGGTGACCTGGACGGCGTCCACGCACACGGCCTGGTCGCTCGCGGAGGCGAGCGGGTTCGGCCCCCGGCCGGTCAGCGCCCAGACGGTCAGGCCGAGTTCCCGGCCCGCGTTCGCGGCGGCGAGCACGTTGGGGCTGGTGCCGGAGGTGGAGAGCAGCAGCAGGACGTCGCCGGGGCGGCCGTGCGCGCGGACCTGTCGGGCGAAGACCTCCTCGGGGCCGTAGTCGTTGGTGAGGGCGGTCACCGAGGAGGAGTCGGCGTGCAGCGCGAGGGCGGACAGCGGTGCCCGCTCGGCGCGGAAGCGGCCGACGAGCTCGGAAGTCAGGTGCTGGGCTTCGGCCGCCGAGCCGCCGTTGCCCGCGACCAGCAGCCGACTGCCGGCGGGCAGCCGTTCGGAAAGAAGGCGGCCCCACTCCTGCAAGCGGCCGGTGTCGAGCAGGGGTAACGCGGCGGTCAGCGCCACTATGTGCGCGTGGCCCGACAGGGGCACGGGGCAGCTCCTTCAGAGAGCGATGCGGTCAGGGTGAGGTGGTGGCCGGGGCGTCCGGCGGTGGCCGGCCACCGCCGGACGCCCCGGGGCTTCAGGAGCCGGCCGGACGGTACCGGGCGAACATCGGGCCGTATGTGAGGAGCGCGGCGTCGCGTTCCAGGAGCGGGTAGTCGAGGAGCTTCTCGACGATGTGGTGCTCGGCGAGGATCCGCTCGGCCTGCTGGAGCAGCACGGTGTCCCCGAGTTCCGTCAGGTGCACGCCGTCGCTCCACAGGCTGACCGGGGCGTCCCCGTCGTTCGCGGGGGCCAGTTGCCGGGCGGCGGCGGTGAACGGGGTCCACACGTCGAGGAACAGCGCGCCGTGGGCGGTGGCCGCCGCGCGGGCGGCCTCGTTGTAGCGGGCGAGCTCGGCGTTCATCTCGGCCACGGTCCCGGGGTCCTCGATGGGGCCGAACGGCGTCTCGGAGACGACGATGATCCGGCGGCTGTAGCCGCTGAGCTGCTGCAGCATTGTGGTCAGGTGCCGGGTGTACTCGTCGGGGTCGACGGCCTCGGACATCCGGTTCTGGAAGCGGCGCCAGACGTCGTTGATGCCGCAGCCGAGGAACACCAGGTCGTAGTCGGTTGCGGTGGTGGCCCGGTCGGCTTCGACGATGTTGGCGATGTCGCGGCTGGTGGCGCCACCTTCGCCGTGGTTGGTGACGTCGAAGGTGAGGTACGGGAAGGCGGTGCGCAGGGACAGCGCCAGACGGTGGACCCAGCCGCGCTGATGCCAGCCCTCGACGGTGACCTTGGAGCCGACCTCGGGCAGGCCGGCCTGCGTGGTCATCTGCGCGTTGTACGCCTCCAGGTGCTCCATGATCGAGGTGCCGAAGAACCCGACGGCCAGGGTGCGGCTGTCCTCGCGCCGCGCGGGGGCACCGTCGAAGTGGCGGCGGGCACCGGCGGGAACGCCCGTGGCGAGGGTGTCGGGGGCGATGCTGTGGGAGACGACGGCGTTCGCGCCGAGCAGGGAGTTCGCCCCGATGCGGGCCCCGGCCGTGATGGTGACCTTGTTGGAGAGGATCGCGCCGGGTTCGATGATGATCGGCGCGGCCTCGAAGCCAGACGCCCACGGCACGAGCTGCCCGGTGGGCACGTTCGCCGCGGTGCGGGGGCGGTGGTTGTGGTCGTGCAGGTCGACCATGTTCGACAGGGCCGCGCCGTCGCCGATGCGGATGCCGGCCATGGCGGAGAGGAAGGTGTGCTCTCCGATGGCGACATTGTTGCCGATGGCGACGGTGGCGCCGCGGTGGACCTGGATGGTGGATCCGCGGCGGATGGAGACCCGGTTGCCGATGGTCAGGTGGGCGCCGGGGTCGATCTCGACCACGAGGTCGTCGGGCAGCGTGCAGCTGTCGCCGAGGGTGAGCTTCGGGCCGTGCTCGGCACGCAGCCGCTCGGCAACGGTCAGGTCTGGGGAGGTCGTGCTGGTCATCGCGGATGGGCCCTTCGCTTGCTGCGGGTGAGGGCCTGGGCCGGGCTCAACGTACCGACTGTGAATGGGTGGTGTCGGACAGTGAAGTTGCTCCCCCGCACCCTCGCTCCCCCGCACCCTCGCCGCGCTGACCGCGATCCAGGACGGAGAGCGGGCGGCGGCCTCACCTGCTCTCGGCCCGCCCCGCGCCCGCAGCTGCCGTGGGACACGAAGCAGCCCCCAGGCACCCGCTCCCACCTCCCGGCACGGTGACCACGATCGCCGTGCCAGACCCTGGCACGCCCTGGTGGCACACCGGTGAAGAAGCCCGTCCGGCTTGCAGGCTCCCTGGCATCACCACCGACATTAGGAGGAAGCATCTTCATGCCCGGGTTCAAGCGCACTGCCATAACCCTGCTCGCCGTCGGCGCCCTCGCCGGCACCACCCTCGCCACCGCCACCACGGCCTCGGCAGCGGGCTACCACTGCAAGACCAGCAGCAGTAGTTCTTTTGACGACCCGTCGTACAACGGCCCCGACTCCGACAACTGGGAGTTCGACGTCAAGCTGTGCGCCAGGCGGTCCGGCGGCTACATCTACACCACAGCCACGGTCTACTGGGACGGCCCCTACTCGCACACGAACAACCTCCTCACCTTCAAGAAGGCGCGCTTCCACCTCCAGACCAACAAGAGCGTGCGCGGCCCGGACAAGGTCGTGAAGTCCGCCAACTACACCGGGCTTGAAGGCGCGCTCGAAAACAGCAGCGCCGCGGGCAACGGCTCGTACAAGACGGGGATGCTCAAGTACAAGGCCGGGTCGAGTCGTTACCTCGCCGACGGCTACATCCAGCTGGACTGGTCGGGTGACGGCAAGGGCTACCGGGCCCCGATCCCGTTCAGCGCATCCCCGACCGTGTAGACGCCGCGCAACTCCCCGGCCAGACGGACCCTTCACCCTCGGTCCGGCATCAGGCGCAGCCAGCCCCCTCGCTCTCCTCCCCCTGGGGCAATACGGGTTAGGAGATAGAGAGAGGGGGACTGTCCCTAACACTCCGACAGGGGTTCGTCATCCATCGTCCGTTGCCCTCTTCGCTCTGGCGCGTCCTGGCCGGGTCACACAATCGCGTGTTCCCAAGGCGGGCGGGAAGCTCCGGGGATCTCGTACGTGTGCACGCGCGAGGTCATCCGCATCCGGACAGCGTCAATGCCGGGTTGCCCGGCGTCCTGCCATACGGTGATGGCCTCTTCGATCGCCTCCCACGCGGCTACCGGCTCGCCCTGGCGGGCCGTCCAGCCGTCGCCGGCGGGGGTGAGCGTGGCGAAGGATTCCCGGTCGGTGTCGAAGAGATAGACCACGGTGCCCCCGTCCCCCGTGACCGCCCGCACCATGCGTGTGCCGGGTGCGGCGAGTGGGGCGAGGAACGCGGGCATCCATGCGTCCAGCACATCAGGAGGCAGCCGGGCGGACCGTTCGGTGTCCGCGTACGCGGCGCGTGCCGCGAGATCGCCCGACAGCGGTTCAAGAGCGTGAGCGCGAGCGGGCATGAACGACGCCCGGCCGATCAGGCTGCCCGTGGCGGTGCCGTCGTCCACGGTCAGCCGGGCCAGGCCGGTGCCGTACGACCACGCTCCGACCGTGGCCAGGATGACCCCGCCGGGGCGCGTCTGCCGAATCCAGGTGTACGGAATCCGGCGCACCGCGCCCGCGCCGCGCCGCATCCGTGTCTGCAGCCGCAGGTCCTCGGGATCCATCGTGCCGTCGGGCAGCGACTGCACGGGCACCCGGTTCATCCGCAGCAGCTCGCAGGCCCGCGTGACGTTGTCGCTGGCCTGGTCGGAGACGTACACGGACGCGGTGGGCAGCCTGCGGCGGGCCATGGCCAGGCTCTGCAGGAGCGCCTCGTGGGGAGAGGACGCCACATAGCCGTGGGCGTCGGCCGCCGGGGCCCCGGCGAGGAGGCGAAGTACTCCAGCACCGCCTCCTCGTACGGCTGGGTGCTGATGGCGAAGGCGTCGTGGGAGTACGCATCCAGGCGGTGGTCGACGAACATCCCGAGCAGCGGGGCGAGCTCTTGCACCACCAGGCCCAGGTGGTCGGGGAAGCCCAGGAACTGCCGTTCGTCCCGGCACAGCGAGCGGATCAGCTGGTGCGGGTGATCGGTGTCCGCCGCGGCTTCGGACGGCTGGTACCCGATGGCCAGTCCCTCATCGGGCGGCGTCAGGGCGGGCAGGGCGCTCACCTCATCGGCTGTGAGGCGGCCTGCCGGGACCGGCCATGGCGGACTGGCGCAGGGCCGCGTGCCTGGCCCCGAAGCCGCCGGTTGGATCACCGAAGGCGCCCCTTCCAGTGATTGCCGGACGCCTCGGGAGCGAGGTAGCTGTCGCAGGGGTACAGCGTCTCAGCAGAGGACGGACCCGGAACCGCGAGGAGATCAGCCATGTACGCAGCAGTCCGGCGATACGAAGGGGTGACCGATCCAGCCGAGGCGGCACGCCTCGTGAATGAGGGGTTCGTGCCGCTCATGCGCCAGGTCCCCGGCTTTGTGGCCTACTACTGGCTCAATGCCGGGAACGGAGTGATGGTCTCCACCAGCGTTTTCCAGGACCAGGCCGGCGCCGAGGAATCGATCACGAGGGCGGCGGACTTCGTGCGGGACAACCTCGCGTCCCTGCTCCCCACCCTCCCCAGGTCATGGCCGGGGAGGTTGTGGCTTCCGCATAACGACGTCAAGCATGCACCTGATCCAGAGCACGAGTGTGCCTCGCCGCACATCGCGCAGTGCCAGCAGTGGGACGAACGCCTCGCCAAGATCCGCCATCGCCTCCCCGTCGTGGAACTGGTGCAGTTCGGCGATTCCTGCCGGTCAGCGGGCTTGTTACCGACAGCGCGCAGCAGGTCGACGGGTTGTGTCGTCTGAGATACCGATCCACTCGGCCAGGGCGGTCGGATCCGATGGTGTGTCCGTGAGAGTAGCAATGCGGGCGTGGACGGCGCGGACGGCTTCAGGATGGTGGGTCAGTACCCGCATCGCCACGCCGGTACCAGGGAACGCCGTGGGGTTGGATCTTCGCAAGGCGAGAGCGAGTCGGATCCAGGGCCCGTGTTGGTGAGGTCGCTGTGTGACCTGGTCAGTGGCGAGGCAGCGGGCCGATTCGGTCTCGCCGAGAAAGCGGGCCAGGTCGGAGGGGCCGTGGGCTGCTCCTTCGGCCAGCATTGTGTGCAGGTGAGAAGGGTCGGCCGCGATTCGGCACAGTAGCGCCGTGTAGTCGTTGAGGGACGGTGCCACCGGATCGGGTGCCAGCACGCTGGGGATGTGCGAAGAGGGCGATCAGCCGCTCGGTCTCGGCCCGGTGCCGCTCACGGATCTTCTCCAGGTCCTCCTTGCCCATCTTGGTGATCCGCGACATCCGCTTGCACAGCATCGTCACCAGCTCGTCTCTCGCACGCACCTTCGCCATGTGCAGCAGGCACACCAGCAGCGCACACCGCTTCACCACGCCGACCTTGCCCCGCTCGGCCGCGTCCCGTACCCGCGCCTGCCCGGCGAGTGCTCCACCTTCCTCGGCGGCACCCCCTCAAGCCACTTCGCCGTGGGCCCGAGCAGCTCCAGCTTGTCCAGGTGGGCAAGGTGCTCGCGCAGGTGGGAGACCGACGGCGCCTTCGCCGGCCTGTCCCGCTCGAAAATGCGATTCGCGGCTGTGGCCTGCATGTTTACTGATCCTGGCGACGCCGCCTCGACTGCTCTGGGACGATCTGCGGATGTCGCTGTCGGTCGTCACCCCGCTGGTCCGGAATCTGATCACGGTGCCCGCTGCTGTGCTGCGCAGCCGTGTGGCCAAGGATGCGGAAGTTCTGGCGTTGCGGCATGAGAACGCGGTGCTGCGCCGTCAGGTCGCCCGGGTCCGCTACGAGCCCGCCGACCGGGTCTGGCTCGCCGCCTTCTCTCGGCTGATCCCGCGTGAGCGCTGGCGCCTGGTCTTCGCGGTCACCCCCATCACACTGCTGGCCTGGCACCGGCAATTCCTCGCTCGGAAGTGGACGTTCACTCAGCGCCGCCGCCCCGGCAGGCCTTCCACCGCGCCCCTTGTCAAGCAGATCATTCTGCGCTTGGCCCGCGAGAACAGCATCTGGGGCCACCGGCGGGTGCAGGGCGAGCTCGCGCGCCTTGGGTACTCGATCGCCCCGTCCACGGTCTGGGAGATTTTGCACGCTGCCGGTATCGACCTGGCCCCGCAGTGCTCCGGCCCGACCTGGCGCCAGTTCCTGCAATGCCCAGGCTCACGGCATCCTCGCCGTGGACTTCCTGTACCTCGACACCTCTCGCTCAGGCGCCTGTATGCCCTGCTCTTCATCGAGCACGGCACGAGGCGCGTCCACCTCGCCGGCGTTATCGCCCGCCCCACCGCCCGCCCCACCGCGCAGTGGACCGTCCAGCAGGCCAGGAATCTGGCCATGACGTTGGGGTGCCGGATGGACTCGCTGCGCTTCCTCATCCGGGATCGGGATACGAAGTACCCCCGTGCCTTCGACGCCGTCTTCCAGGCCGATGACGTGGAGATCTTGCTCAGCCCGCCGCGGGCACCGCGAGCGAACGCGATCTGCGAGAGAGTCGTGGGCACCCTGCGCCGCGAGATCCTCGACCGCATCTTGATCTACAACGAGGCCCATGCAGCGGAGGTGTTGACCGAGTACATCCAGCACTACAACGGGTACCGGCTCCACCAGTCTCGGCGGCAACTACCCCCAGACAGCGCCGAACCACCCGCCCCGGCCACCGTCACCGACCTCCAGGCTCACCCGATCCGACGACAATCCATCCTCGGAGGATTGATCAACGAGTACCAGCGCGCCGCCTGACCGAACGACACCGCCGCAGCTCACAGCGCCGAATCGTATTTTCGAGCGGGACAGGAAAAACCCACAGATTGATCACAACCAAATACGCGCCCTAGTTCGGTTGCCTCACCCGCCGGATTCGACCCGGCCGACCACGCCGGTCCGCATAATCGATTCCGGTCACTTCCGGGGGTGCTCGCCCATGCCCCTCAGACTCGCGGCCGTTCCCCGGACGGTCGGGTGCCGGTACAGCTCCCGCAGCCGCAGGGACGGCAGACCGCGGGCGCGCAGGGCGGCACCGATACGGACGGCGAACAGGGAGTTGCCGCCGAGGTCGAAGAAGTCGTCGTCCGGATCCACGGGCACGCCCAGCACGTCGCTCCAGATCTCCGTCAGGCTCGCGGTGAGGTCGTCGGTGGCGACAGCCGGGGTCGTGTCCCGACCCTGTGGGCGCAGGACGGCGGGCGACGGGAGTCTCGCCGCGTCGAGTTTGCCGTTGGCCGTCAGAGGGAGTGCGTCCAGCGCGGTCACGGCGGCAGGGAGCATGTACTCGGGCAGGATGCCGGCGGCCCTCTCACGGACCCCGGCGGGGTCGCCCCCTGACGTAAGGGTCACGTAGGCGTGGATCCTGGCCGTGGCGGCGTCGGCCGGGTCGTCGCGGCGCACCAGGACGGCCGCGGTGCGCACCTCGGGATCCTCCAGCAGCACGGAGCGGATCTCGTCGAGCTCGATCCGGAAGCCGCGGATCTTCACCTGGCTGTCGATCCGCCCGAGGTGTTCGAGCCGCCCGTCGGGGCGCAGACGTCCGAGGTCGCCGCTGCGGTACATCGTGCCGCCCGTGAACAGGTCCGGTACGAACCGTCGGCCGGTCAGCTCCTCCTGACCCAGGTAGCCCAGCGCCACGCCGGCCCCACCGACGCATATCTCGCCCGCCACCCCAGGTGGCAGCAGACGTCCGGCCGGGTCCACCACGTACAGGTGCCAGCCGGGCAGGGCGCGTCCGACGGAGCGGGTGGCGGCGAGCGCCAGTTTCCGGGTGAGGGTCTGCTCGGTGACATGGACGGTCGTCTCCGTGATGCCGAACATGTTCACCACCCGGCAGGAGCACTCGGGGTGACGGTCGAACCAGGGCAACAGCGTCCGCACGTCCAGCGGTTCACCGCCGAAGACGACGAGGCGGACGGAGACGTCGGTGTGGTCGACATCCAGGAGCTGGGCGAAGGCCGACGGGGTCTGGCTGAGGACGGTGACCTCCTCGGCGACCAGCAGGTCGCGGAAGTGTTCGGGTTCGCGGGAGACGAAGTAGGGGACCACGACCAGTCGGCCGCCGGTCAGCAGGCAGCCCCAGATCTCCCACACCGAGAAGTCGAAGGCACTGGAGTGGAACCAGGTCCACACGTCCGCTTCTGAGAACCCGTACTCGTCGCGGGTCGCGTCGATCAGAGCGATCACGTTCCGGTGCGGTACGACGACGCCCTTGGGCCGGCCGGTGGAGCCGGAGGTGTAGATGACGTAGGCGGCGTCATCGGGTGAGGGCGGCGGCGGGCTCGTGCTCTCCTCCGGTTCCGGCCACCCACGCGGCTCGTCCATCAGTTCGTCCGGGGTAACCCGCACGCAGTCCGACGTGGCTGGGAACTCCGGAAGCCGGGTGATCACCACGCCCAGACACGCGTCCTGTGCCGTGTGGGCGAGCCGGTCCGCGGGGTAGACGGGGTCGACGGGCACGTAGGTCGCGCCGGCCTTCAGCACGGCAAGGAGGGTGACGACGAGTTCGGCGGAGCGCTCCAGACAGACGCCCACCCGATCGCCGGTGCGCACTCCGCGTGCTCGCAGGCCCTGCGCCAACCGGGTGGCCCGCTCGTCGAGTTCGCGGTAGCTCAGGCCCGTGTCACCGTCGGTCACGGCGATGCGGTCCGGCGTCGCGGCCACGATCCGGGCGAGCGCCCCGGGCACACTCACCGCTCGGGTGGTCAGGGGACGGGGCGGGCGGCCGAGCTCCGCCGTGCGGGCGTGCTCCGCCTCGTCGAGGAGCTCGACGTCGTCCGGCGGCGTCTGCGGGCGATGCAGGACCTGCCGGTGTACGTGCACGAGATGCCGTACGAACTGGGCCGCGATCTCCGCGGAGAAGTGACTGTTCAGGTGGTCGCAGCGCAGCCGTAGACCGCCCGAGTCCCGGAGGACGGAGACGGTGAGGGGGAACGGGGGCGCGAGACAGGGCACGTACTCGGTCTCGCCCTCGCCTGTAAGGGTTGTGCAGTCCGAGCCGTCGGTGTCGGCGGCAGCGTCGTAGGTGTCGTCGAAGAGCAGTCCCGTCAGTGCGGGGCCCGTCGCGGAGGTGGGCTTCGACTCGCCGAGCGTGGCGTCCGGTTCGACGGTGTAGCTGCCGTGGTCGGTGCCGATGACCGGCGGGGTCTCGGGGTCGTAGCGGCGCAGGGTGACCGCGAGTGCCGTGAGCCAGCTCGCCTCGTCGCCCGCATGGTCCAGGAGGACGACGTGGGGAGTGGTGCCGGGGTCGCCGCCCAGGCCCCAGGCGGGAGCGGGCGCGGCCGGCGACGCCTCGGGAGCCGGCGGGGCGTCGCTCGGTGCCACCGACTCCCCGGCTGCCAGCCGGTCGAGGGCCGTACGGTCCCAGCGCCCGCGCGGGGCGACGACGATCAGGTCGGACAGGCCGTCGGCGTAGCGCAGGAGGACCTGGCGCGGAGCGCGGCTCGGGCGGGCGAGCTCGGTGGCGCGCCGGCATTCGGCGCGCGGGTCCGTCGCCGGCACGGAGACGTCCTCGATCCACAGTCCCGTTCGGCGGGCGAGGTCCGGGGCGCGGTCCGACCGAACGCGCAGCGCGTGGCAGTGGGTCGCGTGGAGGAGAGGGTCGGACAGCAACGCGGACACGGGCCGTACTCCTTGTTTGTTCTTGTGGTTGTTCTCCTGGTTCCTGGTTCCTGTGGTCCGGGGCAGGGGTCTCAGCGGACGCTGAACCCGCCGTCCACGGTCAGGACCGACCCGGTCATCTGCCGAGACTCGTCCGAGGCCAGGAAGACGATCGCGGCGGCGACGTCCTCGGGTTCGATCAGCGCGTTCATGGGCTGGGCCTCGACGAAGGTCTTCTCGTGCTCGTGGACGGGCACCTCCAGCGCCCTGGCGATCTCCGCGAGCATCCGGCCCTCGGCCCTCGCGTCGTCGCGCACCGACCCCGGGCAGACCGCGTTCACACGCACCTTCATCGGCGCGAAGTCGAGCGCGGCGGCTTTGGTGAGACCGACGACGGCATGCTTGGCGGCGACATAGCCGGCGAAATGCCGATAGCCGACGAGCCCGGCAGTGGAGGCAACGTTGACGATGCTGCCGGCGCGCCGGGCGCTCATCGCCCCGCCGACCTCGCGGATCACCCGCCAGGCCCCGGACAGGTCCACGTCGATCATCAGGGACCACTCGTCCTCGTCGATCTCGTGCACCGGTTTGCCCGAGGGAGCGGCGATGCCCGCGTTGTTGACGGCGACGTCGATCCGGCCGAACCGGTCCTCGGCACGGGTCACCGCCTCCCGTATGCCGTGGGTGTCGCGGATGTCGGCCATCGCGGTGAGGACGGCCGCGCCGGCGTCCCGGCACAGTGCGGCGGTGTGCTCCAACTGCCCCAGGGTGCCCAACGGGTAGGGCACACCCGGCAGGTCGGCACAGATGTCCAGCAGGGTGAGGTCGGCGCCCTCGGCCGCACAGGCGACCGCGGCCGCTCGGCCGAGTCCGCGGGCGGCGCCGGTGATGAGGACCGACTTGCCGTGCAGACGCATCGGGTACTCCCTGGAAGTCGTGGGGGGTGGGGCGAGAGGGACGGCTAGCGCACCTTCGAGACGATCGCTCGTACCAGGTCGGGTGCGGACTCGGTCAGATACATGTGGCCACCGGGGATCTCCACGTGCTCGAAGTCGCGGCCCGACGCCTTGTTCCAGGACGCGGCGTCGTCGTGGCCGACCAGTGCGTCGTCCTCGCCCCGGACGACCGTGAGGGGCGCGTCCAGCGGCAGGGAGGTGCTCGGTGCGTAGGTCTCGTGCATCTCGACGTCCGCGCGCAGGGTGGGCAGGAGCATCTCGCGCATCTCCGAGTCCTCAAGCGCGGGATGGCTGTAGCCGGCGAACTCGCCGACGCGGGCGAGGAAGTCGTCGTCGGACAGGCCGGTGGCCCGCTGTGCACGGCCCTGGCCGGGGTGCGGTGACCCGCTGACGAACAGGTGGACGAGCTCGATGCCGGGCTCGGCGACCAGGCGGTGAGCCAGTTCGTAGGCGAGCACGGCACCGAGGCTGTGCCCGAAGAGGGCCACCCTGTGGTCGCCGTCGCCGAGCCGCTCCCGCAGCTGGAGCACGAGTCCGTCGACGGCCTGGTGCACGTCTCGGTAGGGCTCCTCGTCGATCAGCCTTTCGCGGCCGGGCAGTTGGAGCGGCACGATCTCCAGCGCGTCCCCGGCCAGGGCGGCCCAGGGGCGGTAGAACGAGGCGCCTGCTCCGGCGTACGGAAGGCACACCAGCTTGATCGTGTCGGTCGGGGCATCTGTGGGCATGGCTGCCGGTCTCTCCTTGCTGAGGGGACGTCGTGGGGGGGGGCTGAACGGGCGGGCGTCTACTCCCCCATGGCCTCGATCAGGCTCTTGGGACGCATGTCGGTCCAGTGCTCGTCGACGTAGTCCACGCAGGACTGGCGACTCGCGTGGTCGTGGACGACGGTCCAGCCGGCCGGGATCTTGGCGAAGGCGGGCCACAGGGAGTGCTGGCCCTCGTCGTTCACCAGGACCAGGTGCTCGATGCTGTCGTCGTCGAAGGGGTTGGTGGTCAAGGGGGTTCCTCCTGTGGCGGGCGGGTGCGTCCGACTCTGGTGGGCGGGTGGGTTCGATGCCTTCGGGCTACTTTCGGAACCGGCTGTCCAGCACCGGGCCGATGCGGTCCAGTGATGTGGGCCGGGTCATCTCTCCGTGTGTGCAGGGGATGTCGTGGTTGTCGAGGCGGCCTTCGACGTACGGCTGCCAGGAGCGGTACCGGTCGGGGACCGCGTCCAGATCCTGCGCGGCGGTGAAGAACAGCAGGTCCCCGCGGTACGTCGACGCCGGGGCGAACTCGCCCAGCAGGCGCCGATTGTTGGCCGTCACGTCGACCACGGCCGCCAGCTCGGCGTCGTCGAGGCTGCCGGGCATGTCGGGCACGCGGCGGACCAACTCCATGAACCGGCGCTCGGTCAGCGGTTCCGCCTCGTTCTCGGGCACCTGACGGCCGAGGATGGTGAGCAGGCTGCGCAGCAGGGCCGGGCGGTCGGAGTGGGCGGGGCCCTGTCGGATCCAGGCCCCGGGGAAGGAGTCGAGCAGCGCGAGGAGTGCGATCTGCTCTCCGGCCGCCTGGAGGCCGACGGCCACGTTGTACGCGACAAGGCCGCCCATGGAGTAGCCGAGCAGGTGGTAGGGGCCGTGCGGCTGGGTCTCGCGGATGAGCGCGGTGTGCTCATCAACCGCCTCGGCCAGGCTGCCGGCCAGGTCCTGACCCGGGATCAGGCCACGGGACTGCAGGCCGTACAGCGGGCGGCGGGGGTCGATGTGGCGGGCCAGCCCGGCGAAGCCCCAGGACAGGCCGGAGGCCGGCGGAAGGCAGAACAGGGGTTCCCGGTCGCCTCGGGTGCGCAGCGGGAGCAGGGGGCCCACCGGGGCCGTACCCGACTCACCGGTGCGGTCGGACCCTCCTGTGCGGTCGGACCCGCCGGGACGGTCGGACTCTCCCGAACGGTCCTGCCCTCCAAGGTGGTCGCCTTCGGTCAGGCGTCGGGCCAGCGCCGCCACGGTCGGTGTGTCGAAGAGGGCGCGCAGGGGCAGCTCGACGCCGAGTTCGGCGCTGATGCGCGAGGTCAGGCGGGGGGCCAGCAGGGAGTGGCCGCCGAGATCGAGGAAACCGTCGTGGACGCCGACCTGAGCCGGGGCGAGGCCGAGGACCTCAGCGAAGATCGCGCGCAGGGTCTCCTCGCGCTCGGTACGCGGGGCCGTCTTCGCGGCGAGCGGCGCGTCGGGGGCGGGCAGGGCCTTGCGGTCCAGCTTGCCACTGGCCGTGTGCGGGAGCGCTTCGAGCGTGACGAAGGCCGAGGGGATCATGTGGGCGGGGAGGGTACGGGCGAGGTGGTCGCGGAGGTCGTCGGCGGTCGTGTCCGGCGTCGCCTCCTCGGCGGGTACGAGGTAGGCGACCAGTTGTTTCTCGCCGCGCTGGTCCTCCCCCACCGTGGCCGCCGCCTTGGCGACGGCCGGATGCAGGGCGAGTACGGCTTCGATCTCGCCCAGTTCGATCCGGAAGCCGCGGAGCTTGACCTGGTGGTCGGCCCGGCCCAGGAAGCGCAGTTGCCCGTCGGAACCGCGGACCGCCAGGTCGCCCGTGCGGTACATGCGTTCCCCCGGCCCGCCGAACGGATCGGCGACGAACCGGTCGGCCGTCAGGCCCGGCCTGCCGAGGTAGCCACGGGCGGGGCCGCCGCCCGCCACGTACACCTCGCCGACGGCCCTGTCGGGAACGGGGTGCAGGGCCTGGTCGAGGAGGTGGACGAGGTTGCGGGCGAGGGGACGGCCGATGGGTGGCCCGCCCTTGTGGCCGAGGTCGGCTTCGGACTGCCAGGCGGTGGCGTAGACGGTCGCCTCGGTGGGCCCGTAGAAGTTGACGAGCCGTACCCCGGGGAAGGTGGCCTCGATGGTGTCGCGGAGTTGTTCGGGGATGGGTTCACCACCGAGGGCGACCGTGTGCGGTGAGACGGCCGGCCGCTCGGCGAGCACGGTGGCCATGACCGTGGGTACGCCGCTGATCAGGCCGGCGTCGCGGGGGACCTCCTCGGTGAGTGCGAGGAGATTCTCGACGATCTCCACGCGGCCGCCGCACAGCAGCGGCGAGAAGATCTCGAACACCGACACGTCGAAGTTGAGCGAGGTCGAGAACAGCACCTTGGCCAGCCGTTCGGGTCCGAACTCGGCGTGTGTCCACTCGACGAACTCGACGGCGTTGCGGTGCGTGGCCAGAACGCCCTTGGGGCGGCCGGTGGAGCCGGATGTGTAAGTGATGTAGGCGAGGTTGTCCGGGGTCAAGCTCCGTGAGCCGCATGGATACTGACGGTCCGTCACCTCACTCTCGGGGTGCAGCAGCGGGGTGCCCTCCGGCAACGACCCCGCCGTCCGGTCGGTGGCGAGGACCACGACCGGGCAGGCGTCGGCGACGATGTACGCCAGGCGGTCGGGCGGGTAGGCGGGGTCGAGCGGCAGATAGGCGGCACCGGACTTCAGTACGGCGAGGACGGCGACGACCAGCTCCGCCGTACGGGGCAGAGCGATGCCGACGACTCGCTCGGGGCCCGCTCCGAGGGCGGTGAGGCGACCGGCCAACTGCTCGGCCCGGGTGTCCAGTTCGCGGTAGGTGAGCCGATTGCCTCGGTCCAGTACGGCGTCGGCGTCCGGGGTGGCCGGGACCTGGGCCGCCCACAGGTCGGTGAGGGTGCGGGTCGCGGGCGGCGCGAGCCGGGCCGGCCTCGGCAGTTCCTGGGGCGCCAGCAACCCCATGCGGCCCTGCGGGAGTTCCGGGTCGGCCGCCATGGCTTCGAGGATGCGTGCTAGGCGGGCGAGCGTGGCCTCGGCCCAGCCGGCGTCGAACAGTCCGGGGTGGTAGGCCAGCCGGAAGCGGGGCCTGGGGCCGGGGAGGGCGACGAGGGTCACGGGGTAGTGGGTGGCGTCGCGGCCGCTTGAGCCGACGACGCGGAGCCGGCCGCCGTCGGCTTCACGCCCGTTGCCGTCTTCCTCGCCGTCACGCCCGTCGCCCGTCGCCTCCGGATCCACCGGATAGTTCTCGAAGATGACGAGGGTGTCGAAGAGCTCCGGGACGCCCACGGCCCGCTGGATGTCGGCCAGGCCGAGATGGTGGTGGTCGAGGAGGCGGACGTAGCCGTCCTGGACCTCGCGGAGCAGGGCGCCCAGGCTCTCCTCGGGCCGCAGCCGGACCCGCGTCGGGATGGTGTTGATGAACAGGCCGACCATCGACTCGACACCGGGGAGTTCAGGCGGGCGGCCGGAGACGGTGGCGCCGAAGACGACGTCGTCGCGGCCGGTCAGGCGGCCGAGCAGGATCGCCCAGGCGCCCTGGACGAGGGTGTTCACGGTCACGCCGAGACTCCGGGCGCGCGCGGTGAGGGCGGCTCCGAGCTCCGCCGGCAGCTCGGTCCGGGCCTGGGCCGGTTCGGTGGCGCCCGGCGTGGTGACGGGGGCCAGTCGGGTCGGTTCCGTCACGTCGGCCAGCGCGTCCCGCCAGGCGGCCTCGGCGGCGGTACGGTCCCGGCGGTTCAGCCACTGAAGGAAGGTGCAGTACGGCGGGACGGGCGCGAGCACGGCCGGGTCGCCGTCGACGGCGTACAGGGCGAGCAGTTCCCGTAGGAGCACGGAGACCGACCAGCCGTCGAGCAGGATGTGGTGGTGGGTGACGAGCAGCCGGTGGCGGCGCTCGCCGGTGCGGACCAGGGTGCAGCGCAGGAGGGGAGGGGTGGCCGGGTCGAACCCGAGGGCCCGGTCCTCGTCCAGCAGTTCGGTCCACGCCTTCTCGGTGTCGACGGCCCGCTCGGTCAGATCGGCTTCCGCCCACGGCAGCGTCGCCCGGCGCGGGACGACCTGCACGGGCTGGCCGCCGCGGCGCCGCCGGAAGGCCGCCCGCAGGTTCGGGTGACGGTCCAGCAGGGCCTGAGCGGCGGCGCGGAGGCGGTCGGCGTCCACCGGGCCTTCGAGTTCGAAGACCAGCTGCACGACGTACACGTCGGGGGCGTCCCGTTCGTGCTCGTACAGGGCGTGGAAGAGCAGGCCCTCCTGGAGCGGGGTCAGGGGGAGCACGTCGGCCGGCCCGGGCTGCGTCATGTCGTCTCGTCTCGCTGTGTCTCTGGCTCTGCTGGCTCTGCTGGCTCTGGCGGAGGTGCTGGGGGTGCTGGGGTGCTGGTTCTTCTCGGACGGCCGGCTAGTCGAGGCCCGCGGTCAGCTCGTCGAGCTCGTCACGGGACAGGCCCGCCACCGACAGACCGGCGCCGCTGTCGACCCGGGACACGAGTGCGGTGAGCGCCGTGAACCAGGACTCGGCCAGCACCCGCACCTCCGGCTCGGTCAGCACGCCCTCGGGCCACGACCAGTCGGCCACCAGCCGTGGTCCGTCGGCCGTGTCGTGGACGACCGCGTTGATGTCGAGGGCGTGGGCGGCGGCGAGGCCGGGGTCGCGGCCGGCGCCGAGTGCCGACGACTCGGGGGCGAAGGCCCAAGGCTCGTCGGCGGCGGTGCCTGGGGCGCTGAACCGGCCGAGGTAGTTGAAGCCGATCTCCGGTGTGGGCGCCTTGGCCAACTCGGATGCCGTGTCCGGGTTGAGGTGGCGCAGGAGGCCGTATCCGGCGCCGTGGTCGGGCAGTTCGCGCAGGCGCTCGGCGACCCGGGTGGCGGCGAGGCCGGCGGCGGGTCCGGCCGCCAGGGCGTCGCGCACGTCCACGCCCTCCAGGTCCACGTGGACCGGGTAGAGCGAGGTGAACCAGCCGACCGTGCCCGACGGTTCCAGCCCGGGCGCCAGCTCCTCGCGGCCGTGCCCCTCGACCTCGAACACGACATGCGGGGAGCCCTGGCGGTCGGCGACGGCCAGCGCTAGGCCGGTGAGCAGGACGTCCTGGGCACCGGCGGTGAAGGCGGCCGGGACGCTGGTGAGCAGCGGGCCGGTGGTCTCGGGCGGCAGGGTGAGCCGCAGCGAGCGTGTGGTGGCGGCGGTGTCCCGGTCGGGGTCGAGCGGGCGGCGGCCCAGCGGAGCGCGTGGGGCGTCGGCGATACGGCGCCACAGTTCGGCCTCGGCGACCCGCGACGGTGTACGCGCCTGCCGGCCCAGTGTCATGGACCAGCTGCGGAACGACGTTGCGACGGGCGGCAGTTGTGGGCTGTGTCCGGCGGCGACGGCCTCCCACGCGGCTTTCAGATCGGGTACCAGGATGCGCCAGGACACGCCGTCCACGGCCAGGTGGTGGACGACCAGCAGCAGCCGCCCGGCCCGGTCCGCTCCGGCGTCGAACCACACGGCCCGGACCATCGCCCCGGCCGCCGGGTCGAGCAGTGCCACGGCCCGCTCGAACTCCTCGGCCACGCACGCGTGGAGGGCGTCCGTGCCGGACCTGCCGGACCTGCCGGAGACGTCCCGGCGGTCGAGCAGGTCCGCGGCGCGGACGCGGCCGACCGGGCTGACATCGAGCTCCAGCCTCGCAGTGAGCCGGGAACGCAGCATGTCGTGGTGGTCGAGCACCTTCTGGAGAGTGTCGGTCAGCCGCGGCAGACCGGCGCCCGCCGGGACGGTCAGCAGGACGGACTGGCTGAACCGCCCGACCGGGCCGCCGCGTTCGAACAGCCACCGCATGACGGGAGTGAGCGGGACCGGGCCCACCCCGTCGGAGTCGTGGACACCGGCCGCGCTCACGGGGTCGACCGAGCCGCCGGTCCGGCCCGCCGCTCCCCCATCGACGACCGGCCCGCGCGCCACCGCCGCCAGCTCCTTGACCGTCTGATGCTTGAAGACGTCCCGGGCGCTGATCACGACCCCGGCCTCGGCTGCCCGGCTCACGAGCCGGATCGAGGAGATGCTGTCGCCGCCGAGAGCAAAGAAGTCCTGGTCGAGCGGGACTTCGGACAGCTCGAGCAGCTCGCGGAACAGCCCGGCGAGGATCCGCTCGGCCGGGGTCACCGGTTCCTGTCCGCCGGCGACCCCGGTGGCCCCGGCGGCCCCAACCGCCTGCGCGGGCACGGACAGCGCCTCGCGGCCCACCTTGCCGCCGGGCTCGTCGTCCTCCAGGAGGTCCACGTCCTCGATCCGCAGGCCGGGGTCGGCGGCGACGGCGGTCAGGAAGCGGACGAGCCGCCGTGTGAGCCACTGGGCCGTGGCCGAGTCGAACAGGTCGGTGCTGTACTCGGCGACGCCGTCGATGCCCGCCGGGGTGCCGTCACCGTCGCGGCGCTCGCTCAGGTAGAGGCAGAGGTCGAAGCGGGCCGCGCCGGTCTCGACGGGCTCGCGTACGACGCCCAGACCGGGCAGGGACGGGACGACGTCCGAGGCGTGCCCGGTGAAGGCCAGCATGACCTGGAACAGCGGGTGGCGGGCCAGGGTGCGCCGCGGGCTGAGGGCGTCCACGAGGAGGTCGAACGGCATGTCCTGGTGGGCGTAGGCGGCGAGGTCGAAGTCCCTTACCCGGTCCAGGAGTTCGCGGAAGGTGGGGTTGCCGGAGGTGTCGGTGCGCAGGGTGAGGCTGTTGACGAAGAAGCCGACCAGGTCGTCCAGCCTGCTGTCGGCGCGTCCGGCGACCGGCGTGCCCATGGTGATGTCGGTGCCCGAACCCATGCTGGTCAGCGTGGCGGCGAATCCGGCCTGGAGCACCATGAACAGGGTGACCCGGGAGGCCGAGGCGAGGTCGGCGAGTGCGGCGTGCAGCTCCGCATCGACGGTGAGGCCGGCGCGGACGCCGCGCCCGGTGGGTTCGGCGGGCCTGGGACGGTCGGTGGGGAGCGGCAGTTCCTCCGGGGCGCCCGCCAACGCCTCGCGCCAGAAGGCCGTCTGCCGTTCCAGCGGACTCTCTGGTTCGCCTGCCGCCGCGCCGAACAGTTCGCGCTGCCAGTGTGCGTAGTCGGCGTACTGGACGGGCAGTGGCCGCCACTCCGGGGCACATCCGGTGATCCGGGCCGTGTACGCCGTCTCCAGGTCACGCATGAGCGGTGCCATGGACCAGCCGTCGACGGCGATGTGGTGGGCGAGCAGCAGCAGGACATGCGTGTCGTCGTCGAGCGTGAACAGGGTGGCGCGAAGCGGCGTTTCGGCGGACAGGTCGAAGCGGTGCCCGGTGGCAGCGGTGAGCAGCGCGGGGAGTTCCGCCTCGGTGGCCGGTACGACGGTGAGGCTCGGGCGTCCCGCCTCCGGGTCCAGGATCCGCTGGTACGGAGTGCCCTGGAAGTCGGGGTGGAGGGTGCGCAGCGGTTCGTGGCGGGTCACGACGTCGCAGAGCGCCGCCTCCAGCGCCGGACGGTCGAGGGGGCCGGTGAGGCGCAGGGCGCACGGAACGGTGTAGGTGTTGCTGCCGTCGAGGCGGCCCATGAACCACAGCCGCTGCTGGGCGTACGACAGCGGGATCGGAGCGTGTCCGCGTTCCCGCGCTGCGAGTTCGGGATGACGGGTGCCGCCCTCGCTCTCGCCGATCCGCACGGCCAGCCCGGCGGGGGTCGCCGCCTCGAACACCGCTCGTACGGGCAGTGCGGTGCCCAGCGCACTCCTGACGCGGTCGGTGAGCCGCATGGCGAGCAGGGAGTCACCGCCGAGGTCGAAGAAGCCGTCGTCCGCGCCGACCCGGTGCGCATCCAGGCCGAGGACGTCGGCGAAGAGCCCGCACAGGATCTCTTCCTGCGGGGTGCGCGGGGCGCGTCCCCCGCTCTCCACGGAGGGCTCCGGCAGGGCGGCGCGGTCCAGCTTGCCGTTGGCGGTCAGGGGCAGCCGGTCGAGGACGACCACGGCGGCGGGGACCATGTGGTCCGGCAGCGTCCGCCCCGCGTGGCAGCGTACGGCGTCCGCGTCGAGGGCGCGTCCGACGGCGTAGCCGACCAGCCGCCCGCCCCGTTCGAGGACGACCGCCTGAGCCACGTCGGGGTGGCCGGCGAGCGCCGCCTCCACCTCGCCGAGTTCGATGCGGAAGCCCCTGATCTTGACCTGGTCGTCCGCCCGGCCCAGATACTCCAGCTCCCCGTCGGCCGACTGCCGCGCCAAGTCACCCGTGCGGTACATGCGTTCACCGGGAACGGTGACGAACGGGTCGGCGACGAAGCGCCCCGCTGTCAGTCCCGGACGCCCCAGGTACCCGCGCGCCAGGCCCGCTCCCGCCACGTACAACTCTCCGGTCGCACCCGGCGGCACCAGCCGCAGGCCCGCGTCCAGGACGTATGCGCGCAGGTCGGGGATGGCGGGTCCGATGCCGCCGGCCTGCGGCCGGTCGTGTACCGCGGCCTCGGTCAGCGGCAGGCCCGTGACATGGACCGTCGTCTCGGTGATGCCGTACATGTTGACCAGGACGGGTGCGTCCTGCGGGTGCCGGGTGTACCACTCGGCGACCCGGGCGAAGTCCAGCGCCTCACCCCCGAAGACCACGTACCGCAGGGCCAGTTCACGCCCGACGACCGGCAGGGCCGCGTCCGCGCGCAGGAGTTCGCCGAAGGCCGAGGGCGTCTGGTTCAGCACGGTGACGCGCTCGCGCGCCAACAGTCGCAGGAAATCCTCCGGTTCACGGCTCACCGTGTACGGGACGACCACGAGCGTGCCGCCGTGCAGCAGCGCGCCCCACAGCTCCCACACCGAGAAGTCGAACGCGTAGGAGTGGAACAGCGTCCACACGTCGTGCGGGCCGAAGTCGAACCAGTGCCGGGTGGCCGAGAAGAGCCGGACGACGTTGCGGTGCGGGACCGCGACGCCCTTCGGCCGTCCGGTGGAGCCCGAGGTGTAGATGACGTAGGCGATGTGGTCGCCGGTCAGGGAGGGCGTCTCGGGTGCCGTGCCCGGACACGTCAGGGAATCCTCCGGCGTGACGACAGGGACCTCGCACGCGGGGAGGCCCGGCGCCACCTCCGCCGTCGTGACCAGGAGCACCGGATCTGCGTCGGCCAGCATGAACGCCAGCCGGTCCGCCGGGTACTCCGGGTCCATCGGCAGGTACGCGGCGCCGGTCTTCAGGACCGCGAGCACGGCCACCACCAGCTCCGGCGAACGCGGCAGCGCTAGGGCCACCAGCCGCTCCGGGCCCGCGCCGCGTGCCGCCAGCAGGTGCGCCAGGCGGTTGGCCCGCGTGTCCAGTTCGGCGTACGTGAGACGGATGTCCTCGTACACGACGGCCGTGGCGTCGGGGGTGCGGGCCGCCTGGTCCGCGAACAGCTCGGGCAGGGTGGCCGAAGAGGGTACGGCGGTGCCGACGGCCCCGCCCAGCAGCCGCTCCCGCTCCCCGGGCAGCAGTATCTCGACCTCACCCACGCGACGTTCCGGATTCGCCACGAATGCCTCCAGGACGGCGGCGAACCGGTCCAGGAGCCGCCGGGCGCCCGGCTCGTCGTACAGGTCGGGCCGGTAGGACAGGCGCAGGGCGAGCCGGCGGCCGGGCAGGACGGCGAGGGTGAGGGGGTAGTGGGTGGCATCGCGGCCGGTGAGCTGGGTGGTCCGGTGGGTTCCCGGGCCGGTCGCGGCCGGGTGGTTCTCGAAGGCCAGCAGGGTGTCGAAGAGTTCGCCACCGCTGCCCGCTACGCGCCGGATGTCGGCGAGTCCCAGGTGCTGGTGCGCCAACAGGGCCGCCTGCCGCTCGTGGAGCGTGGTGAGCAGGTCGGTGACGGTGCCGTCCTCGTCCCAACGGACGCGGGTGGGAACGGTGTTGATGCAGAAGCCGACCATGGAGGCGATGTTCGGCAGTTCGGGCGGACGCACGGTGACCGTCTGGCCGAAGACGATGTCGGTGCGGCCGGTCAGGCGGCCCAGCAGCACACCCCAGGCGCCCTGCACGAGCGAGTTGAGGGTGATCCCGAGGGACCGGACGGTGGCCTCGCCGGCACTGGTCAGCTGCTCGGGAAGCTCGACGACAAGCTCATGAGGCAGCACGGTGCCGGTCCGGCCGGGGGCAAGCAGGGTTGGTTCGCCCGCCTCCGCGAGGGCGTCGCGCCAGGCGGTCTCGGCGGCGACACGGTCCTGTCGTCCGAGCCAGGCGAGGTAGTCGCGGTAGGCGGGGGCCGGCGGCAGCGCGGTGGGGTGCTCGCCCTCGTACAGGGCCGTGAACTCGCGTACCAGCAGCTGCTTCGACCAGCCGTCCAGCAGGATGTGGTGGTTGGTGACGAGCAGGCGGTAGCTGCCCTGGGACCACCTGACCAGCAGGTACCGCAGCAGCGGCGGCTTGGCGAGGTCGAAGCGCCGGACGCGCTCCTCGTCGAGAAGCCGCTCCCACTCCTTGTCTCGCTCACCGTCGCCGAGGGTGGACAAGTCGACCTCAGCCCAGGGGAGTTCGACGTCCGTGGGCACGATCTGCAACGGCCGTCCGGCGTCCCGTCGGCGGAAGCAGGCGCGCAGGTTGGGGTGCCGGTCGAGCAGGGCCTGCCCCGCGGCGCGCACGGCGGCGGGGTCGACCGGGCCGGTGAGCTCCAGGATCTGCTGGGTGGCGTAGAGGTCGGGGGACTGCTCGTCGTCGTACAGGGCGTGGAAGAGCAGGCCTTCCTGCAACGGCGACAGGGGCAGGATGTCTGCGATTCCGGAACCGGACCGAGTCACCGTGGGTTACCTCCACTCATTGCCGAACTCGGCTTCGAGCTCGTCGATCTCTGCTTGGGACAGGGACACCAGCGGCAGATCGGACGGGGTGTGTCCGCCCCGCTCGCCGGTGCCGCGCTCGGCCTGCGCGGTCAGCTCCTCGAACCAGCGGTCCGCGAGGGCGCGCACGTCGTCCTCGGACCAGATGCCGGGGGCCCAGGACCAGGTGGTGTCGAGCCGGCCGTCCTCGGTGGTCACGGCGGTGATCTCCAGGCCGTGGGCCACGGGCATGGCGGGGTGGTGCACCGCCCCCAGGTTGCGCAGCGCCTCCGGCGCGGGCGACCAGTCTTCGTGGCCCGAACGAGCCGTCCGCCCCAGGTAGTTGAACCCGATCTCCGGCGCCGGAAGGGCGGCGAGGAGCGCCCCGTTGTCCGGGGTGAGGTAGCGGAGCAGGCCGTGTCCGATCCCGTGGTCCGGGACGGACCGCAGCTGTTCCTTGACGGTCTTGAGGAGCTGCGCCGGGTCTGCGGGGTCGGTTCCGGCGAGGTCGAGGCGCGCGGGCACGACGCTGGTGAACCAGCCGACGGTACGGGACAGGTCGATGCCGTCGGCGATCTCCTCGCGCCCGTGCCGCTCGATGTCCAGCAGCAGGGACGGGTGCCGCCGCCATCGGGCGAACGCAGCGGCCAGTGCCGCGATCAGGACGTCCTCGGGACCGGCACGGAATGCCGCGGGCACGGTGATGAGCAGGTCGGCGGTGACCTCGGCCGGGAGAACCCGGGTGAGGTGACGCATCGCGCCGACGACATCCCGCTCGGGGTCGGGCAGCCGGGCGCCGAGGACGGGGCCCGGGTTCTCCGACAGCGCCCGCCAGAGCTCCAGTTCGGCCTGCCGGGCCGGCGTACGGGCCTCCCGCTCCAGCATGCGGGCCCAGTGCCGGAAGGAGGTGCCCCGCTCGGGCAGCTTCTCCTCGCGCCAGGCCGCGGCCAGGTCGTCGCACAGAATGCGCCAGGACACGCCGTCCACAGCCAGGTGATGGACAGTCAGCAGCAGCCGTCCGGGGCGGTGGAGGCCCGCATCACTCCAGACCGCGCGCATCAACTCTCCCTTCTCCACGCTGAGTTGTGCCGCAGACCGGTTGGCCACCTCGCCGAAGTCCACCGGACCGGTGACGCGTTCCAGCACGGTGGCCGCGTCGACAGACCCGGGACGCGAAACCTCCGCCGTCCGTTCGTCGGGCGCCAGGCGCAGCCGTAGCACGTCGTGATGGTCGAGTACGGCCTGCAGTGCGGCCGTCAGCCGCTTCTCGTCCGCGCCCGCGGGGGTGACGAGCAGGACGGACTGACTGAACGCCCCGATCGGGCCTCCGCGTTCGAGCAGTCGGTGCATGGCCGGGGTGAGGGGCAGCGAGCCGGTCGGCGCGTCGTGTTCCCGGACGGAATCGGCGGCCGGCCGAGTTGCCGCCGTGGCGGCGAGGCCGGCGACCGTGCGCTGCTCGAACACGTCACGCGGGGTCAGCCGCAGACCCGTGGCGAGGGCGCGGCTCACCAGGTGGATGGAGGTGATGCTGTCGCCGCCGAGGTCGAAGAAGCCGTCGTCGACGCCGATGCCGTCGGCCGGGATCCCGAGGGCCTCGGCGAACAGGTCCCTGAGTGCCTGCTCCTGGGGGGTGCGCGGGGCCCGGCCGGTCGTCTCCCGGGCCGTGGCCGGAGCGGGCAGAGCGGCGCGGTCCAGCTTGCCGTTGGCCGTCATCGGCAGCGCGTCGAGCGCCACGAGCGCCTCGGGGACCATGTGGGCGGGCAACCGCCGGGCGGTGTGCGCGAGCAGGGCGGGACAGTCGGCCTCGGCGGCTCCGACGACGTATCCGACCAGACGCCGTACGCCGGACCGGTCCTCGCGCACCAGGACCGCGGCCTGGGTGACGGCGGGATGGGAGGTGAGCACGCCCTCGACCTCACCGGGCTCGATCCGCAGGCCGCGGATCTTGAGCTGGCCGTCGGCCCGCCCGCGCAGCTCCAGGGTGCCGTCGGCCCGCCACACGGCCAGGTCGCCGGTCCGGTACATGCGCCCGCCGGACCGGTCGAAGGGGTCGGCGACGAACCGCTCGGCGGTCAGGCCGGGCCGCCTCCAGTAACCGCGGGCCACGTGGTCGCCGGAGACGTACAACTCGCCCTCGACACCGACCGGTACGGGGTTGAGGCGGGTGTCGAGCACGTACGCCCGGGTGTTCCACATGGGGCGGCCGATGGGCACCGGCCCCGTCGGCAGGTCGTCGCCGGGCTCGATGCGGTGGTCGGTGCAGCCGACGGTGAGTTCGGTCGGACCGTAGTGGTTGATCAGGCGTACCTCGGGATGGTCCGCGCGCCAGGCACGCAGGGCCTCGCCGACCAGTGCCTCGCCGCCGAGCATGAACTCCTCGGCCGGCGACAGGTCGTGCGGCAGTGCGGGGAGCAACGGAAGGTGGCTGGGGGTCGCCTTGAGGAAGGTGTAGCCGCCGTCGGCCGGCGCCGCGCCCGCGTCGTGGAAGCCGGCGATGTGCACCCGGCCGCCCGCGGCGAGCGCCCCGTGCAGGGTGGTCACGGTGGCGTCGAACGACATCGTGGCGTGCAGCAGCGAGGTGCCGCACAGACTGGGGTACGCCTCGACGCAACGGGTCACGTAGGTGGTGAGGTTGCGGTGCTCGACGACGACGCCCTTGGGGCGCCCGGTGGTGCCGGAGGTGTAGATCAGGTAGGCGGGGTCGGAGGGCCGGGCCTCCGGGAGGGGCTTGTCCGTCTCGTCCGGGGTCGCATCCGGATCCACCACGGGACAGTCGACTTCGAGGCCGAGCCGGTCCCTGGCGATCACGCACACGGGATCCGCGTCGGCGAGCAGATGAGCGGTGCGCTCGGCCGGATGCTCCGGGTCCAGCGGCAGATAGGCGGCGCCCGCTTTGAGGACGGCGAGCACGGCGACGGCGAGGTCGACCGAACGGGGCAGCGAGAACGCGACGATACGTCCCGGACCGGCACCGTGGGAGGTGAGAACACGCGCCAACCGGTCGCCTCGGTCGTCAAGTTGACGGTACGTGAGGCAAGTCCGTGAGTCCTCGACCGCGACAGCGTCCGGCACCTCGGCGGCGCGTGCTTCGTACAGCCGGGGGAAGGTGGTGTCCGGCACGTCACGTGCCGTGGCGTTGAACTCGGCCAGCAGGCGTTGGCGTTCGTCGTCCATGAGGATGTCGAGGGTGCCGATGGCGCGGTCGGGTGCGCGGACCGCGGCATGCAGCAGGCGTTCCAGCCGCGCGGCCAGTCCCTCCGCGGTACTCCGGTCGAAGAGGTCGGCGCTGTACTGGAGGATGCCCTCGATGCCGTCCGGGGAGCCGTCGGCGGTGCGGTGTTCGCCCAGGTTGAAGGTCAGGTCGATCTTGGTGGCGCCGGTCTCCACGGGCAGCGTTCGGGCGTGCAGTCCGGGGAGGTCCAGGCGGGGTCCGGCGGTGGGGCGGAAGGCGAGCATCACCTGGAAGAGCGGGTGCCGGGCGAGCGAGCGGGGCGGGTTGAGGGCCTCCACCAGGTGCTCGAACGGCAGCTCCTGGTGGGCGTAGGCCGTCAGATCGGTCTCCCGGACCCGGCCGAGCAGTTCCCGGAAGCCGGGGTCGCCCGAGGTGTCGGTGCGCAGGACGAGGGTGTTGACGAAGCAGCCGACCAGGTCGTCCAGCACCTCGTCGGCGCGGCCGGCGACCGGTGTGCCGAGCGGGATGTCGGTGCCCGCGCCCAGCCGGGTGAGCAGGGCGGCGAGCCCCGCCTGCACGACCATGAACACCGTCGTGCCGGTCTCGGCGGCCAGCGCGCGCAGCCGACGGTGCAGGCCCGCGTCCAGCCGGACGGGGATGTCGCCGCCCTGGTGGGTGGCTCGGACGGGACGCGGACGGTCGGCGGGGAGCGGGAGTTCGTCGGGGAGTCCGGCGAGCGCCTCGCGCCAGTGGGCGAGTTGACGGTGTTGGTCGGCAGCGGATTCGCCCCCGAGCTGCTCGTGCTGCCAGACGCAGTAGTCGGCGTACTGGACGGGCAGCGGCGCCCAGCCCGGCTCGCGCCCCTCCATCCGTGCGCGCCAGGCGGTCGCCAGGTCGAGCAGGAGGGGGTCCATGGACCAGCCGTCGCCGGCGATGTGGTGCAGAACGAGCAGGAGCACGTGGTCCTCAGGCCCGAGCACGAGGAGGTGCGCCCGGAACGGGGCTTCCTCTTCGATCCGGAACCCCTCCCCCACCAACTGCACGATCCGATAAGGCAATTCGGACTCGGCCACCCCGTCGACGACATCCAGGTCCGGCGTGAAGGGATCCAGCAGCCGCTGGCACGGAAGACCGTCGGCGTCCGGGTAGACGGTGCGCAGGATCTCGTGCCGGGCGACGAGGTCACCGAGGGCCGCGCGCAGGGCGTCCTTGTCGAGTCGGGCGCCGGTCAGCCGCAGGGCAAGGGGGATGGTGTAGGCCGCGCTCGGGCCCTCCAGGCGGTGCAGGAACCACAACCGCCGCTGGGCGGACGACAAGGGGACCTCGCCCAGGCTCTTGCGGGATCCCGGCCGCGGGGCGGGCCGTACGGCCTTGTCGGCACCGGGCAGCAGCCGGGCCAGCGCGGTCGGGGTGGGCGCCTGGAAGACATCGCGCAGGGCCAGTTCGACGCCGAGGGTGGTGCGGATGCGGCCGAGCAGACGCAGGGCGAGCAGCGAGTGCCCGCCGAGTGCGAAGAAGCCGTCGCGGGGGCCGACGTCCGGCAGCCCGAGCACGTCGGCGAAGAGGGCGCACAGGACCTGTTCGCGCGGGGTGCGCGGAGTGGAGTGCGCCTCTGGGGTGGGCGGGACGGGCAGGGCGGCCCGGTCGAGCTTGCCGTTGGGGGTCAGCGGCAGCCGGTCGAGGAGTACGACGGCCGAGGGGACCATGAAGTCGGGCAGGCGGGCGGCGAGATGGTCCCGCAGGGTGTCCGAATGGTCTGGGCGTCCGAATGAGGCGCGGATGGTCCGAGCGTCCGCAGGGCGTCCGCAGCCGTGGTGGCGCCCTCGGCGCGACCGCGTACGCGACCAGCCGTCGATCGCCGGGCCGGTCCTCGCGGATGACGGCCACCGCCTGGGTGACCTCCGGGCGGGCGGCGAGGGCCGTCTCGATCTCGCCGGGTTCGATGCGGAAGCCGCGGAGCTTGATCTGGCCGTCGGCACGGCCGTGGAACTCCAGCTCGCCGTCGGGCGTCACGCGCGCGTGGTCGCCGGTGCGGTACATACGGGCGCCGGGCGGGCCGTACGGGTCGGCGACGAAGCGTTCGGCGGTCGCGCCCGGGCGGCCCAGGTAGCCGCGGGCCACGCCGGGACCGGCGACGTACAACTCCCCCACCGTGCCCGGCGGGAGCGGCTGCAGGGCCGAGTCGAGGACGTACGCCCGCATGCCGTCCAGGGGGCGGCCGATCGGCAGCGGGTCGGGAACCGGGGTGTCCGCCGTGCAAGGGCGGGTGGTGGCAAAGGTGGTGATCTCGGTCGGGCCGTAGCCGTCGGTGACGGTCAGTCCCGGGCAGGCTGCCAGGACTCGGCGCACGGCGTCGGCGGGGACAGCCTCACCGCCGGTCCACACCTGGCGCAGCCCCCCGAAACAGCCCGTGTCCTCCTCCGCGGCGAGGCGGAACAGGCCGGCGGTCAGCCACAGTGCGGTCAGTCCGTGACGTGCCGTCAGCCGTGCCACGGCGGCGGCGTCCACGTCCTCGTCCGGCCCGGCGACCACCGCGGTGCCGCCGTTGAGCAGCGGCACCCACATCTCGTAGGTGGAGGCGTCGAAGGCGGTCGGCGAGTGCACCAGCACGCGCGCGTGCGCGCCGTCGCCGAAGGCCGAGTCGGCGGCCAGGGCGGTGACGTCGCGGTGGGTGACTGCGACGCCCTTGGGGATGCCGGTGGAGCCGGAGGTGTAGCTGACGTAGGCGAGTTGGGCCGGGCGCAGTCGCACGGCGGGGTCCGTGTCCGGCGCGGCGGCGAGCGTCGGATCGTCGGCACTGACGACCACCGTGCCGTCGTAGGACTCGGTGGGCACGGTGTCGGTGAGCAGCACGTTCGCGCCGGTCTCGGCCAGGATGTGCCGGGTGCGGGCGGCCGGTGCGCGCGGGTCGAGTCCGACGTAGGCGCCGCCGGTCTTGAGTACAGCCAGGAGTGCGGCGAGGAGGCTGTCGGAGCGGCCCGTCAGGACCGCGACGCGATCCTCCGGCCGGACACCGAGGGCGATCAGCCGGTGCGCGAGGCGGTTGGCGCGGGCTTTCAACTGCCGGTAGGTCGTGGCCCGTTCACCCTGGATGACCGCGGTGGCGTCCGGGGCGGCCGCGACCCGGGCCGCAAACAGCTCGGGGACGGTCGCTGCCACCCCGGGCGCAGGGTGGCCGGCGAGCTGCGCTCCCGTCCGCTCCTCCGGCAACGTCACCTCGATCCGTCCGACCGGGGCACCGGCGACGACAGCCGCGGCGAAGTGCTCCACGAAGCGCGCGAAACGCCGGTGATGGGCGGTGAGTTCGCTGTCCTCGTAGTGGCCGGGACCGGCGTCGAGGTCGACGCGGATACCGTGGCCGTCCGCGCGGTCGTAGACGTTGACGGCGAGGTCCTCGACGGGCCCTGTGGACAGGTTGTGGCGAGTGGTGGCATGCCCGGCGAACCTCAACTCCGGCCCGAACGCCATGATGTTGACGACGGGCCCGAAGAAGCGCCGCCCGCCCTGCGGCCAGTCCAGTTCGCGGCGCAGGTCCTCGCCCCGGTAGCGCTGGTGCGCCAGCAGGTCCCGGGTGGCGGAGGCCGCCTGGCGTACGAGGTCGGCGGCGGCCGTGTCGGGCCGTACGGACAGCCGTAGCGGAAGCACGTTGGACGCCATGCCCGGCGTGCCGAGTTCGGCCTCGCTCTCGCGCGCGGTCACGGCGAGGCCCAGGACGATGTCCCGGCCTCCGGTGAACCGGTGCAGATAGGCGGCGGTCGCCGCGAGCAGGACGCGCGACCAGCGCGCGCCGGTCTGTTCGGCGGCCGAGTGCACCAAGTCCCCCGCATTCGGCGGGAGATGACCGGTACGGCGGAGGAAGTGCCCGGCGACGTGCGGCTGGCGGGCGGACAGGCTCACCGGTTCGGGACGGTCGGCCAGCGCGGTCGTCCAGAACTTCCGGTCCGACGCGTACCGTTCACCGGTGCGGTAGGCCTCGTCTGCGGCGACCAGCGGCGCGAGGGGCGCCGACGACGGAGTGTGGGGCGTGCCCGCGACGAGGGCGGTGTAGGCATCGGCGACCCGGCTCGCGATGAGGGAGCAGCTGTAACCGTCGACGGCGATGTGGTGATAGGGCTGGTACCAGACCCAGCGATCGTCCGCGAGCTTCAGCAGCGCGTACCGGAAGAGCGCGGACCGCTCCAGGTCGAAGGGCGTGGCGAAGTCGGCGGCCATCCAGGCCTCGGCGGCCGCCCGGGGATCGGGTTCGTCCGTGAGGTCGACGACGGGCAGGTCCCAGGCAGGGGCGGTGTCGACGAGCCGGCGGACGGTGGCGGCTTCGTCCATGGCGGCCGTGAACCGGACCCGCAGCGTCTCGGTGGCCGCGACCACCTGCTCGACGGCCGCCCGGAAGCGGACGGGATCGACAGGGCCGTGGATCTCCGTGTACTCGCCCACGTTGTAGGCGGGCCCGGCGGGATCGAGCCGCTGCCCGAACCACATCGAGCGCTGGGCGGCGGAGACGTCCAGGGCATGCGGGGCGGTCATCGGGTCCGCGCCATGCGGGCCGGTCATCGGACGGCCTCCGTGGCGGTGGCGAGGCCGGTCGAGTGCCGCGCCACGAGCTCGGCGACGGCCCGCGGGCCGTCCTCGCGTCCGGGCCAGGGCGCGCGCAGCCAGGGCTCGGCGGGTATGAGGTCCAGGTCGTGGGCCTGACGGGCCCGGCCGCCGCCGGTGATGTTCAGGAGGACGAGTTCGTCGCGGCGGACGTCACCGGCCCGTACGGCGTCGGCCAGGGCCGCGAGCGCCACGCCGGCGCCCGGTTCGATGTCGATGCCCTCGACCTCCTCGAAGAGGGCCATGGCGTCGAGCGCCGCGACGTTGTCGGCGCACAGGACGTCACCGCCGCTCTCGGTGAGCACATCACGCACTCCGCCACGCACAGCGAACGGCGGGTGCCTGTTGGTCAGTTCGCGGGCCAGCGGCTCCAGCTCGCGGCCGGCGGGAGCCGCGCCCGTACACCGCCATGCTTCGTGCAGCGGAGCGAAGGGCGCGTTCTGGCACATCAGCAGGCGGGGCAGCGCCTCGCCGTCCGCCCGCAGCCTGCGCGCCGCCTCGTGGGCCCCGATCGCTCCGGTGCCGCTGCCGACGGCCTGCACATAGGCCTCCGGCAGCCGCCCGAGGGCGTCGGCGGCGGCCAGCATGACGGTGCCCAGGCCGTCCCGTCGGCCGACGTTGCGCGAGCCGCCCTCGGCGTGATGGCCGGGAAGAGCGGAGAGCAGGTCGGCGCAGGCGATGGCGTCGCTGTAGGTGGCGGTGCCGTCGAGGGCGACGATCCGGACGCAGGGGTCGAGCGGGGCGGGGAAGCGCATCCGCTCCAGTGCCGGGGCGGGCACGACGAGCAGACAGGGCACCTGGTGGCGGGTGGCGGCCCAGGCGAAGGCCGCCGCGGTGTTGCCCGCCGAGGGGATCACGAGGACGGGAGGCTCGGCGGGCAGCCGGCCGAGCACCGTGTAGGCCTCCAGGTCCTTGAACGTGCAGGTCGGCGAGTACGCCTCGCGTTCCGGCCAGTACCCGTTGAAAGCGATCCACAGCCGGTCGAGGCCGATACGGCGGCCGAGGCGTTCGGCGGGCTGGACCACCGGACCGGGAACGCCGGGGAAGGTGCGCGCCACCGGCAGCAGCGGGGCGTACCGGAACAGGCCCGTGTTTTCACCGGCATGGGTTCCGCTTCTGTCGTACTCGGTGCGCAGAAATGCCGGTTCATGCCGACGGGAGCAGTCGAGGAGGAGGCCGTCGTCCTCGTAACGATTTCCGCATAAGGAACAGACAACGGTGTAGTGACGTGTTCCCGGGCGTACTCCGGACATCTTCGCTTGCCTTCCGCAGTGCCGCATCTCGCCGATCAATTGGAACCGGCGCTTCGAGAAGGACGGGTGACGCTCGAATTACGTTTTGCCGACGTGCAGTTGACACGCAGGAAGCGCTTACCGCAAACCTCCTGAGATCAAGTCACCCACCTGCGGACTGAACCCTTCTCAGTAACGTCTCGTGACGTTTTGTGATCCTCGTTCAGGCGGTGCGGCCGTGTTCGAGCTGGAGCAGGACGAGAGCGGCGCGGGCGATCCGGGTGATGGCCGCAGGGTCGAGGCTGACCCTGCGCAGGGCCTTGAAGGTGACTTTCAGCAGGGCGTTGGCACGTTCGGCGACAGCGTGGACGCCTCGGATCACGGCGTTGAACGCCTGGTCGGGCTCGGTGAGTTCACGGCCTTTGGGCTTCTTGACCGGGTGGCGGAAGCCGGGCCCGGCGTTCTCGTAGCCGAGGTCGGTCAGAGTGGGGATGCCCAGGGTGGCGGCGAGCCGGTTCAGGGCGTCGACCAGTCCGTGGGCCCGTGCGCAGGTGGTGTCGTGCTCGCGGCCCGGGCGGACCGGGGAGATCCAGATGGGCCAGCCGTCCGGGGCGGCGATGACCTGCACGTTTCCTCCGTGGTGCTTGTGCTTGCCAGACCTGCCCTTGCCGGAAATCTCGTCCGTGCAGGTCAGGCGGCATGCTGGTACTCGTGGAGGATGCCGCCGAGGCGGTCACGTCGTCGTATGTCGAGGCGGGCTATGGCGTCCGGATCGGTGATCGGTGCGGGTAGCGGGTGCAGCGGGCGGGCGTTGGCGATGCCCTGGTGGGGCCGGTGGGCGTTGTAGAAGTGTTCGAACTCGCGCAGGGCGTGCAGCAGGTGGCGCTGGTTCCAGATCAGCGTGCGGTCCAGGAGCTCGCGCCGGCAGGTCTGCACCCACCGTTCCATGATCGCGTTCATGCGCGGCATCCGGACGCCGCTGAGCACGACCTCGATCCCCGCGTCCGCGAGGACGGCGTCGAACAGGGCGGGGAACTTCCCGTCGCGGTCCCGGATCAGGAACCGGGCCCGGCAGCCGGCGTCCTCGAGGTCCATGACGAGGTTCCTCGCGGCCTGCGTCACCCAGGAGGCGGTCGGGTGCGCGGTGGCGCCCAGGACCCGGATCCGGCGGCTGGCGTGCTCGATCACGGCGAGCACGTACAACCGCGTTCCGGTCAGGGTGACCGTCTCGAAGAAGTCGCAGGCCAGCAGGGCGTCGGCCTGGGAGCGCAGGAAGCCGGCCCAGGTCGTTAAGGCTCGCTCGGGTGCCGGGTCGATCCCGGCCTCCTGCAGGATCTCCCACACGGTGGAGGCGGCGACCTTCACGCCCAGGACGAGCAGTTCGCCGTGGATGCGCCGGTATCCCCAACCGGGATTCTCCCGCGCCAGGCGCAGGACCAGAGCGCGGATGGAGCGCACCGTCCGCGGCCGTCCCGGGCGCTTGGGCCGGGAGGCGGCGGCGTGGCGGCGCGCGAGCAGGTCGCGGTGCCAGCGCAGCACCGTGTCAGGCCGGACCAGCAGCCGCGTCCTGCGCAGCACCTTGCGCGGGAGCCAGTGCAGCAGCGCGGCCAGGAACGCCCGATCGCTGGGGGCGAACCGCACCTTGTCTTTGCCGAGTTGCCGCTCCAGCACCGTGATCTGATGGCGCAGGGCCAGGATCTCGACGTCCTTGTCCCGATCGCTCATCGGCAGCAGGCGCAGCATGGCGAACACGTTCGTCACGCCCAGGTAGGCCAGTCGCAGCAGCACAGCCGGTCATCATGCCGCAGCGATCGCCAGCCGCGAGAGAGAGCCGCCGGTGCAAGCGACCGCGGACGACAGCCGCGACACCCGGTACACAGACTCTCACCAGGGCGGATGAGATTTTCGGCAGGCACAACCTTCACCGGCCCCGCCGGCACGTTCCAGCAGGTCACCACCCCCACCAAGCCCCAGCAGGACCTGCTCGCCAAGCTCGATATCCCGCGCCCAGGCAGATCGCCGGCCTTCAGCCCGCACCGCGCTGACCAGCCATAACACCACCGCCTAGAGACACGCCCTCCAGGCGGTCACAGTCATGTTCCCGCAGGTCAGGCCGCACTTTCGGCTCTCTAGGCCGCCGAATTATGTCGAACCCGGGTCTGCAACAACCCATGAAACAGAGAACACCCAGCACGGCCGTCGCGGGACCTGCTGTTTCACAATCGACCACCTATGAAACGGCTCAACTTCCAACGGTGTAGCTTCAGTTGACCCCTGGCAATCACGTGCAACGCGAATCGCGGCCGGCGCAGCGACCGGCGTGGGGAGCCGCGGTCGCGACGGCCTTCGGGCGGTTGCCGCACGAGCTGTCCTTCTCGGAGATCCGCAGCCCTCAACCCTTGCGAATCACTATGGCGTCATGGATGGGCCGGACGCAGGGAGCCTGTCGTGACCCGGACCGGATAACCGGCCATGCCCCCATCGGCTGCTCAAACAGGAGGCCGGTTTAGATTTAATCAATGTCCGCTTATGCTCACCGGCATCAGCCGCCGCCGCAGTGAATCTTGCCAGGCCAGCCGTGGTACGGGACGAGCGGGGCCCCCTGTGTTGAACTGAGAGGATTCGCATGGCCGAAGCAGCCGCAGCAGTTCTGGCCCGTTTCAGTGAACAGGTGCTGGGTTTGCCCCTGCCCGTGGGAATCCGCCTCTGGGACGGCAGCACGGCCGGTCCCACGGACGGGCCGGCCTTCGTCCTGCACGACCGCGAAGCCCTGCGGCGTCTGCTGTGGCGGCCCGGCGAGCTGGGGCTCGCCCGCGCCTGGGTGGCCGGAGACCTCGAAGTCGACGGCGACCTGTACGAGCTGCTGAAGCGAATCTCGACGCTGCTGTGGGAACGGGACGAGCCCGGCAGCCGCACGGCGGCGCTCCGCAGAGCGCTGAGCGTGCTGACCACACCCGGCAGCCTGCGTACGGTGAGCCGGACGCTCGGCCTCGCGGGGATCGGGCTCCCGCCGCCGCCCGCCGAAGAGGTGGTGCGCCGTCGCGGTCCTGCGCACAGCATGCGCCATGACAAGGCGGCCATCAGTCACCACTACGACGTGGGCAACGACTTCTACGCCCTGGTGCTGGGCCCCTCGCTCGTCTACTCCTGCGCCTACTGGCAGGGCGACCCGTCCTCCGGCTCCGGCGACACTCTGGAGCAGGCCCAGGAGGCCAAACTGGACCTGGTCTGCCGCAAGCTCGCCCTGCGCGAGGGGCAGCGGCTGCTGGACGTGGGCTGCGGCTGGGGCTCGCTGGCCATGCACGCGGCCGAACGCTACGGCGCACAGGTCGTAGGGGTCACCATCTCGGGCGAGCAGGCGGCATTGGCTCGCGAGCGTGTTGCCGCGGCGGGGCTTGAGCACCTGGTGGAGATCAGGGTGCAGGACTACCGGCAGATCGACGACTCCCCCTTCGACGCGATCTCCTCGATCGGTATGGCCGAGCACGTGGGCGGGAAGCGGTACCGCGCGTACGCGGATATCCTGCACCAACTGCTGAAGCCCGGCGGGCGGTTGCTCAACCACCAGATATCGCGGCGCCCTGTGCGGGACGAAGGGGAGTACCGAATGGACCCCTTCATCGACCGGTACGTATTCCCCGACGGCGAGCTGGCTCCCGTCGGCTCCACCGTGTCGCTGCTGGAGGACGCGGGCTTCGAGGTGCGCGACGTCGAGTCCCTGCGCGAGCACTATGCCCTCACGCTACGTGAGTGGGTGGCCAACCTCGAAGCGCACTGGGACGAGGCGGTCAAGCTGACCTCGCCCGGGCGGGCGCGGGTGTGGCGCCTGTATATGGCGGCCTCGGCGGTCGGGTTCGAGAACAACACGATGGGCGTCAACCAGGTGCTGGCGGTCAGGACCGGCGGTGACGGCCGGTCCGGCATGCCGTTGCGCAGGGACTTCCTGGGGACCTCGGCCTCGGCGCTCGCCTGACGCGGTGTCGGTCCGGTGCCGTCGGTGGGTGGGACACGCCGCAGCCGGCCTGACGTGCTGCCTGCCCGGCGCCGGCCTGCCGACGGATGCGGGGCGCGCGTGCCCGCGCGCGGGTGCGTTGCGCGTCCTCTGCGGTGCCGGGCGGGGCCGGAGGCGTACCGGCGGGTGCGGGCCGCGCGCGGGTGCCGCGGTGCCGGGGGCGGGGCCCGAGGTGTGCCGCGGCATCCGAAGGGCCGCCTGGTGCACCGGTGCCCTGTGCCGGGCCGGTGTACGGCCCGGCGGCGACCGGGGCGTCAGGCCCGGGGCTTCACCGGTCGCTCCTGTCCCGCTCGAAAATGCGATTCGCGGCTGTGGCCTGCATGTTTACTGATCCTGGCGACGCCGCCTCGACTGCTCTGGGACGATCTGCGGATGTCGCTGTCGGTCGTCACCCCGCTGGTCCGGAATCTGATCACGGTGCCCGCTGCTGTGCTGCGCAGCCGTGTGGCCAAGGACGCGGAAGTTCTGGCGTTGCGGCATGAGAACGCGGTGCTGCGCCGTCAGGTCGCCCGGGTCCGCTACGAGCCCGCCGACCGGGTCTGGCTCGCCGCCCTCTCTCGGCTGATCCCGCGTGAGCGCTGGCGCCTGGTCTTCGCGGTCACCCCCATCACACTGCTGGCCTGGCACCGGCAATTCCTCGTTCGGAAGTGGACGTTCACTCAGCGCCGCCGCCCCGGCAGGCCTTCCACCGCGCCCCTTGTCAAGCAGATCATTCTGCGCTTGGCCCGCGAGAACAGTATCTGGGGCCACCGGCGGGTGCAGGGCGAGCTCGCGCGCTTTGGGTACTCGATCGCCCCGTCCACGGTCTGGGAGATTTTGCACGCTGCCGGTATCGACCCGGCCCCGCAGTGCTCCGGCCCGACCTGGCGCCAGTTCCTGCAATGCCCAGGCTCATGGCATCCTCGCCGTGGACTTCCTGTACCTCGACACCATCTCGCTCAGGCGCCTGTATGCCCTGCTCTTCATCGAGCACGGCACGAGGCGCGTCCATCTCGTCGGCGTTACCGCCCGCCCCACCGCGCAGTGGACCGTCCAGCAGGCCAGGAATCTGGCCATGACGTTGGGGTGCTGGATGGACTCGCTGCGCTTCCTCATCCGGGATCGGGATACGAAGTACCCCCATGCCTTCGACGCCGTCTTCCAGGCCGATGACGTGGAGATCCTGCTCAGCCCGCCGCGGGTACCGCGAGCGAACGCGATCTGCGAGAGAGTCGTGGGCACCCTGCGCCGCGAGATCCTCGACCGCATCTTGATCTACAACGAGGCCCATGCAGCGGAGGTGTTGACCGAGTACATCCAGCACTACAACGGGCACCGGCTCCACCAGTCTCGGCGGCAACTACCCCCAGACAGCGCCGAACCACCCGCCCCGGCCACCGTCACCGACCTCCAGGCTCACCCGATCCGACGACAATCCATCCTCGGAGGATTGATCAACGAGTACCAGCGCGCCGCCTGACCGAACGACACCGCCGCAGCTCACAGCGCCGAATCGTATTTTCGAGCGGGACATGCGCAGGAGCTCGACACCAGTAGAGATCAACTACGCTAACTCTGGCCGAATGGCACAACGAACGCGTGTCCACCCTGGCGGGGGAAGGCACTTGTTGCGAAGAATAGGGAAGTAGTCATGGACGCGCTGCCTGGTATTGAGGTGGATAGAGTCATCGGTGCGTGGCGGCTGGTGTCGTTCACGGCGATTGACGTGAACGGGGCCATTGCTCATCCGCTGGGGACTGAGGCCCGGGGCATGCTGATATACACGGCCGATGGTCACGTGTCGGCCCAGCTTGCCGCCCCGGACGGCTACATCGGGTATGCCGGTACCTACCAGTGGCTTGGTGATGGGGTGATTCACCGCTCCGTAGTCGGCAGCCCCAGCGAGTTCAGCAGTGCTGAACTGCCGCGCACGGCCATCCTGGAGGAAGGCCGTCTCAGCCTGGCCTCGCTCCCTGCCAACGGCTACCCGGTTCTGACCGCGACCTGGCAGCGCGCCACCCCGGCAGCCGGTGCCCCGAGTGCGGACACTGGTGAGCAGCGATGATGCTCGACCTGTCCGAGATGCCGCGCAGTGGTGTGGTCTTCCTGTTTCCCGGGCAGGGTTTCTCCCCCCCGTGGCGCGCTGGCGAACCTGTACGACGACCACCATGGAGCGCCTGCCTCGGCCCGGGTGGAGGCCGACCTGATCCTCTCTGAGATCGATGAGGTGGCAACAGCGCACGGATACGAACCGGTCCGTGACGTACTGCTGGCCGACCGCTGTTCCTCGGATGCTCCGCTTGCCTACGGCACCTCGCAGTTGGCTCATTTCGCGGCCTCCGTCGCCACGGCCCACGCCCTCGCCTCCATGGGGATCGCTCCCGACCTGATCGTGGGTCACAGCCTCGGCGAATTCTCGGCCTTCGTGACCGCCGGAGCGTTCACCGTCACCGAAGGAGCCGAGCTCGTATGCGCGTTGAACGACGCATACCGCCCCGTCATAGCCGAGGGCGCCATGGTCCTGGTCCTGGCTGGGGAACACGATACCCGGGCCATGCTCGCCGACACGGGCCGCGCAGACCTGGCGATAGCTTGTGCCAACTCCCCGAGAGAGACGATCGTCAGCGGCCCCAACGCCGCCATAGCTGCCCTTCGCGCCCGCGGTAACACTCGCCGACTGTTCGAACTCGATGTCCCTTACGCGGCGCACCACCCCGGACTCCAGGAGATCCACGGCCGCTTCATCGACCACGCGAAGGACGTACGTCAGCGACCGCTGCGCGTTGCGGTGCACTCGCCCGTGCAGCGCCGCTCCTACAGCGATGCCGACGACTTCACCCTGGCCATCGCCGACTGCATCACGAAACCGGTGTACTTCGCCGAGGCGGTGAACAGCCTGGCGCCGATCGACGAGCGGCTGTTCATCGAGCTCGGAGCAGGTGACAGCCTCAGCCGCTGTGTGCGCGCAACCCTACGCGGCGCCCGCACCATCGCTCCCCTCGCACCTCCGAAGAAGAGGTAGTGCGACGCTGGGAGCGTGTCCGAAGAGCCGGGATCGGGATAGTCCCGAGCCTTTTCGACGGGTCGAGGGGCTGCCGGGCTGGGACACGGGGCTTGAGCAGCAACCGAACCGTCAGTGGCGTTAGCGAGCCGTCGGGGCATGCGTTACCGCCACTGGCGGTTCCGATGGGGTACCAAGGCCGGTCGCGTCCCTTCGGGCCCTCCTCACGGCACAACCGTCCGCCCGACAGTCCAGCACTGTAATCGAACGGGAACGGTCGGTCGTGGGCTGTTATCAGCCACCTGCACCACAACCTTTTCGCCCGGCCGACGGTCTACGTGAGGTCGAACATGAACGGCCGTCGTACCCAGAACCAACACCAGGAGATCCCGTGTCCTCTCGCCCACGCCGTCGTTCCGTGGCGGGCTGTGCCGCCCTCGCCGCACTGCTGACCGCCCCGGTGGCCCTGTCCGCTCCGGCCTCCGCCGCAGGTACGACCGCGACGACGCCGGTGGTCGACTTCAACGGCGACGGGTTCGCCGACCTCGCGATCAGCGCGCCGGGCGCCACGGTGTCCGGAGTCACGGATGCGGGGTACATCTCGGTCGTGTACGGCTCCTTGGCGGGCGCCGACAGCGCGCATCCGCAGCTGCTCACCCGAGCCACCGAGGGCGTGCCCGCGGACGTCCTGGAGGGCGACCGGTTCGGCAGCTGGACGGCGGCCCGTGACCTCGACGATGACGGCTACACCGACCTCGTGGTCGGCGGCTACCACAACCCCGTGGTCCTGTGGGGCTCCGCCCAGGGCCTGAGCGGCGGCGCCGCGCTCGCCGGCACGTCCTACCAGGTGGGTGGGGGCGACATCAACGGCGACGGCCACGCCGACCTCGTGGCCAACGTCGGCGGCGCGCTGGAGGTCCGCTTCGGCCCCTTCAGCCGCGCCGGGCTGCCCGCCTCGACCGACACGCTCGCCTTCGACGATGAGGACGGCCCGCAGGGCTTCACGGTCGGCGACATCACCGGTGACGGCAAGGACGACGTCGTCACCCAGCACGGCTTCGAGGAGATGCAGTACAAGTCCCGGATGTGGAAGGGAACTTCGACGGGTCTGAGCACGACCTTCCAGTCCACCGGCTACTACACGGTCGGCGGGGTGATCGCCGACGTGAACAAGGACGGCTACGGCGACTTCATCGCCCGGCAGGTCGACCAGGTCTCCGAGACGATGGAGTACGACAAGGGCGACATCCGTGTCGTCTACGGCTCCTCGTCCGGCTTCTCCACCCGTACCGCGAAGATCAACCAGGACACCGCGGGCGTCCCCGGCGTGGGCGAGGCCGGCAACATCGACGCCAACTACGGCGACCAGTTCGGCTATGCGCTCGCCGCGGGCGACGTGACCGGCGACGGCTACCCGGACATCGCGGTCGGCGTCCCCGGCGAGGGCATCGGCTCGATCCGCGAGGCGGGCTCCGTGGTTCTGCTCAAGGGCGGCTCCGCCGGCCTCACCGGCACCGGTGCGCAGGCCTTCAACCAGTCCACGTCCGGTGTCCCCGGCGTCTCCGAGACCCACGACAACTTCGGCCGTACGGTCCTCCTGGCGGACGTCAACGCCAACAACCGCGCGGACCTCTCCGTGGCCGCCCCCTGGGAGGACGGCACGTACGTGGACTCGGGCGCCGTCTGGGTCATGCGCGGTTCGAAGTACGGCCTGACGACCACCAACATCACGTCGTTCTCCCCGAGTTCGCTGGGCGCACCGCAGAAGGGGGCACGGTTCGGAACGGAGCTGGCGCGCTGAGGCGGCGCCCTCCGGGGGGGGAGTGGGAGGGGGGCGGCCGGGCCGCGGGCGGCCGCCGGGTACCGGCTCCTCGTACGCCGCGATCGGCAGTGGAGAACGGGCGTCGGGCACGCCCGGGTCACTGGTCCGGCGACTGGGTCCGCAAAGGACTGCCGCTCTGTCTGATCGCTTACGCCCTGGGCCACCTCGCCGCTCAGCCGCAGGAGTGAGGCCCGCCACGGCGGCCGAGGCGCTGAGCGGACTGATCCAGGTCCGCCCGCATGGTTGGCTCGCCTCCCCGCTGCCCACCGACCCGGCCGCCGTGGCGCATCGCCTGCACACGGTCCTCGCAGACCACGACGGACACCCAGCCGCCTCGGGACCTCTGCAGGTTTTGGCGGCCCGCGCCACCGCGGCGGTCGCCTCCCTCGGCACCTCTGCCCGTGCTGTACTGAAGCTCCACGCCGACCCGGGCGCGTACAACGCGGAGCTCGTCGCGTACGCCCTCCTCGGCAACTCCCCGGTGCTGCCCCGCCTGTTGAGCGTGGCGGACGCCTCGTACTCGCTCCTGATCGAGTACGTCCCGCACGGCTTCGACTGGACCGTCCCGGACACGGCCGCCGCGGTGGTCGATGCCGTCGCCGCTGTCCACACCGCTCCTGACCTCCTCGACGCGGCAGCAGCCGACGCGTTCGCCGCCTTCCGCCTCGACCAGCTCGCGGCCGCGCCGACGCCGGCGTGGGTGCCCGATCCGGGCGCCTGGGCGGCGGTGCTTGATCTGTGCCGCGACGCGTACGGCGGCTCCCGTATCCCCGTCGGTCACCTCGAACAGCAAGCCACACTGCGCAGGTAAGTGAGTCTGGCTCGGGGAATGCCCCGGTCGTAGGGATTGAGGGCCTGCTCACGGCCGTCGCTGCTGTTCAGCGGTTGCGTGAGCGGCAGGCTGGTGTAGAGGAAGGTGGTGAGCCGCAGTGGACGAGCGTGTCGTCGCTGAGCTCCCCAGATCCCGCGGTGGGGAGCCGTTCCGGAGCTGAATCGGCAGCTGGTGGCGCGGCTGCTGGGGGTGCTGGCCGCGCGGATAGTGATCGCTGCGGCCCCGGCCGGAGGGGACGGAAGTGAGTGCGGTGAGCATGACGGTTGCTGCCCCGTGGGCACAGGCTGAGGGCAAGGTCCGGCCCTGGCACCGCGACCGCCTCGCGGTGATCTATATCCGCCGCCGATTGCCGCCGCTGACGGAGGAGCAGATCGAGCAACAGGTGGTGGCGCGGCTGGAGCGGCAGCGGTAAAGAATGAAGTATCGACATTAAAAAAGGGACTTCTTGTTTTAGAATTAGTCAAACAGCGATAATGGCATTACTTTAAGAGAAGTGATGGATGAACAGAATTTAAGTAAATCGACAGCTTTTCGATTATTAACAACCCTAGAGGAAATGGGTTATGTCTATAAACTTCAAACTCAATATTTTATTAATCATAAAATGTTTTTGAAAGCTTTGAAAAACGATCTGAAATGGATTGGGCTTCGTTACGTTCAATTTATCAAATCGCCAAAACGTTACAGATGAGTACCTATATAGGAAAAGTAGATGGAACTGATCTTGTAATGACGCAAGTATTACATGCACCATTTCAAGAGTCAGCAGACGAGGAAATTGGGAATCGTTCAAAACTACATCAGTCCGCTTTAGGGAAAGTAATTTTAGCAAATTTAGATGAATGAATCATTGACGTCAATACTTAAAAAATTGTCACTTGAACGTGCAACGAAAAATACATTTCAAGACTCACAACTTTTTCGTTATCATTTAAAGGCGATACTTGAAGATGGCTATGCATTTGATGATGAGGAACGAATTGTCGGTATCCGTTGTGTCGCCGTTCCTGTGTTTCGAAATGAGAAAGTCATTGCTGCATTAGCCATTGCTGCACCTGCTGAACAAATTTCCCGTGGCAATCTTAAACAAATTGCAACAAAGCTAAATGGGGGTAGTAAAGCCATTACAAAAGAAATCGAAATTCTTGTCAATTAATCATTTAGGCTCTTTTCTCAGCTTTTGGGAAGAAAAATGAAAACATTATTATTCAAAATTTGGAGGTAATATAATGAAAGTAGTAGCAATCGTAGGAAGTATTCGTAAAGATTCATATAATTTAAAATTAGCAAAGCATGTTCAAAAGCGTTATGCAGATCAATTTGAAGTAGAAATTTTAGACTTAGCTCCACTACCAGTTTATAACCAAGATATCGAATTAGATGCACCACAAGTAGTTCTTGATTTTAAAGCAAAAGTAAAAGAAGCAGATGCTGTTCTTTGGGTAACACCTGAATATAACGCAACAATTCCTGGTGTATTAGGAAATGCTATTGACTGGTTAAGTCGCGTAGATAAAGTCATGAATGGTAAACCATCTATTGTTATGGGGACTTCAATGGGGATTTTAGGTTCTGTCAAAGCACAAATGCACCTGCGTGACATCCTATTTGCAAGTGGATTAAATTCTCCAGTACTTGGTGGAAACGAAGTATATGTTGGTGCTGTTCATGAGAAATTTGATGCTGAAGGCAATTTAACAGATGAAGCAACAATTGCTTTCTTAGATAGTGTCATTGCAAACTTCCAAGAATGGATGAAACAATACGTGTAATAATGAAATTGCACCTCTTCAAACTTGTGAAGAGGTGTTTTAAAAGGAGAATCATAATGAAGGAAAAAAAATTATTTCAAGATTATACATTTAAAAGTGGTGTTACAGTAAGAAATCGTCTCATGATGGCACCAATGACAACTTTTTCTGCTGATGAGAATGATTATGTATCACAGGAAGAACTTGATTATTATCGTGAACGTTCAAATGGTGTTGGTACGATTATTACCGCATGTGCCTATGTTTCAAAAAATGGTAAAGGATTCGATGGTCAAATGGGCATTGATCATGATGGGACAATTGAAGGACTTTCAAAGTTAGCAGATGTTATTCATGATGGTGGTGCAAAAGGTGTTGTTCAACTTTACCATGGTGGACGTTTAGCGGTCCCGAGACTGATTCCAAATGGTGAAACCGTAAGTGCTAGTGCAGTCCCTCCACTTGGTGATCGTGGATTTTATAGTATTGAACAAGCACCAAGAGCGTTAACAACAGAAGAAGTCTATGAAGTGATTAATGATTTTGGTGAAGCAACACGCCGGGCAATTGAAGCTGGATTTGATGGGGTAGAATTACATGGTGCAACAGGTTATTTACTGCAACAGTTTGTATCACCCCATTCCAATCAACGAACAGATGAGTTTGAAAACCGTTATTTACTTGCATTAAAATTAATTGAAGAAGTGAAAAATGTCATCAAAGAACATGCAAAAAAACCATTTTTAATTGGATATCGTTTTTCACCTGAAGAACCTGAAACACCTGGAATTACAATGGAAGAAACATTTGAATTACTCGATGAATTAATCAAAGCAGATATCGATTATATTCACATTGCGACAACAAATGCTTGGGCAAAACCACGTAGAGGAATTGATAGCGAAAAATCTCGTACTGAATTAATTGCCGAATATATTAATGGGCGTGTTCCAGTCATTGGTGTTGGAAATATTCATACACCAGATGATGCAGCACTCGTATTAGAAAAAGGAAAAACAGATTTTGTCGCACTTGGACGAGCATTAGTCGTTGATCCCCATTGGGTTGAAAAAGCGCAAAATGATGAGGGAGAAAGTATTAGACATCATTTAACACCAAATGACCAACAACAAGCGGTTATTCCAACACCTTTATGGAAATTAATTTTAGAGGTTGAAGGTTGGTTCCCTGTAAAAAAAGTAAGATCATATATAATACTAAAAAAAGTAGCTAAAATGGCTACTTTTTTTGTACACTTTTTCAGTTTGTTTCATTTTAGAAAAAATCAATTAACGATTACCTAGATAGGGAAATTTTACATAAATAATATCAACAAAACTTCTAAAGCTATGTAGGTATTAGAAATTAAAGGAGGTAATCATATGCCACAATCTTTAAGAGATATCATGACGGCTAATGTAATCACGATAAAAGAAACACAAACTGTACAGGAAGCAGCAGCATTAATGAGCCAAAATAACATTGGGGCCATTCCAGTTGTAAATAACAGCGGACAAATGGCAGGAATTATCACAGATCGTGATATTACCCTTAGAACAACAGCTCAAGGAGAAAACCCACAAACACCTGTATCGGAAGTCATGACCGCACAAACCATTGTACAAGGCACACCTGATATGGATGTTCACCAAGCAGCAAACTTAATGGCCCAACAACAAATTCGCCGCTTACCAGTCGTGGAAAACGGACAAGTGGTAGGAATGGTTGCTTTAGGAGATTTGGCCGTCCAAAACCAATATGCAAACGAGGCAGAAGAAGCCTTGCAAAGTATTTCTACTCCTTCTGCACCGCAGAGCTAACCGAACCTTTTTTGGTTCAAAAATAGCACAACCCTAGATGTGGTTTGTGCTATTTTCGTCGTATAATTAATAAGTTTGATGAACCATTTCAGTTTACATAATTATAATGGTAAATCTTTCGTCTTAAACACACGTATCCCAATTTCGTAGAGGACAATTCCCACAACGAATAGGATTATAAACGAAAGGATATAACCTTCCCCACTCAAAATGGCATCTGTGTCAAAAAGGGTGTTCACTGTAAAATATTTAAACCACTCAAGGTCACTACTCACTTGTGCCATCAGCTGGAAAAGAAAGAATAGTAATGGAATTCCAGCTCCTAATGCCATGGAGTTCTTTGATAAATTAAAGATACAAGAAAACATGAATGAGATCCCACTTGTCACAAACATTAACAGAAATAGTCCAAGATTTAACGTAAGATAGTCCGCCATATCCACATCCAATCCACTTTGGAATATGTTAATGGATATAACGCCGACAATGGTCATAATCAAAAACATAACAATCAGTGATGAGATTAAATACGCTGCTTGAGTACGTACAACCGTACTTCTTTTAATAGGTGTTGATAATAGATAAGCCATTGATCCTCTGTCAACCTGTGAAGCTATTAAACTATTAGCAGTCATGATAATAAAAATAATCGGTAAAATCACGCCATGTAACGAATAGAGGGTTTGGGAAAGCATGCCGAGAAATGTCGTGTTTTGCAGCATATTTTCAAGTGGTGTTCCTTTTACCATATCTGAAACCCCTGAAATCGTACTTGGTTCAAACACAGCAATCATTACCGCCGTAAAAACGCTAAGAATTAAGGTGAAAATAAACCATAATTTAAAATTTGCCTTTAATGTATGTTTATAAATCGTTTTATTCAGCATTGGATTTCCCTCTTTCATCTAGACTTTGAAAGTATCTTTCCAGCGTAAGTTTCATTTCAGTCATAAACTTAATGTCGTAGTTATTTAATGTCTTAAATAACATATTAATTTGACTGTCATGGATCTTTACAATCACCTGGTTTTGACTTTCACGTGTTTCTACCCTGTCAAAAGGCTCTGCTAAGAATCTTACGTATTCTTTATGGCTCTTAAATTCGATTTTATAAACTTTTTCTTCATGATGTTTCACTTCGTTAATTGCCTTCACAGCAACAATTCTTCCATCTTTGATCATAGCAACCCGATCACAGATGCGTTCTACTTCATCAAACATATGACTGGACATCAGGATCGTTTTTCCCTTTTTCTTTTCCTCGTCTAAAATACCGATAAATTCTTTTCGCATAAGTGGATCAAGACCCGTTGTCGGCTCATCAAGAATCAGAATTTCTGGATCAGCCATGAACGCTGCAACAATCGCCGTTTTCTGCTTCATCCCTTTAGACATTCGTTTTAATTTCGCTGTCGGGTCGAGCTGCAACTTTTTAATGATAGAATCTGCGTAAGACATATCTCTCAGCCCTAACAACTCCGCTTGTCGCGTTAAAAAATCAGTTCCTGTCGGTGCATCTGGAAAGGCAATTTCACCGGGAATATAACCAATCCATTTTTTGATTTCTGCGGAATCCTTCCAGCAATCCAGCCCACTAATGGTGGCACTTCCGCTTTGTGGTTTAAGGAATCCCATTAAATGCCGAATCGTTGTTGTTTTCCCTGACCCATTCGTTCCGACAAAACCAAACACTTCTCCTTTTTCGATAGAAAGATTAAGATCAAAGATCCCTCTGCCGTCACCATAATCCTTGGTTATATGTTGGATATCAATGAGTGCCATCAAGCCGTTCCTCCTTCTACCCCTGAATTCCGATCATAAAACTTCATAAAATGGTCTTCCAATGTAAACTTGATTTCTGAAAAAAACTTTAACGGATATTTTGATATCAATGAGATAAAATCATTGATATCTGCGTCATTAAAATGAACTGTTGCCTGGTATTTGCTTAGCTTTAAGGAAACCACTTCAATATTTGGGTGGAATTGGATTTCCTTGCTAAATTCCTCAAAATCGTCTTTTGTCATAAACTCAAACTCAAATGTTTTTTCCTCATGATGGCGAAGATCATCAGCGATAAACGTAGAAATGATCACCCCATCTTTAATGATCGAAATTTTGTCACAAGTTGCGTCGATTTCATTGAATATATGGCTTGAAAGGAGAATCGTTTTCCCGCGTTTCTTTTCCTCTTTAATAAAATCAATAAAGATATTTTGCATAATCGGATCAAGGCCACTTGTTGGTTCATCCAAAATAAGGACATCCGGGTCATGCATAAATGCCGTAACAATCGCAAGTTTTCGTTTCATTCCAAGGGCCATTCTTTTCAAACTTCCCGAAGGATCTAACTCAAATTTTTTTATCAAATTGTGAGTATAGGACATTTCCTTCATCCCACGTAATTTTGCCATCATTCTAATAAACTGCTCTCCTGTCAGATTTTCCGGAAAGGCAATTTCTCCAGGTAGATAGCCAAGAAAATGTTGAATCTCATTGGCGTTCTCCCAGCTATTCAAGCCTTTGACAAAAGTGAGTCCTTTTTGCGGACGCGAAAACCCCATAATGTGACGAATCGCGGTCGTTTTACCGGCTCCATTAGGCCCTAAAAATCCATAGACTTCGCCTTTTTGGACTTCTAATGAAATATCGAATACACCACGATTATAACCATAATCTTTTGTTAAATGATCAATCTTAATAACCGTCATAGATGAAAGCCCCTTTCCTTAAATAATAAAGTGAGTACTTACTTTTTATTATTGCAAAAAAGTAATATTTACGAATGCTTTCTGATTCCATCCATAATAAACCGAACAAGTTGATCAATGTCTTCATCGGTAATATCGTAGTTATTAAAAAGGACAAACCGAGTAACAAAAAATCCTCCAAGGACAGTGAATAATCCATTAAAAATTTCATCAGTTGGCAGATCGATCAACTCTCCTCGCTGTTTAAATTCATTTATGACTTGCTTTAAGATGGAAGGTGCTTGTTTAGCAATATAAGAAACAAGTTCATTTTTAAAATCATCTCGATAGATCAGTTCCTTAATCACTACTTGAAAGATTTCCTTATTGGCTTTGACAAAATCAACCCTATTTCTTAAAAACCCTTTTAAAAACTCTTCAAATGTCCTTGTCTGTTCCGTTAGCGTTTCCTTCAAAACTTCTTGGGCTAAAGTAGGAAAATTCTCTTTTATAAAAGGCAGTATAACAGAAAGTAATAAATGATCCTTTGTACGATAATGTTTAAAAATGGTCCCCTCGGAAACCTCTGCCACTTTTGCGATTTCAGCTGTTGATGTATTGGCATATCCTTTTTCCGCAAACAGTTTAATGGCTGCCTCTACAATAGCTAGTTGTTTTTTCGTTTTTTTCTTTGTAGCCCATTGTTCAAGAATGGATTCAAATAAAGTATTGTACATTTCTTTCACCTTTCTATTAAGTGAGTAATTACTTACTTTTTATTTTACCATTAATATTTAATAAAGTAAGTGTCTACTTACTTTATATATAATTAGGTTCATAGCAAAAAGACCCTATTCATTTTGAGTGGGTCTTTGGTCTCTTTTTAAAGTCCTTTCTCCCCTAGAACTTTTCCAGTTGAACTTACCTTAAGAATTCCTATATGAACTTAATACGAATGGCAAAGAAAAATTAGAATCCATTTTCCACTAACCATTTCATAATGCTTTCTTCTCTTTTCTTACTATCATGATGACGTTCATCGTATTTACTCATTTTCTTCTGTGCGACAATATTTCCATCCACCATAAACAATATTCTTTCCGTTTTTGCTGCCACCTTTGCATCATGCGTCACAAGCATGATGGTTGTCCCTTTTTGATTAATCTCTGCAAGAATGGACATGATGTCTTCTGTCGATTTGGAATCTAAAGCATCCGGTCGGTTCGTCTCCAAAAATGATATCTGGATCATTGATCAATGCTCTGCAGATCCAACTCTCTGCAGCTGTCCTCCTGAGCCTTGAGTGATATGATTATCTGCAAGCTTTTCAATTCCTGTCATTTCCAAAAGTTTTTTTGCTTTTTGATAGACCGCATTTTTATCCGCATCTTTTGATACAAGAGCAGGAAACATTACATTGTCAATCAATGACAGATTTTTTAATAGATTAATATCCTGAAAAATAAATCCCATGTGGTTCAGTCGAATTTTCGCTAGTTCTTCTTCTTTTAGATGCTGATATCACGGCCTTTAAATTTCACACTACCAGAAGTAATTCGATCCATCCCACTTACATTATATAGCAATGTTGATTTCCCACTTCCGGATGGCCCCATAACCGATACGAATTCACCTTCTTCTATCTCCAAATCTACATCTTTTAAAATATGAAGCTCATTATCTTTCCCTAATTCTACTTTTTTATTAATGCTTTTGCTTCTAATATATGGCTCATCTATATTCCTCCCATGACAAGTATTTAAATCAAATCCTAGTATCCATTTCTTTTCAGAATCTCTACAGTTTTTCCGAAGAATTCTTCTACTTCCTTCACACAGACCATTTCATTCTCCTAACTTCTCAACGACAGATAAATCATCTTTACCGTTACCTTACAGCACAAATAATCGTAAATCCAACGACTACAATCATCGCTAACGGACATAGCAGCCAAGTTTGCCATAACACATGAACAAATTCAATTTTTGCTGCTCCCATCGAAGACATCGCCATACTGACAAGAAACTCCCCTAAGTAAGTAGAAGCCAACACTCCAACAAAAATTCCAAAAATCAGTACCATTAATGTTCCTGCCATATATTGATGACTAATTTGTTTAGAAGTTAATCCCACACTTCGCATGATGGCAATTTGAGACATATCCTTTGATAATAACATCCTAAGGAATAAAGCCGTGATCAATACGACAATGATGAATGCAATGGTGATTCCACCTATCACAACTGTGCTCATCTCATCAATGATATTTCCAAGAGTCTGTCCAGTATATTCTTTCATATCATTTACTTGCGCAGATCATAGGCATTCTGGTAGTAGTCCATTTTCACTTGTTTATCAACACCTTGAGCCATATCCATGTACACAATATACCAAAGAACGGCGTCTTCATTTACACCAAGACTGGTATGTGCCTTTGCTGTTTTTCCACCATTTGTAATATCTTGATAAATACCACTTACATTCAAAGTCTTTTCTGTCCCGCCAACCTTTACTATTACTTCATCTCCCACTTTTTTGTTTAATCCGTCTTGTGACGCATTGGCATGAGAAAGTGAGATTTCTCCTTCACGATCCGGTGCACTTCCTTCCAAATAATTTAATGGAAATACGGAAAAATCTCCGGTTTCAATATTGATATAGTCCCAGGAACCTTCCGCATTTTTGACCTGGTAGGAACTTGTGATGTAGGCCGCAGACTTTTCAATATCCCTATCATTCTTTAATTCTTCCTGTAGCTTATTAAAATCTTCTGTAATGCTATCTGTTCTTCGAAGATCGATTCTCATGTCGGATTTTCCTATTCCCATGTAAGTGGAAAATTCCGGTGAATTCATCGTGTTATACATATTTAACGGAAGAATGACGATAAACGTACATACTACAAAAATAAAAAACAGTAATCTATATAATTTGAAACGCTTCAATACATCCCTAATTCCCATATAAATATTGGTGCTAAAGAATTTGTTTTTAAGCAGTGAGAAACTGTATTTTCGGTTCTTTCCACGCTCCATGATATCCTTCCGCAATGCTTCCACCGCAGAGATCTTATCGATTCTTTTCAGTACTTTCTTGCAGTACATCACAATCATGAAATATACAAATATTGGAGCTATAAGGGATAGTCCATATTTTAAGTTTCCTGATAAATCGGAAGATAGGTAAAGTTTCATATTGCCGTTAAATAGATTTACAACTGCAAAGGATAGCAGATAGCCTATGATACCGGCTGCTACTGACATGGCTCTGTATTTGTTAAGATATACCTTCTTTATATCTTTTTTGGATATTCCGATTGCTTTCATCACACCGATTTCTCTTATATCTTCATCAATCGTTGCCAGAAACGTAAGTCTGATACAAAGCGAAGCAATCATAATCAGAAGGACACTGATCAGTATAATTACCATTGCAACTGCCGCATCTGACATCGCATTAAAAATCAGAAAGAACTTGCCTCCAGACTGTAGGACCGTTTGCTGGAAGACCTGCTTCGATATAGGCGGTCTGAATTCCATGAGCATCCCCGTTTTCATTCAGTTTGAATTCAATCAGATATTCCAGTTCCCCTACACGCTATTTTAAGCATTTCATGATAGTCGTTCTGATTAATCACAAACCGTTTCGAAGAAGTAAGAGAAGAATTCATCTCATAATCCCTTGCATAATCTGAAATGATAAACTCTTTCTGATACTCTCCACTTTTCACGATAATCGACTCACCTATTTGTAAGTCATAGTGTTCCATTAAATAGATGGGAACCGCAACATAACCTTCCTTTATATCTAGCTTTTCATTATTCAAATCCAAGATAAAATCAAATTTCTCATTTTGTACAACAAATGAAATATCCTGTACCGTTCCAGCCATCGTTTGATTTTGACCAAAATGAATATTACTTCCATCTATAGTCAGAAGAACCATCGTCTCCTGCATCGCTATATGCTCATGCTGATCTTCTGTAAATTGATCGATTTCGGCCTGATCAAACTCCCCTGAATGTAACGATCCATTCGGCTATCATTGGATGCTGCATCAAATACATAAAGAAGTGAGTTTCGAAGAACGCACAAAAATGTGGGAGGGAAAAAGGGAAAACTAACCATTCATGAATGACAGCACGATACGATAACAATTAAAATTTTTAAAAAGATTATATTGTTAAAACACTAACAATATAATCTTTTTTTAATTATTCATATTGCTTGATTCAGTTTGCTTTTGATTTTTCTTACGTACCATTGCCACCATCAATAAAAACAGCGGGATAATGGTTTGTACCAAGGGTCCATAAAAAGGAAGTACCGTGATAAGGAAAGTTTTAAATTCTACTGTGCTAGGAATGGACCAAAAGGCAAATTCTATTATAATAATTGCTAATGGCCATATAACGGGGCGATAATCTGAAAGATTTAGCCACTGTGCCGTTCCTAATGCAACCACATAGAAATAGACAGAGATTTTGACAAATGCTCCCACGATCCAAACAGCCATAGCAATCGATTCTAAGTTTTCAAAAAACTCAGCAAGACTAATATAACGTGTGGCATTCATCAAAGGAAACTCCTTAGAAGCAATTGTAGGTCCGAGTACAAATAAAACCGTTAAATTAACAATCACTAATGTCACCATCACAGCTAAGACGGTGAACATTCCATACTTTCTTGCTTTATTCACATCTGCTACAAAAGGCAGAAAAAAAATCATCAAGAAAAATTCCGAAAACCATGCAAATTCCACTATTGAACCCTTGAGAGGAGATAGGATCCCACCGCCTAATATGGGAAATATATTTTTCACTTCAAAGTCTGGGCTTAATAAAAGGACACAAAATAAGATGGGGATAACGAATAAAGGAAAGAATAATTGAGCAATTCTACCTAATACCTCTATTCCTCCAAAAACAGTAAAGGCACAAAGCATAATCATCGATACCATAATGACACTAATAGGAGTATTAAACAAAAAAGAACTGACAATAAACTCACTATAGCCTCTAATGATATGACCAGTATTTATTAAATAAAATGATAGTATGCATAAACTGACTAATTTCCCCGCAAATTTACCTAGGATTTGTTCACTTAACTGAATCACTGTTTGTTTTGGATAACGCTTATGTAATTCAAAAGCAATATAGACAGTTAAAAATCCCAAAAAAGAGGCTATGATGGGAGGAAGCCATAAATCATTTCTCGCATATTTCGCGATAATACTTGGGGCTGAAATAATACTAGTCGCAATCACAGCAGGATAGAGCATCATTGCCATCTGTAAGGATGAAATTTTACCTTTTTCCATTATGTTTATCCTCCGTACAAAAAATTAAGAACCAAATCTCATCTTTACGATTCCATGAACTTTCCAAGTGGTCTAAAAAGAATTTCTAACCAAGTTATAGGGCCAGTAATATGAGGGAGATCTAACATAGATAGTCCCCAACCAATCAAGAGCAGAATGAAAAAAGCCCATTTGTCTTTTTTTGCGTACTTTTTTATTTTTGGCCATTGAATGGAAAGAAGGATGACGATCATGAGTGTCGTTCCAAAAAATGCTCCCCATCTCACTTTTGTTTCACCTCTTTATTTGGTTATTGGGCATTGCCCCCGGCTCGTTAATAAAGCCCTCTCTGCGAATATGGGCATCAATGTTTATGTTCACTTCCACTTCTGGAAATATTTCATCCCAGTGGTCTTCAATTGTTTTCTTCTGTTTAGGATATTTCCGATAGAATTCTTTCGAAAAATCAGCTAAATCTGCATTCAGCTTCTGCTGCATGACCTGCAATACATCCTGGATACGTGTTTCAATACTTTTCTGGTAGGCCTCTTCTACCTCTTCCAATAATTTTTGATCTACAAAAGCGATATTCGTTTCATTTTGAACAATAGCTCCTTCCGTCGCTACGTCCACATCCATTTTCCATTTATCATCTTTGATTTGGGGAACTAAATCTACACGGGCTGAAACTGGGTTTAAGGATACTAGCTCTTCTTCATCTTCGATTTCTACACTAACGGTATATCCTTTAATTTCATCCCTTAGCCATAACACACCTCTTGTTTCCGCTTCAGAAATCGTTCCAATCATTTTATCTTTTTTAAAAACGGCCGTCCCGTCAATATGTGCATATTTAATTGTTTTCCTTCACTTGGCTGTTGTGTTTTAATTTTAACGTATGGAATAGAAGCAGCTTGAGCGATCCCTGTTAACATTTCATCTATATCCTGAATGGTAATCTGCATCCCAATACGATAATTTGAAATTTCTCGTAGAACCTCCGCCGAATATCTTTCTAGATTAGGGTCTAATTCAAGCATAGCCTTTGCCTTCCCTTCACTAACAAACACAGAGGCTCTTCCCCTTGGCTCTGGATGACGAAGTAAAAAGTCCATCTGCTTTTGAATCCCTTTCTTTGCCAGTTCCTCCCCAAATATAAAGACTTTACATTGTCCCCAAAATATTTCGCGGGGAAATTTTCCTTGAAGCTTGGATAGAGCATCCGCAATATTTTTGCCTGTTTGGGACGCCGTATAGGTAATCTTACTCCCCCCGCCACCACTAGCTTGGCCGCCTCCACTGCTTAACGCTTTCGGAATAAATACTTGGAGGGATAGTTCGATTTGGCCATTCTCTTTTTGATCAATCGCTGCCCCTGTTACAATCGCTAAATCATTGACTTCCACTCGATCCCAACAGCCACTTAAGAAAAGAAGAGAAAAAGAAAAAACGAAGAAAAGGGGAATATAGTGTATTCGTTTTGAACTTTCCTTACTCAAGCTTATTCACCTTCCTCTACTCATCTACTCTGTTTTCCCACCCTTATTTGTACCTGGTGCCTGCCCTGAAGCCTGACGATGCAAATTTGCTTCTCCTGTAAAATGAGGTCGTGTATCCATCTTCCACAATGGAGATCTCCATAGAACATCTTTCAGCTCTTTTCCCTTTAGTGGTGCCAATGGAGCCAAATAAGGCTCACCAAAAGATCGTAATGTGCATAAATGAATAGCTATAGCGATAATCCCCATCATAATGCCCAGCAATCCTAAGCTAGCAGACAGTAGCATGATTGGAAAACGCAGCATTCGAATGGCAATTCCAGCTGTATAACGCGGAATCATAAAAGAAGCGATTCCTGTAATAGCTACCACAATGACCATGGGAGCTGAAACAATTCCAGCTTGAACCGCTGCTTGCCCAATTACAAGTGCTCCAACAATACTAACGGCTGAGCCAATCTGTTTTGGCAATCGAATTCCTGCTTCACGTAAAGCTTCAAATGAGACTTCCATTAATAAAACCTCAACAATCGCAGGGAAAGGTACCGTTTCCCGAGAAGAAGCCATACTAAGCAGGAGTTGACTGGGTACCATTTCCTGATGAAAAGTCAAAACTGCTATATAAAGGGAAGGAAGCAAAAGGGACATTCCTAAAAATAGATAGCGGAGCCATCGAATAATTGATCCAATGATAAAGCGTCCATAATAATCCTCATGTGATTGGAGTAACGAAAAAAAGGAAATGGGAGCAATTAAACAAAAAGGAGTTCCTTCTACTAAGATCACTGCTCTTCCTTCTAATAAATTAGAGCAAGCAATATCCGGTCGTTCCGTTGTCATAATTTGCGGGAAAGGAGAGTACGGATTGTCTTCAATCAATTCTTCAATATAGGCACTTTCCAAAATCCCATCAATGTCAATCCTTTTTAACCGATTGGTGATCTCATCAATTAATGATTGATCCGCGATTCCTTCAATATAAGCAAGGACAACATTCGTACTCGTATAACGGCCGATTTTCATCGATTGCATTTTTAGAGCAGGGCTTTTAATAATTCTCCGTAAAAGGGAGGTATCTACCCCAAGTGACTCATTAAACCCTTCCCTAGGGCCTCTAATTCCTCCTTCTGCAACAGGTTCTTCAATCGATCGCTTTTCCCACTTTGCGAGCCCTAAGGAATATCCATCCATTTCTCCCTCTATTAAAAGAATGGGGTTTCCATTCGAAATAGACTCAATACAATCAGCAACCAATCTCACTTTTTTCACTTTAGAAACAGGGATCTCTTTTTCCAGGAGTTCATTTAAGGGTTTAGTCTCATTTCCTGTCTCCTTCATAAATGGAATGAGTACAAAATTTTCAATTCCTTCAATATCTGAAAGACCCTCAATATAAATAATCATCGCTTTCGTTTTCCCAAAAAGTAAAAACGACCGGAACATGACGTCTAAACAATTTTGATAAATGAAACGAAACATTTCATATTTTGTCAAAACTTTCATAAAGAACATCTTGTGGCTTTGATTCCTCGGGTATC
>CAVQGD010000002.1:0-102397 GCA_963711935.1 uncultured Actinomycetota bacterium
GCGTCTCTGATCAGCTAAGCGATCCGAGTCAGACGTAGTGTCTGGTTCGAGGATGTGTTCCCACCGTGGAGGGGAAGCATGAGCGTGGAGATGGAATCCAGCGCCCAGCGCTGCCCCTCGCGGCTGGTGGGTGTGCTTAACCGACGTGTTCGCGCCCTGGTCCCGGTGGGCTGCGCGGGGCAGGCACCTCCGGGCCGTGTGAGCGTGTCCCTCCGGACGCTTGCCCGCCGGTCCTGAAGGTCCGATGGGGGAGGGTGCCCCGCGTCGCCTGGGCGCGGGACGTGCTGTACGAGGCCGGGTGGGGCCGGTCTTCGACCGGTCCACCGGGCTGGCCTTGGTGGTCGGGGTGACCACTGCTTTGGCTTCGAGCTTGTCGACGACCTTGCGGACCATGAGGGTGCCGCTGTTCCGGTCGAGGAGCGTTTTGGTCTGGTGGGTGAGGCCGCGGGCAGCGATACGCCGCCACGCGCCCTGATCACGGTCGCCTTGCCAACCGCAGTCGGCGTTGGGGCAGATCGCCCACTTCCAGCCCGGTGTGGTGCGGCGGTCGGGCGACTTCCGGTGCCGCAGCGGTACAAGACACTGTGGGCAGTGCTTCGAGGTGTTCGCAGCGGGAACCGTCACAACGGCGATACCCATCTCGGCGGCCGAGTGCCGTATGCGGTCCACGATCTGGCCTCGCACCTGCTGGGACATGCGCGTGTTGTGGGTGCGGCCCATCCCCAGGGCTTCCATCGACCGCAGGTCTTCGACATAGATCACCGAAGCCCTGGCGGCAATGGCCTGGTCGACAGCCCACCGGGCTGCTTGCCAGGCAAGCGCGTCGTTGAGGTTCGAGCGGCGGTCACACACGTGTCGGAGTTCCTCGGCGAGGACCTGGTGCCGCTCGGCCAAGTCGTGGTCCTGGCTGTCGCCGATGAGCTTCTCGTACTGAGTGGCCTTGGCATGCAGCTGCTCGGTGTGACGCCGCAGCCGGTGCTGCTTGGCCAGCACACCAGCGGCACGGAACATGCCCCCGGCGCCCAGGGCCTCGATACGGCCGTCCGCGTGCAGCCGGGCCGCCCCGGCCGAGAGCAGGGTGTTGAGACCCCAGTCGACGCCCAGGGCGACGGTATGCCCGGAGCGGTTCGCCTTGGGCACGGCGTGAGTGAACGCCATATCGGCGTGGACCTTGCCCTGTTCGATGCGCAGGGTGGGCAGGTGCAGCACCGCATTGGCCGGGACGGTGGGTGGCAGGCTGATGGGACACGCCACCCACGTCCAGTCCCGGTACGAGGCCGGGCCCGGCCTGGTCGGCAGCTGCAACCGCAGCAGTACCCGGCCCGGCTCGTCGGCCCGCTCGATCGTCGCTTGTTGTCCGTCGCAGGCCGCCAGCAGCAGCATCGGCGCTATCCGCGGCGACGCTTCCACCTCGAACAGATCGGCCGGCAACCGGCCGTGTTGCCGCACATGCTTGGCAACCTGCCGGGTGCGGCCCTTGATGATGTTCGACGGCATGTACTCGCCGCCCGGAACAGCAGCGCGCACCTGGTCCCACTCGTCGGGGGTGCGGTTCGCCGGGTCGATCGGCCAGGTCTCGATGACCCCGGCCGTCACGTCAGCCCGCCACTTCGCGGATCGCAGGGTGCGACCTGCTTGTTCCTGGGCCATGCGAACGATCCGGTCGTTGACCTTCACGCCCTCGGGGGCCTCGACGATCCAGCCCAGGCGCCGCATCGCCATCCACACGTTCGACGGCAGCTTCCTGCCTCCGGCGTCCTCGCCCGAGGCGAGCACGTCCACGTCCTTGGTGTTCCAGTACTCGCCCAGCAGCCCGGCGACCATGCCGGACACCAGATCAGCAGCCCAGCCCACGCGCTCGGCGAGCGCCGCGGCGGGCAGTACCCCGCCGGTTTCCTCATCCACGCCCGTACGAAGAACGGCGCGGGCGCAGGCAGTACGGGAGGACTCGCCGTCGGCGAGCTGAAGCTTGCGGCTCAACGCCCACCGCCCTGCGGGCACTGCCCGGACTCGGCGAGCAGCCGCTTGCGGGACTCCGCCGACCGCATCCCGTACAAGCGCCCGGCGAACGTGGTCACCAGCGACATGAAGTCCTCAAGCAGTTCGTCACGGCCGCCAAGCTTCTTCGGGTGCAGCACCTCAAGCGTCACGCCGTACACGGTCAGCAGGCGCTTGAGCCAGCCGACACCGAACCGGGCAAGCCGGTCCTCGTGCGTCACCCGAACCACCGTCACGTCACCATCGGCGACCGCCCGCAGCAGGCGATCCAGTCCGGGCCGGTTCTCCCGAAGGCCCGAAGCCCGGTCCCGGAACACCTTCACCACCTCGCCAGACGAGGTGGTCCGCAGCTCGGTTTCCTGCGCGTCCAGCGAGGACTCCTGGCTGGACGATCCGGAAACACGCACGTACAGGGCCTCCAGCCGCACACGGCTGCTGTCGCCGGAGACTTTCATCGCCTCAACATCGACGGAGGAAAACCGCCGCTCACGACCAACCCAAGTCACTGGAATCTTCCCCGAGTCAGCCCAAAGACGAAGCGTCACAGGGTGAATCCCCAGACGCTTCGCGGCCTTTGAGAGACGAAGAAGTTCCATGCCGACCACGCTAGATGACTAAGGATCTTTAATCAAAATGAAGACCCTCGGCCATTTGTGTGCGCGCCGACGTAGGGGCTTCGATTGGCGTCCGGTTCCTGACGGTTTGCTTCGTGGGTTGATTGTCGCGGCCACGCAACGTCATACCGTCGTGACCTGCACACTCACGCGATCACCGGGACTTTGAAACCGCCCTGGGTGTGTCCCACGCGCGGCTGCCGCCACACTTTCCGTGAGCAAGTGCCCGGAGGGCGTTGTCAAGTTATCCGTGAGCGGGCTGGTTGAGGGTGTGTCGGGGTGCGGTGGGGTGTGGTGGGGGTGATTGCCGGCGCTGGGTCAGGCGGTGGTGGGCATGGCGGTGGTGCCGGTGATCTGGTTCCAGACGGTGAAGCGGTGGTGCGTTTCGGTGCGGTAGTCGGGGGCGGTCATCAGGTGGCGTCGGGGTCGGAAGTGGGGTGAGATGCCGCTGAACACCGACAGGAACCGTTGTGTCCGGCCGGCGGAGTGGAAGCCTTTCATGGCGCGTTCGCGCTGCCGGGTGGGCTGGTGGCTGTTCTCGGCCCGGTTGTTCAACCCCTACGACCAGGAGATCAGTTCCGGGCCCATGGAACCCGGTGTCCCGCAGCGTCATGCGAGGGCCCAACCCGACGGCAGCGGGGATATTACGGGCGAACCGCAGAGGCGATCACCGAGCGCCAGCCGCTGACGCATCGAGGCCAACTTGACAGTGCCCACCAAGCTCACCTGTAGTACAGGGACGAAACGCAGGTGAGTTGAGACCGATCTCTGGAGTGCCCGATTGCGGGTTGTTACCAGTCTCCCGATGGGCCGATCCTGAGCACACTCAAGGCGTCATTGACAAACGCGGCTATCTCCTCTTCGGTAAAGGTGCGACTGCCTTCGAACCCGATTCCAACAACCGCCAGAATTTCGCCATCGCTTCCAATAATCGGCATGGTCAAAATGCCGGAGGCGTGAGATTCGCGGGAACCCACTGGGGCAACACCCGACTGGTCGGTCTGAATATCGGAAATATGGACTGGCGCCTTACGCTGCAACGCGGTTCCGCCGGTTCCTTTCCCTGGCACCAATACGCAGGCGGCATTCTGTATACTTGCCGGAATGCCATGCGAAGCCACAAGTACGTACTGCTTCCGGGGGAGATTGACCGATCCAACAATCGCCCCACTGCGCTGCACAAAATCATCCAGCCAGTTCTGGACCTCCGGCAGTTCATTATTGACTACTATAGCCCTGATTGGGTCATACATTCCCATAGTGCTCTTCTCCTAGTAATTAGGGAACGTAACTGTAGACGCTGGTATTCCACAGCTGGCCGGGGTCGCCCGGCTTCCGGCATCGCCAACCATAACCGCAGAAAATGTACATTACGCCATCCGCGGCGCTCGAATTTGTCCGCTTAAGCGCCACGCCAGGATCTCCATTGGGGCATAGTTTCGTCCATGCCTGATCTCTGAGATCAAATCTCCAGATATGATCGGTGGGATTTTGGGGGAACGGGGCGCCGCAGCCAGTGCTGCCATCCGGCGGGTTTTCTCTGTCGTACGGCTGCTCCCCACCATGGAGGTAAAGAGAGTTCTTTATGACGACAGAGCTTCCCCAGTTCTGCCTGGCAGGAGTAACAGCTTGTGTGATATCTGACCACTGCCCTGTTGCCAGGTCGTACTGCCACGTATCCGGGAGCCACCTGAAAATCCCGGACTCGGCATCGAATCTTTCTCCGCCGTGAATCAGAAGCTTGCCATCGATCGGACTGGCCCCACCCGCGACCTGACACCTGCCGATAGGAATTTCAGGAGATCCGTTCGGGATGATTTCTTCCCAATTGGCCGAATCGATGTTGTAAGCCCAAAGATCATTCATGCATTGAAAATGAGGAGGGCTAATTCCGCCGAACAGATAGAGAGTCTTCCCCACCAGCCACAGGTGGGCCACGGAGCGGGCACTCGGCACCGGGCCGGGTGCAGCAAGCTCCAGGTGTTACCCTCTGGATCATACTCCCACAAATCAGAGTGTGCACGAAAATCCGAGTAGTCGGGATTTTGATAAGTAGCACCTCCAAAAATGTAGAATCTATTCACCTCATCTACACCTATGCTGGCGGAAAACCCACGCACGCCAGGGACTTCCCCTTTGGGTGATAGGCGGTTCCAGCTGTAATTTCTGGTGTCAAAGCTGTATAGATCATTGAGTGGGGAATTGCCTCGGGGTGAGCCGAATGGGTCATATATTCCACCGAACAGGTAGATCGTATTTTTGATTGAGCCAACAGAGGGGAAGGATCTAGGGGATGGGGCATCACCTTCTGCAGGGCAGAGCCGCCACATCCCGCCGGTCGATGGTGCATCGTTGGTAATGTCATTCTCGGTCATACGGGAGGTCACCTCGCTTGATAGAGATCCCCCTCAAATCTCATCCATCCATCCTCCATTATCATTATAGAGCCTGTGGGAATTTTCGCTCGTTGTCCGGGGTTGTTCTCATTTCGATGTCCGGGCTGGTGGGGGAGGTCAGGGGGCTGCTGGCCTTTGTTTTTAGGGGTGTTGGGGGGTGGGTGGTTGGGTGCTGGTGTTGGACAGGTGCTGAGAAGGCATTGTCAACTTGAGCTGGCGGCCTTGGGGCTGGGATGATCGTCGGGTTTGTTGATCATCTGGGAGAGGCGGGCCGTGGAGACCGATGCGACGGTGTCGTACAAGGGGTTCCGGTTCCCGGCGGAGATCATCTCCCATGCGGTGTGGCTGTACCACCGCTTCCCGCTGTCCTTCCGCGAGTCCGCGAGGTCGAGGAGCAACTGCTCGCGCGCGGGATCATCGTGTCCCACGAGACGATCCGGGCCTGGTGCGACCGGTTCGGCCCGCAGTACGCCGCCGCCTTGCGCCGACGCCGACCGCAGGCCGGCGACAAATGGCACCTCGACGAGGTCTTCATGAAGATCAACGGGGAGCGGCAGTACCTGTGGCGCGCCGTCGCCCAGGACGGCAACGTCCTCGACATCCTCCTCCAGAGCAGGCGCGACACCAAGGCAGCCAAGCGGTTCATGGCCAAGCTGAGGAAGAAACAGTGCCGAGTACCCAGGGCGATGGTCACCGACAAGCTCCGCCCCTACGGCGCCGCCCACCGCGAGCTGATGCCCTCGGTCGAACACCGCTCCCACAAGGCAGGGTCATCGCATGATTGGGATTGGTCCAGTTCGCCGGTCTCGTGAGTGACGTGGCGTCATGTCCGTTGCGCGGCAAGGGACCCCGGAGAGCAGAGCAGGCACGGCGCTGGTGATCATGTGGTTGTCGAGACCCATGAGAACCGAGCGAGACCGTGCCTGCCCGAACATCATCACCCATCCCTCCCGCGCTGGAGCAACTGGGCTCCCTGTGCTGAATGCTGCTTGTCCCGGCGCTCTGGCCGACCTGCCCGGATCCGATCCGGCCGAGGGCGAAGTTCTACGACCGCACCGCCGCACACGGCCCTCTGGCAGACCCGCCTCGTGCAGGCCCTGACCCTCAGTGAGCTCGGCGTCGACTTTCCCCACCCGGTCCAGGTCACGCTGGGTGGGTGGGTGGGTGGGTGGGTGGGCGGTGCGGTGCGTTCTCGTCCGGCCGAACGTGCACGGATCATCCTGAGCTGCGCGGACGGGGCATCAAACGCCCAGATCACGGCCGACTTGGGCATTGCCAGGCCGCTGTCATGAACGATCGAGGCTGGTGGAGGCCGAGAAGTGACACCGCGCACACGCTGTTTCGGCTGCCGTCCGCGGACCTGATCCCTGGCCGCCCTGCCCGCCTACGACCAAGGACCTCGAAGACCCCGCCACCGGGACGGCCACCCGGCGATCACCCACGCCCACCAGGAGAAAACCGTCCCGGAATCAACCGAAAAGGCTCACCAGAACCCGCTCGGTGGATTCAGGTTCATGGTCGCCTACTCGCGACCCCTGACCGCTGACAATTGTGACGGCTCGGCAGCCACAAACAGACGCTGGTCCCGCCCTGTACGCTTCGGTACCGAAGTGTGCGAAGTATGCTTCGACACCAAAAAGGTGATCTTTAATTTCTCCAGGATTCAACTTTGATACCCGCATCGTTGCAGGTCAGCGGAGTCTTGCCCTAATCTGGAATGAGATCAGCCGACACGGTGACATACCTGAGCCATAAGGTTTATCGTGTGGGCTCGGTCATCTTGGGAGAATCCACCATCATGCAACTGCTCAAGATTCCACTACCCAGATCGCGAATATCCGATCTTCTGAGTCTGATCCGTGCCCCTGCCGCGCTCAGTGTCCCCGGTGACGCACTCGCCGGAGCTGCCGCAGGCGGCCGCCCGATGACGGTTCGGACCCTGGGGATGACGACCTCGTCCATCTGCCTGTACTGGGCCGGGATGGCCCTCAACGACTACGCCGACGCGGCGGTCGACGCGGTCGAACGTCCCGAACGGCCCGTCCCCTCCGGGCGCATCCCCCGTCGGAGCGCACTCGCCGTGGCAGGGGGGCTCACGATAGCCGGACTCGGCCTCGCCGCCGTCGCCGGGAGGCGGCGCGGTCTGGCCACCGCGGTGCCGCTCGCCGGACTGGTGTGGGCCTATGACCTGGCCCTCAAGTCCACCCCCGCAGGTCCCGCGGCCATGGCCGGCGCTCGCGCCGCGGACGTGCTGGGTGGCGCGGACGCCGTCGCCCCCGCGCTGCCCGCGGCCCTCGTGGTGGGCCTGCACACCTACACCGTCATGGCGTTGAGCCGGCATGAGATCGACGGTGCCCCCGCCTCGCTGCCCGCGGCGACCCTCGCCGGCAGTACGGCCGTCGGGCTCACGGCCGCCGCGCTGCCGACCGGAGGGGTGCGCAGGCTGGCCGCGGCCGCAGGGGTCCTCCGCTACCTGGGCACCTACGGCTTCGCCCAGGCCCGTACGGTGCGTGCGCCGTCCGCCCGCAACATCCAAGGCGCCGTCAGCGCCGGAATCCTCGGCCTCATGCCGCTTCAGGCAGCCCTCACCGCCGGGCGCGGCGCCCTGGCGCCGGCGGCCGCTCTCATCGCCGCCCACCCCCTGGCCCGGCGGCTCGCACGGAGGGTGTCCCCCACGTGACGCTCTGTTTCGGCCGCGGACACCGGCGGATTCACGCACCATCGGCTGCCCGCCCGACGTCCCCAGCATCCGCGCCCGCATCGACCATGCCGGTCCGGTCTCCGTGGAGATCCATGGCGGCGCCTTCGATCCCCCGGACCTCGCACGCCGCTCTTGGGGACTTCCCGCACTCCGCCGCCCCACGCTCGTTACCCGACCGCCGCGCTGCCCGTCGGATCTCACCGGCGAGCAGGCGGGACACGGCCGCGCGACTGGCGCGAGGACCCCCATCCACCGAGGAAGTACTCCCATGCCCGAACACCCCCACCTCCCCCCCCAGGACATCTCCCCCCAGGCCCGCGCCTGGCTCGACGAGACCACCGCCCGTATCGCGGCCGACCCCGGGGCCGTACGCGCCGCGTTTCCCGCCGCCGGGCGCCACTGCGGGCGCGCGGAGGCCGACGACGTACGTACGCAACTGCTGCTCGCCCTGCCGCTGCGCGGCGAGCCACTCGCCGCCGAGGTCACGGCGCTGTACCGCAACGGCGACACCGCCGAGCAGCGGGCCGTGCTGCGCGCGCTGCCCCTGCTCGACCTCGGCGACCACGCGATCGGCGACCACGCGCTGGCGCTGGTCCGCGAGGCGCTGCGCAGCAACGACACCGCCCTGATCGAGGCCGCCGTCGGCCCGTACGCGGCCCGTCATCTGGACACCGAGGCTTTCCGGCACGCCGTGCTCAAATGCGTCTTCTGCGACATCCCGCTCGACCGGGTCAGCGGTCTGGCCGACCGTGCCGACCGCGAACTCGCCCGGATGCTCACCGACTTCGCGCACGAGCGGGTCGCTGCCGGCCGTGAGGTCCCGGCCGACGTCTGGCCCGTCGTGGCCGGCTTCCCCGAGCTGCTGCAGGAGTCCGGACTGACCGAGGAGACCCGCTCGGCTGTCCCGGAACGGCGAGCGGCAGCCGCACGCGCCCTCGAAGCCTTCCAGAACGCCGCAGGAGCCCGCTGATGCGCATCTTCGACCCCCACATCCACATGACCTCCCGCACCACCGACGACTACGAGGCGATGTACGCGGCCGGAGTGCGCGCCGTGGTCGAGCCGGCCTTCTGGCTCGGCCAGCCCCGCACCACCGTGGGCAGCTTCACGGACTACTTCGACTCCCTCCTGGGCTGGGAGCCCTTCCGCGCCGCCCAGTTCGGCATCCAGCACCGCTGCACGATCGCGCTGAACCCCAAAGAGGCCAACGACCCACGCTGCGTCGAGGTCCTGGACCTGCTGCCGCGCTATCTCGCCAAGGACCGGGTCGTCGCGGTGGGCGAGATCGGCTACGACTCCATGACGAAGGAGGAGGACGAGGCCCTCGCCCGCCAGCTGGAGCTGGCCAGGGAGCACCAACTGCCGGTGCTGGTCCACACCCCGCACCGGGACAAGGCCACCGGCACCCGCCGCACCCTGGACGTGGTCCGGGAGTCGGGTATCCCGCCCGAGCACGTACTCGTGGACCATCTCAACGAGCTGACGGTCGCAACTGTCGCTGACAGCGGCTGCTGGATGGGGTTCTCGATCTACCCGAAGACCAAGATGAGCGAGGACCGCATGGTCCGGATCCTGCGCGAGCACGGCACCGACCGGATGCTGGTCAACTCCGCCGCCGACTGGGGCAGCAGCGACCCGCTCAAGACCCGCAAGACCGCCGACGCGATGCTCGCCGACGGCTTCGACACCGACACCGTCGACAAGGTGATGTGGCACAACCCGGTCGCCTTCTACGGCCAGAGCGGCCGCCTGGACCTCGACGACCTCGACGACCTCGACGAGCTCGCACCCGGTCAGGATGCGGCGGCCCTGTACGAGGGCAACTCCATACGCCGGGGCGGTGAATAACCCGCCATGCGGTTCCGGCACCCTGACGGCACCGCCGTCCACCTCGCCTACTGCAGCAATGTGCACGCCGCCGAGGACCTGGACGGCGTCATGGCCCAGCTCGCCCGCTACGCGGAACCCGTACGACAGGAACTCGGCGTGGATCTGCTCGGCATCGGGCTCTGGCTCGCCCGGGACGTGGTGGCCGAACTGTCGGCCGACCCCGCGGCCGCCTCCAGGCTGCGCGCCGGCCTTCTCGCGCGGGGCCTGGAGACCGTCACCCTCAACGCCTTCCCGTACGAGGGGTTCCAGCGCGAGATCGTCAAAAGGGACGTCTACACCCCCGACTGGGCCGACGAGGAGCGCCTGCGCTACACCCTCGCCTGCGCCCGGATCCTGGCCGGGCTGCTCCCCGACGACGCGTCACGCGGCAGTGTCTCCACCCTCCCGCTCGCCTGGCACACGCCCTGGCCGACGGACCGGGCGGACACCGCCCGCCGCGCCCTGGACCAGCTCGCGGCCGGGCTCGCCGCGATCCACCGGGACACCGGCCGCCGGATCCGGGTGGCCTTCGAGCCCGAGCCGGGCTGCGTGGTGGAGAACACCGCCCAAGCGGCCCGGGAGTTCGGCGGGCTGGACCCCGACACGCTCGGCGTGTGCCTGGACACCTGCCATCTGGCCGTGCAGTTCGAGGACCCGGCGCAGGCGCTGCGGCGCCTGGCCGCCGCCGGGGTGCCGGTGGTCAAGGTGCAGGCGTCGTGCGCGATCGAGGCCGACGACCCGAGGGACCCGGCGACGCGCGAGGCGCTGGCACGGTTCGCGGAACCGCGTTTCCTGCACCAGACGCGTACGGCGCCCGGCAACGCCGTACACGGAGTGGACGACCTGCCGCAGGCGCTGGCCGGAGCGCTGCCCGACGGCTCACCGTGGCGGGTGCACTTCCACGCGCCCCTGCACGCGGCACCCGAACCCCCACTGCACACCACCGCACCCGTGCTCAGCGCCGCCCTGGAGGAGCTGCTCGGCGGGCCCGAGGCGCTGTGCGACCACATCGAGGTCGAGACCTACACCTGGTCCGTCCTGCCGGAAGGGCAGCGCCCGTACGGCGACAAGGGCCTGGTAACCGGCCTGGCTGCCGAACTCGCCTGGGCCAGAGGGAAGTTGCTGGCACTGGGCCTGACGTCCGCCCAGTCCGCCCAGCCCGCCCAGTCCGCACAGAAGGAGACGATGGCATGAGTAACCGACTCGTCGTTCTCGACATCGTGGGCCTCACTCCGCGCATGCTGCGGCATATGCCCGCCGTGGCCGCCCTCGCCGAACGCGGCTTCCAGGCCCCGCTCGGCACCGTACTGCCCGCCGTGACCTGCTCGGTGCAGTCCACCTTCCTCACCGGGGAACTGCCGCGTGAGCACGGCATCGTCGGCAACGGCTGGTACTTCCGCGACCTCGGCGAAGTGCTGCTGTGGCGCCAGCACAACGAGCTGGTCGGCGGCGAGAAGCTCTGGCAGACCGCACGGCGCACCGAGCCGGACTACAAAGTCGCCAACATCTGCTGGTGGTACGCGATGGGTGCCGACGTCGACCTGACCGTCACCCCGCGCCCGGTGTACTACTCCGACGGCCGCAAGGAACCGGACTGCTACACCTACCCGCCCGCCCTGCACGACGAACTCACCTCCCGTCTCGGCCCGTTCCCCCTCTTCACCTACTGGGGCCCGAACGCCGGCCTGTCCGCCAGCCAGTGGATCCTGGCAGCCGCCCGCCAGGTCTTCGACGAACACCGCCCCGACCTCACCCTCGTCTACGTACCGCACCTGGACTACGAGACGCAGCGCTCCGGCCCCGACTCGCCGCGCACCGCCCGCGAGGCCCGCGCCCTGGACGCCGCTCTGCGCCCCCTGCTCGACCACTTCCTGGACGAGGGCGCGACGGTGGTCGCGCTCAGCGAGTACGGCATCACCCCGGCCCGCCGTCCCGTCGACATCAACCGCGTCCTGCGCGAGGCGGGCCTGCTGGAGGTCTACACGCAGGACGGCATGGAGTATCTCGACCCCTGGACGTCCCGCGCCTTCGCCGTCGCCGACCATCAGATCGCGCACATCTACGTACGCGATCCGGCCGACGTCCAGGACACCGCCGAGCTCGTGGCGGGCCTGCCGGGCGTCGCCGAAGTACTCGACGAAGCGGGCAAGGCGTCGCACGGCCTGGACCACGAGCGCTCCGGCGAACTGGTCGCGGTCGCCGAGCCCGACGCCTGGTTCACCTACTACTACTGGCTGGACGACGCCCACGCCCCCGACTTCGCCCGCCAGGTCGAGATCCACCGCAAGCCCGGCTACGACCCCGCCGAGCTGCTGTACGACCCTGACGTCCCCGCGATCAAGCTGCGCGCCGCCGCCCAGATCGCCCGCAAGAAGGCGGGCCTGCGCTACCGCATCCGCACCGTCCCGCTCGATCCCTCCGGCGTCCTCGGCACCCACGGCCGGCTGCCCGGCGACCCGGCCGACAGCCCTGTGTTCCTCTGCTCGGACCCGGCGGCCGCCCGCGCAGAAGTCGCCGCGACCGAGGTGAAGGAACTGCTGCTGCGGCTGGCCGGCCTTACCAGTGCCGCCGCCTCCGCCCTCGACACACCAGGAGCCTGACATATCCGCCACCGACCCACCGGAGCCTGAGATATCCCCCGTAGGGCGACTTTTCCGCCGTTGCCAACTCGATATCATGCGCAGGCTTCCAAGCCGTTCTGACCCTTGCCCGGCGCGGCACAGCCTCATACGGTGATTGCCGCATGGCGGAATCGCGAATTCCAGTTCCCCTCACGCACGGCACAGCACGGCCGCCTCCGGTGGCTGCCTTGCGGCTGGATCGCGACTTCCCGTTCTCCCCCTGCCCTGAAGACACTCCGTGACGACCCATGTTCATATTTGCTTGATTTGATTGAGGAGATTTCATGCGTACAGGCATCTGGCTGGTGGGAGCCCGCGGCTCAGTGGCAACGACCACCGTCGTGGGCGCCGCCGCGCTACGCGCGGGGTTGTTGCCCGCCACTGGCTGCGTGAGCACGCTCGAACCCTTCCACGATGTTCCCCTGCCCGACTTCACCGACCTGGTCTTCGGCGGACACGACATCGTCTCGACCAGCCTGGTCAAGCGGGCCGGGCAACTGGCCGAGGCCGGGGTACTGCCCCATGGTCTTCCGGACGCACTGAGCCAGGAACTGGCGGCGGCCGACGCCGAGATCCGCCCGGCGCCCCGCGAGGAGGAACCCGGCGGACAGGCCGCGGCCATCGCCACGCTCACCGCCAACCTCACGTCGTTCCGCGAGCGCCTGGCACTCGACCGGGTCGTCGTCGTCAACGTCTCCTCGACCGAGCCGCCCGCCATACCGCACCCCGCTCATGCCTCCCTTGCCCTGCTGCGGCAGGCGCTGGCCCGCGGTGAGCGGGTGCTGCCCACGAGTTCCCTGTACGCCTTCGCCGCCCTGCAGTCCGGCTGCGCCTTCGTCGACTTCACCCCGTCGACGGGGGCACGCCTTCCCGCCCTGGACGAACTCGCCAGGGAACAGGTCCTGCCCTACGCGGGCAGCGACGGCAAGACGGGGGAGACCCTGGTCAAGTCGGTGCTCGCGCCGATGTTCGCTCGCCGCGCCCTGCGGGTGCGCTCCTGGTCCGGCACCAATCTGCTCGGTGGCGGCGACGGGGCGACGCTGGCAGACCCGGACCACGCGATCAGCAAGAACGAATCCAAGGGGATGGTGCTCGCGGGTGTCCTCGGCCACCCGGTCGACGGGGGTGTGCACATCCACAATGTCCCCGACCTCGGGGAATGGAAGACAGCCTGGGACCACATCACCTTCGAAGGCTTCCTCGGCATCCGCATGTCCCTGCAGTTCACCTGGAACGGCTGTGACTCCGCGCTGGCCGCACCCCTCGTACTCGACCTGGCCCGGTTCGCCGCTCTCGCGCACCAGGCCGGTGTCGCGGGACCGGTTCCGGAGCTGGGCTTCTTCTTCAAGAACCCGGTGGGCTGCACCGAGCATGCCCTGGAGGCGCAGTACGACACCCTGGTCGCCTGGGCCCGCGCGGCGGGGGCGGTGACGTGACAGCCCTGCCCCCGCCGCGCGCCCCGCTGAGCCTGGACTGAACTCTCACGGTCCTGAACCGAACTCTCACGGTCCTGAACCGAACCCTCACGGTCCTGGATCGAACCCTCGCGGTCCTGCCCGTCCCCGGCGATGTCCTCGCCGGGGCGGCAGCACCGTTCCCGTCGGCACACCGACCGGGCAGAAAGGCATTGCTCGCATGACAGCATCCACCATGACAAAACTCGGATACGGCACCAACGGCTTCGGCGACCACCCCCTGGAAGATGCCCTGACCGTGCTCGCGGATCTGGGCTACGAGGGCGTCGGACTGACTCTCGACCCACGCCACCTCGACCCGTTCGCCGACGACCTGCCGCAGCGCCTGCGACGGCTGGCGAAACAGCTGGAGCGGCTCGGTCTCACCGCGGTCATCGAGACCGGCGGCCGGTACGTGCTGGATCCCTGGCGCAAACACCACCCGGTCATGGTGTCCGACGAGGGAGCTGAGCGCAGGGTCGACCTGCTGTTGCGTGCCGTGCGTATCGCCGCGGATCTCGGCGCCGAGGCGGTGTCGTTCTGGAGCGGTACCGCCGACCCGGGCACCCCCGAGCAGACCGTCTGGGACCGGTTGCTGTCCGGCTGCGCCACGGTCATCGAGGCGGCCGAGTCCGCCGGGATCCCCCTCGGCTTCGAGCCCGAGCCCGGAATGTTCATAGACACCCTCGATGCCTACGACCAGCTGTGGCTGCGGTTGGGCTGTCCTAGCTCGTTCGGCCTCACCCTGGACATCGGGCACTGCCGCTGCCTGGAAACGCAGCCGGTGCCCGACTGTGTCCGCCGTGCCGCGGACCGGCTGGTGAACGTACAGATCGAGGACATGCGCCGGGGTACGCACGAGCACCTGGAGTTCGGCACCGGAGAGATCGACTTTCCGCCCGTGCTGGCGGCACTGGCCGACACCGGCTACGAGGGGCTGGTCTCCGTGGAACTGCCGCGGTACAGCCACGCCGCGCCGGAGGTGGCCCGACGTTCCCTGGACTTCCTGCACAGGGCCGACACGCAGGCGCAGGACATGGCGCTTGCGGCAGCGGCTGCGAGGTGATCCCGTCGGCCGTCAGGTGTAGCTTGCGATGATCAGCGGTCCGCCCCAGGTTGGTTGGGGCGGACCGTTTGTCTTGTCGGGGTGATCGGGTGTTGGTGAGTGCATCCCTCGGGCGCAGGTAGGGATTTTTGGGTACTCGCGCTCACGCACCTCTCCTGAGAATCCTGAGTGGGGATGGCGGTGACCATGGTCGGTGACCCGGACGACGACCGGCAGGCGCGACGACAGGGCATCGACGGCCACCGCGCGGTACCGCACACCGCCGACATCCGCGTCGAGGCGTGGGGAGCGAGCCGGGAACGCTGCCTGGCCGAGGCGGTGCTGGGGATGGTCGAGTGCTACGCCGATGTCTCAGCGGTACGGCCCACAGCGGTGGAGCGCGTCCGGCTGGCCGGGGACAGCGACGAGGATCTGCTGGCCGCGCTGCTGGACGAGGTCCTGTACCGGCTGGAGGTGCACGGCCAGGTGCCCGTGGACGTGGAGGTGGACATCGCCGACGTCACCGACAGCGCCGTCGCCACCGATGCCGCCGACAGCGCCGACGCCACCGACAGCGCCGATAGCGCCAACAGCGCCAACAGCGCCAACAGCGCCAACAGCGCCAACAGCGCCAACAGCGCCAACAGCGCCAACAGCGCCAACAGCGCCGATAGCGCCAACAGCGCCGACGACGGTCTCGACGTACGGCTGGCGGTCGCCGAGCTGGCTGCGGTGGAGATCACCGGTGCCGTACCGAAGGCTGTCTCGTGGCACGAGCTGCACATCGGGCCGGATCCGTACGGCTGGTCGTGCGCGGTCACCATCGACGCGTGAGTGACGCGTGAGTGCCGACCGGCCCGGCCGCTGAACGCGCGCCCGGATGGGGCAGACCCGGATGGGGCAGGCCCGGATGGGGCAGGCCCGGATGGGTCAGGATGGAGGCATGGGATTCCACGTCGACTCCGAGGCCGGGCGGCTGCGCCGCGTCATCCTGCACCGGCCGGACCTGGAGCTGAAGCGGCTCACCCCCACGCAACAAGGACGCCCTCCTCTTCGACGACGTGCTGTGGGTGCGCCGCGCCCGCGCAGGAGCACGACGGCTTCGCGGACGTGCTGCGCGACCGCGGGGTCGCGGTCCACCTCTTCGGCGACCTGCTGACCGAGACGCTGGAGATCCCGGCGGCCCGGCAGCTCGTCCTGGACCGGGTCTTCGACGAGAAGGAGTACGGCCCGCTCGCCACCGACCACCTCCGGGCCGCCTTCGACGGCGCTGCCGACGCGCCGAGCTGGCCGAGGCGCTGGTCGGCGGGATGACCAAGCGGGAGTTCCTGGACGCGGCACGCCGGAGCCGACGTCCGTCCGCTTCCACGTGATGGACCTGGACGACTTCCTGCTCGGCCCGCTGCCCAACCACCTCTTCACCCGCGACACCTCCGCCTGGATCTACGACGGGGTCTCCATCAACGCCATGCGCTGGCCCGCCCGCCAGCGCGAGACCGTCCACTTCGAGGCGATCTACCGGCACCACCCGCTCTTCCGCGGCCGAGACGGCTTCCACGTCTGGTCCGAGGGCCAGGCCGACTACCCGTCCACCATCGAGGGCGGCGACGTACTGGTCATCGGCAACGGCGCCGTGCTCATCGGGATGAGCGAGCGGACCACGCCGCAGGCCGTGGAGATGCTGGCGCACGGGCTGTTCGCGGCCGGTTCGGCGCAGCACGATCGTGGCGCTCGACATGCCCAAGCGGCGGGCCTTCATGCACCTCGACACGGTGATGACGATGGTCGACGGCGACACCTTCACCCAGTACGCGGGGCTGGGCATGCTCCGCTCGTACACCATCGAACCGGGCGTGCGGCGACAAGGAGCTGAAGGTCACCGACCATCCGCCGGAGCACATGCACCGCGCGATCGCCGCCGCGCTCGGGCTGGAGCGAGATCCGGGTCCTGACCGCGACGCAGGACGTGCACGCGGCGGAGCGCGAGCAGTGGGACGACGGCTGCAACGTCCTCGCCGTCGAGCCGGGCGTGGTGGTCGCGTACGAGCGGAACGTCGACCACCAACACCCATCTGCGCAAGCAGGGCATCGAGGTGATCGAGATCCCGGGCAGCGAGCTGGGGCGGGGGCGGGGCGGGCCGCGCTGCATGAGCTGCCCGGTGGAGCGGGACGCCGGTCTGAGCGGACGCGGGGCCGTCGTGACGAGACCGGTGCACTGTATAGAAATGCGGCACTCGTATAGACTTCCAGGTCATGTCAGCACGCGCCCGCGACCTAGGAGCCCCCATGGCGACACGACCTCGCCGGCCGCCACTTCCTCAAGGAGCTGGACTTCACCGCGGAGGAGTTCCGCGGCCTGATCGAGCTGGCCGCCGAGCTGAAGGCGGCCAAGAAGGCCGGGGCCGAGACCGCGGTACCTGCGGGGCCGGAACATCGCGCTGATCTTCGAGAAGACCTCGACGCGCACCCGCTGCGCCTTCGAGGTCGCGGCCGCCGACCAGGGCGCCGTCGACCACGTACCTCGACCCGTCCGGCTCGCAGATCGGCCACAAGGAGTCGGCGAAGGACACCGCGCGGGTGCTCGGCCGGATGTTCGACGGCGATCGAGTACCGCGGGGACGGCCAGGACGACCGTCGAGGAGCTCGCCGCCTACGCCGGCGTGCCCGTCTACAACGGCCTCACCGACGACTGGCACCCCACCCAGATGCTCGCCGACGTGCTCACGATGACCGAGCACAGCGACAAGCCGCTGGACGGAGATCGCCTTCGCCTACCTCGGCGACGCCCGCTTCAACATGGGCAACTCGTACCTGGTCACCGGCGCCCTGCTCGGCATGGACGTACGGATCGTCGCCCCGCGAGGCCTACTGGCCCGCCGAGGAGCGTCGTCGCCGCAGGCCCGCGAGCTCGCCGGGACGCAGCGGCGCGCGCATCACGCTCACCGAGGACGTCGCCGAGGGCGTGCGGGGCGCCGACTTCGTCGCCACCGACGTGTGGGTGTCCATGGGGGAGCCCAAGGAGGTCTGGGACGAGCGGATCGCGGCTGCTGCGGCCCGTACGCCGTGACCATGGACGTGCTGCGCGCCACCGGCAACCCGGACGTGAAGTTCCTGCACTGCCTGCCCGCCTTCCACGACCTCGGCACCGAGGTCGGCCGTGAGATCCACGAGCGGCACGGCCTGGACTCGCTGGAGGTCACGGACGAGGTCTTCGAGTCGGCGCACTCGGTCGTCTTCGACGAGGCGGAGAACCGCCTGCACACGATCAAGGCGGTCCTGGTGGCGACGCTCGCCCGCTAGGCGAACCACGTCCTTCCTGGTCGCGCCCCAGCCCGCTGGACCCCAAGCTCACTGGACCCCAAGCCCGACAGGCCCAAGCCCGACAGGCCCAAGCCCGACGGAGCCGACAGGCCTAAGCCCGACAGGCAGCCCGAAGGAAGTTCGACAGGCCAAGTTCGCCCAAGTTCGACAGGCCCCGGCCCGCTAGTCGGACGGCTGCCGCTGGTGCGGCACCACCGGTAGCCGGAACCACACCGCCTTGCCCGATTCGGTCGGGCGGTGCCCGCAGGACGAGCTGAGGGTGCGGATCAGGAGCAGGCCGCGGCCGTGCTCGTCCCAGGGGTCGGGCGCACCGCGGTGCGGCTGGGTGAGATCGCCCGGTGCTGCCGGATCCGGGTCGTGCACCTCGACCTGGCAGCCGGTCGGCAGCAGTTCCACGACCAGTTCGATGGGCCCGCTTCCCGCGGTGTGCTTCACGGCGTTCGCGACCAGCTCCGCGGTGAGTAGCTCCGCGGTGTCGCTGTCGGCCGTGTGCTTCAGCTCGGCCAGCGCCGTGCGGACGAGCGCGCGGGCGACGGGCACGGCCGCGACGGTGTGCGGCAGCGCGATGCGCCAGGAGGCAGGCGAAAAGCGCGGCGCGAAGTGCCCCGATGAGGGAGATGAGGAGTGGTGGTCGGGTGGCGGGTAGGCGGGTTCGTGCAAGGCGGGTCCGTTCATGGAGCAGGTTGTTCTGTTTTCAATTTTAAGTATGTGCATGGTACGGCGTGCTCCGGCAGTGTCCAGGGGGGCGTCGTACAGGGCCGTCGGCTCCGTTGCCGAGCGGCTTACCCCGATCAACGCTCCGGCTCGCCTGAGCACACTCCCCGTTACCGGTCTGTGGGTGTTCCGTGACCGAGTGGCGGACGGCTGTGACACCCCGGAGGGGGAGCGCCCGAGGGAGAAGGGAGGGGGTACCTCAAATCCCGGCTGGTACTGGGGAGTTGCGGGCCCCCATTGGCTGAACGTATTCAGCTGAGTACGGCTTACGAAAAGGCAGAGCAACCGACTCGAGACGGAGTAACCGACTCGCCGACGAACGGGTGATGATCACGGGCTCGGGCGCAGGGCGCCGGTACGTCTGAAGGCCCCCCTCAAGGAGGTGTACCGATGTCGTTTTTCCGGGTCATCGGCGCGGCTGCGGGTGCCGCGCTCCTGATGCTCACCGCCCTTTCGGCCCAGGCCGGGGCCGATCCGTCCGAACCCGATCCGTCCGAGCCCAGGTCGTCCGACCCCGTTCTGTCCGAGCCCGCTTCTGTCCGGGCCCGCGTCGTCCGGGCCCGCGTCGTCCAAGCCCGCTCCGTCCAGTTCCGCTCCGTCCAGCTCTGTTCCGTCCAGCTCCGGTCCGTCTGATGCGCGGGAGTTCGTGACGATCGACGCCACGGGTCGCCTGACTAATGACGGCACCCTCACGCTCTCCGGCACGTACCGCTGTGCCGACAGCACCGGACCCGTCTTTCTGGGGTCCAGCGTTCAGCAGAGCCAGAGCCACTTCCAGTACGGAGTCGGCGGTACCCGCGTGACCTGTGACGGCGCCGAACACCGGTGGACGAACACGGACAGCGCCGAGATCGGCAGGTACCGGCTCGGCTCAGCCCGGGTGAAGGCCACCATGATGGAACTGCGCCGCCACTCCAACGGGTTGCCGCTGCCGTACTTCCACACGCAGCAGGAACGGAAGGTCACTCTGGTCAAGGGCTGAGACGGTACGACACACGACACACGACGCACGACACGCGGCGGCCACGGCCACCGGCAGCGGGCCGGAGGCCGTGGCCGCCGTGGTTCTCAGAGGTCATCCGCTTCTCAGAAGTCGCTCTCAGAAGTCAGCGGAAGTCAGCGAAAGGTTTCTCAGCCGATCCGGTGCACGCGCTGGCTGCTCAGTTCATAGCGGGCGCCGACGATGAGCAGCTTGCCCGCGTCCACCCTGGCGGCGAGGTCGGGCTCGGCCGCGAGACGGGAGCGTACGAGCTTGACGTTGGCGTCGACGGTCGCGTCGATGCGCGCGTCGCCCTTCTTGCTGTGGTCGACGGCGGGACGGATCTGGTCGGCGAGGTACTGGATGTGGGCGGGCAGCTCCTCGCCCGACTTGTCCGCCTCGACCGCGGCCTTCACGGCTCCGCACGACTGGTGCCCGAGCACCATGACCAGCGGTATGTCCAGTTCGAGCACCCCGTAGGCGATGCTGCCGAGTACGGCCTCGTCCAGGACCTCGCCCGCCGTGCGCACGGTCATCAGGTCGCCGAGACCCTGGTCGAAGACCAGCTCCGGGGGCACGCGGGAGTCGATGCAGCCGAGGACGACGGCGAAAGGGTGCTGACCCGTCGTCAGTTCGTGCCGGACGGCGGGCGTTTCGTCGGGATGCTCTTCGTGGTAGGTGCGCCAGCGGCGGTTGCCCGCTGTCAGTTCCCGCAGGACCGCCTGCGGGGTCGTCGGCCGGGGGCGGGGACGGGGGCTGCCGGTGGGCGTCGTGGCGGCAGCGGAGGGAACCGGGGCGGCAGCAGAGGAGGGCCCGGCGTCGGCGGAGGAGGCACCGATGGCGATACCGGCACCGAGGGCGGCGGTGCCGCCCAGAGCGGCACGGAGGAGAGAGCGCCGGGCGGAGGTGGTAGCTCTGTGGGGGACAGGCTGAGAGTTCACAAGAAGGAACGTACGCCTGGATCCGGGCCGCACTGTTCGAGTTGTTGAACCTTGGGACGTGTTGAATCAATCTTGGAGAATCGAATTCCAGCCCATGACTGGTTCTTTTCGCACGCAATGACAGACCGTGACTTGTGTATTTCACTGCGAGACGATATTGATCGAATGCTGATCAAGTGTTGATCGAGAGCTGATCGAGTGGTGAGGGCCGTGACGCGGGCGTACGGTCGAACGGTGGCCGTGGCCCCAGCAGTGTTCGGGAGCGTTCACTGATCCCTCCCGAGGGTCCTTCCCGAGGGGTCCGGCCCAGAGACTGCGACACGCCCCAGAGAGTGCGACACGCCCCGAGAGTGCGACACGCCATGAGCAGCAGCCCGCAGCCGACCTCCGCACCGCAGACCACCGCCCGGGAACCCGGCGGTGGCGGAAACGCGATGGCACTGCTGGTGATCGCCTCGTGCCAGCTCATGGTGGTCCTGGACATCACCATCGTGAACATCGCGCTGCCGCACATCCAGCGCTCCCTGGACTTCTCCGCCACCAGCCTGTCCTGGGTGGTCAGCGCCTACACGCTCACCTTCGGCGGGCTGCTGCTGCTCGGCGGCCGGGCCGGCGACATCCTCGGCCGACGGCGCGTCTTCATCTTCGGCGTGCTGCTCTTCGCGTTCGCCTCCCTGCTCGGCGGGTTCGCCCAGAACTCCGGCCAACTGCTCGCCGCACGCGCTCTCCAGGGCGTCGGCGGCGCCATCGCGTCCCCGACCTCCCTCGCCCTGATCAGCACGACGTTCCGCGAAGGGCCGGAGCGCAACAGGGCCTTCGGTGTGTTCGCCGCGGTCTCGGCGGGCGGCGGCGCGATCGGCCTGCTCGCGGGCGGAATCCTCGTCGAGTGGCTCGAACTGGCGGTGGGTGCTCTTCGTCAACGTCCCCATCGGGCTGCTCATCGCCCTCGCCACGCCCCGCTGGATCAAGGAGTCCGAACGCCACCCGGGCCACTTCGACGTCGCCGGCGCGCTGACCTCCACCGTGGGCATGGTGCTGCTGGTCTACGGGTTCATCCGGGCCGCGGAGGAGGGCTGGCGGGACTGGCTCACGCTGGCCTCGTTCGCCGCGGCCGTCGTCGTCCTCACGGTGTTCGTCATGGTCGAGAGGCGGTCCCGGCAGCCGATCACGCCCCTGCACATGTTCGCCGACCGCAACCGCGCGGGCACGTACGGCATCATGCTGTGCCTCGCCGCCGCGATCTTCGGCATGTTCTTCTTCATCACGCTCGTTCGTGCAGAACGTGCTGGGCTTCAGCCCGCTGCAGGCCGGGCTCGCCTTCCTGCCGGTCAGCGCGGTCATCGCGGTCGGCGCGGGGCTGGCCTCGCAGTTCCTGCCCACGTACGGGCCCAAACCCTTCATGGTGGTGGGCGCGATCCTGGCGGCGACGGGCCTGGCCTGGCTGACCCTGACCGACGTCCACTCCACCTACGTGGGCAGCATCCTCGGCCCGATGCTCGTCTTCGGCCTGGGCATGGGCATGGAGTTCGTCTCGCTGACCCTGATGGCGCTCTCCCACGTTCCCACGCACGAGACCGGCGCGGCCTCCGGCCTCCTCAACGCCACCCAGCAGGTCGGCGGCTCGCTCGGGCTGTCCATCCTGGTCACGATGTTCGGCACGGCCAGCGCGCAACGAGGCGGAGAAGCAGGTCCCGCACTTCCTGGCCGAGGCGACCCCGGCCGAGCGCCTGCGGTTCGAACGCACCGGGGACCTCCCCCCGCCCTGGGGCGATGAGGTCCTCACCGCAGGGGTTTCGGCCGCCTTCATCATGGCGGCGGTCTTCACCGTGCTCGCCGCACTGATCGCTGTCCTGGTCATCCAGGTCCGCCCCTCGGATGTGGAACGCCTCAAGGGCGGGATCGGGACGGAGCCGGGCTGAGGGCTGAGGAGGCGGTGTTCCGTCGGTGCGTTCTCGGCCCCGGGCTCGGTGTGCTGCTGAGCTTGGCCCACCAGGGTCTGAGCTCCGGTGCCGCCTCGGACCAAACGCGCGAGTCACCAGCCTCTTTTGACTGCGGCATGGTGTACCGGACTGACCCTGAAGGGCGGATGTCAGTAAGTGGTCAACCCCCGAAGGACTTCGAGCGTCGACCGCTTAGATGCCGTCCTCAGAGCGGGACCGGTGGGAGGTGGGCGACCGTACGCGGAGCCTGATCACGTGCGCGGAAGCCGAAGCTGACGAGGATGACGCTCTCTCCGGCGCCGAGGGGCGTCCGGCCGTGGGGCGTGAGCGCTCCATCGAACACCACACAGTCTCCCGGTGCGAGAGCGCATTCGAGGTAGCCGTCGGCGTCGATGAAGACGGTGCGGCTCACAGCGGGGGCCCCAGGGAGGCGCTCGTACTTGAGGCACAGGATCAAGTTGGCCTCCCCGAAGCCGAATTCGTCCACGTGGAAGTCGAGGAACTGCTCTTCCTCCAAGTAGCCGATGTAGACGCTGTGGTGAGGCTGCTCGACCTCCAGACCGGTGGACCGCGCTACGACAGCGGCGAGATCGACTTGTCCCGCGAACCGGTTCGCCGCCTCGCCGACGGCCGCGTTCCACTTGCCGTTGTGAAGGTATCCGGCAGCGACCAGGGCCTTCTCGGCCTCCTCCGCCATACCTGCGAGCAACTCGACGGGGAACGACTGATCACGCAGGTGGCGGGGCCGCACCCGCGCGTGCGCGGTGAGATCGCGTACGGCGTCCCGGAGAGCTGGAAACCCTTCCTCCCACCAGGCCGACGTCCGGGCCGTGGTGCGGGACCGGAGCCATGAGGTCCATCGCTTGCTCCACTGTGCCCTCCACTGTGCCGCTTCTGCGGCACCTTCCGCTGACGTGGGCGTATCAGCGCTTGCGTGGCTGATCAGCAGTTCGACGCGGTCGACTGCGGCCTGGGTGGATGCGATCAGCCCGGCGTTGCCCTTGGCGGTCCGCAGCCGCAGGGCTTCCTGGAGGTGGGCGCGGGCCGGCGTGAGGCTGCCCTGCTCCATGAGGTGCTTGCCGAGGTGCTGGAGGGCGAAGTCGACGAGTTCCGGGTGCTGGCCTCGGGCGCCGTCCAGGGCACTGCGGTAGAGCACGTCAGCGTTCTCCGCCTCACCGGCGTAGCGGTACGCGTCGCCGAGGTTGAGCTCGGTGGCGATGACAGCCCGGGAGTTGCCACTGGCTGTGGCCAGGTCGAGGGCCTGCCGCAGGAACGCGCGTGCGTCGTCGTGGTGGCCCAGGCTCAGCAGGCCGATGCCGGTCCACCGGGCCAGGACGCGGGCCCTGGCGATGTCCGCACCTTCGATGTCCGCACCTTCGAGGAGCGCCTGGAGTTCCTCGCGGATCTTCTCTACTGCGGTGGTCAACTGGTCGTGGTCGGTGGGGACCATGCGCAGGTCCTCATCTTGCGTGATGAGGTGCTGGAGCACTCGTCTCTCCCTTGTCCGGTTCTCGCTCCGGTCGCCGGTTGCTAGAGCTGGTCGGTCTGGTGACGCAGGCCGGCCAGCAGTTCCCTGCCGTGCACGGTGAAGTGCTCATCCAGGAGTTCGAGCCGGCCCATGAGGTAGCGGACGGCCGGCATGCCCTCGTCGTAGGCGGCTTGGAAGCCCGCGCGCTCGTTGGCGGTCAGGTCGTCGCGGTCGAGTTCGGTCCGGCGGAACCGCAGCAGTTGGTTATACACGCAGGTCGCGTGGAAGGCCCGGTCCACCTCCCAGAACTGATTGCGGGCCACCCCCTGTGCAGCGCGCCAGGCGATCTCGATTGTGGGGGAGGTCTTCGAGGAGTACCCGTCGGCGAAGACCTGGTGCTGTAGGACGTGGAAGCTGACCGACTGGTGGACCGCCTCGTGCAGGAGGTTCTCCGCCAGGAAGAGGGGGGACGGCTCCGGACTGACGGTGTTCGGCGGGATGTGGTGCCGCGCCTTCTCGGAGAACACGATGACGTAGGGCAGCGCCGGATCGCTGGAACTGGTCAGTGAGGAGGCACGGACACCAGGCTTGAGACCCACCCACAGAAGTCCCCGGACGAACTCCCGCATGCGGGCAAAGCCTTCGGGGTGAGCCGAGGCCAGCCGCTCCAACGCCTGGGTCAGCGCCACGCGGCGACCGTCGGTGTGCTCGACGATCTTGTAGTCCGCCAGGTTGATCTCGTGGGCGATCTGTCGGGGCAGGTCGGCGGCGTACCAGTCGAAGCTGGCTCCGGACACGTGCACGCTGTCGCTGCTCAGGGTGCGGGCGTGCTCGGCGTAGGGGATGGCGGACTTCACGAGGCGCTCCATCAGGGCGAACGGAAGGGCCTGCTCGGCGTCGTCCTCGCGCAGACGGATCAGCACCGGGTCTTCCCGGCCGAGATCGAAGAAGGAACCGGCCTCTACGCGGGTGGCGATGGTGGTCTGCACTGTGGACTCCCCTGGGCTGCGATGTGCGGATGGCGGATCAAGCAGTGGCGCGGATTGCGGCGGGTCGGCTCAGGATGAGCACCCGAGCCGACCCGCCATGCCGTCAATCAGGCGGCATCAGTTCAGGACCAAGATCAGTTCTCGGTTCCCTCCGGCGCGAAGTCGCCGTCCGGGACCGAGTGGTCCAGACGCCGCGTCAGGGATTCGACACCCGTCTCCGGCGTGAAGTCGCCGTCCGGGACCGAGTGGTCCAGACGCCGCGTCAGGTTGCTGATCTGGATGCTGCTGGTCATGGAGTACTCCTCGGGCTGGAGGGAGAGCAGCCGGTCCCGAAGGGGGATGACGGGGACCAGCTGCCTGCTGGCCCCTCCAGGGTGATCGCGCCGTCGCAGGGAGTGAAGAGCACGGGCGTAGTACTACCGGGATCTGTGCAGGGGTGGAGTGCTACGGGGCGTAGCGGTTACGCGAGGGTGGCCCCGATGATCTTTGCGACTTTCCGGGAGCGGGAGGTGGTGGCGTAGCCGGCGCGTTGGGCGATGACGCCGGGGAGGGTCTGGTGGCGCACCCATTCCGGGTGCTCTCCGCACACCGTCAGCAGGGTGTCCAGGCAGGTGTCGTACTGCCGCGTGTCGCACTGGGCGAGGGCGATGTCGAGTTGGAGCCGGTTCTGTGCGGCCTGGTGCAGGGAGGACCAGTCGTGCACCTCCTTGGCGAGGTTCAGGGCCTTTGCGGCCTTGCCGGTGGACACGGCGATACCGACGGCCTGGGCGGTGACGGCGGCGGGGCCGAACGCGGTGCCGTTGACCATGACGTCATGCCCCAGCCGGGCGGCTACGGCGAAGCCCTGGGACAGCAGATCCTCGGCGGCGACGGTATCTCCCTGACGGGCTGCGACGACGGCCGCGAAGGTGACATGCCACCCGTAGGTGGCGAGGAGTACGGGATCGCGGTCGCTGTAGGCCGGTTCGATGCTGGTGTAGGAGAGGGCCGCGGTGCGCTCGGCGTCATCGAGTCGGGCATCTCGCAGGTAGATCCACGAGCGCCCGGAAGCCACGGAGGCTTCCCGCACCGGATCGCCTCCCTGCCGGGCCTGGTCGGCGGCGTGGCCGATGGCGGCGTACGCGAGATCGCGGGCTCCGAGCTGGTTGGCGACGTAGGCGGCCAGGCGGTAGGCGTCGGCGAGAACCCCGTGTGCGGCCATGCGGCGGTCCTCGGCGGCGTCCGCCAGGGCCGTTGCCGCGTCCCTGACGCAGGATGCGGCGAACTGCCCGGCCACCCCGATACGCCCGGCCCGGTAGGCGCCCCATCCCGCCGCGAGATCGTCGGCGAAGTCGACGGGTTCCCTGTCGGTGCCGATCCCCGCCGCGCTGTCGTGGACCGTGCGCGACAGCTCGCGCAGGGTGGTCCGGTCGTCCGCGAGCATCGCCCTGCGGGGGGCCTGCTGGCCCACGATCACGGAGATGTCGGCGCCCAGGGCGTGGGCGAGCCGTAGGAGGGTGGGCAGTGAGAGGTGGCCCCGGTCCTGCTCGGCTTTTCGGATCGTGGCGATGGACAGGCCCGTGTTCTCGGCGAGTTCTTCCTGAGTGACGGCTCCGCGCAGCAGTTTGATTCGCTGACCGGTGGTGTGCTCGTTCCACTTCATCGGCGTCCCCTTACGTCTACTTGGGACGGTACCGCTCGCTCGGGAGCCACCGGAATCTCCAGCGGGTACGTCCAGTCCGGTACACCGCGCCCGTACGGCAGCGGGGGCGCCGCAAATACAGAGACCCCCGCGTAGGAGCCGCGGGGGGTTCTGATCCAAGGAACGGCGGGTCCCTGGGGTGGTCCGAGCTTAATTCGTTCCTCCGGGCTTCTGGGCACTCAGAACTGAGTGTCCTTGACCATGTCCACGAAGGCGGACCAGGCACCTTCGTGGACCACAAGCGCCGGCCCGCTGGCCCTCTTGCTGTCACGGACGGGGACCACGCCGCGCGAGGCGACGAGGTTGGCGGCAACCTCGATGCAGGCGCCGCCGTTGCCGCTATAGGAGGACGTGAACCAACGGGGGGATTCGGTCGTCACAGGGTGCCCTTTCGTAGCTGGCTGATCATGGCCACGGATTCCGCCTGGGAGAGCGCTTCGGCCTGTAGTTGAGGGTAGGCCGTCAGTATGGGCAGAACAAACGTGCTTTCTCGTTCGAAATGGCCCCGGTGGGCGGACTCGGCGTAGGACATGAGCGAGCGGTCCGGCATCGTGAGCACGGTGACGGGCAGGCTGAACGGTCGCCGGGCACCCATGGAGAACGGTGCAACCTGCAACACGGTGTTCGGACCTTCAGACCTCTGGGTCACTCAGTGCTGAGTGCCCTTGGCTATGTCCACGAAAGCCGTCCACGCAGTCTCAGAGACGACCACCGCGGGGCCGGTGGGAACCTTGCTGTCACGAACAGGCACGCCGCCCTCGAAGCCGTCAAGGACCTCAATGCAACTACCGTTGTCCCCGCCGCTGTAGCTGGACTTGCGCCACCCGGACAGCGCGGATGCGTCGGCGATGCGCTTAGCGTTCATTTTCGTATTCCTCCGCCACCTCTTCGAGCAGGTCTAGGGATGCGTCCGGTGGCATGGCAGCAGCCCGAGCCAGATCGTAAGCATCCTTGCACTTCTGCACCATGGCCGGATCATCGATCAGGTTGCCGGTGTACAGGGCCTCGACGTATGCCAGCTCTGGAGCGTCCGCAAACCGCATCAGACTGAGCATCGAACCCATCGTGGCATGTGCCCCCACCGCGTGCCGAACAACCTGCACACGGATGCGTCCGGACCGGCCGAGCTCGGCGATGTGCCGTAGTTGCGCAGCCATGACTTTCGGGCTTCCGACCTGTGCCCGTATGACGTTCTCGTTGAGGATGAACCACAGGGTGGGCGCGGCAGGGTCCTTGAGGATGTCGGCCCGCTTGAGCCTGTTGACAACCTGCCTGTCAACATCGGCCGGTTGGTAATTGGGCCGCTGGGCGCAGTAGACGGCGGAGGCGTAGTCCTTGGTCTGAAGCAGGCCGGGGACGAGTGACACGGCGTACTCGCTGATGGCGATGGCTTGTTGCTCCGCTTCGAGAGCATCGACGAAGTGTTCGGCGACCGGCACCAGGCCAAGCGTGGGCAGGAAGCGGACGAAGAAGCCTTTGCCGTCCAAAGTCTCGTCCAGCAGCTCGGCGTCCTTGAGCTGCAGAATCCGTCTCCCGGCCTCGATGTGGGCCACCATTGAGGGAGACATTGCGAGGCGTCGGCCTAGCTCGGCCTGGGTCATGCCCTTCGCCTCTCGGAGGCGCTTCAACTGCTGCCCGTAGCGCTGCCGGTTGGATTCCTGACGATCCTCGGTCGCTGAACTCGCCACAGAGCGGCTCCTCTTGACAGATGCGATGGAGAGCAGGGGGTACTTCCCATGCTACGTCCGGACAGCGACGCTCTTCCTACAGACAGTGACGTAGGACGTACTCGAAGGACACGCGATGGTCTCCCCCCAGCCAGGGCCCACGACGGCAGCCCGGACCCCCCAGGCTTCCGGTGATGGCTCGGACGAGCTTGCCGCGCTGATAGCGGCTGAGGGCTTCTGGCGTCTGGTTCCGGACTGGGTTCCCCGCACCGGCTACGCGGCCCCAACGCCCGCTCTGCTGCGTGCCGTTGAGGCCGGACTCAAGAAGAGGTCGCAAGAGAGGAGGTCGCAGGGATGACCAGCGAGACGACGGCGACGGCCCCGGCACTCCACACGCCGGACCTTGAGCCCGTGCCCATGCGCGGCTGCCTGGTCTGTGAGGCCGCCGCGATGAACCGGGAAGCAGCGCGACGGCTCGGCAGGGCGGTAAGCGTCCGAAGCGCCAACGAGACGATCCGGCAGCACCCGCACCACCGGACAACGGACACGAAGGGAGCGGCAGAGTGAGCACTCCTGAGACGTCCCGCGAGCACCCGCGGCGCTGGGAGCCGGGCGAGACGGTCAAAGACACCGCGACGGGGCGAGTGGGACGTGTCATGGGTCATGAGGGCCCCCGCTACCAACTCCGCCCGCTGAACGGTGGCCGTGAGTGGGACGCAGACCCGGAAGCGCTGGAACCGGCTTCCCAGTCGGACGCGCTCAGCCCTGCCGTGGCCGAGGCCAACTGGCGTGCCCGCTGGGGGCTTTGAAGTGGTGACGGCATCGGAGACGAAGGACGACCCTTTCGCGGGCACCCCGTACGAGGGCAGCCCGGTGGGGTGGTGGACGGAGTACCGCGGAGCGTTGGACACGGCGTCTGGCGTCGTCTACCTCCCCGGGCCAACCTACCCGCCGTGCCGGATCCCTGAGTGCACGCGATGCGGAGAAAGGCGGACCGCCCATGGCCAGCCACAAGGTCAGCAACCCGGAAGGCGTGAGGCGGCTTCCGCGCACGAGGTACCGCACGACAACCACCAATCTCTCCGGGCAGGGTGCCCGGTCCTTCAGGACCGGGGGGAATGCCCGCGCCCGCGTAGCGGGGCAAGGAAAGAGCAATCGCCTTCAGGGCGATTGGCCGTCTCCCTCCACGGTGGTGAGGGCGACCTCAAGCAGATGCAGGATCTCGGAGTTGAGGGACCGCCGGTCGGTCTCCGCTTGCGCGACCAGTCGGGCGTGAAGCTCATCAGGGATACGAACCGTAACTTTGACCATGCCGCCATCATGACACTAGGATAGCGGCATGTCACGTTTCCGGATGTACCCCACGCGCGAGCAGGAAGAGCAGATGCTCTTGCACTGCGCGCACGCCCGGTACGTCTGGAACCTCGCCATCGAACAGCACGCGCACTGGCGCCGGTGGCGCAAGCCCGCTCCCAATTTCGCCGAGCAGTGCCGACAGCTCACCGAAGCACGGCGCGACAACGAGTGGCTGGCCGCCGGGAACGCCGACGTGCAGCAGCAGGCGCTGAAGGACTTCGCCAAGGCCAAGAACGCCCGCTTCACCTCAGGGTTCGGCGAGCCGACCTGGCGTAAAAAGTTCACGCACGAGGGCTTCCGCGTCATCGGCACCGACCGCGTACCCGAGTACGACGAGGACGGCTCGCCGAAGCTGAACGCGAAGACCGGCAAGCAGGTCATGGGCCGCTTGGTCGTGGTGCAGAAGCTGAACCGCCGGTGGGCGCAGGTCAAGGTGCCCGGCTGCGGCTGGGTCCGCTTCCGCCTCACCCGCCCCGAGCTGCCCAGCGCGAAGACGTTCCGCGTCACCCTCAAGAACGGCCAGTGGCATGTGGCGTTCGCCGTCATCCCCGACCCCATCGACGCACCCGGCACGGGCGAGGTCATCGGCATTGACCGGGGCGTGCAGATCACCGCCGCCCTCTCCGACGGCCGCATCCTCAACTGCCCGCAGCTCACCGTCAAGGAACGCGCCCAGATCCGCAAGCACCAGCGGCGCGCGGCCCGGGCGAAGAAGGACAGCCCGGAGAAGACGGCCGAATACGCGAAGCTTGCCAAGCTCAAGGCCCGCGAAGCGAACCGGCGCAAGGACTGGTGCGAGAAGACCTCAACCATGCTCGCCCGCTCCTATGACCTGGTGCGGTTCGAGAAGCTGAACATCAAGACGATGACCGCCAAGGCCAAGGCGAAGCCGGACCCGGACCATCCCGGCCAGTACCTCAGGAACGGCCGCGCGGCCAAGGCCGGACTCAACCGGGCGATTCTCGCCCAGGGTTGGGGCCTGCTGCGGCAGCGCACCGGGCACAAAGCCCCTGGCCGGGTCGAAGACGTGCCCGCCCCGTACACGAGTCTGCGGTGCAGTGCCTGCGGATGGATCGACAAGAACTCGCGCAAGAGCCAAGCCGAGTTCGTCTGCTCCTCCTGCGGCTTCACCTGCAACGCGGACACCAACGCAAGCATCAACGTCGCGGCAGGACAGGGCGGGATTCCCCGCCCCCGGCGAACAGCCGGTGCCGGAGGGACAACACCGCCCAAACAGCGGTCGAGTGTCCGTGAACCTCAATCCAAATGGGTTGGAATCCCCCTCTTTTAAAAGAGGGGGAGGATGTCAATCGAAGCCGTCCGAGCTCTCCACCGTGCCCGCGCGAGCGGCGAACCGCTTCTCCAGGGTCTCCCGTCGATCAGCGGGAACCGTGAGGACGTTGATCTTGACGATACTCATGCGCCCATTGTCTCGCTCGTTCTCTCGCAGAAGCCATCCGGGCTCCTCAGCGCGTGTGGGTGCGGTTGCTCGGCGGCGCGTGTAGGCGTGGTTACTCGGCGGCGCGTGCGGGTGTGGTTACTTGGCGCCGAGACCGGCGTCGTCGACCTCGTCCTTGCCCTCGGCCTTGAGGACCTTGTTGAGCGGGGCGAGGTCGTAGATGCCCTTCAGGCGGGGCTCCTCCAGCAGACCGGCCCGCACCGCGTGCTCCGCCTGGGTGTCGAGGGTGGCGGCCAGCGGGTCGTCGAGGAAGGTGAGGGACTCCCAGGCCGGGTCGATGACCTCGGCGGGCAGGGCCTTGCCCGACAGCTCCTTCAGCGCCGCGTTGGCGGAAGCCTTCGCCTCCTGCGGGTTGGCGTTGATCCACTCATTGGTCTTCACCGAGCCGCGCAGCACGGCCTCGACGACGTCCGGGTGCTCCTTGAGGAAGTCCTGCCGCACGATGATGTTCGTGATCACGAACTTCTTGTCCGGCCACAGAGCGGCCTCGTCCAGCAGCACCTTGCCGCCCTCGGAGACCAGCTTGGACGCGGTCGGCTCCGGCACCCAGGCGCCGTCGATCGAACCGGACTTGTAGGCGTCCGGGGTGATCTTGTTGTCCGTACGGACGACGGAGACATCGCCCCTGCCGCTCTCCGCGTCGACCTTCCAGCCCTTCTCCGCGAGCCAGTTGAGGAACGCGACGTCCTGGGTGTTGCCGAGCTGCGGAGTCGCGATCTTCTTGCCCTTGACGTCGTCCAGGGACTTGATCTTGTCCGGGTTGACGACGAGCTTCACGCCGCCGGAAGCGGAACCGCTGATGATGCGCAGGTTCTTGCCGTTCGCCTTGGTGTAGCCGTTGATGGCGGGGGAGGGGCCGATCCAGCCGATGTCGATGGACTCGGAGTTCAGCGCCTCGATCTCGGAGGGGCCGGCGTTGAAGGTCGAGGGCTTGATCGTGGTGCCGCCGAGTTCCTTCTGGAGCAGGCCCTCCTGGACGCCCACCAGAGCGGTGGAGTGCGTGAGGTTGGGGAAGTAGCCGATCTTCACTTCGTCGACGGAGAGCTTCTTGGCGCCTGCCGCGACCTTGGTCTGCTTGTCGTCGTCAGTGGACTGGGAGCCGTAGCCGCAGGCGGTGAGCAGGAGGGGAAGCGCGGCCAGGACGGTGAGGGTGCGCAGGGCGGTGAGCGGTCTTGCGGCAGACACGGAGGGGTCCTCTCAGGGGATGGGTGATCGGGGGTGAGTGATCAGGGTGGGTGATTGGGGTGGGTGATCAGGGAGGTGCGGAAATGCGAGGCGTAAAGCCCAGAGGCGTATAGCCCAGCAGTACGCACCAGCGCTCCCCTGCGGTCGCAGCCATGCCGCGCCCGAAGGCATGCGGTCATGGGAACGTGCGGGTGGTACTCCCGGCCGAAGGGCGTTCCGTTCGCCGACGGAGGCGGGGCGGCAGGGAGCCCGGCGGTGTTCTGCGGGGAGTCGGCAGGTGCTGCGGACGCCTCAGACGGGCCGACATGCGGACAGTCTCAGATGGGCCGACATGCGGACAGCCTCAGACGGGCCGACAGAGAGCAGGCCGACAGAGGGCGCTGGACGTACGGCCGAGGTCGATGTGACGGCGCGAGGTCAGAAGGGGCAGCAACCGGTCTGTGCGGTTGAGCGTTCTCATGGCCACCTCACAGCTCCCGGATCCCGAGTTTTCCTACCTGGTTGATAGGGATCGTGGCAGAAGGTGGTGTCCGCCCCAAGGGGGTGTTCACATAGTGGATGGTCTCATCTCGCTTTTTGGGATCGGGGGCGAGTGGCCCAGCATGTCGGGGATTTACCCAGGCCCCGGGGCGTCGGTCAACGCGGATACGTCGGCGGGCAGTGCGGGGCCGGACGGCGCAGGGGCAACGCCCAGGGAAGTGGTCTCCTCAAGGTCGGCCGCAGGGTGCGGTGTCGGGGCGCTCTTGCTGGTCGGGCATGTACTTGTAGCCCACGCGCCGTACGGTGACGATCCGGTGCCGGTGAGCCTCGCCCAGCTTGCGGCGCAGGCGCGCGATGTGGACATCCACGGTGCGGCCGTCGCCGATGTGCTCGTAGCCCCAGATGCCGGCCACCAGCTGCTTGCGCGAATGCACGCGGTGGGGATGCAGAACGAGATGGGCCAACAGCTCGAACTCCAGGTAGGTGAGGTCGAGTTCGCGTCCGTCCACCTCTGCGACATGGCGCGCGGGATCGATGCGGACGGCGTCACCTTCCGTCCGCCGTGCAGGCCGTACAGGCAGTGCGGGAGGTGACACCGTGTCGGCGTCCGTGTAGGTGATCGGCCGGATCTCCGGCCGTGTCCCGTTTTTGGTGAAGAGCTCGGCGGGATCGGTGCCCTCGGGGACGAGCACGAGATAGCCGACGAGCGGTGAGGAACCGTGTTCCGGGGTGCCGCCCTGCGCGGTGTCGTCCACCAGGCGAAGACGGCGTATGTCGGCGAGTGGTGGACCGGGCGGGGTGGTCTGGGCCGGAAGTGCCGTGGTCATGGCGGTCGTCCTTCGGAAACGTGTCGGGCCGTCAGGCGTCGTGGGCGGGTTCGCCTGATCGCCGGGGAACCTGATCGCCTGGGAAAATCGCCTGGGAAAGAAGGAGCGGAGCGGCACGGGCGAACGTGTGAGCCGTGTGCCTTACGCGCGACAGCCGCGACAGCAGGCGGCGCTGACGACGTGACCAAAGTCGACATGCCGACGACGAACGAGTCGTTGCTGCGTGCGGGACATGTGCATCATCCTGCGCATCCCGCCGGGGCGCCGTCAATACTTCCCTAGTAAATCGATAGGAAATATAGGGAAAGTGGCTCTGTGGGCGGCCTCACGGGTCGCCGTTGACCTCCCGGCGATCGTCGAGGCGACCATGCTGTTCGACCGGGCCGACGGCGTACGGGATCGGCGTACGGGATCGGCGTACGCGATCAGCGCACGCGCCGTTCCTCCAGCGGTGCCGCCCGCAGCCGTCCGGCGGTGTCGCTCGGCAGGTGCGGAGTGTGCCCCACCAGCCGGGCGGAGTTGGCGACCACGGCGATGCTGCTGGTGTTGTGCAGCAGGGCGGCCAGGACGGGGTTGATGGAGCCGCCGGCGCCCGCGATGAGGCCGGCGAGGTTCACGCCGATGGACAGCGTGTAGTTCTGCCGTACGACGCGCAGGGTGTGCCGGCTGAGCTCCACGACGGCGGCGACCTGGCGCAGGTCGTTGCCGGCCAGGGCGATGTCGGCGGTCTCCATCGCGACGTGGGAGGAATGGGCGCCCATGACGATGCCGATGTCGGCGAGCGCCAGTGCGGGGGCGTCGTTGGTGCCGTCGCCGACCATCGCCACGCTGTGGCCCTCTGCCTGGAGGTCGCGGATCAGCTGGAGTTTGGCCTCGGGCAGTGCGTGGGCGTGGACTTCGGTGATGCCGAGGGTGTCGGCGACGGCCTGGGCGGTCTCAGGCGCGTCGCCGGTGAGCAGCACGATGCGGGTCACGCCGAGGTCGGTCAGCTGGCGGACGACGGTGTCGGCTCCGCCGCGTACGGCGTCGGACAGGCCGAGCATGCCGATCAGTTTGTCGTCGTGGGCGAGGCAGATGACGGTCTCGCCGCCGGCGCGCAGCCGGCTCGTCCACTCCCGGGCCACCTCGGAGAGCTCCAGGCCGTGGCGGCGCAGCAGGGCGGGGCTGCCCACCAGCAGGCGGGTGCCGTCGAGTTCGGCGCGTACGCCCATCCCGAGGACGACCTCGCAGGCCTGGTGGATCGGGATGTGCAGGTGCTGTTCCTCGGTGCGCCGGACGATGGCTTCGGCGAGCGGGTGCCGTGCGTGCAGTTCGCCGGAGGCCGCCAGGCTCAGCACCTCGTCGGCGGTGACCGCCTTGTCGAGCGTGACCACGCTGGTGACCAGGGGGCGGCCGAGCGTGAGGGTGCCGGTCTTGTCGAAGACCACGGCGGTGACGCGGCCGATCCCTTCGAGGTGGGTGCCGCCCTTGATGAGGGTGCCCCTGCGGGCGCCGTTGCCGATGGCCGCGCTGATCGCGGTCGGGGTGGCCAGGCCCGCGGCGCAGGGGCAGGCGATCAGCAGCATGGTCATCGCGCGCCTGGCGTCCCGGGTCAGGACGTACGTGATCCCGGCGAGGGCGAACGAGACGGGCACGAAACGCCGGGTGAAGGCGGTGGCCACGGTCTGGATCGGGGCCCGGTCGGTCTGCGCCTCCTCGACCCGGGTGATGATCCGCCCGACGACGGTGTCCTGCCCGACCGAGGTGGCCCGTACGGTCAGGGAGCCGGTGGAGACGAGGGTGCCCGCGTACACCTCGCTGCCGGGGTGCACGTACACCGGGAGCGCCTCGCCGGTGATCGCCGCCTGGTCGACCAGTGCCTCGCCGGACGTCGACGATGCCGTCGACGGGGATGCGGTGGTGCTCGTACACCGCGACCACGTCCCCGGCCTCGATCTCCGTGAGATCGACCTCCACCTCCACGCCGTCGCGGACCAGCCAGACCCGCTCCTCGCCGACGGAGAGCAGCTCCTCGATGGCGCGCCGGGTCCGCCGCAGGGTGATGGCCTGCAGGAACTCGCCGATGTTGAGCAGCCACAGCACCATCAGCGCGACCACGTTCTCGCGCAGTACGAGCGAGATCACGGTCGCCGTCGTGACCAGCAGGTCGGTGCCCGCGTGGCGTCGGCCGCCGAGGGTGCGCGCGGCGCCGCGGAAGAACGGCAGGCCGGTGAAGACGGTGACCGCGCCGAGGAAGCCGGCAGAGCGCCGCCGGGGTCCACGGGGGGCGGCCGAGCAGCCGCCGCAGTCCCACCAGGGCGAGCACCGCACCGCCGACCACCAGCCGCGCCACCTCCCCCGTGGAGGAGTCGGGCACGGACCGGCTGGGCCTGGCGGGCGCTCCCGGCGGCGGCGCCTCGGTGAGGGCGGCCACCAGCCGGTCCACGTCGACCAGGTCGGGCCGTACCCAGACGATCACGGCGCCGGTACGCGGGAAGATGCGCAGTGCCCTGAACCCCGGCAGATCGGTGAACCGCTCATCGACGAGCCCGGCACAGCCGGGCCGGTCCCGCAGCCAGGGAACCATCAGCCGTACGCGGCCCGCGGCGGCGGACCGCACCCTCACGCCGGAGCCGGGCGAGCCGGAGCCGGGTACGGAGCACGGGTACGGGTACGTCGCCGGGTGCGGACGTGCCGGACATGGCGACCGCCTCTCAGTGCTCGTGCTCGCTGGTGCTCGTGGTCATGCTCGTGGTCGTGGTCGTGAGTGTGTCCCTCGGTACCGACCGCCGAGGGAGGCGGCGCCTCCTCACCCAACCGCTCCCTGGCCTCCGCCAGCAGGTCCCCTGCCTTCAGCCGAGCCTCTTCGGTAGCTGCCCCGAGCCGTCGCCCCGTCGTGATGCCCCCGGCGATGCCGCTGACCAGAAGCCTGCGGGCCGCGGGTTTGGCCTTGGGCGCGGCCTTGGCGACTCCCCGCAGAACCAGTACGCCGGCGGTTCCGGACAAGGCATAGTGCGTGAGGCGGCCCACGACCGCACCTGCGACAGCGAGGGGATGCATCTTGCTCTCCTTCCGCGAGGCGGATCTCTTCCGCGAGGCGGATCTCCTTCCGCGAGGCGGATTCGTCCGTCTTCAGCGCGGTAAGCCCATTCTCGCCCGCCGGCGGATATCGCGCACCGGACATCCCGGCGCCCGCCGCCACCGCCCGCATACCGGTGGGCGCACAGGACTCGCGAGGCATGCGGAAAGGGAACCGGCCACGCTGCTGGGCACATGCGTGGCTGGGCACATGCGTGCTGATGCTCAACGGCTGAAACGCCGACGTGCGCGACGCGGTCACCGATGCCGAGGGTGCCGAGGTGTCAGGCCGTGGCTGCGATGTGGCGTCGGGTCATGGTTATGACGTGGCGTCGGGTCATGGTCATGACGTGGTGTCGGGTCATGGTCATGACGTGGTGTCAGAGCACGGCTATGACGTGGTGTCAGGCCGTGGCTATATCGTCCAGCTTCCCGGACTTGGCGTCCGCGACCAGCGACGAGAACTGGTCGGCGCTCATCTGCACCCGCTGCCCGAAATCGTCGGTGAGGACGATGCGGCGCTCGGCCGGGGCGGCGGGGTCGACGAACAGTTGCGGGCATCCGCAGTTGCAGCTGCCGCAGAAGGCCGCCACCGGATCCAGGCCGTCGATGTCGCTCATCGTTCACAACCCTTTCGCGCTCGGAGGGCACTCACGGGGGTGACCGCCCGGGACCGGCCCCGGAACACCGCCCGGCACCAAGAGGGTGGATACCCTCGCTCGCCTACCGCCAGACGCGGGGCACGGATGTTCCCTCTGTCCTCTGTTCCCTCTGTCCTCAGTCAGCCCCTCAGCCAGTCTCTCAGTCAGCCCTCAGTCAGCCCTTTGCCGTTCTTTCCGTGCGGTGGGGCCGTGCGGTGGGGCAGCAGGGCCACCGCCAGCGCCGGTATGGCGGCGAGGATCAGCCACAGTACGGAGGCCGGGAGGCCCAGGTCGAGCAAAGACCCGGTGGCCGAGCTGCCGATGAGGACGATCAGGCCGGAGACGGAGGACAGCGCGCCGGTGTACAGGCCGATGCGGCCGTCCTCGGCGAGATCGGGCACCCAGGCGCGGGCGGACGGGAGGACCAGCATCTGGCCGAGGGTGAGCAGGACGACGTACCCGGCGGCGGGCAGCAGCCCGACGGTGCCCGTCCAGCCGGCGGGGCGCGTGGCGGCCACGACCACGAAGCCGGCCGCGATGAGCAGCAGCCCGGCGGCCATGGAACGGCGCAGGTCGAGCCGCTCGCCCGCCCAGCGCGTGACCGGCAGTTGGGCGAAGACGACGAGCAGGGAGGACAGGGCGAACAGCCAGGACAGGGGCGCCTGGGAGCCCGCCGCGCGCTGCACCTCGTCCGGCAGGGTCAGGTAGAGCTGGTTGTAGGCGAGCAGGTAGCTGCCGTACGCGCAGCACAGGGCGAGGAATCGGCGGTTGCGCAGCAGCACGCGCACCCCGCCCTTTTCCCGGGTGCGGATCCGGCCGGGGATGTGCTGGGGCATCAGCCACAGGTGCCCGGCCAGGGTGAGGACGAAGACGCCGGCACCGGCGAGGCAGGCGGTGCGGAAGTCCACGGCGAGCAGCAGGCCGCCGAGCAGTGGGCCGACGAACGCACCGGCCTGGCCCGTCGCGGAGGACAGGGCGAGGACGCGGGTCCTGGGGCCGTGGCCCTCTTCTTCCCACACCACCGCCTGTCGGGCTATCTCGGACTCCACCGCCGGGGAGAACAGCGCGGCGGCGAAGCCGATGGCCAGCACCGCGCCGATCACCGCCCACGTCTGCTCCGCGTACCCCAGCCAGACGAACCCGGCGATCCGCAGCACACAGCCCGCCAGGACGATCGGGCGCACGCCGTACCGGTCGACGAGCCAGCCGCCGACCACGAAGAGGCCCTGCTGGCTGAAGGTGCGCAGGCCGAGGACGAAGCCGACCAGCCAGCCCGCCATGCCGATCGCGGTGCCGAGGTGCTCGGCGAGGAAGGGCAGCACGGCGTAGAAGCCGATGTTGAAGGCGAGTTGGGTCAGGATCAGCAGCCGCAGGAGCGGCGACAGGTGCCGCCAGGTCCGCTCGCGTGGGGCCTTCGGTGTCCGCGACTTCGGCGTCCGGGGCTTCGGTATTCGTGGCTTCAGCATCCGGGGCTTCAGTATGCGTGGCTTCGGTGTCCGGGACTTCGACGTCCGGGGCTTCGGTACAGGCGACTTCGGCGTCCGGGGCTTCGGTATACGCGATTTCGGTGTCCGCGGCTTCGGTATCCGCGACTTCGGTGGCAGAACGGTTCGCGCAGGAGTCATGGACAGTTCGGCGAGTCAGGACGGTTCGGCAGGTCAGGAGGCGGGGGGTGAGCTCTGTCATGGGCTTTCTACTGAGGAGATCGGTGAGGCGGATACGAGAGGGACAGGTGCCTGTCCGGGCCCCGCGGTTTCGGCGGGGCCCGGCACCCGCTCGGCGGGGGTGCCGGGCCGCGCCCCCGGCTGGTGCTTTTGCCGCGGCCGCAGCCGGGGCAGGCGTACGCCGCCCGCCGCCGTCACCGCGAGCGCGCCCAGCACGGCGAGTACGGCGGCCGGGGCGAGAACCGCCCAGGGGGCGCGCTCGGCGTACGGCTGGTTCTCGGCGAGCAGCAGACCCCACTCCGGGGAGGGCGGCTGGGCGCCCAGGCCGAGGAAGCCGAGGGCGGCCAGGCTCAGGGCGACAGCGGGCAGCCGGAGCAGGGCGTGGCGGACGAGGGGCGGCAGGACGGCCGGGAGCAGTCCCCGGACCAGCAGATACCACTGTCCGGCGCCCAGGGCACGGGTGGCGGTCAGATGGGTGGTGGCACGTTCCTGCTGGAGCAGCGCGGAAGTGTGGGTGGCCAGCGGGGACCAGGCGACGACGGCCACGGCGAGCGCGGGCGTCCACGGGCCGCTGCCCGCGATACCGGTGACGAGGAGGCCCGCCAGGACGGGCGGTACGGCGTTGACGGTGTCCACCACCGGGCCGGACAGCCGGGGCAGCAGGCCCAGCAGCACGCCCGTGACGAGGGCGGCGGCGCTCACCGCGAGGGCGATGCCGAGGGTGCTGAGCGCACCGTGCGCGATGCGGGCGAGGAGGTCACGGCCGAGAGCGTCGGTGCCGAACGGGTGCGACCAGGAGGGGGCTTCGAGCCGGGCGCCGGTTTCCAGGAAGAGTGGGTCGCGTGGCAGGCCGAGCCCGAGGACGGCGAGGAGCAGTGCCCCGTACAGCAGGGGCAGGGTGCGGGGGGCGAGCGGGGTGGGGCGGTGCAGGGAGTGCAGGGCGCAGTCGCGCAGCGCGGGCCCGGTCAGCAGCCGGGCCGCGAGCCGGGTCAGGGTACTGGTGGCTGCCGCGAGCAGGATCAGGGCGAGCGTGCCGGTCTGGAGGACGGGCAGGTCCTGGGCGAGGGCGGCGCGCAGGGTGAGGCGGCCGAGGCCGGGGATGTCGAAGATCTGCTCCACGGCGACTGATCCGCCGGTCAGGCCGACCACGAACAGGCCCAGGTTGGGCAGCAGTCCGGGCACGCAGCGCCGCAGCGCGCGGCGGGCCACCGACTTCGGCGGCACCCCGCGCGCGGTGGCGGCCGGCGCCCACGGCTCCGCGAACACGGCAGGCAGCAGATCGTCCAGCATCCGCCCGAGGAGGGCTCCGGCGGACAGGCCCAGGGCGAGGGAGGGCAGGATCATCCACTGCGGCCCGTACCAGCCGAGGGCGGGCAGCCAGCCCAGCTGCACCCCGATCACCGAGGCCAGCACGGAGGCGATGAGGAACTCCGGCAGCGCGGCCAGTACCGCCGACCCGGTGCCGCCCGGACCGCGTCCGCCGAGCCGGCGCCGCGAGCCCAGCCACAGGGTGCGGGCGCACACCGCCCCGGCCGTGCACACGGCGACCGTGAGGGCCCCGGCCATCAGCAGCAGCGAGACACCGAGGGCCTGCACGGCGGACGGCAGCACCTCGCTGCCGGAGACCCAGGACCGGCCGGCGTCACCGTGCGGCAGCCCGCCCAGCCAGCGCCCGAGCAGCCGCAACGGGCCGTCGTCCAGGCCGAGTTCGGCCCGTATGGCCGCCAGTGCCTCGGGGGTCGGGTCGCGCTCGGCGGACCTGGCCTTGAGTACGGTCAGTGCGGGGTCGGTGCGCGACAGCCACGGCAGCAGGCCGGTCCCGCACACCAAGGCAGCTGTGAGTACGGCCCGCCACAGCAGCGTGAGGCCACTGCCTCGCGCGAGAGCGCGCATCGCGGCGGGCCGCGCGGAGGGCAGCGCTGAGGGGCCGCCGGAGCGGCCGGCCGTCGGCCGAGGGCGGGTGGTTCTCATGGTTCGCTTACTTGTCTTTCCTCTGTGCGTTCATATGTGCGGGCAAGGAAGCATCCGCTGAAGAGTAGGCGATTGTCATTTTCATATGAACGGCGGCCCCTCCCGCCAACAGCCCTTCAAGCCAACAGCCCTTCAAGCCAGCGGGAGCTCGCGGGGGAGGAGTCGCGAGAGTCGCCTGCTCCTGCCTGCTCTTGGGAGTACTCCCGCTCAGGGGTCCTCCGTACGAGCGAAGCTTGAGAGGGGCGGGGAGAAGCCGGGAGCGGGGAAGAACCCCGGGAGCTCGGGGAGCGCCCCGTCACTCTGAACTCTGACGAGCGTCGCTGACCTGCGCAAGAACCCTCGGACGGCGGCCGAGAGACCCGCGGGAGCGGCCCGGGGTCCGCCGCGCCTGACACCACGTCCGGATACCGCTTCTGACACAACGTCCGGATACCGCCCCGGGGCCGGACAGCTCGCGCACTGGCGCCGGTCCTGGTCCGCGGGGAATGCTCAGGGAGAACCGGATCAGGGAGAACCGGAACAGACCGACGAACCGCCAGGAGACGAACATGACCGCACTGTCGCCGCACCTTCGCCAGGCCACGCCCGTGGTGGCGGTCCGGGGCGAGGGCGTCCACCTCTACGGCGAGGACGGCCGCCGCTACCTCGACTTCACCGCCGGTATCGGCGTCACCAGCACCGGCCACTGTCACCCCAAGGTCGTGGCGGCGGCCCAGGAGCAGGTGGGCACCCTCGTCCACGGCCAGTACACGACCGTCATGCACCAGCCCCTGCGCCGGCTGGTCGAGAAGCTCGGCGAGGTGCTGCCGGCCGGCCTGGACAGCCTGTTCTTCACCAACTCCGGCAGCGAGGCCGTGGAGTCCGCGCTGCGGCTGGCCCGCCAGGCCACCGGCCGCCCGAACGTCGTCGTCTGCCACGGCGGCTTCCACGGCCGTACGGTGGCCGCCGCCTCCATGACGACCTCCGGCACCCGCTTCCGGTCCGGTTTCTCCCCGCTGATGAGCGGCGTCGTCGTCACCCCGTTCCCGTCGGCCTACCGCTACGGCTGGGACGAGGAGACCGCGACCCGCTTCGCCCTGAAGGAGCTGGACTACACCCTCCAGACGATCTCCTCGCCCGCCGACACGGCCGCGATCATCGTCGAGCCGGTGCTCGGCGAGGGCGGCTACGTCCCCGCCAACCGCGCCTTCATGGAGGGCCTGCGCGGAGCGCGCGGACCGCCACGGCTTCCTGCTCATCCTCGACGAGGTGCAGACCGGTGTCGGCCGCACCGGCCGCTTCTGGGGCCACGACCACTTCGGCGTCACCCCGGACATCCTCGTCACCGCCAAGGGCCTGGCCAGCGGCTTCCCGCTGTCCGGCATCGCCGCCTCCGAGGAGCTGATGGCCAAGGCGTGGCCGGGCTCGCAGGGCGGTACGTACGGCGCCAACGCCGTCGCCTGCGCCGCTGCCTGCGCCACCCTCGACGTCGTACGCGACGAGAAGCTCGTCGAGAACGCCGAGGCCATGGGCGCACGGCTGCGCGCCGGCCTGGAGGCGGTGGCCGCCCGGACCCCGGGCATCGGGGACGTACGGGGCCTCGGGCTGATGCTGGCCACCGAGTTCGTCACCGAGGACGGCAGCCCCGACGCCGAGACCGCCGCCCGCGTGCAGCGCGCCGCCGTCGACGAGGGCCTGCTCCTGCTGCAGTGCGGCGCCTGGAACCAGGTCGTACGGATGATCCCGGCGCTCGTCATCGACGAGAGGGCGGTGGACGAGGGCCTGAAGGCGTGGGCGACCGCGGTGGAGGCCGCGGTGGAGGCCGGCACAGCGGGAGCGGCACGGCGATGACGTACGCCACCACGGCCCTGGAAGCGCTGGTCGCGCGGCTCGCCGAGACCGCTCCCGGCCTGCGGGTGGAGACCGGACCGGGCCCCACCGGTCTCTACGCCTACGACGCCTCCAACTACCGGGTCCCGCCGCGGGCCGTGGTGTTCCCCCGCAGCGCCGACGACGTGGTCGCGGTGGTGCGGGCCTGCCGGGAGACGGGCGTCCCGGTCACCGCGCGCGGCGGCGGCACCAGCATGGCGGGCAACGCGGTCGGACCGGGCGTCGTCCTGGACTTCTCCCGGTACATGAACCGGATCCTGGACATCGACCCGGCGGCACGCACCGCGCGCGTCGAGGCCGGAGTGGTCCTCGACGCGCTGCGCGGCGCCACCGCCCCGCACGGGCTCACCTTCGGCCCCGACCCGTCCTCGCACAGCCGCTGCACCCTCGGCGGCATGATCGGCAACGACGCGTGCGGCAACCGGTCGGTGCGGCACGGGCGCACCAGCAGCCACATCGAGGTCGCTGGAGATCGTGACGGCCGACGGCGTGCGGGCCGTCGCCGACCACACCGGCCTGCGCGCCGCCGACCCGGCCGACGAGGACGCCGCCCGGCGTGTCGCCCGGCTCGAAGCGGACCTGCGCCGCCTGATCGACGCCAACCTGGCGCCGATCCGCACCGAGCTGGGCCGCATCCCGCGCCAGGTCTCCGGCTACCAGCTGCACCATCTGCTGCCCGAGCACGGCTTCGACACGGCCCGCGCCCTGGTGGGCACCGAGGGCTCCTGTGCGGTCGTCACCGCCGCGACGGTCCGCCTGGTGGCGACCGCACAGGCTTCGGCACTGCTCACCCTCGGCTACGACGACGTCGTCGACGCCGCCGAGGACGTGCCGGAGATCCTGCGCCGGAACCCCACCGCCGTGGAGGGCATGGACGAGGCGATCGTCGCCACCATGCGCGCCCGGCGCGGCCCGGACTCCGTGACCGGACTGCCCGAGGGGCGCGCCTGGCTGTACGTCGAGCTCGACGGTGACGACCAGGCGGCGGTCGACGCCCGCGCCGCCGAACTGCTGGACGTGCTCAAGGCCCGGGGCCGGATGACCGGCGGACGGCTCGTGCGGAGCCCCGCCGAGCGGCGCTCGCTGTGGCGGGTCCGCGAGGACGGGGCCGGGCTCGCCGCCCGTCTCGTCGACGGCGGGGAGTCCTGGCCCGGCTGGGAGGACGCGGCGGTCGCGCCCGAGAACCTGGCCGCCTACCTGCGGGACTTCCGCGAGCTGCTGGCCGCGCACGGGCTGACCGGCGTGCTGTACGGGCACTTCGGCGCGGGCTGCGTCCACGTCCGCATCGACTTCGACCTCGCCACGGATGCCGGGAGGGCCGCCGCCCGCCGCTTCCTCTCCGAGGCCGCCGCCCTGGTCGTCGAGCACGGCGGCTCGCTGTCCGGCGAGCACGGCGACGGGCGGGCGCGCGGTGAGCTGCTGGAGGTCATGTACAGCCACCGGATGATCCGGGCGTTCGCCGCCTTCAAGGAGATCTTCGACCCCGAAGGGCTGCTCAACCCCGGCGTCATCGTGGCCCCGGCCCCCCTCGACGCCGACCTGGCGCTGCACGCGCCCAACGTCCCGCTGCCCGTCGACACGCTGTTCACCTTCCCGCACGACGAGGACGGCTTCGCGGGCGCCGTACGCCGCTGCGTCGGCGTCGGCCGCTGCCGCAGCGACGCGGGCGGCGTGATGTGCCCCAGCTACCGGGCCACCGGGGAGGAGAACGACTCCACCCGGGGCCGGGCCCGTCTGCTCCAGGAGATGGTGCGCGGCGGGACGGTCCAGGACGGCTGGCGCTCGACAGAGGTGCACGACGCCCTCGACCTGTGCCTGTCCTGCAAGGCGTGCTCCAGCGACTGCCCGGTCGGCGTCGACATGGCCACGTACAAGGCGGAGTTCCTGCACCACCACTACCAGGGCAGGCTCCGGCCCCGCTCCCACTACTCGCTGGGCTGGCTGCCGCTGACCTCGGCCCTCGCCGGATACGCCGCCCGCCCGCTCAACGCGCTGCTGCGCGGACCTGTCGGCAAGCTGCTCGCCCGCCTCGGCGGCGTGACCACGAAGCGCCAGGATCCCGGCCTTCGCCTCCCGGCGCGCCCGGCGCGAGGTCCTGCGCGCGGTCTTGCGCGCGGCGAAGACGAACGAACCGGCGAAGGCCCTGCTCTTCGTCGACAGTTTCACCCGCGCCTTCCGCCCCGAGGTGCTGGGCGCCGCGAGCCGCGTGCTCGCCGACGCCGGCCTCCCCTGCACGGCACAGGACGGCCTGTGCTGCGGCCTGACCTGGGTCAGCACCGGCCAGCTGACCACCGCGCGCCGCATCATGGCCCGTACGGTCGCCCACCTGGACAACGGCGACGACCGGCCCCTCGTCGTGGCCGAACCCAGCTGCGCCGCCGCCCTCAAGCGTGACGTGCCCGACCTGCTCGGCACCGACGCCGCCCGGCGTGTCGCGGCCCGCGTCCACACCCTCACCGGCGCCCTGACCGACCTCGCCGCGCCGGACTGGACCCCGCCAGAGCTGCCGGACCAGGTCGTCCTGCAGACCCACTGCCACGAGTACGCCACCTTCCCGGGCCGCCACCCCCGCGACCTGCTCGGCCGCCTCGGCGTGCAGAAGGTCGACGAGGCCGAGGGCTGCTGCGGACTCGCCGGGAACTTCGGCTTCGAGGCCCAGCACTACGACACCTCGATGGCCGTCGCCGCCCTGTCCCTCAAGCCACGCCTCGACGCCCTCCACGCCCTCCACGCCCTCCACGCCCTTGACGGGGCCACGGCGACGGTCGTCGTGGCCGACGGGTTCAGCTGCGCCACCCAGATCGGCCACCTCGCCGGTGACCGGGGCATCCGCGCCCTGCACCTCGCGGAACTGCTCGACTCGCCTCGACTCGCGAAACCGCTCGACACAGCCGCCGATGTCGGGCGTACGTGACGGCTGCCCCTCCCGTTGAGGCGTACGTGACGGCTGCCCCTCCCGTTGAGGCGTACGTGACGGCTGCCCCTCCCGTTGAGGCGTACGTGACGGCTGCCCCTCCCGTTGCAGGGGGACCGGCGGCCCGTGAAGCCGCACAGCGCGTCGGCCCTCTCCGACTCCGATGTGCTGAGGGGGTACCGGCGATCGTGATCCCGCGCGCGGAGGGGTTTCGCCGCGGAGGGGTTCCGCCCTGGAGGGGTTCTGCCGTGGATGCGCCGGTACACCGGCGGCCCGCGCCCCGGCCGGTCCCGCGCCCCCGTGCCTGGTCCGTTGCCGAGTCCGTATGGGAACATTCGCGCGCAGGGGGTCGTCGTGCGAAGGAGGGGGCCGTATGAGCTGGTTTCTGGGTCTCGGTATCGCGGGGCTGGCGCTGCTCGCCTTCTCGTTGGTCTTCGACGGACTCCTCGAAGGGGTGCTCGACGGTGTCTTCGACGGCTGGCTGTCGCTGCCGGTCATCGCCGGGTTCGTGTCGATGCTGGGGTTCAGCGGCGCGATCGTGCTCGGCATCACCGGGCTGGGGGCTGCGGGCGCCGCAGGCGCGGGGGCGGTGGCGGGCGTCGGCGCGGGCTGGGCGACGTACCGGTTCAGCCGCGCTCTGATGCGTGAGCGGACCGCGCCCGCCCCACGCGGCGGCGATCTCGTCGGCAGTTCCGCCTCGGTGGTCACGGCCATTCCGGCCGAGGGGTACGGCGAGGTGCTGGTGTATCTCGCCGGGCAGCCGCTGAAGCTCGCCGCCAAAAGTCACGTGCCCGTGGCGCGCGGTGCCGAAGTGTGGGTCGAGGAGTCGCTCTCGGCGACCTCCGTTCAGGTCCGGCCCGTTGAGCGCTGACCGGCACGCGGTGCCCCGTGCCAGGCATGTCCTCAGCGCCCGGCCTGTGTTCGCCCGGCCTGTCTTCAGCTTTCTTGATCCGATTTTCTTGATCCGATGTCATTCGTCGCCCTCAGAGGAGGGCCGAGGGGATATGCACCATGAGCCCTGTACTCATCGCCGCGGCGGGAGTCGTCGTACTCCTCGTCCTGCTGGCCCTCGTCGTGGTCACCCGCTACAAGGTCGCCGGGCCCCAGCGAGGCGTTCATCGTCACCGGACGGCGCGGCAAGAGGTCCACCGATCCCGGAGACCGGGCGGGTGTTCACCGACAACAGCGGCCAGAAGGTCGTGGTCGGCGGCGGTGTCTTCGTCGTGCCGTTCGTGCAGCAGAAGTTCACCCTGGACCTGTCCAGCCGGCACATCCCGGTCGCGGTGCGCGGCGCGGTCACGCTGCGCGGGGTGAAGGCGAACCTGGAAGGGGTCGCCATCGTCAAGGTCGGCGGCACCGAGGACTCGATCCGGGCCGCGGCACAGCGGTTCCTGATGCAGCAGGACGGCATCGTCGGCTTCACCCAGGAGGTGCTGTCCGGCGCGCTGCGCTCCATCGTGGGCCGGATGTCGGTGGAGGACATCATCCGGGACCGGGCCGCGTTCGCCGGGCAGGTCGCTGAGGAGGCCGAGGCCAGCCTCTCCGGGCAGGGCCTGGTACTCGACGCCTTCCAGATCCAGGACATCACCACCGAGGGCTCCTATCTGGAGGACCTCGGGCCGGCCCGAGGCCGCCCGCGCCAAGCAGGAGGCGGACATCGCCGAGGCCGTCGCCCGGCGCGCCTCCGAGCAGGCCCGGCTGAAGGCGGAGGAGGAGATCGCCGTCGCGCAGCGGACCTTCGCCCTGAAGCAGGCCGAGATCAAGGCCGAGACGGACGAGGCGGCCGCCCGCGCCGACGCGGCCGGCCCGCTCGCCGAGGCCGCCCGCCGGCAGGAGGTCCTCGGCGAGCAGGAGAAGGTCGCCGCGCGCCAGGCCGCGCTGACCGACCGTGAGCTGGACACCAAGGTCCGCAAGCCCGCCGACGCCGCCCGCTACCAGGCCGAGCAGGAGGCCGAGGCCCGCCGTATCGCCCTGGTCAAGGAGGCGGAGGCGGACGCCGAGCGGGCCCGGCTCACCGGTGAGGGCGAGAAGGCACAGCGCGCGGCGCTCGCCGATGCCGTACGCCTCGAGGGTGAGGCGGAGGCGGCCGCGATCGCCGCCAAGGGCGCGGCGGAGGCCGAGGCCATGCAGAAGAAGGCCGACGCCTTCGCGCAGGTACGGCGACGCGGCCGTGCTCCAGATGCTGGTCGAGGTGCTGCCGCAGGTCGTCGCCAAGGCCGCCGAGCCGCTGGCAGCCGTGGACAAGATGACCGTCATCTCCACGGACGGCGCCGGACAGCTGCCGCGCACGGTCGCCGACAACGTCGCCCAGGGCATGGAACTCCTCAGCTCCACCACCGGAGTCGACCTCGCCCAGCTCCTCCAGGGACTCTCTCAAGGACGGACGGCGAAGGCATCCGCAGCCGCCGGGACCGCCAACGGAAAGGTCGAGATCACCGAGTGACCGCACCCGCGGTACCGCCAGAGGCCCGGACGGCAGACAGCCGTCCGGGCCTTTGTCCTGGAGATGCGGATGTCCCGTTCAGATGTCCCGGATGTCCCGTTCAGATGTCCCGGAAGAGACCAGCCAACGCCGTGACCTGCGATGTCTGGCCGTTGCAGGTCGTTGACCTGCATGAATGCCCTTTCGGTTGTTTCACGCTCGTACTGGCTGATACGGCCGGAAGTCCCAGGAAAGTCCCAGAGAACTCCCACGGGCAGGAGCCACTCTTTCGGCTCTGTACAGGGCATGCGAGTGCGTTGTGGGCTGGTGATCGTGGATCGGCGGTCTGACCCGAATGAACGGCAACGCGCACTGCTCGAACGGCTGGCAGCCGGTGAGGAGCATCCCGCAGCCTGGTCGCCGGGGGATTGGCGGTCGGCTTATGCCTTGCGTGATCGAGGGTTGTTAGGGGTCAGTCGGAGTGGCAGGGAAGCGCTCGTGTGCCGAGCCCGGGAAGCGGACGAAACTGACACACGTGTTCGCCGGGCGTCCCCAGGCCGCCGAGGCACAAACCGTAGTCCCGAAGTGGGCCCCCATCGCCAATCTGACATCCGGACTCACCCGGCACCAATCACCCACCGGCTTGCCGAGCGACCCGCCCCTATTTTCCCGCCCCCGTGGGGCTCGCGCAGCGAACTGGAGTATCTGACATGTCGGGCGGAAACACGACACCCCCACCCGAACCGGGCAGGGGGCTCTGGCGCCAGGTGACGCAGCGGGGGGCGGTCAGCGGTGGCCGATGGATCACGCCTCATGCTTCCTGCGGCACGAGAAGTGCCCGGGCAGCCCTTCGGGTCCTGAAAGGCTTGCGGGCTGACCGCAGCCGAAGCGGCAGAGCGGGATCGCTTGACCCGACGCGTCGACCGGAACCCTGGCGTCCTCGATTTCCCGGGGGCGGGACTCAAGGACGATCGCGCGGCTGCCACGTCTCTGCTTCGGTTCAGCCCGCACCTCCGAAGCCGGACGGTCCTCGGTGCACATGTCGCGCCGGTCCCCCTGTCGTACGGATGGCTGGCGCTCCTTGTCGTCCAGGACAGGCCCGTTCGCCTCAAGGTACTGCTGCCACTGTTGTGCGGGGAGCCAACCGTGGTGGCCGCCCCGCTGGAACGGGATCCGCTCACCGGCCGCAGCTTCCACGATGGACCGGGTGAGGGTCAGGCCGCCTTCCCCTGTGAAGGCGCTCGACTGATGGGCGGGCATGAGGACGCGGTGCCAGCCCACGCAGTACCCGGCGTCGGTGGGGTTCTCCGGGTCGTAGGGCTTTTCCGGGCACCGGGTGAGCGCGCCGTTTTGGCTGCACTGGCCCTCCTCCAGGACGAAGTTGCCGTCCTGGACCGCGATGGGGTTCTTCTGCACGCGGATGACGGAGGCCGGCAGGTTGGGCGTGCGGACGTAAGGGACGGTGCCGATGCCTGCGTGGTCGGGGTCGGCGAAGTCCCAGACCGACTGAATACCGCCGCGGCGCCGGAACCCCTCCCGCGCACGCATCCCGCGGGCTGTCTGGGCGCTCAGCTGAGGCTCGTAGCCAGGACGATGCCGTTGGCGCCGTTGATGCGTACATCGAGGCGCGCGTGCCCGTCGGCGGTCTGCGACTCGATGTCGGCGTGGAAGCCGTGATCTTCGGAGTCCTTCGCGACGCGTTCCTTGCGGGCGAGGTGTTCGTCGGGCTCGTGGCTGATGCGTATGGCGGCAAGCATCTGTAGAACTTTCAAGAGGCGGGGCAAAGGGTCTGCTCGCCTTCGGTGGTTCGCACACCGTGCATCGCTGCGATGACGGAATGAAGGAAGAGTGCAGCACCTCGGTAGTAAAGCGTCCCGAGAGCGCCTTCCCGCCTGAGGCGGCGGTCAAGGGGGCTCTGGCGGTCTCTTCCCGATCAACATGCGCCCCTCTTTTCCCAGCGGTCACGGAACGCGCCGTCCGTGCCCCTCGCGCGCCCCCCGTGCGCACTGAGCCGGTCCTTTTGCCTCCAACAAGCTGTGTCTGCGGTGATCCACCGTCCGCGTCCACAGCTTGGAGGGGGACAAGATGCCGGAGGAGTGGATACGGGCTCTCGTGGCGGATTTTGGTTCCGAGTGCCGGGAGCGTCTGCGGGTCAGCGACACGGAGGCGTCCATAAGCCTGCCGGTGGCGAAGCTGGTGGAGACTTTCGGGGCACGCTGGAAGCTGAGTCCTCGCCTTCATCCTGAGTATTCCTTGCCTGAGGCCCGGGTGCGTCCGGATTACGCGGTGGAGACCTCGGGGCGCATCACTGGCTTCCTGGAGCTGAAGGCCCCGAGGCGCGACGTCACGCCCGACGGCTTCACGAAGCGGGACCGGGAGCAGTGGGAGCTGATGCGCCGGCTACCCAACGTGCTGTACAGCAACGGTCACACCTGGTGCCTGTACCGAGGAGGTTCGCGGCCTCACCGCACGGTTCGGCTCGAAGGTGATCTGTACCGGTCCGGCAGCCGGTTGCGTACCGGCGATGCCGACGGAGCGGCGTTTCGGGAACTGCTGCGGGAATTTCTCGGGTGGCAGCCCCAACGCATCACCACCGTCAGCCAGTTGGTGTCGTCCATCGCTCCGCTCTGCCAGTACCTGCGCGAGGAGGTGCTGGAGCAGCTCGCCCTGGAACGCAGAACACCGGACGGTCCTCGCGGCCGACGGCGTGCCCCCAAGCCGTTCACCGCGCTGGCGCACCACTGGAGCAAGGTGCTCTTCCCCTCCACGGACGGACAAGACCCCGACCATCTCTTCGCCGACCGTTACACCCAGACGATCGCCTTTGCCATGTTGCTGGCCCGGATCGAGAACGTACCGCTCACCGGCCGTAACTTCGCTGACGTCGCACGTGAGTTGAAGGCCGAGAACACGGTCATGGGCCGAGCCCTGCAGCTGCTGACGGAAACGGTGGACGCCGAGTTCGCCCGCCGCATCGACACGCTCGTGCAGGTCATCGACGCTGTCGACTGGGAGGTGATCCGAGCCCGCACGCCCGACGCCCACGTTCATCTCTACGAGGATTTCCTCCAGGAGTACGACCGCGAGCTGCGTAGACGCTCCGGCACGTACTACACCCCGCCCCGTCTCGTGAAGGAGATGGTCCGCTTCACCGACGCCGTCCTGCGCACCCGCCTCGGCTGCGTGGAGGGCTTCGCGGACGGGCAGGTGACGATCGTCGACCCCGCCATGGGCACGGGCACGTTCCTCAGCGAGATCATCGACAGGGTCGCCGAAGAGCGCTCCCGCCGCGGTGAAGGCTTCCGCGGCGAAGCGGTGGAACAGCTGGCGGGTCGGCTGATCGGCTTCGAGCGTCAGATGGCCGCCTACGCCGTCGCCCAGATGAGGATCACCCAGACCCTCCGCAGGCAGGACACGGACACCCAACTCGGCGATCTGCGACTCCATCTCGCTGACACCCTCGCGGACCCCTACGAGAGGGCCACCCTCTTCACGTTCCTGCCCGATGGCGATCCTCTGGTCGAGAACACCCGCAAGGCGGACTGGATCAAGCGCGAGCAGAAGGTCACCGTCATGATCAGCAACCCGCCGGACAGGGAGAGAGCCGAGGGGGAGGGCGGCTGGGTGGAGAAAGGCCGCGAGGGGGATGACAAAGCACCTCTGCTCGACGCCTTCCGCCTCGGCGGCAGGAACGGAGTGCACGAGAACAAGCTCAAGAACCTGTACGTCTACTTCTGGCGCTGGGCCACCTTCAAGGTCTTCGAACAGCACCGTGCCGAGTCGGATCGCGGAATCGTTGCCTTCATCAGTACCGCGGGCTTCCTCAGCGGGCCCGGTTTCCGAGGGATGAGGAAGTACCTGCGGGAGACCTGTTCCGAGGGCTGGATCATCGACCTCAGCCCGGAGGGTATTCAGCCACCGCTGCGGACACGCCTCTTCGAGGGCGTCCAGCAGCAGCTGACGATCGCCGTGTTCGTCCGCAGCAGGGCCGACACCGAACCTGCCCACATCAGGTACCTCGCCCTGGACGGCAGCACTCGTGAGGAGAAGTACGCGCAGCTCGAGGCTCTCGGGCCGGACAGTGACCAGTGGCGCCCGGTGCGTCAGGACGCCCACGCCCCGTTCACGCCCGCGGCACTCGGAGCATGGGACACGTATCCCGCATTGAATGATCTGCTGCCATGGACGGTGCCCGGCATCCTGCCCAAGCGGACGTGGGTCTACTCTCCGGACCCCGACATGCTGCGTTCCCGGTGGCGGAGGTTGACCGCCGAGACGGACCTGGCCGAGAAGCGTGCCTTGTTCAGGGAGACCAAGGGCCGTACCGTCGACCGGCCGGTCAAGCCGCTCCCCGGCTCCGCACAGCGAAGGCGGTCGATGCTGGAGGCAGGTCCCGAGTGTCCGCAACCGGTGCCTGTGGCCTTCCGCCCTTTCGATCGGCAGTGGATCATCCCGGACAACAGGGTCCTCGACAGATGCTCGCCGGAGCTGTGGGAGAACCGGGCCGAGGGCCAGATACACATCGTGGAGCTGCACTCCGAACGGTTCGGTGACGGCCCCGCCACGCTGTTCACCGCGCTGATGCCGGACATGCACCACTTCGCCGGCTGGGGCGGTGGCAGGGTGATCCCCTTCCTGCAGAAGGACGGCACCCCCAATGTGACCCCCGGCCTTCTCCAGCACCTGCGCAATTCCTTCGGTGGTCTGGCTGTCTCCGCCGAGGACTTGCTCGCGTACATCGCCGCGATCACGGCTCACCCCGGTTTCCGGTCCCGCTTCGACGACGAACTCGCGACCAACGGCGTCCGCGTACCCCTCACCGGTGACGCCACGCTGTGGTCGGAGGCGCTGCACATCGGGCGGAAGGTGATCTGGGCGTCCACCTTCGGAGAGAGGCTCGTAGACCCGGTGGCGGGGAGGCCCGGTGGGCCTCAGAAGGTCTGGACGACCGCACAGCCGGCGATCACCTACCGGAGACAGGTCGGCAGGGACGAATTACCCGAGAGCTTCGTCCACGATCCCCGCCATCTCGAACTCCACTTTGGCCAAGGTGTTTTCGGGCCGGTGACTCAAGAGATGCGGGGGTATCGGGTCAGCGGACAGAATGTTCTCGACGGCTGGTTGAAACGCAGGACAGGACCGCCGTCACGCAGGGCCGTCAGCGAGCTGGACCGCATCCGGCCCGACCGGTGGCACCCTGCCTGGAGTGAGGAACTCCAGTACGTGTTGGCCGTTCTGTGGCATCTGGTCGAGCTGCAGTCGGCTCAGAATGAGCTGCTCGACCGTGTTCTCATGTCACCGCTGGTCAGTGTCGCCGAGTTGCAGCGTCGGAACGTCCTGCCCGTCCCGGACACCGCCCGTCGTTCTGCTCCCGCACCGCTACAGACCGACCCCATCCCCGGGACCGAGGGAATCGAGGCGCATGAGCCGCATGCCGTAAGGCCACTCACCGCAGAGAGGAGCTCTCCGGCCGGCGCTTCCACGCGGCCACGGAGGAGCAGGAATTCCGGCGCCACGCAGTCGTCCCGCAGAAAGCGACAAGATCCGTAGAGCTCTTGAGAGCTCTTGATGACGGTGACGCGTCTGCCGCATCGAGGGCGGGTGCCAGCGGTACCGACCGACCCGACTCATGGACTGGTTCCTGCTCCTGCACGGAGACGAGGAGCGGACCGTGTTCGCCGTCGAGTCTGAGGGCATCGGCCCACGAGACCGCCCCTGGCCGCGGTCGCCCGCACACCGCACGGACCTGAGCCCGGGGCCGCCTCACCCAGGCTCCCTGGGACCCAGAGCTGACCCGTGCCATGGCCGACCACGGCAACCGCCGTGGTCGAGGAACTGGCGGCTGGCGTCCTGTTGGCGGACCGGACCGAAGTGATTCGTTGAGGCAGCTGGTCCGGCCAGTCATGACGCTCATTTGACGCTCTGGGCGCCCTCACGCTGCTCGGCGAGCCGAGAAAGCTATTCTGACCTGGGCCTTTCCACGACTCACTCAGACCGACATTTTTCCGATGACATTGCCCTTTACCGTCACCGCATTATTGTGACCGGTGTACTGCATCTCTTACTTCTTCGGGATCGGACGGGACACTCCATGAGTTGGGGAAAACTGGTAACGCAGCCCCCGGCCTACCACCCGGAACCGGTCACGTCCGGCCGCCGCGAGTGGGTTTGGTAGTTCGAGCACGCGTCGCCGTTCTGGATCGAGGGCAGAGGTGATCAGCAAGATCCGATAGCGGGTGCTGCGTGCGTACTCTCGCGCCGCCCTTTCCTCGGAGACACCAAGTTCGAACTCCATCTGCTCCGTGTCGGACTCGCTGGTCGCCTTCACCTCGTAGAGGCGTGTGGTGCCGCGGTAGGCAACCTCAAAGTCGTAGCCGTGGCCGTCGGATGCTGCCGCGTCCTCGAGGAGGAGCGCGGCGTAGCCCGAGACCCAGTGGACCTCGGCGTACCGGCGCTCCAGCCAGGCGCGTGCGGAGACCTCGCCCACCAGGCCGATGGCCGCTTTCTGTTCCTCGCTCAGCTGGGCCTTACGCGATACCACGACCCTCGTTGTCCGTGCGTCTGGTGTGCGGCGGGGTTGCGGTACGGGCACCATTATGTCGAGACGCACCTTCCCGGACTGCCCGAGGAAGGTCTCGTCGACCCTGTGCGCCGCCAGGTTGGCGATGGCTGCAAAGTGGTCCCGCCCCACGACGATCTCTTCCTCGCCGATCTTGATCGTGGGCTGGACGGATCCGCGGGATCCGACGATGCCGGGTGATGGCACGGGCGGTTGTGCGAGGTCGTGGGCCGTGAGGCCCAGGAAGCCGGGGTCGGCGCTGTGCGGCATGCCGGCCGGCCAGCCCACGCTGCGGGCCACCTCGCTCAGGAGCCGCTTCTCGCTTAGGAGGAGAAGGTTGGCCAATCCTGAACCGTGCACTGCGGTCCGCGCCTCCATCATGGGGGTGCTGTTCCAGCTGGGCGACACGGGGACGCGGTGACGACGGCACCAGGCGGGCACCAGTTTCGTCAGTACGGAGACCAAGCGGTCGAGCGCTGCCGTGTTGAGGCTGCGTAGCTCGTCGACGGGCTCCAGAGCACCCGCGCGTTCCAGGTCGTTTTCGGCGCCGTGCGACCGCAGCCAGTGGGCGACCCGTGCTCGCATCTGCTCCTCGGGAGGGGAGGCGAAGCGGGGCAGCCAGTCCGGGTCGGGAGTGAGGTCGTCCATATGGCGGGCCGCTGCGTACGCGGCCACGTCGCCTCCTCCTGCGGCCTGTGGCGCGTACCGCTCGCGCAGGCGGTCCAGAATGGCATCGGCGTGTGCACGGACGAACTCGCTGAACGTCCGGTCGTGGAGGTCCGGGTCGCAGACGGGCTTGTAGGGGGCTCCGAGGGCGGCGAGCGCCTCGTTGAACGCCTGGTAGTCCAGCGCCAGGGCCTCGCGAAGCTCGGCGGGCGTCGTGTAGGTACGGGCGACGGTGAGCAGCTCGGCGGCGGGGAGCGGGAGGATGCACGGGAGCCCGCCGAGGATGGCAATCAGCTCCTCCTCGCTGGTGGCTTCATTCAGGGCCTCGGAAACCGCGCTGGCGCGGTCGGTGCCGGCCAGACAGACCAGGACGGGGCGGAGTTGCCGGACCGTGGGGTGCAAGTCGATCGAGAAGGTCCAGGCCGACGACCTGCCAGAGCTGCATTCGTTTGTGAATGCTGTCAGGAGTGATCAGTTGGCGGTGACTGCTGGGCTGACTTTGCCGTTCAGTTCGGGTGCTGTCGAGGGCCAGGTCAACAGGATGCTGAAGCGGCAGATGTTCGGCCGGGCCAACCTCGACCTCCTACGCAAGCGCGTACTCCTCGCCGCGTGACCCAGGGCCGCCACTGCCACGGACGGTGACCTTCTGCCGAGACAGCACCAAAAGTGACCCAGAACTCAGGTTCAGCGGACGCCGACAACCGGAGCAACTTCACTCATCGCACCCTGCAACCATCACCTTCTATCCCGGCGGTGGAATACCGCTCGCGGCTTGCTTGAATCCTGGCTGTGAATGCGTGCCGTGGCCGTTCAGCGGGCTCTGCCCACGGGATCAGGCACCGTTTTTGTGGCAGCATCACATTCATGAGAATTCTCTATCCTGCGGGCCCCGGTTACGGACTGCTCCTGCCGGTCATACCCCTGGCCTGGGCCGCTCGGGCAGCCGGGCACGAGGTACTGCTGGCGACCACCGCCTCTGTCGCCAAAGCCGCTGCGGAATCCGGGCTGCCGACGGTAGACATCTTTCCGAACCGCGATGTCGGCGCGGATCTGTTACTCGGTTCGAAGGGGCAAGTTCCGCAGATCGAGACACCGGAAGAAGGGATCCCACCCGAATACTGGAGCCTGGTGAGCGCGAGAAGGCCCTTCGAGCTCTTCGCGCTCGCCATGACCGAAGGCACGATCGAGGCGGGCCGGAACTTCCGCGCCGACCTGGTCGTGTACCCGCCCGACCACGCTGCGGGCATGCTGGCGGCCGCCGCGCTGGGCGTTCCGGCCCTGGAAGTCGGTAATCGCGTCTCGTGGTCGATGCGTGACCAGGGCGTCAAGGAAAGCGGCCTGCAAAATCACCTCTTCGGCATCGTTGCCGACGACTCACCCGTCATCACCGGACTGCGGGAGCGGCTGGGAATCGGGGATCACAGACCCGACCTCATCGCCCGGGTCGACTCGCGGCCGCCTAGCCTCGGCGGCCTGACCGGAGACGAACCGGACCCCGCGGGTGGCGCACCGTGGTGGCCTATGCGCTACGTCCCGTACAACGGGGGCGCGCTGCTGCCCGCTTGGGCGTTGCGTCGACCGGATCAGCCGCGGATCTGCCTGACGCTCGGCACTCTCGTCCCCCTGCTGTTCGACGGCAGCAAGCTCTCAAGCCTGATACAGGCGCTGAGCGAGCTGGACGCGGAGGTGGTCATTGCCGACCACTCCACAGACTTCTCGGCCCTTGGGGCGTTGCCCTCGAACGTGCGGCTGGCCGGCTACCTCCCGCTGTCGGCATTTTTGGGCACCTGCTCCCTCGTGGTGCACCATGGCGGCTCCGGCACCACGGCGGCCGCGCTGCACTACGGCACACCACAACTGGTCCTGCCCGAGCACTCGGACAATCCCCTGATAGCCCAACGGATGGTCAAGCGCAGGGTTGGCCTCTCCTTGCCGTTTGCCGACATCACCCCGGAGAAGGTGCGGGACTTGGTCCAGCGCCTCCTCAGCAACCCCGCGTACGCGGAAGCGGCCAGAGAGGTCAGCGCGGAGATGCAGACCCAGCCCAGCCCTGCGTCCGTGATCCACCGACTCATGCGAGCACTGGCGCTCCGCTAGTGTCCCGGGTTCCGATCATGAGATGAGGCCGGAGGCTACAGAGCCAGATGACCGCGCCTCGCAAATCAGGCCATGTCAAGAGCGGCGAGCGAGATGTCGGAGACGTTTGACAGCACCGCTTGGTGCAGCCGCTGCAGCCGACTCGACGGCTCGACGCCGAGCTCCCGGATCAGGCTCTGCCGGCAGTCGCGGAAGACCTGCAGCGCCCGCCACTGCGCCCCGGACCGCTGGAGCGCGATCATCAACAGGGCACAGAAATTCTCGTGCATCGGGTACTGAGCAACGAGCATCCGGAGTTCCGGTATCAGCGTGGCGTGCTTTCCCAGCCTGAAATCGGCGAGGAGGTGCAGTTCCTGGGCCCGCATACGGGCCTCTTCCATGCCAATCGCCTCCATCCCCAAGACCTGGCCGACCGGGACGTTCACGAGGGCCTGCCCATGCCACAGCTCCAGCGCTCTGCTCAGCCGGCGGGAGGCGGTCTTCGCGTCACCGGTGGTCAGGGCGGCATCGCCTTCATCCGTGAGCTGCTCGAACTCGCGCAGATCGAACATATCCGGCTCGACGGCCAGTTGGTACCCGTTGAAGTGGGTGACGAGCAGTTCCTTCGCGCTGTACGGGGAATCGGCCGACAAGCATCCCATGATGAGCTTGCGCAGTTGCAGGATGTATGTCTGAAGCGTCGTACTGCCGCTGCGCGGCAGCTTGTCGCCCCACAACTCCTCCATGAGTGTCGACACCGGCACAACCCGCCCACAGCGCAGGGCCAGAAGGGTAAGCACCTGCTTCGGCTTGCCCGCGGTCGGAACGATGGACCGGCCGCCGATCCGGACTGCCACCGGCCCCAGCACATTGATTTCCACCGACTGCGCGTCCGGCTCTTCGAGCGCTCGCGACGCCACCGCGTTCTGAAAGATGTCAATTCTCCCTTGACAAGCTGCGCAAGTCGTCCCGCAGCGAATCGGATCACCCTGGTCGCCCGGAAGACAATGGCGTCGGCCGACCTGGCTGGATGTCCCGGCTTCCTCAAGGCGCACAACGCTGACCGAATCCTCCGGCTTCCCTTTCTCGAACGGCCGGATCAACAGGGGCGCAGGCGGATGAGGCCGGGCCGCATGCGGCTCAGCCACTCGGGCGGACCCATTGCAGCCCGTCCCGCGTGCTCACCAGCCCGCCGGGGAAAAGCGGCGTCTCGTCGACCGGCTCCGCGTCCAACCGGACCTGTGCCTGACCAACCCGCGGCCCCTGGGCCATCGCCTTCGCCACCACGTCGCTGGCGTGCATCGCGCTCGACCGTTCGTTCAGCCCGTGCTTAGGATCCATGAGTGTGCGTGAGCTGTCATTCAGGCGCTGCGCCACCGCTTCGGGAGCCAGCTTCGCTTCCCCGGAGGCGACGCCGCCCACCAGTTCCACGAACGCCTCGAACTCCGACAGCGAGCAGTTCGTGATCTTCTTGGCCTCCCAGAAATAGGAGTGCTCGTTGGCCTGCATGTTGTAGAAGGAGACCAGGAACTCGTAGAAGACGCCGTATTCCCGGCGGTACCGCCGCTCGAACTCCTCGAACGCCTCCTGCTCGCACACCGTCCCCGCGAAGCAGCTGTTGATGGACCGAGCGGCGAGCATCCCGCTGTACATCGCGAGATGGACGCCTGAGGAGAAGACAGGATCGACGAAGCAGGCCGCGTCCCCGACCAGAACCATGCCGGGGCGCCAGAACCGGGTGTTGCAGTACGAGTAGTCCTTGCGCACCCGCAGCTCGCCGTAGGGTCCATGGGTGACCCGCTTGGCCTCCGCCAGATACTCCTTGATGAGCGGACAGGCATCGATCAGGCTCCGCAGCGCCTGCTCGGGATCCCCCTGTACCTTCTCCGCCGAGTCGCGGTGGACCACGGCGCCCACGCTGGTCAGGTCCGGGGTCAGCGGTATGTACCAGAACCAGCCGTCATCGAAGGCGGCCGAGAGGATGTTGCCGGAGCGAGGATCCGGCTGGCGTTTGCCGCCCTCGAAGTAGCCGAACAGGGCCAGGTTCCGGAAGAACTCCGAGTAGTGCCGCTCCCCTCCCACGTGCCGGTATGTCCGGCCCTTGTTGCCCGACGCGTCGACGACGTAACTGGCGGAGACAACGTGCTGGTCTCCACGGGCGTCCGTGTAGCGAAGGCCGGTGATCCGCTCGCCGTCCTCGGTCACGTCCACGACCGTGCACGACTCACGGACCTCCACGCCGCTCTCGCGGGCGTGGTCGAGCAGGATCTGGTCGAACTTCATCCGCTCGACCTGATAGGCGAACGAGGTGGGAGCGGCCAGCTTGGGCGAAGCCGTGAAGGAAAAGGTCCAGGGTTCCGGATTACTACCCCAGCGGAAGGTGCCGCCATGCTTCCGGGTGAAGCCGGCCTCGTGCAGCTTCTGGTCCACGCCCAGCAGCCGGGCGACACCGTGAACCGTGGAGGGAAGCAGGGACTCGCCAATCTGGTATCGGGGGAACTTCTCCCGCTCCAGCAACAGTACGCGGTGGCCTCTCTTCGCGGTGAACGTAGCAACTGTCGATCCGCCGGGGCCGCCTCCGATGACGACGACGTCGAAGAACTCCGCCGTGGGTGAGCTCACTTCTCCTCCTGATCGGGTTTGATGTGGTTGCTGATCGGAAAGCGGGTCCGCTTACTCTGCGGGATAGTCGGCGAGCGTCCTTTACGTGGTGGGTACCCAGCCGGGTGAGTTCTCCGCGACCCAGACCGCGATCTGGGTACGAGATTCGACATTCAGCTTGGCCAGGATGCGCTCGACGTGGCCGTCCACCGTGCGGGGCGACAGCAGTAACTCAACAGCGATTTGCCGGTTTCTCATACCCCGCTTGATCAGCATGGCAACCTCGCGCTCCCGCCGGGTGAGCGGGGCTGCATCGGGTGCCGGGGAGGGTCCCTCGGTGTGGGTGCCCAGAGCGTATGCGATGGCCTGGCCGGGCGTGCTGTGGGCGCTGCCCTCCGCGAGCGCCCTCTGATATCCGACCGGTTTCAGTGCTGCCACGACCGACTGGTGGCAGGTCACGTGGCGCTCGGCAAACTGCGGGGCGAACGCGGAGATGTCGGTGCCGAGGTCCTGCCACAGTGCCTGCACTGAGCCCAGCAGCCTGGCTGCCCGGACGTGGTTGCCGCCGGACGCGGTGATCCAGGCGAAGAGTTCCAGCATCAGGGCGGCGCTGACGTAGTCGTTGAAACCCTGCTGGATCTCGAGACCGGCCCGAGTGAGCGCCAATCCGGCTTTGCCGTCGCCGCGTATCCAAGCGTCGTGGCCGAGCATGGTAAGCGCCAGCGAACGACACCATCGCTCGCCGTGCGCCTCGGAGATTGCGACCGCGTGCCGCCCGGTTGCCGTCACCCGTGGGTCGCCCAGGAGCGACTGGACCAGGACGAGTTTGAGAAGGAAGAACAGAGCGCTGGATTCCCCGCTGACGCTGGTCAGGGCGGCCACCGCACCCTCGTACTGAGAGACGGCCTCCTCCATATGTCCCCGAAAGAGTGCTAACATGCCGCGAAATCCCCGCACTTGGGCGCGTACCACGGAATCGCCCAGCTGCTCGCCGAGATCATCAGCCTCGTTCAGCCACCGCTCGGCGATGGTGTGATCGCCCTGCAACAACGCCACCCAGGCCCCCACCCACAGTGCGTTGGCCCGGGCCGAAGTGGGCTCAGGTGCGGCGCGCAGAGCCCGCTCGATCTGGTGTTGTCCCTCTCCGAGGAAGCCACCGGCACACCAGTGGAAGCGCAAGGCGGCGACGAGCACGAGCGAGGCATGTGCGTCCTCCAATCCCTCACCGCCGTACTCCAGCACCATCCGCAGATTCCCGTGCTCGGCGCGAAGCCGTGCGAGGCTTTCCTCCTGGCCGGGCCCATACCAGTCGGCGGCCATCCGTTCCGCGAGGGCGATGAAGAAGTCACGGTGCCGACGTAGGAGTTCGAGCTCTTCGCCTGATTCGGACAAGCGTTGCCGACCGTACTGACGAATGGTTTCCAGCATCCGGTAGGTGGGAAGACCCTCGTGCTCTGAAATAAGGACAACTGACTGATCGACCAAGCGGTCGAGGAGGTCCAGCACTTGGTCGCGGGGCACCCCTTCCCCGGCGCACACGTCCTCAGCCGCATCCAACTCGAAGCCGCCTGCGAAGATCGACAGCCGCCTCCACAGCAGGCGCTCGGCAGGGGAGCACAGCTCGTAGCTCCAGTCGACCAGCGCACGCAGTGTGCGCTGACGCGGCGTTGTGGTGATGCCACCGCCGGTGAGCAGGGCGAAGCGGTCCTTTAATCGTTCCACGAGCTGGTCCGCAGTGAGCGTCCGCAGGCGCGTGGCCGCCAGTTCGATGGCCAGTGGCAGTCCGTCGAGACGTGCGCATAACCGGGTGAGAGTTTCCCGGTTGACGTCGTTGATCGCGAAGCCCGGCCGTACGGCGTCGACCCGGTCACGCAGCAGCTCGACCGCCTCATCCGACACTGACAGCGGCAGTACCGTCGCAACATGCTCGCCGCCGATGCCCAGCGCGCAACGACTGGTCGCCAGGACGTGTAGCTGGGGAGCGGCCTTGAGCAGCGCGTTCGCGAGGTTGGCGCAGGCGCCGACCACATGCTCGCAGTTGTCGAGGACTATCAGTGTCCGGCGTGCTGCCAGGTATTTTGCGAGCTGGTCAAGGTCGGGAAGAGCACCCATATCTGACACCCCGAGGCTTGCAGCGACCGTGCACGCCACGGCGGACGGGTCCTGCACTCCGGCCAGGTCGACCAGCCAGACCCCGTCCGGGAAGTCTTTCCGCACCGCAGCCGCCGCCTCCAGCGCGAGCCGCGTCTTGCCCACACCGCCCACGCCGGTCAGTGTCAGTAGCCGCTTCGCACCAAGGCGGCGGCGGATCTCTGCGATGTCCTGTCGCCTGCCCACGAAGGTGGTGAGGGCTGCGGGCAGGTTTCCCGAGGCCGTTCCCAACGCATGCACCTTCCTCTAAATCAGATAGGGTTCGGTGTCAGATAGGGTTCGGTCAAAACACTAAGAAGTCCTGTCAGTCGAGGTCAATGCGGGCACAAGATCTGGCCTGATTCTGTCGCAATGCCACTTGGACTAATACTGCCAGCGCACCTGCGTGACGGTCGCGCGTCTGGCGCGTTGGCGTGACTGTTGCGCTGATGAGCTGACGGCTGCTCGCCACCCGAGCGGTAGAGCAGCTGGACGATGTCCGAACAGGTCGGCAGCTGCGGCCGGACTCGGTACAGTGCCTGCTCAACTTCTGCGAGTGGAACGTGGACGCGGTCCGCGGATGACGTGCGCGCCTACGTGGTGGACACTATCGGCGCCGGGGACGGGATTGTGATCGGCGACGACACCGGCTTCTTGAAGGGCACCAAGTCCGCCGGCAGCCAGCGCCAGTACACCGGAACGCCTGCGCCAGCGGGTTCTTCCGGGACCAGCGGCCGGATCAGTCGAGCGCCGTGGCAAGCGCCTCGTCCAACTTGGTGTCGGCCGGTTCGGCGGAGTCGAGCTCCGGGTAAACGGGGCAGCCGTACATTGGCTCGTATGGAGAAAAGGACTCCATGTCAGGCAGTTCCCTCAGGTGACGACCGAGCGGGTTCTTCTCGCTCCAGAAGTCACCGCCCAGGAGTCGGGCGATCCACATCAATGCCACTTGGGCGCCCGTGCTCTTGAAGAACCTTCCCAAGTTGTAGTCGTGGGCGTAGAAGCCATGGATCAGCCGGGTGTAGGTGTCATAGCCCGTCTTGTAGAAGCGTTCGTAGTCGACGACGGTGGTTTTTTCCTCACGTTCGCCGCTGAGCAAGTCGACCGTCAGCTCACCGGCATGGATGCCGGTGACCAGTGCCAGGTATACACCGGCGGAGAAAATCGGGTTGGTGAAGGAACCCGCGTCGCCGACAACGAAGAATCCTGGCCCCGCGATCTGGTCGGAGTAGTAGGTGAACTCGCTCTCGACGTGCGTCTCGGTGTATGTGGCGCCTTCGATGCGCCGTCGGATCCGAGGGATGCGGCTGACGTGCTCCTCGAACAGGGCATCCGGCGAGGGCATGCTCTGGAGGGTGCTCACGGCGGTCACCGCGCCGACGCTCAGTTTGTCCGCGCGCACCGGAATCGCCCAGAGCCAGCCGTCCGCGTGGGCACCGATCTGGATGTCACCCTTCATACCCGGATTGGTGGCCTCGTCGACGCCGGTAAAGTGTCGGAAGACAGCCACCGTCCGGGCGGTCTGAGGGTACTTGCGGCTGCGTAGCACGCTCTTCGTGATGAGCCCCGCCCGACCGCTCGCGTCGATCACGCGGCGGGCGCGAACGCGATGCTCGCTCCCACCGGAAGTGTATGTGACACCAACAACTCGATCACCGTCTAGGTCGACCTTGGTGGCCCGCGCCTCCTGAACGACCGTCGCCCCGAGTTCGGCAGCGTGGTCCAACAGAATTGAGTCGAAGTCGGCGCGCTCCAACTGGTACGTGGTCAGGGAGCGTCCTGCGCCCTGATCGCTGAAGTCGACGCGGTGAAAACCTTCTCCTGTGTCGCAGAACTCCGCCCCCGTCTTGACGGGAAACCCTTCGGCTTTGACCTTCGCGGCGACGCCCAGCTTGTCGAGGACGGCAGCCGTGTAGGTAAGCATGGACTCACCAATATGGAATCTCGGAAACGCCGCACGCTCCAAGACCAGGACCGAGAGTCCCGCGCGGGCCATAGTCGCGGCTGCGGACGAACCTGCGGGACCGCCGCCCACGACTATGGCATCGAAGCTGACTTCGTCCGGATACGCCATCAACACTCCTTTGATTCTTTGTCCGCATCAAAAGTGGCCCCCGAGGCTTCGAGACTCCTTCGGGCGCGGTGGCCGGGGCATATGCGAGTGTCCGACGGGTCGGCCTCGCCGGTTTCGGAGGCCCTCGTGGCGACCAGCCGGTCTTTGAAGTCCGGTCGGACCTGACTACGGTTGCCATGGAGCCCTTTTGTCGCCGCTGTTCAGTCGGGGTGACGGTTTATCAGGAATCCGCGACCTGCGCAGACGCGGGCATCGGCTTCAGAGAGGAGGTGACCTTCCCCTTCACGGGCGATCGTTATGTGCGGATTCGTGACACTCTGCCGCTCGTATGTCTGCTCGATCTATGCGCATCCATCCTTGCTGAACAACAACCCCTTGTCCTGGTGGTGCACCAAGGTTCATGCAAGGAGGGGTGACACACACGGGGGAAATCACCCGTTTTTTGGATATGGGTATACCTACCCGGTTGCTTCTGAGCTTGTCGTCTTGGGAGAAGATCGCGGACTTAGAGCTCCGAACAGAAGGGGAGTCCGATCAGCTCGCGGCGTCTGGTGCGTGCGATCGCAAGGCGCCGGAAGGCCCTCGTAGCGGAGCTACCAGGGCGTTTCGGCAACGCCGCGAGCGTGCGTACCAGACGCCGCGAGCCGGGCGCCCATTCTGTTCGGAGCTCTTAGGGTTCGGCGCGGTCTGTCAAGAGGTTTCCAAGTCGCATCCAGTTGCTTCACCGCCCGGCTGGGCAAGTGATCCGACATCACGAGCATGCCTTTCCGCGAGTGCGACCGGTCGCCTTGTGCGAGACCGGCACACGCGCCCCGCTCGGCGCCTCATGGCTCTTTCCTCGCACCAGCCTGCGCAAGGTCAAGGCACCGTTGTCAGGCAAGCAAGCGGGTAGGCATACCCGTATCCGAAAAACGGGTGATTTCCCTCGTGTGCGTCACCCCTCCTTGCACGAACCTTAGCCACCGGAACCGTACGACAAGGTCGTTACTGACATCCGCCCTTCAGGGTCAGTCCGGTACACCATGCCGCAGTCAAACGAGGTTGGTGACTCGCGCGTTTGGCCCGAGGCGGCACCGGAGCTCAGACCTTGATGGGCCAAGCTCAGTAGCCACTAGGACAAAGGGGCTCTATGGCAACCGTGGTCAGGTCCGACCGGGCTTCAAAGGCCAGCTGGTCGCCACGAGGACCTCTGAAGCCGGCAAGGCCGACGTGTCGGACACTCGCACCGGCCCTGGAAAACTCACTCGCAGTCCACTCAACTCCAAGGCTGTTTGTCGATACACATCCGAGACTCCCATATGCCTCCCGACCAGAAATACTGGCTCAATGAACCGACGTTCACAAAAATCTCACGGAGCGGGTTCAATGGCCAATGCACGAACTGCGAGCCAGAAAGCACCAACCGCTCGAACCGGCGTTGTCGTAATCGGTGCGGGAATTTCTGGATCCTGGCTCGCGTATCGGCTGGCCCAACGCAACGTACCCGTCGTTGTGGTGGCTGCGGACGACTACTTTTCCCCGCTCTCACACAAGGCCGCCGGCATAATCGATCAACGGGTGCTGGACTGTGACCCGGCCACCGCACCCGAGGTCTTCGCGGACGCCTCCACCACGCAGTCCCCGGCATTGCAGCAGATAATGGTGGAACAGGTCCGTGCTCAGTTCAACGATCTCTCAGAGCTGGTCGGATATGGTACGAAAGACCAGTTCGTCGCGCCTTGTGTCAAGGGCGTCGGCAGCCCGCTCGGCGCCGGGGCGCGAGTCGTTGGTGCCGTCCTCAGCCGCTTCCGAGAACTGGGAGGAACGGTGCTACGCGGGCGGGTGACTGATCTCGTCGTCGATGGCGACACTTGCCGCGGTGTTCACTTCGAGCGTGACGGGATGCCAGGCGTACTCTCCTGCAATGAGGTCGTGTTCGCCTCCGGAGGGTTTTGCGGCATGTTCGCCGACGGCGTGGGTGACAACACCGGCTACCTGCTGGGCACCTATGCCCGGCACGGCGGCCGTCTCGCGAACCTGGAGTTCTTCAACCACCTTCCACTGGGTGACTTGGATAGCGGGTGGCCTTTGTACCCGTTCGATCTGGTCGGTGCTCGCCTGTTTCGCGCAGGCGATCCTGCAATCGAACTGACCGAGGCAACCGCGAAGTGGGCAGGACACGACGTGGACATGGATGTGTTCCGGAACTATTGGATGCACAACTACGATGTTCCGCATACAGCTGTCCTGGCCGACAGGACCGTCTCGATCGGGCCGGTAAAGGGATTCGCGATGGGAGGTATCGCACACTCCTTATCAACTGGATCGATTTCAAACGTCCATGCCACAGGCGAGTGTCGTTACGGACTATCGGTGGATTCGCTGAACGGTAAACCCTTCGCTTCCTATCTTGTCATGAGCGCCGAATTAGCGGATGAACTGGTGAGCACCATGTCACCTACAGAGGATCTCGCCATCAGCGATGTGCCACCGACGACGGATTCGACACTGATCGACGAGGTACGGCAGCGCGTGGATCTGTTCCAGAATGCCCGGTTCTCTGTTGACATCGCGCAGGAGTTCATTCGCTGGTGTGAGATCACACGGGCGCGGCTCCTGGAATGCGACAGGACCGACACTGAGGCGGCGGACTTGCTCGTGCTGGCTGAGGCGTACGGGCGCTCAGTCACGGCGCGCCGCGAAAGTAGAGGTTTCTTCTACCGTCCGGACTTCCCGGATACCGATCCTGGCTTTGACAACATTATGACGGTCGCGGCATATGACTGCGGAACAAACCAGGTCCGAGTGTCGCTGGTTACCGTCGATAAATGAAATGGAGCAATGACTGTGCAAACAATAGCGCCCCGTCTCGCCGCAGTCGCTGCCGAGCTTCCCCGCCCGCAGTGGTCGACGGACGAACTGCTCTCTGCCGCAAAGGGGCATCTCTCTGACAAACTGGCCAACATGCTGGGCATTTTGGGCGTACGCACACGCTACTCGCTTCTCAGTAATCTCTCTGCTGTCCTCTTCCAGGGGGCTGAGCCCAAGGCCGACACCGGAGCCACCGAACTCGCCGTCCGTGCCGCACGGACATGCTTGGACAAGGCGGGAGTTCCCGTCGAGTCGATCGGGTTGGTGCTCGGCGTGACAAACGGTCCGGCGAGGCTCCTACCGAGCCTGGCCTGCGACATCATGGCGCAGATGCCGGAACTTCCCAGGACCGCGTCCAACCTGAGCATCGAGTTCATGGGCTGTTCAGCCATAGCGAAGGTCATGGAAACAGCCCGCTGGTTCCTCACCTGCCAACCCGGCAAGCGAGTCCTGGTGTGCTTCATGGACGCGCCCACGCCGATGGCACCCCCGCTACCGGACTTCTACCGGCACTTCTCCGAGGTTGATCCGAGTCAGCGCCAGGCCACAGTCAACGTGATGCGTGGATTCCTCTTCGGCGATGCCGCAGTGGCCATGGTGCTCGGAGCCGAGGAGTCCGGGCCGGCCTTCGGCCCGGTGGCAAGCCTGACCAATGTGGAAGCCGAGGACGCCGAACTGGGAACCGTGCCGGACGGCGGCGCGGATTCACCGATCGTGCATGGCCGGAGGGGTTACACACTGAGCCCCGATGTCACACCACGAGGCGCCTACTACGCCCGGCAGACCGTAACCACTTTGTTGGAAGGCAATGACAAGCTGACCAACCCGGCGGACGCTGTTGCCCTGCTGATGCACACTGGCAGCACACGCATCATCGATGGACTGTGCGATGAGTTCGGTGTCGCCACCAACAGCGCCGAAGTGGCTTCCTCCTACCGGGTCCTGCGTGATTACGGCAACACCCTCGGATGCTCAGTTCCTCTGATGCTGGTCGAACCGGTTCATCGGCCTGAGGGCGAGGGGCTGGTTGTCGCGTTCGGGCTGAGTTTCAGTTGCGGGGCGTTTTCCATCACGGTGCCTGAGGGCGGTTGGAATCCGCAGAACTAGCGCCTTTTTATGCAACGCCATTGGTAACAAGGATCTGTTGTGCCAACGTTACTCCCTCGACAACGACCTCCTTGCACCCGTTGAGCACGTGCCTGGTACGGACACAGCCACGCTGATCGTCCCCAGCCTCGCAAACACGCCTCAAGCCGTGCTCGACCAGCGTGAACCCAATGGAGAGTGACTTGCCCGCACCTGACACAGAAACTGTTCTGAGCGATCCAACCACAGTGTTCCGCATGGCTCGTGACGTGTTACTGAGACACCGTGACGACCACGAGAGCGCATGCCGCGAGTTCTCCTGGCCCCGGCTCACCACTTTCAACTGGGCCCTCGACTGGTTCGACGTCGTGGCCCGCACCCCGAAGCGCCGGGACGCGACCGCGCTGCGGGTGATGTGCCTGGCGCCGGGCGAGAGCCACGATACGAGCGTGAGCTATGCCGAGATGTCCGAGCGCTCCGGCCAGGTCGCCAACTGGCTCCGCGAACTTGGCGTCCGCCGTGGCGACCGGCTGATGTTGATGCTGGACAACCGCGTCGATCTTTGGGTGACACTCCTCGCCGCGACCAAACTCGGCGCCGTCATGGTCCCGACGACCACGATGCTCTGCGAGGAAGAGTTGAGCCACCGGGTCCGGCAGGCTGGCGTACGACACGTCGTGGCCCGGGCTGTCGACACCCGGAAGTTCCGCCGCATACCGGGAATCCGCACGCGCGTCGTCAGCATGTCCGCGTCCGACGACGGTCGTGTCCCTGACAGCTGGCACGACCTGAACGCAGCTCGGCTGAGCGATCCCGCCTTCCGCCCGGACAGGCCGACACCGGCCTCGGATCCGTTGTTCCAGTACTTCACCTCCGGCACCACCTCCCGGCCGAAGCTGGTCGGGCACAGTCACGTCTCATTTCCAGTCGGTCAGCTGACGACCATGTACCTCACCGGCCTAGGCCCTGGTGACACGCACACGACGATCGCGCAACCCGGGTGGGCCAAACACGCCTGCAGCAATGTCTTCGCACCTTGGGCCGCCGAGGCCGGCGTGCTCGCCTTAGCACAGCCCCGTTTCGGCGTGGAGGCGACCCTCGAGGCCTTGGCTCGGGGCGATGTGACGACATTCTGCGCGCCACCGACCGTCTGGCGCATGATCGCACAGCAGCCGCTGAACCGATGGAAGGTCTCCCTGCGAGAGGCTGTGTCCGCCGGCGAACCGCTCCATGTCGAGGTCATCGAGCGGATCAGGCGTGCTTGGGGGGTGACTATCCGGGACGGCTACGGTCAGACCGAGGCCACCGGCCTGATCGGCAGCCCGCCGTGCCTGCCGGTGGTGCCCGGCTCGATGGGTCGGCCGCTGCCAGGCTACAGGGTCGAGCTGATCGGCCCGGACGGGCTGCCCGCCGACGAGGGCGAGATCTGCCTGGATGTCAGCGAGCGACCGCTGGGCCTGATGACCGGGTACATCGACGACGAGGGACATCCGGCGGATCCGACCGTGGGCTCCTGGTACCGCACAGGGGATGTGGCCCAGCGGGACGCCGACGGCCGTTACACCTACGTGGGTCGTCAGGACGACATCTTCAAGTCGTCCAACTACCGGATATCGCCCTTTCAGCTGGAAAGCGTCCTGCTCCAGCACAAGAGCGTGGCCGAGGTCGCGGTGGTTCCCGCGGCCGACGAGAAACGGTCAGCCGTTCCCAAGGCGTACGTGGCCCTGGCCGTAACTGCCGAGCCGTCACCCGAGACGGCCAGGGAGCTCTTCGTCTTCCTGTCCACGCGTCTGGCCCCCTATCAGCGCATCCGGAGGATCGAGTTCACAGAACTTCCCAAGAATTCCTCGGGAAAAATCGACAGATCTGCACTGAAGAATCTTGAAGCATCGGCACTGGCGCAGCTGAAGTCTGAGTTCCGAGAGGAAGACATCCTCTGATGGGCAGCATCACGCAGGCTCCCGATCGTAGCAGCGAATGTATTCCCATATTTGGGGAGGGAAACTCCATGTTCCACCGCAAGGACGTAGTCTTCAAAAAACCGTCGATTTTTCGCTCGGGAATCGAGGAGTACGCGGAGGCGCATTCGACTCCGTCGTCCGCCGAACTCAAGGAATTACACGCCAACACGGAGCGGCTCTGCCCCGAGTGGGCGGACATCGCCACATCGTCAGCCCAGGTGGGCTTTCTGGCGATGCTGGTCGACATGATCGGGGCGAGGCGGATCCTGGAGATCGGCACATTCACCGGCCACGCCACCATCGGGCTGGCGGCTGCGCTGCCGGACGACGGCGAGCTCATCACCGTGGACAACTATGCCGCCGACTACAGGGCGCGGGATCTCGCGCAGCAGGCGTTCGCGCGTAGCGCGCACGGGCACAAGATCAAGCTCGTGGAGACCGACGCGCTGGATGCGCTGCGGATGATTGAAGGGGAGTTTGACTTCATATTCGTCGATGCGGACAAGCCGAACTACGCGCACTACTTTGACACGATCCTCGAGCGCGGGCTGCTCGCCGAGCGCGGGCTGCTGGCGATCGACAACACCCTCTGGGGAGGCACCGTCATCGATACGCTGCCCCGTAACTCCGACGAGGCAAACCGCATTCTCGCCGCTGAGGCCGAGGAGCAGGAAGTCAACAGCGACGAGTGGCTGTCCACCTTGCTCACCCAATGGGGAGCGTACGTGGTCGCCTTCAACGACAAGGTGGCCACGGACTCGCGGGTCCAGGCGGTAATGCTGACGGTGAAGGATGGCATCACGCTGGTTCGGCACGCTCGCTGAGCCGTCGTCGTGGTGACGACTCAGTCGGCGATTGAGGTTGGGGAGTGCTCGCCTGATGACGCTTCAGCTGCTGGTTGATCAGCAGGTGACCTGCCAGGCGAGCACGGCGATGTCCAGTACGATCCAGCACCCGCGGCCCGGCACCCGCAGCCCGGCGTCAACACCGTGCGCAGCCGCGGCCGCAGGTGCTGCCGACACATACTGTCAGCCCCCGAGGACCAACCAGCGGCTCACAGCCCGGCCCGCCTCTTGAGAGGCTCCCACCAGTCGCGGTTGTCCCGGTACCAGGCGACGGTCTCGGCCAGGCCCTCGGCGAAGTCCTTGCGGGGCCGTAGCCGAGCTCCTCGTGGATCTTGGTGCAGTCGACCGAGTAGCGGCGGTCGTGGCCCTTGCGGTCCTCGACGTACTCGACCATGTCTCCCAGCCGGCGCCCACGCGTCGAGCAGCAGGCCGTGAGCTCCTTGTTGGAGAGTTCGGTGCCGCCGCCGATGTTGTAGACCTCGCCGGCCCGGCCCTTGGTGCGGACCAGCTCGATGCCCTGGCACGTGGTCGTCGATGTGCAGCCAGTCGCGGACGTTGCCGCCCGTCGCCATACAGCGGGACCTCCTTGCCGTCCAGCAGGTTGGTGATGAACAGCGGGATGACCTTCTCGGGGAAGTGGTGGTGCCCGTAGTTGTTGGAGCAGCGGGTCACCCGGACGTCCAGCCCGTGGGTGCGGTGATAGGACAGGGCGAGCAGGTCCAGGCGGCCTTGGAGGCCGCATAGGGCGAGTTCGGGGCGCAGCGGATACGGTCTCCGGCCAGGAGCCGCGGTCGAAGGACCCGTACACCTCATCGGTCGAGACGTGAACGAGGCGTGAGGGGCCTCGCGTTTTCCGGACGGGCGCCTGGCCGTTTATTTCACGCGACGATTCGCAAGCTCTCATACTCGGCGTGGACTTCGCGTGGAGGGCGATAACCAACAGCCGAATGAAGACGTTTGCGATTGTACCAGAATTCGATGTACCGGGTGATGTCCTGTCGGGCCACCTCGCGGGTGAGGTATGTCACGCGTGATACGCGTTCGTTCTTCAGTACACCGAAGAATGACTCGGCCATGGCATTGTCGAAGCAGATCCCGGTACGGCCTGCCGATTGCCGGAGTCCGAGTTCCTTGAGGACGGTCGCGTACTCGGCAGACATGTAGTTGCTGCCCCGGTCGGAGTGGAATATCGCTCCCGAGGAAAGCTTCCGGTTGCGGGCCGCGTTGCGGACGGCACGGGATATCAGTGGCGTCTGGTAGTGGTCGTCCATCGCATACCCGATGACCTCCTTGGTACAGCAGTCAATAACCGTCGCGAGATACAGCCAGCCCTCACCGGTCTTGATGTAGGTGATGTCCCCGACCAGCTTTTCGCCGGGCACCTCGGCTGTGAAGTTACGGCCGACGAGATCGGGCAGCGCGCCAGCCGCGGCCTGCGTGAGGGACCATCGCTTCGGCTTGGGCTGGCAGGGCACCAGGCCCAGCGCCCGCATGAGCTGGCGCACCAGCTCCAGGCCGGCGGTTACGCCCCAGCGCGCCAGCTGGGCGTGCACCCGCCGGTAGCCGTACGTGCTGTCCGACATCTCGAATGCCTTCTGGACGAGCAATTTCAGTTCGTCGCGCCGCTGAGCCGTCGCCGAATCAGGGCGGGAACGCCAGTCGTAGTAGCCGGATTTGGACACGCCGAGTCGTTCACACATGAACTCGACGGGATAGGCGCACTCCTCGGTTTCGAGTCGCATCGTTTCGATGAACTCGTACTTGCTGGCTACCGGGGATCCTTCGCGAAGTACGCTGCGGCTTTTTTCAAGAAACTGACTTCCGTCTCAAGTTCGCGAACCCGTCGTTCCGCTTCCTTGAGACGCGCGCGCTCGTCGAGCGTCAGCGGAGCGTAGACCGACGGCTCGTTGCGCTTCTCATGCTTCTTCACCCAGCCGCGGAGAGTCTCCGGATTGAGATCAAGTTCCCGGGCCGTCTCCGAGATCGTCTTGCTGGACCGGAGCGCGATCTGGACCGCTTCCTCTTTGAACTCCGGCGAGTACTTACTGGGTGGTGCCACGTCTTGCCTCTCGTTTCCTTACACAGAGATCCTATTGGGTTCCTGTCCGGAAACTTCGGGGCATCTCAGCGTCCGGGAGGACCTGGGCGACCCAGCAGCGCGTCGAGCAGGACCTGGGTGCCCAGCACGTTGGTGCGGACGAACTCGGCCGCGCTGTGGATCGAGCGGTCCACGTGCGACTCCGCCGCGAAGTGCACCACCTGGTCGTGCTCCGCGAGCAGTTCCGCGACCAGCTCGTCGTCGCAGATGTCGCCCTGCACGAAAGCGAACCCGGGATGTTCGCGGACGGCGTCGAGGTTGCATGGGTCGCCGGCGTACGTGAGCTTGTCGAGCACGGTCACATGGACGCCGTCCCGGCTGTGGGGGCCGAGCATGGTGCGGACGTAGTGCGATCCGATGAAGCCGGCTCCGCCGGTGACGAGGATGGACGTGGTCGTCATGAGGAAATCCGCACCTTGCTGTGGTCACCCAGGACGAAGCGATACGCGGAGGGGTTCCGCACGGCCCGCGTCACCTCCACGTTGCGCCCGATCAGGGAGCACTCGACGCGGCTCGCGCCGTCGATGGAGGAACCCCGCAGGACGATGGAGAACTCGATCTCACTGTCGGTGATCCGGCAATCCTCGTCGATCGAGGTGAACGGGCCGATATAGGAATCGCTGATCAACGTTCCCCGCCCGATGATCGCGGGGCCGACGATGCGGGAGCCTCGTACCTCGGCACCCGCGGGGATCTGCACCCGGCCGACGATCTCGCTGGCGTCGTCGACCGTTCCCTCGACCTGTCGTTCCAGCTTCTCCAGCACCGCACGGTTGACTTCCAGCATGTCGACGACATTGCCGGTGTCCTTCCAATAGCCAGCGATGGTCATGGAACGCACATCCTTCTGCTTGTCGATGAGCCACTGGATCGCGTCGCTGATCTCCAACTCGCCGCGCAGGGAAGGCACGATCGCCCGCACCGCCTCGTGCACGGCCGAGGTGAAGAGGAAGACCCCTACCAGGGCAAGGTCGCTTTTGGGCCGCTCGGGCTTCTCCTCCAGGGCCGCGACCCGGCCGTCGGGGCCAAGCTCCGCCACGCCGAAGGCGGAAGGATCGGAGACCTGGGTGAGCAGGATCTGAGCGGCCGGCCGCCGTACACGGAACTCCTCGACGAGCTCAGCGATGCCGCCCACAATGAAGTTGTCGCCCAGATACATGACGAAGTCGTCCTCGCCAAGGTAGTCGTGTGCGATGAGCACCGCGTGCGCGAGCCCCAACGGCGCCGACTGGGCAATGTAGGTGACGTCAAGACCGAAGCGGGAGCCGTCGCCCACCGCCTCTTGGATCTCCTCGGCCGTATCGCCGACTACGACGCCCACATCAGTGATGCCGGCCTGAGCGATCGCCTCCAGGCCGTAGAAGAGCACTGGCTTGTTGGCCACGGGCACCAACTGCTTGGCAGATGTGTAAGTAATGGGCCGCAAGCGGGTACCGGACCCGCCGGCGAGTACGAGAGCCTTCATGGCCCCATCATGGGCGTGGTCGCTTGAGTCCCGGTGGGGCGGCGGCAGCCACTGCCCTCTCCAGGGCGTCCACCAACTCCGCGTGGCGGAGGATGGCCTCCGCGTGCGGGGTGAAGTCTTCGGCTTCAAGTACCGTACGGGCGAACGCCCCCACGATGTTCCGGAACTGACGGTCGGGCTTCAGCCGGAACTTCCTACTGCGGTCCGGTTGTTCGAGCCGCACCATCGGTACATGGTCGTCCGGAGTACTGAAGGCGCGGTCGAGCCGCAACATTCCCGCGCTGCCCCACAACGTGTACCCGCTGCGGTAGGAGTGCTCCAGTCCATAGGCGAGCTGGGCTGCTACGCCGCTGGGCGTGGCCAGCAGAGCCGTCCCAGCGGGCCGCGGACCGAAGGCGCTGGCGGTGCGCTCCTGTGCGCCCACTACCCGCAGGCCCTCGCCGAGGAAGACCTGCGCGGCGCGAATCGGATAGGCCGCCACTTCCGGCAACCTGCTCGCGTGGCGCGGTCGGCCGGACTCCGACGACAAGCGCAGCGGGATGCCAAACTCTGCTGAGAAAACTTGCAGTTCACCGATCGCTCCGTCGGCGACCAGTCGGCGTACCGTCGCGTGCTGCGCGTGGTACAGGAACATGAAGCTCTCCATCACGAGCAACCCGCGTTCCCGCGCGAACGCGACGGCCTTCCGGGTGTCGGCGAGCCGTAGCGCGAACGGCTTCTCACAGAGAACGTGCTTGCCCGCGGCCAGGGCACGCAAGGTCCACTCGGGGTGAAGCTCCGGCGGCAGCGGGAGGTACACCGCGTCCACATCCTCGCGGGCGAGCAGGTGCTCGTACCCCTGCACCGGATGTCCGCCGAACCGCGCGGTGAACGCCTCTGCCTTGCTCCGCGTCCGGCTCGCGATGGCAACTACCTCGACCAGCGGTTGCGCGAGCATTGACGGCAGCATGCGCCGCTCCGCGATGCTCGCGCAACCCAGCACGCCGATCCGCAGAACGCCTGCCCCATGCACGGTCTCTCCCCCGCTCATGAGGTGCGCTCTGCGGTGACGAACCAGGTGGCACGCAGCGCCGTCAGCAAAGTTCTCGCCTCGATGGTCAAGTAGTTGCTGTGCTGGAGCAGCTCACCGAGCTGTGCGACCGCCACCCAGACGAAGTCCTCGGGCACATCGCTCGGGAAGTCGTCGCTCACGTCGACGATCAGGTAACGGTTGCTGGCGTGGTGGAACCGTCCGCCCTCTTCCGACTGCACACTGTCGTGGATGATCCGCTCCGGTGAAGTGCCCAGCACGGCATCGAGGTAGCGCGGACGCCGCTCGGGCGGCAGTGCCAGCACGCGGCCCGGCCGGCACTGGACAGTCGGTCCCCACTCCGCCACGTCGAGCACCCCCGCCTCCGACCGTGCCTGCGCCAGCACATGCGGCACACCGTCCGCGGTGCGCAGCAGGAAAGCGGCAAGGCCCTGCCCCACGGGGGCCAGCAGTGGCTGCGTCCAGTGGACCACTTCGCGGTTGGCCGCCTGCACGTCCGCCGCGATGACGGTGAAGTGGCGGCCCGTCTCATGGCTGATCTCATACTCAGTCCGCCGCCAGCGCTCGACCGCGCCCAGCGGGATGGGGCGCTGGACCCATTCCCGGCACATCTTCACCTCGGTCAGGCGGCTGAGCACCTCCGCTGTCCGGTGGACCGGACGGCCGGTCTTCTCAGCACACAGGGGGAGCAGCGAGAGCACGGTGCGCGCGTCCATGTTGACGATATTGTCCTGCTGCAGCAGTCGGTGGATCTGGCCGACCGTCAGCCAGACGAAGTCCTCATGCGGAGGGACGTCGCCGATCGCTTCCACAATCATGTTCCGGTTGCGCTTGCGCAGAAACCACGACCCCTGCTCCGACTGGAGTGAATCGAAGAGGACGCGGCCGTTGGTGCGCGGTGGTGCGAAGTACTCGATGTACGGTGACGGGCGTCCCCCTGTGCACACGCGTGAAATTGCTGCGGGTGGCCTGCACTGTGGGGGAGAGCTGAACGGTGTCGAGGTTGCCCGGCTCCATCTTCGCCTGCATCAGGCAGTGCAGGACACCGTGGAACTCTTTGACCAGGATGCCGAGGATGCCGATCTCAGGCTGATTGATGATCGGCTGGGACCAACTCGCTTCGTGGCCGTTCCACGAGGTCCGCACGTGCAGTCCTTCGATGGAGAAGAACCTGCCGCTGTCATGCACCAGATTCCCGGTGCCGTCCTCAAACCGCCACCCGACCAGCTCTCTGAACGGGATGGGGCGAACCATATACCGGTTGGCGCACCGCTGCTGGGCGAACCAGGTCTCGAAAAGGCTGTTGGGCGTCACGGGGCTGTCCAAAGTCCTGGCCGAAAGCGCGAACCGCCGTCCGGTGCCTGGGGCGGTCGACACCGCATCACTTGCCGTCATCTACCCTGCTCCTTGGCTCCTTGGCTCCTTGGCTCCTTGGCTTGGCCGACCATGCGTGCCGCGATCCGGCGCACCGGTCAACCATGTGCCCAGCCGGTCGGTTCTGAGTGGAGTAACCCTGGAGACGGCCGACCGCGGCCTGTCGTGGTCGGCAGCCCTCTGCCGCTGTGATCTGCCACCCGGCGGGTGTTCATCCCGAAGAGTTGTGCGGGGCGACACCACCGCCCGCTCGGCATTCCCTACGCCGTCGGCACGGGTGCCAGCGCCCACAGTGCGTCGCAGTCGACCGAGCTGGCCGAGGCGAAGGGCGTCAACAGCGGACCAGGGTGTCTGCCGCGCCGGTCTCCCGGGCGAGCGCCCGGGTCACCAAGGCCTCGAGTTCAGAGACGGCCGGGGCCTGGTCCCAGGAGTCGAGGGACGGGTTGAGGGCGGAGGCGGCCAGGTTGGCGGCGGTGGCGACGGCGAGGGGCGGGCAGTGCAGATGGGCGGCGCACAGCGGGTGGGCCGGATCGGCGGCACCTTCGGCGAACGCGTGGACGAGAGCACGCAGCGCGTCCGGGTCGCCGTCCTCGGGCAGTACGTCCCCGACCGCGTCCCGCAGCCGCGCGGCAACCGCGTCCGGCCCGCCCGCGGGCAGCGGTCCCCCGTGCGCCCGCCCGCCGGCGCCCAGCGCGTCGAGCACGGTGTCGAGCAACGGCCGCAGGGCGTGGGGGCCTTCGGAGCCCGAGGCAAGGAACGGCGTGCTCATGAGGTCCTCCCGGGGCGGGCTGAGATGCCCCGAAGTTTCCGGACAGGAACCCAATAGGATCTCTGTGTAAGGAAACGAGAGGCAAGACGTGGCACCACCCAGTAAGTACTCGCCGGAGTTCAAAGAGGAAGCGGTCCAGATCGCGCTCCGGTCCAGCAAGACGATCTCGGAGACGGCCCGGGAACTTGATCTCAATCCGGAGACTCTCCGCGGCTGGGTGAAGAAGCATGAGAAGCGCAACGAGCCGTCGGTCTACGCTCCGCTGACGCTCGACGAGCGCGCGCGTCTCAAGGAAGCGGAACGACGGGTTCGCGAACTTGAGACGGAAGTCAGTTTCTTGAAAAAAGCCGCAGCGTACTTCGCGAAGGATCCCCGGTAGCCAGCAAGTACGAGTTCATCGAAACGATGCGACTCGAAACCGAGGAGTGCGCCTATCCCGTCGAGTTCATGTGTGAACGACTCGGCGTGTCCAAATCCGGCTACTACGACTGGCGTTCCCGCCCTGATTCTGCGACGGCTCAGCGGCGCGACGAACTGAAATTGCTCGTCCAGAAGGCATTCGAGATGTCGGACAGCACGTACGGCTACCGGCGGGTGCACGCCCAGCTGGCGCGCTGGGGCGTAACCGCCGGCCTGGAGCTGGTGCGCCAGCTCATGCGGGCGCTGGGCCTGGTGCCCTGCCAGCCCAAGCCGAAGCGATGGTCCCTCACGCAGGCCGCGGCTGGCGCGCTGCCCGATCTCGTCGGCCGTAACTTCACAGCCGAGGTGCCCGGCGAAAAGCTGGTCGGGGACATCACCTACATCAAGACCGGTGAGGGCTGGCTGTATCTCGCGACGGTTATTGACTGCTGTACCAAGGAGGTCATCGGGTATGCGATGGACGACCACTACCAGACGCCACTGATATCCCGTGCCGTCCGCAACGCGGCCCGCAACCGGAAGCTTTCCTCGGGAGCGATATTCCACTCCGACCGGGGCAGCAACTACATGTCTGCCGAGTACGCGACCGTCCTCAAGGAACTCGGACTCCGGCAATCGGCAGGCCGTACCGGGATCTGCTTCGACAATGCCATGGCCGAGTCATTCTTCGGTGTACTGAAGAACGAACGCGTATCACGCGTGACATACCTCACCCGCGAGGTGGCCCGACAGGACATCACCCGGTACATCGAATTCTGGTACAATCGCAAACGTCTTCATTCGGCTGTTGGTTATCGCCCTCCACGCGAAGTCCACGCCGAGTATGAGAGCTTGCGAATCGTCGCGTGAAATAAACGGCCAGGCGCCCGTCCGGAAAACGCGAGGCCCCTCAGTCGGCGTGGCTACCTGCTCGCTGGCCTTCTGGCCGCCGGATACGGCCGCTGGCTGCGTTGCAGCTTTCTGGACTGGAGCGGTACCTCTGGCACGAGGTTTGTCGGCTTGTAGTTGACGTTCATTTAGCTGTTGCGGCACGTGAATCCCCCTTGCGTCGGAAAGGCTCGATGGCATGTTCCCAGTTGGGGGAGTGCTTAGCCTGGATCAGATGTTTGGCAACTCTTAATTGGGCTCGACACGTTCGGCCGCCTGTCTTCCATCAGCGGCGTGCTGCCGAGAGCTTGTGCGGCGAGTCTGCGGTGGCTGAAACTCTGTGGGGAGTCAAGCGCCGCGTCGACCTCGTCCAGGTCTTCCCCAACCCGACGCCCTCGAACGTCTCACCACCGGTGCTCTCCTACCGGGGTGGGGCGCTCAATCGCCCGCGGATACGAACCTCGAGGCTTCTTTGAGTGCAGCCGATGCGCCATCGAGATCCGCGAGACGCGCGGCGAGTGTGGCCTCTGCAAGCCGCTGAGGGAGCGCGGCACTGAACTTGAGCCCATGGATAGCGCGAGTGTCCACGGCGGGAAGGCAGAGCTGGCCGATTGCCGAGGCCTTGGCCCGATTCCACTCGTCCAGAGTCAAGTCTTCGCGGAGCCGGATGTACGTGTCTGTAGGGCGCTGGAGAGGGTCGGCGATGCCCGAGAGCGTGGCAGCCAGGGTGACGTTGGCCCGATAGCCGGCCCAGGTCCACCAGCGCACGTTCGTGTCCCGCCCACCGCGGATAACAACTGTCCCGACAGGGTGCACCGACTCCGCACCGCTGTCGCGAGCCTGAGCGAGGGCTGCTTCAGCCCGACGGGTCAAAGCGACTGGCGGATCGGTGCCGAGCAGGACCTCCCGGGCGGACCGGGTCAGCTCGTACGAGGCGGAACGGCCGGAACCGAACCCGCCCCATCGTGCCTTGCCGCCGCCCTCGACCGGCTCGACGAAGCACCGCCGCCGGGACCAGTCGATGTAGGTGACCTGCCAGCTCCGCCCGGCGAGCAGCAGCCGCCGTAGGTCCGGCAACCTCCTCGGTCAGCAGCGCCGGGTCGGTGCGTGCCGATCTCGGTGCGGCCGGCGAGCACGGTGAACTCCGGTGCGGCGGTGAAGACCGCGGTCAGATCCATGAAGTGCCGGTGGCCGAAGCGCCGTTCGGCCTCGGGGCCGATGAAGAGCATGCCGCCGTCCCGCTCCAGGAAGCCCTCGTCGACCAGGTGGCGCACGATCGGGCTCGGCGGAGCGGTCGAAGGGGCCGAGCCCGTTCCACCATTCCTGCCAGAGCTGGTCGCCGACCCGGTGTTCCTGCAGGCAGAGCGCGAGCAGCTGCTGGGCGACGATGTGCCGGGGTTCCGGTGGGGCGACTACCGGCTCGACCCAGCCCGTGCCCCACAGCAGAAGCAGGGCTGCTGCGCTGGAGCAGACCGTCCTCGTCGGTGGCGAGGAACAGGCAGTTGCGAGTGGTGCCCGGTCGCCGGCCGGTGCGGCCGAGGCGCTGCAGGAACGAGGCGACGGTGCTCGGCGCGTCGATCTGGATGACCCGGTCGAGGTCGCCGACGTCGATGCCGAGTTCCAGGGTGCAGGTGGAGACGATGACGCAGTCGCGTGCCTCGGCGAAGGCCTGCTCGGCGCGCCGCCGTTCGTCGACGGACAGCGAGGCGTGCGAGAGGAACGTGGTCACCCCGCTCGGCCCGCAGGCTCTCGCCGAGCTCCTCGACCTGCCGCCGGGAGTCGCAGAACACCAGCCGCTTCTCGCCCGCGGTGCAGGGCGGCGATCACCGTCGCCGCGTTCGCCAGGGAGCCGACGTAGTCGAGCTCGATCTCGCCGGGCGGGCGGAGCACTGCGATTGTCCTCGCGCAGATCGGGGCGACGACGTGAGCCGGCGCGTCTGTCGCGCGCCCGAGCCCTGCAGCCAGGTGAGCAGCTGTTCGGGATTGCCGACCGTCGCGGACAGCCCGACCCGCTGCACGGCCGACCGATCGAGTCGGTCAGCCGTTCCAGCACGGCGAGCAGGTGCCAGCCGCGGTCGTCGCCGGCGAAGGCGTGCACCTCGTCGACGACGACGGCCCGCAGGCCGGCGAAGAAGGCCGCGATGGTCGACGTTGGCGCTGACCAGCATCGCCTCGAGCGACTCCGGCGTGGTCAGCAGGATGTCGGGCCGCTCGCGCAGGATCCGCCTGCGGTCGCGGCTGTGAGACGTCGCCGTGCCAGAGCGCGACGCGGTCCGGCCGAGCCAGGCGGCGTACGTCTCCAGCCGGGGCGCGAGGTTGTTCAGCAGCGCCTTGAGCGGGCAGACGTAGAGCACCGAGGTCCCGGTCCAGCTCTCCGCGGCCATCCGGGACAGCAGCGGGAAGGCGCCGCCTCGGTCTTGCCGCCGGCGGTCGGGGCGAGCAGCACCGCGTCCTCACCGTCGAGCAGCGGTTCGATCGCCTCTTCCTGCAGCGGGCGCAGGCCCGGCCAGCCCAGGGTGTTGACGATGTGGTGCAGCGACGCCGGGGTGCAGCCGGTCCAGCGGTTCGGGTGCACCTGTCACGGCAGGTCCAGCTCGATGTCGTCGGCGCTGTCCGCCGCGGCGTTGCGCTCGACGTCGGTCAGCTCGTCGCTGCCGACGGTCAGCGCGTAGTGCTGGCGCGGGTCGAAGTCGGCGAACTGGTCGACCCGGTCGAGCACGTCGGCGACGAGCTTCTTGAGGAAGAGCCGCGGCGCGACGCCGACCTGGCCGCCGAGCTGCCCGGTCACGGCGCGGGCCAGGTCGCGCCACGTAGGCGTCGTCGACGAGCGCCGCGATACGCTCGGATCCCGGCCGATGCCGGCGGCGTAGAGGTCGCGGACCGTGCCCCAGCTCGACCAGCGCGTCGAGGTTGAAACCGGGCAGCCGGAGCTGCACCGCCCGCGGGTTGTCGAAGCGCGCGTCGGTGGCGAAGTCGGTGGCCAGCCGCTGGGCGAGCGGCGGCAGCCGCTGCACGCCCTGCTGGCCGTCGAAGAAGGCCGGGGTGCCGGTGATGACCAGGAACAGGCCGGGGAAGCGGCCGGCGTCGACCTCGTCGATGAGCTGCCGCAGCGCGTTGAGCGCCTTGTCGCGGGCGTCGGAGCGCACCCGCTGCAGGGTCTCGACCTCGTCGAGGACCAGGAGCAGCCCGGGGTGCCCGCAGTCGCGCAGGACGGTGAGCAGCCCCTGCAGGAAGCCCAGCGCGCCGAAGTGGTCGAGGTCGCCGCGCACCCCGGCGTACGGCGCGCGGACGGCGGCGACCGACTGTGGCTGGCCGCCGAGCCAGGCGAGGACAGCTTCGGCGGTGGCCGCGTCCCCGTCGAGCGTGGCGCTGCGGTAGCCGCGCAGGGCGGCGGCGAAGGCCGGCGTGGTCCGGGCGACGCCGCGAGCCGCTCGCTCCAGCAGCTCGTCGACCGCGCGACTCCAACGCCTCACTGTCTTCGGCCAGTCCGGGTCGCGCCGTCGAGGCACCTCCTCTTCCAGCGCGTAGAACCAGGCGTCGACGACCGGCCGCAGCGCGCTCGGCGGGCTCGGTCGCTGTGGTCAGCCGCTCGGTGAGCCGCCGGTAGACGGTCTCCAGCCGGTGCAGCGGGGTCTCGGTCTCCGAGATCTGCACCTCGGCGGTGGCGAGCCCCGCCGCTTGGCCCGCTCGGCGAGCCAGCGGGCGAAGAACGTCTTGCCGGAGCCGTACTCGCCGCGAACGGCCTTGAAGGCTGCACCGCCCGTCGCGATCGTGGCGATCCGCTCGTCGAGCGCGGGCGCGAACCGGTCGAGCCCGACCGCGAAGAGGTCGAGCCCGCTGCGGGCACGGTGCCGCGCCGCAGCGCGTCGATGACCTCGCGGCGGCGGGCCGCGCTGACGGATGCGCCGCTCATGCGTTCTCCCTGGGCAGTTCGAACTGCTCGCGCAGTGTGTCGCGGTTGAGCCGGACCCGGGTCCGGGAGTCGATCAGGCTGATTACTTCGTAGCCCTCGATGTTCAGCAGCCGGGTCAGCACGGTGACGAAGCCTTCCGGGCGGGTGTTGGTGCGACCCCCCGAAGCGACGGCGGCCCCAGCGACTGCTGCGAGTGAGAGCGTGCCGCCCGATGCGTCGAGTGCGTCGATGACAGCGGCCACGACCTTGCGGTCGGGGACCCTGCGCACGAACTTCCCCTGATGCTCGTAGAGCTTGGTGTCCACGACCTGACGGCCGAGCGTGACCGGGGTCGGCGGCTCGATTGGTGCGGGCCTGGTCGGAGGCGTTTCGACTGCGTCGTCGGCGAAGAGCTCGCCCTCCTGGGGCCGTGCCTTCGGCTTGGCGGGCGGTGCCTTCCGCGCGGGCTTCGTGGTGATTTGGGTCTTCAGCGGTGCCGGGGAGACTTGCGCTTCCCACCATGGTGGCTGGACTGACTCTCGCGGTAGCTCGGCCCATCCGTCGGGCGCGAGGTCGATCGACGGAGTCAGAACCAGTACCGGCACCGTCATCTCGGCGAGTGCGGCACCGCCGTGGTAGCCGGCCCTACGCGGGGTGTAGCGGATCTCCTCTGACCAGGGGGCAATGACGCGACCGCCGTTTTCCAGCACGCGAGGGCCTGCCAGCGTGATCTCTCCCTCACCTTCAGCCGTCCCCGTACGCCAGCGGGCCGACTCCACACCCTCGGCGGTCACTGGTCCTGCGTCGTTCCTCGTCCGGTCTAGTACGTGTCCGTGATCGGATACCAGTACTACTGGACGCCCTTGCCCCCGCGCGGAGTTGAGGAGTTCGGTGAGGTACTTCACCCGGTTTACCGACCAGTCGGCCAGCGAGCCCTGCTGCCCGTGGTCGAGGCTTTCGTCGATGGTGTTCAGAACGACACCGACCACGGCATCCGATGCGATGGCCTCCACCAGCCGCTGATCGAGCAACTGCCCCGCAGGGCCGGCGATCTCGCTCTTGTGGAAAAGGGTGGCCGCACACCGGTGTTGCTTCCAGAAATCGACGAATCCCTCCCTCTCCACACTCTGCCCGCCCGATATCGGGCGTCCGCACAGCAAGGTGGCCCGGCTGACGACAGTCACCGACGGGATCATCGCGACCGCAGCCGCCCGTCGCCCGTCGCTGGACAGTTCGCTCCACCGGCCAGCACCGGTCAACTCTTCACCGAGCTGCGCCGCGACCGCGCTGCTCATCCCGTCCAGTACGAGAACCAGCGGCGGTCGCTTCGCGGCCAGCTTCACGGCGATCTTCTCCAGCACGTCCTCGATGAGCAGTGTCCCACCAGGCTGCGCCGTACTGGCGTGCTGCGCCCACGGCCGGAGCTCGGCCGCGAAGGCTTCGTCGAGTGCCGCCCGTCGCCGCCGCGCCGCGTCGTGCACAGTGCGGTACGCATCAACCAGAACGGGTTCGGCGTCAGCGTCTCCTCCCCACAGCTGTGCCAATGCCCGGTCCACCCACCCCCAGTCGGCGACATGTGCGTGCACAGCCTGGTCGACCGAAGACACCACCGGCTCCGGCGCGTCCAACCAGTGCTTCAGCCGTACGGCCATGCGCGCCAGCTCGACCCGCTTCGCATAGAGAACAGCGGCAAGGTGATGTTCTTGTACGTGTTCCCAGGCGGTCTGAGCTGCTTGGGGCTCCCTGGCCAGCGCCTCGGCCAGCCGACGCAGCCGTGCCTGGAAACCTGAGGGGAGAAAAGGATTGTCGGCGAGCGCAGCAGAGAGATGGGCCTCCGTGGCCAGTTGATCGGCCTGGCGCAGTACGTCGAGAACCCGCTGCCGTGCCTCCTCGCTCTGCGCCCCTCGCCCCGTCGCCTCGCCGATCCATCGGGTGAGTGTGCCCTCCACTGCCCTTGCGTAGGTGCGCAGTTCGGGTGGGCGTGAACCCATGCCGAAGACGGAGCCCAGAGCGACGGCTGCATCGGCCGACGCAGCGTCTCCGTTCATGACCGAGGCCAGCACACCCAGCGCGGTGGCCTCGGTGCCGCGGCCGCTGAGCGCGAGCCGCAGGAGCACTGGGGCAGCCTCGCCCGCGTTCTGCGCCAGCCACTCGGCGATGCCCTGCTGTTCGGCTTCCGGCAACGCCGCGAAGCGCTGTGGCCCGCCGGGGGTGCGGGACCAGGTCAGCAGCGCGTCGACGTCCACCGATGCCTCGCCCTCGAAGACGCCCTCGAGGCCGAGCCGCACTCCGACGAGGGCGCGCATTGCGGCGTCCAGGGTGAGCACGGCCCCACGCTGGGGCCAGCCGCCGTCCGGCTCGGCGATGATCAGCGCACCGGGCAGCCAGAGCCATGGGTCGCGCCGCATACGAGGGTCGAGGTCGGCGGCGCCGAAGAGCTGCTTGACGATGTCGGCCTCGTCGACGGAGATGATCTGCGAGCGCACCATCTCGCCCACCAGGTCGAGACTGATCCGATCACCGGACACATCGGTGGTGACCACCAGCAGGTCCGACCCCTCGGTACCCAGGTGAGCCTGCCAGGCGTCGGTGATGCCGAGCACCGAAGTGGTGTGCGCGACCCGGACCTTGCGGCGTTCACCTTCGCCGACCGGCACGGTGAACTCCTGTGGCCCGCCCACTACGTACTTACCGTGCACCAGCACCAGCCGTCGACCCTTGGTATGGGTCAGCCGTGTGGTCAGAAGTCCGGTGATGACCCGCTGGTCGAGTTCGGGCACCGTGGCTCCCATCAGCCCTCGCCGCCGTGCGCCTGCACGTCATCGCCCTGGTCGGCGTGGGGTACCCGCCAGTGGATTTCGATCTCGACGCCGGGGTGTGCGGCCGCGTAGTCGCGGATCTCGTCCTGTATCGCATTGAGGGCCTGACCGAGCGCGGTCTCCAGCGCAGTCGCGGGCCCTGCCGAGACCCGACGCGTACGGCGAGGGATAACTGGAGCGACCGGGATACTGGGCGTCGGCTTCGGCTGGTCGAACGGCTCGACGTCCTCGGCCTTCGGCTCGGCAGGGGGAAAAACCACCACTGGCTCCACGGGCGGGGGCGGCGTGGGAGCGACGGGCGCCACGATGCTGCGGCGCGCTGCCTCGTTGATCATTGACACGGCCTGACTGCGAGCACTGCGCAGCACCGGGGCGAGCTCGGTGTCGAACTCGTTGGCTGCCGCTGTCTCCGCGATTTCGTCGAGCAACAGTCTGGACCGGTCAGCGAGATCATCCCCGCGCTCGGTGTACTGCCGAAGACTCTCGATGAGGTCCCAGTCGGTGCTCTCCAGAGCATCCAGCACGCGCTGCGCCGAGGACATGGTCTTGGCCAGCACGACATCAGTGCTCGCATACGTTGCCGCGGCAAGGTCACGGGTAAGCGGAGTCGGCTCCGGGTTCTGCTTGATCCGAGCCAGCAGGTCGGCCGCGTCGCGCACCGACTGCTCGCGTGCGCTGAGGGCCTCGCCACTGATGCCGAGGGCGGTTCTGAACCGGGTCAGCGCCCGCCGCAACCCGTTGACAGCAGCCTCTCGCTCCGCCGCTTTCGCGTGAACGTCCGTGGCGAGTGCATTGACGTTCCGGGCGAACAGCATGTGCGGGACACTCGTGCCGAACAGTGCCGCGGCCCGGGTGTGTGCCGCGGTGAACTCGTCCTCGCCGGGTCGCTCCTGGGCCCGCAGTGCCCAGCCGGTGCCGATCTGGTCCAGCGCGGGGGCCTCTTCTGCCTGCCCGTTGTAGATCCAGGAGCGGTCCGAGAGCAGTGCGTACGTGGCGATCACCAGGTTGGAGACCAGCTTGTCGAGGCCCGTCCAGCCGAGCTCGGCGATCCAGACGCGGATGTCCTCGACCGAGAAGTCGCCCTTGGCCCCGCGCTTGCCTGCCTGCTGATCGATGTGCCGGCGCCAGTCCGTGGAGACGTTCAGTGGTCCGTCGTGCACCTCACCCAGCTCCAGCGCGTGCACGATCCGCGCTACGTCCGTGATGTCACCGCTGTCGACCACGACCCGGCGTGAGCCATCGTCCATGGCCTTGGCGATCCAGCCGTATGCCTTCTTGAACTTCGCGGCAGTGACCGGCTTGCGGCTCTCCTGGCGGTCGAAGTTCGGGTGCTTGGGATACAGGGTGTCCAGCAACCCGTCGGCGAGCTTCAGCAGGTTGTACTCGAAGACGCCGCCGCCCTGGAGCTGCGGAGTGTGCCCGGCGTACAACGAGTGGACGTGCCTGCCCTCGGTCACCTGGGCGCCGAGGTCGGTCTCGTTGGCCTTGGCGATTCCGTACGCCTGGTGCAATACCTGGCCCAGCTGCGAGACGAGCGTCTCGCGCTGCGCCTCCAACTGATGCCTGACCCGCACCTGGTCGTCGGACGACAGGTGGGTCGCGAAGTCCTTCAACCGGTCCCTGCCGAGCAGGTAGTTGATCTTCAGGAGCCGGCCGAGCTGGGTGCCTCGTTGGGCGGAAAGGAAGGACGGCAGCCAGACGATGGTCGCCGCATCGGGCTTCTCCCGCTGCAGGCGGAAGACCCGGTTCTCGTCCGCGCTGGGCTGGCCGTCTTCGTTTTCGTCGAAGGGATAGTCGATGATGAACCGGATCCGGTCCGGCGAGGACGGCTCGAACTGCGCATCGGGCAGGATCTGGGGATCGCTCACGTTCTCGAAGACGAACTCGGCCATGCGCCGCGTACCGTGCCAGACGATCTCGCGATCGGCGACGAAGCCACCGTTGTCGACGACGCCCAGCTCTCGCCACAGCCATTCCTGCACCCACCGCTTGCGGGCGCCGTGTGTGTCCTTCTCGCCGACGCTGTCCAGGATCGGCTCCACGTCCAGATCGGACAGATGCAGCGTGAAGACCGGGTCCGCGTCGTTGCCGTCGCTGCGCAGCTCACCGGGGAACTCCGCCTGGAGCTCCTGCATCCGCTTGACCACGATCCGGTCCTCCTGCCCGGTGCGGGAGCGGATCGACCCGTGGTTCAGGGCGGCGAGGCGCGGCCCGGTGAGGCGAGTGAGTGCAGGCACCTCGGGGGCGAGGTAGGCGAGCAGCATCGTCTTGATGAAGCGGTCGTCGGCCTTGTACTTGGCGTCGTCCGCCGAACCGTACTTCTGGAGGAGGTGGTCCTTGACCTTGCCGTGGAAGCGAGTTGCCGCGTCGGCCTCGCTACGCAGCCGGTCGGTGAACGCCTCGCCCATTCCCTCGGCCAGTACGTCCCAGAGATCGCCCAGTGGGATCAGCTCGCCAACCTTCATGTCCTCGCGTCGCTTGTAGAGCATCTGCTGGAGCAGCTTGAGACCGGTGCGCTCGCGCTGGAGCGCACCGGAGAGCGCGACCAGGACGTTGAGGAGGACGGGCGAGACCGGGTACAGCGCCTTGAAGTCGGCCCAGTCCGCGTGGGTGGCGCCGTTGGCGTCGAGCAGCACGTCCCGCACCGACTGGTTGGACGTCTCGACCCGGGCGAAGGCGGCTTCGAGCGCGGCCTTGGCGGCGTCGTCCTTCGGCTTGAGGACCCGCTCCTTGATGATCTCCGGGAGGTTGCGGTCCTCCAAGCTGATCGGGTCGATACGGCCCGCCAGGTACTTGACCTGCTGTTCCAGGTTCTTGGCGTCAGCGCCGACCGCATCCGAGCCGATCAGTTCGGAGAGGTCACGCTGGCGGGAGATGAACGAGATGATCGGCAGGGCGCGGCCACCCGTACCTGACTCGATCAGCTTGACGAGCTTGTTCACCTCGTCATTGACGAAGGTTCGCTCCCGCAGATGCGCCTGGAGCCAGAGGATCAGCTCGTCGAGGAAGAGGATCAGCCCGTCGTAGCCAAGGGACTTGGCGTGCTGGCTGATGATGTCGAGACCGTTCTCGAGCGGCAGGAAGGCGTTCTTCGCACCGATCGCACTGAGCGAATACGAGGAGTACGGACCGGAAATCAGCGCGGAAGCCAGCCAGTTGCGTACCTTCTCGCCGGGAGCGGCGGCGAACGCCTCGTCGAGGAGCGCCGGCGTCCAGACCTCCGGTGCCTCCTTGACGTCGAGGTTCACCAGGTCGCCCTCGTCATCGGCGTCCTCCTGCGGGGCGGTGTTCGTGTCCTTCGGCAGGGAGGGATTGCCGAGCCAGCGGACGAACTCCGTGTCATCGGAGAAGAACTCCCGCTGGCGGCGGGCGTCTTCGAACATCGCGTCCGCCCGGTAGACCGGCGGCACGAGTGCGCCCGGGTGCAAGCGCTGGACAGTGCGGACGTACCCACCCAGGATCGCCGAATCAAGATCGGTCGCACCGACCAGGTGGAACGGGACCATCAGGAACTTCCGGTCCCGCAGCCACGCGTCATGGTCCGCGATGATCGGCTGGAGCGTCGGCTTGGTGCGGGCGGCCGGGTCGTTGTAGAGGATCGCGTGCAGCACGGTCAGGAAGTGGCTCTTACCGGAGCCGAACGATCCGTGCAGGTACGCCGCGTCGGACGACCCCGCCCGTACGGACGCTTCAACGATCTTGACGGCCTTGCGGAGGGACTGCTCCAGCTGCGGGGTGACCACGTACTCGCGTACGCGGTCGGCGGTCGCGTCGAAGCCGCCGGACAGCTCGACCTTGAACGAGCCGGCGAGCACGGACTCGGGCAGGTCGAGTACGTCCCGGAGGTAGAGGTCGCCGTTGCCGCTACTCATCGTCTTCCGCCGCCTTCTTCTTGGCCGTCTTTGCCGTTGCTGTTGCCTTGCGTGCCCGGCTCTTCTTCGCCGGACGCCATTCGCTGAGCGCTGCGGGGGTGAGCTGTTCGCGCGCCAACTCGCCGTCCAGGAAGCTCTGGAACTCCTCTGCGGCGGACTCCTCGCCCCACTCGTCGTCCACCTCGCCGAACCACTGCCGCAGCCACGGCATCAGCTCGTTGATGCCGGCGAGCAGCGGCACGAGCTGCTCGCCGGACCAGTCCTGCTGCTTGCGACGCTCGCTGACGATGTTCAGCAGAGCGGTGGCCTGGTCGCGCTGGTCCCAGCCGGCCCAGCCGAGCAGCAGGGTCGGGTCGGAGCCGGGACTCGCGTCCGGGTACGAGACGAACCGTTCCTTGGGCACATCCAGCTTCCCGCGGTTCGACCAGTAGGACTGCTTCAGGAAGTCGGCGGAGGTGTACTTCGGCGGTACGGGGATGTCGAGCCGTGTGCCGGTCCGGTCCTCCTCGCGCTGCTGCTCCCAGACGTCCTCCCACTGCGCACGCTTGCGCAGGCCGGTGTCCTTGTAGCGGTACGCGGCGAGGTACGGGACGTGCTCGGCGTCGACCACGTCCTGGAGGACCTGGGTGAGGGAGAGGTTCGGCTTGCCGAGGTGGGCGGCGTAGAGGGAGGCAGTGTTGAGGATCGCCTTGGCGTCGGCCCGCTTCTTCGAGCTCGTCGGCGAGCTGGCCGACGGTGAGGGTGCGGGGCTGCTCGAAGTCGTTGAGGACGTGGAACCAGAGGGACTTGTCCTCGCACCGGTCGAGCAGCCAGGTGCGGAGGGCGGCCTTCTCCCGCTTCTCCCAGGGGTCGGTGGCCCAGCGCCGCTTGCACTCGGGGCGCTCGATGAGGGCGATGTCGCGGCGGGAGGCGATGGTGTCGATGCGGGCCTGGACGATGTCCCGGTACCAGTCGGGCCAGCGGGCGGGGATCTCGGTGACGGGGGTGGAGCCGTGGCGGTCGAACCAGGCGGTCTCGATCTCCCCGGCGGCTTGCTTGCGTGCGAGCACGATCTCGAACGCCCGCTCCCCGAGGTTCACTTGGGGAATGGTGGTGGGTGTGGGGGAGGGGGCGGTGAGGCGGGTTTTCTCAGCGTCGGTGAGCAGCCCGTAGGAGTGGTAGACCTCCCAGTCCAGCTCCTCTTGGAGGGCGATCATGCGCTGGCGGGTGCGGGTCCAGGCGTCGCGGACGGAGTCGAGGCGGTCGCGGGTGGGAGGTTCGTCGGCGGTGCAGACTGCGGAGGGCTCGTGGGTGGCGAGCTCGTGGGCGAGGGTGTTGAGGGAGCGGCCGAGAGGGAGAGGAAGCTGGGAGGGGAGAGGGAATTCCTGAAGCTTGGTGCCAGTGAACTCGTAACGCTCTTCCCACTCCTCATCCTGGTGACCACGACCGAGGCCGCTGCCCCCCTTTCCTTGACTGACCTGCTTGAGCCAGAAGCACGCCGTGGACGAGTTGAGCACCCCTAGCAACGCCAGGTGCGCGTCCTCGTTTGCTCCCTCTGGCAGTTTGATCGCTGGCCCAGTTCGGTTAAATACCCTCCCCCCACGGTCCAACGCAAAGTGCGTGTGTGTTGAGACGAATGGGAAGGCAATGCCCATCGGAATGCTGAATCGTTCGGGATGCCACCTGCTCCACTCGTACCAAGTCAAGCCGATTTCTTCGTGGGTTCCACCCGGTTCACGGCGCTGCGCCAGGAAAGTTCGATGTGTCCACAAGTGGCGCGATGTGGCTGTGTCGGAAAGGGATGCTTTGAGGGTTTCATCGTAGGGGGACAATCCCTCCGATAGGGGCGTGATTGCCCACTCGCGAATGGAATTACCCTCGATGAGTGGCACGATATTCGCTGCCGCAACACCGTGGCGCTGCCACGTGCCGGGAGTGGCGTAGTATGAGTCGTCGCTTCCAGTGTGCGCGGTTCGGCCAATGAGTCGAATTTTACTGCCGAGTCGCTCGAAACGATTGCCCTCAAGAGTTGAGAAGAGGTTACCTGCACCACCGCCGGACAAGCTCCATGGGAATTCATTGAAAGACTTACGGCTCAGGTCGGCGGAGGTAACCCATTCTGACTCACTGCCAGGGGAATTGGCCTGTCTTGAAATCGCCGACCATACGAAACCATCGGCAGCGTCCTCGGGCTGCTTCGGCTCACCCCGCACCCCGAGCACCGTCCGAATGGGCTCGTCTGGCCGCGGCACATAATTCCGACCCGTCAGAATCACCGTCGGTGTCCCATGCCCAGGAATATGAGCCCCCGATGTGTCAATGATGTGCGTCAGGTGGGCCTTCAGCCGGAAGAAATCCTCGATAAGTTTCCTACCGAACTCACGCTTCATGAAAGAGTTCGCGGTGATCTGTCCTACGTACCCTGCGTCCCGATTCGATCCTGAAGTTCGCACCGCTAGCTGGAACAACCGCTCAGTGAACGGCACCGACAGTGCGTACTTGCCCGAGCAGGACTCGTACACCCGGTAGTTGAGGTTCTCCTGCTTGTCCTTGACTGTGATGTATGGCGGGTTACCTACGACCACGTGGTACGTGTCGCGCGTCATCAGGTCGCAACGCTCCGCGTACTCGTCGATGTCCTCAGGTCGGTAGAAGAAGGATTCCAGACTCTCCCCCGCCAGGGAGAACATAGTCTCCGACTCCCGCTTCGGCGCACCGCGACCGTGGATAAGGGAATCGCCCACCGCGACGTTGATCGGGAACCCGGGCGCTGCATCAAGCCGCCCCGCACCCGCAGCCTTGAGCGCAGCGATCAACAGCCGGAACCGGGCGATCGACACCGCGAAGGGGTTCTTGTCGCAGCCATGCACCGCGTTCAAGGCCCGCCGGATCAGCGTCCAGTCGTCCGCACTCTTGTCCTCGTCCCGCCACTTCGCCAACAGCCGCTCGAAGAGCCCCAGCAGGAAGTGCCCCGAGCCGCACGCCGGGTCGATTGTCCGCAGCCCTGCCGGGAGTTCCCGGTCAACGCCGTGCCCATCGCGGATCTTGACGACCGGCTCCAGACCGAACTCCTTCACCGCCGGCTCCAGCGTCAGATCGAGGATGAACTCCTCCACGAACACAGGGGTCTGGAGCAGCGCATACGTCTTCCGGGCATGCTCGCTCAGGTCCTGGTACAGGTCGCCCAGGAAGCGCGTGTCCAAGTCCTCGTCCACGAACGAATGGACGAGCTCACCTTCAGAATCGACCCGACGCCAGAACTTCAGCAGCGCCGTCGCCGCCTCGTACGAAGGTGTGATCTCCCACAAGGGGTTGTGCGCGCGGTCGAAGAGACCCGCCACTGTCGGGTTGGTCCCCGCCAGGTGGTCGAACGCCGCGATGATCCAGTCGCGGTCGTTCTTCTCCGGGTTCGCCGCGAAGAACGCCGCGTCGTGGTCCTCCGCGTCCTTCAAGCGGTCACCAACACCCGCCAGCCACGCACGCTCGATCAGCCCGTTGTCCTCGCAGAACCGGACGAAGACGCAACCGAGCACCCACGCTGCCGCGACCTGAGTGACCCGCTCATCCCGCCAGGACTCGTACGTCGCCGCCGTGCGGTCGGCCGCGTACGCCCGCGCGTACTCATCCGTGAGCCGGTTCCGGTACTCCTCCACCGAGTCGCTCCGCGCCCGCAGGTCGTCCTCCAGGAGTGTGACCTGCTTGCGGAGGTCCTTCAGCAGACCGCCCTGACCACCATTGCGCCCGCTCACAGTTCCCAACCCTCTCGATGTGCAGCCAAGTTCTTGAGGAAGTCCTCGGTCAGTACCACGCGTTCCGCGTCGCCACCGGTTACCTCCACCGTGCGCCCGTCCAACTGCGGTCCCCCCTGCGGGTTGTGCGACGGCGTGAGCAGCCACAGCCCGTGCGGTCGTCCACCAGGTTTGCGGGCCTCGCGTTGCAGCTCCACCAGCAGCTCGTGCCCGCCCGCCTCGTAGTAGTGGGAGAGCAGGCCCGCGGTGTGAAGGAACAACACCGCCCCGGGCTGCCGAGACGCTGCCCCCTCCAGTCGCGCCGCGACCCTCGGCCATACCCGGACCACGAACGATCGCAGCCCGCCCGGAAGTTCACTGCTCCTCGTGTACCGGGTGTCCGCACCCAGCACCTTCGACCAGTCCGTGCCGTGCTCGCCCGCCAGCGTCCGGAACTCCTCCAGGAAGACCCGCGCCAAGTTCACCGGAACCACCGGGAACGCCTCCGCGAGCGCGTCCGCGACCGAGCCGGTCTCGCCCCGCAACCGCTTGACGTGCACGTTCAGTGCGAGGAAACCGCCCTCCCGTATCGCGGAGTTGAGCTTCGTGGCGAGCAGCGCCGACGGCTCGCGCCCCCCGGCGGCGCCAGCCACCAGTGCGCGAGAGGCCCTCGTCACCGTGCCCGTCGAGGTGGGCCAGCTGCTGCCGCCCACCGCTGACACCGGCACCGGAGGCTTGAAGCGCGCCTCCGCTGTCTCGTATGTCAGCGGGAACCCGGCCTTCTTCAGTGCGTCCTCGACCTCGACGTACGTGGGCCTGCCCATCGCCATCTCGGGGAAGCGCGAGCGCAGACGAGAGAGCAGTCCCTGCAGGCTGATGCCTACCTCGCGTCGCACACCGGCCGCGGCTTGAGAGATCTGCAGGGCACGCCACAGCTCCAGCGTGCGGGGGTACAGCTCCAGCCGGGGGGAGGCGGCGGCGCCCAACGAAGTTGCCGCAGCCAGCGTGACCAGCCGGGCGTCCGGAAGCGGGTTCATGCCCTCAGGTGTACGCACCGCCCGTAGGTCGCGGAGTGCACCGGCCCGGTCCGGCAGGGGATCGGCGGTGGCGATCTTCTCTGCCGCTTCGCCCAGTTCTATCGCGTAGGCAGCGAGTTCATCGGACGTCGGGTCGTCGGAGCCGTCCAGCGACTCCAGGGCCACGATCAGCCGGCCCCGCCGCCGCATCTGCGCGAGCCGCGGTTCGTGGTCCTCGTCGCGTCCGGTGAGGAGTGTCTCGGCGGCGACGGCGGCTCGTACGACCGCAAGCGCGCCGGCCTCCGTGCCCTGAGTGGACTCGCTCTCGGAACCGTGGCTCGCGGCGAGAACCCGGGCCAGCTCGCGGGCGGTCATCACACGGCCCGCGTCCCGGACGGCGTCTACCAATTCACTGCGTACGACGTTCATCCAACCCGCGTCGGCCCACTCCGTGATAGCCGCGCTCAGGTGTTTCGAGACGGTGAACTCGGAGACCTTCACCGTCTCCGCAACCTGGCGGTTGGTGGGCCAGGAACCCACCTCAGTCTTGCCGTCCAGCCCGAGCCAGGCCGCGACGACCTGCGGCCGCTTGTTGTCCTTGCGCCCCGGCGGCACCGGGTTGAGGAGCGCGGCCAAGTGCTCCACGTCCTGCCGGGCTTCGGGTTCGGCACCGAGCTTGTCGTCCGCCGCCACAGGCACCACGGGCCGCACTGGAGCAGCGGCAGCGTTGGATTTCTTGGGACGCAGCGCAGCCGTCCACTGACGGTGCCGCCGGTTGAGCTCCTTCTTGACCACCGCGCCGATACCGCGCTTGCCGCGGAAGCGGGCCGAGGGGACGTCCAGTAGCTCGCCGACCGTCACAGCGCCGAGCTCCTCGGCCACCGCAGCCGCCCGCTCGGTCAGCCCCGCGTCCCGCAGTGTCGTGCCGAGCTTCGCCTTCTCCGCGTACAGGTCCCGGATGTCGTCGTCGGAGAGGCCCTCCTGTCGGCCCGCACCGCCCAGCAGGGAGACCGGGTCCGATGCGGGCGGCGGCTGGGTGCGGTCGGCCTCCGTGAAGATGGACCGCCAAGCGTCCCGCATCTGCCGCAGAGACTCGAACCGGCGGTTCGCTTCACGGTGCAGTGCCCGTTCGAAGAACTTCTCGAGTCCTGGTCGAAGGACGGCCACGAAGGCGTCCGTGGCGAGGACGGGGAGATCGTCCTTGAGGGCCGTCTGCGGGTCGTCCGTGCCGTTGCCCCACATGGGGCGCTCGGCGGCGGCCATCGCATGCAGAACGACCGCGGCGGCGTACCGCTCCGCGTAGTCGTCGTAGATGGGGCGCCTGGCATCCCCGAGGAAGGGATCGAGATAACCGCGCGTGCCGGCCTTGATGTCGCGGTCGGAGACATTGGCCAGGGAGAAGTCGAAGAGCATCAACTGCTGCTCGCCGTCGTCCCGGACTTTGATCCCGAGGTTGTCGGGCTTGAGGTCGCGGTGGCGCAGGCCCCTGGCCGCGAGGTCGTCCAGGGCGGTGAACAGGTCCTCGCCGAAGGACGCCAGTTGCTCGTAGCCCAGCTGGCCGTGGCTGGCCAGCCGTTGGCCGAGGGTCTCAGGACCGGCGTACTCCAAAGCGAGGACGGTCCGGCCGCCGATCGTGCGCGGGCCTTCGTGCAGCTTGACGATGCGGCCGCTGCTGATCTGCTGGAGGGCCGCCGCCTCCGAGGCCAGGCGCTCGTTCTTCTCCGCGTCCAGCGCGACCTTGAGGACCCGCTCCTCCTCCACGCGGCGACCGCGCTCGTCCTCGGTGACGCGCGTCACGTACAGCGCCCGGGCTGTCGCACCCGAGCCGAGTACCCGCTCGACGGTCCAGTCCCCGTCGACAGCCTGGCCGGGGGTGGCGGTGAGCGGGTCGGCCTCCACGGCGACCGCCTGCGCGGCGCTGGCCTGCTCGGCATCGTCGAGCTGCCTGAGGAAGGCATCGGCGGAGTCGAGACGATCGTCCACGGAAGCGCGGGTCGCGGCGTACACGAGCTCGTCGAGACCGGCATCCATGGCGTCGCTGACCGCGTACAGATGCAGTCCGCCGTCAGCCGCGAGTCGCGCCTTCAGGGCGGTACGGGTCTCGGCAGGCGGCATTCCGGTCAGGATGTGGTGCGCCACGGCTCCGAGACCGAAAACATCGAGATCCACCGGGTCCGGATAGTCGGCGTCGGTCTCGGGCGCGAGGTAGCACTGGGCGGCGTCCTCGATGTGCTCTCCGGTGAAGGAGCTCTCGCCGAGCGAGCGCAGTGAGGTGGTGTCGAAATCGCGGGCCGATGCCTGCCAGTCGATGATCCGCAGGACGGGGTCGCTACCGTTCTCGCGGGCGCTTACGTACACCGAACGGGCCGCGAGTGCGCGGTGGTAGAGCGAGCGGCGGTGGGCGTAGCGGACGGCCTCGGCGAGTTGGCGCACCATGTCACGGCGTACGGCTTCGGAAAGCTTCGGGCCGTGCACAGCAAGATAGTTGTCCAGCCGCAGGTCGCTCTCCCGGTGGCGGAAGAGGATCGCTGGGCCGCCCTGGTGCTGACGGAAGGCGACGGCCTGGGAGATACCGCGGTGGGCGATTCCCTGGAGCACCTGGTACTCGCGCTCGGCGGCGCGGGTGGCGGAGCGACGCTTCTCCTCGCTCGCCTGCTGCTCCACGAGATAGACCCGGACCCGGCCCTTCTCGTGGATCATCTCCTCGCGCTTGGCGAGCCGGTCCTCCCAGGTGGGCCCCGCGTCCAGGGGGCGAGAGGAGAGCCTCCAGCCGTCGCCGAAGTCGAGGTGGGCGGTGGACGCCCGCACCCCGATCTTCTTCATCAGTTCGGGCAGATGCCGTGCGAAGACGTCTTCCTTGATCCGCCTGCTCTCTCGCTCCGGCGGCAGGCTGAGGAAGTCGTCCCAGATGCCCGGGAGACCGCTCTGGGCGCCGTCACGTCCGTACACATGAGTGCGCTGCACCGTGTCCAACTCGCTCTGGAGTAGAGGGTCGGACAGGAACACGATCGGGTCGATCCGGGGAACGCGGATGCTCGGGTAGAGATCGTTGGCCGCCTGCTGGAGGCGCGATTTCAGTTCTTTGGACTTGAGATCGGTGAGGTGCAGGGGGTTGCGGATCGTGCGGACCCGGCCGTCTGGGGCGTGGAAGCTCCAGGTGTCCCCGCTGTTGACGACGCGGCCGGGGTGCCCCTTCAGCTCGACCAGATAGAGACCACGCGGCGTGGCGATAAACAGGTCGCACTCGTTGATGCGGCCGCTCATGGCGGTGAAGGAGAACGTTGCCCACGCATAGTGCGGAGCCGTGGCCGGCATCCGCTGCTTGATGTAGTCGAGGGCAGCCTGCTCCCAGGGGAAGGGGGACGGCCGGGTCTGGTACCAGCGCTTCGGCTGGTGCTGGCCGGGCTTGGGGGTCGCCTGACCTCCTGCTGCCACCACCGCCGTTCACCGCACCTTTCCGCTGCCGGACTCGCCTGCTTGCCAGCGTGGTCCGTGTCGGCGGCAATGGTATGGGGCGAATCGCGGCATTTTGAAATCGTCAGACCGCTGATCTGGACATCTTGCCAGGTGGGAGGCGGTATTGCAGGAGGCCGGGAGAAAACCGGTGAGGGGTGTGGGAAGGAGGGGAATGCGGTTGTCGCTGTCAGGCCATTCCGTGAATGCTGTGCCGTATGCCACAGCGAATCCGCTTACGATCATGTAAGAACGCGGGAGCCTGAGAGCGGGGGAGGCGGGCGTGGCCCGGACAGTGCGCAAGCGAACGGTTTTCTTCTTTGAGGTCGTGGAGGCCAAGCGCGGTCAGCCGCGCATGGATCACCAGGACTGGCGGAGCTTCCTCGACCGGGTCGCGGCCTCAGAGTCGTACGAGCGCGTGGTCCGCAGTGCGGACGATCAGCTGGTCGGGGTGATCGACTCGGCTGTCCCTGTCGATCATCTGCAACTCGCCAAGATCACCGGCGAGGTGCCGCACCAGCTGGACCGGAGCAACGGAACGATTGAGGCGCTCCAGGTCGCGGCAGGCAAGGATGTCGTCCATGTGACGACGATCTGCTTCCTTCCTTACGCCAACATCCTGGGGGTCCTGCCCGGTGGCTTCTCGGCGCCGCGAGTGAGTGCCATCACCAAGTGGCTGAACGGCGTTGGCCTGCCGTGGGGTGAGGTGGTACTCAAGCCGGTCATCCACGCGCGCGCTCAAGAGAAGCTCAACCGCATCGAGGCGGTTACCGAGTTCACCGTGCAGTTGGAGGGGGCTCCGGCGGACACCGTCAGTGCCTTGAGCGCCCACGGCGGCCTTGCTGATTCACTGCGGAGCTTCGGGCAACGGCACCCCGACACCTCCCTCACGCTCTCTCTGAAGGTTCCCCAGCGTGGCAGCAGGCTCTCCGCGATGCGCAGGAATCGCGCCGCGACCGAACTGCGCACTGACGTACTCCAGTTCATGCCGGACCTGGACGAATGGATGGACGAGTCCGGAGTGATCCGGTCTGTAACCGGCAGGGTCGCGGTCCGTGACCCGCACCGTCAGTCCCTTGAGTACGAGCCCCTCGACTTCCTCGCCCACCGCATCACGGCCCAGTGCGATGTCCCGCTCGCTTTCACCGACGGACGGTCGGTCGATCTGCGGTACGCCGTCGACGAGATCTTTGCGGCGGCCCGTACGCATGAGCAGGCGCTCCAGGAAGCATGTCAGTATCGACCGCTAGCCTGAGCAGCAGTTCAGGGCTGAGGTTGGGGGCGACGTGCTGAATTGGCTGTGGCGGCGCTGGGTGGGTCGACCAGTGGTGGACCTGGTGATCGCAGGTGCAGTGGTCGGTCTGCACGTGGCAGCCGTACGGATCACGGGCGCGGGCGATGTGCTGGGATGGCCCGGCAGAGAGCAGAGGATCGCGGTCTATACGACGACGGCGACCGTCGTCGCGATCATCGGCAGCTTCATCACTGCGGCCGTGACCCTGTACGCCGCGGCCACAGGTCCCCGCATGCGGGTGTTGCGCACGCACCCTCAACAGGGGCCGGAATTCCGGCGGAATTGGATAAGCATTCTCAGCGCGACACTGGTGGTCTCCGGGCTGTGCCTGCTCGCTGTAGTCCTCGACACCACGGAGCACGATCCGGGCGGAGTGCACTGGCTGGCCGAGGGCGCGGCAGCCCTGGGGGTGGCGCGCGCGGCGCGGTTGATGTGGCTGTTCGGCAAGGTCATCATCGGCAATGACCTCGACCTCGGCGACACCCGGGATCCGGCGTTGCAGCCCTCGGCGCCGGTGCGGCAGCCGGGGGCGTGAAGGGGACAGGGGGTCAGCTGACGGCCTGGTCGCGGGGTGTGGTGTATGGAGCAGGATCGCCGGTCGATCACTGTGGCTTGTCGGCATTTGCGTCAGACATGAGCAGCTTTGGCCTTGGTGGGCATGGCGTCGAGTGCATCGAGGCAAGCGGTATCGGCCCGTAGTTCCTCACCGAGTGCCTGCGGACCCGCGGGCACTCCGATGCCTGGCCGCTCGCTGGAAAGGTGTGTTCGTCCAGGTGTGGATGAGGAGATCCGGAAGGCCGTGGCGGCGTCAGACCTTCTCGGTCACGACCCGGGCGTGATCGGCGCTGAGTATGGCGATGTCCTCGACGTCTGAGGTCAGGATCGTGACGCGCCCGGGCTGGGCCAGGGCTGTGGCGCAGAGCATGGCGTCGATGGCGTACTTGTGGCCGTGCAGCCCAGCCGTACGCAGCAGAGCGGCAGCTGACTGGGCGATGGCCTGGGTGACCGGCTCGACGCGCAGCCGGGACAGAGTCCACTTCAGCGCGGCGTCATTGATCCTGGGGTGGATCACCTCGACGAGGACTGCGGCTGAGGTGATCACCGGAAGGTTGGCATCGCGGGCGGCGGTGAGCCACTCGTGGACCTCGCGGTCGCGCTGCACGGCCTTGGCCAGGCCCTCGCTGTCCAGGATCAGAGCGCCGCTCACGCGGCTGCCCCGGCACCGGAAGAGGGGGTAGCCCCAGTGAGTTTGGCCCGCTTGGCGGCCACGGCCTCCGGATCGGCGGGGCCATTGGTCTTGTCGAAGTCGGCGATTAGTTCGTCCAGGTTGTCACGCTCGATCTGCCGCTGCGCGGCCTTCTCCAGATAGGCGGACACGCCCCGCTTGCCGACCCGCTCCCGGATCGCCTGCAGAGTGCCGGCGGCGAGGGAGACAGAGATGCCGCTGCTGGGTCCGTCGCCGGGGAGGAAGTCGGTGTCGTCGTCAGCCATAACACGAGTATGGCATTTCGAATGCTATACGGCGACGCCCTTGCGGAATCTCTGCCCATGCCCCCACGGTGGCGAGCCGGAGGGGCGTCCGCACCGGGTGGGACGTGCGTCATCAAGGCGCACCTAGGGCCCATAACGCACGCAACGCACATCGACCACCGGCCCGAATTGCTCCCGGCGCGCGACTGACCTGCGGTTTTCTTTCACATGTTTTTGATTCACATGTTTCCGATGACGCATCATGTGGAGTGCGTGGCGATCCTTGAGCCTGCGGGAAAGGGCTCCTGACCTGCTGTTTTGGGTGGTGTGCGTTATGTGCGGTGTGGGCGCTACGGGCGATATCTTGACGCATGTTTGACGCACGCGGCGCATCTTTGACGCACGTTCTGACGAGTAATCAGGTGCGGGGCGAGGGTTGTTGACCCGGCTTTGGGCGGGTCGACAGGTGGCTCTCCTCGTTGATTCCGAGGACGGGTTACTGACTTCGGCGCTTTGAGGTCACGGCATGGTCCGCTTTGCTGACATTGCCCGGATATAGCGCTACACCGGCAGGTATAAGGTATGCAGACAGTGGCGGGGTCGCCGCCAGGGAACGTGTGCGACGTGAGGCACTGCGGATACAGGCCGCTGAACTGTTCGCCTCCGGGGCCAGCGCACCGGAGGTGGCCAGGCAGCTGCGGGTGACACGGAAGTCGGCCTACCAGTGGCGGCGGGACTGGGCCGCCGGTGGTACGGCGGCACTGGCGTCCAAGGGACCAGGCGGACAGCGCTGCAAGCTCGGCCCAGAACTGTGCGAGAAGCTGTCCGCCATGCTGGACGAGGGCCCAGCCGCCCACGGCTGGGACGAGGACCAGGTGTGGACCGGGGCCCGGGTCGCGACACTGATCGGCCGTAAATTCCACATCTCCTCCAGCGTCTCGGGTGCGACCCGGTTGATGCGCCGACTCGGATTCACCCCGCAGATGCCCGGACGGCGGGCGGCAGAACGCGGGCGAGGCAGCGGTGGCCGCATGGAAAGAGACCACGTGGCCGGAGATAAAAAGACACGGGCGGCCACGGGTGGCTGGATCTGCTTCGAGGACGAAGCCGGCCAGCACCAGCGGCCGCCGAGAGGACGCACCTGGGGCCGACGTGGCCACACCCCGGTGGTGAAAGTGTCCGGCCGCGGCTCGGGCCGGGTTTCCCTGGCAGGCCTGATCGCACTGCGGCCCGGCGTGCGGACCCGGCTGTGCTACCGGCTCCGCGTTCACCACGGCCGCAAGGGCGAACGGCGCAGCCTGTCGTCAGACCGACTACATCCGGCTGCCCGGCGGAGCCCACCAGATGCTGAAGGCTCCGCTCGTCCTGGTCTGGGACCGGCTGGGCACCCATGTCTCGAAGGCGATGAAGCAGCTGATCGCCGCCCGCCCGTGGCTGACTGTGTTTCTGCTCCCCGGGTATGCGCCCGAGCTGAACCCGGTAGAAGGCGTCTGGTCACAGTGCAAGCGGAGTCTGGCCAACCTCACCGCCGGGACAGTCGACCGGCTCGAAATACTCATCCGCAACCGGCTCAAGCGCCTGCAGTACCGATCGGCAACGCTCGACGGCTTCATGGCTGAGACTGGACTCGCACTCGACCTGCCACCGCCGTGACCCCAAAGCGCCGAAGTCAGTAACGTGGCACGGCACACTGCGACCGGCGGAGACGCCCCGCCACGGTGGCTGAAAACCTGGAGCGGTGTCAACAAGAAACTCGACCTTCT
>CAVQGD010000003.1:0-118151 GCA_963711935.1 uncultured Actinomycetota bacterium
AGAGTCGAGAGTGTCAGAGCGCTGACGCGCCTCAGGACGGAGGACACCGATGGCCACCGACACTCCCGAGCCGCGCCCCTACCCGTTCGGGGAGAACGAGCGGCTCGACGTGCACCCGGGCTACCGCCAGTGCCGCAGCAGCGGCCGACTGACCCGGGTGACCATGCCCTACGGTGGCGACGCTTGGCTCGCCACGACGTACGCCGATGTGAAGAGCGTGCTGACTGAGCCCCGACTCAGCCGGGCGGCGACCGTTGGGCGTGACGTGCCGCGCATGGAACCCGTGGCCTGGAGCGAACCGAGCCATCTGGCCCTGAAGGATCCTCCGGAGCACACCCGGCTGCGCAAGCTGCTCGGCAAAGGGTTCACGCCCGCAAAGATGGAGGAGATGCGGCCCCGCGTCCAGGGGATCGTGGACGGCCTGCTCGACGACGTGATCGAGCAAGGTCCGCCGGCGGACCTCGTCCAGGCACTCGCGCTGCCGCTGCCCATGCTCATCGCCTGCGAAATGCTCGGCGTCACTTATGAGGACCGGGACCAATTCCGATCATGGGTCGACACACTGGTCGGCTTCACCGGGGACCCCACGCAGATCGCCGCCGCCCGTGAGCAGCTCTCCGCCTACGTCACCAACCTCGTGGAGCAACGCCGCCGGACTCCCTCGGACGACCTCTTCAGCGCTCTGATCCAGGTGCGCGACCAACAGGACCTCCTCAGCGAAGCCGAAGTCGTGAGCATCGGAAAGGCTCTTCTGGTGACGGGCCGTCACACCACGGCGAATCACATCGGCAATTTCCTCTACGTCCTGCTCACCCACCCGACACAGCTCGACCGTCTGAGGGCCGCTCCGGACCTGCTGCCGACCGCCATCGAGGAGCTCCTGCGCTACACCCCGTTGAGTGCTGCGGCGACTCAGCCGAGGGTGGCCCTGGAGGATGTACGTATCGGCCCTGTCCAGGTGCGGGCGGGGGACGCCGTGCTCATAGCCCTGTCGTCCGCGAACCGGGACGATGACGTCTTCGAGGACTCCGACGAACTGGATCTGGAACGCGGAGACAATCCCCACATTGGATTCGGCTTCGGGCCCCACTACTGCCCGGGCGCGCAGCTGGCGCGAGTGGAACTGCAGGCAGTGGTGGGTTCGGTGCTGCGCCGACTGCCCGGGCTGCACCTCGCGGTCCCGGAGCAGGAGGTCGGCTTCCTGCGCGACTCCATGGTCCGCGGGTTGACGGCGCTTCCGGTCGCCTGGTGATCAGGGTTGTGTTGTTCTCGTTCTCGTCGGCACGGGACTCATGAACCTGAGCGGAAAGGCTCGGTAGCTCAGCGAGCGACGAGAGGGCAGCCGGTCGCTCCCCGTATGGCGGCCGATCTTGAGAGGGAGAATCGCAGATCACGATACGAGTCATCGGCGCGGGACTGCCGCGCACGGGAGACGAGTCATCGGCGCGGGACTGCCGCGCACGGGCACCATCTGGGCGTCAAAGTGCCGGACGAGCCGTTCCCCTCACCTCAACGACCGGGAATTCGTGGAGCGGGCTCTCACGGCTGTGATGAGCACTGGCCAGCTCCCGGATCACTAACGTCTCGTGACGGTTCGTGATCTTCGTTCAGTTCGTTCAGGCGGTGCGGCCGGGTTCGAGCGTTCTCGTAGCCCAGATCGGCCAGGGCCGCCGCCTCAGCCCTTGACCACCCCCAGCGGCACCAACCGGGCCACCGTGCGGCACAGCCCGGCCCGTTCGCTCGCCGTCACCACCGCGCTCACGTCCTTGTACGCCTCCGGGGCCTCCTCGGACAGGCCGCGCCAGGACCGGGGCCGTACCGCGATGCCGTCCCGTTCCAGCCTGGCCCCCAGTTCCCGGCCGCCGACCATGCGCGCGGCCTTGTGGCGGCTCAGTACGCGGCCCGCGCCGTGGCAGGTGGAGAAGAAGGCGTCCCCGCCGGGCACTCCCGTCAGGACGTACGAGGCTGTGCCCATGGTGCCGGGGATCAGCACCGGCTGCCCGAACTCCCGTATGTCCTCGGGGAGTTCAGGGTGTCCGGGCGGGAAGGCGCGGGTGGCTCCCTTGCGGTGCACGCACAGTCGGCGCCGGGTGCCGTCCACCGGGTGGGTCTCGATCTTGGCGAGGTTGTGGGACACGTCGTACGCCAGGGACAGGTGGACCCCGGCGGCGCGGCGGAAGACGCGGCGGGCCGCCTCGGACAGCAACTGGCGGTTCGCGCGCGCGTAGTTGGCGGCTGCCGCCATCGCGCCCAGGTATGCCTGCCCCTCCGGGGAGTCCACGGGGGTGCAGGCCAGTTGCCGGTCGGGCACGGTGATGCCGTAGCGGGCCATGGCGCGGTCCATCGCCTTGACGTGGTCGGTGCAGATCTGGTGGCCGAGCCCGCGCGAACCGCAGTGGATCATCACGCACACCTGGTCGAGGGCGAGCCCGAACGCGGCGGCGGCCTCCTCGTCGTACACCTCGGCGACCTGCTGCACCTCCAGGAAGTGGTTGGCCGATCCGAGGCTGCCCACCTGTCCGAGGCCCCGTTCCCGGGCCCGCGCGCCGACCTGGGTCACGTCGGCGTCGGCGACCGCGCCGCCGTCCTCGCAGCGGGTCAGGTCGCGTTCCTCGCCGTGGCCCTCCTCGACGGCGTACCGGGAGCCTCCCCGCAGGAGCCGTTCCAGCTGGCCGGGGCCGGTCAGCTGCCACACGCCGCCGGGGCCCGCGCCGCGTGGGATCGACCGGTCCAGGCCGTCCATGATCGCGGGCAGGGCGTGCTGGAGCGTGCGCCGGTCGGTGTCGGCGGCCAGCAGCCGCACCCCGCAGGAGATGTCGAAGCCGACCCCGCCGGGCGAGACGACCCCGCCCTCGTCCACGTCGGTCGCGGCCACGCCGCCGATGGGGAAGCCGTAGCCCCAGTGGATGTCCGGCATGGCGTACGAGGCGCCGACGATGCCCGGCAGCGTGGCCACGTTGACGACCTGCTCCAGCGACTGCTCCGCGTCGGCGAGCAGGTCCCGGGAGGCGAACACCACGCCGGGCACCCGCATCGGGCCCCGCGGTTCGATACGGAAACGGTAGGGGCGCTCCTCGACCAGCTCCATGGCCGGCTCCCTGCCCAGTTCCATGGCCTGCTCCCTTCCCCGCTCCCTCGCGATCTCCTGCGGTTCGCGTCTCCCTCCGGTCCAGTCCGCGGTACCCGCGCAGGCGCCGCCGTATCGGTCGGGCAGGGGCGAATCGCCTGCATCGCCTTACTGTGGGGACATGGGCGGCGGCGTGGTGACGCTGTTCCTGTGCGGCGATGTGATGCTCGGGCGCGGTGTCGACCAGATCCTCGCGCACCCCGGCGATCCGGAGCTGCGGGAGGACTACGTCAGGGACGCCCTGGACTACGTCCGGCTGGCGGAGTCGGTGAACGGCCCGATCCCCGCCCCCGTCGCCCCCTCCTGGCCGTGGGGCGAGGCCCTGCGGGTGCTGGAGGAGGCCGCCCCGGACGCCCGGATCGTGAACCTGGAGACGTCCGTCACGCACCGTGACACCTTCGAGGCCGGGAAGGCGGTCCACTACCGGATGCACCCGGCCAACCTGCCCGCCCTGGCGGTGGCCCGGCCCGACGTGTGCGTCCTGGCCAACAACCACGTACTGGACTTCGGCCGCCCGGGCCTGGCGGAGACACTCGACTCACTGACCCGCGCGGGCCTGCGGACGGCGGGCGCGGGACGCGACGCCGACGAGGCGTACGCGCCCGCGGCGGTGCCCGTCGCGGACGGCGCTCGCGTGCTCGTGTTCGCCCTCGGGGCGCGCTCCAGCGGTATCCCGCACGACTGGGCCGCGACCGCGGATCTGCCCGGTGTCGCGTACGTCCCCGAGCTGTCGCCCACCGCGGCCAGGGCCGTGGTCCGGCACGTACAGGGCGCGAAGCGGCCGGGCGACCTCGTGGTCGTGTCCGTGCACTGGGGCTCCAACTGGGGATACCGCCTCCCGAGGGACCAGATCCGCTTCGCGCACGCCCTGGTGGACGGCGGGGTCGATGTCGTCCACGGCCACTCCTCGCACCACCCGCGCGCGGTGGAGGTGTACCGCGAGCGGCTGATCCTGCACGGCTGCGGCGACTTCATCGACGACTACGAGGGCATCACCGGCTACGAGGAGTACCGCGACGACCTCCGGCTCGCCCTCCTCGTCTCGGTGGCGGCGGACACCGGGCGGCTGACCGGGCTGCGCATGGTGCCCCTGCGGGCCCGGCGGATGCGGCTGGAGCCCGCGCCGGAAGCGGACCGCGCCTGGCTGCGGGCGACCCTCAACCGGATCAGCGGCGGCGTCCACATGGCCCTGACGCCCGACGGCACCCTCACCCTGTGCGCTCCCACTCGCCCCCCGGGGCGAGCTGGGTCACGCTGAGAGGCAGGCGGTCGACGCACGCCACCGGGGACGAGACCCGACCGCCCCGACGTGACCCGACTCCACTGTCCCGACGTGACCCGACCCGACCGCCCCGACCGCCCCGACCCCACTGTCCCGACCTGACCCGACCCGACCGCCCCGACGTGACGGGAGCCCATCGATGACCACTGCCCCACCTCAGCCGCGGCCCGGCGCGTCAGGCGCGTCAGGCCCCGCACATCGGCGTGCTCGGTTCGTACGGCGGCTTCAACTTCGGCGACGAGTCCATCCTGACCTGTGTGCTGAGCTGTCTGCGCGGTCGGTGCTCGCAGGCCAGGCTCGTCGTCTTCAGCCGGAACGCCGAACACACCCGCGTCCACCACAGCACCGCCGACGCGGTGGTGGACTGGGAGGGCGTCACCCGCAGCCACGTCCAGGAGGCACTGTCCGGCCTGGACCTGCTGGTGCTGGGCGGCGGCGGCATCCTCTACGACGGGGAGGCGCGCCGCTATCTGCGGCTGGTCCGGGCCGCGCAGGAGCGGGGCGTGCGTACGTTCGCGTACGCCGTCGGGGCCGGCCCGCTGCGGGAGGCGGACGACCGGGAGGCGGTGCGCACCGTACTGGCGGAGATGGACGAGGTCGTGGTGCGGGACGAGGAGTCACGGCTCGTCCTGGAGGAGGTCGGGGTCGAACGCGAGGTCACCGTCACCGCCGATCCCGCCCTGCTGCTGGCACCGGAACCGTTCACCGACCGGATGATGAACAACGAGGGCGTGCCCGCCGACGCCCGGCTGGTCGGCATGTCGGTGCGGGAGCCGGGCCGGGCGGCCGAGAACCTGGACGAGGGCGGCTATCACGCACTGCTCGCCGACGTCGCGGACTTCCTGGTCCGGCGCCTGGACGCACACGTGGTGTTCCTGCCGATGGAACGCCACGACGTACGGCACGCCCACTCCGTGCTGTCCCACATGACCGCACCGGACAAGGGGCGGATCCTGCACGGCACCTACAGTCCGGGACAACTCCTCGGTTTTATGCGCCACTTGGACCTGGCGGTCGGTATGCGTCTGCACTTCGTGATCTTCGCGGCGCTCTCCGGGGTGCCGGTGCTGCCGCTGCCGTACTCCGGCAAGGTCTTCGACTTCGCGCGGCGGATCGGCGCCCCGGCTCTGGTGGGGGTGGCGCGGGAGCAGGCCGGGCTGCTGCTGGCGGAGGTGGACCGGCTCTGGGACGAGTATCCGCAGCGCCGTGCGGGACTGCGCTCCCGGGTCCGGGAGCTGCGCGCCCTCGCCGAGGAGACCTGCGTCCGGTGCGGGATCCTGCTCGACGACATCAGGGAGAGCGGGAGCGCTGGGGAGGCCGGGAGTATCGAGGACATCGGGAGCATCGAGGACATGGAAGGAACCACGTATACGGAGCACACGTATACGGAACACATGGATGCGGAACACATGGATGCGGAACACATGGATGCGGAGCACATGGATGCGGAGCACGTGGATGCGGAGCACGTGGATACGGAACACACGGATACGGAGCACACGGATACGGAGCACACGGAGCAGGAACAGCCGCGGTTGCGTGCGTCAGGGGTCCGCCCGCTGAGTGCGTGACTGAGTGCGTGACCTGCCCGGAAGTGGAGCGGACCCGTCCAGGGTCCCGCGCGCGGGAGGATGCCGATGCCGATCCTGGAGGAGCCCCGGGAGCACCGTACGGTCACGCTGCCCCCGCGGCCCGCCCGGCACGGAGGCCGTACCGACGTACTGGTGGTCGGTGGCGGCCCCGCCGGATGCGCCGCCGCCGTCGCCGCGGCCGACGCGGGAGCCGACGTCGTGCTCGTCGAGCGCTACGGCTTCCTCGGCGGCAACGCGACCGTGGCCCTCGTCATGCCGCTGATGTCGTTCCACAACGAGCACAAACAGGTCGCGTTCACCGAGTCCGGGGACGTCACCCGGCTGCTGCCCACCGACCACGGCGAGGGCGAACCGGTGGTCGCGGGCGTCCTGTGGCAGCTCCTCGACCGGCTCACGGCGCACGGCGGCTGCATCCCGCCCTCCCATGAGACCGGCTACACCGTGCCGTTCGACCCGGAGATCTTCAAACTGGTCCTGCTCGACCTGCTGGACGAGGCCGGGGTGCGGATGCTGCTCCACTCCTTCGCCTCGGCCGCCCTGCAGCTCGACGACGGCCTGCGGGTCGTGTTCGAGACCAAGTCCGGGCCGGTGGTGATCGACGCCGGTGTGGTGGTGGACGGTACGGGCGACGGTGACATTGCGGCCGCGTGCGGAGCGCCGTACGAGATCGGGCGTCCGGAGGACGGGCTGGTGCAGCCGATGACGCTGATGTTCCGCGTCGCGGACTTCCTGCGGCCACGGTTCGCCGAGTACGTGCGCGCGCACCCCGACCAGTGGCGCGGCGTGCACGGCCTGTGGGACCTCGTACAGGAGGCCACGGCGGACGGCGAGCTGGAACTGCCGCGCGAGGACGTGCTGTTCTTCGCCACCCCGCATCCGCGCGAGCTCAGCGTCAACTCGACCCGCGTGACCCGCTCGCTCGGCACCAGCGTGTGGGACCTCAGCCGCGCCGAGTACACGGCCCGCCGGCAGCTGGCGGCAGATCGACCACTTCCTGCGCGCGCACGTGCCCGGCTTCGCGGACGCGTACGTGGTGCAGAGCGGCACCCATATCGGCGTACGGGAGACCCGCCGTGTCCTTGGCGACTACCAGCTGACGGGACAACGACGTCCTGGCCGCCCGGCACTTCCCGGACGTGATCGCGCACGGCGCCTATCCGGTCGACATCCACAACCCGGAGGGCACCGGCACCCTCCTCAGGCGGGTGCCGCCCGGCAGCTTCTACGACATTCCGCTGCGCTGTCTGCTGCCCCTCGACACCGAGCACCTGCTGGTGGCGGGCCGCTGCATCTCCGGTACGCACGTGGCGCACTCCTCGTACCGGGTCATGCCCATCGCGATGGCGACGGGTCAGGCGGCCGGCGTGTGCGCGGCGCTGGCCGTCCGCGAGGGGCGCCCGCCGCGGAAGGTGCCCCATGGCCTCGTCCAGGAAGAGCTGCTGCGGCAGGGGGCCCGGCTGCGGACGGGGACGCCGGTGGGGGACTTACGGCGGGCGTGGGGGACTTACGGCGGGCGCCGGGGCTGCGCCGTCACCTTGCTTCGCCCTGCTGTCACCCCGCTGTCACCCCGCCTCCCGCTCCGGCGGCGTCTGGTCCCGGACCGCGAGGCGGCGCAGCATCTCCAGCACCCGGTCGCGGGACTCGTCGGCCGCGTCGATGGCTTCCATGCACTGCCAGTACGTCGCCTCGTCGTCCGCCGCGGAGGCGATGCCGACGAGTGCGATGCCGACCTCGCCGAGGAGGCCACTGAGGCTGAGGAGGGCCTGGCGGGCATCGCCCAACTCGGTGAGCTGGGAGGCGCGTAAGGCGCCCCCGCTGAGCCGCGGGGCGTCGAGGACCCCGCGGCCTCTGCCCGCCAGCTCGGTCAACCCCCATGCCTCACCCCGCAGTTCAGGCGGGCCCGATACCGCCAGGCAGTTGCCGATCGCCTGGGCCAGGGCCTGTGCCTGCCACGCCTCCGTCATGATCTCGCGCTCCGCCCCGCACCTCGCCAGAGCACGCCTGCTCGCCAGGATGAGCCGCACCGCATCCATGGGCCGTCCCCGTCTGTTCCGACGCGCTCTTCGCACGTCCACCCGAACTCCGCTGTCCACTACCCACAGTGAGGGAAGGCGGGGCGAAAAGCCAGAGGAAGCCCGAAATCTGGGGACAACGAACCGGCTGTGGACAACTCCATAACTCCTTAGAGTGACAATCGGATTGAGTCATTCCTGGCCACTCACACTTTCCGGGATCACGCACACTCCCCGGGATCACGCACACTCCCGGGGCCACGCACACTTCCCGGGGCCACGCACACTTCCCGGGGTCACACATGCCTCCCCGGCGGCGGGGATCTCCGCTCGTCGCGGTCGGTCCTCGCGTCCAGGTCCACCACGCTCACCCCCTCCACCCCCGCCACCCGGCTCGCATCGCTCACCGCACCCACCAGCCGGATGTGCCCGCGCTCGCCCATGCGCACCGCGAGCCGGGCCAGTTCTCCGGCCTGCCAGGGGTCGAGGGCGTGGTCGAAGTCGTCAGCCAGGACGGTCAGCGTCTGGAGGGCCTCGGGCACCTCTCCCGCCGGGTCGACCTCGAGGACTGCGGGCCCGGTCATCAGTACCAGGGCCAGTGCCAGGTACCTCAGTTCCCCGTCGCCCAGCAGCCCCAGCGGCGTACGCACTCCGTCGCCGCGGTCCAGCAGCGCCCGTACCGTCCCGTCGTCCAGCGGCTCCGCCGCCACGTCCGTGACCGGGCCCGCACACCCGGCACGGACCGCCGCGACGAACTGCGCGTGCCGCCGCCCGCACTCCGTGCGCGTACGCCAGAGCACCTCGGCGAGGTTGCCGCAGCCACGCAGCAGCCGGCCTCTGCCGGGCGGCACCGTGCCGCGCATGGCTTCCGGCCGCGGATCACAGGCGAAGGCGGACCGCAGGGCGACCACCATCTGCTCGGCGGCGGCGAGGACCCGGCGCTGGCCGTCGGTCTTGCCGGCCACCCGCAGGGGCAGCAGCGCGGTGCCGAGGCGGTCGTCGGGGAGCGGGCCGCGGGTGACCGGCGACGAGCCCGCCGTGTGCCAGGCCGCCTGGACGACGGGACGGCTCGGGTCGCGCAGTGCCGTCTCCAGCAGGATCTGTCCGCCGGACGTCAACCGCTCGCCCACGATGCGCAGTTCGGGATCGGCCTGGATGGCGACGTCGAGCCGTACGGGTCCCTCGGGGCCTTCGGCCGTGCAGCCGATGCGGAAGCCGCGCCGCCGCTGGGCGTCGGGCCTGGCCCGCTCGGGCACACACGCGACGGCGTCCGGGAACACCTCCTCCAGTTCGGCCCCGCCGCCGAGCCGGGCCAGCGCCTCGTACGCCCGCAGGACGGTGGACTTGCCGCTGCCGCTGTGCCCGGCGAGGAAGGTCAGCGGGCCGAGCGGGAACGCGGCGCCGCGGTGCCCGGCGAAGGCGGAGAGGCGCAGCTCGGTGACGGCGGGCCGCCGGGGGCGCGCCCCGGTCTCCCCGGTCTCTCCAGTCCCCCTGATCTCCCCAGTCCCCCCGGTCTCCGTGTCGGAAGCAGGTCCGGCGTACGGAGGGGAAACAGGTCCGGCGTACGGAGCGGAAGCAGATCCGCTGTGGGGGGCGGAGGTGGGATACGGCAGAGGCGACGGAGACAGCGAAGGCAGCGAAGGCAACGAAGGCAACGAAGGCAACGAAGATGGCACGATCATGGGCGGAGGGTAGGCGTCCGTTTACCAGGCGAACCGTTCCTCCAGAGGGACTTTCCTACGATCGGGCGACCGGGCGCGAAGGCCGCGACCGTCAGCCCCAGGAACCCCGGCCCTTCCCGGGCCCTTCCCCGCCCCTTCCCGGGCCCCAGTCCCCCGCCCTCCCTGGGCCTCCCCGGCCCTCAGCCCTCCTCGCCCCGCCCCTCCCCCACCGCGGCCGTCACATCCTCGGGGCCCGGGCCTCCTCCATCAGCCCCCGCACCTCGGTCCCCGGCGGCGTGAGAAGGAACACGTTCCGGTCGACCCGGTACATCCCGCTCGACAGGCCGAAGACGACACCTGTACTGAAGTCCAGCACCCGCCTGGCGACCTCGGTCTCGGCACCCGTGAGGTCGAGCAGCACCGGTATCCCCGTCATCAGCGTCTCGGCCACGTCGCGGGCGTCCGCGAACACATTGACCCGCAGGACCATGAAGCGGCGCCGTGTCTCCGTCTCCGTCTCGGCCTCGGGGACGGACCTGTGGCCGACGGCGGACGGCCATGCGTCCCGGCCCCGCAACGGCAGGACCTGGGCGAGCCCCTCCCACTGTTCGTCGGTGACATCGTGGCTGTTCACCGGCACTCTCCCTGGCTCGCACTCAGTATCCGCACCGGCCAATTCTTACGCGTGGTCACCCGTTCGGCCCAACAGCGACACGGACCACTCTGCCCTCACGCGCCACCACAGCCAGAACCACCACAGTCGGCACCCTCGCCCGCCGTTCCCCTCCCAGCCTTTCCCCGCCCTCTTCCAGCCCCCTCACAGCCCCCGCACGGCCGCTGTGTGGCGTGCGTAACCTCTCATGATCTGGCCATGTGACATCGGCGTAATGGGCGATTCGTACACTCGGTGAACTCCGAACACCGCCACCCCGTACAACGCCGAACCCCGCCACCCCGTACAACGCCGAACCCCGCCACCCCGCATTCGGTTATTCAGTCAATTCAGTCACCGACCAGGAAGGGGCCGCCCGTGGCCGCGCAAGGCCCGCAGAGCACTACCACGCAGGTGCGGACCGTGTGCTCGTACTGCGGTGTCGGGTGCGGAATGGTCCTGGACGTCCGTAGGGGGCCGGACGGACGGCGTACGGTCCTGAAGGCGTCCGGTGACAAGACCCATCCCGCGAACTTCGGCCGACTCTGCACCAAGGGCGCGACCACGGCCGACATGCTGGCCGCGCCGGGGCGGCTGACCACCGCGCTCGTGCGGGACGGGAACGACCGGGGTGACGAGCCGGTGCCCGCGCCCGTCCACGACGCCGTGGCCGAAACCGCACGCCGCCTGCGCGCGATCATCGACGAGCACGGCCCCGACGCCGTCGCGTTCTACGTCTCCGGGCAGATGAGCCTGGAGGCCCAGTACCTGGCGAACAAGCTGGCCAAGGGTTTCGTACGGACGAACCAGATCGAGTCGAACTCCCGGCTGTGCATGGCGAGCGCGGGCACGGGATACAAGCTGTCGCTGGGCGCCGACGGGCCGCCGGGCTCGTACCAGGACTTCGACAAGGCGGACCTGTTCCTCGTCATCGGCTCGAACATGGCCGACTGCCACCCGGTCCTCTTCCTGCGGATGATGGAGCGGGTGAAGGCGGGCGCCAAGCTGATCGTGGTCGACCCGCGGTACACGGCCACCGCCGCCAAGGCCGACCTGTTCCTGCGGATACGTCCCGGCACCGACCTCGCCCTCCTCAACGGTCTGCTGCACCTGCTGCACGTCAGCGGACACACCGACCCCGGCTTCATCGCCGCCCACACCGAGGGCTGGGAGGCGATGCCCGGCTTCCTCGCCGACTGTCCGCCGGACGCCGTCGCCGAGATCACGGGCCTGCCCGAGGACGACATACGCCTCGCCGCCCGGCTCATCGGTGAAGCGGCCGAGTGGACGAGCTGCTGGACCATGGGCCTCAACCAGTCCACGCACGGCACCTGGAACACCAACGCCCTCGTCAATCTGCACCTGGCGACCGGCGCCATCTGCCGCCCCGGCAGCGGTCCGTTCTCCCTCACCGGGCAGCCCAACGCCATGGGCGGGCGCGAGATGGGGTACATGGGGCCGGGGCTGCCGGGGCAGCGGTCGGTGCTGGTCGACGAGGAGCGGGCGTTCGTCGAGGAGCTGTGGGGGCTGGCACCGGGCACGCTCCGCGAGGACGGGGTCGGGCAGGGCACCGTCGAGATGTTCCAGAAGATGGCGGACGGCGAGATCAGGGCCTGCTGGATCATCTGCACCAATCCGGTCGCGTCGGTGGCCAACCGGAAGACCGTGATCGAGGGTCTGGAGGCCGCCGAGTTCGTGGTCACGCAGGACGTGTTCGCCGACACCGAGACCAACGCGTACGCCGATGTCGTCCTCCCCGCCGCGATGTGGACGGAGACCGAGGGCGTCCTCATCAACAGCGAGCGCAACCTCACGCTCGCCCGGCCCGCCGCCGACCCGCCCGGCGAGGCCATGGCCGACTGGCGGCTGATCGCGGCCGTCGCCCGGGAGATGGGGTACGAGAAGGGGTTCTCGTACGACAGCGCCGAGCAGATCTTCGAGGAGATCAAGCAGGCCTGGAACCCGAAGACCGGCTGGGACCTGCGCGGGGTGACGTACGAGCGGCTCCGCTCGACCCCCGTGCAGTGGCCGGCCCCGACCGAGGACGGGCCGGACCGCAACCCCATCCGGTACGTGGAGAGCGGCGCCCCCCTCTTCCCCACGGCGAGCGGGCGGGCCGTGTTCCACGCGCGGCCGCACATGGAGCCCGCCGAGCTGCCGGACGACGACTATCCATATCTGCTCAACACCGGGCGGCTGCAGCACCAGTGGCACACGCTGACGAAGACGGGCAGGGTGGCCAAGCTCAACAAGCTGAATCCCGGGCCGTTCGTGGAGCTGCATCCGCAGGACGCCGCCGGGCTCGGCATCCAGGACGGCGACTTTGTGGAGATCGCCTCGCGGCGCGGGCGGGCCGTGCTGCCCGCGGTGGTGACGGACCGGGTGCGGCGGGGGTGCTGCTTCGCACCGTTCCACTGGAACGACCTGTTCGGGGAATACCTGAGCATCAACGCGGTGACGAGCGACGCGGTCGATCCGCTCTCCTTCCAGCCGGAGTTGAAGGTGTGCGCGGTGTCGCTGACGAAGGTGGCGGCCCCCGCACCGGTGCCGGTGCCGGCACCGGTCGAACCCGCGCCCGGCGAGGCATTCGTGCCTGGCGAGGGGCTCATGCCTATCGAGACGCCCGCGCCCGGCGAGGCGTTCGTGTCGGCAACGGTCGCCCCCGGCGCCGCGAATCCCTTCGGCCTCGCCCCCTCCCCTCCCCCCGTCCTCACCGTGCAGGAACGCCAGTACCTCACCGGCTTCCTGGCCGGCCTCGGCTCCGGCCGCCCCGGTATTCCCTCCGGCCGCCCTGGTATTCCCTCCGGCACCCCCGGTGTTTCCTCCGGCATCTCCTTCGATATCTCTTCCGGTGCCTTTTCCGATACTTCTCCCGGTGCCTCTTCCGGTGCCTCCGGCGTCCCTGTTCTGCCGGCAGGCGCGCCTTTCAGCCCTGAGCACGCCCTGTGGGTCAACGGCGTCCTCGCCGGCATGTACTCCCGGTCCGCTCCCCCGGCCACTTCCCCGCCCGCTCCCCCGGTCGCCCCCGGCGCCGAGCCCGCCGGCCGGGAGATCGTCGTGCTGTGGGCCTCACAGACCGGCAACGCCGAGGAGTTCGCGGCAGCCACCACCGAGCGGCTGACCGCCACCGGACACCGGGTGCGGCTCGTCGGCATGGACGAGGCCGACCCGGGTCAACTCCCGCGCGGAACCGACCTGTTGCTGATCACCAGCACCTTCGGCGACGGAGACGCCCCCGACAACGGCGCCGGCTTCTGGGACGCCCTCGCCCCCCAGGAGGCGCCGCGCCTCGACGGCGTGCGCTACGCCGTGCTGGCCTTCGGGGACTCCTCGTACGACGACTTCTGCGGGCACGGCCGGCGCCTGGACGCACGGCTCGACGAGCTGGGCGCGGTGCGCCTGGCGCCCCGTACGGACTGCGAACCGGACTACGAACCGTCGGCGGGGGCCTGGCTCGACCAAGTGCTCACCGCCCTCAGTACGCCCACGGAGACTGCCCCGGGCACGACGACCACGGAGACTGCCCCGGGCACGACGACCACAGAGGCCGCCCCGGCTACGACCACAAAGACTGCCCCGGTTACGACCACAGAGGCTCCCCCGCCCGCCCGGTCCGCCAAGCCCGCGCCCACCACCGCCCGGCTCGTCGGCAACCGGCTGCTCAGCCTGCCCGGGGCGGGCAAGGAGGTGCGCCGGTTCACCTTCGACACGAGCGGGACCGGATTGACGTACGAGGCAGGAGACGCGCTCGGCGTACGGCCGGTCAACTCCCCCGGCCTGGTGGCGGAGTGGCTGGCGGTGACCGGCGTCGACGGATCAACGGCCGTTGAAGTGAACGGAGTCGGCGAGCTCCCCTTCTCCGAGGCCCTGCACCGGCACCTCGACATCACCCGCATCACCTCCGGCCTGCTCCGGTTCATCTCCGAACACGTCCGGGACAACCGCGAGGTGAAGCGGCTGCTGCGCCCGGACAACAAGGACGGGCTCGCCCAGTGGTCCTGGGGACGGCAGGCCGTGGACGTCGCCGCCGAGTACCCCGTACGAGCCCCGGCACAGGAGTGGGCCAAGGTTCTCCAGCGGCTCCAGCCCCGCCTGTACTCCATCTCGTCGAGCCCGCTCACCGACCCGCACCACATCTCGCTGACGGTGTCGGTCGTACGGTACGAGAACCCGTACGGGCACCCACGCGGCGGGGTCTGCTCACCCTTCCTCGCGGACGGCGAGCCGGGCCTTCAGGTCCCCGTCTTCGTCCAGCGCTCCCCGTACTTCCGGCCCCCGGCGGACCCCTCGACCCCCATGATCATGGTCGGACCGGGTACCGGTGTCGCGCCCTTCCTCGGCTTCCTCCAGGAGCGGCGCGCACGCGGCCACCGGGCCCCGAACTGGCTCTTCTTCGGCGAGCAGCACCGGGCGACGGACTTCTACTACGAGGACGAGCTGACGGGCTTCACCGAGGACGGCACCCTCGCCCGGCTGGACACCGCGTTCTCCCGCGACCAGCGCGCCAAGGTCTACGTCCAGGACCGTATGCGCGAGCACGGCCTGGAACTGTGGCACTGGCTCCGGGACGGCGCCCGCTTCTATGTCTGCGGCGACGCCTCCCGCATGGCCAGGGACGTGGACCGGGCGCTGCGGGACCTCGCGGTCACGCACGGCCGGATGGGCGAGGAGGAGGCCGCCGCGTATGTGAAGCGGCTGGCGGCGGACAAGCGGTATGTGCGGGACGTGTACTGACGTGTACTGACGTGTACTGATGTCGAGGTACGAGTTCCTCAGTCACTCACGGCCCGGCCCGGCCGCTCATCGGGCAGCTGGGCCGCAGCGGGGTCCTGAAGGCCGGGGAGCAGGTCAGGTGTCGGCCCAGTTGAGGGTGTCGAGGTAGCTGAGACCCGCACCGTCTTCGGCCACCGTGTCCGGCATCTCAAGGCCAGGGAAGCCCCTGTCAGGGAGGTCGCTTTCCAAGGCCATCGGAACGGCTCCCGCCGGGACTGGTTCCGTCGGGGGGGCCTGGTGGTCCAGCACCCCGGCCCGGGTCAGCCGGGCGAAGACGCTGGGGTCCGCCGGACCGGCAGGCAACGTGAAGGACTCCAGCGTCCGCCCGGCGGACACCCGCCACTGCGAGCCCGGCCCCCCGTCCGCCGGAACCTGGACGACCGTCACCCTGCCAACCACCTCGCTCCGCAGCTCCCAGCCGTCCGGCGGTTTCCCGCCGTCCCGGGTCACCAGCCGCACCGAGCACCCCTCGTCGTAGCGCACCTGAAGGGCGCTACCCGGCAGGTCGACCCTCCAGCCCACGACCTGCCCCCCGAGGAACTTAAGCGTGGTACCCGTACCGAAGACGACATGGAAAAACCGCGTACCCGAGGCTGTTTCGATACGCCAGTTCCTGATGTCCTGCGACACCAGGTAGGCCGCAATGCGCACCCGCCACTGGAAACCCGAAGTCGGGTTTTTCTCCAGGTCTGCCAGTTTTACATGGGGAATTCCCAGGATTCTCGCCATATCGTGCCGTCTGGTTATGCCGGGGGCATTCTTTATGGTTTCCAGGGAGTTCTGCCAGTCCTCCGGGGCCGGTTCGCCCGGGGTGCGGGACCACGGGTTGCGGGACCATGCGGACAGCTGCTGCGAGAGCCGCTGGGCCGGGTCCGGCCCGCTGCCGGCCGCCCGCTGGTAGCCGCGCACCGCCCGGTCGGCGTCGAGCGTCCACTCCCCGTCGCCGGGGAGGAGTACCCGCAGGCCACCACCGTCGGCACTGACGACCTCGCCGGGGAGGTCGCCGGGGAGGTCGCTCACCCCGTCGGCGTCCACCAGCCGCGGAGGGCCCTGCGGGTCATCGAAGCGCAGCCGGTGTCCGTGTCCGGGCAGGGCCACCACCCAGCGCGAGAAGGTGCCGTCGGGCCGGAAATGAGCGATGCTCCCACCCTGCCGCACCGCGACGGCGAACCCCTCGTCACTGGCGGACTCCAGCCGCCAGTCGGCCTCCACCGCCGCGATCTTCTCCAGCACACTCAACCGCGGCAGCCAGACACCCCTGTTGCCGACTCCAGCGAGCAGCATCCGCTGTGAAGCGTCGCTGGTCAGCAGGCGCCGTGCCAGCTCCCTGCGGTGGCCGTTCAGTCGGGTCAGGAGCTCACGGGTGCTCTGCTCGATCCGGTCCCCGTCGGACATGTCCGCTGCGGCAGGTGGGGCGGGCCGGTCGGGTGCCGACGGACCGGCACTGTCGCCGGGCACGTCGGGGAAGGTGCTGGCCGGGGTTATGGCGGTGGCCTCCGCCAGGTCTGGTTCCCCCTGCAGGGCGCGGTGGTCCAGTGCCCCGGCCTGGGTCAGCCGGGCGAAAGCACCGGGGTCCGCCGGACCGGCAGGCGGCAGCGTGAAGGATTCCAGCGCCGGGACTGCTTCCGGATGGGGGACGGGGGGGTCCAGCGTCCGCCCGGCGGACAGCCACCACCGCGGATCTATCCCCCCGTCCGCCCGAATCTGGCCGACCGTCACACTGCCATCCACCTCGCTCCGCAGGTTCCAGCCGTCCGGCGGTTCCCCGCCGTCCCGTGCCGCCAGCCGCACCGAGCCTCCCTCGTCGTAGGACACCTGAAGGGCGCTGCCCGGCAGGTCGACCCTCCAGCCCACGACCTTCCCCTCACGGAACACAAGCGTGGTACCCATACCGAAGACGACACGGAAAAACCGACGAGCCGAGGCTGTTTCGATGCGCCAGTTCCTGATGTCCTGCGACGCCAGGAAGGCCGCAATACGCACCCGCCACCGGAGAAACGAAGCCGGATTATTCATCTGGTTTGCCATGGTTCTATGGGCAATATCCAGAATTCTCGCCACCTCGGGCTGTGTGGTTATGCCGTGGGCATTCTTTATGGTTTCCAGGGAGTTCCGCCAGTCCTCCGGGGCCGGTTCGCCCGGGGGGCGGGACCATGCGGACAGTTGCTGCGAGAGCCGCTGGGCCGGGTCCGGCCCGCTGCCGGCCGCCCGCTGGTAGCCGCGCACCGCCCGGTCGGCGTCGAGCGTCCACTCCCCGTCGCCGGGGAGGAGTACCCGCAGGCCACCACCGTCGGCACTGACGACCTCGCCGGGGAGGTCGCCGGGGAGGTCGCTCACCCCGTCGGCGTCCACCAGCCGCGGAGGGCCCTGCGGGTCATCGAAGCGCAGCCGGTGTCCGTGTCCGGGCAGGGCCACCACCCAGCGCGAGAAGGTGCCGTCGGGGTGGAAGTGAGCGATGCTCTCGTCCCGCCGCACCGCGACGGCGAACCCCTCGTCCCCGGCGGGCACCAGCCGCCAGTCCGCCTCCACCGCCGCGATCTGCTGCCAGCACACTCAACCGCGGCAGCCAGACACTCCTGTTGCCGCCTCCAGCGAGCAGGAGCGTCACGTGTTTCTCGCTGGTCAGCAGGCGCCGCTCCAGCTCCACCCTGTCGCCGTTCAGCCGGGCAAGGAGGTCATGGGTGCTCTCCTCGGTCCGCTCCCTGCCGGGTACGTCCGCTGCGGCAGGTGGAGCGGGCCGGGCGGGTGCCGGGGGGCCGGCGGGTGCCGGGGGGCCGGCGGGTGCCGATGACCCGGCCCCCTCACCGGCCATGGGGGGAGTCCGGCTGCCTGACCCGGTGCCCGGTGCCCCGGCCGGGGCCAGCCGACTGGGCACCCTGCCCCCCGCCCGGCCGACGGACCGGGGAACGGAGGGAGTTCGCGTACCCCCCTGTATGGGGTCCAGCAGCCGCCGGGCGGTCTCCGCCGCCGCACCCTGCCCGCGCCCGGCGTTCCCGCCACCCGCCGTACCGTCCAGCACCCCGCTGCGGGCAATCCGGCCGAACAGGCCCCCCTTCGCCGCGCCGACGGGCCGGGTGAAGGACTCCAGCGTGCCTTCGGCGGACACCTGCCACACCGGCCCGCCCCCGCCGTCCGGTGACCGCAAGGCGACACGCACCCCGCCGTCGTCCCTGGACACCGTCTGCCACCGCTGCCACGCCGGCCCGCCGGACGCGGTCCTCAGCACCGGCCGGGCCCCCGGTGGCCGGGAGAGCAGATGCAGCTCAGAGCCCGGCAGGTCGGTCCTGCGGGACACCACCTGCCCGCCGGCATTGAACCGGAGCGAGGTCCCGGTGTCGAAGACGACATCGAACCCGGTGGCGGAAGCCGAGGTGATGCGCCATCCCTGGACTTTCTGTTCCTGGACTTCCTGGGTGGCGAGGTGGTGCAGTACCCGCACCCGCCACCACAGCAGGTCACCGGGGCTTTCCGTGGCCAGCAGCGCGCCCAGCTGTCCGGGGCTGCTGCCGAGGGTTTCCGCCAGCCGGCGGTCCTCCCGCAGCAGGGGGTAGGTGTGCTGGACGAAGGCCAGGGACGCTTTCCAGGTGTCCCGGCCGGGTCCGGCGGGGGCGTCGGGTCCGTCGGGGGCCTGGGACCAGGTGTACAGCTGGTGGGCGGGGTCGGGGCCGCTGTCGGCGGGCCGCTGGTAGGCGTGCACCGCACGGTCCGGGCCGACCCGCCAGAGGTCCTGGCCTGCCACGCTCACCCGCAGGGTTCCGTCGGGGTCGCGGGTGACGCTCCCTGCGGGAACTGGCTGACCGTCCCGGGCCACCAGCCGCGGAATCTCCGCTGTCTCCGCTGTCTCCTGGAACCGCAGGGAGTGTCTGCTGCCGGGCAGCGCCGTCGCCCACTGCTGGAAGGCGCCGTCGAGCCGGAAGAAAACGGTGGCCTCCCGCCACCCCACGGTGACACCGAAGCCGCGCCTGAGGGATTCGAGGCGCCAGTTCTCTTCCACTGCCGCGATCTTGTCCAGTACCGACAGCCGCACCCTCCAGGGGGCCACTTGCGCGTTCTGATTGATCCAGTCGGTTATCTGCTCTGGCGGGACTCTCAGCCGTCTCGCGAGCTCGGTGTTGGCGGTTGTCTGGTTTGTTCCCGCCCCTTGCGCCTGCAGGAGCCTGTTCCAGAGCCTCCTGAGGGCGACAGCCGCTTCGCGCTCATGTCTCTGGTCGGACTCATGTCTCTGGTCGGACACGGCCGGTGCTGTGGGTGTACGGGACGGGGCGGCGGGCGTGGACGGCCCAGCTTCCCCGGTCACGGCCGAGGTGCCCTGCGCCGAGCGGGGGGCGTCGGACCGGGGGGTGTCGGACCGGGGGGTGTCGGACCGGCGGACGTCGGGCCGGGGGGCGTCGGGCCGGGGGGCGTCGGGCCGGGGGGCGTCGGGCCGGGGGGTGTCGGACCGGGGGGTGTCGGACCGGGGGCTGTCCAGCCAGAGCTCCCCCTCCCCACGAGCCCCACTCGATACCGCACCACCCCCCCGCTCCCGGTTCCGGCCCGGGCCTGCCGCGGGGTGTTCCCGGGACAGCCGGGGGCCGGCCGGTGCGGGCGGGGCGGACGGCTGCGCCGCGGTGACCGTACCGGGCACCGCGGTGGGGACAAGCGCGGTAGGGACCAGGGTGGTGAGGTTGGCGGTGATGAGGTACTGCTGGCCGGTGGGGTCGGTGCGGGACAGGTAGGTGCCGTCGAAGTGCGGGGTGTGGCCGCCCAGTCGTTGCCCGAAGGCGTCGACCAGGTGCAGTTCCCAGCTGGCGGGGGTGGAGTCGTCGCCCAGGTGGCCCAGGGCGCGGAGCCACACGGTGGCGGTGACCTCGATGTGCAGGGGGTGGGAGGAGGAGGGGTCGGGCCAGTGGCGCAGCAGGGAGCCGTCGAGGAGGAGCCCGGCAGACAGGTACCGCTGGCGGGTGTCCTGGCGCAGGACGGCGCCCGTGGCGGTGAAGGTGTCCCGGTAGCGCAGCCGTCCCGTGGCGTCGAAGTGCCGGGCACCACCACTGCCGTCGGGGAGGGTGAAGCCGCCGGGCAGCCGGCCGGCCAGTGACGGCGGCGGTTCCTCCGGGAGGAAGTCACGGCCGGGCTGGCGCAGGCCGCCGACCAGGTGGTGCTGGCGGTGGTAGCCGCCGGGCGCCGGGGTGGGGCGGTAGGTGGTCTCCACCAGCATGCCGTGCAGCGGGCCGAGGCCGTCTCCGGTCAGCGGGACCAGCCGCCACACCGGGCGGGCCGGCGGGTGGGCCGCGGTGTCGAACACCCACCGGGCGGCCGCGCCAGCAACGTCCGGTACCGGCAGCTCGACCACCAGCTGCCCGCCGGCGGGGCCGGGGTGGATCCGGGCGTCGGACACCAGCCGGCCGACGGCGTCCCGCAGGCCAGGCGGGGCGGCATCGGGGTGCCCGGTGGGGGCGCCGGGCCAGGACAAGCGGTAGCCGGCCAGCTCCGGGACACCCTGGAACGGGGCGTCTTGGAGCGGGACATCCTGGAGCGGGACGCCCGGGAGCGGGGTGTCGAACGTCTGCTCCGGCTGCGGGTGCCCCGCTCCGGGGGCTTGTGATCCCGGGGCTTGTGATCCCGGGGCTTGTGATCCCGGGGCTTGTGATCCCGGGGCTTGTGCCGGCGCTGTCTCGGTGCCGGGCGGACCGGTGCCGGTACGGGGGCGCTTGGCCGGCGGGGCCGGGTCGGTGGGGAACGCCTGGGAGGCTGTCCGGGGACGACCTCCCACCGCCACGTCGGAAACCGACCCGGAACCGGGCGCAGGTGCGGGCGCGGGCGCGGGCACGGGCGCGACCAAGGACCGACCGAAGAGCATGACGCTGGTCCCGGACCCGGACGCAGGCACGGACCCGGGCACGGGCACGGACCCGGCCCCGGGCACGGGCATGGACCCGGGCACGGGCATGGACCCGGGCACGGGCGCGGGCACGGACCCGGGCGCGGGCGCGGGCGCGACCAAGGGCTGCCCGAAGAGCATGACGCTGGACCCGGACCCGGACGCAGGCACGGACCCGGGCGCGGGCACGGGCGCGGGCGCGGACACGGGCGCGGGCGCGGACACGGGCGCGGGCACGGGCACGGGCGCGACCAAGGACCGACCGAAGAGCATGACGCTGGACCCGGACCCGGACCCGGACCCGGACCCAGACCCGGGCGCAGGCGCGGACCCGGGCGCGGGCCCCGGCCGGGTGGACGGCCCGGCCCCGGACCCCGACGGCCCGGCACCCCCCACCAGTACCCCCCGCAGGCCCTGCGGGCCCTGCGGGCCGTACGCACCCGGCAGGCCCCGCTGCCGGGCCAGATCCTGGGCGGCCCTCACCCCATGGTCCTGCCCCAGGTCCGGGCCCCCGTGTGCGTGCAGTTCCTGTGCCACCCGCAGGATGTGCCGGAACTGCTCCGGATCACGCTGGAGCAGCGAGGTGGCCTGCTCACTGATCGTCAGCGGGAACGGGTTGTGCTTTGTCCAGGTGATCCTCGCCGCCGCCGCCCACAACGCCCGCGCCCCGGCCTCATCCAGCCCGAACCGTGCCGCGACCTCCCACAGACCACCCGGCGCCGCCTCCCCGGCACCGGTACGCTCCCCGGCCGGGACCACCACCTCCGCCGGGACCACCGTGTCCTGCGCAGCGTCACGCACTGGCTGGTCCCCAGCCGTGGCGCCAGTGCCGGTGGCGCTGGTGGTGCCGGCCGGAGCAGTACCGGTCCCGGTGGTGTCTGTGCCGGTCTTCGTCCCTACGGTGGGAGCGGTGGTTTCGGTGCTCGTGCCGGTCGGGGAGGCCGGGCCGGTGGTGGTGCCGGACGGGGCGTGCGCAGGAGTGCCGACCGTGACCGGGCCGGCAGCGGTTTCGGTGGCCGTGCCAGTGCGGGGAGCCGCACCGGACCCGGGGGTCGTGCTCGTGGGGGTACCGGACCGGGTGTCCGCGGTAGTGCCGGTGGTGGTTTCCGTGCCGGGAGCCCGGGACAGGCGGTCCTGCGGCTGGGCGGTCCCGGTCGGCACAGTCCGGGACACCGCCGGGTTCCGGGAGGCGCTGGAGCCGGCACCCTCGCTGACGGTGACGGGCACCGGGCGCACCCCGGCCGGAGCCTGCTCCCGCGGGGCCGGGCCCAGGGCCTGGCCCCGCGTGCCCGGGGTGCTCGCCGGCTCCGGAGCGTCGGCCGAACTGCCCGGACGCGCAGGGATCATGGGCGCGGACGCGTGGCGCTGACCGCTGTTCCCGGACACGGCCGGAGCCGTACCGGACACGGCCGGAGCCGTACCGGACGCGGCGGGAGGGGTGCCGGGCGCGGCTGTGGGAGCGGGGCCGCTGTCGGTCCCGGGGGCGGTGCCCTCGCTGCTGCCCGGGCCCGTCAGTGTGGTCCCGAACCCGGGAAGGCCCCGGGCCGGGCGGGCCGGCACGGTGCCCGGCACCTCATCCGCCGGGGTCCCGGGCGGCAGTGTCACGGTGCCGCCCGGCTGCGCGTTGACCGCCCCCCGGGCGAACCGCCCGTCCCGTTCGTCTTGTTGCTGCTCCGTGCGGTCTTGTCGCTGCTCCGTGCGGTCTGTTTGCCGTTCCGTGCGGTCCGTGCCGTTGCCGTCGCCCTGACGGTTGCCGGTGCCCCGGTCCGCACCCGGGGCAGGCGGCGTATCCGCCCCGGCCACCGGCACCGGGATCGCACCCCTGCCCCCGCCCGCACCCGCGTCCGTGCCCGTCTGCTGCGTACCGGAGGCACCGCCACCGGTGCCCGCGGTGCCCGTGGTGGATGCGGGGGCAGGTGGCCCGTCGGACGTGGTAGGTGTGGTGGCAGGCGGCCCGTCGGACGTGGTAGGTGTGGTGGTGGACGACCCGTCGGACTCGGTGAACTGTCCGCCCCCGCCCGGCCTCCCGTCCCCGCCAGGCTGGTCCAGCAGCGGCGTGGTCTCCAGCTGGGACAGGTCAAGATCCTGCAGGTCGGGGAGCTTCACATCGAGGGAGTTGACGTCCATCCCCGCCGGCTTCTGCCACCGAAAACGCCGCCCGCCCCCACTGAGCGCCTCGGTCATCCCCGAGGTGAACGCCCCCGCCAGAGCAGAACTCCCGCCCAGCAGCACATCCTGCGCCACCGTGGTGACCAGCCCCGTCACCCCACCCATAACGAGCTTGCCCACCAGCGAGTCGGCGAACTTCGGCACCACCTTGCCCGCCACCAGGGGGAGCGCCCCACCGATCGCCCCACCGATCGCCCCCGCCTTGAGCATCCCCAGGGTGTTCTGCGCGTTCCACCGGGTACGGTCCCCCAGCATCATCTGGAAGGTCTGCACCGCCACATCCATGCCGACCATCAGCCCGATACCCGCCACCATGGATATCAGCAGCCGGCGCAGGATCATCCGCACCGCCGCCCGGCCCGCCGCCACGATCCCCGGCACCACCTGCGGCGCGTACAGGGCGAACTGCGCGATCTCGAACGCCATCCAGGCCAACTGCACAAGGATCATGTACTTGGCGTACTGCAGCTCCACCGCCGTCGTCTCAGCCAGCCGCGCCAGCTGATCCGCCGACCGCGCCGTCTGCGGCAGGTGGCGCAGGAACGTGGCGATGAACTCCCGGAACTGCCCCGCCACCGGCCCGGCCATGCTCTCCAGCACCCCGGCGACGGAGGGACCCACCTCACGGCTGATCGCCAGCAGCTCCCCAGCGGCCTCTTCCCAGGCCTCGCTGAGCTCGCGGAGTTTGTCCTCGTCGCCCTGAGGCCAGTCCTCGCCGACTGCCAGGTAGGCCACCCAGCTCAGGGCGGGGGGAAGGAGGATGCTCATGGGGTGCGTATATCGCCTTCGTCGTTCACCATGCCTGGTAGCCGGTCGGTGTGAGGCCCTCGGCCTGCGTGATGCCCTCGGGCTGGGGGCCGGCCGGCTGTCCCGTCAACGGCTCATGCATCATGGCCGGCACCTCCCTTGCCCGAGTGGACTTCCGCACCGCATCTGACCGCATCTGTTGAGAAATTGCGGCGTTCCTTGTGTGTTCTTCCTTGACCAGGAGTCGCGTGGGTGATATTCGCACACTCCCGCTGTATCACCGAGACCGGGTGCCTCCGTTCGCACAGCGGGAGGTGAACCCGCGTCGGCCGCGGCGACAAAGCAGGTCACCCCAGGGGCTCCTCTTTTCTCCCTGCTTCTTTCTCCGCCTTCCCGGACAACGGCCAGTCCCGGCCCAGCTGTTCACTGAGCTGCCGCGGGCCGTCGCCCTCGCTGGGCGTGCCACCGCCGTAGCTCCTCGGCTCCTCGGCGAACCGCCGGCGCGGCTCCTGGCCGCAGCCCGTGACGAGGCGTCACCACGGCATGACGCAGCCCCTCCAGGGCATACCGGCCCACCGTGGACGCCACTCACACCCGTACTCACACCCATACACACGTGCCCACATGCCCATTCCAACTCCTGTAGAAGGTGGGGAACGTATCTCACCCGGCAGAGAACGAGACCGCGTCACTGACACGCTCAGGCCCAGCCAGGCCGCATCCTCATAACACCGCCACTACGCACGGTAATTCGCACAGCGTGGCCGCGACAGCGAACGGCCGACTCCATCAGCCCCTCCCAACCAGCCCCGAACAGGAGAACAAGCCCCATGCCGAAGCCCGCGTCCAACCCCAAACTCGGCGAAGCCATCTCCGCCCGTGACGCCCTTGCCCTCGCACTCGCACTCGCACTCGCCGCAGTCATCACGAAGGGCACCGCCGTCCGATGAACACCACCCCAGAACCCGGTCCCGAACCCGGCACCGGCACCGGCACCGGCACCGGCACCGAATCCGGATTCGGACCCGCTCCCGACACTGCCCCGCCCCCACCCGGCACCGCCGTCCGCGACCCCGTCCGTGACCGTGTCGGCATCGTCATGGGCCACGAAGGCTCTTACCTCCGGCTCCGTCCCCTCGTCGGCGGCCGCGAATGGGATGCCGACCCGGCCCGCGTCCAACCCCTCAACCCGCAGGAGCTGCTGCGCGCCCGCGTGGCCGAGGCGAACGCCTGCAGCCGAAGAGCGATGCGCGAGCGAATCGAACTCCCGCAGATCGAGCAGCTCGAGCAGATCCATCCGGGCGGTGATCTGGCCAACGACGAGAGCGAGGACATCCTCAAGGGAACGGGCCCGTCGGACCAGACGCCGGGCTGACGACGGGCTGACGACGGGCTGACGACGGATCAGACGAACCAGATCTCAGACGAATCAGACCTCAGACGAATCAGACCTCAGGCGGACCACGGCCCAGGCGGACCAGACCTGTGGAAATGTGGAAAAGCTGGGGAGACCAGCGGACACCCCATGCCCACCACCGATCCCTCCCTCAGCAACGACTCGAAACCCCCGAAACGATCACTCCGAAACGATCATTCCGGAATCAAGCCGGTGGATCGGGGCTCAGGCGCCCCGGAGGCACATCGTCGGCCCTCGCCGGTTTATTTTCTACGCGACAGCGTTGCTCTTACAGCCGTACTGTGACCTAATCGGATGGCTGTCGGAACGGGATCTTGGCGGTGCCTTTGCCGCGCCGGAAGGAGCGGCTCGCATGCAGGGGTATGCGGCCTCGGGCGGCGACGAGATCACGGCGGCGCCCGGCAGATGGCTGGACCTCGTGAAGGTCGCGGCCGTGGTCCTGGACGCGGGCGGGAACATCGCGCTGTGGAGCCCCGAGATGGAGCAGCTGCTCGGCTACTCCGCGCAGGAGGCCCTCCGGCAGTGCGCCGACACACTCCTGGTCACGCCCGAGAACCGCGCGCGGGCCAGGGAGCTGTTCACCGAGGTCCGCTCGGGGACCGGGTGGGCCGGTGTCTTCCCGCTGCGGCACCGCGACGGCACGGAACGTGCCGTGGAGCTCCGTACGATGTGCCTGCTCGACAGCGAAGGCCGGCCCCATCTGCTGGGACTCGCCGCGGACGTGACGACCGCACGGGGCGTGGAGCGGGACCTGGCCCTCTCCCACAGCCTCCTCAACCAGACCCCGCTCGGCATCGCCGTGTTCGACAACGACCTGCGCTGGGTGGGCGTCAACCCCGCGCTCGAGCGCATCAACGGCGTACCCGAGTCGGCCGTTGTGGGCCGCCGGGTGGGCGAAGTGCTGCCGGAGCTGGACGTGGGGGTCATCGAGGCCCGTATGCGGCACGTCCTGGAGACCGGCAGACCCCTGCTCGACCAGCAGACCATAGGCCGTACGGCGGCGGACGCCGGGGACCGCGCGTACTCGGAGTCGTACCACCGCATCGAGGACACCGAGGGCCGGGTGCTCGGCCTCGCGATGGCCGTCCTGGACATCACCGAGCGCCAGCAGGCCGCGGCCGAGGTCGCGCAGGCGCGCCGACGCCTGTCCGTGATCGCGGACGCCGGGGTTCGGATCGGCACCACGCTGGATCTCCGGCAGACCGCGCGGGAACTGGCCGACGTGGCCGTGCCGGACGTGGCCGACCTGGCCGCCGTCGACATCCTCGAATCGGTCGTGGCCCACGGCACCATCACGCCCGTCGTGGGGGACGCCCCCGCCCGGTTCAGGGCGCTGGCCGTCGCGGCCGGTTACCCCACCGACGCCCTTCACGCCGCCGACCCGGTCGGTGAACTGGCCACCTACGGCTCCTCGCGGATCATCACCCAGTGCGTCCGTGACGCCCAGCCGGTGCTGGTCGAGCGCGTGGACGGACAGACGATGCGGCGCATCGCCCGGGACGCCCGCGCCGCCCGGACCCTCCAGAAAGCCGGCGTTCATTCCTACCTGGCACTGCCGCTGATGGCCCGGGGCAAAGTGCTCGGCACCCTCACTCTGTACCGCACTGTCAACGACCGCCCCTTCGACGACCAGGACCGCCTGCTCGCCTCGGAACTCGCCGCACGCGCCGCGATCTCCATAGACAACGCCCGCCTCTACGGACGGGAACGCGCCGCCGCCCTGACCCTGCAGCGCAGCCTGCTCCCGTGCACGCCGGTCCAGCAGGAGGGGCTCGACATCGCCGCCCGTTACCGCCCGGCCCTGAGCGAGGTCGGCGGCGACTGGTACGACGTGCTGCCGCTGGGCCCGGGACGCACCGGGCTCGTCGTGGGGGACGTGATGGGCAAGGGTGTCCAAGCCGCCGCGATCATGGGGCAGTTGAGTGCCGCCACGCGTGCGCTGGCCCGCGTCGACCTGCCGCCCGCCGAGCTGTTGCGGCACCTCGACGACCTCGCCGGCCGCTCGCTCGGCGACGCGATCGCCACCTGCCTCTACGCCGTGTGCGATCTGCGTCGCGGCACCTGCGTCCTGTCCAGCGCCGGCCACCTGCCGCCCGTGCTGACCAGGCCCGGCGGCACCGCGGAACTCGTCGACGTCCCCAGTGGCGTACCGCTCGGAGTGGGCGGCGTGGACTTCGGCACCCTCGAACTGGAGCTCACCCCCGGCTCACTGCTCGCCCTCTACACCGACGGGCTGGTCGAGAACCGAGGGGAACCGATCGACGCGGGCCTCACCCTCCTGACCCGTCTCCTCCAGAACCCGGGCTCCTGCCTGGAACAGACCAGCGACGCCCTCCTCAGCGCCCTGCGCCCGCGACCTGACGACGACGTGGCGCTCCTGCTGGTCCGCACCCGTACCTGAGCGACGCCCAGCGCCAGGCCGGGCGGTTCGTTTCCGGGTCCCTGGACGACCGGGTCCCTGGACGACCGGGTCCCTGGACGACCGGGTCCCTGACGACCGGGTCCCTGGACGGCCGGGTCCCTGAACGACCGGGTCCCTGACGACCGGGTCCCTGGACGGCCGGGTTCCTGGCTGCCACCGCGACCGCCGTCATCGCCGTCATCGGGAAAGCCGCGCCGTCATCGGGAGTCATCGGGAAAGTCCGGAGCTGGTCTGGAACGGCACGGAGGAGTAGTCAGCCGGAAGCATGAAGTACAGGCCGTCGGGGACGTGCACGCGCAACCGGCCCCAGGGGCCGCTCACGACCAGGTCGACGTCCGCTCGGTAGTGCCGATAGAGCCGGCTCCTGTCCTGGTCGGGCTCCTCGACCTCAGCGGTTTCTCCCCTCCGCTCCACGGTGGTTTCCAGCCCCCAGGTGGCGGGCGCGTGCTCCAGAACGGCCAGGCCCTGCCTGGCCTCTCCGCCGACGTCCGGGCCTGCTTCCCAGTGCCAGCCGCGTGTCTGCTCGAACGTGTCCGTCGTCGCCTCCTCCGGCAGCAGGTGGTGCCGCGCGGCGAAGCTGATGCCGCTCTCCGGCTCGAGGGTCCCGAGGGTTTTGACGCTGGTGATGTCCAGTCCGACTGTCGCGGTGCGTCCGCCGACCCGCACCTCGTACTGGTGGCGCAGCAGTCTGCCGATGTTGGCCCGCATCAGGTTCTCACTGGTGAAGAGGGTGTACCGCAAGCCGTCCAGGGTGGTGAAGTCGAGCCCGGGAACATGCCAGGCGTCCGGTGCCGTCAGATCGTGTGGCGGCCGGAACGGTGCCGCGGGCAGTGCGGCCCACCGGTGGGCGGCAGCGGCGGCCGGCAGTGCCCAGGGATGTCCGTCCTCCAGCAACCGCTCCAGCAGTTCCCGATCGGTCCGCGACGCGGAGGCGTTCCGTACGGGGGCGCCCTGGACGGGGGCGCCCTGGACGGTGGTGCCCTGGACGGTGGTGCCCTGGACGGGGGCGTCCGGGTCCCACCTGGCGGTGCCGAGGGGTGGGGGTGCGGGTGCGGGGGGTGTGCCGGGGACGACGAGGTGGTCGGGGACGACGAGGCGCACAGTACCGTCGACGGTGCCCTCTTCGGGGTGGGCGGAGGAGGGGAAACGCTGGACGAACGGCTGGTTCCGGTACCACCAGCCGGCGACGTCCCGGCGGTGTCCGAGCAGGCCCGCCACACCGAACACCCCGCTCCGCAGGGCGCGTGCGGGCGCGCTCAGTATCTCGGGGGCTTCCATGGTGATGCCCATGCGGATGCGGAACTTCACCGGATGCTCGAACTCCTGGGACCCTTCCTCGGTGATGGCCCGGTGCATGTCCATCTCCCTCTCGACCTGCTCGGCGCCTTTCCCGCTCGTACGGGCGTAGCCCATGCCGAATCCCGGGCCGCCGTGCACCGAATTACCGACTCTGGCGAGCAGTTGGGCCGAGAAGTCGGCAGTTCTGAAGGTCGCCGCTTCCTTCGCCGTGTCGCGGTGGGTATGCGCCCGTGTCATCAGCCGTACCTCGGGCCGGCTCAGCTGGGAGACCGGTGGGCCGACCTCGGCCGTGACGTTCATCCACAGGGTGCCGCCGTACGCCCACGGCAGCGGCAGCCACCGCGTCACGCCCCCGCCCGAGAGCAGGGAGAACTGACTGAGCAGCGCCTCGGACGAGAAGGAGCGCTCCAGTTCCCGCAGCAGCAGAGTGGGCTGGTTCTCAGGCTGGTTCTCAGGCTGGTTCTCAGGCTGGTTCTCAGACCGGTTCTCAGACCGGTTCTCAGACCGCTGCCCCTGGCTGCCGCCCTCTGCGCGGTGGAGGGGGAGGACGCCCTGGTCGGTCAGCCACCGCTTCATCCGGTCCAGGACGGCGTCGGCGTGCAGGATCTCCGGATGGCTCACGGACGGCAGCACGGCAGCGTCAACGTATCCCACCGGTTGGTGCGGCTGGACCTCTTGCATGCCTTCCGGTACCGGCAGTCCGAGGTCGGTGATCCGCCGTTCCGCTACCAGGAAGTCCAGGCCGCCCGTGACCCGCAGATACTGGGTGCTGCGCCTCATGCCACTGCCCCGGCTGATCAGACCGGGGTTCTTCCACCGCTCCAGGGTTATCTCGAACACCGGGTCCGTGCGGTAGGTGTGGATCGTGCCCTTGTAGGCGGCACGGGAGTTCCCCACGGGCCCCTCCTCGGTGCTGCGGCTGCTCAGCTTCTCCCACAGCAGCTCGCCGGAGGCGGTGACGTTGACCTGGGCGTGCACCTCCCCTGAGTGGTTGCCTCCTCCCGCCCCCGCCGGGTTCCAGGCAGCCGCCCCGCTTTCCTGCGTGTCTCCGAGACGGAACCGGAACCCGAGCGTCGCGGTCAGGCCTGCCTCGCTCAGGTTCCGCTTGATGTGTTTGAGGTACTCGTGTCCCTGAGCGTAGTGCTGCACCTCCACTGTCCGGCCTTCGCCGCTGTGGGCCGCCACATGGCGCGGCTCGTATCCGGTCATCCGCAGCCGCAGCACCTGTTTTCCTCCGTCGGAGCCGGCCGGCAGTTCCACCACCTTGCCCGCGCGGCTGGTCAGGACCGCGAAGTCGGCGCTGAGGTGGAGGGGGTCGGTGAGGGTCACGAGCTCGGTGGGCCAGTTCGCCCGGTCCTTGAGCCAGTCAGCGGGAAGGTTGTTGGCCTTCTGGTACATCCGTGCGGCCGTTTCCGGCAGCTCCGGCGTTGTCAGGAACACCGGGAACAAGCCCGCTGTGCCGTGCCGGAAGCCCGCGGTCGGCCCCTCCGGCCACGCCCTCGGCCGGCTGACAGTCCCGGCCGACGCCAGCTCCGATGTGCTCAGGGGGGTGGCGGGGACGTGCTGGTGCGGGACGACGACCCGTGCCACGGCCTCGCCCGGCTTGTCGATCCACCACCGCTGAGCCGGGTGGCCCTCAGGCCGTACGGAGACCTCGTAGACCACGTCGTACACGTGCTCGTCCACCGGGCCGGACGCCTGAGTGCGCTGGTAGGACTTCGTCCCGCTGGAGAACGCGTAGCGGACATCGCGCCCGAACCCGAGCGAGCCGTGCAGCGTACCGAGTCGGATCTCCCCCCACGGCCGCACCTTGATCCCGACCCGGAGACCCAACGCCCCGCCGAGGTTCCACCGCATGTCGCGGCGTCCTTTCACCTTGGCGACCTGCTGTGACCGCAGGTTGACCTTCATCGGGTAGGCGTCAGTGCCGGTGGCACCGCCGATCCGGTTCAGCAGATGGGCCCTGACCGAGACGGTGTACGAGCGCCTGCCCAGGCGCACCGTGTGGTGCACGCCCGACAGCAGCCGTGGCAGGTCGACTTCCAGCGCGGGGCGCGCGAACCAGGTGAGGAGCTCGTGGTCGGTTCCCGACCAGTCGGCCTTGTCCCTGCCCTTGCCGCCCTTGCCCTTGCCGGACAGCTTGTTGTGCCAGCCTTCCAGCGCACCGCGGATCTGGTCGTGGACCAGTTCCGCGCCGGGCAGCGCCATCTCCGCGGCGAAGCCCGCACCGCGCCGGGTGGCCAGGGCGAGTGGCTCGCGTGGGTGCGGGGGCGGCAACGGCCGGTCGAGCCGCGCGGGCCGCCCGCCGGCGGAGTCGGACAACGCCAGGTCTGCTTCCCTCAGCAGGCTCCGCACGTGCGGCTGGGCCTCCACTGGCCCGTCCAGGGACAGGAGGGCCTGCCGCAGCGGCGGGGCGCCGTCGCCCAGAAGGCGGCGCTCGAAGTCGGCGGACTCCCTGGCCGGTATGCCGAGCTCCGCCTCCACCGGATGCCCGAACCCGGGGATCTGGTGGGTGCTCGACCGCACCTCGACCGTCATCCGCAGCCGTGCCCGGTACCGCGCCTGATCACTCGTCGCGGTCAGCACCGTATGACTCTCGGACCCTTCGGTCAGGCCATGCCGCGTGTCACGCCTGGGCCTGAACTTCAGCTCCGCCGTCGGTATGAGCCCCACCTTCCGCAGAGCACTGACCGAGAGGAACGTCAGTCCCACGGTGGCGCGGCTCCTGGATCCCTGGGTGCGGCTGGTCGTCGTGTTGCCGCTCGTGTCCTCCCGCACCGCGACCCCTGGGGTGTCCCCGAGATACTCCAGGCGCTCGATCTCGGCGCGCAGGAACACATGGCCTTCGAAGGACCTCCCCGGCCCCGTCGAGAATTGTGTCCTGTCCGACACCACGCCGTTGGTCAGCCAGTACCTGCTCCGGTTGAGGGCCGACTTCTCGTTGAGCCTTGCCAGCACACCCGACATCACCTTCTGTACGCCGTGAGCCGGGAGCCCCGCCTTCCGCAGGTGCCGCTGCAGCGCGGCTGTCACCGGTATGAGATCGATGGCGTTGACCACTTCACGGGCGTGATGGGACCGATGTCCGATGACGTCCCTGCCGTTCGGCAGCCACGGCCCGTCGGGCCGTGGCCCTCCCGGGGTGGAGAACTTCTCGGGGACCTCCACGGTGATCTGCTTCGGCGCCACCACGCTGTGCGGCCGTCGCACACCGTCCACGAACACGAGGACGTGCGCACCGCCCCTGAACTGAGTGTGCTCGGTGGCGAATACCTTGCGTCCCACTGTCATATCGCGTCCGAGCTCCGTGCCCCTCAGCCGGGCCCCGTCCGCGCCCACCACGGGCATCGGCATCACCGTCGACACCGCGCTCGACGGCGTCGACCCCACCAGCTGCATGAGGGAGCCGACACCCGACGTCTTCGCCGTCTCGTAGCTCACGTCGGTGGTCAGCCTGCCGTATCCCACCTTGTACTTCACCAGGCCAGGGACCGGTTCCACCGGAACCGGCGCCGCGTTTCGCAGGACGGGACGCAGCCACACCACCTGGTCGCCCGCCAGGATCAGCTGCCCTCGTTGCAGGGCGTGCTCCCAGAAGGCGACGCGCTGCTCGGCGTCCGTCGTGTGCCCGGGCCTGGCCTCGTGTCCGGTCCGGGTCTCGTGTCCGGTCCGGGTCTCGTGTCCGGTCCGGGTCTCGTGTCCGGCGTCCGGCTTCGTCGCGCTCATGAGAAGTCCGCGGATCCCCTCACGGATTGCCGTGGTCAGCCGCTCGCTGTCGCCGGGACGCGTGACCTCGTACGCGATCCGGTTCGCCCACTGGCTTGCCAGGCCCACGGGCAGAGCGTCGGCCTCCACCACGCTGACCTCGCCGAGAGCGTCCCGGTCGAAATACCACGGGCGTTCCGCCCCGGGCGGCGCCTTAGACCCGGCCTCCCCGGCCGGGCTCGTGGCCGCACCCGTCGGCTTGGGGGCTTCCGTCGACTGGAGGGCTTCCGGGTGAGGAACTTCCTTGGGGGCTTCCGAGCTGGGGACTTCCGAGTGGAGGGCTTCCGAGTGGAGGGCTTCCGAGTGGGGGGCTTCCGGCTTCCGCGAGTCGTTCACCGAAAGGCCGTTGTCCGCCCGGGCGAACAGGTCGGAGCCGTCGGCATCACCGCCCCCTTCCGCCTCACGGAAGGGGAAACCCTCCGTCTCACGGAAGACGAAACGGGCGTCGGCGTTGAAGTACAGGGTCTCGCCGGTGACCGTATCGGTGACAGAGAAACCATCGGGCAGGCGGGTGGCCCTCTCACCCTCCAGCCGGGCCACCGTGAACGAACCCGTCAGAGCCGGATCACCCACCAGCCGGACCACCTCCACCGCCTGCGTGACCTCAGCCGCCGGAATACGGATCCTCTCCACCTTCAGGCCGGACAGCCGCGCCGGAAGCCCCTCACCACCCAGCGCCCGCTCCCCGGTGACCGCCCGCAGGTGCCTCGCGGCATCGAAGTGCAGCGCCTCGCTGGTGACCTGGTTGATGAGCGTGAACCCCTCGCCCAGAACACCGGCCAGGGCCTCCGGCAACGCCTCGACCCGGTGCGTGAAGCCCGTCCCCCAGCCATGGCCGGCGAGCCTCCCGACCACCGCGCCGTCCGGACCGCGCTCGATACGCACCCTCGCCCCGGACAGGCTTGCCGGGAGCCCCGCACCCCTCAGCGGCAGCTCCGAGCCCACCGGTTCCGCATCGCTCTCCCGCGCGCCCGCCGCCCCCGCATCCCCCTCATCGGGATACCGGAACAGCACACGCCCGCCAGGATCGCTGGTCGCCGCCCACGCATCCCCCTCATCGGGATACCGGAACAGCACACGCCCGCCAGGATCGCTGGTCAACGTGACACCGCCCTCGGGGCCGGAGCTCACCACAGCCGTGTCGTACGGACCTGTGAGAGGTGTGCCCCGGGCATCCAGTCGCCCGGCCGTGCCCGCCTCGTGATCGATCCGCCAGTACTCGCGCAGCAGCCGCCCTCTGACATCGGGCGCGCCGATGGTCTCCGCCACCACACGCCCGGTACGGGTGTCGACCTCTAGCCGCTCCAGCCGCTCCAGCCGCTGCTCGGGGGCGCGGTGAGCTGGGGAGCGGGGTTGTCCGGGCGAGCTGGGGGAGCCGGGTTGTCCGGGCGAGCTGGGGGAGCCGGGTTGTCCGGGCGAGCCGGGTGAGCCGGGTGAGCCGGGTGAGCCGGGCGAGTCGGGTGGTCCGGGTGAGCCGGGTGAGCCGGGTGAGCCGGGTGAGCCGGGTGAGCCGGGTGGTCCGGGTGAGCCGGGTGAGCCGGGCCCGGAGCCAGCGTGACCCGCTCACCGTCGGCCGACTCCACCCGCCACGGACCCTCCATGGTCGGCGCCCCCTCCGCGTTCAGCAGCCGCGGCGTCCCGTCGGCGTCACCGGCGTCCAGGCGCAGATAGCCCAGCGGACGCCCCGGGCCCGCCTCCAGCCGCAGGTCGGTGTGGCTGAGGCCGCCCCGCGTGAAGTGGTAACGGTGCCCCTGTTCCCCGTCGACCAGCTGGAACAACGCCCCCGTGCGCCCGGCGAGTTCCGTATCCGGAGACGCGATCCCGAAACGCCGCGGCGACTCGGGGTCACGGAGCAGCTCGGGGTCACGGAGCAGACGGAACGTACCCTCCCCGGGCCGTGCCCCCTCGGGCCGGTCCACCACCCGCAGCGCCGCCAGTTCCTCCGGCGCGTCGAACAGCGGCAGGCCACGCTCCACCACCCGGCGGGCGGCGTCGAACTCGTGCGTCAGCTTGGTCAGGTGGTCCACGACCCGGTAACGGTCGCCCCAGGTGGGATCCACCGAGAAACGGCTCAGCGCGTCGTCCCGCCCGGACAGACCGGACAGATACGCGTCCAGGGCCTGCCTGGCCTGCTCCTCCGAGCGCTCCAGCGCCGCCTCGCGCAACACCTGCACGGCGCCGTGCAGCACGGCCGGGTCCACCCCGGCCTCCCGCAGCCCCTCCCGCGCCTCCTCGACCGCACGCTCCACCTGGAGCAGCCGCAGCGGGGCCTCCGGACGGCCCAGGGCGTCCATGAGCTTTCGCAGCTCGGCGGCGCCTCGTACCTCTGCCAGGTCCACCGCCCCGTCGCCCAGCACACGGGGACCGGTGACGCCCTCGTTGAGGACTGCCTGACCGCCGGCGGTCCCCCCGGTTTCCCGGAGCGGGACCGGGTCGCTGTCGAGTGCCGTCGAGGACACGGCGGACACCCGACTCGACCCGTCGGCGAAGGTGGCATGCCTCGTGGGCACCGGTTCGGGGCCCGGCTCGCTGTGCCGCGGTCTGTCCGCGCCGCCGGCGACGGCCGTCTCGGTCTCGTGCGAGCCACGCGGTGCTTTTGCCTCGCGGTCACCGGTGGCGGGGAAGTCGGCCGTCAAGCGGTGGTCGTGCACGACCCGGCCGGGGTCACCGCCCAGCAGACCATCGCGCGCCGCACCGACACCACGCTCCGCGGCCAAGGCCTCGGCCACCGCGACGGCCTGGCCGACCGCATGCGGGGACAGCGCCCGCTCTACGCGCGTCACGGCCCGGTCTCCCGCATGCTGGGGCAACCCCGGCTCTACGCGCGTCACGGCCCGGTCTACCGCCATGTGCTGGGGCAGTGCCCGCTCTACGCGCGTCATGGCCCAGTCGACCACGTGCTGGGGCAGCGTCCTTACCACGCGCATGATGGCCCAGTACTGCTCAGGGTCGCGCGCCAGCAGGCCCTCGCCGGGACGGTCGAACGTCAGGCCGAACATGTTGTGCTGCCCGGTGATCCGCGAGGCCTCCGCCCAGAGCCGGTCAGCCGTCTGCTCGTCCAGCTTGCCGAACTGCTGCTCCGCGTACCGGCGAAGCGTGGGGTCGGGTACGAAGCCCTGCTCGCCCCGGACTTTCCAGCCGACCCGCTCACCCTCGGCAGCAGCGACCCGCTCCTCCCGCGTCTGCGCCTCCTGCGTCTGCGCCTGCGCCGACGTCTGCGGCACAGTCTCGTCCGGCTCCCGGACCAGCGCGGATTCCTGCGCCTGCGTTTGTGTCTGCGCCTGCGCCTGCGCCTGCGCCTGCGCCTGCGTCTGCGCCTGCGCCTGCGTCCTGCGTCTGCGCGGACCCCGCACCGGCACCCTCGGGAACCGCGATCCCCTGCCGCCCGGCACCCGCGCTGCCCTCCACCGGAACCGGGACCCTGCCCTGCGCCGGGACCGGGCTGCTGCCCTGCGCCGGGACCCGGCCACCGTTGACCTGAGGGGCTGTGACAGCATTGTCACCTGGAGTAACCAGCACGGTCCCGAAACCGGGAAGGCCTCGGGCCGGGCGAGCCGATGAGGTGCCCGGCACCTCATCCGCCGGAACCCCGGCGCCGCCCGGCACCCTGTCGGCCCCGGTGAGCTGTCCGCCCCCGCCCGGCTTTCCACCACCGCCCAGCCGATCCAGCTGCAACGGCGTACTGGCCTCCAGCTGGGACAGGTCAAGATCCGGCAGATCCGGGAGCTTCACATCCGGGGAGTTGACGTCCCTCCCCTGCGGCTTCTGCCACCGAAAACGCCGCCCGCCCCCACTGAGCGCCTCGGTCATCCCCGAGGTGAACGCCCCCGCCAGAGCCGAACTCCCGCCCAGCAGCACATCCTGCGCCAGCGTGGTGACCAGCCCCGTCACCCCACCCGTGGCGAGCTTGCCCACCAGCGTGTCGGCGTACTTCGGCAGCCACCTGCCCACCGCCAGGGGGACCGCCCCCCCGATCGCCCCCCCGATCGCCCCCGCCTTGACCATCCCCAGAGTGTTCTGGGCGTTCCACCGGGTACGGTCACCCATCATCATCTGGAACGTCTGCACCGCCACGTCCATGCCGGTCATCAGCCCGATACCCGCCGCGATCGACACGGCCAGCCGGCGCAGGATCATCCGCACCGCTGCCCGGCCCGCCGCCACGATCGCCGGAACCACCTGCGGGGCGTACAGCGCGAACTGCGCGATCTCGAACGCCATCCAGGCCAGCTGGAGGAGGATCATGTACTTCGCGTACTGCAGCTCCACCGCCGTCACCCGCGCCAGCTGCGCCAGCTGATCCGCTGACTGCGCCGTCTGCGGCAGGTTCTTCAGGAACGTCCCCACGAACTCCCGGAACTGCCCCGCCACCGGCCCGGCCATGCTCTCCAGCACCCCGCCGGCCGAGGGACCCACCTCATGGCTGATCGCCAGCAGCTCCTGGGCGGCTTCCTGCCAGGCCTCGCTGAGCTCGCGGAGTTTGTCCTCGTCGCCCTTAGGCCAGTCCTCGCCGACCGCCAGGTAGGCCACCCAGCCCAGCGCGGGGGGAAGAAGGATGCTCATACTGTGCCGTACTCATGCCGTGCCGTACCCATGCCGCGCCTTATCAAAGGTCCCTGTCGGCGTTGAGCGCCGCTTCACCGCTCTCATGGGCAGCCTCGCTGCCCCTCACGGCTCACAGCCCCCATCATATGAAAATGAATTCCCTTTTCATCAACCGGGGTGTGCAGTTGGCGTACGGCGGCCAAGGAAGATGCTGACACAAGCGAACACCACGGAGCGTCCCCGACCATGCGAAGGCGGCGGCGCCGCCCCGTGCACGCTCTCCACCTGTGGAGGAAGGACGGTGGCCGCCACGACCGGGTTTGAGCTGGGCACACCGACAGCGGCATGATGGGGCCGTTCGAGCAGCTCCAGTGCGCCGCGTCGGCGGGCGTCGCGCCGATATACAGGCCGAGGACATCGGCGGCATACCGGCCGAGGACCTCGGCGGCGTGGGGGGGGCTGGCCCAGCGGCGTCGACAAGCGGCTGGCCGAACGCCTACGTACCGCTGCGAACAAGGCGCACTCCCGCCGGTGACGGAAAGGCGGCCGGAACCCGCTGGTGGGTGACGGCGCATGGTGGTGAGCGGGGCGCGGTGCAGCCCGTTCACAGAAGGATGGGGCGAAAGAGAGTGGCACGAGTCGTCGTACGGGAGCCGGGCACGGGCACGAGGAGCGTGCCGCCGTTCGCCGCACCGGAGTCGGCCGCCTGGGCGCGGGCTCTGCTCGACGGCGGCTGGGCGGCGGTGTTCCTGCCCGGCGAGCCCGCCCGCCTCGGACGGCTGCTGCTGTGGCAGCCCGCCGGAGCAGCCGACGGGGGTGGCATGGCGCCCGCGGGCGTCGAGACCGAGGCGGCGGAACTGGTGCTGCCGCACGGCCGCTCGGTCAGACGGCGCTCGGTGAAGGGCTACGCGCTGCCCGTGGCTCTCGCCGTTGCCGCGCTGTCCGGGGCACAGCCGCCGCATCCGTCCGCCGCCGCCTGGCAGGCCGCCGCCCGCTTCGCGCTGCGGCTGCTCGCCGACGGCCGTCTCCACCCGGCCCTCACCCCCGCCGGCTACGACACCTGGCAGGCGGGCCCCTTCACCGCCGTCCAGCGGCAGACGCTGGACGCCCTCGCCGCCGCCTTCCCGCCCCACGCCCACTGCCTGCCGGAACCGGGTCCGGCTCCGCTGCGGATCACCGAACCGGCCGCGCTGGTACGCCAGTTCTGCGACGCGGTCGCCGACGAGCTGGTCCGCACCCCCGCCGCTCCGCTCGCCATGGGGGCCCTGCCGTACGCCTGGCGAGAGACGCGTGCCGTGCCTGTCCTGCACGAGTGGGCCGAGGAGACCGCCGCCGCGTTCACCGCCGACGTCAGAGTGTCACTGCGGGTCGACGTACCCGAGGGACGCCGCCGGCGGTTCCAGGCCGTCCTCCAGCTGCACACCGCTGCGGATCCGGCGCTCGTCGTGGAGGCCGCACGGCTGTGGAGCGAGCCGGCCGAGACCGAGCGCCTGCTCGGCCCGCGCGCCGAGACCGAGACGCTGCTCGCACTGCGCCGCGGCGCCCGCGCCTGGACACCGCTCGGCCGGCTGCTGAAGGACGCCGCTCCCGACCAGCTGCGGCTGACCGACGACGAGGCGTTCGACCTGCTGGGTGACGCCACCGACACGCTGCGCGCCGCCGGTATCGCCGTGCACTGGCCGCGCGAGCTGGTCAAGGCACTCACCGCGACCGCGGAGATCGGGGAGCGCACCGCGCCCGGCTCCAGCGCGGGCGGCATGCTCGACGCCGACGCTCTCCTCGACTTCCGCTGGCAGCTCTCCCTCGGTGGCGAACCGCTCACCGAGGCCGAGATGGACGCTCTCGCCGAGGCGCGCCGCCCCCTCGTCCGGCTGCGCGACCAGTGGGTGGTCGTCGACCCGAAGCTGGTGGCCCGCGCCAGGCGCCGCCGGATGGAACCGCTTACCCCCATGGAGGCGCTGGGCGCCGCGCTGACCGGCGAGGTGGAGCGGGACGGGGAGACTGTTCCCTGCACGGCGGTCGGCGCGCTCGGCGACCTCGTCGCCCGTATACGCGACCCCGAATCCCGCACTCCCGCCCCGCAGCCCACCGCACTGAAAGCCACGCTGCGCGACTACCAGCAGCGGGGCCTGGCCTGGCTGGCCGAGATGTCCGCGCTCGGTCTCGGCGGCTGCCTCGCCGACGACATGGGCCTGGGCAAGACCATCACCCTGATCGCTCTGCACCTGCACCGCCAGACCGACCCCGCCACCGCGGGCCCCACGCTCGTCGTCTGCCCCGCCTCGCTGCTCGGCAACTGGCAGCGCGAGATCAGCCAGGTTCGCCCCGGCCACGCCCGTGCGCCGCTTCCACGGCGGCGACCGCCACCTGGAGGACCTCGCCGACGGCGAGTTCGTCCTGGTCACCTACGGCGACCATGCGCCGCGACCGCGAAGTCCTCGCCGAGAACACCTGGGCGCTGGTCGTCGCCGACGAGGCCCAGCACGTCAAGAACCCCTACGCCGCCACCGCCCGCGCGCTGCGCACCCTGCCCGCCCGCGCCCGCGTCGCCCTCACCGGCACCCCCGTGGAGAACAACCTCTCCGAACTGTGGGCGCTCCTCGACTGGACCACCCCCGGACTGCTCGGCCCGCTCACCGCCTTCCGCGCCCGCCACGCCCGCGCGGTCGAGGCGGGCGAGGACCCACGAGGCCGCCGAACGGCTGTCCCGTCTCGTCCGCCCCTTCCTGCTGCGCCGTAAGAAGTCCGACCCGGGCATCGCGCCCGAACTGCCCGCCAAGACCGAGACCGACCGTGTCGTTCCGCTGACCGCTGAGCAGGCCGGTCTGTACGAGGCGGTGGTCCGCGAGACCATGGCGAAGATCGCCGAATCCGAGGGCATCGCCCGCCGCGGCCTGGTCCTGAAGCTGCTCACCGCGCTGAAGCAGATCTGCAACCACCCCGCCCAGTATCTGAGAGAGCACAGCCTGCGCCAGTCCACACCGTTGCACGGCCGCTCCGGCAAACTGGCGCTGCTCGACGAACTGCTCGACACCATCCCCGCCGAAGGCGAGTCGGTGCTGGTCTTCACCCAGTACAAGCAGATGGCGTCCCTGCTGGAGAAACACCTCGCGGAACGAGGCGTCCCCACCCTCTTCCTGCACGGCGGCACCCCCGTCACCGCGCGCGAGGAGATGGTGGACCGCTTCCAGCGCGGCGAGGTGCCGGTGTTCCTGCTGTCCCTGAAGGCCGCGGGCACCGGTCTCAACCTCACCCGCGCCGCCCACGTCGTGCACTACGACCGCTGGTGGAACCCGGCCGTCGAGGACCAGGCCACCGACCGCGCCTACCGCATCGGCCAGGACAAGCCCGTCCAGGTCCACAGACTCCTCGCGGAGGGGACCGTGGAGGACAAGGTGGCGAAGCTCCTCGAATCCAAGCGCGCGCTCGCCGACGCCGTGGTCGGCTCCGGTGAGGCCGCTCTGACCGAACTGTCCGACGCCGATCTCGCCGAACTCGTCGCCCTGGGAAGGCAGTCATGAGCCCCTCCATCCCCGCCCCGCACCGCGCGCCCGCCCGCGGCAGGCGTGCCTTCGCCGCGACCTGGTGGGGCCAGGCATGGGTGACGGCCCTGGAGGACTCCACCCTGGACTCCGGACGCCTGTCCCGCGGACGCACCTACGCCCGCCAGGGCATGGTCGGCCCCGTCACCCTCGCCCCCGGCCAGGTCAAAGCGGCCGTACAGGGCAGCAGGCCCCGCCCCTACCGCTCCGCCGTCCACCTGCCCGTCCTCACCGACGCCCAGTGGGACACCCTCCTCGGCACCATCGCGGCCCGAGCCGGGCACCTCGCGGCACTCCTCGACGGCGAGATGCCCGCCGAACTCGTCGACGACGCCCGCCAGGCAGGCGTGCCCCTGCTCCCGCAGCCCACCGAACTCGACCCGGACTGCTCCTGCCCCGACTGGGGTTACCCCTGCAAACACGCCGCCGCGCTCTGCTACGCCATCGCCGCCACCATCGACACCGACCCCTTCGTGGTGTTCGCCCTGCGCGGCCGCGGACGGGAGGAGCTCCTCGCCCAGCTGCGCGCCCGCCGTACGGCCGCCCAGGCGACCTCCACCCCACCGGCCCCGGCCGGCCTCCCGGCCGCTGGTGCCTACGCGGCCTGGGCCGCCGTGGCCGCACACACTCCACCCCTTCCCGAACTCCCCGGCCCGGCCCCGCACACCGCCGCACTGCCCGCCGCCCCGCCGCCCGGCACCGGTCTGTCCACCACAGACCTCGAACGCCTCATGGCGGACACCGCCACACGCGCCGCACGGCTGCTCACCGGCGACACCACGAGCCTGCACCTGACCCAGCACGAGGACGCGGCACGGATCGCCGCGAACAACTGCGGACCCGAGTGGTTCCACCACCTCATCCAGAACACCGGTGCCAAACCGAACGCGTTCACCCGCCTCACCCGCGCCTGGCGGTATGGCGGCCCCACCGGCATCACCGTCGCCGAACAGCCCCACGCCCCCGCCCCGGCGGCGATGACGGCCGCCCGCACCGCCCTGACCGAGGCCCTCACCGAGATGACCACCACCCCGGTCGCCCTCAGAGCCTGGCGCAACCGCCTCACCCTCACCGGCCACGGCATCCAGCTGCGCCTGGGCCCCGACACCCACTGGTACCCCTACCTCCAGGACGACGACGGCGACTGGTGGCCGGCAGCGCCGGCCGACCCCGACCCGGTCACGGCCCTCACCTCCGTATGGCAGACCGAGAGGTGACACGTACGACAGACCCGTGAACTCGTCGGCTCAGCCCACAAGTTCACGTCTCCCGACTTCCGACTTCCGGCTTCCGACTTCCGACTTCCGACTTCCGACTTCCGACTTCCGACTTCCGTCACCCGGTACCGCTCGTCAAGGAGCCCATGTTTCTTGACGTTTCTTGACGTTTCTTGACGTCCTGTCAGGGATGTGGACTGGTGTGCTGAGGCCCTCAGCACGCTTGGTCTTCGCGGCGGTCTGTGTCAGGGGCGCTGTCCGTCGTCTCTGATATCCATTGCGTATGGTGAGTTGGAGTGATCTTGTCGCTGCTGAGCCGGAGTTCGCGCAGCGAGTGCACGATGTGTTCGAGGTCCGCAAGCACAAGACATTGGCGACCTTGCGTCGCGACGGGTCGCCGCGGATCAGCGGGAGCGAGACGAAGTTCGAGGAGGGCGAGCTGTAGCTTGGCATGATGCCTGGTATGGGAGTCTGGATGCTCCTCTGGGGCCTGGTGGGGCTTGTCCTTCTGGCGCTGGTCATCGTCGGCCTGGTGTGGCTGGTCCGCCTCCTGATCCAGAACACGGCAAACCAGGACACGACGAGCAGGCCCGCCGATGCCGAGGCGCCCGAGGACATCCTGCGACGTCGCTACGCTGCGGGTGAGATCGACGAGGACGAGTACCTGCGCCGGCTGGCCGGGCTCAGCCAGAGATGATCCACTCTGGCCGGACATCACTGGCCGCGTAGCTGTCCGCCGTCGGCCAGGAGCTTGCATGTCCGCGGTGGTCCCCTGGCCACGGATGACGGGACACCTGTCCGGCTGCCGTCGCAGGCGAGCGGCACCGCCGGCTGGCGGCGTTCGGGGGTCGGGGTGAGCGGCTTGGGCGTGCCTTAGCATGGCGCGCATGTCGCGACGCGTGCTGCCGCCGCTTCGGGCCTGGTCCGGGGCTCTGCTGGGGTGCGCGCTCTTGTTCTGTCTGACCGGGCTGGCCCGGCCAGCGATGGCGATGCCCTCCTCGATGGGCCCGATGGCCTCGATGGGGATGGCCGCTCCGGCTGCGGTCGGTGGCGCTTCTTCCGGCCTGATGGGGGCCGGGGCAGTGGGACAGGCGACGGCGATAGAGGCGGCGGCCGCTTCGGGACAGTATGGTCAGCACTGCCCGATGGCCGAGGAGCAGTGTGCGCCACCGAAGGCCACCCTCGCCCCCACCGTCCAGCAGAGTGCGGCACCGACCAGTCCGCCCAGGGGGACTGCCTGCTCGGCCACAGCGATCGTCGCGGCCCGGCCCAACGCGCCTCCACCGGCGCTGCCGCCCCCTGATCTGCACCGGTTGTGCATGTCACGGACGTGAGGCTTCGTCGCCCGTGAGGCCGGCTCTGCTGCTGCCTCGCGGAATGCCGGCATTCCTCATGTCCGAGTCGGCACGCCCGTAACGCCATGTTCCTATGTGCGCGTGCCGTCGTATCCGAACAGGAGTCACGACGCATGCCGTCGTCCATCACCTTGCTCATCACCGGTGTCAGCACCGGTCTGCTCGCCGGTGGCGCTTCGTGTGCCGCCGTCCAGGGCGGTCTGCTCGCCGGAGCGGTCACCCGCCGCGATCCCGCCCAGGCTCGCGTTCCCGCCCGTGCGGCTTCGCCGTCCGCCAAGAAGCGGCCCCGGGCCGCGAGCCCCACCCGGCGTGCGGTATCGCCTGCGTCCCCGGAGCCGACGGCCGGGAATCTGGCCCCAGTCGGCGCGTTCCTCGCCGGAAAGCTGCTCTCCCACACCATCCTCGGCGCGCTGCTGGGCGTCTTCGGCGCCGCGCTGCAGCCCGGCCCCCGGGCGCAGGCGACGCTGCTGATCATCGCCGGGGCGCTGATGGTGCTCTTCGCCCTCGACCTCTTCGGCGTCAAGGCGGTGGCCCGGCTCGTCCCCCGGCCCCCGGCCTCCTTCGGACGGCTGGTGCGGCGCAGCACCAAGACCACGTCCATGGCCACACCGGCGCTGGTCGGCTTCGCTACCGTGCTGGTGCCCTGCGGCGTGACGCTGTCGATGGAATTGGTCGCGATCACCGCGGGCTCCCCGCTGGCCGGGGCGGCGGTGATGGCCGGGTTCGTGCTGGGCACCGCCCCGCTGTTCGCCGTCCTCGGCTACCTCTTCCGCCGCTCCAGCCGCGCGCTGTCCGGCCGCCTGGGCATCGCCACCGGCATCGTGGTGCTGGCCGTCGCGGCCTGGACCATCGGCTCCGGACTCCAGGCCGGCGGCTGGATCTCGTTCAGCACCGGCTCCAGCCCCGCGGCAGCCGCCGCCCCCGCTCCGTCGGAAGGCGGTAAGGAGGCAGCGGACGGGCCGGTCGGCATCGACGCCTCCGACAAGCAGACCGTTGTCCTGACTGTCACCGACTTCTACGAGCCCACCGCCTTCACCGCGAAGGCCGGGGTGCCCACCACGCTGGTGCTGCGCGGCAAGGACTCGGGCGGCTGCGCCCGTGCCTTCACCATCCCCGAACTCGGGGTTCAGGAGATCGTCAAGCGGGATGGCGACACCAGGGTCGACCTGGGCACCCGCGAACCCGGCACGCTCCGCTTCTCCTGCGCCATGGGCATGCAGACCGGCCAGATCACCTTCCAGGGAGACAAGGCATGAAGCTCTTCAGCCGCACCAAGAACACCGACACCGGTCCCCAGATGGTGCTTCTCGTCGAGGGCATGCACTGCACCAGCTGCGGCCTGCTCATCGACGACGAACTGGAAGACATCCCCGGCGTCCGTTCCTCCAGCACCGACGTGAAGGCCGGACGCACCACCATCCGCCTGGACGAAGGCGCCGACCTGGACAGCGCCGTACTCGTCGCGGCGGTGCAGCAGGCCGGCGACTACACGGCCCGGCCGGCCGACTGACCCGACCGCGCTCGCAGGCGAAGACCCCGACGGGTGGCCGGCCGGGAAGCCAACCGGCCGACCACCCGCCGTCGGCGAGCCAACCGCGCGTGCGGAAGCGACGCGCAGCGCAGAGGATGGCACCGTGTCCAAGCCGGGAAACAACGAGCGACTGCGCCGCTACTGGGACAAGCACGCCCGCTCCTACGACCGGCAGATGCGGCTCTTCGACCGCACCCTGTTCGCCGCGAGCCGCACCTGGGTCTGCTCCCAGGCCGACGGCGACGTACTGGAGGTCGCCATCGGTACCGGACTGAACCTGCCCCTCTACCCCCCAGCCGGCCGCCTGAACCGTACCGCCCCCGACCTCCCGGACAATCGAACCGGGAGGTCACCTCGGGCTGCCCAACTGCTGCTATTTACGCGTCAGCGTCCAGGTCTGCCCATTTCATGCTCGGCACAAACCGTGCTGTGCTTCGGTGCGCCGTCCGTCGGCGGTACTGGTCCTGCTCATGCTGTGCGGTGACCGGTGCGGGTAGGAACCGTGCACGCGTGCTGGTCATTCCGCGTCCGCCGAACGGACGGTGACCTTATCCCGTTCCTGGACCACCTCAACGGCATAACGCTGCGCGGCTACCTGGGCGAACCGGAGATCCGCACTCACCTCCACAGCGGACGGATGCACCCCTGCCAGCCGGCCGACATGCTCCTTGACCGCGATGACCGCCAGGTACTCGTCCGCCCGTGCCCCAAGCGGCAGTCCCCACGCGTAAGCCGTGCCGGGGACCCAGCCCAGTACTTCCGCTTCCCCCATGGTCAACTCGGTCTGTCCGTTCATGGTCCTGGACAGCCCCAGCCCGCGCACCGCACGGCGGTGAGCGAAGAGTTCCCGGCGCTCGACCAGCGTGGCGGCGGCGAATGGCCCAAGCGGCAACAGGATATCGATCAGCCGCAGCGTCGCGACGACCCGCTCATCCAGGCAGAACTGGATGTCGAACTCCGGCAACGACTCATCCCCGGCGGAGAACCCGGCGAAGCGGGCCTCGACCTCGACCGCACCGACCAAGGGCAGTGTCTCGAACAGTTCCAGCGAGGTCACCCGCAGCGGGAAGCCGACCTTGCCCTCGCCGATCTGCGGTGCCCAGCGCCACAGGCTGTGGTGCGGGATCGCCTGCACGCCGGCGTCCAGCAACCCCTGGTGCAGGCAACCCCTGGGCACCGTGCCACCGCAGGCATCAAGCACAGCGGAGGAACCGGTAGCCCCGATCGCCAGTGACTTCAGGTACTGGAACGACGGGCCATGGAAGAGCTCGGCGGAGGCGTACGGATCAGGCTGGGCCACCGCGTCCGGCAGCGCGGCGAACCGAGGTGGACGCGTGGCCGGCCGGGTGCCCACCAGCACGATCGCCCGCGCCACCTCCTCGAACCTGGACAACGCGGCGGTGGCTGCCTCCCGCCACAGCAGCAGTTTGACCACCAGCCCGGCCGGGCCGTGTTCCACCTCGGTCCGTAGCCGGATGACCTCGGTGACCGAGATCCAGCGCCGGAGTCGGACCTCGCGCACGGCGACCACGTCCTGGCCGGTGTGGTCGGCCGCGGCCTCGGCAAGCCGGTCGACGACGGACATCATCGGCAACACCGGGACGGTCCAGGTCGGGCAGTGGTCGGCCACCCAGGTGTCGAGCGCGGGATCGAGCACGCGGTCTACCACCGCCGGCGGACCATCTCCCGGCACGACCCGCATCCCGATGCCGCGGGCGTGGTAGATGCAGGTGTCATCCCCCCAGAGCCGGGCGTCGGCGACCGCGTAGCACCCGCGCGCGTCCTCGCCGACCGCCAGGATCTCCAGCTCCACCCGGATCAACCGGTTGGCCGGCGTGATCTGGCCTCGGTACTTCCAGACCAGTTCGTGGTCGAGCAGCACCGGCTCGAACCGGGGGTGCGGTACACCTGAGGTGAGCCCCCGCTCGATCAGGTAGAACTGGAGCAGCTGGCACATGGCTTCGACGCCGAGGGAGCCCGGCTGCACCGGATCCTGGAAGAAGTGCGCCTTGAAGAACCACTCGCCCGCGTCGACATCCTTCTCCGAACGCACCAGACCGAGGCCCGCGCCGCCGCCCTCGGGCCAGTAGCCGGTGACGCGGTCGAGCATCAGCAGCATCGGGCCGGGCAGGTGGGCCGCTTCGGCGAAGTAGCGGGCGGGCCGCGTCGTGAGATCGACCGCGAACTCACTCGGTGCCGTCAGCCGGGCCCGCTCGGTCTCCGAGACCGGTAGCCCCGGCTGGTTCTCGAACGCCGCGGACGGGAAGAAGCCGAACACCGTCGACAACGTGAAAATCTCGTCGCCATCGGCGAGACACCGCACCGTGAACGACTCGATGATCATGTCGCCGCTGCGTGAGATGTTGGTCAGCTCGGCGTGCGTGCGCACGGTCCGGGTCGCCGGGGTCACCTCGCCGGTGACCGTCCCGGTGCCGTCGAGGTTGCGGAAGAGCAGGTCGATCTCGGTGGTCAGCGCACTGCCCACGTACGTGGCCAGCCAGCCGCACGGTTGCAGGGCGACTTCCATCAGCACGGCGAAGGGCATGACCGCGCTGCCGTTCTGCTCGAAGTACCAGGCCTGCTCGGGCACGTCGTATTCGGCGATGACGGTGCTGCCCTGCCTCATCCCGCCCTGTGGTCCGTTCACCGAGACGATGCGGGTCATGAAGTGATACGGCGGCCCCGGCAGTCGCGCGCCCTTGCGGGGGCCGTCGAAGGATGCGGCCATGGCACCGAACGCTTCGCTCGGCTTGCCCCACGCACACGCCAGCAACGAGGAGTAGTCAAAGGGGAATCCGTCGACCTGGGCCACCGCTGTGGGCTCGTGGTAATCGATCAGACCACCGAGTGTGGCCAGGGGTACGGGGGTGCCGCTGGTCTGCTCGGTACGGCCGCCGAGCCGCCGCCAGTGCGACAGCGGCCAGTCGGGCACCAGCCGGAGCGTGATGTTGTGGCCGTGGAAGGCCTTGACGCCGTCGACGGTGCCCAGCACGTCAGCGTGCAGGGTCGGCACCGGGCCGGTGGAGGCGCCGTGCACGAACACCTCGTACACAACTTTCTTGCTGCTCGGAGTGGCCTGGCCACGGCAGCGGGCGGTGTAGGGCTGCCCTTCTGCGACCTCGAAGCGCCAGCCGTCCCGGTCGATGGTGTAGCCCAGCGCGGCCAGGTAGAAGGCCATCGCCTGCAGGCCGCCCTGGAACATCAGGGTGCCCGGCATGCACGGGTCGTTCTTGAAGTGCCCCTCGAAGAACCAGTCGTCCGGCGAGACGGGCGTCTCGGCGCGCAGGTAGCCCCGTCCCCACGGCCCGCCAGCCGGGTCGAACTCGGTGACCTCGGAAAGGAACAGCAGACGGCCGTCGTCAATGCGCGGCGAGCGCACGTGTGTCCTGGTGAGCTCCCAGCCAGGGCCGAAGCAGTCCGCAGGTTGGCCGGCGGCGAAGGCCAGCACGTGCTCGGCGGTGAAGCTCGACCGCGTGCACCGTTGTGCCGGGATATCCAGCGGAAGCTCCGGGAGCGGTGCGCATTCGTCGGGGTCCCAGCGCACCCCGTCGGTACGGTCCAGCTCGGCCTGGGTGAAGAAGCCGGCCTGTCCCTCGCGGACACTCAGCCGGAGTTCGTTGCCGACATAGCAGTCGTAGTGGAAGAAGAACAGGCGGACGCCGTCGTGCTCGGCGTGGCCGTCGATGTGGATCTCGTACCGCAGTGTCTGCCCTGCCTCGGGCTGGCTGCCGTGGTAGGTCAGCTCGCAGCCGAGCAGCCGGTAGACCCGTTCGCCGCGGTTGAGCAGGTCGATGCCCAGCCAGCTGATCAGCAGCAGGTCCGCCTGGCCCGCCTCGATCATCAGCCCGGCCGGCATGCGTCCGGTGGCGTCGAGGTACCAGCTGTCCAGGCGGACGTCGGTCTCGGTCCAGATCGTGCCGGTGGCTTGTGCTGGGCCGAGCTCGGCCAGCGCGGCGGGGTGGGCGTCGATACCGGTGACCCGGTCGGCGAGCAGCATCGGTGGCTCGGGCATCCGGGTCTGCATCGCGTAGTGGTCCTGCGCGGTGAACTTCGGCCCGAACAGGGTGGAGATCCGCCCGGCGGCAAGGTATTCCAACTGGGTCCGGTCGAACTTCGGTCCGGGTAGGAGCAAGGGCGACGGGGGTGCGACCGGTGGCGGGGTGACTGGTTGACCGGGCGGGGGCACGAATGTCGTGGGCGGCACCGGCGCCGTGCCTGCTCGCGCCGCATGGGCCAGCGCGGTCAGCAGCTGCGCCCGGGTTTGCAGGAACCGCTGGTGGGCCTGCACCTGCTTGGCGAGGACTTCCTGGTGCAGCGCGATCACCCGGTGGCTGTGTTGGATGACGAGCGCGTGCAGGTCCGTCGGCTGGGGCAGCGCGGCGGGAACGGGCTGGGCCAGGACGTCGGCCACCACGGGCGGGATGGGTTCGTGGGTCAAGGCGGGAGCCAGCTGGGGAGCCCTCGGCATGATCTCCGCGGGCTGTTCGAGCGAGGGCAGGGCGATCTCCCGGTGGGCGGGTAGTTCGATGACGGGCACGTCCTCGGCCGCAGCGGATCGCGCAGCCCGGAGCTGGTCGAAAAGTGCCTTGGTACGCACGGGCACGCCAGCGACGACGAGTTCGGCGATGGCCAGACACAGCTGCCGCAGTCCGTTGCCCTCGGAGGCGTCCAGTGCCACGGCGACGTGATCGCGGTCGCCGAGGACACGCTTGATCCAGCCGGTACACAGACCGCGCGGGCCGTGTTCGACGAAGACCCGGACGCCGTCGGCCCACGCCTGCTCGATCGTGCCGGCGAAGTCGATCGTGCCGAGGCCCTGCGCGGTGGCCGCATCGGCGGCGCGTTCGGCCGTCACGGTGTAGGAGCGGGTGCTGGCTCCGCTGTAGAACCGCACGCCTGGCACCTCGGTGGTGGGGCGCAGGTGCAGTCGCCACCACTGGTCGCGGACCTCGGCCAGTTCCGGGGCGTGTGCGGCCAGGTCGTAGTCGATCGGAATGGCAGTGGTGGCGCCGAGCCGGGCGACGACCGCGGCGCAGGTCCGCGCCTCGCCGCCGATCACGCACACCTCGGGTGCGTTGATCGCCATCAGGTGCACCGCCGCCTCGTCCGCCAGCTCCGCGCGGACCCGCTCCAGCGGGGCGGCGACCAGGTAGCTGGACCACTGGTCGCCGGGCACGCCGAGGCGGTCCCATGCGCGGCGCACTGCGTGCAGCGCTCCGGTGAGTTCGGTGGTGAACAGGCCGCTGGCCCAGGTGTCTCGGTACAGCTGGTCGACGTCCCGCCACGCACCGAGGGCCCCCAGGGCTGCCGACTCGCCGGAGGAGTAGCCGATGGCGGCGTCCGGACGCAACCCGAGCAGACCTCGGGTGAGCTCGGTGTGCACGGCGGCCAGCTCGGCGGCGCCCCAGATCTGGTCGAGCACCCCGGACCTGGGACCGACGCCCGGCCGTACGGTGGACCGCCCGGCCACAAGGGTGGGCAGAACCAGCGACAGCTCGCGCCCCATGCCGGGGTAGGCGGCCGATCCGTTGGTGTAGACGAAACCGAGCTCTCCGATCACCGGGGTGTCCCGGTAGAACACGCCGGATGGCCTGATACCACCGTCGGTGAGCCAGCGGCGTGCGGCACCGCGGTGCGCGGCGATGTCACCCTCGGTCAGCAGGGCCAGCCGTGCCGGGCCGTCGGCCGACTCGGTGTCTTCGTCGAGTGCCGCGAGGACTTCCCTACGGTCTCGGCCGGAGTAGACGTGCAGCCTCGGCGTGGGTCCGGACGCCCAAGGTACGGCGTCGCCCGCCCGCAGCCGGATCCGGACCGGCGGCGCCTCCATCGGCGTGACCACGACCTCGGCGGTGTTCAGTCCCGGTTCGACCCTGGCCGGAGCCAGCGCCTCCGGTCGCGCGCGGTGGCACAGGGCGGTTGTGGCGACCGCGACGGACAGTAGTCCGTGCGCGGCGTGGGCACGGCCGAAAAGCCCGGCCGGATCGAATCCGGCGTCGTCGCCGACGATCAGCTCCGGTTCGGCGACGGCCTCGTCGTCGAGGACTGCCAGCACGGTGTCGCCGTCCCTGCGGGCGTCGCTGAGGCGTTTGAGGACCATCACCACGGCCGCGTCCCCGGTGACGGCCTGGCATCCGAGTTCGGCCAGTGCGGCCTCGTGGACCGGGTCGCGGGCAAGGTCGACGGCGCCGACGAGCGCGGCATCGGCCTCCCCGGTACGGAGGGAACGGGCCGCGAGATCCAGCGCCACCAGGCCAGAGGTCTCCTCCGCCGAAACGGTGAAGCCCGGTCCCGCCAGGTCCAGCTGGGTGTTGATCCGGTTCGCCACGAGGTTCGGCAGGCTGCCGACGACCCGCTCGGACACCATGGGCGGGGCGAGAGCGTTCCTGACCCGCTCGGCCAGCTCCGAGTCGGCCGGGATCCCGGCCTCCTCCAGCCACTGCGGCGCCCGCCAGCGTGCGGCGGAGCAGGCGATCTGCGGATCCACACCCATTCCGACCAGCACCATGGTCCGCTCCCGAGGCAGGTCGACCTCTCGCACCGCTTCCCTGGCCGCCTCCAGCACCTGGAGCTGTTGCGGCAACGTGCGTTCCACAGCAAGCGGCGGGAAACACAATCCTGGCAGCGCCACTTCGACCCTCGTCGCCGGAGCGCACCGCCGGCCGTCGAGCACCGCGCGGCGGAAGTCCTCGGCTCCGGTCCCATCGCCGGCCCGGGCGCCGATGGCCACGATCGCCACCTCCGCCTTCGGAGCCTTCACCGTGGTCGGTTCCGGAACTGCGGCTCCGCTGTCCGCATCCCAGGCGTCGACAATCAGATGGGCGTTGGCGCCGCCGAATCCGAAGGCGCTCACCGCGGCCCGGCGAGGCCCCTGCCATTGCTCGGACTCACCCAATACACGCAGCGGGGTGCCGGTCAGCTCGGCGAGCGGGTCCTGCGCGGCCAGCGTCGCGGGGCGGATGCCCGCCCGCATCGCGCCGAGCACCTTGAGCAGTCCACTCACGCCCGCCGGGGCCAGCAGGTGCCCGATGTTGGACTTCACCGAGCCGATGGGCAGGTCGGTGCTGTCGGCGAAGACCCGTGCGGTGCTGCGGACCTCCGCGACGTCCCCGACCGGGGTCCCCGTGGCATGGCACTCCAGCAGCGAGACGGTCTCCGGCGCCACACCCGCCTGGGCGTAAGCCAGGCGCATCGCCCGTTCCTGGCCCTCCTCCGCAGGGCTGAGCAGGCCACGGCCACGGCCGTCATTGGACAGCCCGACCCCCCGGATCACACCGAGCACGGGCCTGCCGCCAGCGAGCGCGTCGGTCAGTCGCATCAGTGCGACGAACCCGGCGCCCTCACCGTGCAGCAACCCGTCGGCCTCCCGGTGGAATGGCCGACTGTGGCTGCTGCGGCTCACCGCGGACAACCCGCAGAACCCCACGTGGAGGAACAGGTTGTCCACCCGGTTGACCGCCCCGGCCACCATCAGGTCGGCTGTGCCGTCGTGCAGGCGGTCACATGCCAGCTTGATCGCATACAGCGAGGAGGCGCAGGCGGCGTCGAGAGCGAAGGCCCCCGCACCGAGCCCCAGGGCGCGGGCGGCGAAATGCGCCGGCAGCCCTGAGGAGAACCTGTTCCGTGCGTCGGGCCGGGCCTGGTGCGCCGCAGCCAGCAGTGTCGGGTCCCCGGTGGAGAGCAACACGTGCTCGGCGAAGGCCGATCCGGCGCTGGTGGGATAGGACAGGTTGCCCAGCACCAGTCCCGCGCGGGGCAGCGGCCTGTCCTGTCCGGCCTCCCGCAGTGCCTGCCGGGTGCCGTGCAGAACCCAGTGGAACAACGGGTCCAGCGTGAGAATCTCGCCCGGATCGACGAGGAGACCGGTCGGGTCGAACGCTTGCTCAAAGCCCTGGACGTAGCCACCGACGTCGGTCCAGGTGCGGTCGAGATGGTCCTCCACGGTGCCCATCGCCCACCGGTGCGGCAGGTGCCAGCGGCCGTCCGGTACAGGCGACAGGCTGCATCGGCCGGCAGAGATGTTGTCCCAGAACGTGTCCGGGTCCAGCGCGTCGGGCAGCACGCATCCGCGGCCGACGATGGCGATCGGTTCGAATCCCATATCAGTCTCACTTCACGAACAGGGAGGGAAACGGCGAGGCGAGCTCAGTCGGGACGGCGGACGAGCTGCACACCGAGCAGTTCCACCCAGGGCGTCCCGTCCTGGGCAAGCAGCGCCAGATCACAGCGCGCGCCCGTGTCGTGCACCTTCCGTGCCCGCACCACACACCGCACGGGCGCCTGGATGGGTCCGCGCCGGTACACCCGGCACTCCGCGACGGCCATCGGCAGGCTGGCCTCCCCGAGCACACGCTCAGCCCACAGCAGCGCCAGTTGCAGCCCGCCGTCCACCGCGGCCGGGTCGAGTTGCCAGTTGTCCCCTTCCCAGCCGAGCTCATCGACACCGTTCACCGTTGCCTCGGCTCCCTGGGCGGAGACCCCGTGCACCGAGCGGATGGCCCGGAACGCCGGTCCATGGAAGAGCACCCGGCCGTCGTAGATCTCCTCCCGTGCCAACGGAACCAAGCGGTCCGGGGTGTCCCAGCCCGTCGGCAGCGGAAGGTTCGCCCCGAACTCCAGTACGGCCCGAAAGTGTGGCCTGCCGTCCGCGTCGAGCAGTTCGGCCGCCAACGCCGAGGGCATCCCGGTGAGCTCGGGACGGCCGCGCAGGGCCAGCCGGTGGCCGCTACCGTTCAGGTGTGGCAGAACGACCTTGTTGAACACACGCAGGTCACGCAGTACGAGGCTGTCCGCGGCGGGCCGCCAGGCTGTGGCTGCGCCGACGAAGAGGTCGAGCGCCAGTGCCACCGGCAGTACCGGGAGCCCCGAGACCTGATGGTCGACGAGGTAGGGGTGGGTGCGCGTGGACAGCCGCACCTCCGCAGCGCCCGGCTCGCCAGCCGCGGCCATCGAGCCGAGATCGGCCCCTGCCGCGATGACCACCCGGGTGTCCGCGGAGGGATCACCCAGCTCGGCGGTACAGGCCGCGGCGCCCTGTTCGGCCGGGATGAGCGGGACACCGGAGCGGCCGAAGTGCTCGACCAGTGCGGGGGTGACCATGCCGCCACGCCACGGGCCCCATGCGAGGGCCCGCACGAGGCACCCAGGCCGCCGGGTCCCTTCGGCGGCGGCCACCTGGTTGAGCACCTCGTTGGCCATGGCGTAGTCGCTTTGCCCGGCGTTGCCGAAAACCGCGGCCACCGAGGAGAACAAGATGATCACGTCCAGCGGGTCGGCCTCGGTTGCCGCGAGCAGTGCGCGCAGGCCGTCGACCTTCGTGGCCAGCACAGCCTCGAACTGCTCATCGGTCTTGTCGGCGATCAGTTTGTCGGCCAGCACGCCCGCACCATGCACGATCCCGGTGACCGGTCCCCAGTCCGCGCGCACCCCGGCCAGCGCGGCCGACAGCGCGACACTGTCCCGGACGTCCACCGGCAGGTATCGGACCGGCGAACCGGCGTCCTGCAGCGCCGCGACCGTGGCCCGGACCTCCCGTGCCGCGAGGATCTGCCGGGCCTCCGCGGCGATCACCGAGGGTACGCCGCTGCCGCCGGAACGCTCGGCCAGAGCACGGGTGAGCGTGGCCTCGTCGCCGGCAGCGGCCAGTCCAGCGGGCTCTGTGACGAGTTCGGTGCGGCCGAGCAGCACGATCCGGGGCTGGTGGGTCCGTGCCAGATCCAGCATGGCGGCCGCGGTCACCCCGCGTGCGCCGCCGGTGGCAACGATCACCGATTCCGGCCCGATCTTCGCCGCCGGGCCGGACGCCATCGGCGCCGGGACCGCCTCCAGCGTGGTGCGGGTGCCGTCGGCTCGTAGGCCGACCTCTCGGGCTGGTCCGCCGCCCAGCAGTTCCCCGATGATTGCCGCCGCGATCGCCTCGGCCGTGCGTCCGCCGCGTTCGCAGTCGACGGTTTTGACCGAGGCGGCGGGCCACTCCTTGGCCACGCTCCTGGCCAGTGCGGCGATACCGCCGAGCCAGACCCGGTCGGGTTGCCTGCCGCTGAGGCCGAAGTCACCGCCGGTGTCCTGGACGGTCACGTACACCCCACCCTGCTCGGCGAAGCGGGCCGCGACCGAGCGCGCCACCCGGAATGCTTCCTGCTGGCAGGCCAGCGCCTGCTCCGGCGAATCGAGTTCGGCGAGACCGCCGAGGTACACGACACCCTGCGCGTCTGTGGGCACGCCGGTCACTACGGCGGCACGGATGCCGTACTCATTGAGCCCCGCCACGACCAGCTCCGCGATGCCGGAGCCATCCTGGGTCACCGCGATCGGCCCGTCGCCGAGGCCCGCCATCGCCAGCCCCGGTGCGGGCGTGTCGAGCGCGCGAACCGCGAGCCGGGTGAGCACGGTCTGGTCCTCGGGCTCCTGCGGCGGTGCGGCAGTAAGTGCTTGTGCGGCAACGGTGTCCTGGGCCGGGGCGATGCTTGTGGTGAGTGCGTCGACGATCTCCCGCAGGGTGCGGAGTTTGCCCAACTGGGCGACGTCACCCTCGGGTAGATCACCCACCCGCTCACGCACCGCGGACAGAATCTCCACCCGCTTGATCGAATCCACCCCCAGATCCGACTCAAGAGCCATGTCCAGGTTCAACATCGCGACCGGATACCCCGTCCGCTCAGCCACCACCGACAGCAACAACTCCCCGAACCCAGCCGGGGACATCACCGGTGCGGACGTGGCAGGAGCCGGAGACACAACGGGCGCAACCATGGGTGGTGGCGTGGGTAGCGTCATCGGCACGGCGGGCGACTGGGGCGTGTCGAACACCGGCATGGCCGGCGTTGCCGGCAGCGGCGCCCTCGGCGTGGGGATCGCCTCCGCACTGACCTGCCCGCCCAGCAACGCGGCGAAAGTGGTCTCGGTCATCTTCAGGAACGCCATGTGGCTGTCGATCAGCATGCGCTGGCAGGCTGCGTGCGCCTCCGCCGTGTGCCGCTGGGCGCTCTCGATCAGGGCGAACCAGTTCGCGTCCACCGCGGGCGCCCCGGGTGCCGCAGCCGCGGGCACCTGCTCGGCGGGTGCAGGTACGGCCTGCTCAGCGGGTGCAGGTACCGCCTGCTGGCGGGGCGGATTCGGTGCGGGCAGCGCGGCAGCCCCGCCCTCGGGCGGATATGCCCGACCGTAGTTGGCGCCGTTGAGCTGCACGGTCATCGCGGGTTTACGCTCCTTCGCTGCTGCCATGGGCGGCGCGTAGGGCGCCCACAGGTTGTCGTGGTCAAGTCGCACCCCGCGCACGGCAAGGCGGCCGAGTGCCTCCTGGAGGGCGGTGACTCCGTTGCGTCCCTTGCGGTCCAGGCTCACCGCCAGGTGCTCGCGGTCGCCGAGGATCTGCCCGACCAGGCCGGTGAGGGTGGCGCCCGCGCCGACCTCGACGAAGGTCCGCACACCGGCGCTGTACATCGCTTCGATCTCCTCGCTGAACAGCACCGGGGCGGCCAGGTGGTCGGCGATCCTGCGGCGGATATCGGCGGGCTGGGTGGGATAGGCCGACGCGTCGGTATTGCCGTAGACCGGAATCCGGGGCTCGCCGATCGGGGTCTCACTCAGGAACTTGAACAACGGTTCGCTCGCGGCGGCGACAATCGGGGTGTGAAAAGCGGTCGCGGCGTTGAGGCGGCCCACCACGACACCGCCAGCGGCGAGCTCCCGCTCGACGATCTCGATCGTGTCGGTGGCGCCCGACACCACGAACTGGTTCGGCGCATTGTGGTTGGCCAGCCAGACATCGGTGGCGCCGCTGCCGGCGATGGCAGATTCGACCCTCGCCCGCTCCGCCGTGACGGCCAGCATCGCACCCGGTACCCGCGCCGCCTCACGCATCAACTCGCCACGCCTGCGGGCCAGGCCCACCAGTGACCCGGCATCCAGTGCGCCCGCCGCGTGCAGCGCCGTCAGCTCACCGAAGCTGTGCCCGGCAACGCAGTCCGGTTCCAGGCCGAGGCCACGCACGACTGCCAGTAGGGCGAGGCTGTGCACCGCCAGCGCGGGCTGCGCCCACTCGGTTGCCCGCAGCAGCTCCTGCTGCCCCTCCCGCTCTTCGTCACGGAAAGCGGGCGGTGGGAACACCACCCGGTGCAGTGGCCGTCCCTCGAACTCGATGCCGCCCAGGCGGTCCCACACGGCCTGGGCCGACGGCGCCAGCATCGCGAGGTCGGCGCCCATGTTGACGTACTGGGCGCCCTGACCGGGAAAAAGAAACCCGATCCTGCCGACGGCGGGGGTGCCGGTGGTGTAGTGGATCCCGGTGGGGGCGGAGAAGGCCGCATCCGGGTGCCGCCGGATCTGCGCGGCGGCCTGGGCGAGCTTGTCTGCCAGGTCTGCGGTGTCGGCGGCGACGACGGCCAGTCGCACCGGATCGTCCGCCCGGAAGGCCGCCTGGCTTTCCCGGGCGATGTCAGCCAGCGGACGGCCACCATCGATCTCTCGTTCCAGCAGGGACTGCGGTGACGGGCCGCTGAGAAGCACCAGCTCGGTGGGGGCGGTGCGGATACGCCAGGGGGCACGGTCATCGGCCGCGCCGGTGTACTCCTCCAGCGTGACATGGAAGTTGCTGCCGCCGAAGCCGAAACTCGACACCGCGGCGCGACGCGGATGGTCGGCGGTGCGCATCCACGGCCGCGGCTGGGTGTTCAGGTAGAACGGGCTGTCACCGATGTCCATCGCGCGGGTTGGGCTGGTCCACCTTGATCGTCGGCGGCAGCACCTTGTGGTGCAGGGCCAGGACGGCCTTGAGCAGTCCCGCGGCACCCGCGGCGCACTTGGTGTGCCCGATCTGCGACTTGACCGATCCGAGCGCGCACCATTGCCGATCCGCCCGGCCGGACTCCCCGAACACCTGGCGCAGCGCGGCGAACTCCGCGGCGTCGCCCGCGCTGGTGCCGGTGCCGTGCGCCTCCACCAGCTCGACGGTCTCCGGGCCGTAACCCGCCTCGGTCGTAGGCCCGCCGCAGGGCGCGTGCCTGGCCCTCGGGCAGCGGCGCGTAGATCGCCGTGCCCCTGCCGTCCGATGAGGTGCCGATGCCGCGGATCACCGCATAGACGCGGTCACCGTCCCGCTCGGCGTCGGCCAGGCGCTTCAGCGCGAACATGGCCAGGCCCTCGCCGAGCATCGTGCCGTCGGCGGCAGCCGAGAAGGGACGGCAGTCACCGCTGGCCGACAGCGCCGGCGTCTTGGAGAAGCACATGAACATGAAGATGTCGTTGACGGTGTCGACGCCGCCGCTGATCACCAGGTCGGCCCGGCCGAGTGCGAGCTCGCTGACCGCCGTGGACAGCGCCGCGAACGAGCTGGCGCACGCGGCGTCGGTGGTGTAGTTGGTGCCGCGCAGGTCGAACCGGTTGGCGATCCGCCCCGCGACGACGTTGCCGAGCAGCCCGGGGAAGGTCGACTCCTGCCAGGGCACGTAGTGCTCGGCGATGCGGTCGCAGACGGCCTGGGCCTCGGCCTCGGGCATGCCGTTCTCGCGCAGCGCCTTGAGCCACACCGGGCGCTGGAGCCGCGCGTTCATGTGGCCCAGCAGTTCCAGCGCGGCCGCGCCGAGGATGACACCGACCCGGTCGCGGTCCACTGTGGACAGGCCGCCGCAGTCGGCGAGCACCTGCTCGGCCACGATGAGCGCCAGCAGCTGGCTGGTGTCGGTGGCCGGCAGGGTGTTCGGCGGGATGCCGAAGGCCATCGGATCGAAGTCGATTTCCGGCAGGAACGCGCCGCGCCGGGCGTAGGTCTTGTCCGGCGCGGCGGGGTCGGGGTCGTAGTAGTCGTCGACGAGCCAGCGGCGCGCGGGCACGTCGGTGATCAGGTCGCGCCCGGCGACCACGGTGCGCCAGAACTCGCCGGCATCCGGCGAGCCGGGCAGCAAGGCGCCGACACCGACGACGGCGACGGGAACCTGCCTGGACTGAGCGTCGGGCATGCTCTCTCTTCCTTGGTGGTCGATGGGTTCAGGCGAGACGGCGCGGGGTGAACACGAAGGCCGCGGCCGGCACCGGCACGCCGTAGGTGCGGAGCTGGTGCGCGCGGGTGATCACGGCGGCGCCTTCGAGCAGGTTCAGCGCGATCTGCACCACCGAACGGTTGGCCGGCTCAGCGAGGAAGCTGCCCGCGGTCCACAGGTTGAACGCGCCCATCGCCGGGCCGCACCAGATCTGGTAGTCGGTGCGCCGGGCGGTGTCGCCGTCGATCGCCCAGCGGCTGGACATGCCGAGGTACCAGCGGAAGACCAGCGCCATGCGGTGCTTGGGGTCGGCCTCCGCACGGGCCAGCTCCGCCGGGTCGCGCTGCTGCCAGAACTGCCGGGTCGCGGCCCAGACCTCTTCGATCGGGACGCGCAGCACCTCACGTTCGAGTTTGGCGCGCAGCGGTAGCGGAAGCTCCTCGAGCGACGCATGTGCCTGGTAGGCCTCGTAGAGCTGATGCGCGCGCGGCGCGAACATGGTGCCGCGCCGCAGCACCTGGACCTTGACGCCCAGCTCGAACATGTCGGCCGCGGGCGCCATGATCACGTCGGCGATGTCGGCCTCGGCCAGCATCGCCTTGGCCTCCTCGGAGATACCGGCCTCCGTGGCGACCTGGTTGACCGAGCCGGTCACCACGTAGGCCGCGCCGAGCGCGAAGGCCGCGGCGACCGCCTCCGGCGTGCCCAGGCCGCCGGCGGCGCCGATCCGGACCGCCTGGGTATAAGCGAAGCGCCGGGTGAGCTCGTCGCGCAGCAGCATGATCCGTGGCAGCAGCGAACCGAGCGGCCGGTTGTCGGTGTGGCCGCCGCTGTCGGCCTCGACCGTGATGTCCTCGGCCACCGGCACCCGCGCGGCCAGCTCCGCCTCCTCGGCGGTGAGCTCCCCCGCTCCACCAGTTGGCGCAGCAGGTTCTGGGGCGCCGGGGAGAGGAACTTCTCCGCTGTCTCCGGCCGGGAGATCTTGGCGAAGATCCTTCGACGGCGCACGATCCGGCCGTCCCCGTCCCGCCGCAGCCCCGCCGCCGAGCACAGCACGACGGCCGGGGTGAGCTCCATGAACGCCGAGGCCGAGACGCAGGGGACACCGTGGTGCAGCAACAGTTTCGCGACGCGGTACTCCAGCTCGGGCTCGTGCGGGGAGTGGATGAGGTTCACCCCCCAGTTCGACACGCCCCTGAGCTCGGTGGCCAGCTCCCGCACGGCGCTTTCGACCTGGGGGAACCCGAGGCCACCGGCGCCGAAGAAGCCGAGCATCTCGGCCTTGGCCATCTCCACGACCATCCGGGTCGTGGCGATGCCGTTGGCCATCTCCCCGGCCACGTAAGGGAAACGAACGCCGTGTGCCTCGCAGAAGGTACGGCCGCCGAGCCACTCCGGATACAGCGGCGGCAGTGTGCCCACGATCTCACTGGCGGGTCTGGGGCCCAGTACCAGCCCGAGCCTGCGGCCGGTGGCATCGGCCACGATATGCGCGTGTTCACGAACTCGCCGGACACCGGCCGTGATCTCCTCCGGGGTGAAGACCGGTTCCGTCGTGCCGACGGCGTCAGGGCGTCCTAACAGGGTCAAGAGGGGCTCCATCAAGGCATAAAGAGCGAAGGTCGGGTGGGAACAGGCTGTTCGGCTGCCACACCAGCGATCAGGTAGTCCAGGTCCACGTGCACCCCGGACAACGACGGACCGAGCAGCGTCCGGACCCGGGTGTCGTCGAAGCGACGGCGGTGACTGAGGTAAGGCGTGAATCCGGGGTAGAAGTCCGCCACGGCTTCCAGCGGTGACAGGTCGTCCGGCCGGTGCTCGACCAGCTCCAGCCGTACGGGCGCGAGCCGCTCCGCCAGCGCGAGGACGACCGAGACCGGAATGTCGTGGTCGTGCACGACGTGATAGGTGTTCACCTGCCCAGGGGAGTGCCTGCTGGCCAGCTGGACCATGACCGAGGCCGCGTGGTCCACCGGCAGGAAGTTCAGGTGACCGTGGGGGTGGCCGATCACCCGCACCACCGGCCGATCTTTCTCAGGGATACGCACCCCCGCCCTACCGAGCCGGTGCAGTGCGGTCTGAATGATCTGATCGAGGAACTGCAGCGGATGCTCCGGCAGTTCGGGGTGCGGCAGATCACTGACCAGGATACTCGGCCGCAATATCATGACCGGACGGCCGTGCGCCTGCGACCATGCGCGCACCAGGAACTCGGCCTCGTACTTGGACCGCTCGTAGCCGTTCTCAAAGCCCAGCGCGTCATCCAGCTCGTCCTCGTACGCCACGCCCTCCCGACGAGCGCCGGCCACGAAGGCGGTACTGATGTGGTGGACCATCGGCTTGCGGCCACCAGCGGCTGCCAGCGCCAGGACGTTCCGGGTGCCCTCGACGTTGACCCGGCGCAGATTCACCAGGTCGTCGTCGAGATTGATGTTGCCGGCGCTGTGCCAGATCACGTCGAGTTCGTCGGCCAACCTCTGGAACTCGGCCGATGACAACCCCATTCGGGGCTGACCGAGGTCGGTCTCCACCACGCGCAGCCGGTTGGGCAGCTCCGTGATCAGCGCAGCGGGCGCGCTGGTCAGCTCGAAGAACCGGGTGATACGCCGTAGCGCGCCACCGGATCCGGCGCGTGCGAGCACGGTCAGCGAACCGTGGCGTTCAAGCAGCTCGCGGACAAGTCGCAGACCGAGAAACCCGGTGGCACCCGTGAGGGCGACGTGCACTGTCGGTTTCCTCCAAGCTCAAGGCAAGGGACATGCCGCTCGGCTTCGGCGACGAAGCAGGAGGAACCCGGCTCCCACGGCCCCTTCCAGGAACCCTGGCCCCTGCCTGCTTGCTGCTGCAGCACATGCCCGCTCTCGAAGCCACCGCCGAATGTCAACAGATGATCACCTACCGCTGATCATTGCGTCAATCGGGTGCGGCCCAACACCGCTTGTTCAGTGGCATTTTATGTTGATTTCTCTCGGGGTTGCCCGGAGTGCGAGCTCGGGAAGCACGACGATCGACCAGTTCAGCGGCATGAGCTGGTGGGCGGTAGGTGCGCGACAGGTGTCACGGACCGAGGCGGTGGCTGCCTGATGCTGTTCTTCGAGAGCCTGTTGGCGCATCTGGTCGGCGACTACCTCATCCAGTCGGACTGGATGGCGACGGAGAAGGTCAAGCGCTGGTGGCCTGCCATCGTGCATGGCACCACGTAGGGGGCCAACCGGAATACGGGGGAAAGGTGCTGTTGGGCCAAGAGCCCGCAGGCCAGCACGTTGTGACGCTTCGTCGGGCCAGCGCAGTAAATGCGCGGTTTACCGCGCCAGCCGTCACGGCGACCTGTGGGAGCGCGGCTCCTGGACAAGATCAGGTACCCGCATTTACTGCGGTTGCCTGTTCCGGCCGTATTCCGGTTGGTCCCCTCCTTGCGCCCCGGCTCAAGTCGGGGAGCGCAAGAGGGCCACCGCGTCTTCCCGCTCACCGCAGCCGGCGGTGCGGAGACCGGATCGGCGCCCGAGTGCGTGCTCGCCGTCAGGCGGCGCAACGGGCGTAGGCCCGCACTCGTTCGCTGGCCGTTCCCGTATTGCGCCACGAGGTGTACCAGCCCCTTGTGCCCCTCGGGTAGGTGTCAACCACGTAGGTCCTGGAGGCGCTGCCGGCCTCGGTCCGGCCGCCGCCGCCGGTGGCTGTCTGACCCTGAGGGCAGTAGGCGGAGGCCTGGCGGTATGCACCGGCTGGGATGGAGACCCAGGGGCCCCATTGCTTGGCGCCCTCGGAAGACGGGTCGGTCTGGGCGGGCGCGGACTGCCGCATGGTCGGTGCAGCCGCGGCCTCGGCCATGACGGGGGACACCAGGCCGATGGCCAGCGCGGGGGCAAAGGCCAGGGCGAGGAGCTTGGTTCGGTACATGGCTCGACCTCCCATGTGAGGTTCGCGCGTTCGATCACCCGAACGCATGAGCTTCACCATAGGAACGAGGTGAATGCGGTCGCCAACTGATACCGCCATCAGGGTGATGAAATGATCGCTACAGGTGATCGACTCTGGTCGCGGCCCCACTGCGCAACACAGTCGATGACGTACTCGCTCGCCAGGAACCGCACCCCCAGCATCGTCTCAACTCGGCTGCGGTGCGTCTGCTGGGGCTGGTAGCCGCCAGGGCCGTCGTTGCGTGCGACCTCCCAGCTGATCGTCGAGGTCGGCCGGTCAAGCCGCCTGGCGATCTCGGCGTAGGAGAGCCTCGCGAGGGCAGCGATCGGGTTCGCCCACGATCAGCCGGCCTCTGGAAGCCGGCCGCCACCGGCACGGCCGCCTCGTGCCGGGGGTCGACGCCGGGTGCGACGACCTGACCGTGTGCACGTCGAGGCCCGGCTTCAGGCGACGGCCGGCTGTCCGGTGGCGCGCAGGGACAGGGCCCGGCTGTAGCGGCGCAACAGGAGCAGGGCGGTGGCGGCGAGGCCGGTGAGGAGGCCGAGCCAGACGCCGACGGTCTCCAGGTCGGCGAGGCGCCCGAACAGCCAGGCGGCGGGCAGGCCGATCAGCCAGTAGCCGACCAGGGTGATGCGGAAGCCGCTCTTGGTGTCGTCCAGGCCGCGCAGCAGGCCGACGCCGATGTTCTGGGTGCAGTCGAAGAACTGCAGGACGGCCGCGACCAGCAACAGGTTCGTGGCGATATCGGTCGCGCTGTGCCCGCCGGCGGCCGACGGGTCCAGGAACGGGCGCAGCACCAGGCCGGGGACGGTGAGGTAGACGACGCCGACCACGGCCATCACGGCCGCCGCGCACGCCAGCGCCGTGTTCTTGATGCGCCGGGCCGCGTCGATCCGGTCCAGGGCGAGTTCGCGGCTGACGTTGAGGGACGCCGCGTGCGACAGGCCGACCGCGATCTGGAAGACGATGTAGATGAGCTGGTTGACGGCGGTGTGCGCGGCTAGGGCGGCGCTGCCGAAGGTGCCGATCAGCAGGGCGACGACGGAGAAGAAGCCCGCCTCGGAGCCGTAGGTGGCGGCGATCGGCACGCCCAGGCCGGTCAGGCGGCGCAGGGTGGCCGGGCGGGCCTTCCAGATCCGGACGTCCAGCAGCGGGGCGAGCTGGGGGGCGCGGCGGGCCGAGGCGTACAGGGCCACGCTGGTGAGGGCGTACACCAGCGTCGTCGCGAGGCCGATGCCCGGCAGGCCCAGCTCCGGCAGGATCCAAGTGCCGTGGATCAGGCCCCAGTTGAGCGCCACGTTGACGGCCACCGAGGCGATGGTGATCTGCAGCAGGGCCTGCGGGCGGCGCATGCCCACGGTGAACTGACGTATCGCCTGGAACCAGAGGCAGGGAATCAGTCCGGGAGCGAGCGCGAGCAGCACCGGCCAGGCCGTGTCGACGACGTCCGGGTCCTGGCCGAGGTAGGCAACGACCCGGCCGATCAGCAGAATGACGAGGGCACCGACGACACCGGCCAGGGTGGCCAGCGCCAGTGCGGCACGGACCACGTCCCGGACCTCCTCCCGCGCCTCCTCGGTGAGCTCATCGTCTTCGTCGGCGCGGGCGGAGGCGGCGGAGACCTGGTTGCCGACGGCGGTGACGAGGCCGACGCCCATGGTGCGCAGCTGGTTGAAGATGACCATCGCCAGGCCGCCGCCGGCCAGGGCCTCGGCGCCCATCAGGCCCATCATCACCGTGTCGGTGGTGGTGAGGGCGACTTGAGCGAGCTGGGTCAGGGCGAGCGGTACGGCCAGGGTCGCCAGGGCGCGGCTGTCCCGGAGCAGTGTGGTGAGTGGTGTCGGCATCGGATTCAGTTCTCGCGGAGTTTCGTCAGCAGCTCGTCGACCTCGCGTTCGATGTCGGGATCGACGAGGTTTCGGGCGTTCATCCAGTCGTCGTTGAAGACGGTGTCCATGTACTTCTCGCCACCGTCGTTGACCAGCGCGACCATAGTCGTGCCGGGCGCGAGCGAGGTCATCCGGGTCAGGGCCTCGTACACCACCCCGCCCGCGGAGCCGCCGATGAGGAGGCCGATACGGCGGCCCAGCACCCGCGCGGTGGCGAACGCCTCGACGTCGCCGACCTTGGCGCCCTCGTCCAGCAGGTCGTAGTCGACCATGGCGCCGATGGTGGCGCCCTCGGGGGTGCCCGTGCCGGACTGGTAGTAGTCGTGCGCGGGTGGCCCGAAGGCGATCGACCCCTTGGGCTCGACTCCGACGATCCGCGCACCCGGCACGGTCCTGCGCAGCTCGCCTCCGGTTCCGAAGAGTCCGCCGCCGGTTCCCACGGCGCCGATCAGGATGTCGATACGGCCGTCCAGAGCGGCGTCGAGTTCGTGTGCCACGGGCCGGTAACCGTCGCCGTTGGCCGGGTTGTTGTGCTGCTCGGTGAAGTAGGCGTTGTCGCTCTCGGCCGCCAGCTTCTCGGCGAACTCCTCGCGGGCGGCCGTGGCCAGCTCCTCGTCGCCCTCAGAGGCGACGTAGATGAGTTCGGCGCCGAGCGCCTTCATGCCGCGCAGTTTGTCGGCGGCGGCGTGGTGGTCGACGACGGCGGTGAAGGTGTAGCCGCGCTCGGCGGCGATGACGGCCAGGCCGAGGCCGGTGTTGCCGGAGGTGGACTCGACGATCCGGCCGCCGGGGCGCAGCAGGCCGCGTTCCTCGGCGTCGAGGACCATCTGGCGGGCCATGCGGATCTTCGCGGTGCCGGTCGGATTGAACTGTTCAAGTTTGAGGAGCAGTCGGCTGCCGGTGTCGGTGCGGCACAGCTCGAAGAGCGGGGTGCGGCCGATGAGGTCGGAGACTTGGCTGACCACGGCGGGACGCGAGAGCGCCTTGTCCATCGGATGGCTCCTGTGTTCGAGGGAGAGAGTCAGGCGAGTGGATGGCGGTCGAGCCGCCAGCGGGTCGTGCCGCCGGCGGTGTCGAGGACGACCTTTGGGGGGAGCGGAAGCTCGTGGAAGGGGGACTCGTTGGAGTCCATCTGGTAGCCGGCGGTGTTGGGGTAGACCAGCAGGTCACCGGGGGCCGGGCGGGTGGGGAACCGCACCTTGCGCCAGGTGATCATGTCGGACTCCAGGCAGGTGGCACCGCCGACGCAGGCGGCGTACGGCTCACCCGGGGATGCGTGGGCGGGCAGCAGCACCGGATCCGGCAGGTACTCGCTGTTGAACCACTGCTCGGACAGGCTGAGACTGCTGCCGTCCACGGTGACGATGCCGTAGCCGGGCCGGTCCTTGACGCCCTGGACGCGGAAGACCGTGCAACCGGCCCGGTCCAGCAGCGCCCGGCCCGGTTCCAGCAGCAGTGCCACGCCGGCCTCGCGCAAATGCTCGGCCAGGGGCCGACCGGACCCGCCCGGGCGCGCGGCGAGGACCGCGCGCAAGGCCTCAGCCCCTGCCACGGGTGAGTGGTACGGGTAGAAGTCCGACGCGGTGAAGGACTTGCCCGCGTGATAGTGCTCGGGCCGCTGCTCGCGCAGGAAGCGTTCCCAGTTCTGGGCGTCGGTGTAGTCGACGGCGAACCCACCGCCGATGCTGATCCGGTCCGCGCGCAGCCCCAGGATCCGCGCCTTGAGGCAGAGATCGACCAACTCGCTTGCCAGATCGGCGCGCTGACGTGTGTCGTAGCCGGACAGATGGAAGGAGAAACCCTCCATCACGACGGCCTCGCCAGCCTCCGCGCACCGGGTGAGGGCGGACTCCAGCTCCCGGTCGTTCAACCCGAAGCGGCTGTGCGGCTGAACCGGTGGCAGCCGCCGCAGCAGCACGCGCGCGGGACGTGCGGCGACCTTCACCTCGACGATGACACGCTCCAGTTCGTCGAGCGCGTCCACGGCGATCAGGCAGCCCTGCAGGACGGCGACCCGCAGCAGGCCCTCGGCCTTGGCGGGCCCGGTGACCACGACGTTCTCGCCACGCACCCCGTGTCCGAGCGCGTCCCGCAGCTCACCGGCGCTGGCCACGTCCACGCCCGTGCCGGACAGCGCGCAGCGGTCCATCCAGACGGCGGCCTTGTTGGCCTTCTTCGCGTAGTACACGCGGCCTTCGACACTGGCCTCCGCCAACACGCGCTTGAAAGCACCCTCATTGGCGTCGAACCGGTCGGACAGCAGCAGGTGGAACGGGCCGCCGAACGCGTACGACAGCTCCTGGGGCAGTCCGCTGCCGAGGATCGCGTCCAGCTGCGGATCCGGGTGGGCGGGCAGCGGCGGCGCGTGTGTGGAGCCGGACGTCACTGCCACAGCGACACCCGCGTTCCCAGCCCCTGCTCGATGGCGAGCTGCGCGAACCGGTGCCCGAGCGCGATGTCGGTGACGACCAAGCCGCTGTTGTACGCGAAGATCCGCTCGTCCCCCGAGCGCCGGCCCTCGGCCCGGCCCGCCAAAACCTCGGGGAACTCCGCGTCCACGGGAGGGAAGTTGCCCTCCGCGTCGGCCATGTCCGTGCCGGTGACCTTCATCTGCGCCTCGCTGGTGGCGATGACCCGGTCCGCCTGGTGCAGGGTCGAGGGCGCGATGCCGTGGCCGACCAGGATCGACAGCGCGCCTGGCTTGAGGTCGGCGGCTTCGACGGCGGCGGGCGTGTGCTGTCCGGCGGTGGCGACCACTACGTCGGCGTCGGCCGCGGCGGCCCGTGCGTCGTCGACGACGTCCAACTCCCGCTCCGGGAAGTAGTGGTGGAGCGTCTCCCGGACAGCGGCGAGGCCGTCGGGGTGGGTGCCGTAGACCATGAGGCGGTCCAGGTCCGGCAGCGTGGTGAGCAGGAAGGGAAGCGCGAGGCGGCCTTGCGTTCCGGTGCCGATCACGAGGGCGCTGCGGCTGTCGGGCGCGGCGCAGCTCGCGGGCCAGCAGTGCCGAGACGGCCGGGGTGCGCAGCGAGCCGATGCGGCCGCAGTCCATCATCGCCACCGGCAGTCCGGTGGTGTCGTCGTAGAGGGTGAGGGTCGTGTAGTAGTGCTGCTCGTCGCGCGAGCGGTCCAGGCCGTGCTTGTACGACGTCTTGATCGCGACGACCTCGCGGACCCCGTCGCGGCCGAGCATGGCGTACGAGACGGAGTGGCCGTCCTCGGGCTTAACGGTGAGCTTGCGCGGGTTGGCCGACTTGCCGTCCGCCAGGGTGCGGTACGCCTGCTCGACGACGCCGACCACGTCTTTGAGTGAGATCTCGATGCCGGCGATGTCGCTGGTGCTGAGGATGCGCAGGGTCTTGTCGTCTGCGGATATGTCGGCCGGGGCGTTGTCCGTGCGTGCGGAAGTGGCGGTCACGGCTTTCCCTTCGGATTGAGGGGATGCTGACGGGAGATCAGACGAGGGCCACGAGCGCGGCCTGCCCGTAGCCGTGTTCGTCCGCCTCGGCGAGGGGGCGGCTGCGGCGGCCGGGGACACGGACCGAGGCGCGCTTGAGCCAGCGGTCGGTGCCGTCGTAACGGGCCTTGAACGGCGCCCGGCCGTGCACGACCATGTCGTTGTCGACGACCAGGACGTCGCCGGGCTCCAGGGCGACGGCGACCGAGACGCGTTCCAGTTCAGCGGTCAGCCGGTCGTAGGCGGCGCGGTAGTCGGCGGGCGCCTCGTCGAGCGGGGTGTAGGCGGGGTCGTAGCGCAGGGTCGGGCCGTTCTCGGTCTGCCACAGGACGGGGACCTTCGGCGGCTCCTCGCCCGTGAAGGACCGGGCTTCGGCGTAGGCGTCGTCGGGGAGGATCGGCAGCACCGGGTGGGACAGCAGCGCCACGTCGTCCGCGCTGAGGCGGACCTTGCGGATGCTGGCGGCGGTGGTGGCGACGGCGTCGTGGTTGCGCATGCAGGCGAGCAGCAGGAGGTGGGCGCGGCCGGGGTGGAAGGCGTCCTCGGTGTGCGGGCTGAGCAGCACGGTGCTGCTCGCGCCGGTCTGTTCGGCCTCGTGGCCGGGCGAGGGCACGATGTTGTGCACGAACCGGCCTTCCTGCTGGCCCTCCCAGGCGATCGGGTGGCCCATGGCCGTGGCGAGCAGCAGCAGGATCACGTCCCAGGCGGCGGCACGGTCGCCGGCCGTGGCCCAACTGGCGGGCGTGGGGCCGATTCCGTCGTCTTCGACGGGCAGGCCGCGCAGGACGTAGAGGCCGTCGTCCGTGTCGACCGGGCGACAGGCTTGAAGGATCGTTTCATCGAGACGGGTGGCAGCAGTCGCCACCCGGCGGAGCAGCTCAGGCCGTGCGGCCGAACTGCCGAACTCGGCAAGGAACTTGTGGGCGGTATCGGTCAGCTCGTCGACGGCGTGCGGATCGAGCTGCCGTACGGGTGCGGCTCCCGCGGTCATGGCGCAGACATCCCTTTCGGGTGTGGGTGTGGGGTGCAGGTGGAGCTCGGAACGCCGACCTGTGAGTTTCCTGTGGGTCGGCTGGGCGATCGCGCCGGAAACGTATCAGCCAGAGTTAGGTAAGGCAAGCCTTACCGGATCACTGTGCTTCTCTTGGGGGCTGCCCGCCTCACGTGCGCCGATGCGCGCGCCTGTGCGTCGATTGACGCTCCGACAGATCAAGAGGAAGGGCCCGGGTATGTCTTGCGCACAGGGATTTCTTAGGGTAGGCACACCTAAGCAATCTGTCCCATGTGACTGGAACGAGGTCGTACGTGAACGTGAACAGGCGTCAAGTGCTGTGGGCCAGCGGCGGGATGGGTGCGGCCGTACTGCTGGCTGCCTGCGGCGGCGGGGACGAGACCTCGGCCAAGTCACCGGCGAAGGCAAGCGAGAAGCCGCGGCCAGGTGGCACCCTCCGGGTCGGTGCGCTGGGTCGGGCCTCGGCCATCACCCGTGACCCGCACGGCACCCAGGCCAACGAGAGCGACTACCTGGTCATCTGCGCTGGTCTACGACACCCTCACCGTCCCCGGCACCAAGCCGAACACTGTTCCCCGCCTCGCCGCGAGCTGGCAGGCGTCGGACGACCTGAAGACCTGGCGCTTCACTCTCGCGAAGGGGGCGAAGTTCCACGACGGCACGCCGGTCACCGCCGAGGACGTCGTCTGGTCTCTGAAGCGGCTGCGCAACACCCCTTCCGGCGCGTCCCGTCTGCCGGGCATCAAGCCGGAGAACATCAAGGCCGAGGGCGACGACACCGTCGTGCTGGTGTCGGACTACGCCAACGCCGAACTGCCGCTGCTGACGCGCCTGACGACGTTCGTGCTGAAGAAGGACACGGCGGACAAGGACCTCGGCAAGGCGCCGGGCACCGGCCCGTTCAAGCTGGACTGGTTCCGCGGCGGCAACGCCCGCCTGGTCCGCAACGAGGACTGGTACGGCGGCGAGGTCTACCTCGACGCCATCGAGGTGAAGATCTTCGAGAGCCCGCAGGCAATGGCCAACGCGCTGCTCGCCGGCCAGATCGACGTGGCCTCCAACGTCGGTGCGGTGGCGGCCCGTACGGCCGAGAAGCGCGAGGACATCCAGGTCGTCCGCCGCCCCAACGACATGGCGATGCCGATCGTCATGCGTACCACCGACGGACCGTTCGCCGACGCGAAGGTGCGCGAGGCGCTGCGCCTGGCCGTCGACCGTGAGGCCATGGTCAAGCAGGTGCTGTCCGGCTACGGCACCGTCGCCAACGACATCCTCGGCACCGGCGACCCCGCCTACGCCAAGGACATCCCGCAGCGGGGGCGCGACCTGGCCAAGGCCAAGCAGCTGCTGAAGGAAGCAGGCTTCGACACATCGAAGACGTACAAGCTGCTCACCACCGAGGACATCGCGGGTCTCGCAGAGTCGGCGACGCTCTTCGCCTCCCAGGTCCGCGAGGCCGGGGTCAAGGTCGAGGTGGTCAAGCAGGAGTCCGCCACGTTCTGGGAGAAGACCTGGCTCAAGGGCGACCTGTACACCACCTACTGGGGCACCAACGACTCCGTGGTGTTCTTCGCCAGCAAGACCATGGTCTCCGACTCCGGCCAGAACGAGGCCGGTTGGAAGAACAAGGAGTTCGACGCCGCGTACAAGAAGGCGATGGCGACCAAGAACGCGGCGGCCCGCGCCAAGGTCCTCCACGAGCTGCAGCAGATCGAGTACGACGAGTCCGGCTACCTGCTGTGGGGCATGGCCGACGGCATCGACCTCGCGGGTGCGGCCGTGCGCAACCTGCCCACCTTGCCCGGCTACGGGCGCGTCCAGCTTGAGACTGCATGGCTGGCTCGCTGACCCAGGGTGAACCGGCCGCGGCCTTGGAGCCGCGGCCGGTTCCGGCTGTCATGCGTACAGCCCTGTACGCGGCCGGTGTACTCGCACGCCGGATCCTGCTCTTGGCCGTGCTGCTCGCCGCCGTCTTCGCCGCCGTCGAGCTGCTTCCGGGTGACGCGGGGCGCGCTACCTCCGAGCGCGGGGAGAGCGCGGCCGACCTCGCCCAGCGACGCCATCTGCTGGGCCTGGACCGGCCGGTGGCGGAACGGTTCTGGGACTGGATGACCGGCCTGCCCACCGGCGACCTTGGCACCTCCGCCCGCGGGGAACCAGTCGCCGACCTGCTCTCCCGCCCATTTCCCAACACGCTGCTGCTCGGCGGGCTCGCACTGCTGGCGACCCTCGTCGCCTCGGTCGCGCTCGGCTGCTGGGCGGCAGCCCGGCCCGGCGGCCGGCTCGACCGGGCGATATCGGCGAGCGCCACCGGCATCCTCGCCCTGCCCGAGTTCGTCGTCGCCGTCGCCCTCGTCCTCGTCTTCGCGCTGTGGACGGACTGGCTGCCCGCCGTCACCCTGACCGACGCCGACGGCTCGCCCGCCTCCTGGAAGATGCTCGTCCTGCCCGTCCTCGCCCTGGCCATCCCGCAGATCGGCTGGAACACCCGTATCGTGCGGGCCGCCCTCGCCGACGAGGCCAAGGCCCCGCACATCGAGACGGCCGTGCTCGACGGACTGCCCCGGCACCGGATCCTCACCCACCACCTGCTGCCCGGCGCCCTGCCCACCATCGCGGCCGGTATCGCCACCTCCACCGGCATGCTGCTAGGCGGGGCCGTCGTGGTGGAGACCATCTTCAACTACCCCGGTATCGGCTCCGTCCTCGCCGGCGCTGTCGCCGACCGGGACAGCCCGGTCATCGCCGGTGTCGTCGCCGTCACCGGAGCCGTCATCACCGGCCTCCTGCTGCTCGCCGACTTCGTACGCGCCTGGGCCTCGGGAGGCCGGATATGACCACGACCGTCGTAAAACCGGATCCGGTCGTGCGCCACGCCCGCCGCCGCGTCGCCCTGCGCGTGCTGCCCGCCTTGCTGCTCACCGTGCTCGCCCTGGCCGGCCCCTGGCTCGCCCCGCACGCCATCGACGCTCCGGTCACCGCGCCGTACGCGGAGCCCGGCGGCGACGCGCCGCTGGGCGGCGACCAGTTGGGCCGGGATGTACTCAGCCGCGTGCTCGCCGGAGGGCGCGAACTCGTCGTCACGTCGCTGCTCGTCGCCGTCCTCGTCACGGCGCTGGCCGCCGTGCTCGGCGCGGTCAGCGCCCTGCGCCCGGCCATCGGACGCATCGTCGAACGCACCGCCGACGTGCTGATGCTGCTGCCCGCCGTGCTCGGCATTCTCCTGGTCACCTTGTCCTGGCCGGACGGCGGACGGCTCTCCGTCGTCACCGCGTCCGTCGTCCTCGGCGTCCCGTACGCGGTGCGCCTGGTCGCCGGCGCGGCCGCGCCCGTGGCGGCCTCCGGATACGTGGAAGCGGCGGCCGTCGGTGACGAACACCTGTGGTACCTCGTGGTCCGCGAGGTGCTGCCCAACCTGCGGGCCACCCTGCTCGCCCTGTTCGGCCTGCGCTTCGTCGCCGCCGTCTACCTCGTCGCCACCGCCGGCTTCCTCCAGGTCGGCCCCCAACCACCCGCCGCCGACTGGGCGCTGATGATCCGCGAGAACTCCGGCGGCATCGTCCTCAACCCCTGGGCCGTCCTCGCCCCCAGCATCGCCATCGGCCTGCTCGCCATGACCGTCAACCTGGCGGCCGCCGCCCTCGTCCCCGCAACCGGCCGGAAGGCGGTGCCCGCACTGTGAAACACATGCCCAGCTGGTACTCCGACAGCCAAGCGGCAGAGGAGGCGAACACGGTACGGATCTCGGGGCTGACCGTCACCGCTCCGAACGGCCGCGTCCTGCTGGACGGGGCCGACCTGGAGCTGGCCCCCGGCCGCATCACCGCCGTCGTCGGCCCCTCCGGCTGCGGCAAGACCACACTGCTGCGTGCCGTGACCGGCACCCTGCCCCCGGGCACCGAGCGCACCGCAGGAAGCGTCACTGTGCTCGGTCAGGACCCCCTGGCCCTGCCCGCTCCCGCCCTGCGCACCCTGCGCCGCCACCGCCTCGCGTACGTCGGCCAGGACCCCGGCTCCGCCCTCAACCCGCGCATGAAGGTACGGCGCCTGCTCGCCGAAGTCGCCGTCGACGGGGGCCCCGAGGCGATCCGAGCCCAGCTTGCCGAGGTGCGGCTGCCCATCGACGACGGACTGCCGGACCGCCGTATCGGCGGGCTGTCGGGCGGCCAGCAGCGGCGGGTGGCCCTCGCCCGAGCCCTGGCCCGCCGCCCCGCCATCCTGCTCCTCGACGAGCCCACGGCCGGACTCGACCCCGCACTGCGCGACGAGATCGCCGACCTGCTGCGCCACCTCGCCGAGAACCACCGGATCGCCATCGGCCTGTCCTGTCACGACCCCAACCTGGTGACCCGGCTGGCGAACGACGTGGTGGACCTGAGCGGCCCGCGCCCGAAGTCGGCCGTGCGGCCGAACCGGCACGACGCCGGCCGCACTGCCTCCGACACGCCGATCGTCCTCACCGCCTCCGGCCTACATGCCGCCCACCTCCACCGCGGCCGCCGCGTCCCCGTGCTGCACGGCATCGACCTCACCCTCACCGCCAGCAGCAGCCTGGGCATCGTCGGCGCCTCCGGCTCCGGCAAGACGACCCTCCTGCGCACCCTCATCGGCCTGCACCGCGCCACCGCGGGCACCGTCAGCCTGGACGGCGTCCGCCTCGCTCCCACCGCACACGGCCGCTCCCGCGACCAGCGCCGCCGCCTCCAACTCGTGCCGCAGGACCCCCTGGGCACCCTCAACCCCAGCCGCACCGTCGGAGCCACCCTGCGCCGACCGCTCCTGCTGCACCGTCGGACCGGGCGGGCCGAGGTCCCTGACCGTGTCCTGGAACTCCTGGACCAAGTTGGCCTACCCGCCTCCTTCACCGGCCACTACCCCCACGAGCTGTCCGGCGGCCAGCGCCAACGCGTCGCCATAGCCCGCGCCCTGGCGGCCGACCCCGACGTACTGTTCTGCGACGAAGTCACCTCCGCGTTGGATGCGGACACCGCCGTGGCCGTGATGGACCTGCTGACGGACCTCCGCGACCGGCGCGGCCTGTCCCTCGTCCTGGTCAGCCACGACCTGCGGCTCGTCGCCGACCGCACGGACTCGCTGCTCGTGATGTCCGAAGGAAGCGTGGTCGAATCCGGGCCCACCGCACGACTGTTCGCCTCACCATGCCACCCCGTAACCGCCGCACTGGCCACGGGGATCCCGCTCGGCGGCTGATCACAGGGGCCGCAGCCAGGGGCTGATCCGTTCGTCCGCCGGGGCACGGCCGAAGTCACGAGAAAGACGGGCGCGACCTTGCGCAATCGGCAGGCACGCGACCGCCGGCCAGCTGCGGAGCAGGGCAAGGAACGGGATTTCGCCTCCAAGGCGAAACACCGCCCCACCCGGATGGTCCGCATCCCCCGCTTCGACTACAACCCCTCCGACCGCCTGCGCTTCATTCTCCGCGGCGGCAACCCCCACCGAGCCACCGAATGGGCCGACACCCCCGACCGCCCCCTCGAAGACCGACTCGCCGAGATCGCACAGGAAGTGACCCTTCGCGGAGAAGCCGCCGAACGCAAGCGCCTGGCAGACCTGGAAGCGGCCAGACAGCAGAGACTGCGCTGGGAAGCCGCGATGCAGCAGGCCCGCATCGACTACGCCGAGGTATTCCGCGTGAAGCACCTCGAAGCCCAGGCGGAAGCATGGCGCCACGCGACTCGGCTGAGCGAATACGTCGCCGCCCTCCGAGCCCAAGTAGAAGCTCTGCCGACCGGGCAGGAGAAGGCCAGAGCCGAGGCATGGCTCGAGTTCGCCGACGTACATCTCGAGCGCCTGAACCCTCTGAACACGACTCCCCAGCTACCCGACGTCCCAGAACCCCGTCCTGACGACCTGCGGCCCTTCCTCCACCACTGGAGCCCGCACGGCCCCAACTCCTACTGCCTCGGCAAGGTTTCGGTAAAGCCCTCGGCCAGATCCCAGCCCTCGCAGATTACTGATCTGCGATCGAAGAGACCTGATGTCACGTCAGAACGTGCGTCAAACGTGCGTCAAAGATGCGCCGCGTGCGTCAAACATGCGTCAAGATATCGCCCGTAGCGCCCACAACGCACATAACGCACACCACCCAAAACCGCAGGTCAGGAGCCCTTTCCCGCAGGCTCAAGGATCGCCACGCACTCCACATGATGCGTCATCGGAAACAGGTCAAACGCCCGCAGCGTCCGCACCCGGTACCCGCCGTCCCGGAAGTACGCCAGGTCGCGGGCGAGCGCGGCCGGGTCGCAGGCCACATAGGCGATGCGGCGGGCGCCCAGTGACGACAGGTGCTGGACCGTCTTCTTGCCGGCGCCCGCGCGGGGCGGGTCGAGGACGATCAGGTCGACCTCGGTGATGCCGGTGCGCGGGAGGACCGGTCTCGACCTTGCCCTGTTCGATGCGGACGCGGTCGAAGGCGGCCAGGTTGTGCCGGGCGTCCTCCACCGCGCGCTTGCCGGACTCGATGCCGAGCACCGCGCCCTTCTCGCCGAGGCGGTCGGCGAGGGCGCCCGCGAAGAGGCCGACGCCGCAGTACAGGTCGAGCGCCATCTCGCCCTTGCGCGGCATCAGGCCCTGCATCACCGCCGTGACCAGGGTGTCGGCCGCCTTCGGGTGGACCTGCCAGAAGCCGCCGCCTGCCGACCCGGTACGTGCGGTCGTCCGCGCGCTCGCGTACGAAGGGGCGGCCGTGGACGCGGTGTACGCCGCCGTCCTTCTCGTCCACCCGCAGGACCGACACCGGCTTGTCCAGCTCCACCAGCGGCAGCCGGCCGCCCGGCCGCGGCGTGAGGATCACCTGGCGGTCCTGCGAGCCGGTCGCCGCGATCGCCTCGACGGACGCCATGCCCGGCCAGTCGCGCTTCTCGATGCCCAGCTCGCTCGACTCCGGGCGCCGCGATCATGCAGTGGTCGACCGGCTCGACCTCGTGCGAGCGGTGCCGGCGCAGACCCGCGCGCCCTTCGGCGTCCACCGCGTACTGCACGCGCGTGCGCCACGCCGGGACCTCGCCCGCGGGCAGCTTGTCGCCCTCGGCCGGCATCACCGTGCCGTCCCAGCCGGCCTCCTCGGGAGTGAGGCCCGCGAGCCGCTGCAGCTGTTCGGCGATCACCTCGCCCTTGAGCCGCCGCTGCGCGCCCGGCTTGGCGTGCTGCCAGTCGCAGCCGCCGCAGCGGCCGGGGCCGGCGTACGGGCAGGGGGCCTCGACGCGGTCCTTGGACGCCGTCCAGCACCTCGACCGCGTCGGCGCGCAGGAAGCGGGCGTCCTCCTCGCCCTCGGTCACCCGCGCGACGACCCGCTCGCCGGGCAGCGCGTGCCGGACGAAGAGCACCTGGCCCGTCGACGGTACGGGCGATGCAGTGCCCGCCGTGGGCGACGGGGCCGATCTCGACCTCGTACTCCTCCCCCACCAGCGACTTCTTCGGTTCTGCCTGCATGGCGGGGTGACTCCAGATATGAGACGGCAACGGAGGAACGGCCGGACAGGGGGACCGGGCACCGAGTCGACCGTGGACGACAGCCCGGACCGTGCGAACAGGGGTCCGACGGACAGCCGGACGGACAGCCCGCCAGCTCTACGTGGTGCTCGAAGGCTCCTTCGCCCGCTGCTTCCGCGGGACCGCGCCGCACCGCACCCGGCGCGTTCCACTCCTGCCGCTTGCGGGCCCGCTTCTTGGCCACCTCGGAGGACTCCAGCTGGTACGGCACCGACGTCACCATCACGCCCGGCGTGAACAGCAGCCGCCCCTTGAGCCGGAGCGCGCTCTGGTTGTGCAGCAGGTGCTCGTACCAGTGGCCGACCACGTACTCGGGGATGATCACGCTGACACCGCGTCGCGCGGGGACTCCCTGCGCAGCCCCTTCACGTACTCGATGACCGGCCGCGTGATCTCGCGGTACGGCGAGTCGAGGACCTTCAGCGGTACGTCGATGCCGCGCCGGTCCCACTCCTCCTGCAGTGCCTTGGTCTCGGCCGGGTCGACGTTGACGCTGAGCGCCTCCAGGGTGTGCGAGCGCATCAGCTTGGCGTAGGCGAGGGCGCGCAGCGTCGGCCGGTGGATCTTGGAGATCAGGACCACGGAGTGGACGCGGGAGGGGCGTACGACGTCGTCGCTCGGGCCCTCCGGCGCGGCGAGCTCCTCGGCGACCCGGTCGTAGTGCTTACGGATCGCCGTCATCGTCGCGTAGAAGATCACCATGCCGAGCAGCGCCACCCAGGCGCCGTGCGTGAACTTGGTGACCAGGACGACGACCAGCACCAGGCCGGTGAAGAAGGCGCCGAAGGTGTTGATCGCCCGGGAGCGGATCATGCGGCGGCGCGCGGCCGGGTCCCTCTCGGTCGCCAGGTGGCGGTTCCAGTGCCGGACCATGCCGGTCTGGCTGAGCGTGAAGGAGACGAAGACGCCGACGATGTAGAGCTGGATGAGGCGTGGTGGAGTCGGCGCCGTAGATCCACACCAGCAGTCCGGCCGCGCCCGCGAGCAGCACGATGCCGTTGGAGAAGGCGAGCCGGTCGCCGCGGGTGTGCAGCTGGCGCGGGCAGGTAGCGGTCCTGGGCGAGGATCGAGCCGAGCAGCGGGAAGCCGTTGTACGCGGTGTTGGCGGCCAGGAACAGCACGAGCGCGGTGGCGGCGGCCAGCAGGACGAAGAAGAAGCGTGCCGTCACCGAAGACGGCCGCCGCGACCTGGGAGATCACCGGGTTCTGGACGTAGTCGGCGCCGACCGGCGACGCCGTTGCTCCAGCAGGTCGTGCGGCCGGGTTCTCGGCCATGCGGACGTCGGTGGCCATGGCCAGGCCGATGATGCCGCAGAACATCGTGACGGCGAGCAGGCCCATCAGCGCCAGCGTGGTGGCCGCGTTCTTGCGACTTGGGCTTGCGGAAGGCGGGCACGCCGTTGCTGATCGCCTCGACGCCGGTGAGCGCGGCACAGCCGGAGGAGAAGGCGCGCAGCAGCAGGAAGACCAGCGCGAAGCCGGCCAGCCCCTGGTGCTCGGCCTTGATCTCGAAGTCGGCGGTGGGCGCCTTCATGGTCTCGTCGAGGACCAGACCGCGGAACGCGCCCCAGCGCGATCATCAGGAAGACGCCCGCGACGAAGCACGTACGTCGGGATCGCGAAGAGCTTCCCGGACTCCTTCACGCCGCGCAGGTTCATCAGCGTGAGCAGCACGATGATGCCGACCGCGCACAGCACCTTGTGCTCGACGACGAAGGGGATGGCCGAGCCGAGGTTCTCCACGCCGGAGGAGATGGAAACGGCGACGGTGAGCACGTAGTCGACGAGCAGCGCGCTGGCGACGGTGAGGCCGGCCTTCGGGCCGAGGTTGGTGTTCGCCACCTCGTAGTCGCCGCCGCCGCTGGGGTAGGCGTGCACGTTCTGCCGGTACGAGGCGACCACCGTGAACATCAGCACGACGACCGCGACCGCGATCCAGGGGCTGAAGTGGTACGCCGACACGCCCGCGATGGAGAGGACCAGCAGCACTTCTCCGGGCGCGTACGCCACGGAGGAGAGCGGGTCGGAAGCGAAGACGGGGAGTGCGATGCGCTTCGGCAGGAGCGTTTCCCCCAGCCGGTCACTGCGCAGTGCGCGCCCGATCAGAAGCCGTTTGGGCACGTCGGTCAGTTTGGACACGCAGAGGATCGTATGCGGTCGGGGGATGAGGCGCCCAGTCTCCCCTGTCCAGCCGGTTGTACGCCGACGCCGGTCGCGCGCTGTCTGTCGCGCGCTGTCTGCTGTCTGTCTACTCTCCGTCTGCTCTCCGTCTGCTCTCCGGGTGAATTGGGGACGAGGCGGGCTGCGGGTTCCGGCACGGACGGGGCGCCCTCATGTCTCTATGACAAAGCTCTCTATGACAGAGCCCACTACAGGACAGTCCCCCCTCAACGGCAAAGCCCCTCCTCCCCCTCCTCCACCACCTCTGGCATCCCTGGAGACCTCATGACGCACGCCGCCGCGGAACTCCTCGGCGCCGCCGCCGCACTCGTCGGGCTCGGTGTCCTCACGCTCGTCAGCGTCCGCAGCATCAGCCGCCGCTGAGCTGGAGATCCATGGCGTACGCACCCGGGGGTGCCCTCGGCGGACAGCGCATGTGTAGCTTGGGCGTCGGTCTGAGACCCTGAATTCTGAGATTCTGACTGAGAACCTGATTCTGACGTTTCGGCGTCTCGGCGCTTCGGCGCTTCGGCGTTTCGGCCGAGCAGCAACCATTGACACCGGAAGGACGGTCGTGCACATCGTCATCATGGGCTGCGGAAGAGTGGGTTCCGCTCTCGCCCAGACCCTGGAGCAACAGGGGCACACGGTCGCGGTGGTCGACCAGGACCCCACCGCCTTCCGACGACTGGGCTCCGGCTTCGGCGGCCGTCGTGTCACCGGGGTCGGCTTCGACCAGGACACCCTGCGCGAGGCCGGCATCGAGGAGGCGGGCGCGTTCGCCGCCGTCTCCAGCGGTGACAACTCGAACATCATCGCCGCCCGGGTGGCCCGCGAGATGTTCGGCATCGAGAACGTCGCGGCGCGTATCTACGACCCGCGCCGCGCCGAGGTCTACCAGCGCCTGGGCATCCCGACGGTCGCCACGGTCCGCTGGACCGCCGACCAGATGCTGCGCCGGCTGCTGCCCTCCGGGGCCGAGCCGCTGTGGCGCGACCCCAGCGGCGGCGTGCAGCTCGCCGAGGTGCACGCCTCGCACGGCCTGGGTGGGCCACAAGATCAGCAAGCTCCAGGAGGAGACCGGCGTCCGCGTCGCGTTCCTCACCCGGCTGGGCGAGGCGATGCTGCCGACCTCGCAGACGGTGCTGCAGGAGGGCGACCTGGTGCACGTGATGATGCGCACGGACGACGTCGAGAAGGTCGAGGCGGCCTTCGCCAAGGGTCCCGAAGAGGAGGGCGGTCACTGATGAGGGTCGCCATTGCCGGAGCCGGCGCGGTGGGCCGCTCGATCGCGGGCGAGCTGCTGGAGAACGGGCACGAGGTCCTGCTCGATCGACAAGGCGCCGACCGCCATCTCGGTCGAGCGCGTCCCGCAGGCCGAGTGGCTGCTGGCCGACGCCTGCGAGATCACCTCGCTGGACGAGGCGGCGCTGCAGCGCTGCAACGTGGTGATCGCCGCGACGGGTGACGACAAGGTCAACCTGGTGGTCTCGCTGCTCGCGAAGACGGAGTACGGCGTGCCGCGCGTCGTCGCCCGCGTCAACAACCCCAAGAACGAGTGGCTGTTCAACGAGTCGTGGGGCGTGGACGTCGCCGTCTCGACCCCGCGCCTGATGTCGGCCCTGGTCGAGGAGGCGGTGAGCGTCGGCGACCTGGTCCGCCTGCTCCGCTTCAGCCACGGCGACGCCAACCTCGTCGAGCTGACGCTGCCGCCGGAGTCGGCCCTGGCCGGCACCCGGGTCGGCGACGTGGACTGGCCCGAGGACACCTCCCTGGTCACCATCATCCGCGGCACCCGGGTCCTCACGCCCGACCCGGGAGGACGCCCTGGAGGCGGGCGACGAGCTGCTGTTCGTGGCGGCCCAGGCCCGCGAGGAGCAGCTGGAGGACCTGCTGTCGGTCCGCGCGGGAGGACGCGACGAGCTGATCGCGGCGCGCAGTACGTGCGCGGGGCGCCGCTGCCCGGACGATCGGTCCGGGAGCGCCCGCCATGCAGCGCCCGGCCGCACCGCGACGGGGCCGGTCAGGCTCGACCGGTCGGCGGCGAGCCTCGGCGTCGCCGTGCGCCGGCGTCCTGCTCTGCGCCGCGCTGCGCCTCCGCTCCTTCTCGGCCTTCTCCTCCGCCTCCATCTCCGCGAACACGTCGATGGGCGCGGGCGCCTTCGCCAGGAAGACCCAGGTCAGCTAGACCGCCAGCAGGAACGGCGGGATCTTCAGCGCGACCAGGACCCAGCCGAGCTGGGTCGGTGTCGGCCCACCAGTACAGCGGGAAGAGGATCGCGCACTTGGCGAGCAGGATCAGCGCCCCAGGCGTAACTGGCCTTCGCGTACGCCTTCTTGCGGCCCGGGATTGCGCGTCCGCCAGGAGAGGTTCTCCTTGAACACCGGCCCGAGGACCAGGCCGAGCAGCGGCACGCCCGCGAGCGTCGTGATGATGTACGCCAGGCCCAGGCCCAGCGTGTAGAGCATGCCCGGCAGATAGAAGTCCTTGGCGTTGCCCGTCATCATCGCGAAGACCACGCCGAAGGCGACACCGAAGACACCGCTGAAGGCGTGCTTGACGGTGTCCTTGCGGACCAGCCGGACCACGACCAGCAGCAGCGGAGACGCGCGAGGGCCGCGAGGGCCGCGAGTGCAGGTCCTTGTTGATCGTGTAGATCGTGACGAAGAGCAGGCCGGGCACGACCGTCTCGACCATGCCCCGCACTCCGCCGAACGCCTCGAACAGCGCGGCCTCCGTCACCGCCTGCGTCGGCGTCGTGCTGCCGTCCGGCGGCGTCGTCTTCGGTCGGCTTGTCGAGCGACGTCACCGGCTACTCCCGTCCGAGCGGTCTGAGTTCGTACTTCGGGTTGAACAGCACCCGACGGCCCCGGCTCATCGAGATCCGGCCCGAGGCGATCAGCCTGCGGCCCGGCTCTATCCCGACGATGGAGCGGCGGCCGAGCCAGACCACGTCCAGGGCGGCCGAACCGTCGAACAGCTCGGCCTCCAGGGCGGGACTCCGGCCCGCGGGCGCAGCGTGACCGTGCGCAAGGTACCAGTAACCGTCACTATCTGTCGGTCGCTGCAGTCAGCAGATACGCGTGCAGCCCGCGCGTGTCCGCGTCCTCCCGCAGCTCCTCGGACTCCAGATCCTCCTGGGACGAGGAGAGCCGGTCGAGCATGCGCCGGAAGCGACCCGCCGGCTTCTCGGAACGGGGAACAGCACTCATATCCGAAAGCGTACCGGGGACCGCCGACACCGGAGGAGCTCATACGCTCACCTCTCGAACCGGTACCCCCTCCCAGGCTCCGTGATACTGCACCCCCCGGGGGGGCCACCCCTCGGACCCCCGGCCGACGCGTGCTCACCTCTCGAACCGGTACCCCATCCCCGGCTCCGTGACGAAGTGCTTCGGATGCGAGGGGTCCGCCTCCAGCTTCCGCCGCAGCTGGGCCATGTAGACCCGGAGATAGTTGGTCTCCGTTCCGTACGACGGGCCCCAGACCTCCTGGAGCAGCTGCTTCTGGCTGACCAGGCGGCCGGAGTTGCGGACCAGGACCTCCAGCAGATGCCATTCGGTGGGTGTGAGCCGTACGTCCCTGCCGCCCCGGTTGACCTTCTTCGCGGCCAGGTCGACGGTGAACTCCTCGGTCTCCACGATCACGTCGTCCTCGCCGCCCCCGGTGGGCTCGGCGCGGCGGACGGCGGCGCGCAGGCGGGCGAGGAGCTCGTCCATGCCGAAGGGCTTGGTGACGTAGTCGTCGGCGCCCGCGTCGAGCGCCTCGACCTTCTCGTCCGAGGAATGGCGGGCGGACAGAACCAGGATCGGGCACACGGGTCCAGCCGCGCAGGCCCTTGATCACCTCGACGCCGTCCATGTCGGGCAGACCGAGGTCGAGGACGACGACGTCGGGGTGGCGGGCGGCGGCGAGCTGGAGCGCGGTGGCGCCGTCGTGAGCCGCGTCGACCTCGTACTTGCGTGCCTTCAGGTTGATCACGAGGGCACGTACGATCTGCGGCTCGTCGTCGACCACGAGCACCCTGGTCATGAGACCTGCCTTTCCGTTCTGCCAGTCGTGCGGGGAAGCTTGCCGTGTCTCATGGCCTCATTGTCTTCTTGTCACAGCTGTGCACACAGCGTCGACCTTACGGCCAACGATCACGGCGAGGGCGGCGCGATCCGGGACCGACGCCCTGTCAGGAGTCCGGCCACGACAATGGGCCGCACCCCGCCGGGGTGCGGCCCATACGGCTGAAGCGTGCGGCCGGCTAGCGGACCTCGGTGATCTCCGGTCCGCGCTGGAGCTGGCCCATGCCGCCGGCGAAGCGGGAACCGCTCCTCCTGCGTCCTCCTGCTGGACGCCCTCGGCACCATCTGCGCGTCGTCCGGCAGCTTCAGGACGATCGGGTCGCGCGGGGCCATCGGGCCGTCACCGCGTACGACGACCGTGTCCCGGAAGATCTGCTCCAGCAGGCCGGCGGTCTGCGGCTGCACCGCGCCCTGGCCGGAGATCACGCCGCGCAGGAACCAGCGCGGCCCGTCCACGCCGACGAACCGTACGACCTGGAAGCCGCCCGTGCCGTCCGGCAGCTGCACCGGTACCTGGGCCCGCAGCTCCCAGCCCAGCGGGCCCTCGACCTCGTCGATGACACCGCCCTGCTGGGTGATGCCGGTGGCGATCTCCTCGCGCACCTCGCCCCAGATGCCCTCGCGCTTGGGCGCGGCGAAGGCCTGCAGCTGGACGGCGCTGTCGCGCAGCACGACGGTCGCCGCGACGATCGCGTCGCCCGCGACCTCGACCCGCAGCTCCATGCCCTCGACCCCGGGCACGAAAAGACCGCCCAGGTCGACCCGGCCCTCGCCGGGTTCGCGTACCTCGGAACTGTCCCAGGGGCCGTCGGGGCGCGGCTCCGGCTCCAGCCGCACGCGCTCCCGCGTGGCCTCGTCCGCCTCAGTGTCGACGCTGTCGACGACCTGCTCGGCCTCGCTCGCCGCGCCCGCCGCGTCCTCGGCGGAGCCCTTCTTCTTGCGACGTCCGAACACGTCACTGTCCTTCCCGGTCGGATACGACCGAAGCGTATCGATTCCCACCCGTTGTGCCGTCCATCGCGGCATGACCGCCGGTGGACCCGAAGCCCCCCTCGGCCCGCGCCGAGTCGGGAAGCTCCGCCACCTCCTGGAAGCGCACCTTCTCGACCTGCTGGACGACCAGTTGGGCAATCCGGTCGAACCGCTCGAACCGCACGGGCTCGCGCGGGTCGAGATTGACCACGATCACCTTGATCTCCCCACGGTACCCGGCATCAACCGTCCCCGGGGCATTGACGAGAGCCACACCGCAGCGGGCGGCGAGACCGGAACGTGGGTGCACGAAGGCCGCGTACCCTTCGGGCAGCGCGATGGACACCCCCGTGGGCAGCACGGCCCGCTCGCCGGGCGCGAGTCCGCGGCCTCGGTCGTCACAGATCGGCTCCGGCGTCGCCGGGGTGCGCGTAGTCCGGCAGCGGCACGTCCGGGTCGACGCGCCGGATCAGGACGTCGACAGGGTCGGCGCGTCACGGGTTCACCTCGAAGGCGCGGGTACGCCGGACCTGGTCGGGGTCGCCATGGCCGCCTGGATCTCCTCGCGCGGCCGTTGTCGATGAAGTGGTCGACCTTGACCTCGATGAAGAGCGCGTCGGCGCGGACGGCGACGGCCCGTCGGGGCCGCCGATCCGGCCGGTGGCGGGAGAAGATCTTCCGCCCGGCACCGCCGTGACCTCGGCCTCCAGGTGCAGCACGGTGTCCACCGGCACGGGCCGTACGAAGTCGGTCTCCAGCCGGCCGGTCACCGCGATCATCCGCAGCAGCCAGTTCAGCGAGCCGAGCGTCTCGTCGAGCGCGTGGCCAGCACACCGCCGTGGGCGAGGCCCGGAGCGCCCTGGTGGGCGGGCTGCACGGTGAACTCGGCGGTGAGCTGACACCTTCGCCGGCCCTGGCCTCCAGGTGCAGCCCGTGCGGCTGCCGCCGCCGCAGCCGAAACAGTGCTCGTAGTGCGCGCCGAGCGAGCTCGCCGGGGGCGGGCGCGTCGGGGTGCCGTACCGGCGCCACGGCGTCGGCCGGCGGCTTCAGAGCTGCGGAACTACGACTCACAGCCGCAGACCTTACCCGCCCGCCCCTTGCCCACCACCGCCCACCCGACAGCTCTCCACGCCGACCGCCCCGCCCCACCATGAACGGCACATGTCCGGCACCGTGCCAAGCTTGGCGGCATGCAGCCCTCCGCCTCGCCCTACGAAGAACGCCTCACTGCGCCCCGCTCCTGGTGGCTGGTCTGTGTCCTGTCCGGCGTGGCCATGGCCCTGATCCTGCTGCCGTTCGGCACGCTGCCGACTGCTGGGCGGGCTGGTCGGCGGCGCCGCGGTCGCGGCGGTCGTGGCGAGTTCGTACGGCTCGGTCCGTATCCGCGTGGTCGGCGGACGCCCTGATCGCGGGCGAGGCGAAGATCCCGGTGACCGGCGCTGGGCGAGGCGGAGATCCTGGACCGGAGGAGGCCCGTGCCTGGCGTACGCACAAGGCGGACCCGCGCGCCTTCATGCTGCTGCGCGCCTACATCCCCACGGCGCTGCGCGTCGAGGTCACCGATCCGGCAGGACCCGACGCCCTACCTGTACCTGTCGACGAGGGAGCCCGACCGCTTGTCAGCGGCCCTTGCTGCGGCGCGTGCGACGGCGTGACCCCGGCAAGCGCGAATCGCCCGGCGAGCCGAACCCCGCTGTCAGCGCCCGGCCTCCTTCGGATACTCCCCCACCGGCAGCGGATCGGCCGGCTGCTCCAGTGGCGGTAGCTCCGGAAGCGCGTCCCAGGGGACCTGGGTCTTCCGCAGGTCCTTGCGGATGCGCTCGGCGAGCTGCTTGGTGTCGCGGCGGTTCATGACCGCTCCGACCGCCGCGCCCACCATGAACGGCATCAGGTTCGGCAGGTTGCGCACCGTGCGCTTCATGATCTGCTGGCGCAGCTCGCGCTTCATCCGGCCGCCCAGGGCGGCGTTGATCGTCGACGGCTTGGTCACGTCGATCCCGCGCTCCTCGGACCAGGAGCTCAGATAGGCGGTGCTGCGCTGCTTCAGGTTGCCCGGCGGCCGTACCCCGTAGACCTCGTGCAGCTCGGCGATGAGCTTCAGCTCGATCGCGGCGACGCCGATGATCTCGGCGGCCAGCTCCGTGGGCATCGCGGGCGGTACCGGCAGCATCGCGGCGGCGCCGACTCCGGCGCCCACCGTCGAGGACGCGTTGGCCGCGCCCGCGACGAGCTTGTCCGCGATCTGCTCGGGCCCCAGGCCGGGAAACTGCCTGCGCAGGGTCGCGAGATCCCGTACGGGGATGCGCGGCGCGATCTCGATGAGCCGGTCGGCGAGGTACGACAGGCCGACCCGCGCCCGGCTGCCGCCCCTGCGGGCGCCCGCCTTGAGCCCGCTTTGAGCCCTGTCTGCCCGTCGTGACGACCGCCGTGCGGCGCCTGGCGACCGGCGTCGGAGCGCTCCGCACCGGAAGGCCGGCTGGCATCCGTGGCGTCGTGTCCAGGCGTCCATCCGGGCGTTCGCGTCCCGACGCCGACTCGCTCGGACGCACGTTCGAGCGAGGCCTCTCCCGGTTCGGAGGAGCCTCGCTCGTCGTCACTCACGCCGTGGGAGCCGTCGCACGACCCTTCGTCCGTCCCCTTACGGAAGCGGCGCTTCCCAGGAGAGGGTCGAGCCAGTCACGGCCGACCCTGCCTCAGTCGCAGTCGCGGCAGATCGGCTGGCCGTTCTTCTCGCGGGCCAGCTGGCTGCGGTGGTGCACCAGGAAGCAGCTCATGCAGGTGAACTCGTCCTGCTGCTTGGGCAGCACCCGGACGGCCAGCTCCTCGTTCGAGAGGTCCGCGCCGGGCAGCTCCAGGCCCTCGGCGGCCTCGAACTCGTCCACGTCGACCGCTGGAGGTCGACTTGTCGTTCCGCCGGGCCTTCAGTTCCTCAAGGCTGTCCGAGTCGACGTCGTCGTCGGTCTTGCGTGGGGTGTCGTAATCCGTTGCCATGTCGCTCTCCCCCTCTGGGTGTCTGCGGTGTCTCCAGCGCACGTAACGCGTGAGAGGCCGGACTTGTGCCCGACCCGAGGCGGAGATTTTGCCTCACATCAAGGTCTGTTACTCAATCGACACCCAACCGCACCCCTCAAGAGTGATCGGCTTGGATGGCGAACAGGACCGTACACGGTCCCAATGCCGCACTCCAGAGGCGCCTCACCGTGTACTTCCCGTGATCAAGACCCTCGGAAACCCGGATTTTCCCGGCTTTCCGACTGGCAACATGATCACGGAGAGTGGATGGCCGGAAATTCGCCCCTGTGATCGATCACACACGATCTTCACGAGTGTACAGGCCCGGAAAATTCCGCGCAAAGCGAACATCCCGTGTGCCCGGAATGCTCGCACACGTGCATCGGCGCAGCCTGCTCTCAGATCGGGCAGGGTGACCCGCATCACCAGGCCGCCTCCCTCGCGCGGCTCGCGCGGCGATGTGGCCGCCGTGCGCCCGCGCCACGGACCGGGCGATCGACAGCCCGAGGCCCACGCCCTTGTCGCTGCCCGTGCGCTCCGTACGCAGCCGCCGGAAGGGCTCGAAGAGGTTGTCGATCTCGTACGCCGGCACCACGGGCCCGGTGTTCGAGACCACCAGGACCGCCTGCCCGTGCTGGAGCTCGGTCGTGACCTCGACCCAGCCGCCCTCCGGCACGTTGTACCGCACGGCGTTCTGCACGAGGTTCAGCGCGATCCGCTCCAGCAGGACGCCGTTGCCCTGGACGACCGCGGGCGCCCGCTCCCCGCGGATCTCCACGCCCTTGGCCTCCGCCTCGGCGCGCACCTGGTCGATGGCCTGCGAGGCGACCTCGGCCAGGTCCACGGGCTTGCGCTCGACGATCTGGTTGTCGCTGCGGGCGAGCAGCAGCAGCCCCTCGACGAGCTGCTCGCTGCGCTCGTTGGTGGCCAGCAGCGTCTTGCCGAGCTGCTGCAGCTCCACGGGCGCGTCCGGGTCGGAGAGGTGGACCTCCAGGAGCGTGCGGTTGATCGCCAGCGGCGTGCGCAGCTCGTGCGAGGCGTTCCCGACGAACCGCTGCTGGGCCGTGAAGGCCCGCTCCAGCCGCTCCAGCATGTCGTCGAAGGTGTCGGCCAGCTCCTTCAGCTCGTCGTCCGGGCCGTCCAGCTCGATCCGCCGGGACAGGTCCGAGCCGGCCACCGCGCGCGCGGTGCGGGTGATCCGGCCGAGCGGCGAGAGCACCCGGCCCGCCATCGCGTAGCCGAAGGCGAACGCGATCACGGCGAGGCCGAGCAGCGCGAGCAGGGAGCGGCTGAGCAGGTCGTCCAGGGCGCGCTGTCTCAGCGCTGCGTCTGCACGCTGTCGAGCGCCGCGTTGAACTGTTCGTCCGAGCTCGCGTCCGTTCAGCTCCGGGCAGGTGCGGCTGGTCGGATGATGACGCCCGTGCCGGAGATCTTGAAGGGCAGACTGCGCTGCCTCGTGCAGGGCCTGCGCGGCCAGCAGATAGATGATCGACAGCAGCAGGATGCCCGGCGATCAGGAACATGCCGCCGTACAGCAGCGTGAGCCTTATCCGGATGGTCGGGCGCAGCCAGGGGAACGGCGGCTCCGGCCTCGTCGGGTCCCAGGTGGGCTTCGGGGGCGCCGTCGGGCGGCGCGGGGGTCGTGGCCATCAGGGATCAGATCCGGTAGCCGGAGCCGGGCACGGTGACGATGACCGGCGGCTCGCCGAGCTTGCGGCGCAGCGTCATCACGGTGACGCGCACGACATTGGTGAACGGGTCGGTGTTCTCGTCCCAGGCCTTCTCCAGAAGCTGCTCGGCGGAGACGACGGCGCCCTCGCTGCGCATCAGCACCTCCAGGACGGCGAACTCCTTGGGCGCGAGCTGGACCTCCTTGCCGTCGCGGAAGACCTCGCGGCGGTTGGGGTCGAGCTTGATCCCGGCGCGCTCCAGGACGGGCGGCAGCGGCACGCGTCGTACGGCGGCCCAGGGCACGCACGCGTGCGGTCAGCTCGCTGAAGGCGAACGGCTTGGGGAGATAGTCGTCGGCGCCGATCTCCAGGCCCTCGACACGGTCGCTGACGTCGCCGGAGGCGGTGAGCATCAGCACGCGCGTGGGCATGCCGAGCTCGACGATCTTGCGGCAGACGTCGTCGCCGTGCACGAGCGGGAGGTCGCGGTCGAGGACGACCACGTCGTAGTCGTTGACGCCGATGCGCTCCAGGGCGGCCGCGCCGTCGTACACGACGTCGACGGCCATGGCCTCCCGGCGCAGTCCGGTGGCCACCGCATCGGCGAGCAGCTGCTCGTCCTCGACGACGAGTACGCGCACGTCGCTTGTCCTTCCTCTGTCCACCCGCGCAGCGCGTCCTCGGCGCACACGGGCAGGGTCTGTCGTGGGTGTGACCTCCATCCTGCCCTTTTCGGCCGTAAGTCGGCTGTAAGCCGCAGGAGGCGAGCTGTGCGGGCGGGCGGAGGCCCGGGAATGACGAGAATTTCTCGTCCGGTTGAGGTTTCCACGGAAGCGAGCGGGGGGAGGACGGCTTGTACACCCCGCGATCACGCTCTGCTTGTGCCGCACCACCATGCGGTACATCACGATCCGCTTCCGCAGGGCGGGCGTGGGTGTCCGGCACCGTCGCCGCCCAGCAGGGGCAGCGCTGGGCATCCACAGGAGACGTGATCGCCCCTTCCGACGGCACACCCCCGTGCCACCGACCCACGACCCAGACGAGGGGGCGCAGCATGGACGCATTCACCGCAGGACTTCTGCAGCGCATAAGGGCGACCGAGTCCGACCTGACGCGGGCTCGCGAGACGGGCGACGACTTCCTCGCGGAGGTCGAGCAGGCCGAGCTGGACGACCTGCACCGCCTCGCCGCCGAGCACGGTGTGGAGGTCGGCGCGTCACGCGTCTGATCAGCTCGTCGGAGCGGGACCCCGGCATCGATCCAGTGCCGGGGCCCGCTCGCTTCTGGGGCTCGGTACGCCGCCTGCATGGGCATTCGTACTGGCATTGCTACGCCCGTCGCTCCGGAGCCGTACCGCCGTGCGCCTGCCGGTACAGCCGGGTCCAGGGCCTGCCGGTCGGCCCGTGTACGCGTCAGTCGTGCCAGGCGCCCAGCTCCTCCAGGCGGCGCCTGGAGGGGCTCGAAGAGGCCGGGCGGGGCCGCGACGGTCAGGTCGCGGCGAGAGGGGCTCTCCGGGGCGGCCGCCGGTCAGGGCGCCCGCCTCCCGGGCGATGAGGTCGCCGGCCGCGTAGTCCCAGGGGTTGAGTCCGCGCTCGTAGTAGCGCGTCCAGGCGGCCCGCCGCCACGTCGCACAGGTCGATCGCGGCCGAGCCGCCGCGCCGGATGTCGCGCACCTGCGGGATCAGCTGCCGGACCACCTCGGCCTGCTGGGCCCGGCGCTCGGCGACGTAGCCGAAGCCGGTGCCGACCAGGGCCTGGTCCGAGCGGCGGGCGCGGGCCGGCACGCGCAGCGGCGCGGTCGTTCACGTAGGCGCCCTCGCCCAGGACCGCCCGGTAGGTCTCGCCGCGCATCGGGGCGTGCGACCACGCCGACGACCGTCTCGCCGTCCGTGCTCGGCCGCGATGGAGACGGCCCAGCTGGGCAGGCCGTACAGGTAGTTGACGGTGCCGTCGAGCGGGTCGATGACCCAGCGGACGCCGCTGCGTGCCCTCGACGCTGGCGCCCTCCTCGCCGAGGAAGCCGTCGTCGGGCCGGCGCTCGGCGAGCAAGCCGGTGATCAGCTTCTCGGAGGCGATGTCCATCTCGGTGACGACGTCGATCGGCGCTGGACTTGGTCGCGGCCACGCCGAGGTCGTCGGGGCGGCCGTCGCGCAGCAGGGCGCCCGCGCGGTGCGGCCGCGTCCAGCGCGAGCTCCAGGAGTTCGGCCTTGAGCGGTCCCGCTGCTCTGACGATCCCGCTGCTCGTCTGGTCGGTCACGGTGCTCCTCACGCGTACGGGCTGTCGGCGCCCGCGGCGGCGGGCTGCGGGGCGCGGGCCGGGCAGCAGCCCACCGGGCAGAGGTCGTGGCTCGGGCCGAGCGCGCCCAGGGCGCAGCGCGTCGACGTCGCTCGCCCCGCTCGGTCGGCGGCGCGCTCCAGCGACCAGCTCGCGGATCGGCGGCGGCGAACCGCGGGTCGGCGCCGACGGTCGCCGAGCGGCGCACCGGCAGGCCCAGCTCCGCGGCCTTGGCCGTGGCCTCGGTGTCGAGGTCGTACAGGACCTCCATGTGGTCCGAGACGAACCCGATGGGCACCATCACGACGGCCGGGCGCCCCGGCGCCGTGCAGCGCCTCCAGGTGGTCGCAGATGTCCGGCTCCAGCCACGGGATGTGCGGGGCGCCGCTGCGCGACTGGTAGACGAGCTGCCAGGGGTGGTCGACGCCGGTCCGCTCGCGCACGGCGTCGGCGATCAGCCGCGCGACGTCCAGGTGCTGCGCCACGTACGCACCGCCGCTCGCCGTGGTCCTCGACCGGGCCCGGAGGTGTCCGCGGCGGCGGTCGGGATGGAGTGCGTGGTGAAGGCGAGGTGCGCGCCGTCCCGGACGTCCTCGGGGAGGTCGGCGAGGGAGGCCAGGACGCCGTCGATCATGGGCTCCAGGAAGCCGGGGTGGTTGAAGTAGTGCCGCAGCTTGTCGACCCGCGGCAGCTCCAGGCCCTCGGCCTCCAGGGTGGCGAGCGCGTCGGCGAGGTTCTCGCGGTACTGGCGGCAGCCCGAGTACGAGGCGTACGCGCTGGTGGCGAGGACGAGCGATGCGGCGGCGGCCGTCGGCGACCATCTCGCGCAGGGTGTCGGTCAGGTACGGCGCCCAGTTGCGGTTGCCCCAGTAGACCGGCAGGTCCAGGCCGTGCTCGGCGAAGTCCTTGCGCAGGGCGTCCAGCAGCGCGCGGTTCTGGTCGTTGATGGGGCTGACCCCGCCGAACAGGAAGTAGTGCTGCCCCACCTCCTTGAGCCGTTCCTTGGGGATGCCGCGGCCCCGGGTGACGTTCTCCAGGAACGGGACCACGTCGTCCGGGCCCTCGGGGCCGCCGAAGGAGAGCAGCAGCAGGGCGTCGTACGGGCGTGGCGTCGCGCGCGTCTGGCATGGCTCCGATCCTGCCACCCGCCTCTGACAGCCGGGATTCCAGCCTCTGCCTCCCCCTTGCGAGAAGTTGAGCGGCGTGCCGATCCACGCGAGTGGCCCGAATGGAGTACTGTTGCGAGCCCTGGGTCCGGACTCCCGCCAGGGCGTCCGGACCTTCGAGGACCACCGGGGAGGGGGAGCGTTGCACAGGGTGATGAAATTCGTCACTTAGCGTTGCAAATTGGTAACCATGCCATAACGGCGAACCCGGGCCCAGGCCCGACACGCCGGGCAAATCGGCAAGGTTGTGGCAGGCTGCACCCGGGCAGGCCACACTCGACTAGCGGAAGCAGCGACGCACGTGACGTCGGCAGGCACCACCCGGGAGGTCCCCATGCCCGAACTGCGTGTCGTGGCCGTCTCCAATGACGGCACACGGCTGGTGCTGAAGGCTGCCGACGCAACGGAATACACGCTTCCGATCGACGAACGGCTGCGCGCCGCCGTGCGTGGACGACCGTCCCCGCCTCGGCCAGATCGAGATCGAGGTGGAGAGCCATCTCCGCCCACGTGACATCCAGGCGCGTATACGGGCAGGCGCCTCGGCCGAGGAGGTCGCGCAGCTCGCCGGTATCCCCGTCGACCGCGTACGCCGCTTCGAGGGTCCTGTACTCGCCGAGCGCGCATTCATGGCAGAGCGGGCCAGGAAGACTCCGGTCCGGCGTCCCGGTGAGAACGCGGCAGGTCCCCAGCTCGGCGAAACCGTCCAGGAGCGGCTGCTGCTGCGCAGCGCAGAGAAGGACAGCCATTCAGTGGGACTCCTGGCGCCGCGACGACGGCACCTGGGAAGTGCTGCTCGTCTACCGGGTCGCAGGGGAGCCGCACTCGGCGAGCTGGACGTACGACCCGCCCCGGCGGCTCGTCCAGGCCGTCGACGACGAGGCGCGTTCACTGATCGGCGAGTCCGACGACCTCGGGACGGCCGAGCCGAGCTTCCCGTTCGTGCCGCGGATCGCCCGGCTGCCGCGCGACCGCCCCCTGGACCGCCAGGCGGAACGTCCCCTCTTGCCCTCCCCGTCGCCCGAACCCGCCGAGGAGAGCACGGGCGAACGCGACTCGCTCACCAGCATTCTGGAGGCCGTGCCCAGCTACCGCGGCGACCTGGTGGTGCCCGAGCGGCCCGCCGAGACGCAGGAGGAGCCCGCGTCGGAGCCCGAGACAGAGGAGCCCCCGGCTCCCGCAGCCTCGGCCGGTTCCGCCTACGCGGACGTGCTCATGCCACGTTCGGTCAGCAGCCACCGCGACCGGCTCGTCGGCGCCACCGACCGCCAGGCCGAGGCGGACGGCGTCCGTCCGGGCCGCCGCGCGGCAGTGCCGAGCTGGGACGAGATCGTGTTCGGTACGCGGCGGAAGAAGCAGGACTAGTCACAGGCGCGTCTGTGGGGCCCGCATCGCTCAGATGCGGGCCCCACGTCACGTCAACGGCACTGACATCACTGCTGACATCACTGCGGGTCAGGGCCCTTCGCCACCGGGCGGCTGCCGTCACGGCTCCACTGCGACCAGGAGCCGACATACAGCGCGGCCGGGACACCGGCGACGGCCAGCGCGAGGACCTCGTGGGCGGCCGAGACGCCCGAACCGCAGTAGACGCCGACCTCCGAGGCGCCCGTGGCGCCCAGTCCCCTGAAACGGCCGGCGAGTTCGGCAGCGGGCAGGAAGCGACCGGATTCGGTCACGTTCTCCGTGGTAGGCGCCGAGACCGCGCCCGGGATATGACCGGCGACAGGGTCGAGGGGCTCGACGTCACCGCGGTACCGCTCGGCCGCCCGCGCGTCCAGGAGCAGCCCGGTACGGGCGAGCGCCGCGGCACCGTCGGCGTCCAGGAGCGGCAGAGCGCCCGGAACCGGCGCGAAGGTCCCCGGAGCGGGCTCGGGGGCCTTTGCCGTCAGCGGGCCGTCCCACGCCGCCAGACCACCGTCCAGGGCACGTACCGAGGGGTGTCCCGTGAAGCGCAGCAGCCACCACGCGCGCGCGGCGGCCCAGCCGGGCCCGCCGTCGTACACCACGACGTCCCGGCCTGCCGAAACACCGGCCGCCCGCATCGCCGCACCGAAGACCTCCATGTCCGGCAGCGGATGCCGGCCGCCGGAGCCCGCCGGACCGGCGAGTTCGGCGTCCATATCGACGAAGACCGCCCCCTCGATATGCCCCTTCTCGTACTCAGGCCGCAGATTCGGACCGCCCAACTGCCAGCGGACGTCGAGGACGACGGGCGGCCTCGGGCCCGCGAGCTCACTGGCGAGTTCTGATGCGCGGAGGATGGCGTTCATGGCCCCATCCTTGCCCAGGGATTGCCCGCGGCCCAGTGTTTCCCCCGATCCTTGTGTACGGGGGTGGCCGCGTCGTCCAGGTCCGGCTAGTCTGCTTCGCCGGACAGACCTGATCACCATGCGTGCAGGATCAGGCACAAGCTGTACATCCAAAGGACACCCCCCAGTAAGGGCGTTGAAACGGACAGGAAGCGGCAATTCAGGCACCCTTCGCACAGGTCACCCAACGGCGCGGCACCACGGGGGCGTTGGCGTCATGGAGGGCGCAAGCATCAGCAGCATCAGCACGGGATACGCACACATGGACGTAATGCGTGCACAGGTGAGCGGAAGTGACACGGCCACCGCGAGGGGTCGGGGAGAGAGTGAAGATGAGCGAGACACGGGGTTCAGCCGGCCTGAACGGCGAGACGCATCCGCCCGGCACACCCTGCCGGGCGAGTCTGATGACGCACGGAACAGCCACCGCCCAGGACTTCTATGGGGCACTGTTCGGCTGGGAGTTCCAGCAACTGGGCCCGCACGTACGGGCGCTGCTCGACGGTCACGATGTGGCGGCAATCAGTCAGTTGCCGACCGACCGTCATCTGCCCGCCATGTGGACGACATTCCTCGCCTCGGACGACGTGGATCTGACGGCGGAGATGGTACGGCACTGCGGCGGCACGGTCGGCGTGGGCCCCCTGGACGTCGACGACGCCAGCCGCATGGCCCTCGCCTCGGACCCTTCGGGCGCCCTTTTCGGGATCTGGCATGCGGCGTCCCACCTGGGCAGCGCGATCACGGGCGCTCCCGGCACACCTGCCTGGAACGAACTCCTCACCCGTGACTCGGCCGACGTCACCCAGTTCTACGGAACCGTCTTCGGCTACGAGGAGGAGGCGGTCGCCTCGACCGACGTCGACTACGTCACCCTCCACGTCAAGGGCCATCCGGTCGCCGGTATCCACGGCGTCGGCACCGCCCTCCCCCACGACCGGGGGCCGCACTGGCTGGTCTCCTTCGAGGTCACGGACACCGACGAGGCGGTCGAACACGTCACCGACCTCGGCGGTCACCTCCTCACACCCGCCCGGAACACACCTCACGGGCGCGTGGCCAAGGTCATGGACCCGGAAGGGGCGGTGTTCTGTCTGGTGCGCAGTCCGAGCTGAGGGCTCACCCCTGGGGCGCCCCGTCCACCGGTAGTACGTCGGGCGACAGCGCGCTCGCGCGGGCTGTCGCCGCCGTCTCGGGAGGGATTCCGGGCGCGGGGCAGGGGGCGGGGCGCGGGGCAGGGCGGCGCGCTTCGTACGACGGGTTTCAGGTGCGTACTTCCAGAAGCGGGACCAGTTGTTCCGCAGGCGTCATCGAGCCGTGGTTGCCGACCATCGCCGACTCCTTCGGTTCCCGTTCGGAAGCGATGATCAGGACATCGTCGCGGGCCGCCGCGACCACGTCGCCGATGCGCGGGTACACGCGGTCGTCCACCACGGGGCCGAACCAGCCCGCCGCGATCGCTTCGTCCCGCGACGCCACCCAGAACTGCTCACCCAGCACCTCGCGCCAGCAGGTCAGGACGTCCGACTCGGCGCCCGGCAGCGCGTACACGTGGCGGGCGCGCCCCTCACCGCCCAACAGAGCGACCCCGGCGCGCAGTTCCCAGTCCTCGTCGAAGTCGATACGGTGCCGCTCGTCGAACGGGACGTCGATCATTCCGTGGTCGGCGGTGACGTACAGGGCGGTATGCGGCGGGAGTTGCTCCGCCAGGCGCTGGACCAGTCGGTCGACGTACATCAACTGCCCACGCCAGTCGTCCGAGTCGACACCGAAGCGGTGGCCCTTGCCGTCCACCTCGGAGTAGTAGGTGTAGACCAACGAGCGGTCGCCCGCGGCCAGTTGCCCTGCCGCCAGGTCCATACGCTCCTCGCCGGACAGACGCCCGTGGAATGTACCGCCGCTCAGCGCGACCTGGGTCAGCGGGGTGCTCTCGAAAGCCGGCGACGAGACCTGGGCTGTGTGCACACCCGCCTCGTGGGCCAGCTGGAAGATCGTCGGGTACGGCTGCCACGCGCGCGGCGAGGTCCACGGGATCCAGCGGAGCTGGTTCATCAGCTCGTCGGTCTCCGGATCGCGGACCGTGTATCCGGGCAGGCCGTGCGCGCCCGGCGGCAGGCCCGTGCCCACGGAGGCGAGCGACGTGGCGGTGGTGGCCGGATAGCCCGCGGTGAGAGGGCGGCCGGTGCCACCGCGCGACGAGGCGAGCAGCGAGGTCATGAAGGGCGCCTCGTCCGGGTGGGCCCGCAGCTGCTCCCAGCCCAGGCCATCGATCAGGAACACGCAGTTCCGGTCAGCAGTGGTCAGTTCTGGTATGGCGGCGGTCATGCCGGGGACCTCCATGCCCGCGGCGAGAGTGGGCAGCAGGTCGGCCAGCGAGCCGGTGCCGTACTCGGGCACGGGGGCGGAGGCGACGGCGAGCGGTTCCGGGAGGTCCCAGGAAGGGGTGTGCGGGGCGGGCACCGGTCGCCCTCCGTCAGGGGCGGTGGGCGGCGAGGGGTGGGACATCAGCGGGCGAGGTCTGCGGTCGCCTCGGAGAGGGACTGGGCGAAGGAGAGGGCCTGGCGCACCGTCTCAGGGCCGTCCCCGGCCTCGCTGACGCGCAGGCTGAGGTCGTCCGCCGTCGAGTTCCCCGTGTAGCCGTGGTCCGCCTCGCAGTTGGGGTCGCCGCAGGCCGCAGGCTCCAGGTCGATACGGGAGACGGCGCCCCAGCCGATGGTCAGGACGACCTCGCGGGGCAGCGTGCCCGGCGCGTACGACTCCGGGTTGGCGACCACCCGGCTGACGACGACCGACGAGATCCGGCCGATCTTCACGGATTCGGTGGAGGTCGTGGCGTACGGGGTCGGGGACGTACTGTCCGAGGTCTGCTCGTCGGTGTGGCTCACGATGAAGCGGTTGCCGGTGAGGACGAGCACGGTGACATGCCGCCGCACCTCGTTCGCGTCGAACGTCGTCTCCTGATGGACCAGGTACGACCGGACGGCCTCGCCGCCGACAGCGGCCTCCACCGCCTCGGCCACGAGGGCCGGGTAGTAGCCGCTGCGCTCGATCGCCGCACGCAGCCCCTGGGTCGTCATACTGGTCTTGGCCATGATGCCCATCCTACGGGGGCCCACTGACTGCCAGGGACCGCTCCGCCGCCTCTGGTGGCCCCCTCAGTACACCGGGAGCGTCCGGGGCCCGAGGTCGTCACGGGCGGGCGGGTGCAGGAGTCCGGCTGCCGGGTCGATGACGGCCCGGACGACCGTGTCGACACCGCGCGGGGCCCTGCCCTGGACGACGGGACGCAGCTCTTCGGGCTTTCCGAAGAGGCCGGTCCTTTCCGAAGAGGCCGGTCAACTCACTCATATTTCCCCTTCACGGGCAGCGGAAATAATCCCCGCGAATTCCACCCTCTTTACATACGGCCTCCGTGTTCTTTGTATACGGCCACCGTGTTAATGCCGCAGGCTCGTGATGTTTACGGCATGTTGCGAAGTCATCACACGGGAAGTCCTCCCACGGTCCGCGCGATCTGCCTGGCCGGGAAACGCAGCCGGTGCGCCGCAGTCGCGCGTTCGGTGTGCAGCGCCGTGATCGTCCGGGCCCGCTCGCTGTCGCCGCGCGCGACGGCGTCCACGATGCCGCCGTGCTCGGCCCAGGACTCCCCCGGGCTGGCGGGCGCCTCCACTGTGTACATCCAGGCGGTCTTGTGCCGCAGCTGGGCGAGCGTCGAGGTCAGCGCGGGGCTGCCGGAGGCCTGGGCGAGCGTCTCGTGGAACCAGCCGCCGAGGGAGCGCAGATCCTCGCTGTTACCCCTCCTGGCCCGCTCCTGGCCCAGTGTGACCAGGCCGCGCAACACCTTGAGGTGTGCCTCGGTACGGCGCTGGGCGGCGCGCGCGGCACCCAGCGGCTCCAGCAGCACGCGCATCTCCAGCAGGTCGGCGGCCTCCTGTTCGGTGGGTTCCGCGACGCACGCGCCCGCGTGGCGGCGGGTGACCACGAAGCCCTCGGCCTCCAGCGTGCGCAGCGCCTCGCGCACGGGGACGCGACTGACGCCGTACCGGCGGGCGAGAACTTCCTCGGTGAGCCGGCTGCCGCGCTCATAGACCCCCGCGACGATGTCATCACGGATCGCCGTGCACACCGAGTACGCCGGAATGCGCATGACCGGACCTCCGCCTCAATCACCGTGCAACGCCGTTGATTGACGTGTGTTCAAGCGACTCTATTGCAGTCGGCAGGAATTTCCGATGCCGAGTCGGAATCCATGGATATTTTTGGACAGGAGATAGGTCACAACGCAGGAGGTAGATCACAACGCAGGAGGTAGGTCACAACGACGAAAGCAGCGAAAGCGACGAAAGCCCCGGCTCGGTGAGCCGGGGCTTCGTGAGGCTGCTGCGCCGGGTGTCAGAGCTTCGCGCCATGCGCGCGCAGGTAGGTGAGGGGGTTGATGTCCGAGCCGTACTCGGCTGTCGCACGGGCCTCGAAGTGCAGGTGCGCCCCCGTGACGTTGCCGGTCGCCCCTGAGGAGCCGATCTTCTGGCCCGGGGTGACCTTCTGGCCGACGGAGACGCTGAGGGACGACAGGTGGCCGTACTGCGTGTATGTGCCGTCGTTCATCTTGATGATGATCTCGTTGCCGTAGGCGCCGCCCCAGCCCGCCCGGACGACGGTGCCGGAGCCCACCGCGTGGACAGGCGTCCCGGAGGAGGCGTGGAAGTCGATGCCCGTGTGGCTGCCGGAGGACCAGAGGGCGCCGCCGGCCTGGTAGCCGGTCGAGACGTACGAACCGGAGATCGGGGCGACGTAGGTGTGGAGGCGCTTGCGCTCGGCCTCGCGGGCGGCGCGCTCCTTGGCCTCACGCGCCCTCCTGGCCGCCTCCTCGGCCTGCTTCCTCGCCTCGGCTCCGGCGCGCTTCTGCGCGGCGGCCTGCTCCTGGGCGGCGGCCTGGGCGTCGATCTGCTCGGCCACCGCGTCGCCGATGTCGATGACGTGGGTGAGTCCGGTGTGCCTGGCGGAGGTGTCTGCGGCGGATGCCGGGGCGGACAGGGTGCCCATGACACCGGTGGCGGTGAGCGCGGCGACGCCGACGGCCCTCGAGGCCGCGTGTTTCATCCGGCGGGGACGACGGTGCTTCCCGGTGGCGCAGGTGAACACCATGAAGTGGCTGGTCCTTTCCTTCCCTCTCGCCTACCGGGTTAGCTGACGGGTTCGGAGCAGGAAGGTCTCCTACGGACCCCCTCCACTGCGTGACGGGCGTCCGATTCACCCCAGGGACTGCGGTGGGGTCCCCGGCTCCCCTGGCTCGCGCCATACGGGGACTCGGCGATGGCTGTCCGGTGCCACGGATGCGGCGCACTGCTGACGAACAGCCGGACCGACGTTAAACGTATTAGCTTTCAGATAACAAACGGAACACGGGTTTTGTAGCGAATGCCACAGGGCAGACGGGTGACCCCTCCCCCAATGCGGACTCAATACGGACTCAATACAGACAAAAGGGGGCCCTGGTGACGCTTCCGTCACCAGGCCCCCGAGACGTCCGACAGCTCTACTCGGCCGTCACGACGGCGACTTCGCCGATTCCGAGTGCCCTGACGGGCTCCTCGATCTGCGCCGCGTCACCCACGAGGACGGTCACCAGACGGTCCACCGGGAAGGCGTTCACCGCGGCCGCGGTGGCCTCCACCGTGCCGGTCGCGGCGAGTTGACGGTACAGCGTGGCCTGGTAGTCGTCCGGCAGGTGCTGCTCGACCTGGTCGGCGAGGGTGCCCGCGACGGCCGCCGCCGTCTCGTACTTGAGCGGGGCGACACCCACGAGGTTCTGCACGGCGACATCGCGCTCGGCGTCCGTCAGGCCCTCGGCGGCGAGGGTGCGCAGCACCTGTCCACAGGTCCTCGAGCGCCGGGCCGGTGTTCGGCGTGTCGACGGAGCCGCTGATGGCGAGCATCGACGACGCCCGTGCCGTCGGGCGCGGAGCGCAGTACCTGGCCGAACGCCCGCACACCGTAGGTGTAGCCCTTCTCCTCGCGCAGGACGCGGTCCAGGCGGGAGGTGAGGGTGCCGCCGAGGCAGTACGTGCCGAGCACCTGGGCCGGCCACACGCGGTCGTGCCGGTCGGCGCCGACGCGGCCGATGAGCAGCTGTGTCTGGACGGCGCCGGGGCGGTCCACGATGACCACCCGGCCGGTGTCGTCCGCGGTCACCGGAGGCACGGGACGCGGCTCGGCGGTGGAGCCGGTCCAGGCGCCCAGGGTGTCGCCGAGCAGCGCGTCCAGGTCGACGCCGGTGAGGTCGCCGACGACGACCGCGGTGGCCGTGGCGGGGCGGACGTGCTTCTCGTAGAAGGCGCGTACGGCCGCCGAGTCGATGCTCGCGACCGTCTCCTCGGTGCCCTGGCGCGGGCGCGACATGCGCGAGGTCGCCGGGAACAGCTCCTTGGAGAGCTCCTTGGCGGCGCGGCGGGCCGGGTTCGCGCGTCTCGTGCGGGATCTCGTCGAGCCGGTTGCGCACGAGCCGCTCGATCTCGCTGTCCTCGAACGCGGGGGCCCTGCAGGGCGTCGGCGAGCAGAGCCGAGCGCCTTGGGCAGCCGCGAGACGGGGACTTCGAGGCTGAGACGGACGCCGGGGTGGTCGGCGTGCGCGTCGAGAGTGGCGCCGCAGCGCTCCAGCTCGGCGGCGAACTCCTCGGCGGAGTGCTTGTCGGTGCCTTCGGAGAAGGCGCGGGCCATGATCGTGGCGACGCCGTCGAGGCCCGTGCGGCTCGGCGTCCAGCGGGGCGCCGAGGAGGACCTCCACGGCGACGACCTGCTGGCCGGGGCGGTGGCAGCGCAGCACGGTCAGGCCGTTGTCCAGCGTGCCGCGCTCGGGCGCCGGGAAGGCCCAGGGCCTGGCCTCGCCGGCCTGGGGCTGCGGGTGGAAGTCCATGGTCGCGAGCTCGGTCACTTCGCCGACTCCTCGTTCTCGTCGGTCACCGCGGCTTCGGCGGTCTCATCGGCTGCGGTGGCCTCGGCGCCCTCGGCCACGATCGGCTCGTACACGAGCACCGCGCGGTTGTCGGGGCGCAGGCGGGCCTTGGCGACCGCCTGGACCTCCTCGGCGGTGACGTCGAGCACGCGCTGGACGGCGGTCAGGGCGAGCTGCGGGTCGCCGAACAGCACGGCGTACCGGCACAGTTCGTCGGCGCGGCCCGCCGACCGTGCCGAGCCGGTCCAGCCACTCGCGCTCCAACTGGGCCTGGGCGCGCTCCATCTCCTCGGCCGTGGGGCCCTCCTCGGCGAACCGGGCCAGCTCCTCGTCGACGGCGGCCTCGATGACCGGGACCTCGACGTCGCCGGACGTCTTCACGTCCAGCCAGCCCAGCGAGGGCGCCCCGGCCAGCCGCAGCAGGCCGAACCCGGCCGCCACGGCCGTACGGTCGCGGCGTACCAGCCGGTTGTAGAGCCGGGAGGACTCGCCGCCGCCGAGGACGGTCAGCGCCAGGTCGGCCGCGTCGCACGCGCGCGTGCCGTCGTGCGGCAGCCGGTAGGCGGCCATCAGCGCGCGCGCGGGGACCTCCTCCTCGACGACCTCGCGCAGCTGCTCGCCGATGATCTCCGGCAGCGAGCCGTCGCGCGGGCGGCTGCTTGCCGTCGTGCCCGGGGATGGAGCCGAAGTACTTCTCGATCCAGGCGAGCGTCTGCTCCGGGTCGATGTCGCCGACGACGGACAGCACGGCGTTGTTGGGCGCGTAGTAGGTGCGGAAGAACGCGCGCGCGTCCTCCAGGGTGGCCGCGTCCAGGTCGGCCATCGAGCCGATCGGGGTGTGGTGGTACGGGTGGCCCTCCGGGTAGGCGAGGGCGGTCAGCTTCTCGAAGGCGGTGCCGTACGGGACGTTGTCGTAGCGCTGGCGGCGCTCGTTCTTGACGACGTCCCGCTGGTTCTCCATGGACTCGTCGTCCAGCGCGGCGAGCAGCGAGCCCATGCGGTCGGCCTCCAGCCAGAGGGCGAGCTCCAGCTGGTGGGTGGGCATGGTCTCGAAGTAGTTGGTGCGCTCGAAGCTGGTGGTGCCGTTCAGCGAGCCGCCCGCGCCCTGGACCAGCTCGAAGTGGCCGTTGCCCTTCACCTGGCGCCGAGCCCTGGAACATCAGGTGCTCGAAGAGGTGGGCGAGGCCGGTGCGGCCCTTGACCTCGTGGCGGGAGCCGACGTCGTACCAGAGGCAGACCGCCGCGACCGGGGTCAGGTGGTCCTCGGAGAGCACCACGCGCAGGCCGTTGGCCAGGCGGTGCTCGGTCGCTGTCAGGCCCGCCGGAGCCGGCCTGGGCTGTGGCCGTGTGACCCATGGGCATGTACGTCCCTTCGATCGCGGAAGCTGTCGTGAACCGCTGATGTCCTGCCGGTCCTGCCACTGTATGCAAGCGTGCGGACAGCTGGCGAAGTTCCCGGTCGGCTACGCCCGAGACGCGAGCCGGGTCGCGTGTCGTTCCGCACGGGACCGCCACGGCGCATGGCGGCCGGGTCGGGGTCGGTTGTCAGTGGGGCGGTCCACAATGGTCCGCGTCAGAACCCGTTCATGCCCCGGCAGAGACTGTGAAGGAGCCGCAGCAGCGATGGCCCGCCGCAGCACGAAGACCCCGCCGCCGGACGACTTCGAGGAGCAGCATCCTCGACATCGACGTCGTCGACGAGATGCAGGGCTCCTTCCTCGAGTACGCGTACTCGGTCATCTACTCCCGCGCCCTGCCGGACGCCCGCGACGGCCTCAAGCCGGTGCACCGCCGGATCGTCTACCAGATGAACGAGATGGGCCTGCGCCCCGACCGCGGCTACGTGAAGTGCGCCCGCGTCGTCGGCGAGGTCATGGGCAAGCTGCACCCGCACGGCGACGCGTCGATCTACGACGCCCTGGTGCGCATGGCCCAGCCCTTCTCCATGCGCGCTGCCCCTGGTCGACGGCCACGGCAACTTCGGCTCGCTGGGCAACGACGACCCGCCGGCCGCCATGCGGTACACCGAGTGCCGGATGGCCGACGCGACGAGCCTGATGACGGAGTCGATCGACGAGGACACGGTCGACTTCGCGCCGAACTACGACGGCCAGGAGCAGGAGCCGGTCGCCCTGCCCGCCGCGTACCCGAACCTGCTGGTCAACGGCGCGTCGGGCATCGCGGTCGGCATGGCCACGAACATGCCGCCGCACAACCTCGGCGAGGTCATCGCCGCCGCCCGCCATCTGATCCGGCACCCGGGCGCCGACCTCGAGACGCTGATGCGCTACGTCCCGGGCCCGGACCTGCCCACGGGCGGCCGGATCGTCGGCCTCTCCGGCATCAGGGACGCGTACGAGACGGGCCGCGGCACCTTCAAGATCCGCGCCACGGTGTCCGTGGAGAACGTGACGGCGCGCCGCAAGGGCCTGGTCGTCACCGAGCTGCCCTTCACCGTCGGCCCGGAGAAGGTGATCGCCAAGATCAAGGACCTGGTCGGCGTCGAAGAAGCTCCAGGGCATCGCGGACGTCAAGGACCTCACCGACCGCGCGCACGGCCTGCGCCTGGTCATCGAGATCAAGAACGGCTTCATACCCGGAGGCCGTCCTGGAGCAGCTCTACAAGCTGACGCCGATGGAGGAGTCCTTCGGCATCAACAACGTGGCGCTGGTGGACGGCCAGCCGCTCACGCTGGGCCTCAAGGAGCTGCTGGAGGTCTACCTCGACCACCGCTTCGACGGTCGTGCGGCGCCGCAGCGAGTTCCGCCGCAGCAAGCGGCGCGACCGGCTGCACCTGGTCGAGGGCCTGCTGGTCGGCGCTGCGTCGACATCGACGAGGTCATCCGCCTCATCCGCTCCAGCGAGAACTCCGCGCAGGCCAAGGAGCGCCTGATCGAGCGCTTCTCGCTGAGCGAGGTCCAGACGCAGTACATCCTGGACACCCCGCTGCGCCGGCTCACCAAGTTCGACCGCATCGAGCTGGAGAGCGAGCGCGACCGGCTGCAACGCGCGAGATCGACGGAGCTGACCCGCGATCCTGGAGTCGGACGCGGAGCTGCGCAAGCTGGTCTCCGGCGAACTGGCCGCGGTGGCCAAGAAGTTCGGCACCCCGCGCCGTACGGTGCTGCTGGAGTCCGCGGGCGCCCCGGTGGCCGCGGTGCCGCTGGAGGTCGCGGACGACCCGTGCCGGGTGCTGCTGTCCTCGACGGGGCTGCTGGCCCGTACGGCCAACGGCGAGCCCTTCGGCGGACGAGCGACGGCGAAGCGCGCCAAGCACGACGTGATCGTCTCGGCCGTCCCCGCGACGGCCCGGGGCGAGGTCGGCGCGGTGACCTCCGCCGGGCCGGCTGCTGCGGCTGAACGTGATCGATCTGCCGCAGCTGCCGGAGACGCGCTTCGGCGCCCAACCTGGCGGGCGGCGCGCCGATCTCGGAGTTCCTGTCCCTGGAGGACGACGAGACGGCTGGTCTGCCTGACGACGCTCGACGAGTCCTCGCCGGGCCTGGCGCTCGGCACCGAGCAGGGCGTCGTCAAGCGCGTGGTGCCCGACTACCCGGCCAACAAGGAGGAGTTGGAGGTCATCACGCTCAAGGAGGGCGACCGGATCGTCGGCGCGGTCGAGCTGCGCACGGGCGAGGAGGACCTGGTCTTCATCACCGACGACGCCCAGCTGCTGCGCTACCCGGCCTCGCCAGGTCCGCCCGCAGGGCCGGCCGGCGGGCGGCATGGCGGGCATCAAGCTCGCCGGAGGGCGCGAAGGTGATCTCCTTCACGGCGGTGGACCCGGCGGCGGACGCGGTGGTCTTCACGGTGGCGGGCTCGCGCGGCACGCTGGACGACTCGGTCCAGACCACGGCCAAGCTGACCCCCTTCGACCAGTACCCGCGCAAGGGTCGCGCCACGGGCGGCGTGCGCTGCCAGCGGTTCCTGAAGGGCGAGGACTGTCTGTCCCTGGCCTGGGCGGGTGCGGCTCCGGCACGCGCGGCCGCAGAAGAACGGCACCCCGGCCGAGCTGCCCGGAGATCGACCCGCGCCGCGACGGCTCGGGCGTGTCCCTGCCGAAGACGGTGGCGGTGGTCGCCGGGCCGGTCTAGGACCCGTAGACCTGTTCCTCGGGATCCTGTCGGTCTTCGTCAGGATCCCGTCGGTCTTTGTCGGGATCCTGACGGTCTTCAGGGTCCCGTACCTCGTAGGAGTCCTGCGCGTCGTCGGAATCCCGTACGTAGCGAAGGACTCCCCACCTGCTGTGTTCGTCGGCGTGTGGGGCGTCGTCCCTGCACGTCTCCAGCTCCTTCCCGAGGGTTGCGGCGTCGATGCCGGAGCCGATGAGGACGATACGACCACCCGGCTCTGGTCCGTCCGGCAGGTCATCGACGCTCAAGTCAGGTTAGGCTCACCTCTGTGAGTACGTGCACGACCGCGTCGCGGCACTTCGACGAGCCCCTCACGGGGACTTCGGCCACCGCGAGGACCTGGCTGCTGCTGGAGCAGCCGGGCCCCTGGGGTACCCACGCGCTCACGTCGAGCCACTTGGACCCGGCCCTCGGCCTCGCCCTCGAAGCCGCCGCGGAAGGCACCGGCGTACGCGTCGCGCTCATCCGCCGCCCCGGCCGCCACGCCGACCGCCGCGAGGCCCACAGGCGCCATGTGTACGCGGCCCACACCGTGCCGGGGAACGTATGGCTGCACAGCACCACGGCCACCGATCCGGAGCAGCTGCTCGAGCTCGATTTCACCGCGCTCGGTAGGGGGGACCCTCACACTTTCGACGCTGTTCTGCAGGGCCGCCCCCACACAGGCCACCCGCTGGCGCTCGTCTGCACCAACGGCAAGCGCGACCGCTGCTGTGCCCTCCTCGGCCGGCCCCTCGCCGCCGAACTGGCCGCCTCCGGAGTGGAGGGCGTCTGGGAGGTCACCCACTTGGGCGGTCACCGCTTCTCGCCCACCCTGCTGGTCCTGCCGTCCGGATACGCGTACGGCCGTGCTGAGGCCCACCACGTCAAGGAGATCCTCCAAGGCGTACGGGAAGGACGCGTCGTCACCGAGGGGTGCCGGGGAAGTTCCGCCTGGGAACGGCCCGGGCAGGCGGCCGAGCTCGCCGTGCGCACGGCGACGGGCGAGGACACGGCGGGTGCCCTCACCATCGTGGCCACGGAGGGCACGGCCCCGTGCTGGGAGGTGACCGTCGCGCACACTGACGGCCGCCTGTGGTACGTGACCGTCGCCCAGAGTGCCTCACAACCATCCCGCCCCGAGAGCTGCGGCTCTCCTCTGGGCTCCCCCGCCCGGCTGGACGTGGTGGCGCTCCGGGAGCTGCCGGACACGGCACCGGGGAGATGAGCCCACGGGCGCCTCGCGCCGGTCACGAGGCCGCCATCTGCCCGACCGAATACTTCGCCGCGTCCGCACGAACCAGCCTCCCCCAAGCTGCTCGACTTCTCCCCCCAATCTCTCGGCTTCGCTCGAGCAGGGGTACCCCCACGAGCAGGAAGGGACCCCACGAGCAGGGAGGCCCCCCATCGGCCCGCAGATTCCTCACCGCATTTCCAGCGGAGCGCTTACGCATCGATGCGCGAGCGGTCCAGCGTCGCCGCCGAGCTGGAGATGAACTCCTTGCGCGGGGCGACGTCGTTGCCCATCAGCAGGTCGAACACCTGCTCGGCGGCCTCCAGGTCGCCGATGTTGATCCGGCGCAGGGTGCGGTGGCGCGGGTCCATCGTGGTCTCGGCCAGCTGGTCGGCGTCCATCTCACCGAGGCCCTTGTAGCGCTGGATCGAGTCCTTGTAGCGGATGCCCTTGCGCTGGAGCTCCAGCAGCGTCTGTCGCGCAGCTCGCTGTCCGAGTACGTGTAGACGTACTTGTCCTGGCCCTTCTTGGGCTGGATCAGCTCGATGCGGTGCAGCGGCGGCACCGCGGCGAAGACCCGGCCCGCCTCGACCATCGGCCGCATGTAGCGCTGGAAGAGCGTGAGCAGCAGGCAGCGGATGTGCGCGCCGTCCACGTCGGCGTCGGCCAGCAGGATGATCTTGCCGTAGCGGGCCGCGTCGATGTCGAAGGTCCGGCCGGACCCGGCTCCTATGACCTGGATGATCGCGCCGCACTCGGCGTTCTTGAGCATGTCCGAGACGGACGACTTCTGGACGTTGAGGATCTTGCCGCGGATCGGCAGCAGCGCCTGGAACTCGGAGTTCCGGGCGAGCTTGGCGGTGCCGAGCGCGGAGTCGCCCTCGACGATGAACAGCTCGCTGCGCTCGACGTCGTCGCTGCGGCAGTCGGCGAGCTTGGCGGGCAGCGAGGAGGACTCCAGGGCCGTCTTCCGGCGCTGCGCCTCCTTGTGCTGGCGGGCCGCGATACGCGTACGGGCGGCGGCGACGACCTTCTCCAGGACGACGCGGGCCTGGCTGCTTGGCGTCCCGCTTGGTGGAGGTCAGGAACGCCTTGAGCTCCTTGGCGACCACGTTGCGTCACGATGCGGCGGGCCGCCGAGGTGCCGAGCACCTCCTTGGTCTGGCCCTCGAACTGCGGCTCGGCGAGCCGCACGGTCACGACCGCGGTGAGGCCCTCCAGGGCGTCGTCCTTGACGACGTCGTCCTCGGCGACGCGCAGCAGCTTGGTCGGTGCGCAGCACCTCGTTGACCGTCTTGGTGACGGCCCGCTCGAAGCCCGCGACGTGGGTGCCGCCCTTGGGCGTGGCGATGATGTTGACGAACGACTTGAGCAGTGGTGTCGTAGCCGGTGCCCCAGCGCAGCGCGATGTCGACGCCGAGCTCACGCTGACCTCGGTGGGGGTCATGTGGCCGCGGTCGTCCAGGACCGGGACGGTCTCCTTGAAGGTGCCCTGCCCGGTGCAGCCGGAGCACGTCGCAGACGGGCTTGTCGCTGCGCCAGGTACTCGCAGAACTCGCTGATGCCGCCGTCGAAGCGGAAGGTCTCCTCGCCCTTGCTGCCGCCCTCGCCCAGGCCGTGCTCGTCGCGCACGACGATGGTCAGGCCGGGCACCAGGAAGGCGGTCTGGCGGGCGCGCTGGTGCAGCGTCTCCAGGGAGAGCTTGGCGTCCTTGAGGAAGATCTGCCGGTCGGCCCAGTACCGCACGCGGGTGCCGGTGCGGGTCTTGGGGATCTTCTTGCCCTTGCGCAGGCCGCTTGGCCGGGTCGAACGGGGCGTCCGGCCCCGGACTCGGTGAAGATGCCGGGCGACACCGCGCCGGAAGCTGATGGCGTGGGTGTGCGCCGCCGCGGTCGACCTCGACGTCGAGCCGGGCGGAGAGCGCGTTGACCACGGAGGCGCCCACGCCGTGCAGACCGCCGGAGGCCGCGTACGAGCCGCCGCCGAACTTGCCGCCGGCGTGCAGCTTGGTCATCACGACCTCGACGCCGGAGAGGCCGGTCTTGGGCTCGACGTCGACGGGGATGCCGCGGCCGTTGTCCCGCACCTCGACGGAGCCGTCGTCGTGCAGGATCACCTCGATGTGGTCGCAGTAGCCCGCCGAGGGCCTCGTCGACGGAGTTGTCGATGATCTCCCAGAGGCAGTGCATCAGGCCGCGGCTGTCGGTCGAGCCGATGTACATGCCCGGGCGCTTGCGCACCGCCTCGAGCCCCTCGAGGACGAGCAGGTGCCGCGCGGTGTAGTTGGAACCGTCCCGGTCTGCTCCGGTCAGCAGTGCTGTGGACGGCACGGACGTCTCGGCGGTCACGCGGTTCGCTCCTCGCTGAATTTCAGGTGGGGCCCTTTGGGGTAAGGGCCGGCTTCGGTCGCCGCTCAGAGGGTACCGAGGCCTGGTAGAGCCGATGTAACGCCACCCTCGTCCGAAGCCCAGACTAGCCCAGGCTCGCATGCGTGTTCGATCCCTCGATGGAGTGACGTACACATCACGTTCCCTTCCAGGCATGAACCATTTAGGCTCCGGGCACGTCCTCATTAACAACCGGCAACCCAGCCGGGAGGACCGGACACCCGGACAGACAGCGCGAAACCCGTACGACACGAAGACACGCAATACGGCTCATTCGCCGCCAACCGGCAGCAGACAGCCGTCCTCGGAAAGATTTTTCGAGGGAAAGCCGCGAGCGGGAACGTTTTCGGCCTGGTTGGATGTTGACCCTGGTACGACAGCTCGTCGAGCTAGAGAAGAGGCGACGTGACTACTGTTCTGACCCCCGCGAGCCCGCTGACGGCCGCTGACCGCTGCGACCGCTGCGGCGCCCAGGCCTACCTGCGCGTCGTCCTGCTGAGCGGCGGAGAACTGCTCTTCTGCGCCCACCACGGCCGCAAGTTCGAGCCGGAACTCAAGAAGATCGCCGCGGAGATACAGGACGAGACGGAGCGGCTGACGGCCGCTCCGGCAAGCGCCGGCGACGAGGAACGCTGACGCCTCGCATCACACGACGAGCCAGCGCCGGCACCAGGCCGGTGAGCGGGCGGCCACCCCTGCACCAGGGGTGGCCGCCCGCATTCGTACGGCTACCGATGCCTGCTGGTGACGCACGCACAGTCCGCGCTCACGTAGGGCACGGCCCTGGGCTCACGGTGTGCGGACGCCCCTCGACCGGTGCCGTGCGGACCATCCCGGCCCTCTGGGCACCTGCTTCCTCAGCGCCCGCATCCCAGCGTCCGGATGACGTCCGAGATCCGCGTATAGACACCGGGGCTCGCCGGCCACACCGCAGCCGGTCCCCCAGGACACCAGACCGATCAGCTTGCCCTCGGCGACCAGCGGCCCGCCGCTGTCCCCCTGGCAGGCGTCCCGGCCGCCGCCGCGAGCTCCCCGGCGCACACCATGGAGCCGGCCACGTACGTGCCCTCCGCGCTCCCTGGATAGGCCCGCTCGCAGACCGTGTCGGACAGCACGTTCACGCGCGCGGCCCGCAGACTGCGGGCGTAGTCGCCGGCGCCCGTGGTGTCGCCCCAGCCGTAGACCACGGCGTCCGTGTCCGGCCGGTACGCCGGCGTCACCTGCCTCCGCCATCGGAATGACCGAGCTCTCGGGGAGCGGCGCGGCGAGGGTGAGGACGGCGAAGTCCCCGGCGTTCGTGTAGCTGTCGTAGTCCGGGTTGACCCAGGTCGTCGCGTACCGGCGATCTCCTGCCCGTCCGTCGCCGAGCAGGTCGCCGCGCCCGCGATCACCTTGCAGGTCGCGCACCTGTTCCGGCGGCGTCCCAGCACCTCCTCGCTGAGGCAGTGGGCGGCGGTGAGCACGGTCGAGCGGCCGACCACCACACCCCCGCAGAACTGGCCCGCCCGCGCTGCCACCGAACCGGTCACGACTGGACAGCGCCACCGCCCAGGGAGCTCTGCGGAGACTCGACCGGATAGCCGCCGATGACGACCATCGGCAGCCGCGCGGCGCGGCAGGTGACGCCAGCGGTATCGCGGCGCGCCAGCGGCACGCGAAGGCGAGCGCTCGGACGATGGGCGACGCATGCGGCGCTCCTCACTCTGAGATGCTGATCGACACACCCAGAGTGATCCACGGTGCGGTGCCCGCATGCCGCGCACAGCCCGAAGGCCCGGCTCCCGTCACGGGAGCCGGGCCTTCACGCCGTGCGACGGTACCGGCCCCTGACCGGATCCGGACGTCAGGCGGCGCCTGCGGCCTCAGTCGAGGTAGTCGCGCAGCACCTGGGAACGGGACGGGTGACGCAGCTTCGACATCGTCTTGGACTCGATCTGGCGGATGCGCTCGCGCGTCACGCCGTAGACCTTGCCGATCTCGTCGAGCGTCTTCGGCTGGCCGTCGGTGAGACCGAAGCGCATGGAGACGACGCCCGCCTCGCGCTCGGACGAGCGTGTCGAGGACGGAGTGCAGCTGCTCCTGCAGGAGCGTGAAGCTGACCGCGTCGGCCGGGACGACCGCCTCGGAGTCCTCGATGAGGTCACCGAACTCGCTGTCGCCGTCCTCGCCCAGCGGGGTGTGCAGCGAGATCGGCTCGCGGCCGTACTTCTGGACCTCGATGACCTTCTCCGGGGTCATGTCGAGCTCCTTGGCCAGCTCCTCCGGGGTGGGCTCGCGGCCCAGGTCCTGGAGCATCTGGCGCTGCACGCGCGCGAGCTTGTTGATGACCTCGACCATGTGCACCGGGATACGGATGGTGCGGGCCTGGTCGGCCATGGCGCGGGTGATCGCCTGACGGATCCACCAGGTGGCGTACGTGGAGAACTTGTAGCCCTTGGTGTAGTCGAACTTCTCGACCGCGCGGATCAGACCGAGGTTGCCCTCCTGGATCAGGTCCAGGAAGAGCATGCCGCGGCCGGTGTAGCGCTTGGCCAGGGAGACCACCAGGCGGAGGTTGGCCTCCAGCAGGTGGTTCTTGGCGCGGCGGCCGTCCTCGGCGATGATCTCCAGCTCGCGCTTGAGCTTCGGGGCGAGCTTGTCGGCGTTGGCCAGCTTGTCCTCGGCGAACAGGCCGGCCTCGATGCGCTTGGCGAGCTCGACCTCCTGCTCGGCGTTGAGCAGCGGGACCTTGCCGATCTGCTTGAGGTAGTCCTTGACCGGGTCGGCGGTGGCGCCGGCGGCGGCGACCTGCTGCGCGGGCGCGTCGTCCTCGTCCTCGTCGGAGAGGACGAAGCCCTCGTTCTCGGCTGCCCTCGGCGGCCTCGTCGCGCGCCGGGCTTGCCGGCTGCCGGGGTCTCCTCGATCGCTCCTCGTCGCCTCGAGCAGCTCGACGTCGTCCTTCTTGGCGGCGGTCTTCTTGGCCGCCGTCTTCTTGGCGGCGGTCTTCTTCGGCGACGGTCTTCTTGGCGGTCGTCTTCTTGGCGGCGGCCTTCTTGGCGGGCGCGGCGTCCTCGGCGGGACTCGTCGGCCGCCGACACCGCCGGAGCGGCGGTGCTCGGTGGCGGTGGCCTTCTTGGCCGTCGCCGTCTTGGCCGCGACCGTCTTGGTGGCGGTGCGCTTGGCCGGACTCTTCGCTGCGACGCTCTTTCGGGTGCGCTTGGGCGCCTCTGCGGCACTGACCATCAGCGTCACACCCTCTTCCTCGAGGATCTGGTTGAGGCTGCGCAGAACGTTCTTCCACTGGGTTGGCGGAATCTGGTCAGCCTCGAAGGCCCGACGCACGTCGTCGCCGGCGATCTGCCCCTCAGCCTTTCCCCGCTCGATGAGCGCCATGACAGAGTCGGACTCGGCGATCTCCGGCGGGAGCGTACGGGATGTGCTGGCCGACACGAACAACCTCTCGGAACGATGGAAACGGCTTCCGGCCCCGTCCACTGCGGACCGGAGCCGACGACCGCCGGCTGGGGATGGGCCGACGGCGCGGGCGGGAGCCGGGAAGATGCACAGCGCCATGAACGGCGTCCGTATTCCCTCCTCGGCTGTCACCTCTTAGGTCATCGCGCTGCTCCGAGGAGCGTTACGCCCAATCTGCGTGGCCCGAGTCACACCCCGTAAGCATTCAAATGCACCAGATACGGTCAGAGCTGGTCAAGAGCGGACAGGACCCATGCACGCGGCGACTCCGCCGTCATGCCGCAGGACCATGCCGTCGGACGCCGCCGGATCCCGACGGAGCCGGCGGGGTCCGGCGGCAGACGGGCAGCGCCGGCCGGGCGATGCCGGGACAGGACACGCTGCCATGACCGCGCCGCCCGCGGCGCGCGGTCAGTGCTCGCGCGGCGCGGGCACTACGCGCTCCACCTCGGGGTGGACGGTGAGCAGTTGCCGCATGGCGGCCTCGGCCGCCGCGCCGTCGCCGGCGGCGAGGGCGTCGACGATCCGGGCGTGGTGCGCGAGGGAGGCCTCGGTGGGCCGGTCGCAGCCGGTGACCGGGCCGCCGGAGACCTGGAGGGCGGCGGAGACGATGCCGGAGAGGTGCTCCAGCATGCGGTTGCCCGGCGACCTGGATGAGCAGCGAGTGGAACTCGGCGTCGGCGCGCGAGAAGGTGAGCGCGTCGCCCTGCGCCATGGCGTGGCCCATGATCTCGACCATGTCGGCGAGCCGCTGCTGGACCTCCTCGCGGCCGTGCCCGGCGGCGAGGCGGGCGGCGAGCGGCTCGATCGTCCAGCGCAGCTCGCTCAGCTCGCGGCGCTGGTCGTCGCGCTGCGGTCCGAAGGCCCGCCACTCGATGATGTCGGGGTCGAGCAGGTTCCAGTCGCTGACCGGACGCACCCGGGTGCCGACGTTGGGGCGGGCACTGACCAGGCCCTTGGCCTCCAGGACGCGGAGCGACTCGCGGACGACGGTGCGGGAGACCTCGAAGCGCTGGCCGATCTCCTCGGGGACGAGCGGGCGGTCCGCGCCGAGGTCGCCGGAGACGATCATCTGGCCGAGCTGCTGGACGAGTTGGCCGTGCAGGCCGCGGCCGCGGCTGCCGCGGCGCGGCGGCCCACGCGGCCCAGCTCGGGGTCGGCGCCGTCCCAGGCGGGGGCGCCGACGCGGTCGGCGCCGGGGGCCTCGGCGTAGGGGTAGCGGTCGAGTTCGCCCGGGCCGGCGAGGCCGGAGTCGGCGGAGCGGGCGGCGGTCATCATGGTGTGCGCAAGGGTACTCACGCATCCTTTGTCGGCGGCGTCCCCAACTCCCTTGAGGTCTTTGGTGAAAAGCACACGAAAGGGTGATCGCTCACCCCGTCGCAATTGACGCCTTATCGGAAAGAAATGGGCGTTCTCCGAGGAGTTGTGCGCATCGAGCGGAACGCCGGTGCTGCACGGAGCGGTCGTCATCGGACCCTGCTCGCGCAGGGTCGTGAGCAGATACGCGCAGAGCAGGACGGTCAGCGACAACAGCAGCGCGCCGCCCACGGGTTGGGCGATCACCCGCGCTCACGGCGGCCAGATAGCGCTCGCCCCCGAACGGCCACTGCACCAGCACGAACTCGCGCAGCCGTGTCGAGAACCCGGCCGCGCGTCCGCACGGACGGTCCCTCCAGGGCCTTGTGCACGAGGGGTACGACGAGGACCGGTACGGCGAGCACCGCGGCGAGTCCGGCGGTCGTGGACCGGAAGATGCCCGCGGCCAGCACGCCGGCCCAGGCGCAGCCCACGATGAGGCCGATCCAACTCGCGCTCAGCGAAAGCCAGTCGGCGGGAACTCCGGCGAGCTCCCGTCCGTAGACGAGGTAGAGCAGCTTCGAGCGTCGCAGCCCACGGTGAGGAAGGCCAGCAGCAGCGCGGTGGCCGCGGCGACGAGGAGTTTGGCGGCGAGCAGCCCCAGGCGGCGGGGGACGGTGCCGCGGTCCGCGGCCAGGGCGGGGTGGCGGAACTCGTCGCCGAAGGCGACGCGCGCCGAGCAGCCCCGCGCCGAGCGCCGCGGGCGGCAGCGGGAGTTCCTGCGGCCACGCGGCGAGCAGGCGCGGCTGCGGGGTGTGACCGATCCGCGCCAGGAGGAGGGAGATCAAGGCGGAGGTGACGAGCACGGCTGCCGCGGTGAGGTAACCGGTGCCGGTCCCGGCAGCACGGCGCAGTTCGTAGCGCAGCGGGCGCAGAGGGCTCGGGGCCGGGCGGACGCTGATGGGAGGCGGAAGCACGGGGAGGTCGTCCGGTTCCGACGGCCTGGCCTCGCGAGGTGGCGCGTCCTCCGCCTCTGCGGTCACAGACGGTCGGGTCGTCCTCGTCCGTGCCCGTCGTGGAAGCACCATCGACGGCAGGCGCACCGGCATCATCGACGGCCGGCTTCGGCCCCATGTCGCCGATTTCGTCGGCGAGTTGATGGACGAGGATGCCGTGCCGGAACGCGGTCTCGCCGATGTCGGCACAGGTGCTGCCGTACACGGAGAGCCGGTTGCCGTCCTCGCGCACGACCTCGACGGAGCGCCGCGTGGTCCGGGCCTCCTTGGCGAGCAGGGCGGCGAGCCGGGCGGCGTGCGGGGTGCGGACGGCGACGCGGGGGCGGAGCCGGGTGCGGGCGAAGTCGGCGACCTCCTGGTCGGCGACGAGCGCTGCCCTCCTCGAGCGTGACGACCCGGTCGGCGGTCCGCGCGGCCTCCTTGGGGTCGCGCGTGGTGAACAGCACGGTGCCGCCCTGGTCGGCGTGGGCGCGCAGAATCCCGTGCAGCCAGCGGCCTTCGCGGGCGGAGAGCCCGTCGGCAGGGTCGTCGAGGACGAGCGTGTGCGGGTCGGCCAGCAGCGCGCAGGCCAGGCCCAGCCGGCGGTCCATGCCGCGCGAGAGCGTGCCCAGGCGCTCGTCGCGCAGGCTGACGAGGCCGACGACTTCGAGGACGTCGTCGGCGCGTCGCAGGCGGGCACGCCGGCGGCGGCGCAGAGCATGCGGAGCTGACCGCGGACCGTGCGGGCCGGGTGGCCGGGCACGTCGCCGAGGAGCACGCCCACCTCGCGCGACGGGATGGGCGATGCGGTGCAGGGGACGGCCGCTGAAGTAGGTGATGCCGCGGCCCTGTTGGAGTTCGAGCATGAGCCGCAGCGCCGTCGTCTTGCCGGCGCCCGGTGCGCCGAGAAGCGCGGTGACGCGGCCGGAGGGGCCTCGAAGGAGACGTCGTCGACGGCGGGCGGAAGCTCCTTGCGGGGGCTGCTGGTCAGTCCGATGGCCTGGATCACCCACAGCAAGATAGCGCTGATATGTCCGGTTTTTCGGCACCTGGCCCCCCCGGGAAACGACCCTCGCACCGGTCGAGCCGATACCCGTGTCAGACCTCGGGGCGCAGCATCGGCGGGTTGAGCAGCGTGGCGCCGCCCGCGCGGAAGAGCTGGGCCGGGCGGCCGCCCTGGCGGGTGGTCGTCCCGCCGGTGGGCACCAGGAAGCCCGGCGTGCCGGTCACCTTGCGGTGGAAGTTGCGCGGGTCGAGGGCCACGCCCCACACCGCCTCGTACACCCGGCGCAGCTCGCCGACGGTGAACTCCGGTCGGGCAGAAGGCGGTGGCCAGCGAGGAGTACTCGATCTTGGAGCGGGCCCGCTCCACGCCGTCCGCCAGGATCTGCGCGTGGTCGAAGGCGAGCGGTGCCACCGGTTCGCCGTCGCGGCCGTACCCGCCCTGCTGCAGCAGTTCCTCGACCGGCGCCCAGCGCGCGCTGTTGGCGTCCCCGCCCGCCCTGGGTGCGGGCAGGTCGGGAGCGAGCGCGAGGTGGGCGACGCTGACGACCCTCATCCGCGGGTCGCGCTTGGGGTCGCCGTAGGTCGCGAGCTGCTCCAGGTGCGCGCCGTTGTCCTGGGCCGGGGCGGCCGGGTCGTGGGCGCGCAGCCCGGTCTCCTCGGCCAGCTCCCGCGCCGCGGCCTGGGCCAGGTCCTCGTCGGGCCGTACGAAGCCGCCGGGCAGCGCCCACCGCCCCTGGAACGGCGGCTCGCCCCGCCGTACCGCCAGCGCGCAGAGCGCATGGCGGCGCACGGTCAGCACGACCAGGTCGACGGTGACGGCGAAGGGCGGGAAAGGCTGACGGGTCGTAGGGCATGCCGCGATCATAGTCGTCTGCCTGACGATAAACACGTCCCTTCGCCGAGCGCTTCCCCGGCTGATCCGCTTCTGTCCGGTACGGCTCTCATGGGCCGCCTCCTTGAGCCGTTCGCTCGTACGTTATCCGAGGTCACCTTCCCCGTTGCAGCCCCTCGTCCGCTTCCTCGACCATGGCGAGGCCGGGCCTGCTGACGCGTACGGAGAAGGGGGCGCCCGCGGCCCGCAGGCCCGTCCTGCTGATCTCGCTCAGGGCCGCGCTGCGCATCGGACACGGCGCCCCGTCCCAGTAGCCGCACGAGCTGCTCTGTCTGCACTTTGTCGAGCTGCACTTTGTCGAGCTGTCGAGCTGACCCGGGCCGCCGCTCCGGAGCCGAGGAGGCCGGTGTCGAGGAGGCCGGTGTCGAAGAGGCCGGTGTCGAAGAGGCCGGTGTCGAAGAGGCCGGTGTCGAAGAGGCCGGTGTCGAAGAGGTGAGCCGCACCGGTGCCGAGGCGCGCCGGAGCTCGCCTGTCCGGGGTGGCGGGTCCCCGCACAGTCGGAGACCCCGCACACCGTATTTCGCCGTCGGGGGTTCCGCATGTGTCGCGACTGGACCGGGGCCCGACTCTCGCCCTCACGTCTCCGTCGGCTTGCCGCAGCCACCAGCGCCACGGCGGGCTCGTGTCCGACCGCTTGAGCTGTTGGTCGCGCGTCCCGGGCCGTCGCCGACGGGTGAGGTGCCGCCGACAGACCGTGGGGGGCGGTCACCGGGCCTCCTCAGAGATCGCCGGGTGACGTGAGCGGCAGGGCTTCCCTCGGGCCGTGCCCGGCGTCGGCGGCGGGAGCCGGTCCCGGACGGCCGGGTTCCCCACCTGTCGAGCCGTTCCCCCTCCCGGACGCCGCTCTCCTTCTTCAGCCCCGAGTGGCCATCGGAGCAGGCGTCCGCGGCTTTGGTGCGGTTCTCGCGTTCCGCGCGGAGGCAACGGCGGATCGACTCCGGGTCGAGGCCCTCGTTGCAGGCCTGGTGGAGGAGGCGGGCGAAGAGGTAGTCCGGGTCTGCGGCGAGGGCCATGGCCAAGGCTTCCCTCGCTTCCAGTTCATCGCCGGAGGACCAGGCAACCCAGCCGACGAGTGTGAGCAGCGGCGCGGCATGCTCACCGTAGGCACCCACGCAGCGGCGTGCGAGGGCTCGCCAGAGGCGGAGGGCCGGCCTTGCCTCGTCGCCCTCCATCCACTCGGCCACGCGATCACGAGTGGCACGGTCCTGGAGGCCCAGAATGAGGGCGGCCGCGTCCTCGTGGGCGAGGAGTTCGTCGTCCCGGAGGTCCGCTTCGAGGGTGCCGGAGGCAGGGGGGACGTCCGCGAAGCGGCCCATGAGACGGTGAGCCAGCTCGAGGGTCTCCTCGGCCACCGCCGCGCGGCTCTCCCCCTCCAGGATCCGAGGGGCGATGGCCATGTTCGCGGCGTCGAGCGCGGCCTCCTGCTGCAGCGCGGCAGCCGTCTCCCAAGCAATCCGT
>CAVQGD010000004.1:0-8876 GCA_963711935.1 uncultured Actinomycetota bacterium
GTGCCGCATCAAGCAACGTTGGCCCTGTTGTGATGTGACGCGCCGTCCCGATGCTGTGCCGGGCGGCGCGTGTCCGACAGCCTGTCCGAGTGGCAGAGCGAGTACGGGTCCGAGAGATCGACGATGACGAGGGGCGGCGGCTTCTGCGGATCATCCGCAGGGGGACCGGGTCGGTGGTGACCTGGCGCCGGGCCCAGATGGTCCTGCTCTCCGCGCAGGGCATGCCGGTGGCGAAGATCGCCGAGGTGTCGTTCACCAGCGACGACCGGGTCCGCGATGTGATCCACAACTTCAACACCGACGGCTTCGACTCGCTCTACCCGAAGTACAAAGGCGGTCGCCCGAAGACGTTCACGCTGCCCGAGCGCCGTGAGATCAAGAAGATCGCCAAGTCCAGGCCCACCGAGCACGACCTGCCGTTCTCGACCTGGAGCCTGGCCAAGCTGGCGGACTTCCTGGTCGCCGAGGGGGTGGTCGACGACATCAGCCACGAGGGCCTGCGCATCCTGCTCCGCGAGGAAGGCGTCTCCTTTCAACGCCTGAAGACCTGGAAGACCTCCCGCGACCCCGACTACGCGGCCAAGAAGGCCCGCGTCGAGCACCTCTACGCAATCGCCGACGGCGAGGTCATACCCGAGGACGGCGAACCCGAAGTCGTCTTCTGCATGGACGAGTTCGGTCCGCTCAACCTGATGCCGCACCCCGGACGGCAGTGGGCCGAACGCGGCGGCAGGCACAAAGACCCCGCTCGCGAACCGCGCCGCAGGCGCCGGGCCACCTACAACCGCTACGGCGGAGTCCGGCACCTGTTCGCCGCCCTGGACCTGGCCAAGGACAAGCTCTACGGCCACATCAAGCCGGTCAAGAGGCGGACACAGTTCCTGGAGTTCTGCCGCTACCTGCGCACTCTCTACCCGCCGGACACCCGCATCGCGATCGTCTGCGACAACTTCTCCCCGCACCTGACCACGAGACGCTGCCGGCGGGTCGGCACCTGGGCCGCGGACAACAACGTCGAGATCGCCTACACGCCGACGAACTCCTCCTGGCTGAACCGGATCGAGGCCCAGTTCACCGCCCTGCGCTACTTCACCCTCGACGGCACCGACCACGCCTCCCACAAGGAACAGGGCAGCATGATCCGCCGCTACATCATCTGGCGAAACCGCCATGCCGACGACCGGCGCCTACGCGCGGTCGTCGACAGGGCCAACGTTGCTTGATGCGGCACTAGCTGTATACCCTGCGAGCCGCCAGGCCAGTCACCGGCCTTTTTTGTTGAACCATCCGAGCGACTGGACGACGGACGCGCCGAAAACGAGGATGCCGAGAGGAACGATCGTGAACCAGGTGGCATCGGCTTTCATGGCCGCGAGCAGGGCGATGGCGCCGAGGGCCAGCGCCAGGAGCACGAGCATGCCCAGAAAGACACGAATCTTGGAAACCAACGGAGGACTCTCCAATGTTCAGCCGGGCTCTATTGACCAGACAGCGTTCGCAACCCGTTGGACCGCTGGCGACGGTTGCCCAGTAGGGAGGCAGCAAGCTCCCCGGCGTGACACCACGGCTCCGTCAGGAAGCTCATGGGGCGAGTCTCCCAACGCTGCCTTCCGGAGGCGCCAGTAGAACTACGTAATCGAATACGTAGGTTCACCGGCCGGGGCGGGGCAAAGCAGCGGCCAGCCGTACAGTGAGCCGTCTCCAATCTGATCTGTCAGATGGGCAGTTGGCCGGACGGACGGATGAAGCCCCTGGTAGATGGGTTTTCGACCAGCCATCTGCCGAGGCGCCGGGGGTCAGGAAGTCGGGCCAGTAACCCGCCGAAGCGGGGGCCAGGGCGGAGAGCATCCGGACCGGGCCCGCCAGTCCTCTCTCAGCCACTCTGGCGCGGGCGTTGCGCCGCCAGGAAGCGAAGATCGGCAGTCCGTATCGCGGCCCCGTCAGCTGGTGCAGACCCAAAAGGGTCTCCCAGACCGGGTCAGGCTCCCGGGCCAGATGTACGCGGGCCAGGTCCCCGTCCGTGAAGTGAATGCGCAGCACCATGTTTCCCCCGTGTGTCGGCCGACACATGGAAGACGCTGTTTCCGGCTGGTTCGTTCGGCCATGCATCGGGCACCTGCTGGACCGGCACCTGCACCACCTGCCACCACCCCTGCCCAGAACATCCACCACCAGCCCAAACCCAAGAGCCAGAGCAACCCAGCGGAGTCCTGTCAGTGGTCGTTGCAACACCTCATCTCAGAAGTGGCAATGGACGTCGGATTTCGTGGGACCCGGAGGCCCCTGGCAGCGCGGCTCGAACGAGAACACCTATGGGTGCAGCCTTGGCGGGCCGAAGCAGGGCCATGCCGCCCCGGTCAAGCTCCTCGGCGCTCTTGCGACCGCTGCCGGCCCGGCGCACCCGGCCATCGGGCAATGGGTCCTCACTGAAGCTCCCCCCTTGACCTGGACAGCCTGATACTGGGACGGAAGGTCCCGGAGGAAGCAGTCACAGGTAGTGAGCAAGAAGAGCAACATGAGCAAGCGGTACACGGCCGAGTTCAAACGCGACGCCGTCGCGCTGGCGCTGTCGTCGGACAAGACGGTCACCGAGGTCGCCCGGGACCTGGGGGTGAGCCCGGAGGGTCTGCGTGGCTGGGTGAAGCAGGCCAAGGTCGACCGGGGCGAGGGGCCCGCCGGGGCTCTGACCAGCGCCGAGCGGGAAGAGCTCGCCCAGCTGCGGCGTAAGGTCCGCGAGCAGGAGAAGACGGTCGACATCCTGGGAAAAGCGACCGCCTTCTTCGCGCAGGACAAGATGAGGTAGACACCGCCACGCGGTGCCGCTTCATCGACGCGGAGAAGGCATCGGAGGACAATCCCGCAGGTCACAGCGTTGCGCTGCTGTGCCGTGCGCTCGGAGTGCCGCGCTCCACCTACTACGCGCACCGGGCGGCCGCGCCAGCGCGCCGGGTCGCGCGGCGCGAGGAGGAACGCCTGGTGGACGAGATCCGGGTGCTCCACGCCGGATCGCGCGGCGCCTACGGGGCCCCGCGGGTCCACGCCGCCCTGCGGCGGGCCGGGCGGGCGGTGAACCCGAAGAGGGTCGAGCGGCTGATGCGCAAGTACCGGATCGTCGGGATCACCCGCCGCCGGCGTCGGGGCCTGACCAGGCAGGCCAGGCGGGCGGTGTTCGCCGCCGATCTGATCGGCCGGGACTTCACCGCCCCCCGTCCCGGGATGCGGCTGGTCGGTGACATGACCGAACTCGTCACACTGGAAGGGAAGTTGTATCTGGCGACCTGCATTGATCTCGCGACGCGGGAGGTGATCGGCTGGGCGATGGCCGACCACCACCGTGCCGAGCTGCCGGTCGCCGCCCTGCGGATGGCGGACGGACGCGGTGGTCTGGAGGACGGCTGCATCATGCACACCGACCGCGGCAGCGAATACACGAGTGATGAATTCCGCACCGAGATACGCAAGTTGCGCATGCGACAGTCGATGGGGCGTGTCGGCTCTTGTTACGATAACGCTGCTGCGGAAAGCTGGTTCGCCGTCCTGAAAGCGGAGATCGGAACCACCGTCTGGGAGACCCGCGAGGCCGCCCGGGCCGACGTCTTCCGCTACATCGAGATCGAGTACAACCGCAGCCGACTCCGCAGACACCCCGAGTATGGGTACGTCACCCCACTCGAAACGAGAACCTTGCTCAGGCAAGACCTCACCCCCGCAGCGTAAACACCCGCTGTCCAGGGCACGGGGGGAACTTCATCACCGCCCTCCAGCTCGAAGACACCCTTGCGCACCGTCGTCTGGCTCACCCCTGCGGCATGGGCGACGGCCCGAACCCCGCCGTGCCCCAGCAGCCGGGCCTCGGAGGCCAGCGCCAGCCGCTGCTGCCGCTCATTCAGATGAGGCAACAACACCCCGAGTTGCAAGGCAAGTTGGTCGCGAACCTCGTTCGGTATGACCGAGGTGGCGGTAGTGGGTGGGCTACCTGGTCTTGAACCGGTCCGGACGCACGAAGTCCAGGCCTTCGATGGTCTGTTTGCCGAGCGCCTCGTGTGCGGCGATGTGGCCATAGCCGGTGGCCATTTTGAAGCCCTTTCCGGAGAATCCGGTGGCGCAGTAGACCCTGCTGTTCTCGTCCAGCCAGCCGAGGAGGGGATGCCTGTCCTCGGTGAAGAGGTCGGGGAAGGCGTCGGAGCGCACGATGGTGGGGGTCAGGCCGGGGAAGAATTCGGTGACGATCTCGGTGACCTTCTCGACTTCTTCCCGGGTGAGTTCCCTGGGCACGGAGTCCGGGTCGGGGGTTGCCCTTCCGCGCCCGTCCAGCGGTCCGTCCACCGATGCCTTGACCGTCACGCCGTCGACGGCGGGTGCGCCGTACATGGAGCGATCGCTCGTACAGCCGGCTGAAGACGGGGAAGTTCTCCGGCGAGAACTGCGTGCCGTCTTCGGCGATGAACCAGGTCAGGACGATCCGATGGGTTTCCGTGACGGCCTTGAGGTGGTCGGGCATGAGCCTTCGGGACCAGCCGCCCGAGGCGACGATGACCTTCTCGAACGTCCAGGTTCTGTCGCCCGAGGTGACGACCACGCCGTGGTCGGTTTCGGTGATGCTGTCCACGGGTGTGTTCTGAAGGACGGTGGCGCCGTTCGCCTGGGCCGCCGCGACGGCGGCGCTGACGGCGCGGTCGGTGCGCAGAACGCCGGCGTGGGGGTCGTAGACGGCGCAGTCGTCGGGGCGGAGGTTGTGCTGGGGGTAGCGTTCGGCCATCTCCTCCCGGCTGAGGACGCTGTGCTCGGCTCCGTTGTTGCGCGTTGTCTCGAGGAGGCTGTTGATGAAGTTACTGTTCGCCGTCCCGATGGACAGGCCCCCGGTGGTCGTGAGGATTTCCTGCCCGGTTTCCGCTTCGAGCTCGGCCCACAGGCCGCGGGAGCGGTCGATGATGGGGTAGTAGTCGGGCCTGCCGAGGTAGATCATGCGGAACAGGCGGGTGTCCCCGCCCACGGCACTGCGGCCGTGGGCGGGGGTGGCGGCCTCGAAGCCCACTACCGAGTCGGACAGCCGGGAGGCCTGCCACAGGGCCATGCTTCCGATGCTGCCCAGGCCGATGACTGCGAGTTGTGCGTCCATGAGAGCAGTTCCTTTTCGTTTACTCGTGAAGTCCGGCGAGTCTGCTGCCGAATCTGGCCAGCAGCGAGGTCGTGCTGGAACCCCTGCGCTCTTCCCACCGGTCGGCAATGCCGAAGAGCCGGTACATGGCGTGAACACCCAGCCAGCGGATGGGTTCCGGTTCCCACTTCCGTGCCCGGTAGCCGACCCAGGGAAGGGTGGTCCGTTCGGTTTCCTTCTCGAAGGCGAGCTCCACGAGAGTCCTGCCGCCGACATAGGCCGACGTGACACCGTGTCCCGCGTAGCCGGTGGACGACCCGATCCCGGACGCCGGGTCCCAGTGCACGCCGCCGTTCCAGTCCCGCGTGACGCCCAGGACTCCCGACCAGGCGTGGTCCACCTCGAAAGGGATGCCCGGGAAGAAGGAACTGAGCTTCTGCGAGATCAGGTCGATGGTGGACTGGGCGGTCGCACCGGCTCCCCCTGTGCCGGACCCGAAGCGGTAGGGGACACCGCGGCCCCCCATGGCGATACGGCCGTCCGACGTCCGTTGGGCGTAGATGAACGTGTGCGCGGAGTCGTTGAGGCACTGGGGCCCGTCCCAGCCGATCTGCTGCCACGCCTCCTCCGGCAGGGGCTTGGTCACGATCATCGAGGAATTGACCGGGATCAGGGTCCGGCGGCCGAGCAGCTGTCCCGAATAGCCTTCGGTACAGATGAACGTCCTGGCAGCGGTGACGCGTCCGTCGGCCAAGGTGAGGGTCTTGCCCTCGACACTGTCCACTCGGCTGCCCTCGTAGATCCTGACCCCCATGGAGGTCAGGGTGTCGGCGAGGCCGTAGACGAGTTTCGCGGGGTGGAAGCGCGCGCAGTGCTTGTAGAAGAGCCCGCCGTGGACGGTGGAGATGTTGATCTGGGACTGGAACTCGTCCCGGTCGAGCATGTGGACTTCGTCGTCGGTCAGCCCGTACTTCAGGTCGGCATCACGCCTGGTGACAAGCCGGCCCAGCCCCGCCTCCGTGTGGGCGGCGACGAGCGCGCCGCCCTTGTGCTGATCCGCATCGATGCCCTCGGCCCGGAGGATGTCCAGGACCGCGTCGACGCCGGCGACGAACTCCTGCTGCAGCGCCCGGCTCGCCTCCAGCCCTCCCCCGGCGCGGGCGAAGGTGGCACGGTTTCCCGGAGGCATCGCCGAGAGCCAGCCGCCGTTGCGCCCCGATGCGCCGTAGCCCACCTGTTCGGCCTCGAAGACGGCGACCGAGAGCGACGGTTCGAGCTTCTTGGCGAAGTACGCCGCCCACAGGCCGGTGTAGCCGCCGCCGACAATGGCCACGTCGACGGAGTCCTGGCCGGTGAAGCGGGGGAACGAGGGCCTCTTGTCGGCCAGTTGGGCCACCCAGAAGCCGAGCTCTCCGTTTCGGGGTGGTGCCGCAAGGGCGTTCATGGTGTGTCCTTCATCTGTCTCTGGGAATCGCGTGGGCCGCTGCTGGAAGGCGGTGTGGCCGCCGTCGACGGGGTGCGTTGCCCCGGGTGATGTACGAGGACTCCGACGACGCGAGGAACAGGACGGCGTCGGCGATCTCCTCGGGAGTGGCGAGGCGCTGGAGCGGGATCTGCCCCTCACGCTCACGGCGGGTGGCCTCTGGGTCGTACCTGCGCCGGAAGGACGCCTCGATGACTCGGCCGACGCTGTCTTGCATCGCGTCGGCCAGCAGGATCTGCACCGGGGTGTCGATCGTGCTGGCCGAGGGCGTCGAGTGCGTCTTGAAGCCGGGCCACCGCCGCACTGCTCATGATTGGCTCGCCGCTACACAGCGGTGCAGATGACCTGGATCTCGACAGGGGTGTTGAGCGGCAGCCCGGCGACACCGATCGCGGTGCGGGCGTGCCGTCCGTTCTCGCCCAGTACCTCGATGAGCAGTTCACTGGCCGCGTTGGCGACCTGCGACTGCTCACCGAAGTCCGGCGTGCTGGCCACGAAGACCAGCATCTGCACGATCCGGACCCGGTCCAGATCGCCCACCGCCTGCACGGCGGCAGCGAGCGCGTTGAGCGCGGCATGGCGCGCGAGCTCCTGCGCGGTCTCCAGCTCCACGTCCCGGCCGACAACGCCCTGCCCCAGCAGCTCGCCGTCCTTGAACGGGAGTTGGCCGGAGAGGTGGATGGTGGAGCCCACCGTCCGGTGGGGCACGAGGTACGTGGTGCCGGCGAGGACGGGTAGCTTCAGTCCCAGGGCCTGGAGCCTTTCTGAAGCCGAGTCACCCTTGACGGTTTGAGGCAGGGGCTGACTCACGCCGCCACCGCCTTGCTGTGGATCATTTTCTCAGTTCTCCGCTCGGGCGTCAGGGGCGCGGCAGGCCGAAGAGGACCGGGAGGTCGGCGATGTCGGTGATCCGCTCGTAGCCGAGCCAGTGCTCGTCGTGCTCCCAGCCGCGGTCCATGTACACCTTGTTCTTGATGCCCATGATGGCCGCGGAGCGGTGGTCGTACATGGGGCTCGCGGAGACGTGCACGAGCTCGTCGGGTGTCACGCCGAGCTTGTCAAACGTGTACTCGAAGGCGCGGAGTCGCGGCTTGTAGACGCCCATCTCCTCGGCGCTGATGACGTCTGCGAACGGGGCCTTGAGGTTCTCCGCGAGGCGCACGGCGTGCGCGGTGTCGCTGTTGGTGATGATGACCAGCGGGACCGCCTCGGCCAGGCGGTTCAGCGCCTCGGTTACACCGGGGTACGGGCCCCAGGTGGGGATGGTCTCGTACACCTCGCGCGCTTCGTCCTCGCGGTACTCGAGACCGACGCTGCGCGAGGCGCGTTCCATGGAACGAGCGACGACCTGGTGGAACGGCTGGTACGCGCCCGTGCACTCGTCGATCCGGTACGCCTTGCAGATCCGCAGGTACTCATCGGCGACCTCGGCCGGCAGTCGGTCGCCCAGGACCTCACGCATCGTGTCGTTGATGCTGAACTTGATCAGCGTTCCGTTCATGTCGAACGTCACGAACTTGGGCTTGACGTCGAATCCCACTGGTCCTCCTAGTGTTTCAGTGGAGCAGTCTGGCGCTCTGGTCGATTGTCGACCATCGCTTGCGTCGATTGTCGACCACTCGGGTTTCGACTGTCAACAGACGAATGAGGTGATCCGCCGGGTCGGGTGCAATCGGCTCTCGGCCGAGGTCGCCTCCGAGGCCGTGCGGACCGGCAACCAGTACCGGATCGACGAGCGCCTCGGCGAGTGCAAGCCCTTCCACCAGGTCGTGGTCCCCACTCTCTGGAACGGACCATGCGCAGGTTCGGCGTGGAGTAACCGGAGAGCGACGGTCCGGCGGTGTGCGAGGAGATTCCCACGGGGGCGCGTACCCCGGTGTCGGCGTAGGTGCTGAGGCGCTTGGCCAGGAGTACCCGCTGGTGATCGTGGCGAACGCCGACGACGCACATGCGATCGCATCGCCGACCTCCCCGTCACGTTGTCCAGGACTCGGGGACCACGGCTTGGAGTGACATCCGACCTGACCGGCCCTCCGTGCGGGTGTGGGTCACGGAGGCATTCTTGGATTGCTGAGACCCAGAGAAGAAGGCGATCCCGTGACCCACCAGGACAGGGTGTACGAGCGCCGGGTGTGGCTCATCGAGCAGGCCGCGAGCATCGGTAACGTCACCGGCCAGCCAGATGCTCGGCTTCTCACGTAATACCTGGTACCGACTGGACGAAGAAGGCCGACCGGACAATCAAGCGGCACCGCCCGAGACGCCGACCTGTCATCGCGACCCGTGAGCCGGAAG
>CAVQGD010000005.1:0-13153 GCA_963711935.1 uncultured Actinomycetota bacterium
CATGAGCGCTCCCTCTGGCTCCATCGTTCTGGAGCCCGCAGCCCAGCAGTTCGCAGATGCCACGTCCCAGCCGCCGTTCTTGTACGAACTGGGGCCCGAGAAGGCCCGCAGGGTGCTGGATGACCTTCAAGCGGAACCGATCGAGAAGCTCGATGTCGACTCAGATGGATCACTGTTCCTGCCGATGTCGGCGATGTACGTGTCCGCATCGTCCGGCCGCGAGGCGCCGCGCCGCCTCTCCCCGTGGTTCTCTATATGCATGGCGGTGGCTGGATTCTGGGTAACGCCGACAGCCATGATCGACTGGTGCGCGAGTTCGCGGACGGGGCGCAGGCTGCGGTCGTGTTCGTCGAGTACACCCGCTCTCCCGAGGCGCACTACCCGGTGGCGATCGAGCAGGGCTACGCCACCGCTCAGTGGATCGTCCGAGAAGGCGCTGCCCATGGCCTCGATCCGGAGCGCATGGCGGTGGCGGGCGACTCGGTCGGCGGAAACATGACGGCTGCTCTCGCCCTGATGGCCAAGGAGCGCGGCGATGTCCGTTTCGTGCATCAGTCCATGTATTACCCGGTCACCGACGCCGAAATGAACACCAAGTCCTACGCCGATCTCGCCACCGGCTACTTCCTCACCTCCAAGGCCATGGAGTGGCTCTGGAACGCCTACATTCCCGACCGCGCGCAGCGTAGCGAGATCACCGCCTCTCCCCTGAAGGCCGATATCGATCAGCTCGCCGGTCTGCCACCGGCCTTCCTCCTTGTCGACGAGGCAGATGTCCTACGCGACGAGGGCGAGGCGTACGCGGCCAAGCTCCGCGCCGCGGGCGTCGACATCACCACCGTCCGTTACGACGGCATCACCCACGACTTCATGATGCTCAACCCTCTCAGCGACACCCATGCCACCCGTGCGGCCGTTGCCCAGGCCGTCGCAGTGCTGCGCGACGCGCTGAGAAGTGGTGTTGCTCCGCGTTGATCTGTGACGTTCCGTGACCTCGGTCGGTGCTTCGTAGGCCGACGGTCGTTCTCCAGGGGCCAACTGCCCCCTTTGGGAGGCTCGGCATGGCATCCGATTCCATCTGGCGATCCGCAGCGCGGCAGTTGCCGCTCAGGCTCCCAGTCGGCACGTTCTTCCTCAACTCCGCGCTGTCGAAACGCGGCGCGGACCAGGCCACCGTTGAGGGACTGCAGCAGTTCGCCACCACCGCCTATCCCTTCTTGGGCAAGCTCGATGCCCAGCAGTTCGTCCGGTTGCTCTCTGCCGGGGAGACGGCCATTGCCGCCGCGCTGCTCCTGCCGGTGGTCCCTGCCGCTGTTGCCGGTGCCGCGCTGACCGCGTTCTCTGCCGGCACGCTCGGGCTATACCTGCGCGCGCCGGGCATGCGCAAGGAGGGCGGCCTGCGACCCACTGAGCAGGGAACCGCGCTGGCCAAGTATGTCTGGATGCTGGGCATCGGCATCTCCCTCATCGTCGAGGGCGTCAGCGATCACCGTTGGTAACGGGGTGGATACGGTCTCGGTTAGGGCTCTGACCGCATAGGTCCGCCAGGTTGTTCAGGCCACAGCGGCGAGGGGGCGTCCGCCCTGGCGGATGCCTTTCTCGATGGGGGTCCCCCCCGGCTCGAGCGAAGCCGAGAGTGGGGGAGGATGCGGGCGCGTTCCTTGCGTTCGGCGGCCAGGACGTCGCGGTGGCGGGCGTTGGCGTTGCGCCAGCGCAGGTAGGCGTGCAGGACCCGGGTCTGCACCGTGTGGTTGGGGTAGTTGGAGTTGGCGATGGCGAACTGCCTCAGCGGTCCGAAGTGCGCCTCGATCGGGTTCGCCCACGAGGCGTAGGTCGGGGTGAAGCACAGCTCGACCTTGTGCTTGTTCGCCCAGCGGCGGATGGCGGTGCCCTTGTGGGCGGACAGGTTGTCCATTCGCGTCAAAGGTGGACGGATAGGCCCGCTCGGCCACCATGTCCAGGACGTACACCTGCTCCTCGTCCTCCAGACCGTGCCGGGCGGTGAACTCGGCGGCCCAGTCAGCGAGCGTTCCCCGCCGGTCCACGAGGGTGTTGTCGAGGTCGAAGAGGACCAGGAGGCGCTGCACATCCCGCACCCTAATGCGCGAGGGTCAGCTCTGTGATCCGCCCCGGCCTTCAGGGCAGTCCCCGGGCTGGCCGAGTGGGCTGCGGTGTTCGGTCCGGTGGTCCTCGACGCCGGAGGGTCGGAGCCCCGTCTGTACTTCTTCGTGCCCAGGATCTGGAGGGCGCCGACCAGGCGCGCTCCAGACCGTCTGTGCCGCGACTGCAGCAGGCCGCAACTTCTCGCCAGCTCCAGATGCTGCTCGATGCCGCTGCAGCCGCCTCAAGAGCGGGCTGGCCGAACTTACTGACCGAAGCCCTTCAGGAACTCCCAGGAGCCAGCCCCCGCCTCAGCCCAGCCATCCGGCGATGGCGTGGGCGAGTGCCTCGCCCCCTTGCTGCACCACGGTTCCCGCCACCAGGGCCGGCAGCGCTTGCACGACCCCGTGTAGTGTCCCCACCGTCTGCGCGTCTGGCGCCGCCAGCGAGGTGTCGATTGAGTCCGCCATGGCACACAGCACCTGCGCGTTCGCCAAGCCCGCCCCGTTCCGATCCACCTCGGTGCGGAACGCGGCAAGGAGGTCGCGCACGGTTTCGAGGCTGACGGTGGTGCCCTCGACGGAGGCGGACTGGTGGACGTGCGAGATGTTCTGCCCTACCACGTTCTGTAGCGGGGCGGTGTTGTTGCCGCCGATACTGATGCCCGAGCCGTGCCCCTGTTCCGGTTCGGGGCGGCGTCGTCCCACCATCAACTTCCTCCTTGGGCCTTATTGTCCTGTCCGACATTGCTGTTGCCGTTGCCGGCGACGTTCTGGATGGGCGCGTTGTTGTCGCCGTAGACCTGGATGTTGGTGATGACCGCGGCCACTTGGCGCTCGTACGGAGCGGTGTCGACGCCCAGCTCTTCGAGGTACTCGGAGACGGTCCGGAAGATGCAGGTCTGCATCAGTACGACGTGCCGTTTGGCATCGTCGCTCTGGTGCATGTCGGTGACTTCTTCGGTGGAGTACCGATCGCGAAGGCTGACCGGATCCTTTTCTTCAGCCCGGCCGTCGTCCACCTGCTCGCCGAGCCCGAGCCGGGTCACGAACCGCCACAGCGCGAGCGGCCCGTCGACGGCGTCCAGCAGGGCCTGCACCGCGATCCAGCCGAACAGTCTCGTCCCACGCTTGGCCACGGGTGCGTCAGTCACCCTCAGTTCGTTGTACAGGGGCGTCATCACGTGGGGGCGCAGGGTCAGCCGCAGTTCGCCGGCCTCCAGCGCGGCGTGCGCGAACACGTTGACGACGACCTGGCCGTCCCAACTGATGCACTGCGCGCGCAGGTACAGCCGGTCCGGCACGCTGGACGGCGATCGACGGCCTCGGCCACGCAGGTCCGGCAGCTCCAGCTTCGCCGCACGGGTACGTCGCAGCCACAACTCGGACGGCAGACCGACAATCTCCCTGACGGAGAAACCGGGCAATGGATCAGTGATCTCCCGTGCGCCACGCCCCAGTTCCCTGAGGGCCTCGCCCATCCGCCGCAGCAGTTCCGCCTCGCCGAAAGACTCGACCGACTCCTCCGGATCCTTGTGTTTGAGCGGGATACCGATGTCGGCCACGCCCCATACATCACGCCCGGCTCCGACAAAGCCTTCCGAGTGGTCGTAGGGCAGTTCGCGCCGCGTCTGCTCGCTGCTGATGGGCGCCATCCCGCGCCCGGCCTTCGCCGCCACCCACGGCAGACGGTCGGCCGCAATACCTTCCCGGACGATCCGGGACAACGCCGCCCGCGCTGTGAGCCGGTCTCCCATACAGACCAGTGCGGCTCCGACCAGCAAGACGAATGGCAGCAGAAGCAGCCCGGACCGCAGGGTAACTGCCTCGCCATGTACCGGCTCGTACGGCACTACCGCGAGGAGCCATGGCACGCACAGAATGAGATACGCCACACGGGGCGAGGGCGCCAGCTTCGACTTCTTCCCCTTCCGGGATGCCCGGAGCGCGGCCCACCGCATCAGGCAAGCCAGTAGGACGGCCGCGCCCCACACGGCGGCGGCCCGGGGGACCGCGTACGCGACAGCAGCGGCCAGGAGCAGTACCAGCACTCTCCGCAGCCACCGCCGTCGCCGGGCGCGCAGACTGTGCGCGACCACGGGTACGAGGTCGAAACCGTAGGACGGGACGGGCAACGGCGGCCCGTGCAGGACGTGATCCCGAACCCACTGCGCCATAGGCTCGCCCAGGGGAGGGCAGTCGTCACTGCCCTCCAGGTAGATGCGTCTACGGGTACTGCGCCGGGGTTTGTTCGGCTTCTTGTCCTTGCCCCGGATCGTGCGCCACCACGCCTTGACGGCTTTGACCCGGTCAGGGCGCGTGTAGACGGCTTGGCACAGCAGTCTGGTCACCTCCGACGAGGTCGGATCCACCTCGCCGGAGCGGCCGTCGTCGGAGGCGACAGGCCCGGCCTGAACCGGCACCGCCGGCTCATCAACCATCCCTCCCGCAGCACGTTCTCGAACACGTAGCCCCCGACCGAACCCCATACCCGCCCCCGTTCACCGACACGGCGGGCATCCTCACGGCGAACTCGCAGAACCACCAGATCGCAAACGCGACAATTCACTCAACCAGCCTGGATGGTGCAAGGTTTGGCCGAATACCGCCCCCATCTGCCCGAACCGTATTCGGGACGAAGGGGGGAGTTCAGGACACGAGGCGTTGCAGGCGGCTGGTTGCCCCGCCCGTCCCGTAGCGCCTGCACGGCCGCTTCCCGTACTGACTCCGGTCCGTCCGTGTCCGGGAAACCCTGGCGCAGCTGCTGGAGTCCTTTGACGTGGAGCCGCAACTTGTCGCGGCCCAGTTCAAGGCTCGGTGCCGGCAGTACTGGAACATGACGTCCGAAGCGAAGCTGATCCTGGTCGTGGACAACGCGCGGTATGCCTCGGAGGTCGTCCCGCTTCTTCCCGCGTCCGGGGAGTGCCTGGTGATTGTCACCAGTCACGGTCCTCTTCACGAGGTGGAGGACGGTGCCGCCGTCGGCCTGACGCTGCCGCCACTTCAGGAGCGGGAGGCCACGGAACTGCTGGGGCTCATTGTCCAGGACTCCCGGCCGGCCGCCGATCCGGAGGCGGTGCGGATGCTGGTGCGGTTGTGCGAGGGCTTGCCGGCGGCCCTGCATGTCGCCGGGCGGTGGGTGCGCGGGCACCGGCTGCGCCCGCTCTCCCGGCTGATCCCGCAGCTGCGGGGTGAGCTGGAGGAGAAGGGTGTGCCTGAGGTGGAGCGGGTCTGGGACACCGTGTACGGCAGTCTGTCCCGCCCGGGGAGGTTGCTCTACCGTTTGCTGCCGCACCATCCCGGAGCGGCCTTCACCGTGGAGTCCGCCACCGCGCTGCTGGGGCTGGGCCAGGAGGCATGCGAGGAAGCACTTGAGGAACTGCACGGCGCCGGGTTGCTCGACCTGCGCTCCCTGACCGCAGTGGGGGACGGGCGGATTCGGCTGCCGGGGCCGTTGCGCGGGCACGCGCTGCGCCGGTCACGTCAGGACGCGGCGGAAGACGAGGTGGGCCAAGCCCAGACGCGAGTGCTGCGCTGGATGGTTCGGCAGGCCCAGCGGGCGGACCGGTTCTCCGCCGGCCGACGACTGATCGTCTCAGAGGAGTTCTCAGAGGAGTACGGTGCCGTGCCCGATGCACCGGACGTGCCACATGGCGATCCCGAACCCTTATGGAGCCATGCTCCAGACCTACCGGCTGGGGGAGGCCAGGGCGGCGCTCGGCGAGCTGGAGACGGCGTACACCCTGCTGTCCGAGGCACATGCCAAGGCTGTGGAGCTGCGCCGCGAGCGGATGACGCGGCGTACGGGCTTCGCGCTTGCCGGAGTTCTGTGCGGGCTCGGCCGTGGGGAAGAGGCATGGCCGCTGTACGAACAATCGCTGCAGGGCGCTCGCGGCCGGGGTTCCGGCTTCGACCAGGCACGCGTCCACGACGCGATGACCGCACTGGCCGAGACCGAGGGACGGGATGCCGAAGCCGCGGAACACCGTGAGGCATCCCGTGACATCCGGCGACGTAACGGGCTTGACGACGAGGAACTTGACGACGAGGAGGGCGGGACAGCCTGACCGCCCTGACCGCGTCGAGTCGAGTGGCGATCCAAAGGGCGGGCGGTGGTATTCAGACCAGCTGCGTGGTTTCCCCGTCGGAGACCGGGCGGATCAGGACAGGGAAGTCCCGGGCTCCGATGTGGCAGGCCAGGTGCACCGGAAGGGAAGGGCGCGTGGCCTGGGCAAGCAGCCAGGCATACGCGGCCGACGCGACGGCGGCCGGGTCGACACGGGCGATTCGGCCTTCGCCGTCGTCCTTCGGTTCGCTCTGGAGGAGGTAAGGGTGGGCGTGAGCGCGGATTCTGAGAAGGCACACCCCTGAGGGAAGGATCGCCGCGGCCGAGCGGCAGCCCGGGTATGCGGACAAGGCGTGCCGTGCCCATCCGTCTGAGGTCCAGGCCAGTTCCGCCCGGGTGGCCGAGGTGGGGAGGGGGCGGCGGTACAGCAGGCCGGCGGAGCGGGTCAGGTTCTCCTCCGCGGCGCCGTACTCCACGGCGAGATGGTGCCCCGGCGGTGCGATGCCGACGGGGCGCCGTGCGATGCGTACGCCCTCCGGGGTGAGCTCGGCGTGGACGTCGAACCCCGTGGGTGAGCGGTCGGCGGGCCGTGGGGACGGCAGCAGTCTGAGCGGGCTGCCGAGACCTGCGAGACCTGGCGGGGCGAGGTCCAAGAGGGAGTACAGCTCGGTTCGCAGCCGGTTCAGCCCGTCGCCCTGAAACGCGAACGCCGCGTTGGCCGCCTCAAGCCCGGCCCCGGGCTGGTACGCCCGCAAGGCATCCTCCACCGCTTCGGCCGCCCCCAGCTGGGGTATCCGGCGCAGGAGCGTGTGCATCGGGCTGTCCGCGATCAGCTCGGCACCGCCGTGGTACGAGCTCACCATGGGCCGGTCCGCGACAGCGCAGTAGTACAGGGCGGCAGACCCGTGATCGGTGATCAGTGCGTCCGCGGCGATCAGGACAGAGGCCCACTCCTCGTGCGGAGCGGCGAGGATCATTCCCGCGTCGAGGGCCGGCGCCAGCATTTCGGCCAGCTCGAATGTGCCGAGCCGACTGTGCTCGTTGGGATGTACGACCAGAGCCAACTGGTACTCGTCATAAGGGAGATGGGCCGCGAGCTGGGCGGGCAGGTCAGGGCGTTGCCGCAGGAGGGACTCGCGTCCCCATGTCGAGACGAGCGTAAGCAACGTGCGGGGGCCGGTCCTGAGTGCCGCACGGTAGTGATCGCGTAGCGGGCGCGAGGCGAGAGCGCGGTCCACAGTGGGGTCCCCGATCACCTTCGCCCGGCGGACAGTACGCGTGTCGCCGACGGCGAGCCGGGCCACCTGGCTCGGGTGGGCGAGGGCGTGCAGGGCTATCGGGACCGTCGGCAGTACTCCCGCCTTCAGGCGGGAGGTGTAGCCGACTTTCCCGCGTAGCGGGGCAGGGACAGGCGAATCGCCGTCAGGGCGATTCCTCGTCTCCTCCCACAGCGGTGAGGGCGACCTCCAGCAGGTGCAGGATCTCGGAGTTGAGGGACCGCCGGTCGGTTTGCGCCTGAGCGACCAGCCGGGCATGTACGTCATCGGGAAGGCGGAGCGTCAGCTGAACCATGAAACCATCATAGGCCCAGACTGGTATCGTGACCGTTGTGAAACTCAGGTACCAGTTCCGCCTGTACCCGAGCGCCCCGCAAAGGACCGAGCTGGCGAAGGCGTTCGGATGCGCCCGCGTCTTCTACAACGACGCCCTGCGCCTCCGCCAGCACGCCTACCAGCAAGGCAAACCGCTCCCCTCGCTCACCGAACTGGCCAAACAGGTCATCACCGAGGCGAAGAAGACACCCGAGCGCGCCTGGCTCGGCGAGGTCTCCGCGGTCGTCCTCCAGTCCTCCCTCCGGGATCTCCAGACGGCGTACAGCAACTTCTTCGCCTCCCAGAAAGGCACCCGCAAGGGACCCAAGACCGGGCCCCCGCGCGTCAAGAAGAAGACCCACCGCCAGGCGGTCAGGTTCACCAGAGCCGCACGCTTCTCGATCACCACGGACGGCAGGCTGCGCTTGCCGAAGATCGGCGATGTTCGCGTCCGCTGGTCCCGACAGCTGCCCTGCGAGCCGTCCTCGGTCACCGTCCTCAAGGACGCGGCCGGAAGGTACTTCGCCTCGTTCGTCGTGGAGGCGCAGGACAAGCCGCTGCCCGAGCTGGACTGGGAGGAGACCGACACCGGCATCGATCTGGGCCTGTCCTCCTACGCGGTGCTGCGCGGGCGGAAGATCGCCTCACCGAAGTTCTTCCGCCGCCAGGAGAAGAAACTCAAGCGGGCCCAGCGCAAGCTGTCCCGCTGCCAGAAAGGCTCGAACAACCGCCGCAAGGCCAAGCTCGCCGTAGCGAAAATCCATGCCCGCATCGCCGATAAGCGACGCGACTTCATCGAGCAGGAAACCACCCGGGTGGTCCGTGAGAGCCAAGCGGTCTACCTGGAGGACCTGAACGTGAAGGGCATGGCCCGCGGCCGGTTCGGCAAGTCCGTGCACGACCAGTCGCTGGGCGCTTTCGCCCGCCCCCTGGAAGCGAAGTGCGCCCGGTATGGGCGGACCTTCGTCAAGGTGGACCGGTTCTTCCCCTCCACCCAGTTGTGCGCGTACTGCGGCGCGCTCACCGGGCCCAGGGGCAGGGAAGGGCTGCGGATACGCACCTGGAGGTGCGCGTGCGGGAGGGTCCATGACCGGGACCAGAACGCTGAGTACAACCTCCGTCTGGAGGGGCGGAGCATCGTGGCGGCCGGGCGGGCCGACACGTAAAACGCCTGTGGAGCCCGTGTAAGACCCGGCAGGCCGGGCGGGGGGTGAGGAAGCAGGAACCACCCGAAGGCCGCCGTTTGACAACGGCGGCCAGGCGGGAATCTCCCGGCTTCAGCCGGGAGAGACGTCAAGGAGCCGCACCCACCTTTGAGGAGCACGATGCCCACACCTACTCCTGAGCAGAGCACGGCCGTCGATGCCTTCCGGTGCGGGGACCACCTGGTTCTGCAGGCCGGCGCCGGAACCGGGAAGACGACGACGCTGGCGATGCTCGCGGCCAGTACGCCCAAATCCGGCCGGTACATCGCGTTCAACAAGTCGATCGCGAACGACGCGGCCCACAAGTTCCCCAGCAATGTGCGGTGCAAGACCGCGCACTCGCTCGCCTTCGGCGCCGTGGGCCACAGGTACGGGTCCCGGATGAACGCGCCCCGGATACCCAGCTGGAAGACCGGTGCCTCCCTGGGCATTGCCCTCAACATGCGCATCCGCATCGGCGAGCGGAACGTCACCAACAAGGCGCTCTCGTACACGGTGCTGCGGACTGTCACCCGCTTCTGCCAGTCCGCCGACCGCACCATCCAGCGCCACCATGTCCCGCGCATGCGCGGCATCGAAGCCGAAGACCTGCACGCCCAACTCGTCGACGTCGTACTGCCGTACGCCAACCGGGCGTGGGAAGACGTCCAAAACCCCCAGGAAGGCGTCGTCCGCTTCGACCACGACCACTACCTGAAGATCTGGGCCCTGACCGAGCCCAGGATCGAAGCGGACTTCCTGCTGCTCGACGAGGCCCAGGACACCAACCCCGTTGTCGAGAAGATCTTCAACTCCCTGCGCGATCACACCCAGCTGGTGATGGTCGGCGACTCGGCCCAGGCGATCTACGGCTGGCGCGGCGCCCGGGACGTGATGAGCGCTTTCGACGGCACTCAGCTGGCCCTGTCCCAGTCCTTCCGTTTCGGCTCCGCGCTCGCCGAGGAAGCCAACCGGTGGCTGCATATCGTCGCATCCCCGATCCGGCTGACCGGCACCCCAGCCATCAACACTCGTCTCGAACGCGTCCAGGAACCGGACGCGATCCTGTGCCGGTCCAATGTCGGCGCGATGCTCGAAGTCATGCGCTTGCTGGAGGAAGGCCGCCGCGTCGCCCTCGTCGGCGGGGGCGAGGCCCTGCGGGCCCTCGCCCGAGCCGCCCGCGATCTCAAGGCCGGCAAGCGCAGCACCCACCCTGAGCTGATCCTCTTCGACTCCTGGGGCGAGCTGCAGGAGTACGCCGAATACGACCCGTCGGGCCGTGACCTGCTGCCCCTGGTCGACCTCGTGGACGAACACGGTGTCGACGTCATCCTCGCCGCGGTGGACAAGCTCTCCGTCGAGCAGGGCGCTGAGATCGTGGTCTCCACTGCCCACAAGGCCAAGGGCCGAGAATGGGCCTCTGTCCGCATCGGTGAGGACTTCACCGAGCCGATGGACCAGGAAGAGATGGACGAGAACGGTGACCCGCTGCCCGGCGACATCGATGACGCCGAAGCCCGCCTCGCCTACGTCGCCGTCACCCGCGCCCGCCACCAACTCGACATCGGCGGCCTGGGCTGGATCAACCAGCACCCCGACGGCAACCCCGGCGGAACACCTCCGCGCCAGGACCGCGAACCTCCCTCTCCGTGGGAAACGTTGGGGCCCTCACCGAACTGAGCCGACCCACCAAGGTGTGCCCGCCGAACGGGAGCACACCTGCACTCGCTGCCGTGGCGTCGCCGGCCCAGTACGGCCCCGTACGCAACAAGGCCCGCGCCACCGTGCGCGCACGGCCAACGGTAATCCTCCTTCAAGACACTTGGTGCCGGTGAGCGGCCAGCGAAGAACCGATCGGCATGTCACTGGCGGCTTCCGCCCCGGCGGGCGCCGGAATTTTCGTACACTCCCACCCTTACGCCGGAGTCCCCGCATAACGGCGGGACGCCGACCGCGAACCGAGAGCATGGCCGGTTCCGGCCCTGCCGTACGCCGGCCAGGCCCTACAGCGCGGCGAGGGAGCCCAGATACTCCTTTGCGGCGGGCCGCGCGAGGGAAGAGGGCGTGGATCGAGTACGGCGGCTTTTCCTGGAACTCACCCGGACAGCGTAAATGCCCCGGAAGGTCGCCGGGGCGCGACGCCACGGCGACCTTCCTCCTCCCGTAACTACCCTCCCACCACAGGGAGTTCGCACTCGGCCGTCTTGCCCGGGGCAGCGATCCTCAGGGACCAGTCCCAGCGGGTGACCGGCCGGGTCGCGAGCAGCGGGCCGCAACCGCGCCGGCATCCAGGAGCGCGCCACCCACCGCTCCGGGGGCGCCCGGCAGCCGTCTCGCCGCAGCAACAGTGCCGCGGCCATCGACGCCCGGTAGCCGGGCGGCTGTGGGCGTGGGCTCGGGGCTGATGGCGGCCTATGGCCGGGTCGCTCAGGCGTGGAACTCGGTGAGATCGATGGTGTAGACACGCAGCGGGAGGCCGTACAGCGGATGCGTCGTCTCGTGTTCCGGCACCATGCCGAGTTTCCGCATCACGTTCTCCGAGGCGCTGTCGCCCACCGTGCTGATGCCGATGACGCGGTCGAGGCCGCGGTCCTGGAGCGCGAACTCCAGCGTGGCATGGGCGGCTTCGGATGCGTAGCCCTGCCCCCAGAACTGTCGGCCGAGTCGCCAGCCGATCTCGACGGCGGGCAGCACCTCCGGCAGGAACGCGGGCACGGACAGGCCCGTGAAGCCGGCCAGCTCGCCCGAGGCAAGGAGTTCGACGGCGAAGAGGCCGAAGCCCTCCTCGTCCCACTCGTCCTCCCATCGCTGGATGTCTTCCGCCGTCTGCTCCAGGTCGCGGACGGAACCGTCGCTGATCCACCGCATCACGTGCGGGTCCGCGTTGATCTCCGCCATGGGGACGAGGTCGTCGTCAGTCCAGCGGCGGAGGAGGAGGCGAGGGGTCTGGATCTCGGTCATGGCACCCATCCTGCCCTCCCTACGGCGAGGGCCGCTGCGGTAATCGGTGGGAGTGCTGCCGGGCCGGCGCTCTTGACCTGCTGTTTCCTGGGATTCTTGGGATTCTATGGAACAGCCCCGGCCGGGATCGGTGTCCGGCCGGGGCCTGGTCCCGCCCGCCCCCGATGAACTCCACGGGGTGCGGGGACGGGCGGGGGTTCGTACGGCGGCCGTCGCCGTCGGGGGAACGCGGGGACGGCCGCCTTTCCCGGTGTCGGCCGAAGCGCCGTCACCCGGCACCGGGAGTTTTTTCAGCGCCGCACGGCTACCTGGGGGGTGGGGTGCGGCACTGGCGGGCACGGGTCTTCGTGGCGGTGGACGGTGGTCCCGGCGCCCGAGTTCGAGTGGATGAGGTGGGTGGTGTGCTTCTGGCCGGGCTTGATCGGCTGGTCCAGCGTCCGCAGATCACGTGGTCGTCCTTTCCTTGCTGAGGAGTGCTCGGGCGTGGCGGTGGGCCTGTCCCAGGCGGGTGCCTGTGGGGCATGTGGTTTTCCGGCAGCCGGTGCATCCGGAGGTGTGGGTGAGGAACGCCGTGTAGGTGGCCCAGTACGCCTCTTCGGCTTCTGTGCGGGGCGGTGGGGTCACGGCGCGGCTCAACTGGCTTCCGAGGAAAGCCGGAAGCGCCCGAAGGCGACGAGCTGGGAGACCGCCTCGGGGCCGCACAGCCCGGCGGCCGAGAGCATCGGCACCGACCAGTACGGGTGCCACGCCTGCGGGTTATACGTCGTCAAGGTCGGGGCGGGGTACGCCGAGATAGCAGCCGCGGCGGAGACCCTCGGCGTCCCTCACGCTGCGCCATTTCGCGGCCGCGTGGGCGGGGACGAGCGCGTAGTACCGGGCGCGCCGTGGGTCGTGGATGACCGGGCCGCTGAGGAGGGTGTGAGCGAGGTAGGTGTTCACGGCGTCGGGTTCGTCGGTGCCCGCGGGCGGCGTGGACGAGGCGTTCGGTGAGGCGGACGGCGGAGAACAGCGTGCCGGCACGGGAGCATGGTGACGCCGACCTCGTGCCATTCCATGCGGGCTCTGTCGCGTGCCTTGGTGGTGGACAGCAGCCAGCTGGTGGCCGTCTGCCTCCGGTCCTCGGCGGGAGCCTGGGCCGTCTCGGCCTGGCGGGTTGTAGCGTGTTTCACGTCGGCGCTCCTCCATCAGCGTTGGCCGCGCCCCGGGAGGCGACCACCTCGCCGGGGTTTGTCGTACCCGCTGACGCTAGAA
>CAVQGD010000006.1:0-7011 GCA_963711935.1 uncultured Actinomycetota bacterium
CGACCTGTCCATGGAAGCTGAGGCTGAGCATACTGGCTCTCCAGCCGCAGCAGGTTTCGTTGGCTCAGAAGCTATTGTGACGCCCCTGGACTGCATCTTGGCCGCGAGGTCGGCGTCTCCGTGTAAGCGTGATCGGGACGCTGCACGCTCAGACGGCTGGGCGCGTCGTTGCTGGCCGCGGACGAGCGTCCGCTGGTTGGTGGTGATCGAGTCGGCGAGGTGTCCGGCTGGGCTCGGTCGACCTGACCGCGCAGTCGTGCCAACAACTGCTTTGCGATTAGATCGATCGGCCCTAGACCGTCATCGTGGTTACGTGGACAATGGCCCGCCCCGCTCTGGGAGGGCGGGGATCCCGCGGCTGGTCAGCGTTCGAGGCGTTACGGCAGAGATGATGAACGGACGGGGAAATGTCTGAAATTGGGAAGACGCATATCGTCATCATGTGGACAGTCGGTCCGGACGATGTAGAAGCGGGTGATCGCCTCTTCGAGAGCCACGGCAAGTGGATGACGGGCCACTCCCGCGAGGGGGATACGGCCCCTTGGGCTCAGCCGGTCGTAGCATTTGATCTTGACGAGTCGGTGGGACAGGATGCACCGTGCGCAAGATGTTGATGTTGGTTGATCGGGAGGAGATCTCCCGCGGCCTGGCCGAGTCCCTGGAATACACCGAGATCGGGCTGCGGCTCGGGCGGGATGCGTCGGTGATCTCCCGGGAGGTCGCCCGGCACGGCGGCCGTGACGCGGTATCGGGCGGCGGCCGCGCACGACGGCGGCGGGTGCCGGGCGGGAGCGGCCCAAGCAGCTCGCCGTGGAGCGTTCGCCGCGGTTGCGGGCGGTGGTCTGCCAGCAGCTGCGCGACGGGCTGGTCCCCGGCCTCGATCGCGGGCCGGTTGCCGACCGAGTACGCCGCCGACGAGTCTTGCCGGGTGTCTCACGAGGCGATCTACCAGTGGGTGTACGCCCAGCCGGTGTCCACCCTGGCCAGGGAGTTGATCCGGCTGCGCACCGCACGCACCGCCCGCACGGGCGGGCGCCGCCCGCCGCCGGCGCCGCGGATCCGCGAGCCGGTCTACCTCGACGACCGCCCCGCCGAGGTCGAGGGCCGTGCGGTGCCCGGGCACTGGGAGGGGGACTTGATCATCGGGAAGGACGGCAAGACGGCGGTCGCGACGCTGGTCGAGCGGACCTCGCGGTTCCTCATCCTGGTGCCCGTTGACCGGCCGGGACTCGCTCACCGTCGGCAACGCCGTCATCGCCGCTACCGGCGGGCTGCCCGCGCAGATCCGCCGGTCGCTGACCTGGGACTGCGGCGCGGAGATGGCCCGGCACGCCACGATCACCGCGACCGGGCTGCCGGTGTACTTCGCCCACCCGCACTCCCCGTGGGAACGTGGCAGCAACGAGAACCTCAACCGCATCGTCCGCGAGTACTTCCCCAAAGGCGTGGAAATCACCTCGGATCCGAAGTATTTGGCGATGGTGGCTTCCGATATCAACGACCGACCCCGTAAGATTCACAACTGGAGTGGAGCGGCAAGGCAAAGAGGGTTTCGACGCTGCACAGCGGAACGCTCGTCCAGGCCCTTTGGTAGGTTCTCGCATCCTTTCCCCTCGTCGAGCACTATGGGGGACGCGGCGGAAGTCAGCGCCGAGCGAGTGGTATATGTAGATGGGCGATTGCTGGCGATATTCCGGAGTGGCACACTGAGCCGCCCTGGGGCAGCTACGCCATGGACGCACTTGCAGCCCGGAGTCGATGCTACACCGCCTGTCGGTGCCGGGACTGCGCCCTCAACCCGTGACCTGCTGAGGCTGCTGTCCCTCGCGGTCGGGATTTGGCTGCAGGTGATGGCCGCGATGATGGAGGCGGAGGTGGCCGCGGTGTGCGGGCCCAAGGGTGGCCACGACCCAGCGGACCGCGGTGCGGCGCGGCCACGGCGCTGGCTCGGTGAGCCTGGGTCGGCGCCTATCGGAGCGGAGCGACATGAGCCGGGAGGCGTTCGAGCGGTATTGGTGGTAGCGACCTGCCCCTGGTCCTTCGGCTGCCGGGGGAGACGGCGCCTCGTCCTGAACTGGGTTCATCCTGACCCCAACGGTTAGGAGCCGGCCTGTCCGGATCCGGGTTACGCGCGATCAGCAGCTCCACATCCGCGCAGCCTGCCAACCACCCTCAGGCGAGCCTCGACAACGACGCCGGGCCCGATGCAGCGGCCCGGCGTCCGGGTGGTATGCACTCAGCCGGGGTCGGGCCGCGCAAGCCGCACGCCGTGCTGCCACACGGCGTCGTCCTGTTCGCCAGCCTGGGATTCAGCACGCTGGAGGCGTTGGCCGCCGCGACCAGTGTGGCGGTGCGGGCGTGCGGGGCCGGCGGCAGGAAGGGCAGGCTGGCACCAGGCTTGCGCCCGACATCCTGGCCGTGGCCGGTGACCCGACCACCGATGTGCGGGCCCTTCTGGACGTGCGCGCGGTGTTCCGCGCGGCCGGCGGGTTTTACCCCTCCTCCAGATGGCGGACGCGCACGGTGTGGATCACCGGCCGTCAGCTCGCCGCGACCTGGTGATTCTTCCGTCCCCGAACCCGGCATGTCGGTGGAGCTCGCGGATCGGCGACGTCGCGATCATGCTCGGTGGCTGGATAAGACCAATTGCCGCAGGTCACGAGCCGAGGCCGACTTCTGGAGCCCGACAGGCAGAAACGACCAAACCGGCGCCCACGATGTCCAGCGCGCACAGCGCGATGACCGGGCGGTGGAAGAGGGCCTACTTCCTGGTGACCTACTGGTCCTTCCGCATCGCCTGGGCCATCTCGTCGACGTCGATGCCGAGGTGGCCGGTGTGGTGTGCGACCAGCCGAACCGCGGTGCCGACGGTGATCCGCGGCGGGCCGCCGAACTCCGCGCACGGCGGGCACAGGGTCTGGCTTAGTACGCCGAGCGCCAACGTGGCCGTCGATACGGCCAGGTGGACCCGCTCGGCGCCCGCAAGGCACTCGCAGCGGTGTCCCAGCGGGCACCGGCTGATGTCCGGGTCGGTAGGTTCACGCACGGGTCAGCTCCCGGGCTGACCAAGGGCCGGCCGGCATTCGCAGCGCCGCGTCCGGGCCCGCCCTGGTCGGTAGGCGGCGGCCGTCGGCCGCTTCGGCGGTCCTCGCGCTGGTGTGGACAGACTTGGGCCGGCGTGCTGGGTCGTGGCAAACAGGGTACGCGGACCGCGACCGGGAATGCTCGGGAAGCTCAGCGAATGACGTTTTTGCAGCGCAAATCAGGTTGTGTGGTCGACGCGGGCAGGCCAGACGCACGGGGCAATCTCCGCTGTATGGAGTTGGGGCGGAATCGGAGCATGGCGTCGGCTGCTGGCCGTGCCGTGGCCGTCCACGTGCGCAAGAGTCATGGTCTTCGCGACTACCACTGTCCGTTGTTCACGCCCGGGCGACGAAGTTGTCCCGGCCTTGCCGTCGCCAGTCGATTTCGATGCCCGTTGTAGCGGTCACGTACCCGGCTTGCGCCGTTCGGCCGATGGCCGTCGTGGGCTGGCGCGGGATGCTGGACCGGCGTGGTGCTGCTCGAGGCTCTACGGAGGCTGACGGAAGTTGACGAAATTGAGGCCAGGAAGTTGACGGAAGTTGGCGGGAGGTGTCGGTGATGGCGCGGGTGGCGATCGTGACCGGTGGGGCGTCGGGCATCGGGCGGGCGCTTGGGGGCGGCGTTGGTAGGCCGGGGAGACCAGGTGGTGCTCGCCGACGTGGACGGTGAGGCCGCGGCGGCGGTCGCGGAGCGGCTCAGCAGCGAGGGACCCGGGCACGGCGTCGGCGGCTGCCGTGGACGTGCGGGAGGCGGCGGCGGTGGCCGCGGTGGTCGCCGAGACCGTGCAGCGGCACGGCCGGCTGGACCTGATGGTCAACAACGCCGGGATCGGCATCGGCGGGGACGTCGAGGAACTGGCGGTCGGCGCACTGGGACCGGGCAATCGATGTCAATCTGCGCGGGGTGGTGCACGGGGTGCAGGCCGCGTACCCGGTGATGGTGCGGCAGGGACACGGGCACATCGTGAACACCGCGTCGCTGGCCGGGCTGCTCCCGGCCCCCGGGGTCGCGCCCTACAGCGCCACGAAGTGGGCGGTGGTCGGGTTGTCGCTGAGCCTGCGCGGGGAGGGCGCGGGCAAGGGGTGCGGGTCAGCGTGGTGTGCCCCGGCGGGGTGGACACCCCGATCCTCGACAAGGGCATGCCCGCGGACCTGCCACCGGTGCCCAGCGCCGACACGGCGACAGCCGCGCCCTGATCACCAGGATGAGCGGAGGGCGGCTCTACGACGCCGACGCGCTCGCCGCCGACGTGCTCCGCGGGGTCGACCGCAACCGGGCGATCATCGTCGCGCCGCGGCAGGCCCGGATCCTGTGGCGGCTGATGCGGCTGTCCCCGTCACTGTTCATGCGTCTGTACACGGCGATCGTCGGCCGCTGCATACCGGCCGGCACATCCCCGGCCGAGCTGGTCGGCACCCTGGACGCCGATCCCTCCAGCACGCTGCACTGACTGACACCAATCTAGGTTCTCGGCACCTACACCGTATCGAAGGCGCCGCGCACGATTGCGAACGGAGCCCGGTTACCGAGATCCTGATGCTCCGGCACGAGCTCGCCGCTACTGTGGGTTCGGGCTGGGGCTGTGGGCGTCGGCGCTGGTCAAGAGCCGCGACACGGTTCTCGGCACGCACACGGTTTCCGCTGGGGCCGACCGGCAAGCCCCTGCGGATCCCGGCCTCGGGCGAGATAACACTACTGATCGAGGCGGCGGAGAAGTCCGTCGGCCGCGGCCTGGGGCAACGCGGGGTCGCCCGAGCGGGAGCTGGGGTGGTTTCGCCGGGGTGGCTCCGGGCCCAGGCAGTGGGCGGCGATGGGAGCGGCATGGACGCGACGCGGGCGCGGAGGGACTCCGGGCTCGGGGGCTCGGCGGTCGTATGGCCGGGCGGTACGAGGTCGGGCCCTCGTGGGCCTCGGTGGTACCGCCCGGGTGCACCGAGCCTGGGACCGCGACCGGGGCCGTTCGGTTGCGGTGAAAGTGCTTGAACCGGGTGGTGTTCCTGCTCCCGGCCGGCGGTGGCGCCTGGGAGCTGGAGGTGGTGACCGGGGTGCGGCATCCCGGCCTCGTCGGCGTCCAGGATTGCGGGGGTCGACGCCGAGGGACGCCCATCTCGTGGTCATGGACCTCGTCGACGGGGTAAGCCTGGCTTCGCGTCTGCAGGAGGGGCCACTGCCCGCCCCCACCGTGGTGCGGCTCGGTGCTGTGATCGCGGATGCGCTCGCTTACGTACACGGGCGCGGGGTGGTGCACCGCGACGTCAAGCCCAGCAACGTCCTCCTCGACGCGGAGGTCGGCCACGCGCTGACCGATTTCGGTATCGCCCGGATCATCGACGCGACGCGGGCCACGGCACGGGGTCGTGGTCGGCACCGCGGCCTTCATGGCGCCCGAGCAGGTGCGCGGGAGCGTCGGCCGGCGGCCGATGTCTACGCGCTGGGGCTAGTGCTGCTCGAGGCGGTCACCGGCCGCCGGGAGTACGAAGGCGGCGCACTGGAGTCTGCGATGGCCCGGCTGCACCGCGCGCCCCCGGTACTTGCCGAGGTGCCTGATCCGCTCGCCGGGTGGGTACGCCGGATGACCGCCTTCGAACCCGTCGAACGCCCGTCGGCGTCGGAGGTTGCCGCGGTTCTGGATGCGCAGCTTGTCCCGGATCCGGAACAGCGCAGTGCTCTTGGGGAGGCGCTTGGCTCCGGTCGGGGCGCTCGCCTTCCTGGTGGCGGCCGTGCTCGGCGGCGGGCTGATGGTGGTCGGTACGGAACAGGTCGACGGGGACGCAGCCCGGTTACGCAGCGCCGGCCGCCGCCCCCCAGCAGACGCTCGCCGCGGCGCCACCTGTCACACCGACACGCCAGGCCGTTTCCGAGCCGGTCGGCGCCGAGCCTGCCGCGGCGCAGCCGCCGTCCGGTCGCGCAGCCGCACCCGTCGCCGTCGCCAATCAGGAACAGGTGCCCGTGCGCGACCGGCAGACCGAGGTGCGCCCCCGGCAGAGCCGGTCGCGGTCCAGGACAACCAGCCGGTCAGACAGACTCCCAACAGGCCGTTCACGCCAGCAAGATAGAGCAGCGTGCGAATGACCCGGCCTCCGATAACAACGCCAACGTCAACAAAGGCAAAGACGGCAACAAAGGGAAGGGCGGCAACAAGGGCAAAGACGGCAACAAAGGGAAGGGCGGCAACAAGGGCAAGGACGAGAGCGGCAACAAGGGCAAGGACGACAACAAGGGCGAGAGCGGCAACAAGGGCAAGGGCGACAACAAGGGCGAGAGCGGAAAGAGCGGTGGGAGAAACTAACCTCGCCAGTACCAGTCTCCCCTTGTAGCTGTGGAGTGCGTCATCGAGGACTCTGCGCGCAAGCTGCAGGTCCTGGCCGACCCGTTGCAGCGGGCGCGGAGGTATGGCATCCGAGGTTGGTATCAAGCAGGCGCGGACGGTGTCTGCGTCGGTCACCGAGGAGATGGCGCATTGGAGGCGACGACGCGCTCCAATGACGATGATCGCTGCCGGAACCGCCCCGTGGTGGTCAACCTGTGGAGCCGGGTCGACGTGCAGGGCCTGCGGCGCCGGTGAACAGTCAGCAGGAGTTCGAAGCCTTCCTGAACGAGGTGCCTCCGGCTGACCCCTTCTCGCCCCGCGCTGGCGCTAACTGGGAACTTGTGGGTGCCGAGAACCTGTCCCTGCGCCGGAGCGCATCCCTGGCCCGACGCCATCCCCTCGAGCCGCTTCGGGCAGCGGCCGAGCCAGCCCGTCGAGTACATCCGGGTCACGCCGGCCAGTGGAAGTGGACGAATACGGACCTTGCGCTCCTCCTGTGGGTGCCGAGAACCCTGTCACGTCATGCGACCTGCACGTACTCGTGTACGAGGCCGCCGAGTCGATCTCGTCGCAGCGGCCGGAGTGCAGCTCTGGACGGTGGGGGAGTGGCGCCTGTG
>CAVQGD010000007.1:0-42318 GCA_963711935.1 uncultured Actinomycetota bacterium
GATCAGCACGACACGTCACTGTCCTACGGCACACTCACCCTCTGAATCTCCAAGCGACGCCGCACAACTGAATGGCAGTTCGAGTACGTCAGACGCCTCTGGAAGACTCCCTCTGGACGCTTCCAAGCGCTCCATCGACGGGTCCATATCCGAGCCGGAGGAGATGGTCTGCGGTCAGCCGCCGAGCGGGATCTCGGCGAGCGGTTCCCAGCGCAAACGCCAGCCGCCGGTGTCCGGAGCGATCGCGAAGCGGACGTTCAGCAGGTGCAGGATGTCCACGCGCAGCGGAGCCCGGCGCGGGGTGATGGCACGCAGTCGGCTGTTGAGGGGGTTTGACGGTTGACTCACCCTCCCGGGCGGCAAATCACATGATCGGCAGGGACGGTTCAACCGGCTTTGACCGTGTCCGTACCTTCCAGGCACCGGCGACAGGGTTCTGCGTTGACCGCTCGGTCGGGCATCAACGGCTCGATCCGGTCCCCCATCGCATCACTGATCACCAACCGGACAGACACATCCGAACAACTGCTCAGCCCGTCAAGGAAACACGCCGTAGCCGGATCGGCTGCAAGGCACGGACCGGGTCCGAGGGAGAACGTCCCCCGACGGCGGGACCAGCCACTTGGGCACTCACCGAGCCCCTCCTCCACTTCATGACGCACCGACGAAGCAGTGGCCCTTCCCTCACCGGGAGTTGTGTTGTCTCCCAGCTGCAAGCGGTACTACGGCCACCTCCGACGCCCACCCGGCCCACGTCCACTTCCCGGGATCACCGGTTATAGGACGCGCCGCTTCCGATGACATCTCTCCGCAGGTCACCGGGCCGGGGAGGGCCTCCCCAGTTCCCGCCGCCACCATCGATACGTTCCGCGCCCCATACGCCGGGGAGTCCTTCACGGCTGCGCTTCCAGGCTCTTCACCGCTTCCATGGCCTTCGCCCCGATCTCGAAGGGCCCGGCACTCCCTCGTTCCACCCAAACGAGTGGCTGAGTAACGACGCTGCAGGCTTCGCGTGATGCTACGGACCGTATCGTCGCCCCCCTTGCAGGGCCTTTGACGCTGGGCTTCGACGCCGGACGTTTCCCTCCGGCGCCGCCAGCCTGCTACCGGGCCTCCTGGCAGCTACTCGGACCGGACTTCCACCGTCAGGCGGCCAGGCGCAGCAGAGTCTCCCGGAAGGAGACCGTGCTCCTGGGGGGCCGGTTGTGGGGGAGCTTGGCCAGGGCGGCGGCCATGCCGCAGGTGTTGGTCGCGCCGGAGAAGACGAGTCCGGCGCCGATGGCCCCGGACAGCCAGTGCGCGGGCGGCCATGCGAGGCCGGCCAGGAAGCCGGCGAGGACGAGGGTGCCGGCGGCGAGGCGGACCTGGCGGTCCATGGGCCAGATGGCGCGGGCACCCGCCGGGCGCTGGACCTCGTGGCCTGCGGCGGCCCAGGCGGTGGTGCCGCCGGTCGAGGGTGGCGGCCGTCGATGCCCTGCTGCGGCGAGCTTCTCGCAGCCCTTGGCGGAGCGGGCGCCGGAGGCGCAGACGATGAGGAGCGGTGTACGCCGTGCGGCCTGCTTGAGGGCGGGCGGGGCCTCGTCCAGGTGGTCCAGGGGGACGTTGTGGGCGCCGGGCAGGTGGCCGGAGGCGTACTCGCCGGGGGTGCGGACGTCGATGACGGTGAACTCGCCGAGGCGGGCGGCGGCCTGGGCGGGGGTGAGGGCGGCGGGGGTGGTCATGGAATGGTTCGCCTTTCTGAGGCGGTTCCCCACGGTAGGATACCCGTGGGGGTATGCGAGGAGGATGGTGTGCAACTCGACATGAGTGCCGGGGAGCTGAAGTCGGTGCTGAACCGGCTGCGGCGGGCGCAGGGTCAGATCGCGGGAGTGATCAAGATGATCGAGGAGGGCCGGGACTGCGAGGACGTCGTCACGCAGTTGGCGGCGGTCTCCCGGGCCCTGGACCGGGCCGGGTTCGCGATCATCGCGACCGGTCTGCAGCAGTGCATGACCAGTGAGGATCCCGAGGTGCGGGACTCCGCGCAGATGCGGGCCCGGCTGGAGAAGCTGTTCCTGTCGCTGGCCTGAGAAGCTTTCGTTTCCCGTGGGGCCTGCCGCGGACGTACCGGTAACGGGGCGTCCGCGGCAGGCCCCACGGCTGTTTCACAGCAGGGCGCCGGTCGCCATCACCGCGGCCACCGCCAGCAGCAGAGTGCCGAAGACTCGCTGCAAGACGGCAGGCCGGACCTTCGCGGCCAGCCGCTTGCCGTCCCAGGCGCCCAGGACCGCCGCTGCGATGAACGGCACGATCAGCGCCCAGTCGAGACTGACCTCGGTGGACGCCCGGGCGGCGAGCGCGACCAGGGAGTTGGCGATGATGACCAGCAGGCTCGTTCCGAGGGCCGCGCTCATCGGCACCGCCAGCGCCGCCACCAGAGCGGGGACGGCGAGGAAGCCGCCGCCGACTCCGAGGAATCCGGTCACCGCGCCCAGTGCGGCCCCCGCACCCGCTGCGCGGGGTGCCGACGGCGTCGCGCCCTCGGACGGTGTCCGTGATCGCAGCATGTGCAGCCCGGCGAGCACCGCGAGGGCGGCGAAGGCCAGGGTCAGTACGGCGGCTGGAATGTGTGCGGACAGCAGGCCGGCCGCGGCGGCGGGCAGCAGACCGGCCGCGGCGAACAGCAGGCCGGCCCGCCAGCGCACCGTTTTCGCCCGGGCGTGGGCCAGAAGTGCGGTGAGCGAGGTGACGATCACGATGATCAGGCTGGCGGTGGTGGCCTCGGCCGGGCTGAAGCCGAGCAGGTAGACCAGGGCGGGGACGGTCAGGAGGCTGCCGCCCGCTCCGAGTGAGCCCAGGGCGAGACCGACCAGCGTCCCGGCGAGCAGGGCGAGAACGAGCGCGGTCATATGACGGTGCCCGCCGCCCCGTGTACGTCCTGGACAGGCAGGCCCCCGGCAACCCAGGCACACATCCCGCCCCTGACGTCGACCGCTGCGACACCGCGTGCGGCGAGCAGGCGCCCGGCCTGCTGGGAACGGTTCCCGGAGCGGCAGATCAGTACCAGGTCACGGCCGTCCCCGCTGCCGGGAACGTCCGCACCGTCCGTCAGACGGCCCAGCGGCACCAGCAGCGCGCCGGGCACGTGACCCGCTGCGAATTCCTCCGTCTCGCGGACATCGACCAGCACCGCCGTACCGTTCTCGACCGCGCGGTACGCCTGCGCAGGAGTGACACGGCCATGGCCGTGGTGTGACAAGAGCATGGTTTTCCTCAAGGTGAGCCCGGGCCGCCGACCCGTGGGCGGCCTGGTGGAGCAGGGTGGTGCGGTCAGGGCCGGGCGGGCGTGACGAGGGTGAGGCCGGCATCGGCGGCCGCGGCGTAGCCGTTGTCGACGGCGACGACGTCGCGTCCGCCGGCGTCCAGCAGGGAGGCGGCGATCGCCGCCCGCATACCGCCCGCGCAGTGCACCCACACCGTTCCGGCGGGAACCTCGTCCAGCCGCTGGTGGACCTGGTGGATCGGGACGTGCACGCTGCCCTCGATCCAGCCCTGGGACCGCTCGCCGTCCCGGCGCACGTCCAGCACCACCAGCTCCTCGCCCCGCGCACGTGCGGCGGCCAGGTCGGCGAACGTCGCCCGCGGGAAGGACGCGAGCGGCGCCCCCTCGCTGGTCCAGTCGGACGGGGAGCCGACGGCCGCGGCGGCCGGGCGGTCGATGCCCACCCGGGCGAGCTCGCGCTGGGCCCGGGTGAGGTCCCCGGCGCTCTCCGCGAGCAGGGTGACCGGCTTGCCCCACGGCATAATCCATGCCAGGTAGGTGGCCAGCTGGCCCTCGACCTCGAAGTTGAACGAGCCCGCGACGTGCCCCTTGGAGAACGCCACACGGTTGCGCAGGTCGACGACCCACTCTCCGGCCGCCAGGCGGCGGGCGATCTCGTCGGCGTCAGCACGCTCCGGCGCGGTCAGGTCCACCGGGGCAGGGCCTGCGGCATTGGCCGGGCCCATGTGCGCGTAGTAGGTGGGAACATCGTCCAGGCCGGCCAGCAGCTCCCTGGCGAACGTCTCCACGTCCTTGAGCAGCGCCGGGTTGGACACCTTCTCCGCACCGATGGTGCTGTGGTCGCCGTCGGCCTGACCGGCAGAGCAGAAGCTGCCGAACCCGTGCGTCGGCATCACTGCCACGTCGTCGGCCAGTTCGGCGGCGAGCCGGTGCGCGGAGGCGTGCTGGGCCCGGGCCAGCTGCTCGGTGAGCCGCGGCTCCACCAGATCGGGGCGGCCCACGCTGCCGATCAGCAGCGAGCCGCCGGTGAACGCGGCGACCGCACGCCCGCCCTCCTCCAGCACGTAAGAGGTGTGGTGCGGGGTGTGACCCGGGGTGGCCACGGCCCGCAGCACCAGGCCCTCATCGATCTCCTCCGTATCGCCGTCGGCCACGGGGACACGGGCGTAGGCAACCGGCGCGCCGGCGGGCACCAGGTAGCGGGCGCCGGTCAGCCGGGCCAGCTCCAGACCACCGCTCACGTAGTCGTTGTGCATGTGCGTCTCCGCGACCGCCGCAATCCGCACCCCGCGCCGGGCCGCTGCCGCGATGACCCGGTCGATGTCCCGCGGCGGATCCACCACCACCGCCGCCCGGGCCCCGCCCGCCAGATAGCTGCGGTTGCCCAGACCTTCGGTCTCCAGAATGTCGGCAAAGAACACGGCACACTCTCCCTCACAGCAAAATTACCCCCCGGGGTATCTTGATCCACCGTAACAGAGATACCTGGGGGGGTATCTGATGAGGCGTGCGACGGTCGCCACACCAGTCATGAAGCCGTGAAAGCTACCAGCGGGTTACTTGTTCCCTGGTGTCTGGGCTAGGACTCCGGGGCCATAATCGTCGACGTCTGACGCAGTATCTGACGCAGCAGTCGGCCCCGGCACCGCCCCACGGGGAAGGACAGTGCCGGGGCCGCTGTTGTCTGAACTATCGGGACAGGCGGCTCGCACGACGACCCCGGTTCTTCGCCCACTGGGCCTGGACCGCCCATGCCCCCCGCGTCTGGTGATCAGGACGACAAGAGCCGTATGACGAGAGATCGTCACGTACGGATCTGTGAGGGCCGAGGGGTGAGAATCCCCTCGGCTACTCGGCGGGAACCTCACAGCCCGTGCGCGCGGCTGTTGTTGGCCCGGAAGTACATCTGCGCGAGGCCGTCGGCCGCGATCTGCTGGAGCTTCTGCTCGCCTGCTCCCTGCTCGCGAGCGGTGAACAGGAGGTCGGCCCACTGAGGCGGCAGGGCCTGCGTGATGTCGCGGATCCGGGCGTCATCGCTCGTGTGCTGTGCGTCGTGTGGCGCGGGTCGGCCCTGCCGCGTGCCCTGGCGAGGCCATGGTCCGAGCCCGTACGCTGATACGGTCGGTGACTCTCCGTGCTTGACGGTGATTTGGGGGTGAGCGTGCCTTTGCCGGTGCGTGTGTACGACCTTGACGACTTGACAGCTCCGCTGGGAGCGCTTGCGTTCCAGCGCGACGTGTACGGCCAGGCGTTCCGTCTCTTCGCGGGTGTGCCGGACAGCCACTTCGATGCGCTCTTCAGCTGGCAGGACCTCAACGACATCCTGTCGCTGCACCGGCTGCCGCCGCGACAACTGAGGGTGGTGCAGGACGGCGCTCTGGTCTCTCCCGATATGTATACGGTCCATGAACTGTCGCGGCGACGGATTCCCTGGCACCGCCTGGTTCCGGGCGCCCTCACGGAACGGATACGGAGCGGGGCGACACTCGCCCTGAGCGAGGTGGACGCCTTTCACTCCGCGGTCGGGCGCTTGGCCACGGCTGTCGAGCACCGGCTGCGCGAACGTGTCGAGGTGACCGCGTACGCCGCTTGGCCCGGAGCCGAGGGTTTTGGGCCCCACCGCGACGACCATGACGTCTTCGTCCTCCAGCTCAGCGGGCGCAAACGATGGCGCATCCACGGGCGTGCGCAGGGGCCGGTCGACGCGGTCTTGGCTGCGGACGACGCTGGGCCGGCCGAGGACCGTCCCGGGCCCGAGCCTGCCGAACTCCTGCTGGAACCGGGTCAGGTGCTGTATCTGCCGCGTGGCTGGTGGCACAGCACCCGCGCCGAGGAGCATCCCTCGCTCCATCTGACGCTCGGTATCTGGCGGCCCACCCCGGCCGATCTGCTCGGCTGGCTCGGTGCGGCGCTCCCAGACGATCCCGCACTGGACGTGACATTTCTTCGTGGCCAAGATGGCGGTGCGTCGTCCGGTGCGCTGTCGCGGTTGCGCACCGCTGTCGACGAACGGCTCCGGGACCCCGCCACGCTCGATGCGTTCTTCGCGGTGCGGGACGCCGCACGCCCCGCCCGTACCGCTTTCTCCTTCCCTCAGGAGCCGGATGACGGCCACGCCAGACCGTCGAGTCCAAAAACAAGTGTCCGCCTGGCGGACACCCGGGCGGCGCCGGGGGAATCGGACTGACGACGGCGTCCTCCCGGCGCCGGGTTCCCGGAGGTACGTGTGCACCGATCGGAGGAGCCATGGATCCGACCGACAGCTATCTGCCGGTGGCGCTCGACCTGCCCGCCCGGCGGATCACCCTGCGCCCGCTGGCCCATAGCTCTTTCCACGAGCCTTGGTTCGACTACGCCTACCGCGACAAAGGCCAATACCCCGTACTGCGCTTGCCTTTGGAGGACCTGCTCCTCTGGGCGGACGCTGACGGGGCAGACCTGGACCGACCCCGCACGTTCCGTTTGATCGCACATACCAGCCGCTGCGGTTCGACTATGTTGGCCAACCAGCTCTCCCTGCGGCCGCGAACACTCGTGATCAAGGAGCCGCTTTTCCTGCTGGATGCCGCACTGCACGCGTTGCGGGCCCCGGACGTCTCCGCACGGCGGGCGGCGCACGCCCTGCTGCGGGCTCTGCTCGCCTACTGCGACGCCACGGCGGCGGCCCACGGACGCCGCCTGGTGGTCAAGCTGACCAGTTGGACCTCCCTAGCGGTACTCGGTGCGCTGGGCGGCTTCACCGGTTCCGCCCGCTGGTTGCTGATCTGGCGTGATCCAAGCGAGGTGGTGACCTCACTCAAGGGGGCCCCGCCCAGCTGGCAGGAGTTGCGGCACGATGCGGCGTTGCGCAGGTTGCTGGGCCTGGAGACGCCCACCACTCCCGGTGCACCACTCCCCGCGAGTGAGCCCGGCGCCAAAGCCGAACGTGACATTGCGGATGCTTCGGGCGTGGGCGAGGACACGGATTTCTATGCCCACATGTGGCGGGCTCTGGTGGAGCCCTTCACCCGTAACGCGCCGCAGACCGCGGACGAAGGAGGCGTACGCCTCCTCGATTACGCCACGTACACCGCCGACCGCGAGGGCGCGCTGCGCGCCTGCGAACGATGGCTCCGCCTCGGTGCGCCTGATCACCTTCCCGACGGCTTCGCCGCCACATGCGGCCGTTACGCCAAGTCCGTCGACGACGAGCCCTTCGACCCAGCCGGCACACACCACCGCCCGCCGCTCACGGCGGCTGAACGGTCCGTGGTATGCCGCATCACCGATCCCGCGCTGTCCCTGCTGAGCACCGCCGACGTCCCGCCGGTCACAGCAGGGGATGAGAGGTGGCAAGGATCAGCAGCCCGAACGCCGCAGCCGAGAACGGGACGATCCGGCACGGACTGACAGCCGTGAAGGCCAGGTGCGAGGGCACCGCCAGGGCCAGGGTGACCGTGGCCGGAATGACACCCAGCGCGCCTGCCCCCAGAACGAGCTCGGCGGCCGCGGTGAGGACAGCGGCCACCCGGCAGACCGCCGGGAAGACGTGCCCGTCCAGCAGTCGGACGAGCGTGCGCAGGCCGGGCACCGGCAGGAAGTCGCGACTTCCCGCGGCTGCCTGACAGGCGTTGTAGGCGGCGTTGTCGACGAGTACCCGCCCGGACATGAAGTGCCGCGACCGCAGCTTGCGGGTTCCCGCTACCAGATATAGCTGGGCGGCAAAGAAGGAGGCGAACGCCCCGATGACGATCTGCGGCCGGGAAACACCCAGCAGGGCCAGGGCCTCCCCGAGGGCGACCGTGCCGGTGAGGACGAGCAGGCATACGGTGGTGTAGCGGGCCTGCCGCCGCCGACGGTCCCCGGACACCAGCCACGCGACGGCCCCGCAGCAGGCCAAGGTAGCTGCGGCCGCCCACCGTCCGGGCGGCAGGAACGCGGCGCAGGGCAGCGCCGCGCCCAGCAGCATCCCCGGCATGGCGCGGCGGCGCTCGACGGCCAGCACGTCGGGGCCGGTCCACCCTCGGCCAGGCCGATAGGCGCCGGCGTGGGCGTAGCCGCGTCGGACCGTCCGCACGTCGAGCAGGACCAATCCGGCCCGCCAGACGAGCGCCAGGGCCAGACAGCAGACACCGACCCCTATGGGTGTCCAGGTAGGGTGGGGCAGGGAGTTCATGCCAGCCGCCGCAGGGCTTTCGCGAGCCGGTCGATCTCCTGTCCGTGGGGCACACGGACGGCCTTGAGCCCCCCGTCCGCCTCGTCGTAGCGGACCCACCAGTTGCCCTGGGAACCGATGACCAGCCCCTCGAAGGTCAGCGGGGGCCGTGTGGCCTTCAGCAAGCGGTGCAGCTCCGGGACGTTCATGAAGTGCACCTCGGGCGAGAGCCCCAGCTCATAGTGGCTCACCACGTGCGGTGGTCCGCCCTCAGTCCCGTCCCAGGTCCACAGAAAGCCTTTGGAGGACCCGGAGTACATCCCCCATGAGAACGGTCGGTGCGGATCGGTCCGGGCACCCCACAGCACAAAGCACGCCAACAGTACGACAGCCAGAGTGACGACGAGAGCGTGCACGGGCACGTGGGGCATGAACGTCCTTCGCAGCAGAGGGTCTGGCAATGCTGATCAGCCGAGAGGGTGGGGTATGCCGTCGCGCGCACCGGCCGGTGGCGGGAGCAGAGGTTCGCGCGTGGGCAGCCGGCGCGCGCCGGGAGCGACGACGCGGACGACGTCCGTGCCCTGGGCGGGCCACCTGGCGTCCGGGGCGACGGTATCGACCAGCACCACGTCCTCACAGGTGTGCTCGGCGAGCAGGCTGCCGACCGGGACAGGCGGCGGAACCGGTCCCCCGGCGGGCCACTGGTCCAGTGCGGTATCACCACCGGTGAGGAGCCGAGCGAGGCCGTCCTGCCGGTGGAAGGCGTACAGGGCGTGTTCCAGCGGGCCGTTGACCTCGTGCCACCCGGACCGGCCCAGACGGCGCAGGGCCGCGGCGGCAGCCGGTGTGCGCAGGCTCCACCGCACCATCAGCGCCTCGAACACCGCCACCCGTACGGCGGCCTCCGCTGCCGCCACCCCCGCGTGCACGAGCAACGCCCGCGCGCCGAAGCTCTGTGCCGCCCCTGTCTCGTCGTGCAGGCACGCGACCACACACGCCGTTCCCCCGGGGCCCGGCAGCAGCAGGATCACGGCCGAGAGACCCAGGGCGGCGAGACCGTCGTGCAGGAGGCCGCCGCCCCCGGAGAAAGGTATGACAGTCCGCCGGCCGCCGCCGTACCAGGCTCGCCACAGCAAATCGCGTTCAAAGACCTCCAACGCCGCGTGCCTCGCCGCCGAATCTCGCGTATGGTGCGCGGACAAGCCAGCGGACCCCGGGCGCAGGGGCGCGGCGCAACCGGGTGGCGGCCGGTGGGCGAGATAGACCACGCAGGCCGGTACGAACACCTCCCCGCCGCCGGTCAGTGATTCACCCGCTACCCAGAGCAGGTCGGTCTCCCGTGCCGCTTCCGGTCGTTCGGCCAGCTCGGGCCAGCTCATCGGATCGAGCACGGGCACTTTCCTGCGGTGCAGCACGGCATAGGAGCCGATGAGCCCGGAAGGATCCGATTCGGCGGCCCGTCCCGCAAGCACGTTGTGCACGCGCTCAGTGAGTTCACCGTGCGTCCGCACCGCCACGTCGGCCGCGCCCGTTCCCGCCGCGGAACCGATCAGCGCCCGCTGTCCACCCGCGGCGTCGTTCGCGGGGAAGGCGGCCGAGCGCACGGCGGACCGCCCGAACAGCAGACGCGGAAAGGCCGGATAGGGCGTCAGGAGTTGTACTGGCCATCGCTCGGCCATCCGATCACCCCCTCGTCCCCGCCGCTGCCGATGCGCCCGCCCTCCTCGGCGGTGCAGCGATCATGAACCTCACGGGGAGCGTACTCGTGACAGTGGGGCCGGGCGCTTGGGCCCAGCCCCACTCGTACGGTTCGTGATCTTCACCTACCTGACTCAGTCAGGGACGTCGATCATCAGTGCGAACTCGGGAAGTTCTTGTTCCTCCACCGGTTCCAGAGCGTCGACGTCGAACTCGCGGATCTCTTCCATGGAGCCTCCCTGCACTCTGAGACTGCGCGATCCCGGTATGGGAACACGAAGATGTACCGGACAGCATTTACAAGCATGACGTCGCAATAGCGCTCTTACCAGGGCACTTTCGGCCAGATAGAACGGATCACACCACTGTCCAGCGACCGCGGCAACCGCCGTCCGCCACGCCTGGGTACTCCTTCCTCACCGGGCTCAGGCTGGCACCTCGTAGACTGACACGTGATACGTGCTGGTGCGCGAGAAACGATCGCCCGACCAGGTCCCCCATCGCTCCCGCAACCTCAGCCCGGCAGCGGCGGCCATCAAATCGAGTTCCCCGGGGCCCGTATACCGGAATTCCACCCGCAGATGGTGGGAGCGCCCCTCGGAAGTGATCACGTAGTCGGAGGCGTAGCGCTGCTCGGATGGGTGCACCGTACGATGGCAGACGACGAGGCCGCCGTCGGCGCCGTCCATCACCTGCGGGCCTCGCTCCGCCGCGAGGGCCAGGGCCTCGGGTACATGTGCGTCGAGCACGAAGAGGCTCCCCGGGGCCAGGTGACGGGCAGCCGCGGCGAAGCAGTCCGCTTGCTGCTGCTGGGACGGCAGTTCGGCGAAGGTCCCGCCGACCAGGTAAATCATCGAGAAGACGCCGTCCACCGGGACGTTCGTGAAGTCACCGATGGTGACAGGGACTTCGGTGCCTCCAGGCTTCGCCCGCAGTTGCGCGACCATCTCCTGGGACGCGTCGACACCGTGCACCTCGATCCCGCGGGCGCGCAGCGGCAGCGCAACCCGTCCGGTTCCCACCCCCAGTTCCAGTACGGGCGCCGCATCGGCGCCCCGCCGTGCGAGGCTGGCAAGCAGGTCGACGGTGGGGCCGGTGACGGAGGGCTTGCCGAACCAGGCATCGTAGGACGCGGCGAAGTGCGCCGCGTATCCATCGGCGTCGGGCCGGTGTGGTGTGCTGGTCAAGGTGTTAGGGCTCCTATTCCCTCATGGATGCGGGCGGGTGTCCTGAGGACGCCGGTCCTCGCGTCGCACGCTGTGCCCGGCGCGTCCCGGGGCCGCCGGAATGTGCGCCTTGCCGACCTCCGTTCAGGTATTGCCCGGCCGCCGGCAGCAGATCACCAGTCGCACGCATCACCGCGCCCGGCGACGGCGGCATAGCCACACATCTCGTCGAGGACTGCCTTGCCGCAGGGAGACAGCAGGCTCCGGTGGACTTCCAGTCCTTCGACGGCCTGCCGCGCCTGGGCGGCCAGCTGTTCTTGGCGCCGGAGGACCACGTCCTCCGCGATGCCAGGCGCCCCACGCAACCGCTCGTACAACTCGGCGCACCGGACCAGTACGACCAGTTGCTGAAACAGCCCCGCCAGCGGGCGGTGATCGGCGCGCAGCGGGGTCGCCACGCGCAGCCGTGTCGCGTCCTTGGTGTCGAGCAGGAACGGTGCGCCCACGGCCGCGGCGTTGCACCGGGTGTGCGTCCCTTCGTGCACAAGGGACTCGGCCAGACGGACGTGCCCTGGCAGGCCGTCGGCCTCGGTGAGACGGGCGCGGGCGACGAAGACGGCTCCGTGCGCGGCGAAATCTGTGAACCCATTGATTGCGGGCCCGGAAAGCAGTGCAACCTGACGCACCGTTACCGCCAGTTCCGCTCGCATGGCGGGCCAGAATGCGGCGAGGGTGTCCGCTGCCGCATCGAAGACCGCACGCTCGTCCACGGACCAGGTCGCCAGCCATGACGGGTCCGCCGTATCAGGGAGCTGCCGCAAGGCGGTGGAGAGACTTCGCGCGAGATGCGGCTCCGGTGACGCCAGGTCCACCGGCCAGTCCGGTGGCCCGCTGTTCGTCGTGCGCACCGCATGTGCAACGGCTTGCGCCTCGATGGAGCGCACCCGGTCGGCCGCCTCGCCGGCGCCAGGCCTACTCCGGTCCTGCTGCTGGATGGCGAACGCGGCGGCAACCCGCCCCGGATACGTCCAATGGGACCGGGCGCGCGGAGTCCCTGCGTTCGCCGTGACGCACTCGCCGTGGACCGCCCCTCGCTCCCGGGCAAGCAGCAAGTCAACGGTACGGAAGACAACAGTCTGGTCGCGCAGCGCTTCGTCGCGGTCAGGCGCACCACGCACGCCAAGCACCTCCTCACCCGGCCCGCTGCCTCGCCCTCACCGGCGAAAGCATGTCAGGCCCTTCCCCGCAACGCTACGGAGGCGTCGCACGGAGATACCAGACAGCAGACGGGATTGGCCGGATCTGGCAGGAGGGGTGTGTCAATTTTAACGGCTCTGGCCCGTAATCGATGGTAGCGCTGTGTAGTGATCACTGGAGAAGGATGCGGTGACGGAGCAGGGGGAACCCGGCTCGGCCGTGCATCTGCCTCATGATCCGCTTGGTTCGCGTGTTGACGCCCTCGGTGCGGCCGTTGTGGTACGGGAGGGTGAGTCCGGCGTCGACGGCGGCACGGTCGAGTTCAAGGCCGTTCGCGAAGGAGTGCAGGTGGGGCAGGTCGGCGGCGCGAACCGTGGTGATCCAGTCGGTGAGCTCGGCGTCGTTGCCCTCTGCTGGGGTCAGTAGCTGAGCGAACTCGCCGGTGAGGCAGGCGAGTTCGGTCATCTCGGGGCAGGCGTCGGTGAGTTCTTGCAGTAGTGCGGTGTCCTTGTCACGCAGGTTCTCGGGGCGGGTGAGCAGGAGGCGGGCGAAACGCTGCGGGGTGGTGACCGACTTGTCGCCCTCAGCGCGGCCTTGGGTGATGTAGCGGTAGAGCAGGTTGAGACTCCCGGTGTAGCCCAACTCTTTTATTTCCCGGAAGAGTTGGAGGACGGGGACGGCCGGGTCTTCCGCGCGGCGAGTGCGCAGGTGGTCGCGGTAGGGGTCGACGAGCGTGGGCTTGTAGCGGGGTGCGCGGCGGTCGCCGGTGGGCTCCTTCATGCGGGCGTAGCGCTTGACGGTGTTCAGTGCGACATCGAGGCGGCGGGCGCATTCGAGCAGGCCGACGCCTTGGTCGAGCAGATTGTGGACCCGCTGCCAGCGCTCGCGGGTGGTCTGCTCGCGTACGCCCCCGGGCCGGGCGGGGTTCACAGCGGTGGCCCAGCAGGCGGCGTGGGAGCGGACCTCAGCCAGGACCTTGCCGCACAGGTTGGACCAGAGATGCCACCTGTCGCTGACCTGCACCGCTTCGGGGAGGGCCTGGCGGATCGCCTCGCCATAGGAGCCCGAGCCGCCCCGGCAGACGTACTCGGCCCCGGGATGCTCGCGCAGCCACGCGACCAGGGTCTGCGCGGTGCGGTCGGGCAGGACCTCGATCCGCTCACCGGTCTCGGCATCGATGATCACGGTGGCGTAGCGGTGCCGGCGCTTGAGGGCGAAGTCGTCGATGCCGAGCACGCGCGGGACGCGCAGCGGCGGTACCGCCTTGCGCATGAGCATGCGCAAGGCAGTCGAGCGGGAGATCGCGCAGGCCAGCACGTGGGAGAGACGGGCGCTACCGGTGGTTTGTTACTAAGCAGAGCGTTGGTTAGTTGGCTACGGGACATGAGATATACGCCAGGTCCGGTGCGTTGAAGAAGCTGCGGACCAGGGCAGGCAGCTTCTGCAGGCGGCGGAGTGCGGAAAGCGCCATCCTCTTCAGGTCGTTGTGGTCCTCGAGGCCAGCAGTGCCGATGCGGTCGTGCTTGACGTTCTTCCACACCCATTCGTCCGGGTTCAGCTCGGGGCTGTACGGCGGGAGGTGGAACAGGCGCAGGCGTCCGTGGGACTGCTCGGCGAACTCGCGCAGTTTCCTGGAGCGGTGGATGGAGTGGTTGTCCATGACCAGGTAGACCGGACGGTCGGTGTCGGCGACCAGGCGCTGGGCGAAGGAGAGGAACACGGCAGCGTTCACGCCGCCCTCCACGACCATGAACCGCAAGGCTCCCTTGCCGGTGACCGCCGAGATCATGTTCACCGACGCGCGCCGCCCGGTAGTCTTCACCACCGGTGTCTGTCCGGCCGGCGCCCAGGTGGTACCCGCAGGGAAGTCCGAGCGGATTCCGGCCTCGTCGGCGAACCAGACCTCGGCACCGGCCTTACGTGCTTCGGCCCGGAGGGCGGGGTACTCCTCCCGCTTCCAGCGCTCCACCAGCTCGGGGTTCTGCTGCCAGGCCCGCCACAGCGGCCGCTGCGGGGTCAGCCCGAGCCGGCGCAGCAGCCGCCCGACCGCGGTGACGTGCATCTTCACTCCGAACTCCCGGCGGATCAGCTCACGCACCCGCTGCCGGGTCCACAGCGCGAAGTCGAACTCGAGTGGGCGCGGGTCCTTGCCCGCGACCAGCCGGAACAGTTTCCGCTGCTGATCCGCGGTCAATTTCGGCTTCGCGCCCGGGACCGGACGGGCTTTGAGTGCCTCCGGGCCACCGCGTCGGCAGGCCGCCATCCAGTTGTAGACGGCCGTCTTCGACATCCCCAGGGCACGGGCCGCCTCCGGGACGCTCACCTCACCCGCCTCGACCTGCCGAACCGTGCGAATCCGCAAGGCTTCCAGGGTCCCGTGATCGAGCTGCCGTCCATCGTTCTCACGCACCCGACCAGTGTCTCAAGCACCACATTGAGTCAACTAACCAAGTCTCCCCTTAGTATCGGCACCCGTCCGCTCTTTTGGCCATCCATAAGGGCAGTGTGGTTGGACGATGGAGCGAACCTTCGCCTGGCTGGGCCGTTACCGCCGACTGTCCAAAGATTATGAGTATGTGACCAGCACCTCCGAGAGCGTCATCTATGCGGCCACGACGCTTCTGCTCGTCCACCGCCTCGGCAAGACAGCTGCATGACTTTTCAGACACCCTCAACTGGTCTTGTCGTCTTGGGGTGACAGTCAGGTGGGGGTGAGGACCAGCCCGGTCTCGGCGATGAAGCCGTCGAGGAGGTCAGCTCGGTACTGCATCTTCTTCAGCCGATTGCGGGCCAGCGCGGCAAGGTGGCCGGTGGTGCACGCGGCCAGGTTGGCCAGGGACTTCTTCAGGTGCGCCCACACCCCTTCCACCGGATTCAACTCCGGTGCATAAGGGGGGAACCGAAAGTCGGTCAGCCAGGCACAGCGGGCCCGGAGCAGCCGCAGCATCGCGGTGTCGGTGTGCGCGGTGGAGTTGTCCCACAGCAGCACCAGCTTCCCGCCGAGCTGTTGACGCGCGGCATCCAGCACGGGGGCGAAGTCGTCCTCGCAAAAGCCCTTCTTCTCGCCTTTGCGCCTGGTGTGCACCAGCAGGCGGTAGATCAACCGGGTACGCTCGCCGGGTCTGGCGCACACCAGCGCAGCCAGCGAGACGCGCCCGGACCCCTTGCCGGTGACCTTGACCACCGGCGGCCGGCCCCGGCGGGACCAGGTACGGCTCTTCGGCGGCCTGAGACTCTGCCCCGCCTCGTCGGCGAAGACCAGCCACGCCCGCCGGCGCCTCACCGTCTTCCCACCTTCGGCCACACCTCCTTCACCCACCTGTCCACCGCCTCCTCGTCGCGCTCGGCGGCCCGGTGCACCGGGGCCTGGACGCTCCAGCCCCTCTCGTGCAGGATCCGGGAGACCTGCTTGAGGCTGAATCTCACGTGGAACCGCCGGGCGATCACGGTCGCCACCCGGGCCAGCGTCCAGCGCTGGTCCTCCACCCAGCCGTGCGCGGCAGGCCCCTCCTCCAGCGCGGCGTCCAGCCACTGGCGCCACTGCGGCTTCATCCGGGACGGGTAGCCGCTGGGTCCTTTCGACCGCAGTGCCTCGCTCCCGCCAGCGTGCATGTCAGGCGTACGCCGACTTCCGGGAGACCCGCGGCCGCTTGGCCACCTGCGGCGGAGCCACTCCTTGGGCGAACATCTCGGCGGTCTCGAACCGCACCTTCTCCCGCTGGGTCCGCTGTCGCGCGGTCAGGCCGCCCCCATCGGGATACCTCATCTCTCCGGCATACACCCACCCAAGGTCTGGTGTCACCCCAAGACAACAAGAGCAGAAGCGAAGTGAGCCGGGTGCACGCTGGCTCGGTGAGGGCGCTCCCGCGCGGTGCCGAAGGCGAACGGTGGTGGGCTCCTGCACTGGGACCTGCACCAGGAGAACGTCCTCGCCGCCGACCGTGCCCCCTGGCTCGCGATCGATCCCAAGCCCCTCGTGGGCGACTTGGGCTTCGAGTTCTGGCCGGCCCTCGACAACCGCTTCGACCGCGACGACGTCCACCGGCGCTTCGAGGGGATGACCGACGTGCTGGGGCTGGACCGGGAACGGGCCCGCGCCTGGACGCTCGGCCGGGTGCTGCAGAACTGCCTGTGGGAGGTCGAGAACGGGCGGCCGCAGGCGGCGGACGATCTGGAGATCGCCCACCGCCTGCGGGGCCGGTGACTCTCACTTCTGGCCGATGGCTTCCTTCCGGACGAAGCCGGCGAACCGGTCGGCGAACTCCGCGCTGACGTAGAGTCTGCCGTCGATCTTCACGAACAGGTCGTGGTGTTTCGCCAACCAGTCCTGGAACAGCTTGCCGTCGCGGTGGTCCTCGAAGGCCTTCTTGTCCTTCCAGGTGCCCACGAAAATCAGCTCGTTCGGGGTGGGAGGGGGCAGGGAGCCCGACACCACGGAGGTGTGCAGGCAGTACATGTAGGTGTCGGGCTCGTGCTGTTCCACCTGCCGCACCAGGTCCTTCAGTGCCTCGACGGCCTTGCCCCGCGCGCCGTCGTCGTCGACGTGCCACCACTTCGTGACGATGGAGATCACTTGGTCTGCCCTCTCAGGTTCTTGATCTCGTCCCGCAGCTTCTGCCGCTCGCCCGTGGTCGCCGCGTAGGAGAACCGGGGGCACAGCGTGTGCTTCGGCTTGGTCGGGTCCGGGGTGCGCATCAGGGCGACGGCCCTGTTCTTCAGCGCGTACATGCCGTGGACGGCGAGCGGCAGGGGGTCCTTGAGCTTCTCCGCCGTCTCGTTGCCCATCTTGTAGGTGACCTTCTTCTTCCCGCCCGAGAAGGCGAGGTAGAGGTCGTCGACGAGCTGTGTGTACGCCAGGTCGAACTCGTCGAGCGCGGCGCCCTCCTGGCCACCCGTGGTGGCGCCGTTGCGCTGGACGAACAGCGCCGCGTGGACGGAGTCGTAGTCGACCAGCAGCAGGGAGCCCGCGGGGGTGTCCCCGGCCATCTGGGTGCTGCGGAAGCGGCGGCCGGTCTGGAGTTCACGGAAGCGGGCGTAGTGGGAGTACATCTGCCAGCCGGAGTTCAGCTTGTCCTCGTCGGTGACCGTCATGGCCGGCAGCTTCATGCGCTCCGTGGGCAGGCCCTCGCCCTCCTCCACGATCTTGTGGATCGCCGCCAGCGCGGTTTCGCGGTTCTTCACCTCGATGACTTGGCCGGCGCCGCCGTAGTACTGGGTGGCCTTCACCTGGTTGGTGGCGCTGAAGTCCGAGTCCTTGCAGATGTTCTTGTTCTCCAGCGCGGTCCTGATCGCCTCGTAGAACACGCCGATGGTGGGGTAGGTGTCCGGGGCGCCCTGGATCTCACCCAGCGTGGCCGCGCCGTGGAACGGGTGCTCGATCTTCACGAAGCTGTCCACGGCCTCGCGCGTGAGCGGGCGCAGTGCGAGCTCCCCAATGCCGGAGATCAGGGGGCTGGTGAACGAGTACTCGGGGACCGGATTCAGCTGCTTGCCCCGGAAGGTGACGGGTTTGACGCTCGGCTTCTCCCCGAGGGCGTTGAGGACGTTGGCGGCGAGCGTCATGTGGAGCATCTCCTCCATGACCACGCTGCGGATCGTCTGCGCCGCGTCGGTGTTGGTGCCATCCTTGATGGAGTAGAGGGCGGTGAGGTAGACGGGGATGGTGCTCAGCTCCAGGCCGACGGCCAGTTGCAGGGCGGCCTTGAGCTCCGTGAGGTCCTTGATCGGTTCCGGGGTCCGGTCGGTCACTTGGTCAGCTCCTCGGCGATCTTGTCGCCCGTGCGGAGCGCCAGGGCGGTCATGGTGAGCGTCGGGTTGGAGGTGCCCAGCGTCGGCATGCTGCCGCAGCCGGTGATGAACAGGTTGGACAGGTCGTGGCTGCGCTGGTAGCTGTCGACGACCGAGGTGCTCCGGTCCGTGCCCATCCGGTGAGTGCCCACGACGTGCCCCGCACCGCGCACCCAGTAGGTCTCGCCCTCCCACTCCACCGCTGAAGCGTCCCGGGAGTCGTAGTGGCTGTAGTCACCGGTCTCGTACACGGGGCGCCGGCGCTCCTGCGTCATGCCGAGCTTCTCGAACAGCTGCCTGCTCGCCTCCGCCGCCCAGGGCAGCGACGCCTTCACGTAGTCCGACAGGTCGTACTCGATGACCGGCCGGTACTTGCCCAGGGCGTCCTTGTAGCGGTCGTCGATGGTGACCCGGTTGCGCGCCTCGGGGTCCTGCTCCAGCTCCCAGGCGATCCGGAACTGGCGGGGCAGGATCGCACCGAGCCGCTTGCGCAGCGCCTTGCCGTAGAGCTTCGCCTTGCTGTCCTTGCCGCCGCCGACCAGGTCGAGGACGGTGTCGTACGGGGCGTTCTCCGGGAAGTTCCAGCCCCAGTTGCCGATCTCCACGCGGAAGGCGGTGCGTACGTCACGGAAGTCGCCGTCGCGGAAGTCGGGAATGCCGGAGGTGGACCCGGGGCCCCGGTAGGCGCCGACGTTCTCCGGGAGCAGGCCCCAGGTGAGCAGCAGCGGGTGGTCCATCAGGTTCCTGCCGACCTGGCCGCTGCTGTTCGCGGCGTTGCCGGAGGCAAGCAGGAGAGTGGCGTTCTCGATGGCGTTGGCGGCGAGGACGTAGGTGCCGGCGGTCACCGTCTGCTCCGTCGCCGGTGAGCCGTCGTCGTAGTACGTCTTGTAATTGAGGCCGGTGACCTTCCCGTTGCCGTGCGTCACTTCCATGACGACACACTGGCTGCGGATGTCGACTCTGGCCCTTTCCCCTTCCTTCTCCCCCTCCTTCAGCTTGTAGGGGTATCTGACGATCAGCTCGTACAACGTCTTGAGCGCGTTGTACTTGGCCTGGACGGGACAGATCGGGATGCAGCTGGAGTTGCCCTCGCAGCGCTGCCCGCGGTCGGAGTTACCGGCGGCGCCGACGATCCTGTAGTCCGGGGTGGTCGGGGTGGAGTTGCGGGCGACCGGGGTGTTGCTGATCCGGATCGTGAACTCGTGGTCCTCTTCGTCCGGGTCCATGCAGGGCAGCGTGATCGTCATGCCGTCGACGTACTTGGCCATGTACTGGTCGAGGTAGCTGGAGGGGATCTCCTCCATCGGGAAGACATACTTCCCGTTCCGGGTCTTCTTCGGGTCATGGGCCTTGAAGTACTTGTCGAGGTCCTTGATGGGGTAAGTCTGGTGCTCCACGTCCGCGGCGACGCCGATGATGTCCCACTCGGCCCGCTCGTAGTACGGCTTCAGGACGTCGTAGCCGATCGGCCAGTCGATGGCCCTGTTGTACTGCTTCCGCATCTCGAAGTCGTGGGGCAGCATCCGCAGGCAGGTGCCCAGCCAGTGCAGGGTGGTGCCGCCGAGCGAGCGGGCGTAGTCGCTGCCGAAGGGCATGGGGCCCTTCTGGACGAAGTACCCCTCGTCGCTGGTCTTTGGCTTCCCCCCGGCGTCCTTGAGCGGCCTGATGTCCAGCACGTCCGGCTGCGGCGCCGAAATGCTCGCGGGATAAGGGGCGTTGGGGACTTTGATGAGCGCCTCTTGGTACGCCTCCACGTAGGTGTCGTACTTGTCGGCGCTCAGGGCCGTGGCCCGGCCGGCCTCCAGGAGCAGGATGCGGGGAAACTTCTTCTTCTCGGCGGCCTTCTCGATGACCGTCTTGGCGACGACGGCCCCGGAGATGCCGCCGCCGACGATGACCACGTCGTAATCCGGATTGCTCATGGCTCTTCCTCGGAGTCAGGGGATCAGCAGGGACGGCGGTTCGGCCCAGGAGCCGTAGCCCGGGGGCTTGCCGCCCATCGGGTGCGCTCCGGCGGCGACCCAGACCAGGCCCTCGCGGTAGCCCTGGCTGGAGACGACGTGCTCGACGTCGTCCGCGGTCGACCCGTAGAGATCGCGGTAGGCGCCGGAGAGCGGATACCAGAGGCCGAGGTACCAGAGCTTGATCAGGCTGACGGCGACAGACCCGAAGCGCGGGCTGTTGACCACCGCTTCCCTGAAGGCCTCGCCGTCGTTCTTCTGTTTCTTCCGGTCCGTGGTGAGCGCCTCGTCCGCGAACCGGAACAACTGCCCGGCCTCGCGTTCGCCGATCATCCGCAGCAGCGTGTCGTAGTACTTGTCGATCATGCCGGTGCCGGCCAGCTCCGCCCGGTCGAAGCCGGTGAGCTCGACGGAGAGGTCGGTGAAGATCTGTTTCGGTGCGGGGGGTGTGCCGTTACCCATACGGGTGCTCCCGTGCGGTCGTGTCGGGCGGAGGTACAGGGGGGCAGACGAAGGTGCGGTTGAGGGGGCTGAGGTCCAGCGGGCGGGACACGTCCGGCTCGAAGGTGGAGTCGACGGACTGCTGGAAGCGGAAGAAGCCCGTGGGATCGGCTTCCTTCTTGATCTTCTGGAGCCGGTCCAGGTTGTCGCCGTAGTAGGCCCTGGCCCAGCCCTTCTGGAGCGGGTCGATGTAGTTGACGTACGCGCCGTGGAACTCGGAGCTCAGCGCCTCGCCGAAGTCGTAGGCCCACTCGACGTTGGCCCGGGTGTCGGCCGGGTCGTTCCAGATGGCCTTGAGCTCGAAGACGTAGCGCTTGTCGCGGTGCGGGTACGGGCCGAGGTCGCTGCAGTCCGGTTTGAGGACCTTGCCGAGACCGTGGGTCCACACGACGAAGCTGTCGGGCGAGGGCGCGGTGGCCATCGCCTCCCGGACGGCCCCGATCATGTCCGCGTTCCAGCCCTTGTCGCCGATCATCCCCGAGCGGATGTAGGCCAGCCGGTCGCTGACCAGGGTGGAGCGGCCGATGGCCATCTCCAGCGCCGGAAGCGGCACCGAGCGCAGCTGTACGTCGAAGGGGTTGAGCTTGAGCATCGGCTGGAGCTGGTCGATGCCGTCGGCGTAGGCGCCGTTGAACACCGGCGTGATCCGGAACACGGGGATCCGCCGGGTGGGCTCGGCGGGGTCGGGCTGGAGGCCGGCGTACCCGTAGGCCGCCATCGCGTCGGGAACCTTCTTCGCCCACGCGTCGTAGGCCGCGATCACCTCTTCGGCGCGCTCCAACGGGAAGGAGAGCTGGCCGCCGAGCACCGTCTTCGCCGCCGGCGTGTGCAGCTGCAGGGTCATCTCGACGGCGACCCCGAAGTTGCCCCCGCCCCCGCCCCGGCACGCCCAGAACAGGTCCCGGTCGTGCTGGTTCTTGGCGTCGGCGGTCAGGATGCGCAGCGTGCCGGCGGCGTCGACGAGCTTGATCTCGGTGACGTTGTCGCTGCCGAGTCCGTAGGAACGGGAGACGAAGCTATAGCCGCCGCCCTGGAGGAACCCGGGCAGTCCCACGGTGAGACAGCCGCCGCCGACCGGGATCAGCGGGGCGGCACTGCGGGCGACGTATCCGTAGACGTCCTTCCAGATGGCGCCCAACTGCACCGTCAGCCGCTTCTTGTCCTTGTCCAGCCTCATGGCCTTCATCAGGCCGAGATCCAGGACGATCCCACCCCGGTTGAGGCAGTACCCGGCGGCACTGTGTCCGCCGCCGCGCACCGTCATGGGCAGCCTGGTCTCCTGGGCGAAGAGGATGGCCCGGCGGACGTCGGCGGTCGCATTGGCGCGGATGATCAGGGCCGGGGGAGTGCGCGTACGGCCGTTGTCGATGGCGACGACCTTGGCGTACTCGGGGCTGCCGGGCTCGCAGACGTAGCCGCTCAGACTGCGGGCCAGACCGTTCACCGCGGGGCGGAAATCGACCACGGTCAAGCCTCCTTGACCGTGCCGAACGCCTTCAGGGCGCTCAGGCTCGGGACGAAGAAGTACTCGCCGCCCTTCATGGTCACTCACTCGCCGACGTGCTCGGCGAATGTGTGACCCACGACCTCCGGCGGGTTCTTCGAGAAGTCCATCTCGTTGCGGGAGCCGTACAGCTTGGGCCACTCCCCCTTGGGGCCGTCCTCGCGCTTCGCGCCGTACTTCTGCGTGCCGATCACGGGGTCGAGGCTGCTGCCCCCACGCAGGAAGTCCTTGTTGTTCGCCCACTGGTTCTGGATGAACTCGAACTGGTCGGCGATGCTGCTCTGGGCGCACAGGAACAGCAGGCCGACCGGCTTGTTCGGGTCCGGCTTCAGGTTCACCTCGCCGAAGCTGATGGCCCGGCGGACGATCCGCTGGGCCCGCTCCTGGGTGAGGGGCTGCCCGAACTGGCGCTGCTTGTCGCCCCGCGGATTGGTCTTGCGGGCGTGCGCCTGGAACGGACAGCGGACGCCGTCGGGATCGGCGTCGTAGGTGAAGTTGTTCGGCAGGCCGCCCAGGCCGGCGACCGCGCGGTCCACCACCGGGGTGCCGTCCTGGAACCGGCCGACCATGTACGCGCCGGCCAGGGCGATGTCCTCGGCCGTGGGCTCGGTCGTCTTGGGGTGGGCATAGTGGGCGATCTGCCGGGCGAGGTGCTGCTCGTCGGCCCGGAAGCCCGCCACGTTCTGCTCCAGCTTGCGGTACACGAAGTACGAGCCGTAGGCGTTGCTCTTGTCGCCCCCCGGGTCCTTGACCAGCACCTGGTCGAGGGGGGCGCTCGGGTCGTACTCGTCGATGCCACCCTGCAGGGTCCGGGCCTTCTCGATGTCGCGGGCGTAGAACAGGGGCTGACTGATCCCGTCCACGAAGCCGAAGTGCTCGCGGACGGGGGCGGAGGGATCCTCCTTGCCGTTCGCGTCCAGCCGCATGGCGGTGCCGGTCTCCTCGCTGAGCATCACGCAGAGATCCTTGAGCTCCTCCTTCAGCTTCGCCACGACCGTGTCCAGACGGTCCGTGGCATCGTCGGCGACGATGACGAGGGCATGCAGGTTGCCCTGGAAGGTCATCTCCCATTTCGTCACCGGCGGGTCGTTGAGGACATCCACTCGCGCCTTGGCCCCGGCGAGGAAGGACGGGTCGTCGGGCATGTGGTTCTTGTCCAGCTTGAGGGCGCGGTAGCCGTCGGCCGAGAGCAGCACGCCGACGAAGGTCGCGCTGGCAGCCTTGATCAACGCGGCGACGTCCTTCTTCGCCATCGCGCCGTTGCCGAGGATCGTCTCCCGCACCTCGCGGTACGACTGGGCTTCCCTCCACTGCTGCAGAGCGGAGGTGACGCGGTCGGAGGCGACCATCTTGGCCAGCCGCTCCCGGGCCTTCTTCCGGTCCTCGGGGTTCTCGGTCTTGAAGGTGATGAACAGGTGGCGGCTGTGGTCCCGCCCGTGGCTCTTGAGGATGTTGCCCTGGAGATCGTCCAGGGCCGCCTCCAGGGCTGCCTTCGTGTTCCGGGTGGGCGGGATCTCGATGTCGGGGTCGATGGCCGTTTGTTTCAGATCGATTGCCATACCACCCTCATTCACCGCGAAAGGGGTGCACACAACCATGGCCAGATCCATATCCTCGGCATATGCAAAAGGCAAGGATGGGGCACGACGTGCACTGATGAGCACCACGGGGAGATTTGCGTATGCCATCGGCATTCGCTCGTCCGGAGCAGGCACTCTCGCGGCAAACCCGCCGTCCGGCTGAGATCCGGCGAACGCCCGACCGGAAACAGAACCCGCCCGTCACGCAGAAGGGCGACGGGCGGGCACCGAAGTCCGCTCACGCATTGCGCACGCAACGAGCCCCTGTTCTGGAGGACATAGCCGCAGCTGGCGATGAGGCGAGCCTCCCTCAGGCCGGTGATGGCGCCAAATGGGTGAAGATCGGGAGGACGGGGGCAGTCCCGAGTGCCCGCGACATCGCCGGGCACCAGGCATTCCTCCAGCGCGGGCCACGTGTGTGCAGCCGCATCGCGTTCGGATCCCACCAGAAAGCCCCGCGCTGGAGCCGGTGTCAGGTGTTGAGGCTGGTGCTGTTCCACCAGCGCTGCTTGCCGGCGGTGAAGGCGATCTGGATGGAGGTGTCCCCGTTGGGCGTCAGCGTCCCTTTGTACGTGGTGTTCTCCGTGAATGGGCTCTTCTGTTGGTTCAGCGGGACGCCCTCCTGGAGCTTGTCACGCAGCTCGGGGACGGTAACCAGCGTGACGGTGTCCAGGGTGGCCTGTTCCGTCGCCAGGCCCGTGACAGTGATGGCCTCGTCCCAGTGGTCGGCCTTGGCCAGCTTGTGCGCGAGGTAGGTCTCGCTGGTCGTGCCGAAGAGCAGGCCGTTGAAATGCGGGGGATAGCCGGTGGCGGTGCCCGTCTTGGCGCAGTACTGCATGCCGCCGGTGACGATCCTCGCCGTGGTGGTGGCGGTTCCCCGTTGCTGTACTTCAGGTCCTGGAACTCGCGGTCGCCCGTCGCAGTGTTGGCGAGCACACGCTCGACCGTCACGTCGAAGGACGTCCTATGCCCCGAGCCGATCTCGCTGAGCGGGAAATGTGTGGTCGCTCATGGCGTCCTCATGGGAGGTGTGTACTGTCGGCGGCGCCAGAACGACCGGTCGGCCCAGCGGTCTTCGAGCGCGTGGATGCCGCGATGGCTGTGCAGGTAGGCGCCGAAGGTCTCGCGCAGCCGCGCCTCGTAGACGTCCAGTGCGTCCTTCGCGTCCGGTGCGTTCTGGTCGCCGTGTCCGTCGCGCAGCCGGGCGTCCACGGCTTCGCCGACGGACATGCCTGTGTAGAGCGCGGTGAGGACGCCCTGGGAGGAGAGGGGATCGAAGGCTGTCGCCGCGTCCCCCGCGGCGATCCACCCCTCTCCGGCCGCGGGCTCCAGCCGTGCGGTGTGCGCGGCGGTACGGCGGGGTGCGGTGCCGGAAAGCGGCGGGCGGCCCCGGGCGCGTTGCGCCACGTGCCGGGTTGTGGCGAGTCGGCTCAGGAACGCCTCCGGGGTACGGAGGGTGGGCGGGGCCAGGTCCGCGTCGGTGAAGTAGGCGACCTGGCGCTCCCCGGAGGGGTGCGGTGCGGTGTACCACCACCCGTCCGGTGCCGACTCGACCAGGGATGCGCACTCGGTGTCCCGCGTGTCGGGGGCGAGCCGCAGGTGGACGGCGACCAGGCGGTCGTACCGGTGCCGCTGTGCCCCGCACTGTGTGGCGAGGCCGGCGCGCCGCCCGGTGGTGTCCACCAGCCACCGGCACCGTACGGTGCCGGTGGCGCCCCGTACGCCGCCGGTCTGTATCGTCACCCGCCACCCGCCGTCCGGCTCCCGCACGGGTTGTCGCACGGTGGCCTGTTCGGCGGCCTCCGCGCCCTGGATACGGGCGGACGCGCGCAGGAGGCGGTCGAAGGCGGGACGGTCGAGGTGCCAGCCGTGGCCGTAGGGATCGTTGATGAAATCCACCGGGTGCAGCTGAGGCGATCCCCAGGAGGCGAGGTTGCCGTGGCAGAGCCGGTGATCCGCGTCCAACGCCCGGTGATCCACGCCCAGGTCGTGCAGGATCAGCCGGGCCGCCGGGAGGAGGGCCTCGCCCACCTTCGGCGGGCCGCTGCCCGCGTCGGCCAGCAGCACACTGCGCCCGGCCCGTACCAGGGCGAGGGCCGCGGCGGCGCCCGCCGGGCCGCCGCCCGCGACCACGGCGTCATAGCAGGCGTCCCGTTGGCCGATGGGTGGCGGTGCCACGGTCACCTGCTCTCGTGGAACGGGTCGACCTTCTCGATGTATCCGGCCGAGATCTCGTGGCGATCGAAGGGCGTGTTCTCCGCGACCTCGCTGACCGCGGACTCGATGACACTGCGCTCATCGCGATCGACCTGGGGATGGCCGGCTTCGGGAACGTGTATGTTGACCAGATTTTGGTTGTCCGGTACCGGGGCGAGCGAGGGTTGGGACTCCACCAGGATCTTCGCCGGGAATTTCCCGTCCCCCACTGTGTAGTCACGGGTCTGACGATGCCGAGTTCGTGCCACATGCTGATCATGTCCTTGAGACCCTGCTTCTTGTCCGGACTGAGGAAGCGCAGCCACACGGCGCGGTTTTCGAAGGCGTCCATCCGTGTGTCACCGGCTTCCGTGCTCATTTCCGTCACCGGCTTGTTGACGGTGTCGAAGTCGGAGTCCTTGAGCACGTGGTTGGGCACTCGGGCCGGCCAGAAGGACGGCAGATACGGGCTGTAGCGCGGGCCGATATTGGCCTTGTGTTCGTAGCCGGACCGGCAGCTTGCGGTGTCGGTCTGCCAGGGCACCGCCATCCACCGGGTGAGGTCGCCCGGTCCCTGAGCGTGCAGCGGCCCCCGCGCGGACAGCGCGAGCCCCGGCAGGAGGTGGCTCCCGTAGTCCGGCTCCTGCTCGCCTTCCGCCCGGTGACGGATGCGGAACGGCTCCATGTACATCGTGTCGTGGCGGATCGGCCAGGTGACCTCGCAGCCGGGGTGGAAGGCGTCGGCGAGGCAGTAGTCAAGCGCCGCGCGGTCCAGCAGCCCGGGCTGCTTCCCGACGGGCGCCTTCTCAATCGAGGGGTATTCGACACGGGAGTTCCCATTGTGGAAATTACCCTCGACCCACTGCTGCAGCATCCAGTCCTGGGTCGGGGACAACGCCAGGTGCTGAAGTTCAGAGCGTCCCGGTACGGCCATCCCGTCCCCGTAGAGCCAGGGCCAGGGGAGCGGGGACATACCGTCGCGGGAGTAGCTGCGCATCTGGTAGTACACCCGCTGCCGCAGCTCCCGGTTCCCGTTCTTCTTGCTCTTGAGGGCTTCGAGGACCGCGCCGGAGGTGAAGTCGTTCGGGCCGCGCCAGCCGAATTCGCTGGCGAAGCCTCGGTTGACCCACTGGTGCGCGGTGAACCGCTGGAGAAGCGGTTCGATGTGTTCGGCGAAGGAAACGTCTGGATACGGCAGATAACCGCCCTGAACGAAGACGTCGTACAGCAGGTCGTAGAGCGTCCGGATACCCTTCACGTCCGGCGCGTAATTCGGTGGCCCGACCACTACCCACGCCGGATACACCGGGACGCTCGTCCCGCCGATGGTGACCGTGGCCGTTACCGGTCCGTCGGAGGTGTCGTCGTACCAGCCTTCGTTGTTGCCGAACGTCGTCAGTTCTGACTTGGGATCCGTGAAGGAATCGGATGTCCCCTTGCCGCCCAGGACCACGAGCCGGCCTGCCTCGTCGGTGCGCAGCTCCCCCAGGTCCACGGAAATGCCATTGATCTTCCCCGTGTTGAACCTCTGGCCTGACTGCGATGTCCCGCTGATGCTTCTCCCGCCTGGATCGATGACCAGTTGCTCGCGCTGGAACCTGGCGTTGCGTCGGCCGTACTGGTCACGCGACAGCCGCTGGCCGTCCGGGGTGTCCAGCGCGAGGTGGAACTGATACCAGGACGCCTTCTTGTTCGCCAGGTGGGTATGCCACTTGACGATGGCGTTCTCCTCCCCGTGCTTGATCTCCCGGACGACCTCGTTCTTCTCGTTGTAGCCGTAGACCCGGAACCGCGCCGCCTGCCGTTTGATCTGGCCGCCGCTGTTCCGGTAGAAGCCCGGGGCCTTGGGCGGTTCATCCGGCAGCTCGGGTCCGTAGAAGCATTCCTCGCTGTTGCCGATACGCGCGATGCCGATAGCGGGGTGAATCTTCACATACGTGATGGAGGTGTTCTTCGTGCTGTCTGCCACGATGCCTCTCCAATCGACCTCGGCACGCCGCTGGTCCCCAACCGCTCGGTGCGGGCCGGGCGCTGCGGTATACGGTGGATCGCGTGACGGCAGAAGAGCTCGGGTGCCGACGCTACCGGTCTATGAGCTTCCCGATCTGGCTTCTGACCATTAGCAGCGACCCTCGATCGATCTTCCAGTTGCCTTTGTCGGTGAAGTCGATGGGCTTGTCCTGGAACACCAGGCACAGGCTGGAGCCGCCGTAGCTGAACCAGCCGAGCTGATCGCCTTTCTGGACCGTTTTGCCCACCCCGACTTTGTCCTTGTCGAACTGGACCGAGGAGATCTCCGTGATCCCGATGGGCATGACGGCCACTTTGCCGACCTTGGCGTTCTCAATCACGACCAGCCCCCGGTTGTTGACCGAAGCGCCGTAGCCCTGCGAGTACGTCCCGGCAGTCGGGTCGTAGCCCGACGCCTCCAGATCGCTGAACAGCAGGCCGTTGATCTTTCTGCAGTCGGTCACCTGGCCGGTGACCGGTGCGTGCCAGCGGTGGTAGTCGGCGCCCGACAGGAACGACTGGAGCACGGTGCCGCCCAGGAAGGGCTCGTGACCACTGCCGCCGAACATGTCCTTGAGTGAGTACGGCTGGCCCTTGACCCAGAAGTGGTCGGTCTCCTTCACGTCCTGCGCGAGCTTGTACACCTCGCCGTCGTTGGCCGAGACGATGACGTCCTCTCCTTGGTCCAGCGGGCGTCTGTCCTCCTTTATCTCCCGGTGGAAGAATTCGTTGTAGGACTTGAAGCCCTTCTTCGTGACGAAGTCCTCCAGCTTCAGTTCGTTCCAAGCCGGGCGCGACAGCCAGCCGCCGAGGACTTTTTTGCTTGCCTCACTGTCGAGGAAACCTTGCCAGTCCTGGAGGACTCCTCGAATCTTCTCGTTGAATTCGCGGTGGCGGAACAGGGCCTCACCTGCCGTCGTCATCATCATGTAGACGAACAGCGTCGACATCGGGAATGCGATCCGTCGGTTCTTGTTGGAGTCGTAGGCCGGCGCCTTCGTGGGGATGGCGTTGAGATGCAGCAGCAGTTGGTCCGCGTCCTCGATGCCCTGGCGGTGCTCCACCGGCACCTGCCTGATCATCTCGTTGACGTACATGCGGACCACGCTGTCGCGGTCGATCAGCTGTCTGACCCCCGTGACGCTGGGCCGCAGATTCTCCATGGTGAGGCTCTTGGTCTCCTCCGTCACGGTCCGCAGCCAGTCGTCGACGGCTCGTCGGTCCGTCGGCAGGTGGCCAATCTGAAAGGCGGCCATGGCACGGTAGCGGCGATCGATGTCTTCCTCTGTGAGCTCGGTTCTGATCGTCATGGCTGCTCCTCAAGTTCACGTCTTGCCGCGCCATGCCGAACCCCGGGCACGGCGCGAACGCGCAACATGCGGTGCCCTGCGGTGGATCTCTGGATATATCAGCCGCTCATCGACCGGCCTCGTGCCGGCGGCCTGGTCGTCAGTGCCGCTGGGCCGACGTGGGGCGAACGGAGGAATGGTGCTCCTCCTCATACCCAGGATCCTGCACCCCGGCGTCGCGCGCCACTGCAACCCTCGCTCAGAGCCCAGAAGGGCGCGGTGCTGACGGTCGTGCCACGGGTCTCGAGGCTCGTTGCCAGCACGGTGACACCGACCCGGCACGGGCTGTGTCGATTCAACGGCTGATCTTGGCTTGTTGAGTGGTCAGTTGTTGCTCGGAGTGAGGCGTCCCTCGAAGGCGATCTGGAACGCGTGAGTGGGGCCTTCCAGCGCATGGGCTTGCGGCCCTTCCCCGTCGGGTCCAGGCTCATCAGCGCCATGCAGAGCACTTCAACGCGGCGGCCTCATTGGGGAATTTTCCGCAGGCGCGGACGGTGTAGCGGATGCGGGCGTTGACGCTCTCGATCGCGTTCGTGCCGCAGATGACCTTGCGTATCTCGACGTCGAAGGAGAGGAGCGGCGGAGGCGTTGCCGGGCCGCTCTGGCCGGTGCGGGCGCCAACCCCCGACCCTGACTCGCGCCGCGAAAAGTGTTGGGGTCAAACCTTGATGGCGGTGACACGTCCGCCGCACAGTGCGGTGAGATCCTCCCGCCCGGTGGCGCGGTCGATGGTGGCCACATGCCCGTTCAAGGCGATGGACTGAACTACGCCTTCGGTGTCGGCGGCAAGAATTCGTGCACGGTGCGCAGAGCCGTTTGAGCCAGGACTGACGCGTACAGTTCCTTGCGCTCTTTCTCCGGACGCGGAACAGGCGTGATCTCGTCACGCGTTTTGACATACCGGTATGCGCGGGCCGCAGGAACCACGTCCTCCAGCGGCAGGTCGATCTCAACCAGCAGGTCACCTGTGTCCGCCTGGTACGAGACCTGATGGGCTTTCGGGAAGCCGTGCGGGTACACGGAGGCGGCCAAGACCTGGTCGGCGAACCACTCGACTGCCTCTACGTCTCTGTCCCGGTAGGTGCTACGCCGCTGTTCGAGATTGGTGTTCCATGCCTCGAGTCGTGCGGCCTCTTCCTGGTTGCGTTCCTCGTGTTGGGCGCGAGCCTTCTCCAGCTTCTCGACCCGCTTCTTCTCATCGCACGCATGGTCCTGCAGCGCTCTGTCGAACCTCTTACCGGCGGCTTCGACCTCAGCGTCGTAGCCGCAGCGTCCGAAACCGAGAGCGCCGAGCAGCCCGCGCGGTGCCTCCGGCTCGTACTCCTCCCGGCGAGGCAGGGGTGCAGCTTTCGTACGGCCCTTGGGTGGCACGAACAAGGAGGGAACGAACTCAACCTTCAGCTGATCGAACGTCAGCGGTTGCCCATCCAGCACGGCTGTCCGTAACAGTTTGGAAAGTTGCTCGGCATCGTCCTCGGCCACGCTTGTCCGGTCGACGGCTTCCTGGGCGCGGGCCGCTTCGTAGGCGAGCTTCTCCTCGCGAGCCTTCCGCTTGGCCTCGCCCTCGGCGGCCTTCCGGGCGCTCGCTCCCGTTCTCTGCCCTGCCGCGCGAGCTCCCGTGCGTAAGGATCGTTCCCGCCCGCCACTGTTTCCCCCCAACTCAGTCCCTTCAGCTGTAGACCGGTTCGGTCGCTGTAGTTCAGCGATCACGCGGGGCGGGTAGCCGGCCGATATGCAGGCGAAGCTACTGGACCTCCCGCTGACCGTTACTGACCGGGAGCGCGCCGAGGACTTCTCCGACCAGCTGGAACAGCTGCTGCTGGAGGTTGGCGGGCTCTTCCCTCGGGCGGATCTGCGACATCGCGCCGCAGCGTGCGTCCGGGCCGGTCGCGGTTGCCACCCACTCCTTGGCCTTGGTGTCGACGCTGATCACCGGCTGGTCCTCGTCGAGGAAGGCGGCGGCGGTGGCGTTGATGTGCGCAAACTGGGCGTCGCGGTCCGGGTGATGGGCACCTTCGGTGGTCTTGGCGGTGCCCTGCAGGCTGTAACCCATGGTGTGCAGCAGATGTCCGACGGTCGTGGCACTGACCGGATGGCCCCGCGCGGTCAGGGTCGACGCCAGCGTGCGCAGCGACAATGTGGTCCACCGCAAGGGGGAGACGGGATCGCCACGGGTGCGCGGCTCGATCAGCGCCTCCAGGGCAGGCAGCAGGCCGGTATCGGTGACTGTCAGCGGCCTCCGCTCGGCCCCGGGGGCCCGAATACGCAAAGTCGGCGCGGAGTGCGTATCCAGCTCGCTGATGCCGCGCGTGATGGTGGCGGTGCTGGTACCGGAGGCGGCGGCTACCACGGTGATCCCGCCGTGGCCGAGCGTGACGGCCTCACTGGCCAGGTAGAGCCGACGGCAACGCTCATCCAGATGCGGCAGGATCCGGTCGAACTTCGCCTGCAGCACGGCAGCCGAAACTCTGTGGCGGTGGTGCGGGTGCACAGTTATACCCCAGCCTCCCACCAGCACCCGCCTGCAGATCAACTCCGACAGTTATTCATTTACAAGCTCCCAAGGCGCCGGAGTACTGCCGGGCAGCGCCGACCGTGTCGAGGGAAGACTTCTCATCGCCCGTCTCGTCCACCACCAACATCAGCTCCCGGTCACCGAGTTGCTCCACGGTCCAGGCCGCGGCCGATTGGCGTATCGCCTCGGTGCCGAAGCGGACACGGGAGAGGAAGTGCTGCAGTACGTGCGAGCCGGCGTGGCCGATCGCCTCGGCCAGTGACCAGCAGTTCGCCGAGTCCTTGACCATCAGCAGCCCCTGAACCATGTTCCGGCAGGTCAGCCGGGTCTCCCGGCTCGGGAAGCGGCTCGCCACCCGGCCCATCAGCCCCTCGAAGGCTTCGTCCCACAGGGTGTGTACTACCGTGGCCTGCGCGGCCACCGCTTCGTTTTCCGTCTTCACAAACGATCACGATGCAGGTGGCCGCATCTCTGCCCGCAGGCACCCCATCCACCACGCTGACCAGCGGCGTTGCCTTACGCCTCACGAACTACAGCTGCCGTGCAAGAGTGCTCTGGCTTAGTCGGGATTCAGTTCGGGTATTTCCTCACTAACTCGTCTGCAAAAGCAGTGCTATTCGCTGCCCTCAGGTGATCTCCAGGCGCAAGGAGCGTGATATGCGCGAGCTGTGCCGAGTGGATCAGGAAGTGATGGATGAACATGCCGATCGATCCAGAACAGGGATCCACCGGCGGTGGCGCCGTGGTGACGTTCACCGGTAGTGGCCTCAGTGGCGCAACAGCCGTCCACTTCGGATCTGAGCCAGCCACGATCACCGCCAATACGGCCACCTCGGTCTCGGTCGTTTCCCCCTCGGGGGCGGGCGTGGTCGAGGCCACGGTCATCACACCGGGGGGCACCAGCAATCCGGTGCCCTATTACTACGTCCCCCCACCCGTTGTCCTTGACGTGTCACCAGCGTCCGGGCCCACCGCGGGCGGGAGCACGGTCACCATCACCGGGCGTGGTCTCGCTGCCACCACATCCGTACGATTCGGCGGATCCGCCGTCACACCAACGGTGGTGTCTGACAGCGAACTCACCGTCGTCACCCCGGCCGTCGCGGCCAGCACCGTGCCCCTGGTCGTCACGGGCCGCGGCGGGACAGCCACAATGTCCTTCGATTTCGTGACTCCTCCGGCCGTCACCGGCTTCAGCCCGGTCACTGGCCCGGCCGCGGGAGGTACTCTCGTCGACCTCACGGGCACCGCTCTGTCGACGGCCACAGGCGTGACCTTCGGAGTGGTCGCGGCCACGTCGTTCGCCGTCCTGTCCGACACACGGATCGCGGCCGTGACCCCCGCCCACTCCGTGGGTGCGGTCACCGTCGTGGTGACCACCACAGGCGGCAGCGACGTCGCGCCTGGCACATTTCTTTACCTCCTGTGACCTGGCGGGCCGGACCGTGGCTCGGTGAGTCCAGAACCTGCGTTCCGCATAATTCGGCCGACCTAGAGCACGAGATCGACGCAAACCGACCGTGCCGACCACGGAGGCGATCGACCGGTTCTGCGGTTACTTCGATGACCTGTTTGCCCGCTTGGCGGAGCGCACCGCCCTGCGGCACTACCTCATCGGGTTGCTGCTGCCGCGCGAGCACAACAAGGCGCTGACCGAGCTGGCCGCGCTGGTCCCCGGGGCCGACCGCCAGCGGCTGCACCATTTCCTGCACGACGCGCCCTGGGACAGTGCCGCCCTGGGCGCGCGGCGGCTGGAGCTGTGGCGGCAGCACCCGCCAACTGGGGCCGCACACCAACGGGGTGCTCATTATCGACGAGACCAGGGACCCCAAGCGGGGCCACAGCATCATGCTGGCCTCCCAGCAATACCTGGGCAAGCTCGGCCACCTCGCCAACGGCGTGGTCTCGGTCACCAGCCACTGGGCCGACGGCACGCTCCATGTGCCGCTGGGAGTGCGGCCCTACCGGCCCGCCGCCCGGCTGCCCCAGGGCAAGGCCGACCCGGCCTTCGCCACCAAGCCGGAGCTGGCCTGGGAGCTGATCGAACAGGCCCGCGCGGCTAAAGTGCCCTTCCGGGCGGTGGTGGCCGACTGCGTCTACGGGGAGAACCCCAAACTCGAGGGGCGGCTACGGGCAGCCAAGATCCGCTACGTGCTGGCCCTGAAGCCCGGCCACGGCACCTGGCAGTTCGTCGAAGACCCCGCCCACCCGCCGGCGTTCACCCCGGCCGAGGCCGCCGCCCGCCTGCCGCTGGAAAACTGGCGGCGCCTGGTGCTCACCGACAGCCACCACAAGCCGCTGGTACGCTACGTCGCCGAACTGGAACTGGGTGTCTGCTACGGGCCGGCCCGCGGCACCCGCCTGATCGCCGCCACCGCCGACCCGACAGTCCTCAGGCCCGAGTCGACCTGGTTCATGGCCACCAATTTCTCGGTGGCCGAGGCCGATACGGCTGAGGTTTACCGGATCTACCGGCTGCGGGACTGGATCGAGCACTCCTACAAGCCGGTCAAGCACGAGCTGGGCTGGGCGGACTTCCAGGTCCGCTCCGAGAAGGCCATCGTGCGGCACTGGCAGCTGGTGATGCTGGCCTTCACCTTCAGCCTGCTGGCCGCAGCACCGACTGGCCAGGCTGAGGAAGCGTCACCCGGCAACGACGGGTCGGCGGCGGGGGAAAAATCCACGACGCCGGATCATCTGGCAGGCCACACTGCGGCAGGTCCGCAGCTGGCTGTGTCCCTGGGCGCGGCTGCAGCTGTACTGGCACCATTGGTCGACCGCCCCACCCCCGCCACAACTGGCAGCACTGCTTGAGCACGTGGGTCACTCCCACCCACTGGTCGCCCCGAGCTGACCAACCAGCGACTAGGCGTCGGCGTCTCCATGGCCTCCGGCGACGCCTACCTGCTGGGCAGCGTCCCGCCGAAAGACATCGCGCGCGCCGCGGCCCTCCAGGAGACGGCCCTCGCGGTGGGTGCGGCGCTGGGCGTGGCCGGCTTCGGTGGCATCTTCGCCGCCACCGACTCGGTCGTAGGGACGGCCGTCATCACGGCGGTCATCATCGCCGTCGTCGTGGCGGCGCTGCGCTGCAACCGGGGCATCTTCAAGGCGTAGCTCAAGCGCCTCGCGGGTAACGCGGGTGGCTACCGGTCCGCCGGTGGCCACCCGCGTTCCGCGATCCGGACCCGCACCGCGTCCAATCAGGCCGAGGCGAGCGCGGCGGCGAGCGGTGCGGCGAGCGTTTCGGGCAGCACTCGCTCGGCGCGTACGTCCGTACAGCCGACCCACTCGGCGGCCTCCCACAGTGCTTTCGCCGCAGCCGGTACGTGTTTGGCGTCGGCCAGCGAGATCTGACGCGCCACCAGGGTCTGCCCCTCGCGCGCCGGATCCACCCTGCCCATCAGACGCCCGCCCGACAGCAGCGGCATCGCGAAATAGCCGTGTACCCGCTTCCCCTTGGGAACATACGCCTCAAGGCGATGGGCGAAGCCGAAGACCCGCTCGGTGCGCGCCCGGTCCCACACCAGCGAGTCGAACGGCGAGAGCAGTGTGGTGCGATGGCGGCCGCGCGGCTGTTCTGCCAGGACGGCAGGGTCGGCCCAGGCGGCAGCCGTACGACCGTCCTTGCCCCAGCCGGCGACCTGCACCTCGACCAGCCCGCTGTCGGGCAGCGCCGAGCGGATCTGTTCCACCGTCAGCCGCTGGTAGTCCGCGAGATCCTTCACCGTGGCCACCCCCAGAGCCGTCCCCGCCCGCGCGGTGAGCTCGCTCAGACAGGTCGCGTCGTCCAGGTCCTGCACCAGCAGCTCGGCGGGTACCACGCGCTCGGCCAGGTCGTACACCCGCTTCCAGCCCCGGCGTTCAGTGCAGACAGCCACACCGGTATCCAGCAGCCACTCGATGGCGATCTTCGATTCCGACCAGTCGTACCAGGGACCACCGTTCTTCGCGCCGCCCAGCTCGGTGGCCGTCATCGGTCCCTCGCCGCGCAGCCGGGCAAGAACCTCGGTGCAGGAGCGTTCGCTGTCGGCCATCTTGTGCCAACGGTGACCGCGCTTGACGAACGCCCGGCGCCGGAAGGCGTACAACGGCCAGGTGCTCATAGGGAGCACACAGGCGGCGTGCGACCAGTACTCGAACGCGCGAGTGCCCTGCCAGTACGCCGCCTCCACCGCACCGCGGCCGACCGCGCCGAGCCGGGCGTAAGGCACCAGCTCGTGCGAGCGGGCCAGCACGGAGATGGTGTCGAGCTGCACGGCGCCCAACTGCTGCAGCACGGCCTGGGGTTTGCCGCGCCTGCCATACGGAGATCCGAGCAGTCCCTGAGCGCGCAGGAAGATCCGGCGCGCCTCGTCGGCGGAGAAGGTCAGTTCTGGCATGACTGCAGCCTAGAGGTCCGGCTCAACACCGTGACTCTGTTGGCGATCTTCAGGGGTGGACGGGACGGTCCTGAGGCGGTGTCCTGGAGGGAACGGGGACTGATCCGGAAGTGAGGTGGGGCATGTCTCTGCATCCCCGCGGATTCGAGGAGATCCCGACAGCGACGGTGCGCACGGCCTGGAAGGCCTGTCCGAAGGGTACGGCGGCGATGCTGATTCGCGACCGGCTGGCCGAGGTGTTCCGGGACGAGGACTTCGCTGATCTCTATCCCCGGGATGGGCGTCCGGCTCTCTCACCGGCCCAGTTGGCGCTGGTCACAGTGGGGCAGTTCGCCGGGCACCTGTCCGATCGGCTGGCCGCCGAGGCCGTGCGTACCCGCATCGACTGGAAGTACGCACTGGGCCTGGCCCTGGACGATCCCGGCTTCGACCACTCGGTGCTGTGCGAGTTCCGCGCCCGCCTCGTCGGCGGGGGACGCCGTCGAACGCGTCTTGAACCTGATGCTGCGGCGCCTGGTGGAAGCCGGCCTCCTCGCGGCGCGGGGGAAGCAACGCACCGACGCCACCCACGTCCTGGCCGCGGTACGCCGCGTCAGCCGCCTGGAGCTGGTCGGCGAGAGCATGCGCGCAGCGCTGGAAGAACTCGCCTGCCAGGACGCCGACTGGCTGGCTCCGCTGATCGAACCGGGCTGGGACAAGCGCTACGGGCACCGCGTGGAGATCCGCAAGGTTCCCGGCGGCGCGGCCGGGGTCACCGCGCTCGCTTAAGACCTTCGGCAACGACGGGCGCAGATTGCTGACCGCGCTGTGGGAACCCGGGGTCCCGCCCCGGCTGCGCCGCCTGCGCCAGGTCGAGATCCTCCGGCAAGTGTGGACGCACCACTTCTACTGGGACGCCACCGGCTCGCTGCGCTGGCGCGACGGCCACGAACTCCCGCCGGCCAGCCTGCGCTTCGACTCCCCCTACGACACCGACGCGCACTACTGCGTCAAGAACGGCACCGAGTGGAGCGGGTACCGCGCGCATCTGACGGAGAGCTGCGACAGCGACCACCCCGAGATCGTGGTCCATGCCGCCGCCACTATCGCCCCCGTCCAGGACGGCACCCTCCTCGACCAGATCCACGCCGACCTCGCCGAGCTGCACCTGCTGCCGAGCGAGCACCTGGTGGACGCCGCCTACCCCACGCCCACCCGGATCACCCACGCACGGCAGGCCCACGGCATCACGCTGACCGGACCACTGCCCACCGGGTCCGGCCGCACGGCGCCCCCGGACCCGGCCTTCGACAAGGCAGCCTTCGCCGCCGACTGGGACACCCACCAACTGACCTGTCCCACGGGCCAGACAAGCCTGCCCTGGAAGACCCTGACGCTCAATCAGCATTCCTACCTGCAGGCATCCTTTCCCGCCACCACCTGCAGGGCCTGCACCGAGCGACCCCGGTGCACCCGCAGCCCGACCCGACCCCGGACGGTGACGCTGCAGCCCACCCGGGAACTCCACGAGATCCAGCTGAACAACTGGGCCGAGCAGAACACCGAGGAGTGGAAACGCCGCTATGCCCTGCGCGCCGGCGTCGAGGCCCTGCACTCCCAGACGGTACGCACCTTCGGCCTGCGCCGCTCCCGCTACCGAGGGCTGCCCAAGACCCACCTCCAGACCGTGCTTACCGCCGCGGCCTGCAACCTCGTCCGCGTTGCCGACTGGATCCGCGCCCCCATCCGGGCCGAGCGCGGCCCCACCCGCTTCCACACCCTCTGCCTCAACCTCGAACTCACCTGAAGATCGCCAACAGAGTCACACCGTTGCGTTAGCGCTGTGAGCGGCTGCTGAGGCCGTACTCGAAGAACTCGACGGTGGTGCGGACGGTGTAGTTCTGGCTGATTGCGGGGTGTTGTCCGGAGTTCGGTCCGTATTTGCTGGTGGGGTTCTTGCGGGTGCGGGCCTTGATGCGGTGCCGGTGGCGGGCGGGGTGGAGGGCATCCAGGACGGCGCGGCCGATGGCACCGACGAGGTCGGCGGGTCCGGCCGGGGGCAGGATTTTGGTCGCGGTGGTGACGGTGTCGGCGGCAGCGGCCTGCAGAACGGTGAAGCTGATCCGGTCCATGTCCAGGCCGGGCCGGGTGCAGGCGGTGTCGGCGGCGGCGCGGATCAGGGCCTGGTAGGTGGTGAGCAGGGCGTAGACCTCCTGGTCGAGGCCGGTCAGGCTGCGCGAGCGCAGGACCCGGCCGTCCAGCATGGTCGCCTTGATCGAGAAATACGTCGTCTCCGACTGTCACCTTTCGTGATAGGGAGCCACGAGTGCGCCGGCCGGGTGGGCGGTCGGGTCGAGGAGGCTGGTGAGCAGGCGCTACCGCTCGGTGCGGACGGTGCCGTCGGCCAGAGTGACGGTGACGGACGCCTCGATGACGCGGACGGTCAGCAGGGCGGGCAGGACGCCGTAGCCGATCCGGGCGAGGTAGGAGCCGTTGCCCAGGTGCCGGAAGGGGGTGGGGATGCGGCGGGCGGAGGAGCGCACCAGGAACTGGGCGCCGGTGGCCTTCACGTCCCGGGCGAACTCGGCTCCGTCGAAGCCGGCATCGGCCAGCAGGAGCATCGTGCGGTCCAGCGCACTCAACGAGCGGCCTGTGTAGGTGAGTTCGCTGTCACTCTCGGGGCCGAACGCGGCGGCCAGCACGGCACGGGTGCCACACTCGATAAGGACCACGAGTCGCAGCAGCGGGTAGCCGAACTCCACGCTCTTGCCCGCTCGCTTGGGATAGCGCCAGGTGAGCGCCTCCTCGTCGGGTACGTGCAGCGAGGTGCCGTCCACGGCCACGGTCCGAAGCCCCCGGTAGAACGAACCGGCCTGCCCGAGAGGGGCGAGGGGTCCGGCGAGGATCCCGGACAGCCGCCGCAGCGGTGCCGCTCCTATTCGCCGCCGGGCCCTGGACAGCGAGGAGAGCGCCGGACGTACCAACGGCAGTCCCTCCAGCCCCGCCGTCAACTTGCCCCACACGCCCCGATAGGAGCAGTCCTCGAACAGGGCCAGCGCGAGGACGAAGTAGACCACGACCCGGGACGGCAGCAGCCGCAGCCGCTTCTCTCGTGACCGGGTCTCCTCGATCACCGTGTCCACCAGTATGAAGTCCACAATCTGGGTCAACTCGCCCAAGTGGCCGGGCGCGTACACACCCCCGGCCGCCTCGACCGTGCGCGTGATGACAGGCTTCTCCTGCAACGGGACTCCCGATGATCTTCTTGCTCGACACAAGCTGATCTATCAGGACGTCCCGTTGCGTTATTCACCAGGGCTTGACCTGCGACTCAAGATCCAAACGCAACGGTGTTGCCCTCCGGGGGCACAGGTGATCTTGCAGGGAATCCAACCCAGTTACGGAAGCTCGACTTCTGGTCGACTTGGTGTTCCTTGAGTGGAATCAAAGACATTTCTATGCCCTCTCCGATGCCTGAATTCCGGTGGTCTTTCGGACGGCCGCGTGCGGATAGCGGGCCGCACCGGCGTCACTCCAGATCGAACCGCCCGCGAGATGCCAGCAGCCGGGCGTCCCGTCGGACCTCCTGCGCTTGAACCCCGGCAGGTCGTCCGGGTCGTGGTGCCCGGCCTCGCGCGTGCAGAGGATGACGTCACCGCTGGACATCTCCACCGTCCGCGCTGGGAGTCTTCGCTTCGTTGTCCGGGGTGCTTCTTGGTTCGGTGTCCGGGAGCGGCGGGGGGCGTGGCCGGGCTGGTTGTGCTTGCTTTTGGTGGGGTTGGGGGCTGGTAGCTGGGGCTGGCTGTTGGACAGGTGATGAGGATCGGCTGGTCACTGGGTGAGAATCTGCCGGTCAGTGGGGTGAGAGCTCTCAGTTCGGCGACACCGGCATCGACTTCACATCGGCACCCTCAGCGCCCTCGCCGGCCACGGCAAGCGACACACCGTCCACGGCCTCGATCAGGTGACCAGTCATCGTACTCATCAGGCTCACTCCTTCGTGGAGATCCACACCTGATTCATGGCTCTTACAAGATTTTCGTAGCTGGTGATCGTGCACTGGGATGGATCAGTTGAGCAGGATGCGGTGACGCAGGAGGGGGAAGCCGGCGCGTCCGTACATCTGACGTTTGATCAATTTCGTCTTGGTGTTGACGCCTTCGGTCCCGCCGTTGTGGAACGGGAGGGTGAGTGCGTTGTTCACGGCTTGCTGGTCCCGTTCCAGGCCGCGGGTGTAGGCGTGCAGGTAGGGCAGGTCGTCCTCGCGGACCTGGGAGATCCACTCCTCGAGATGTCGGGTGTTGTCGGCGGCGGGAGTGAGCAGGGCCGCGAAGGATCGGATGTGCCCGGCCAGGGCGGTCATCTCGGGGCAGGCCCCGGTCAGCGCTGCGAGGAGCTCGCGGTCCTTGTCCTTGAGCTGCTCGGGTTCGGTGCACAGCAGGCCCTTGAGGCGGCGAGGTGAGACGGCGGGGCGGTCGGACTCGACGCGTCCCTGGTTGATGTAGCGGTAGAGGAGGTTCTGGCTGCCCTGGTAGCCGAGAGCCTTGATCTCCTCCAGGAGCTGCCTGACGCTGACGGCGGGGTCTTCCTCGCGGCGGCGGCGCAGGTGGTTGCGGTAGGGGTCGACCAGGGTGGGCCGGTATTGCGGGGCCTTCTTGAGCTGCTGGGGCTCGGCGACGCGGGCGTAACGTTTGACGGTGTTCAGCGCCAGTTGCAGGCGGCGGGCGCATTCGAGCAGGCCGACGCCCTGGTCAAGGAGGTCGTGGACTTGTTGCCAGCGCTCCCGGGTGGTCTCCTCGCGGGTACGGGCCTGGGAGGGCGGTCCGCACTTTGCCCAGCATCCGGCGTGCGCGTGGACCTCCTTCAGTACGGCTTCGCCGAGGTTGTGCCACAGGTGCCAGCGGTCGGCGATCTGGGGTACGTCGGGCAGGGCGTCGGTGACGGCTTGGGCGTAGCCGGCCGAACCGTCCCGGCAGACGGCTTCGACCCCGGGGTGGGTGCACAGCCAGGCGGTCAGCGTCCCGGCCTTGCGGTCGGGCAGGACCTCGATGCGCTCGCGGGTTTCGGCGTCGATCAGGAGGGTGGCGTAGCGGTGGCCGCGGCGCAGCGCGAAGTCGTCCACTCCCAGCACCGCGGGCACCGTCACAAGGGGCACGGGGATACGTAACAGGCAGGTCAGCATGCTTGCCCAGGACAGGGTCTGGTGCAGGTGGAACAGCAGCCGGGCCCCCGCCTTCCCGGCCAGTGCCGCGGCGACCGCCTCGGTGACCTTCTGCAGCGCCGGGGTCCTGCGCTGGTAACGCACCGTCAGCCCGGGTACCTGCTCGACGAAAGTGGTCTTGGAGCAGTCGGGGTTCTCGCAGTACAGGCGCCGTACCGACACATCGATCACCACAGGTCTGCTGCCGACCGCCTCGTCCGCGACATGCCGCACGTACCGGCTGTGCTGCCAGTCGGAGGACCAGCCGCAGCCCGGACACACAACGGCCACGCCATCCCGGGTCCGCGCCACGATCCGGATCAACTCCGTGCCCGCCCACACTCCTTCGACCTGCACCGCAGCCAGCTGCGGCAGCAGGGCCTCCAACTCGACGTCAGACATACCACCAGACTGCACCCGCGCTGATGACCCGTCACGGTCCTCGAAGCATTCGATCACCAGCTACGAAAATCTTGTATGAGCGTGATTCATGACACTCCCGTGCGGCCCTTCGTCATGCTTTATCGGTGTCTTGGCTTCCTGCCCAGCGGTGGCGTCGAAACCGCTGATGGTGTCACTGGCCCGCATGGTCTATCAGCGGTGCGGTGGTGATCCGGAGGAACTCCTCGACACCGCAAGGTTCGACTGTCGACATGCTGTGGAGGACTACCTCATCGACCGATTGGTCGATGCAGCCTATGCGCCGGACCGGCTGCCCTCCGGTGAACCGGTCCCTGGCTCCGGCGGTCGGTGGGATACGGCAAAGGCACGGTGGTGGCTGACGTTCCTGGCCCAGTACCTACATCAGCACCGAGAGCGCGACCTGGCCTGGTGGTTGCTCAGCCAGCGGCTCCTTTCACCATGGGTCGCGCCCGGCATCGGTATCGGCGCAGGGGTGTT
>CAVQGD010000008.1:0-11965 GCA_963711935.1 uncultured Actinomycetota bacterium
TCTGGCTGCCGCGGTTGAGGGTGCTGGAGAAGATCGCGGAGGTGGAGGCCGACTGGCGGCTGGTGTCCGCCGGGGACGACGGGTTCGCCGTCGCGGTGCGGCAGGACCGGGACATCGCTCACTTCCGGCCCGACGGCACCTTCTCGCACTGGGTGATGGCCCTGCCCGGGAATGAGCACCGGCTGCGGTTCGACACTCCGCAGGGCCTTCCGCGGCTGGTGGGCGCCGACGGGGTGACCGGCCTCCCGGGCGGTGTCGTCAGTGCCGAGGGGGGTGTCCTGCGGGTGCACCAGGGCGAGGGGGAATGGACGCTCGACGCCGACCGGGCGGTGCGCGGCTACCAGCGGGCGGACGGCAGCGGGCCGGACCCGGCGCAGCCTCTCCAGCAGCTCTCCGACATGGTCCCGCACCCTGGGCGAACCGACCCGGGAGGACTTGAAGAACTCCCTGGAAACCATAAAGAAGGCCACCGGCATAACCACACAGCACGATATGGCGAGAATTCTGGGTTATGACTGGTCAAACATGACAGCCCAGGTGAAAAACCCGACTCCGGGTTACCTGTGGCGGGCGCACGTTGCGGCCTTCCTGACGTCGAAGGAAATGTCGAAGGACATCAGGAACTGGCACATCGAAACAGACTCGGCTCGTCAGTTTTTCCATGTCGTCTTCGGTACGGGTACCACGCTCACGTTCCTCGGCGGGCAGGTCGTGGGCGGGAGGGTCGACCTGCCGGGTACCGACCTCCAGGTGCGCTACGAGGAGGGGCGCCTGGCGCGGCTGGTGGCACGGGACGGCGGGGAACCGCCGGACGGCTGGAACCTGCGGAACGAGGAGGACCGCAGTGTGACGGTCATCCAGGTTCCGGCAGGCGGGGGGACGGGCCCGCGATGGCGGCTGTCCGCCGGGCGGATGCTGGAGTCCTTCACGCTGCCTGCCGGTCCGGCGGTCCCCAGTGCTTTCGCCCGGCTGACCCGGGCCGGGGTGCTGGACCACCCCGCCCTCCTTGCCTCTCCTGGGGCCCGCCTCGGCGTCGGTCCTGCCCGTCCCTCCCCCCGGCCGTCGGACACCGGGTCAGGCAGCCGGACTGCCGGGCCGTCCCGCAAGCGGGCCAGGCCCTCGGCACCCGCCAGGCCCTCGGTACCCGCCGGGTCGTCGGCACCCGACCGGCCCGCTCCCCCTGCCGCAGCGGACGTACCCGGCGGGGACCGGACCAAGGAGATCGCCCATGAGCTCCTCGCCCGGCTGAACGGCAGCAACAAGCACGAGCTGGCGCGGCGCCTGCTGATCGGAAGCAATCCATATCCACTGGAAAAGCTGCTCAAGGGAGAGGGCGACAGAGGTGTCTGGCTGCCGCGGTTGAGGGTGCTGGAGAAGATCGCGCCGGTGGAGGCCGACTGGCGGCTGGAGTCCGCCGGGGACAAGGGGTTCGCCGTCGCGGTGCGGCAGGGCCGGGACATCGCTCACTTCCGGCCCGACGGCACCTTCTCGCACTGGGTGATGGCCCTGCCCGGACACGGGCACCGGCTGCGCTTCGACACTCCGCAGGGCCCTCCGCGGCTGGTGGCCGCCGACGGGGTGAGCGACCTCCCCGGTGGTGTCGTCAGTGCCGAGGGGGGTGTCCTGCGGGTGCACCAGGGCGAGGGGGAGTGGACACTCGACGCCGACCGGGCAGTGCGCGGCTACCAGCGGGCGGACGGCAGCGGGCCGGACCCGGCCCAGCGGCTCTCGCAGCAGCTCTCCGACTGGTCCCTCAACCCCGGTGAACCGACCCGGGAGGACTTGGAGAACTCCCTGGAAACCATAAAGAAGGCCCACGGCATAACCGCACAGCAAGATGTGGCGAGAATTCTGGGAGTTGTCAGGAAGCGCATGCCGACCCTGGTGAGTAACTGGACTACGGGTTTCCGGTGGCGAGTGCGCATTGCGGCCTTCCTGACGGCGCAGGACATCAGGAACTGGCGCATCGAAATAGACCCGGGTCATCAGCTTTTCCATGTCGTCTTCGGTACGGGTACCACGCTCACGTTCCGTGGGGGGCAGGTCATGGACTGGAGGGTCGACCTGCCGGGCAGCGACCTCCAGGTGCGCTACGACGAGAGGGGCGAGGCGCGGCTGGCGGCCCGGGACGGCGGGGAACCGCCGGCCGACTGGAAGCTGCGGAACGAGGAGGACCGTAGTGTGACGGTCGGTCAGGTTCCGGCGGATGGGGGGCCGGGCCCGTGGTGGCGGCTGTCCGCCGGGCGGACGCTGGAGTCCTTCACGCTGCCTGCCGGTCCGGCGGTCCCCAGTGCTTTCGCCCGGCTGACCCGGGCCGGGGCACTGGACCACCGCGCCCCGCAGGGGGAACCAGACCTGGCGGAGGCCCCCTCCACAACCCCGGACAGCACCTTCCCCGACGTGCCCGGCGACGGTGCCGGGCCGTCGGCACCCGCCCAGCCCGCCCCGCCTGCCGCGTCGGACATGTCCGACGGGGGCCGGACCAGGCAGAGCATCCGTGCGCTCCTGACCCGGCTGAACAGCAGCAAGACGGAGCTGGCACGGCGCCTGCTGACCCACGTTAATCAACTGGAAAAGCTGCTCGCGGGAGAGCGCGGCAAGGGTGTCTGGCAGCTGCGGTTGAGTGTGCCGCGGTTGAGGGTGCTGGAGAAGATCGCGCCGGTGGAGGCCGACTGGCGGCTGGTGTCCGCCGGTGCCGACGGGTTCGCCGTCGCGGTGCGGTGGGGTGGGAGCATCGCTCATTTCCGGCCCGACGGCACCTTCGCGCGCTGGGTGATGGCCCTGCCCGGGACACGGGCACCGGCTGCGGTTCGACACTCCGCAGGGCCTTCCACGGCTGGTGGGCGCCGACGGGGTGAGCGACCTCCCGGGCGGTGCTGTCAGTGCCGAGGGGGGTGTCCTGCGGGTGCACCAGGGCGACGGGGAGTGGACACTCGACGCCGACCGGGCAGTGCGCGGCTACCAGCGGGCGGGCGGCAGCGGGCCGGACCCGGCGCAGCGGCTCTCGCAGCAGCTCTCCGACTGGTCCCTCAACCCCGGTGAACCGACCCGGGAGGACTTGGAGAACTCCCTGGAAACCATAGAGAAGGCCACCGGCATAACCGCACAACACAATATGGCGAGAATTCTGGGTATTTCCAATGTAAACCTGACGAAACTGGTGGGTAACCCGACTCCGGGTTTCCTGTGGCGGGTGCGCATTGCGGCCTACCTGGCATCGCAGGACATCAGGAACTGGCGCATCGAAACAGCCTCGGATTCGCGGTTTTTCCATGTCGTCTTCGGTATGGGTAGCACGCTCACGTTCCGTGGGAGGCAGATCGTGGACTGGAGGGTCGACCTGCCGGGCAGCGACCTTCAGGTGCGCTACGACGAGTGGGGCGAGGTGCGGCTGGCGGCCCGGGACGGCGGGGAACCGCCGGACGGCTGGAAGCTGCGGAACGAGGAGGACCGTAGTGTGTCGGTCGGTCAGGTTCCGGCGGACGGGGAGACGGGCCCGTGGTCCCCGTGGTGGCGGCTGTCCGCCGGGCGGACGCTGGAATCCTTCACGCTGCCGCCTGCCTATCCGGCGGTCCCCGGTGCTTTCGCCCGGCTGACCCGGGCCGGGGTGCTGGGCCACCCGGCTCCCCCTCCGGAACCAGTCCCGACGGAGGCCGCCCCCATGGCCCTGGACAGCGACCCCCCCGGCATGAACTTCGACACGGACTTCCCTGACCTTGAGATGCCGGACACGGTGGCCGGACACGGTGCGGGTCCCAGCTACCTCGACACCCTCAACTGGACCGACATCTGACATGCTCCCCGGCCTTACTGACTTCGGCGTTTTGGGGTCACGGCGGTGGCAGGTCGAGTGCGAGTCCAGTCTCGGCCATGAAGCCGTCGAGGGTTGCCGGTCGGTACTGCAGGCTCTTGAGCCGGTTGCGGATGAGGATTTCGAGCCGGTCGACTGTTCCGGCGGTGAGGTTGGCCAGACTCCGCTTGCACTGTGACCAGATGCCTTCTACCGGGTTCAGCTCGGGCGCATACGCGGGGAGCAGAAACACAGTCAGCCATGGGCGGGCGGCGATCAGCTGCTTCATCGCCTTCGAGACATGGGTGCCCAGCCGGTCCCAGACCAGGACGAGCGGGGCCTTGAAGCATCTGGTGGGCTCCGCCGGGCAGCCGGATGTAGTCGGTCTGGTGCTTCCCCCTCCTCAGAAGGCAACTGCCCCATACGGATCATGCAGCTGATACCAGAATCACGGTGCGGGGCCACGACCAGTCGCCTGGTCCAGTCGCGGGCGGGGGCTACCTCGGTCACTGGCCGCAGCAGGAAGCGGCCTGCTGCTGGCGCAGCGAGTTTTCCAGAGCGCGGCAGCTGCGGCAGGCGTGGATGCCTTCACGCTGGGCGTCACCGGTGTGCCGGAGGTATCGACGGAAGACCCCGCCCTGCCGCCGGGCCGGCGCCCCATGACGACCCGCAGACCGTCGCCGTGACCGGTTGTCACTCACGGCCGAGTCAGGCCGAGTGTTTGGGTGCGGGAGATGAATTGACGTCGGTAGGGGCGTGCCTGCGTGTGGCCCTGCACCGACGGAACACCAGCGCCGCGATCAGCAGGACTGCGAAGAGGGCGGCCAGCGCTGGCGGACCGATGCTGTCCACGCCGTCGGCTACGGCTCGCTGCACTGTGGCCGCCGCCTCGATGACGGGGTCTGCGATGGCGGGGTCGCGCTGGGTGCGGATTTCGTACCAGCCGTAGTACGCGACATACGAGCCGACGAGGAGGAGCAGTCCGCCGCCGAGGCGCGGGGCGATGGCGCCGGCGCGGCGCAGGTGGGACACGGCAGTGGTGCGGGTGAGGGCGACGGTCAGGGAGGCGGCGCCGACGATCAGCCCCATGCCGCCGGCATACGCGGCGAAGAGGAGGATGCCTTCGGCGGTGGAGCCGCCGCGGAAGGCAGAGACGACGATGGCGAGGAACGGGGCGATGGTGCAGCCCAGGGAGGCCGTGGCGTAAGCCATCCCAAACAGTGCCATCGAGGGGATCGAGCGGGTGACGGTCGGGGCCCGGCGGACTTTCGGCATCAGGGCCGGCAACTGGCGTCCGGCCAGCATCCAGGCACCGGCGGCGGCCATGAGGAGTCCGAAGACGATGGTGAACCCGGGCAGATGTTGCTGAACCTGTCCGGCGACGGGCTGGATCGCGAGGCCGAATATGCCGAAGAGGGCGGCGAAGCCGACAGTCATGGCGGTGGTTGCGGTCAGGGCCCGGCCGATGGCGACGGTGCGGGTGGGAGTGTCGTCGCCGAGGACGAGGAGGGAGAGGTAGGCCGGGAGCAGGGCGAACCCGCACGGGTTGACGGCGGCGAGCATGCCCGCGGTGAGGGCGAGGGCGAGGGGCAGGTCGGTCATGGTGGTTCAGCCGGTGAGTCCGGCGACCTTGTCGGCAAGTCCCTTACCTGCGGGCAGGACGCCCTCGTAGACGTCTTGCCGTCCTTGTCGAGGATGACGTAGCGGCTCTGCTCGGTGACCTTGAACCGCTTCCAGACCTCGCCCTGCTCGTCGGAGAGGTGGGGGAAGGCGGAGGTGCCGGTGTCGGCGACGAAGTCCTTCATGGCCGCGTTCTTGTCCAGGCCCGCCACACCGACGACGTTGGCCTTGCCCGCGTAGCCGGCGGCGACCTTCGCGGTCTCGGCGGCCTGGGCCTTGCACTTGGGGCACCAGGGCGCCCAGAACCACAGCACGGTCGGCTTGCCGGCCAGCGTCTTGGCGTCGAAGGGCTTGCCGTCCACCGTGGTCGCTGTGAACTGCAGCGCCTGCGGTGCCTGCGCCCCGCTGGCTCCGCTCTCGCCCGTGTCGGAGGAGGCGGGAGACTGCGCCGGGGACGAAGCGTTCGACGCGGATGCGCCCGCCGCCGCGTCATCGGAGCCGCTGCCGGATCCGCATCCCGTCAGAGTGATCAGGGCGGCGGCAAGGGCGGCGGGGAGGACGGTGCGGGCGCGCATGGAGGACTCCTGTGAGCTCGGGATAGGTGTGACTGTAGATCCACCACCCCCCTCTCGTGGGCGGGGTGGGCTTACGGTTTGGCGACGTCAGCCGGCAGCGTCGCCCAGCCGGTCGGCGTCCAGGACGGTGATGCGGCCGCGGGCGAGGCGGAGCAGTCCCTGGTCTGCGTAATCGCGGAGCACCTTGGTGCAGGTTTCGCGGGAGGTGCCGGCGAGGGCTGCAAGCTGTTCGTGGGTGAGAGCGATCTGCGGGTACCGGCCGCCGGGCCGCAGCGGGCTCGCGGGGGGCTGGGCGGTCGTCAGGGTGGTGAGGGCAGGTGGTGGCGATGCGCTGGGCGACGGTCTTGAAGACGCTGTCGGACAGCCGCTGTTCGAGGTCGGAGAGCCGCTGGCCCAGGATCGCGGTGATACGGGCGGCGATCCGCGGGTCGGTGAGCAGCAGCCGGTTGACGTCGTTGCGGCTCATGACGCAGACGGTGACGTCGTCGAGGGCTTCGGCGTAGTTGTCGTACATGTGCTGTCCGAGCAGGACCATCTCGCCGAAGATGGTGCCCGGTGTGATGATCGCAATGGTGAGCGCGCGGCCGTCGGCGGAGACGCGGAAGACGTGGATGCGGCCCTTCTTGAGGATGAACAGGACCTCGCTGGGCTGGGACGGCGTGTACAGGATTTCGCCGGCGCCGTAGGTCTTCATCGGCGCGGCGGCGGCGATGGCCTCCATCTCCCGCTCGTTCAGGTCGCAGAAGATGTCGACCTCGGCCATGCACCAGGTCTTCTCGTCGTCACCGGTGTGGTTCATGTGGTGTGGTTCCTCGCGTCGTCCCGGTGCCCAGGGCGGGGGCGCGGCGCCCCACGCCGGGCTGGCCAGCGCATCGGCGCTGCTCGCCAGACAGTAGGACACCGCCATGCCGTCGTCGTGCGTCCGGTGCGGCGGTGCCCCCGGCCGTGGTCTTTGGGGTCCGGGTATTGACGCGGGCGGCGGAGGGTTCATCCCCGGGCCGGTCCCGTGCGCTGCTTGTCCGCCTCCTGCGTGATCGCGGCGAACGACACTCCGGCGAGCAGCCCGAACACCAGGTGGGCGCCCAGACTGGAGGTGGTGACGTCGTTCCATTCGAAGACTGGCATGCCCATGTTCGCGGGCATGATCCACAGCGCGCCGACCGTCCACCACACCGCGCCGTAGACGAGGCCGAGGACGACAGCGGGCGCGAGGCGCTGGGTGTACTGGCCGAGCAGCGCGCCGAAGGTGATGCCGGCGAAGGTGGCGATACCCAGGTGGATCAGCCACCCGGCGAAGGCGTTGGTCGTGCCGAGGAGACCGGCGACCATGGTGATCATCGCGGTGTCCCTCATCGGCTTCGAGACAGACATCCAGAGGCCCATCCCGATTCCGCCGACCAGACCGGCCGCGGCGCCCCATGCCGCGTGGACCGGGACGGCGGCCGTTCTCGGGGACACCTGCAAGGTGGTGGTCATAGTGAACGCTCCTCTCACATGCGGTGATGTCTTCTTTCGGCCACGACGCTATGACCGAGGGACGGGGCAGGTATGTGAGGGCGCTTACGTACCGGGCGGTAGATCACTGGGCTGTCCGGGGGATTTCTCCGCGGTCAGCAGGGCGTACCCGAGTGTGCCGTCCGTGACGGCGGCGCGGGCCGCCCTCAGCGTCGTGCACCTGGGGCTGCTGGAGCACCGCACCCGCCTCGCCACCGCGGATATCCTGACGATGATGCGCGGCAACTTCCCCGCCATGCCCGGCGGAGCCGGCCGTGCCTCCGGGGCGCTGGCGGTCGGTCTCGATCTCGCCGATGGGCGCCTGGCCCGCCACCAGGGCGCAACCACCCCCTTCGGGGAGTACGCCAGCACCTTCGCCGACGCCGCCTACTGGACGTGGCTCACCCTGCGCCACGAACCCAGCCGCACCTTACGAACGGCGGCCATCGCCGCCTGGGCACTCCCCGTCGTTACCGTCACCGGCCTCGCACTGCGCCGCGGCACCATGCCCGAGCGGCCCCGACCCGTCCTGCTGCGCCCGGCCGCCGCCCTGCAGGGCCGTCGTCGCCCTGAGGCACCTCACCCGCCGCTGACCGCCGTGGGTTGCTCCCCGCCGTCTTCCGGCGCCTCCGGCTCCGGAGTACCCTCCACGCGCACCCCCTGCCAGAACGCCACATGGCCCTTGATCTTCCGGGCCAGAGGGCTGGGCTTGGGGTAGTACCAGGCGGCATCCGGATTCGTCAGCCCGCCGGCCTCGAGGCTGTAGTAGCGGGCCACTCCCTTCCAGAAGCACAGCGACCTGGTCCTGCTCGGCGTGAGGTACTGCCGGTGCAGCGATTCGGGCGGGAAGTAGTGGTTGCCCTCGACGATCACCGTGCGCCGGGCTTCCGCGATCACCGTGCCGTTCCCTACAGCCCGCAGCATGGTCGTGCTCCTCAGTCAGGCCGGGACGTTCCTCGGTCCTGATCACGCTATGCCCGACCGACCACGTGCTTCAGTGACGGCGCTCACCGTTCATCGTGTCATTCGCCCCGATGAGAATGCGGCAGATGCCGGTGTCGGTGCAGTCGGACATCCTTTCCGTGGCCATCACCACGACGCAATCCACGGCCGACGCCGTGCGCGTTTTTGTGACGGGGCCAGCTGAGGGCGTCGCCGAGGCCGGCCTCACTCTCGAACCGCCATGACGTCGTCCCGAGGCGAAAGCCTCGGGACGAGCATCGATGTCGGCACGGACCCGGCCGAGGCGCAAGGGTGCCGCCGAACGGACGACGGCCATAGCTGCCCGATCTGGTCCTGGCCGCCCGACGTTCCTGGCGAGAGTCGAGGAGCGGCTCAATCGCCGGACGTCTGCCCCCGGCCCGGCATCTGGGGCGCCCTCGCGGCCTCGGCCTCGGCCTTCGCGTCGCTCACTACGGCGGCGGCCTGCTTCGCGACCTCATCGGCAGCCGCGGCAGCGTCGAGCGAAAGCGGCGAGCCTGGCTCGAGCTCCGGAGCCCCGCCTTCGTCCGACGCGCCGTCGGCATCGGTAGCGGTTGCCTCCTCCGGTTGCGCGGATGCGGGAAGACCCATCGTCGACTGATCGCCGAATGCGCTGGGTGACGGCGCGAACTGCCTCGGTCAGCTCCCCCGGGATCACCCAGAACGTGTTGTTGTCGCTCTTCGCCAGGTGCGGGAGCGTCTCGAGGTACTTGTAGGCCAGGACCTTCGGGTCGGCATTGTTGCGATGGACGGCCTGGAAGACGCGCTCCACCGCCTTCGCCTCGCCGTCCGCCCGCAAGATCATGGCTTGCTGCGTGCCCTGTGCCTCCAGGATGTCCTTCTGCTTCGTGCCCTCCGCGGTAAGGATCTTGGCTTGCCGCTCCCCTTCGGCGTGCAGGATGGCCGCGCGCTTGTCCCGCTCGGCCCGCATCTGCTTCTCCATCGCCTCCTTGATGGTGTGCGGCGGATCGATGGCCTTGATCTCGACGCGGTTGACCCGGATGCCCCACTTGCCGGTGGCATCGTCGAGGACGGCGCGGAGCCGGGTGTTGATCTCCTCACGTGAGGTGAGCGTCTCCTCCAGGTCCATGGAGCCGATGACGTTCCGCAGCGTGGTCACGGTGAGCTGATCGATCGCCTGCAGGTAGTCGGCGACCTCGTAGGCCGCCGCCCGCGGGTCGGTGATCTGGTAGTAGAGCACGGTGTCGATGTTCACCACGAGGTTGTCCTCGGTGATCACCGGCTTGGGGTCGGAGGAGTAGACCTGCTCGCGCACGTCGAGTTTGGTGTTGACGCGGTCCGCCACCGGCAGGACGAGGTTCAGGCCGGGTTGCAGCGTCCGCCGGTATCGGCCGAACCGCTCGATGTTGTAGCGGCGCGCCTGCGGGACGATCCGCACGGTGGAGGCCACGAGGAAGACGACAACGATCGCCGCCACAAGAATGGGGATGACAACTGGATCCACGGTTCCTCCGTTGCTACGTGTTCAGCCGTTCATGGAAGGAGTTCGCGGGGGTAGACGATGGCTGTGGCGCCTTCGATCTCCATGACATCCACCAGCGCTCCCACCGGGATCACCAGGCTTTCGTCGAGGGCACGGGCGGACCATTCCTCGCCGGAGAGTTTGATCAGGCCGCGGGTCGCGGTGACCTCCTGCATGACCTCGGCCCGCTTGCCGATCAGCGCGTCGCTGCCCTCGCTGTGTGAGGGGTGGCTGTGCCATGTGCCGCAGCGCGACAGGACGGACGATGACGAGACCCGCTGCCGCTGCCACTCCGAGCGCCACGAGCTGGCCGAGAAGGCCGATGCCCACACCGGCGACTACGGCGGCAACCAACGCGGCGCCCGCCAGCAGCCCGAAAACCAGCGTCAGGGTGAAAAACTCCGCGACACCCAGCGCCGCGGCGGCGAGCAGCCATACGAACCACGGCATCGAATCGGCCTCCCTCAGAGGACTTATCCACCACCTACCCCCCAAAACCGGGGCGGATGCAGACTTGTCCGGCCCGGTTCAACGTGATCTAGCAAGGAATCCCGGCCGTTTACGGCTCGGGAGGAATTGCTTCTCTCGGCTGCTCTGACCCGCACCAGGGGTACGGGTCCGCACTGTTGCCTCAGCCGGGGCGCTTCTGGTTCTCGATGTACTCCTTCACCACCGCGAGTGGGGCGCCTCCGCATGAGGCCGCGAAGTACGAGGGGGACCAGAAGTGTTCGCCCCATAGATACCGCTTGATGTGGTCGGCATACTCCTTGCGGAGGTAGTGGGCGGAGACGCCCTTGAGCGAGCCGACCAGTGTCGACAGCTTGACCTGCGGCGGGTAGTGGATGAGCAGGTGCACGTGATCGCGTTCACCGTTGAACTCGCGCAGCTCCGCGTTCGCCTTGGCGCATACCTCCCGCATGATCTCTTCACACCGAGTCAGGATCTCGTCGGTGAAGACTCCGCGCCGGTACTTCGGGACGAAGACAAGATGCGCATGGAGGGTGTAGACGACGCTACGACCACGGCGAATATCAGGGTTTGGCTCCCATCGAGGTGACATAGACACGATGCTATAATGCTCGCATGAAGATCGTCGTGCAGGTTCGCCTCATGCCGACGCCCGAGGTGGCATCGGCACTTGAGTGCACCCTGCACGCCTGTAACGAGGCGGCGAACTGGCTGTCCGGCCAGGCGCACGAGCGAGGCGAGACCTCCCGCAAGGCGTTGCAGGGATTCGCCTACCGCGACCTGAAAGACCGGGGCCTGTCGGCTCAACCCGCACTGCATGTACTGCGGAAGGTCGCCGACGCGTACTCGACGCTCAAGGCGAACATACGGAACGGGAACCTCGGCAAGCCCGGCAGCAAGCGCCGCCGCACGGCAGAGACGAAGCCGATCGAGTTCCGGGCCGACGCCGCCCAGCCGTTTGACGACCGCTGCCTCAGTTGGCAGATCGATGAGCAGACGGTGAGCATCTGGACCACCGCCGGACGCATACGAGGTGTGCGGTTCGCCTGCTCCGAGAAGGCCCGCAAGCTCCTCGTCGATCATCGCAAGGGCGAAACCGATCTCGTCCACCGTGACGGCATGTGGTTCCTCATCGCCACCTGCGAGGTCCTTGAGGCCGAGCAGCACGAGCCCGACGGCTTTGTCGGCGTCGATCTCGGCATCGCGAACATCGCCACCACGTCCACCGGACACCGGGCCGCAGGTCGCGGCCTGAACCGGCACCGCAAACGGCAGCTCGAACTACGCCGCAAGCTCCAGGCCAAGGGCACCAAGTCCGCCAACGCCAGTTGAAGAACCGCCGCCGCAAGGAGCAACGGCACGCCACGAACGTCAACCACATCATCTCGAAGAAGATCGTGACCGAGGCTGAACGCACCTCGCACGGGATCGCCCTGGAAGACCTGGGCGGCATCCGGCAGAGGGTACGGCTGAACAAGCCCCAACGGGTCACGCTCCACTCCTGGGCCTTCGCCCAGCTCGGCCGGTTCCTTGAGTACAAGGCCCGCCGCGCCG
>CAVQGD010000009.1:0-278147 GCA_963711935.1 uncultured Actinomycetota bacterium
CCCCTTGCTACGCGGGAAGAAGTCTCCTGACCTGCGAAATCGCGAGACCGGGGGCCACCCCACCGAAGCGGCGAGCACCGTTCACCCGCTCAGAGCAAGAGCCAGGGGCCCTACAGGGGCCCGGAGGGCGCCGCCCGGGTCACGCAGGGGCCTACGCCGCCTCCTGGGACGGCCCTTGGTCTTGCTCGCTGGCTTCGGGATCACCAGGCGTGAAGGGAACCGGAACCCAGCTTTCGGGTCCCATCCCGGTCCCGCCGTCGATGGCGAAGCGGACAAGGTGATGCTGGCGCTTCCCCAGCTCTGGGAGGTGTGCGGTGACCTTGTCTGCCGACAAGATCCTGAGACCGGCCTCCTTGCAGTGGTCTCGTACCCACTGGATCACGGCCAGGGCCACGTTCTCCTGGCTGGCGGTGCTCGTCTTGATCTTGCCGAGCGAGCGGCCGTCGTGCCGAGCCTTCACGCTGACGGTCCAGACGCTGTCGCGGGCACGGGTAGCGTCGGCGTAGACAACGGCCATGCCGTCGCTGAAGAGCTTCTGGGGAAAGGCGAGAGGCCGCAGCACGTCGTAGGGGATGCTGCGCGGGATCACGGACGTCATGGATTCGGCCTCGCGTCGTGCGAGCTCGGGGAGGACGCTGGTGTAGGTGTCCGAGGTGATCTGGCGCGAGCTGTGCCCCAGCCGCTCTTGGACCACCTTGATGTCGTTGCCCTGGAGAAGCGACAGACTGGCCGAGATGTGCCGGAGATCATGAAGCCGGACCGGAGGCAGGCCGGACAGCTCCACCAGGCGCTTGAAGCGTCGGCTCACCCAGTCGGGGTGGAGCGGCTCGCCGTTCTCGTGCGTGAAGACCCGGTCCGACTCGACCCAGGCTTCTACGCCGGACCATTCCGCGCGTGCCTTGTCCTGCCTGGCTCGCCAGTGCGTCAGGACCTCGGCTGACTCCTCGCTCAGGTTCAGAGTGCGGACGCTGTCGGCCTTGGGCGCTTCGCCGTAGAGCTGGTAGGCCACCTCCACGATCTGGGCGGAGATGCGGAGCCAGAGAGCGGCGAGGCTGACTTCGGGCCACGGCAGGGCACACATCTCGCCCCGGCGGGGACCGAGGAAGATGAAGGAATGCCACAGGGGGTAGAGCCAATCGTCCCGGACGAAGTCCAGGAAGGCGCCGGTCTGTTCGGGCGTCCAGACCATAACGGGGCCCGGCTTCTCCCCGGTTCGCTTCCAGTGCTCGACGCGTTCGGGTACCCACACCAGTGGCTTGGGCCGGGTGACGGCCGGCAGCTCGACGAGCCGAGCCCAGTTCCTGCTGAACGCCTCCTCGCGCTTCATCCCCCAGGAGATGGCGGAGCTGAGGGTGTCGTTGATGCGGTGCATGGTCGCGGCGGACGTGACCTTCCGCAGGCCCTGGCGGCCCTCGCGCAGGGCGGCGTTGGCGTCGAGGTAGGCGCGCCGGGTGCGGCGGCGCTCCTCCTTCTTCCCTGCGGCGCGAACCCAGGCTTGGTGCGCGGCGTCGCGGGCCTCGGTCAGTTCCTCGACGCGCAGGTGGTGGAGTATTCGCTCTGCGTTCTCGTGCTCAATGGCGTTGTACATGGCGTCGAGGTGGCGGACCCGCAGGTCTCGGCGCTTGACGTGACCCAGATGAGGAACCAGGTAGTTGTCGAGGTGTTCCTGGTAGCCGTGTCGGGTGGTGCGGGCGAGCTTCTTCTTTGTCCCGATCCAGCGCCGCAGATAGTCGGCCGTGGTCTCGTTGGACAGGACGTCGGTACCGCGGTCCGCCTCTTTATAGACCTTCTCGGCCTCCTCCTCAGCCTTCTCCTTGGTGGGGAAGCCGCCGCGCTTGACGCGGCGTCGCTTGCTGTTCTCTCCGCGCTCCAGCTCCAGGGCGAAGTACCACGTTCCGTGGCCCTTGCGCCCGAGCTTCGGGCATGTCAGCCCGATGTCCCCGATCTTCGGTGTGCCGTCGTTGTTGAGTACGGGCTTGCCCTTCTTGTCGGTGAGCGGCCCCTTGCACTGGCATCGCCGGTAGAAGTTCGGCGAGTACATCCGACCCCCTGCTGTCGACTGGCCAGCAGCCAGTCGTGGTTGTGCGTACGTGTGTGTGCGTCTCTGACGTGCTCTCTCTCGATCTTGCGGGGGCTGTCGGACACTGAGGTAAAGTCGCTTCCAAGTTGGCGCGGGGGAGATGGCGACCAACGACATGACTGCTCAGGAAGCGGTGGGGCGGGCTTCGGCCGGAGCGATGGGCCTGGAGGAGCTGCTGTCTCTTCCGACCACGGTCAACGTGACAACAGCCGGTCGCGCTCTCGGTATTGGGCGTGACAAGGCGTATGAGTTGATCCGCAGCGGTTCCTTCCCGGTGAGGACGCTCACGCTGGGCAGCACGCTGCGCGTGCCGACGGCGGAGCTGTGGAAGCTGCTGGGTGTGGAGGGGCGGCGTGGAGTGTGAGCGGCGGGGGCGATGCGTGTTTTCGAGGTGTCCGTGTATATCTGCAACAGTGTGACCTATCTTCGGTAAGCTAGTTCACTACCAGGGGGTCGGCAGGAGCGGCGAGGGGTGGACTGATGCCAAGGCTGTATGGCTTCGAGGACATGGCGTACCGGCGGGTGCGGGAGAGCGAGGCGCAGGGCATCCGGGCTGCCGCTTCCCGGCGGCTGCTGGGGCAGAGCTACCCGGCCGTCTGCGAGTGGATGAACGCCGAGGGCTACCGCACCACACGCGGCGGCCCCTTCAAGCCGGACGTCCTGGCGCGCCTCCTCGACCACCCGGCCATCGCCGGCCTGGCCGAGGACGAGGACGGTGAGCTGGCCGGGACGGGTGGCCCGGTGATCATCTCCCGTAAGGACTTCGAGGCCATCCGGGCGATGCGCCCGTCCAGCAACCCGGACACCAAGCGGGCTGCGCAGCGGGACTACCTCATCTCCGGACTGCTTGGTGTCTGTGGTCTGTGCGCGACCGCGCTCAGCGGCTCGCCCTCGAACGCGGGGAGCCGTGGCTACCGCTGTGCCCCCAGCACCGCGCAGCATCCCGGCGGATGCGGCAAGGTCCGCATCAAGGCTGACCTGCTGGAGACCTACGTGGCCGAGCACGTGCTGGCCGAGTTGGCCAAGCCCGAAGTCAGTGCACTGATCGGGCAGGCTCGTGACCAGCTGCTGGCTGAGGCGGCTCAGTTGCGCAAGAGGGCGGCTGCCGCGAAGAGCCGGCAGAGGCGTCTGGGGGAGGACTACGCCCGCCCCTCGGGCATGTCACTGAAGGCGTTCAAGGCGGCCGACAAAGAGCTGTCGGGGCAGGTCAACGCGGACAGGGCGCGGACGCGGTTCCTGGAGCAGGTCAAGCACGTGCCGGTGGGGGCGGTGCCGGATCTGGTGCGGTGGTGGAGGCACGCGCCGCAGGTGGCGAAGAAGGGTGTCCTGGTCCTGATGCTGGAGCAGGTGGCCGTGTACCCGGCGGCGTCCAGGGGCTCGCGCACCGTGGACGCGGACCGGGTGGGATTGAAGTGGCGCTTGTGGGATGTGGTGTCTTCTACGGACGGGCAGTCCGCCTGACGGCACTGTCCTTCAACACGCGGCCCGTTCGCGCTCGGTGGAGCGGTAGGACGATCCGGTGCGTGATCGTGGGCAGGGTGAGGCCAAGGGTGACGAAGAACGCCGCCAGCGCACCCGTGATGGGTATGACGTGGGTTTCCACAGTGGGGGGCCAGGCTTGCCCGGCAAGGTGGGCGACGGCTGCTCCGGTGCGGGCGACGGCGTACACGACGCCGCACAGGATCCCCAGGGCGGTGACCGCGAGACCGGCAGCCGCGATGCGTCGGCGTGGCCAGGCGGCGCGGGCCAGTGTGGCGTAACGGAGGCAGACTGTGAGGATCATGACGTCCAGGAAGCCGAGATGGGTCAGCATGTAGAGGGCTGCCTCGCTGCTGGCGGGGGAGGTGGAGGTGAGTTCTGCGGAGGAGGCGTGGGTGCGGTGGAACTCCCAGATCAGTAGCGCCATGACGCAGCCGACGAAGCAGATGCGGCCGGTAACGGCTCTGCGGAGGCGGTCTGGTGGATGCGTCCAGTTGAGGGCCACGATCTGCAGGCTGAGGAGGGTCAGTGCGGTGGTGAGAGCGAAGAGGAGGCTGCTTGTCCCGTCGCGTCCGGTGAACTCGTCGACGGCCAGGGCGGCGGGGGGAATCAGCAGGAACGCGCTGGCGAAGCCAGCGGTGAACACGAACAGACGGGCGCGGCGGGCCGTGTAGAACGGCTCGTGGCGTTGGGGCTGGGGGGCGCAGGCCAGGTAGGTGGCTGTGGTGAGGGCGATGAGTACGGCACTCGCGCCGTAGAGGGGGGTGTTCAAGAGGTCAGTGTCCTTCCAGGTCGGCCGCTGCCTTCTCAGCGGCTTCGTTCAGGCTCAGGCGGCGGCGTGGCCTGCCCTCGCGGGGCTGGTCGACGCCGGGGGGAGGAGGGGGGAGTGCGGGGACGTTCTCGGGCAGTCCCGCGTGGTGCCGGATTCCCCGGAGCCTTGTGATGATTTCGAGAATGTCCTGCATGTCGACTCCTTTCATTAAGCGCAGGACTTCACGGGCTTCGGGGTGCTCCCGGTACACGGTGAGCGCGGTGAGGTCCTCCCACTCCGGCCCCGGCAGCAGGAACGCGGCCGGGACGTCGAGTGCTTGCGCGAGTGCGGTGACGGTGGACGACCGGGGGTTGCAACTGGTGCCGTTCAGCAGGCTGTTGACCTGTCCGTGGGAGAGGACTGGTGTGTGCTCGGGAGTTGTCGTTGCCTGTGCAATGTCCCGGGCGCTGGGGGTGAACCCGTCCGGGGTGCGGCGCAGGCGCAGCAGGGTGAGCAACTTCGCGCTCAGGCTCATGAGTTCGGGCTTGTCTGAGGTGTCTGCCATGTCCCCGCTCTCTGTTCTGGCATATGCTCAACGCATAGTCATCGCTTGACGGTTACAGTACATCGCAGGTCAGGCGGGTTATAAGGTTTGCTGGACAGTTTCCGTGAAGGGATGCGGCAGGCGAGGTGGATGCCGCCGCGCTTCTCGCGCCCGCGGCCGGCAGGCGCGCACGGAAAGGCATCAGCGGGCGGGCGGCGGCAACGCGCTTGCCGTTTACGGAAGGAATCACATGTCCGGGCCAGATGAGCGGCGGATCGCCGAGTTGGCGAAGAAGCCCCCACAGGTCCTGCGGGACGGGGCGAGCGCGAAGGCGCTGGAGGAGGCGCGCAGGGTGCTGGAGGTACAGGCGCTGATCTGCCATGACCATGAGGGGCCGGGCGCCAGCCCGCGGGGCGATGGTCGCGGTTGAGCTGGCGGGAAGGGCATTGCTATAGGTAGATGACATTTTTTAACGGCTCATGTAAGTTCTGGCATGCCGGGGCGGGTACAGCAGCCGCAGGAACCCGCCCCAGCGGCGTCGCGCTGAGCGACGCCCTTCCCTGCTCCTCGCGGGTGGCCGACCCCCCGCGCCCCACCCGCGAGGAGCGGCCGCGTCGGTGCGGCCGGTGGGGTGCGTGAGAGGAATGGAGCCCGTCGCGGCCGTGAGGCCGTGGCGGGCTCGCCTCATTTCCGGGGCGATCGCGTCCCTTCCGCAGGGAAATCCGAGTCTGCAGGGAAATCCGGGCCACGGGATCCGGAATTGAATTCCTGAAATTAAAAGGAATTTCCACTTGCTTTAGAGGTGAATGCGATTAAGATATAAGTGTAAGAAAAAAGGGAAAGCCGAAAGGACGGCTTCCCTGGAATCGAGAAAGGCGCGGGAAATGTTCGCCAACCTCAAGATCTCCGAGATCATCCCGAACCCCGAGCAGCCCCGGAAGTTCTTCGACGATGCCAAACACGAGGAACTCGTCGGCAGCATCAAGGAGAACGGCCTCCTCCAGCCGGTCGTCGTCCGCCCGGTCGAGGGGGCCGAAGCGCCCTACATGTTGATCGCGGGCGAGCGCCGGTGGCGGGCCTGCAAGGCGGCCGGCCTGGAGATCGTCCCCGCCAAGGTCATCGAGGGCGCCAGCGAGGAGCAGGCGTACGTCCTCAGCATCGCCGAGAACGTCAACCGCTCCGACATGACGATCATGGAAGAGGCCGGTGCGTACGCCGACCTCAAGGCGGCCGGCTGGACCCCGGCCAAGATCGCCAAGCAGTTCGGCAAGACGGAGACCCACATCACCTGGCGCCTCGGCCTGCTCACCCTGCGCCCCGAGGTCGCCGAGATGGTCGACAAGGGCCAGATCAAGAACAACCTGGCCTGGCACATCGCCCAGCTCAACCCGGCCAACCAGATGGTCGCCGCCATGCGGTACGTACGCGGCGACTTCGACAGCGAGGCCGAGGCGCAGCACTTCGCCAACGGCCTGAAGATGATGGAGGCGCAGACCTCCCTCACCGGCGAGCAGGCACCCAGCGCCGAGGAGCAGGAGACGCGGAAGAAGGCCAAGGCCCAGGCCAAGGACGGCCTGGGCAAAGCTGAGGAGATCCTGCTGCCTCTCCTGGAGGGACTGGCGGAGAAGAAGCCGGAGGACCTGGCCGTCATCCTCGGTGACGACCTCAACCGCCACATCAAGGTGGTCGGCAAGCTCTACAGCCAGATCCAGATGGTGCGGAACCTGCTCAGCAAGGCTCAGGGCATCCAGCGGGCCATGGCCGAGGAGTTCAACAAGGCGGCTGTCGAGGTCCAGAAGGAGGCGGCGGCTGCGAAGAAGGCCGAGGCGGCCAAGCCCGAGGCTTCCGAGGTCGAGAAGCCGGTCGAGCCGAAGGCGGCCGAGAAGCCCGCGGCGAAGACGGCGGCGACAAAGCCCGCTCCGAAGCCCGCGGCGCGGACGGCCACGGGCACCAAGACCCCGGCGCGCCGGACGCCCACCAAGAAGGCTGAAGCGGCGGCGAAGTAGATTGGCGAAGTAGATCGGAGGGGGCGTGGCAGTGGCCGCGCCCCACCGCTCCCCAGGAGTAGAAGAGCGGGCGCGGCCGGGATTCCGGCAGCGCCCGCTTCCTTTTGAATTACCCTCCGAATTCAATGTTAATTGAGCCGTAAATACCATAAGATATGAGCAGGAGTAAGCGGGAAGGAATTGCGAGGGAGATTGAATTTCAGGGCACACTCTGGGCCCTCACCTCGGACGACGAATACGCCAACCCTCGGGACCGGTCGCGCAGCTCACTCTGGAGGCGGTCAATGAGGCCAACAAGGCTCACGAGGAACGGCGGCACCTGGACTGCGTGAACTGGACGCACACCGCCAACTGGCTACTGCGCGGGTTCTGGATGACGGATTCCGACGAGGAGCTCGCGGCGGTGCGCGACGTCTGAGAGCCGGAGGGGCGCGGTGGCCTGCGCCCCCTCCGCACCGGGAACCCGCGCCCCTTCCCATGCACAGCCCGAGCCGGGCGCGCGGGGCGGCACTCTCCCTGCGCGCCCGGTGCCGCTCAGACCCCCGCGGGTCCGAGCGGGAGGCACTATCGATCACCCGGCTCCGTCGGCGGCAACGTTGACGGACCCGGCACTTGAGCACCACGAAAGGAATGGACGTGCTCACCCTGTTCACCAATCGCTTCCAGGCGTTCCAGCCCCCGCAAGGGGTGCCGGTGCGCATCACCCTGGGTGCTCCCCGCTTCAAGCTTCCCTACTCCCTCACCCACTCGGTGCGGGAGCTCGCGCCACGCCGGGACTACCTCTCCCGGCCCGAGCCCGAGTTCACGACGGCCTACCGGGCTGACCTCGACCAGCTCGGCCCCGAGCGGATCGCGGTGCGGCTGCGGCAGATCGCGGAGGCCGAGGGCGATCACCGTCTCGTGCTGTGCTGCTTCGAGGACCTGGCCAAGCCGGGCCTGTGGTGCCACCGCCGCGTGTTCGCCACCTGGTGGAAGGACGTCACGGGCGACGAGGTGCGGGAGCTGTCCCCGATGGAGGGCGGCCACTACCAGCAGGGCACCTTGATGTGAGCGGTGGAACCGCTCCTCAGAAATAGGTGACACGATTTCAAGAGGATGCTGGCTCCTTGTGTTAGGTTCCAGCGCCCGGCCCGGCACCCCGCCGCGGCCGGGCGCTGTCGTTCGTCGGGAAGCGAGAGATGTTCCAGGGCACCATCCCGGGCCTCATGCGCTCCATCGTGTGCGAGACCGCCAGCCAGTGGCCGCGCGGTCCGGTGTACGTGCCGTGCTGCGGCAACTTCACCATCGAGCGCAGCATGGCCGGCATGGGCTTCGCCCTGCACTCCTCGGACGTGTCCATCTACACCACCGCCATCGGCCGGTGGCTCACCGGGCAACCAGTCGGCATCCGCCTCCGCGGTGAGAGCAGAGACCAACTTCACTGGTTTGAAGACTCGTTGGACGACGATGTAGGCACGCTCATGCTCGGTACCCGGTTCCTGGCCAGCGTCGGCCGCGAAGGGCTGTGGCACGAACGAGTCGTGCGCTCCTACCGGGAGCAGTGGAAGGCCAAGTACGCGGAGACGGTCGAGCGGCTGTCCGGCTCGGGTATCGAACTCGCCTCGTACGAGGTGGAGGACGTGCGCTCCTGGCTCCAGAAGGTCCCCCGCGACGCCCCGGTGTGTTCCTTCCCTCCCTTCTACGGCGGAGGCTACGAGAAGTTGTACGAGCCACTGGAAGCCCACTTCACCTGGGACGCGCCGGAGTACGGGCCGCTGTCGGACGCGGACGTGGTCGATGTGCTCGGCGCGATCACAAACCGGCCGTACTGGCTGACCGCCTCCAACCACGACGTGCCCGAGCTGCACCCCTACCTACGCGGCGTGATCAAGGCCACGCCCCGCGCCGCTCCCTTCTACGTGTACGCCAGCCAGGCTCCGACCCGGATCGTCGCTCCGCGCCAGCCGATCGAGCCGGTGAAGGCTCCCTGCCTGCGTGAGGGAGACGAACTGGTGGGCCCGCTGAAGCTGTCGCTGCTGAAGCCGGGCCAGTTCAACGCCCTGCGCTCCCGGTCACCTCCGCTCGCGCGGAGAGGACGGCGGGAACTCCTTGCTGTACTCGTCGATGAGCGGTTCGCCTCCGCTCGCGCGGAGAAGACTGCTCCCAAGTAACCGGGGACCGGCTGAAGCACGGTTCACCTCCGCTCGCGCGGAGAGGACAACCCGCGGCCGATGCCGTGGGGACCGAGCGCCGGTTCACCTCCGCTCGCGCGGAGAGGACACGAAGACGAATCGTCCTCGAAAAGACCCCCACGGTTCACCTCCGCTCGCGCGGAGAGGACTCGGCGGCATGCGCTTCTACCCGTACGCGATCGGTTCACCTCCGCTCGCGCGGAGAGGACGGCGCGCTCGCAGGCACGCAAGACAGCCGTGGCGGTTCACCTCCGCTCGCGCGGAGAGGACGCGGCGAGGCGCGCGCCCTGGTCCCTCACGGTCGGTTCACCTCCGCTCGCGCGGAGAGGACAGGACCGCATCCGGATCCTGGATCCCGGAATCCGGTTCACCTCCGCTCGCGCGGAGAGGACCCCCGGTCGAATCCCTTCATGAGGGAGATGAGCGGTTCACCTCCGCTCGCGCGGAGAGGACAGCGGCGGCGGGTTACCAATCCGAACATCAGCCGGTTCACCTCCGCTCGCGCGGAGAGGACCTTCATCCGCCATTGGCGGACCTTGAGGAACCCGGTTCACCTCCGCTCGCGCGGAGAGGACACCGCTAACCCGCCCCTGAACGCCAATCCACACGGTTCACCTCCGCTCGCGCGGAGAGGACCAGCGTCGTGTGCCTTGAGCAGATCAGCCAGTCGGTTCACCTCCGCTCGCGCGGAGAGGACAGACCAACTCACTTGGAGGACACCAGATGTTGCGGTTCACCTCCGCTCGCGCGGAGAGGACGTCGGCCGGCGACAGGTCGGCGTCGACGCCGAGGGTTCACCTCCGCTCGCGCGGAGAGGACCCTCACCGACCAACGGTGCGCCGTCCACGAGGCGGTTCACCTCCGCTCGCGCGGAGAGGACGATGTGCGGGTGCACGGTGACGGCCTGGGCACCGGTTCACCTCCGCTCGCGCGGAGAGGACCCCCGCAGCATGAACCCCAAGAAGACCGACGACGGTTCACCTCCGCTCGCGCGGAGAGGACGCGTCCGGATTTGCCGGACGGTCCATCGGCGGTTCACCTCCGCTCGCGCGGAGAGGACCGGGGTCCGGCGGGGCAGGCGTGCGAGGACGGCGGTTCACCTCCGCTCGCGCGGAGAGGACATGTGCGGGGCGCCCCGCCGCTGGAACTCCAACGGTTCACCTCCGCTCGCGCGGAGAGGACGTCCTGTGTGGCGAGGAAGAGCGCGCCCGCGACGGTTCACCTCCGCTCGCGCGGAGAGGACAACGGATCTCAGGGCCGCGACATGGCCGCTCTCGGTTCACCTCCGCTCGCGCGGAGAGGACCCGCAGGGGGCTCCCAGGGAAGTAGTCGGCGCCGGTTCACCTCCGCTCGCGCGGAGAGGACGCTGTGCGCGGGAAGCTCCCCTTCCCGCCCACGGTTCACCTCCGCTCGCGCGGAGAGGACGCCTGTGCGTGGTAGCCGTGGTCGTGTACGGCCGGTTCACCTCCGCTCGCGCGGAGAGGACAACACATGTGTCTCCACCCTCTAAGCCCCCAGCGGTTCACCTCCGCTCGCGCGGAGAGGACACTTGCTGACCTGGGCTTCTTCGGGAACTTTGCAAGTTCTTTACGGCGTACGGATGGGCTTGCCGTGAATCAGCGAGCCATTGCGTCAACTGGGGCCCCACGCCCTGGAGTCTACGGTCCTGCGCTTGCTTGGAGGTGCTCTTCACGCAGGTGGGGGCGCATTGTCAGTGGGGCCTGTTATCCATTGTCGTCATGATGAAGCGTGAGTCCGACCCGCCGGGGCACGTCCCGATTGACGCTCGGCTATGGGGCAAGGAGAGCGGTCTTCCGCGCTCGTATCCGGTGATCTGCCATCTGTTGGACACCGCTGGGGTGTTCGGTGCCTTGTGGGATGTTCTGCTGAGTGATCAGGTGCGCGAGAAGATCGCGCGGGCGCTGGGGCTGTCTGTGGCGGATGCGCGGCGGGTGTTGGCGTTCTGGGCTGGGCTGCACGATCTGGGGAAGATCACTCCCCCGTTCCAGGCCCAGGTTCCGGAGGCGTTTGCGGCGGTGCGGAGTGACCCTGCCTACGTATTCGCTCCGGGGGCGGAGCAGGAGCGGGAGTTTCGCCATGAGATGGCCACCCACTGGGCGCTGGCGGTCCTGCTCGGCGAGGCGGGGTATCCCGGCGGTGGCAGAGCGATGCGGAATGCGGTGAGCCACCAGGTCGCGCAGCTGCTGGGCGGCCATCACGGGTGTTTCGGTGACGTCCTGAAGGCTAAGGAGGTTGCCCACGCAAGTGCCTATCAGCCGGGGCTCGGTGGGGACGGCTGGGCGGCTCAACGGCGGGCGCACTTTGAGCAGTTGCGGCGGGTTACTGGTGCGTGGGCGGTGCCGGAGCAGGGGCTGCCGGCGGAGCTGGCGGTGATTGTCACCGGGCTGGTGGTCGTCGCGGACTGGCTGGCCAGCCAGACGGAGGCGATCGTCCCGCTGCTGCCGTTGGCGGGGTGGCGGGCGGCGCCGGAGGAGATCGACGCGCACTGGGAGCGTACGCAGAAGGGGGCTGCGGGGCTGGTGGAGGGTGCGCAGTTGGGGCGGGCCCGGTTCGATGCGGAGCGGTTCGAGGACATGTTCCCGTTTGAGCCCAATGCCCTCCAGGGTGACCTTGTCGTCCATCTGCCAGGCATGGTGAAGGCGAAGGGACCCGGGCTGCTGCTGGTCACGGCGCCGACGGGGGATGGGAAGACCGAGGCGGCCTTGTACGCGGCGTCGGTGCTGGGGCACGCGGCGGGGGCTCGGGGGTTGTTCTTCGCGCTGCCGACGATGGCCACCGCCGACGCCATGTACCCGCGGGTGAGCGCCTTCGCCGAGCATGCCTTGGGCGGGGAGCGGGCCTTGACGCTGTTGCACTCCATGGCCTGGCTCAGCCCCGCCTACAACATAGCTGGGCGGCCTGTCGAGACGGGTCCGGCCTTCGGCGACGTGAGCGCCGACCCGGCCACCGCGACCGAAGCCGGGGCATGGCTGCGCGGGCGGCGGCGCGGGCTGCTGGCCCCGCTGGGTGCGGGCACCATCGACCAGGCGCTGAGCGCCGTGTTGCCGTTCACCCACAACGCGCTGCGGTTGTTCGGTCTGTCCGACAAGGTGTTCGTGGTTGACGAGGCGCATGCCTACGGACCGTGGATGCACCAGTTGCTGACCCGTCTGCTGGAGTGGCTCGGCGCGTTCGGTGCCCCCGTGGTCCTGCTGTCCGCCACCCTGTCCGGCCGCACGGCCTCGTCCCTGGTGGATGCCTACCGCCGCGGGGCAGGCTTCCTCGAACCGTCCACTGTCAAGCCCTGTTACCCGGGATGGATGTTCACCGACGCTGCGACGGGTGAGGTCTGCGCGCCTCGGGAGGTCGGCAGCGAACGGGCACGCACGCTGGACGTGCAGCTGCGGCACGTCGTATGGGACACGACAGCCGCTGCCGGCAGCCCCGTACGCGCCGGGGGCCGCCGCCAGGCCCTGCGCGAGGCGCTTGATCCGGTTGCCACGCACGGCGGGACCGCGCTGGTGTGCTGCACCACGGTGGCCGAAGCCCAACAGACGTTCCGTGACCTACGTGCCGCCTTCCCCGAACTCTCCGAGTGCGAGGGCGGGTTGCGGCTGCTGCACTCGCGCTACCCGGCGAACGTCCGGCAACGCATCACCGCCGAGTGCGAGCCGGCCTACGGCAAGCCCCGTTCCGCCGAGGACGTTGCCCGGCCGCGTCCGGCATCCATCCTGGTCGCCACCCAAGTGGTCGAGCAGTCGCTGGACTTCGACTTCGATCTGATCGTCAGCGACCTCGCTCCGCTGGCGCAGCTGCTGCAGCGCGCCGGGCGCGGACGTCGCCACATGCGCGGCATCGACGGACGCCCGACATGGGCACTACCTGAGGAGGCGCCACGCCTGGTCGTCCTGGACCCAGTCGACGAGGACGGCGCCACCTTCGTGCCGCGTACCTGGGGATCGGTGTACGACGTCGGCCTGCTGCGGCGCACGGCGTACCTACTGCGCGAGCGGACGGAGACCGGCATCGAGGTGCCGCAGGACGTGCAGGATCTCGTCGATGCCGTGTACGCGGAGGACTTCGTCGACCAGCTCGACGGGGCCGCGGAGCGGGAGCTGCGGCGGATGGACGCCGAACGGCAGGCGGGCGAGGCAGCCGAGGCGCACATGGCCGACATGGTCGCCATCTGCGCCCCCGCCGACGTGGCCGGCAACCTCTACCAGCTCAGCCGTCGGGAAGCCGGGGTTACCGAAGAGCTACTGACCACCAGACTGGGTGCTGACAGCGGTCGCGTGCTGTGCGTGTACGAGCAGCCGGACGGCGCCCTCACCCTCGATGAGGCCGGCACACTCCGCCTGCCCATCGGAGGCCAACACGGGCTTACTCGCGTGGCGTTGACGCAGGTGATGGCGCGCATGGTGCCGGTGCCGGGCAGCTGGCTGCGCGGAGCCGAGGGGCAGTCGGCGCCGGAGGGCTGGGAGAAGCAGCCGGTGCTGTGCGACGTGGTCCTGCTGCGGATGAAGCCTGCCGGCGACGACAGCTCCGGCTCTGCGTGGAGTTGTCGCCACGGGACCCGGACGATCCGGATCTCCAGCATCGGACTGGAAGCCGCTTAACCCATCCGGGTGACATCTCGGTGAATGTTGCTCCATGCGCGGCCTACTTGTCTAACGTACTCGACGGCCGTCCCGGCAAGGGGTGTTCTCCGGCGCCACTGCCGGGACGGCGTCCGCCCGCTGGCGCGGGCAGGGGGGAGAGAGCGACATCGCTCCATGAGCGGCCTATGGCTCACCTCCGCGCGTACGGAGACCCCACCCCCATTGTGACCGGCAACCCGGCAAGAGGAGTCCGATGCCGACCAGTAGTTACAACTTGTTCGACGAGCCATGGATCCCCATCCGTTGGGCCCCCGGCACACCCCAACCCGGCCCGGAAGACCGCCCCGAGCACGTCGGGCTGCGAGACCTGCTGCTGCGCAGCGGCGACATCGCTACTCTCGCGATCGCCGATCCTCCGGCACACTCCGCGCTGCTGCGCATCCTGTACGCCCTCACGGCCCGGGTGACCGGACTGGACGAGGCCAAGCCCGGCGACTGGGCAGGCCGACGCCTGGACATCCGGGACGCCGGACAGCTCCCCGAAAACGGGATCGATACCTACATCAGTCACTACCGGCACCGCTTCTTCCTGTACGACCCCGAAGGCAGCCGCCCGTGGATGCAGGATGCCCGGCTGGCCGAGCAGTGTGACGCGGACAACACCGCCGGGGTGAACAAGCTGATCGTGACGCGTCCGGCCGGCAACGCCCACGCCTGGTTCCGGCACGGAAGCGACGCCCGGCCGGACCTGCCCACCGCCGCTGAGGCAGTGCTGAACCTGCTGGTGTGGCACTACTACGGGCCCTCCGGCCGCTGCTCGGCCCGCCAAGTGAACGGGGTCAAGACCGCCAGCGCCACCGCTGGCCCCCTGCGCACGGCCCTCTCCTACCATCCCGAGGGCAGCACCCTCTTCGAGACTCTGCTGGCGGGCCTGGTCCAGCCGGAGCAGACCGTCAGGCGGGAAGACGACCGGTGCCCGTGGGAGCGGGAGGAGCTGCCCGACCCGGACAAGGCACCGCGCCTGCCGACCGGCCCGTGTTCGCGGCTGACCGCGTGCTCCCAGCACGCCCTGCTGCTCACCCACGACAAGACCAACCCGAAGCTGGTGCGGGATGCGTACATCACCTGGGCATACCGCACCGGCCGTATCCCCCGCGACGACAACTACCTGATCTGGCAGACCAGTCAGCAGGGCAACCGCTACCCGCGCCCGGCCGACTCCCGGCGCGCGCTGTGGCGGGACCTGGACGCCCTGCTGCTGAAAGAGCCGCCCGGCACCGCCCAGCCCAAGCGTCCCAAGGTCTTCGACTACGCGAGCGAGGTCTCCGAGGATCTGCGGGTGCGGGCGCTCGGCTTCGATCAGGAAGGGCAGGCCAAGGACATCCAGTTCGTCGATGCCGGGACACCCCCCCTCCTGGGCTTCGTAGAGGAGAAGGCACACGCGACCGCGCCGGCCGTGGGACGGATGCGGCAGCTTGGTGAGTTGTATGGGCGCCGCCTGGAACGCGCGGTCAAACGCGCCTGGGCCGAGTACATGGATGATGCGAAGGCGAACGGCGACACCTGGGCGGCCGAGGCCGCAGCCCGCTACTGGCCGGGCGCCGAGGCCGAGTTCTGGAACCGCTTCCGCCAGCTCGACCGCACCGGCCGGGAGCCGAACGCCGGTTTCGATCGGGCCACGTCCCGCGCCGCGTTCCTGCGTCTGGCCATCAACGCGTACGAGACGGTGACCGCCCCCATCACCCGTACCCAGCGCGGTGCGAAGGCGGTCTCCCATGCCCGCATCGAACTGTTCGGCGGCGTGCGCAAGAAGGCGGCGAGCACACAGGCCGCGTGACGGCAACGCCCCTACCGATTCCTCGCAGCAGAGAAAGGCCATGAATGACCACCCTGACCATCACCGAGGAACGAGCTACAGCCCGGCGCCGGCGGCTTGTCGCCTACACCCGCTGGATCGAGGAGCTGTGCAGAGACGATCCCGGAGCCCGTACCGCCCTGCGGAGCGGGCTGCGCCGTGGTCTCGACGACGTGCCTCGCATGCACCGCTTCGTCGCTCCCTGGCTGCCGAGCAATGTGCAGGTGCCGGAGTCCGAGCAGCGGGCGTACTACGCGGTGGCCGCGATGATCGCCGCGCAGCCCCGCAGCAGCTACGCCACCCCGGAGACCCCGGAGACCCCGGAGACCCCGGAGACCCCGGAGACCCCGGAGACCCCGGAGACCCCGGAGACCCCGGAGACAGACCCCACCGCTGATCTGGATTCGGCGACTTCGGACAAGGCGCCCGCGTCGCGTTACGGCACGAGTCTTGGCCTCGCGTTCGCGCTCGCCGTGACGGAAAGTCCCGGCCGGGAGCGGGAGATGCGGGAGTCCACCGCCGAGTCCCGGCTGAATCTGCTGACGCGGCAGAGCGTCAACGGACTGCATCGGCACCTGCCCGCCGCCGTCAACTACCTGCGTGACGTAGGCGTACCCCTCGACTGGGCACAGCTGCTGTCCGACCTCATCGCCTGGCCCACCCACTCCGGAAAGATCTCCCGACGCTGGCTGCAGCACTACTACCTCCAGCGCACCCAGGCCCTGCGCCAGCATGCGGACCGCGCCGATCAGGACGAGGCCGAGAGCCCCCACACCGGTATGTGACCAGACGGCCAGCCGTCACACCGCCCCACCCCGTACCGCCACACACCCAAGAAACGAGGAACCTCCCATGGCCGCACCGGCCCGCTTCATCGACATTCACGTCCTGCAGTCCGTCCCCTTCGCCAACCTGAACCGGGACGACACCAACTCCGTCAAGACCGTTCAGTACGGCAACGCCCTGCGCACTCGCGTCAGCAGCCAGTCCTGGAAGCGCGCCGTCCGTACCGTTTTCGAGGACCACATCGGCGAGGCCGCCCTGCGTACCCGCCGCATCGGCGAACGCGTCACCCGTGAGTTGGAGTACCGCAGCTGGCCCGCCGAGCTGGCCCAGCGCGCCGGCGGCCACACCGCAGCGGCCAGCGGCATCAAGTTCGAACTCGCCAAGGTGCCCGGCGACGCCAAGCAGAGCGTCCCCAACAAGGTGCTGACCAACGCGATGGTGTACGTGCCGGAAGCCGCCGTCACCGAGCTGGCCGACCTCGCCGAACGCCATCGCGAGACTCTGGAACAGGCCAAGGACATCAAGAAGCCCGCTGACAAGAGCATCCTGCCCGCGCGCGAGGTGGAAGCCGTTCTGCGCTCACGCAACGGCGTCATCAACCTCTTCGGACGGATGCTCGCCGAGATCGACGACGCCGGCGTGGACGGCGCCGTCCAGGTCGCCCACGCCCTGACCACCCACGAAACCGACGTCGAGCTGGACTACTTCTCCGCCGTCGACGACGTCACCGCCCTGTGGGACGACGCCACCGGCAGCGGCCACATGGGGCACGCCGAATTCAGCGCCGGCACCTTCTACCGCTACGCCACCCTCGACCTGCGCGACCTGATCGCCAACATCGGCGACGAGCCCACCGCCGCCCGCGAGCTGACCGCCGCCTTCCTGGCCTCCTTCATCACCTCCCTGCCCCAGGCCAAGAAGAACTCCACCGCCCCGCACACCATCCCCGACCTGGTCCACATCTCCGTACGCACCGACCGGCCCCTGTCGTACGCGGCCGCCTTCGAAAAGCCCGTCCAGGCCGCTGCCCAGGGCGGCTTCGCCGACGTCTCCCGCACCCAACTGGCCGACTACGCTCAGGCCGCCAACACCCTGCTGGGCACCCGCACCATCCTCACCGCCGGCTGGGCCGGTCTGGACACCAAAGACCCCACAGGGCTCGGCGAGCGCCGCGACTCCTTCGACGACCTGATCACCACCGCCCTGGACGCCGCCCTCACCCCCACCACCGAGGCCACCGCGTGAACACCACGACCGAGCCGGGACTCCTGCTGCGCCTGAGTGGCCCGCTGCAGTCCTGGGGCGAGCGCAGCCACTTCAACGAACGCGACACCGCCCCCTTCCCCACCCGCTCTGGCATCATCGGCCTGCTCGCCGCCGCCCTGGGCCGCCACCGCGGCGAAAACCTCGACGACCTCGCCCGCCTGGCGATCACCGTACGCACCGACCGGCCCGGCGTACTCCTGCGCGACCTGCACACCGTAGGCGGCGGCCTGCCCCCCAAAGCCACCGTCACCACCGCCGAAGGAAAGAAACGCAGCGGCGACACCGGCACCCTCCTGACCCACCGCGCCTATCTCGCCGACGCCGTGTTCACCCTCGCCCTCACCGCCGACGACACCAGCCTGCTCACCCGCGCTGCAGCGGCCCTCGCCTCCCCCTGCTGGCCGCCCTACCTCGGCCGCCGCTCCTGCCCGCCCGAAGGCCCTCTCCTCCTGGGCCACTTCGACGACGTACTGCGCCACCTCGTCCGCCTGCCCATCGCCGCGCCCCGTCCCCCACACGACACGAGCGGCATCGAGTTCCTCGCCGACCGCCCCCTCGACCAGCTGCCGGTTCCCGACGGCAGCGCCCACACCGATACCGAGACCGGCACCCACCCGTCCGGCGAGATCAACGACCAGCCGCTCACCTTTCACTCACGCCACCGCGCCTACCGCGCCCGCCCGCTCTACCGGCGCACCCTGCACCTGCCCGCCGAACAGCACACCGGCCTGGGTGCCGAACACCTCCACACCCTCACCACCTACCTGAACGAGCACCTCAACCAGGCTGAAGGGAACCCCCGTTGAGCGTCTGGCTGACCCGCATCATCCCCGACCCCCGCTCCAAGGACGCCCGCCGTGACCTCGCCGGCAGCGGAGCAGCCATGAACCTGCACCGCCGCCTCATGTCCCTGTATCCCGTCGACGCAGGGCCCGACCCGCGCGCCCGATTCGGCGTCCTCTTCCGCATCGATGACACCCCCGACGGACCGCACATCCTCCTGCAGAGCACCCAGCAGCCCGACCTCACCGACCTCCCCGACGGCTACGGCACCACCCACAGCCGCCCCCTCGACCCCCTCCTCGAGGCCCTCAAACCCGGCCTGACCATCCGCTACCGCTGCGCCGCCAGTCCCGTCCGCAAACCCGGCGCCACCACCCGCGCCCTGTACAACCTCCCCGCCGTGATCCCTCTCACCGGTGCTCACGCCGACGAATGGTGGACCCGCCAAGCCGGTACGGCCGGACTCGCACCCCTCACCCTCCACTCCCACCCCCTGGATGCCGCCCAAGTCACCCGCAACCCCGGTCAGTCCGACACACCACAGCGCATCCGCCACGCCCGCATTCGTTTCGACGGCTCCGCCACCATCACCGACCCCGACCTCCTCCGCCAGAAGATCACCGAAGGGATCGGACGCGGCAAGGCATACGGCTGCGGCCTCCTCAGCATCGCCCCCGCAAGGACCACCCCATGACACGCCCCGCCAGCGCCCCGAGCACGGCTCACACCCCCAGCCAGGCACGGCGCCGGCTCACGGCTCCCACGGTCGCTATGCTGCCCCGCATCGCCGACTCGCTGTCCTTCCTCTACCTGGACGTCGTGCGCGTGCACCAGGACGACACCGGAGTCTGCGCCGAGGTGACCAGCGAACGGCGCGGCAGAGAGACTGTCTATCTGCCCACCGCCGCCCTGAGCTGTGTCCTCCTCGGGCCCGGCACCTCCATCACCGCCCGGGCCCTCGCCACCTTCGCCCGCCACGGCACCACCGTCGTCGTCACCGGATCAGGCGGAGTCCGCACCTACGCTGCGGCACTACCCGACTCCCTCACCACCACCTGGCTCGAACACCAGGTCCGGTCCTGGGCCGACGACGGCCAGCGCCTGGCGGTCGCCACCGCCATGTATGAGAAGCGATTCGGCACCGGCACCGTCCCACCCGGAAGCAGCCTCGCCCAACTCCGCGGGTTTGAAGGCCAACGAGTCAAGGCCCACTACCGCCTGCTCGCCCAGCAGTACCGCATCGGCCGATTCCGCCGAGCCTACGACCCGGCATCCTGGGACACCCAGGACCCTGTCAACCTTGCCCTGTCCTCCGCCAACACCTGCCTCTACGGCATCGTCCACGCCGCCATCCTCGCCCTCGGTTGCTCACCCGCCCTTGGATTCGTCCACAACGGCAACCAGCAGGCCTTCGTCTACGACATCGCCGACCTCTACAAGGCCGACCTGACCATTCCGCTCGCCTTCTCACTGCACAGCTCCACCAACCCCGAAGCCGAGGCCCGGCGCTCCTTCCGAAACGAGCTGCGCCTGTTCAAACTCCTCCCACGCATCGTCACCGACATCCAAGAACTCCTCGCTCCCGGCTCCGCCCAGGACACCCCGGACCCCGAGGAACAGCTCATCGACCTATGGGACCCGGTGACCGGCCCCGTCCCCGGCGGCACCAACCACGCAGCCGACACATGACCACAACAGCCGTCTGGAAACAGAACACACCGCCATGGCCTCCATGATCGTCATCTCCGCCACCGCCGTCCCCGACCACCTCCGCGGCGCCCTGACCCGCTGGCTCCTCGAAGTCACACCCGAGCTGTACGTGGGCACCGTCTCAGCCCGCGTGCGCGACGAACTCTGGGCCGCCGTCGCCGCATGCACAGGTGACGGAATGTCAGTGCTAGCCCACCCCAGCGACAACGAACAGGGCTTCGAACTCCACACAGCCGGAGCGCGCCGACGTCGACCTGTGGATTTCGACGGCCTGACACTCGTTGCATTTGGCACAGCGAGTAAAGAATCCGCAAAGCCCACATAGAATCGCAGGTCGGGAAGTGTCCTCTCCGCGCGAGCGGAGGTGAACCGCGCTGCTCATGATCCGGGAAGGCTCAGCCGAGGTCCTCTCCGCGCGAGCGGAGGTGAACCTCCTAATCCGTCGGGCAGCCACCAGACGGGGACGTCCTCTCCGCGCGAGCGGAGGTGAACCGCACTGGTCAAGGGCGACGACCCGGAGCAACTGGTCCTCTCCGCGCGAGCGGAGGTGAACCGGCCGCGCGGTCCATGGCGCGGCGGGTGAAGGTGTCCTCTCCGCGCGAGCGGAGGTGAACCGATCGAGACCGGGGCTCTCCAGCCAGGTGACCCGTCCTCTCCGCGCGAGCGGAGGTGAACCGCCGTCCGCGAGATCATCGCCCGCAACGCCGAAGTCCTCTCCGCGCGAGCGGAGGTGAACCGCCCATGACAGGATCGGCCAGAGACCCCAGGGCGTCCTCTCCGCGCGAGCGGAGGTGAACCGGCCGGACGCCTCGGCACCCTCGCCCCGTTTGAGTCCTCTCCGCGCGAGCGGAGGTGAACCGTTGGAGTTCCAGCGCCGTGGGGCCCCGCACATGTCCTCTCCGCGCGAGCGGAGGTGAACCGTCGAACGGCTTCGTCCGGTGCTTGATCCACAGGTCCTCTCCGCGCGAGCGGAGGTGAACCGCCGGGTTCGATCAGGGTACCGAGGCCGAGAGCGTCTCAGCCGAGACTGTCAGAGAGGGGCTCACCAGGGGGCGTAGGACGCCGAGGGCAGCTCCTCGGCTCAGCTCCTCGTGGTGGCGCTGGTTACGGAAGCTTCTTAGGCAGCCGTAGCAGGACGTCTCCTCGCCGCAGTCGCACCCCGAGACTCGGTCCAGGGCGGCTCTGACCACTAGATCTAGTGCCGCATCAGGCAACGTTCGCCCTGTCGACGACGGCGCGCAGGCGCCGGTCGTCGGCGTGGCGGTTTCGCCAGATGATGTAGCGGCGGATCATGCTGCTCTGCTCCTTGTGGCTGGCGTGGTCGGTGCCGTCGAGAGTGAAGTAGCGCAGGGCGGTGAACTGGGCTTCGATGCGGTTGAGCCAGGAGCTGTTGGTGGGGGTGTAGGCGATCTCGACGTTGTTCGCTGCCGCCCAGGTGCCGACCCGCTGGCACTTCTTCGTGGTCAGGTGCGGGGAGAAGTTGTCACAGACGATCGCGATACGGACCTCGGGTGGGTAGAGGGTTCGCAGGTAGCGGCAGAACTCCAGGAACTGCGTGCGCTTCTTGACCGGCTTGGTGTGGCCGTAGAGCTTGTCCTTGGCCAGGTCCAGGGCGGCGAACAGGTGCCGTACTCCGCCGTAGCGGTTGTAGGTCGCCCGCCGTCTGCGGCGGGGTTCGCGGTCGGGGTCCTTGTGCCTGCCCCCGCGTTCGGCCCACTGCCGGCCCGGGTGGGGCATCAGGTTGAGCGGCCCGAACTCGTCCATGCAGAAGACGACTTCGGGCTCGCCCTCCTCGGGTATGACCTCGCTGTCGGCGATCGCGTAGAGATGTTCGACCCGGGCCTTCTTGGCCGCGTAGTCCGGATCGCGGGAGGTCTTCCAGGTCTTCAGGCGTTGAAAGGAGACGCCTTCCTCGCGGAGCAGGATGCGCAGGCCCTCGTGGCTGATGTCGTCGACCACCCCCTCGGCGACCAGGAAGTCCGCCAGCTTGGTCAGACTCCAGGTCGAAAAGGGCAGGTCGTGTTCGGTCGGCTTGGACTTCGCGATCTTCTTGATCTCGCGCCGCTCGGGCAGGGTGAAGGTCCTGGGCCGGCCGCCCTTGTACTTCGGATACAGGGAGTCGAAGCCGTCGGTGTTGAAGTTGTGGATCACATCACGGACCCGGTCCGCGCTGGTGAACGTCACCTCGGCGATCTTTGCCACCGGCATGCCCTGCGCGGACAGCAGGACCATCTGGGCCCGCCGCCAGGTCACCACCGATCCGGTGCCCCTGCGGATGATCCGCAGCAGCCGGCTGCCCTCGTCATCGTCGATCTCGCGCACACGTACTCGTTCTGCCACCCGGCCAGGGTGACGGCCACACGCCGCCCGGCACAGCACCAGGACGGCGCGTCACATCACAACAGGGCAAACATTGCCTGCTACGGCACTAGAGCATCTGCAATCCTCAGGACGCCGCCAGCGCCGCCGGGCACGGTGTCGAACATGACGATGCCGACCTCATTTCCCGGGCGCCTGTGAAGCGTGCCGTCGATGTCGTCGCGGCTGAGCTCCAGTCGTTCCGCAGCACCTTCGAGTAGGGCGTAGAGCAATGAACGCCACGATGCCGTGTCAGCGTTGACTGGCATGGCGAGCCGATCAAAGGCCAGGTCCAACAGGTCGGTTTCGTAGGGGTGGGCGAGTGACCGCTGCCGCATTGGGCCAGCGCACTCGATGCCCCGTAGCAGGTGAGAGTGTGAAGTCACCCTCTTGCCGTCCAAAGCGCGTCCGGCACCGCACCAGTCACAGATCAAGTATCCGGCACCCGTGGGCCCCTCGGAGAGTGCAACCAATTGCCCCCGGGAGCCTGAGCGGACGTACGCGGTTCCACCAGCCCCTGCCTGCCAGGTAGTTTCGCGGATCGCCTCGGCTGCGAGCGAGCGGACATAGGTGGCGCCGTTCCAGCTCCGTCTGGGCGGTGCGATGGTGGTCTTCGACGGTTGGGACTCGGCGACGAATCCGAACTCGGGCACGTAGTACTGACCTGGCTTGCGCCGGGCGACGAACGAGCAGGAAGGACAGGTCGGATCGATGTCCTCATCGCCCTCCCAGTAATGCTGGCACTGCTCACAGGCGAAGTAGTGTTTGCCAACCAGCTCGCGGCCCGGGAGCCGGTAAATCCCGCCGGAGCGCCAGACGAGTCCTCCGGCGACGACCTCCGCGCCGGGCGCGTACTCGTAGATTGCTGTGGACAGGTCACGGGCGAGGTCGAGCTTGCCGCCGACTGGTGAGTCGGAGTAGCTGGTGCGTAGCTCGACAGTGTCGACTGGGAATCCGTACTTGGGCAGAACATTCCGGTTGGCGAGGTAGCCGAGCAGGTTGCGCCGGGTCAGTGTGCTGATCGTCTTTTCGTAGCGTTGGACGAGATGGCCCTTGCGATCCTCGTAGGCCCGCTGCCGGCGCTCCTCAAAGGCACCAATGTCCTGCACCAGTTGGGCCCGAACCTCCTCCAGCAGGTGACAGAGCCTATTCACCCACTCTGCGGTGTCGACTCCGATTTCCTGCTGGACTTCCGGTGGGAGCACACGCAACAGCGATTGGAGAACATCTGGGGGGACGGGCGACAGGAAAGACCGGACCCGGGCGGCGGGTGCGTGATCGCCGAGGAAGAAGTCCCCAGCCGTCGACCACGTTTCCCCGCTGGTGCGCTTGCTGTGCCGGAAGAAAGCTGACAGCGCGATCGAATGGGCGTGGCGTCGGTCGATCCGTTCGTTGCCGAGCGGCACATAAGGCGCCCGCACTTCTCCTGCGATCATCGAGGCGGGGTCCTGGTAGCGGGACAGGTCGTGGGAGCGCCGCTGCGCATAGGTAACGACGAGCGCGGCCGAGTCCGTACGCCGTCCGGCGCGGCCAGCGCGCTGCACGTAGTTGGCGGTGGTCGGGGGCATGTTCCGCAGTACGACGGATTGCAGCTCGCCCACGTCCACGCCGAGTTCGAAAGTGGTTGAGCAGGACAGTACGTTGATCTGGCCACGAACGAACTGCTGCTGGATGTCGGCCGCTTCTCGGCTTGCCCACTGGGCGGTGTGCTCCCGGGCAGTCATGGGTGCCGGATTCATCGACGTGTACAGGACTCGGTAGTGGCTGTCGTCCTGCTCGACGGGCGGCACGGTGAACCGGGTCAGGGCGCCCTGGCAGCCCAAGAGCGGGCAGACCTCCCGGACGGAGACTGATGTGATCCGCTGGCACAGGTTGCAGCGGTACAGGACCTGGTCGGCGGGGGCCAGCCGGAGCCAGGTGTGGTCGGTCTGACGAACGGTGCCGAGCTGGCGAACTGTGTCAGTGGCCAGCCAGCCATCGTTCCAACTGTTGATCACTCTCCAGCAGCCACGAAGCATGTCCGTGGGATCGATGTCCGACCCGATTTTTTGAAGGATCCGCCGTACATAGTCGAGACGCCGGTTGACGCCACGGGTGGGCAGCCAGCTCAACACCTTCCATGAAGGTTGCGATGCGTCCTCGCGCACATAGATGGGCCCGCGCCGCGGATTGAACGCCTCGTCGCGTGGGTCGACCCCCTCCGGCATATCCAGGGCGCCCTGCTGGCGAAGGCTGCGCATGAGCTCCGACAGCAGCGCCCACGATTCGTCGTCGGTGAGACCCAGAGACCGGAAGGCCGGAGGAATCGTCCAGCGTTGCTCACGGCCGAACTCTATCCGGAGCAGACCCAGGCCCTCCAGTGATTGACGGTCGTCCAGGGCAGTGACCTCCTGCATGATCCACAACGCGATTTGGCGTTCCCGTTCCTGGCGGGACGCTTTACGAGTGAAGACCTGTGCGCGGTCCGCCGCCTTCCCCACGTGGAATGTCAGGTCATCGATGCTGATCGACTCGCCATCGCGGGCACCGGCCTTCAGACCCTCCAGAATGAGCCGACGGCGTTGGATACTGGCGTAGCTTTTCTCCAGGTACGGGGCGAAGAATGCAGCTGCCTGTCGGCTGTCGCTGAAGGTCAACAGTTTGCGACCCTCGCCCGGCTGATCGGCGAGGGCGTCGTCGGCCGCGGGTGGCTGCGCCTGATAGAGCGCAGTGGCCAGCACGGCTACTGCCGCGTCGTTTCCGCTTTCGAACAATCGCACCATGGCGGCGCCCCGCGCACCACAGGATGCGCATCCTGCCGGGGAGTCCTGGCGGGTGTTGAGCAGCCGGACGGGCCAGAGTGTGGTCCCGGTGCAGCCGTCGCGCCCGCATACGGACGGCGCGGCGGCATGCAGCCCGCCGCAGGCGGCGCAGAGGAAGTGGTCCTGTCCGTCGAGCTGCTGGGTGTCCTCGAGGTCTTCATCGTCCTGGTCGGCCACCATGGGGGCATCGCCCAGCAGCAGCCATGCCCGTCGCTCGTCGTGTTTGACCTGCGGGGCGAAGAGGTCACCGTGGCGGACGGTGCCAGTGAGGTGGACAGCACCGCATCGCTTGCAGGCGCCGAATTCGAACATAGCTCCCTGGCAGGACTCGCAGACCTCATGCCGACCGAGTGACACGTGCGGTCCCGACGACATGAGACACGTAAATGCCCCTTCGGTTGCCCGGGCGAACAGGTGGTAGCGCGCCGATAGGACTGGCGAGCCCGCACCGTCGTGGACCTTGCTGCCCACGGCAACCATGGCCACCAGGGTTTCTCGTGGCTGTGTGTCAGAGCCGGACAGCAGCCCCGCCAGGTCGTTGAAGGCAGCGGGCCCACCGGCCAGCCGACTGCGCAAGTCGGTCATGCCCTGCTCGTGCGCGAGCGCCGATCCGGCGTCATCGGCCGCGAAACCGTGCTCCTTGGCCAGCCGCAGGATCTCTGCCGCCGGATCCTCGGAGCTGGCCAACTCAAGATAAGCGGAAGCCGGCAGCGGTCCCCAGAATGGTCCGGCCGGAATGGAGACTCGGGTTGCGCTCACCAGGTCCTGACGGGATGCGTCGCCGACCACCCATTCGAACGGAGCGTCGAACAACTTGGTGGCGAAATTCATGACGGCCCGCGGTTCGTCGCCGACGGTCGCACTGGTAGCGATGGACTGCAGGGGCGTGGCGGGCGCAACCCGGTCGCGCAGCCGACGTAGCAGCATCGCAACCTCAGCTGCCTTCGCGCCGTCGTAGACGTGGGCCTCGTCCAGGGCGATGAAGCGCCAGGTCTGTCCCTCGAACAGGTCGAGGTCGGCGGGCCGGAGCAGTAGGTACTCCAGCATGGCGTAGTTGGTCAGTAGCAGGTGCGGCGGTCTGGCCCGCATCTCCTCGCGACTGAGCAGCTCGTTGGGCAGGCGCGGCTCCCCTGAGTGGAGCGACTCGAAGTCCGCTTCGCCGTCCCGGGTGCTGTGTGCGGTCTCGCCGGTGTACCGGCCGAAGGTGATATACGGGACTTGGGCCAGGAGTTGACGGAGTCGCTTGAGCTGGTCGTTGGCGAGCGCGTTCATCGGGTAGAGCAATAGAGCCCGAACCCCGGGTCCGAGTTCACCGCGGGCATGTTCGGCGGCGAGCGAATTCAGGATCGGCAGCAGGAAGCTCTCGGTCTTGCCGGAGCCGGTGCCAGTGGCCACCACCAGATTGCGGCCCAGTACTGCCTTGCGCAGCGCGTGTTCCTGGTGCCGGTACAGGGCACGGTCCAACGGCAGCGCGGGGCTCGCCAGAGCCGCGAAAGTCTTGTCCAGCACGCCCTCATCGATCAGGTCACGCAGCGTGGCGCCGGGCGCGTACGGCGGAGTGGCCTCCAGCAGTGGTCCCTTGGCGAGGATCGGGCTCCAGGTGATCTCTGTTGCGAGCGCCTCGGCGATGCGGGGTTCTCGGACGGGCAGTAGTGAGCGGAGATAGCGGCGGTAGCTCTCGACGATAAGTTCGCTGGTCGTCAGCGCATCCAGGGTGTGGCTCACTGCGGCTCCATGTTTCCGTGGCCGATCAGCAGTTCGGCCAGAATCAGATCGATGATGACCAGGTCCGGGGCGTAGGCCGCGAGGCGTTCCCAGTAGGGGCGGAACCGCTGCTCAGCACTGGCGCAGGCCAAATCTCCCCGCGCCGCCAGCCGGGCGAGGAGGGCGAATGCCACCGACGCGGCCGGGAGCGCGAGCCAGCCGCCTTTTCCCTCCGGGTGCCTGCGCGCTTCGAGTTGCGCGCGCAAATGAGGCTGGTTCGTCAACAGTCGTAGCGCCGTCTGCACCACGGCCGCCGCCGTCCTGGTGACCTCCCTGACGCCGCTGTCGCCGCGCTGGTCGAACAGACGGCGTGCGGCCGCAGCCCGGGAGTCTGGATCAAGTAGAGCCTGAGGGACGATCTGGGCAGCCCGCCAGATACGCTCGATCTGCTGCGGATCCATGTAGGTCATCTGCTCGGCATCGGGCCCAAACCGGCCGACCACACCATGAGGATCGGTGCCCTCGCGGGCGATCCTTTGCAGGGAAGCGCCGCACTGACGTTCCGCCGCATCGAAACAGTCGGGATCCGACAAGCTGCCTGCCAACGCTCCGAGAAGGGGTGCCACCGGCCACAACTTCCGCGCCTCGGCGGTGTGGGCGCGATCCGGCACGGCCGTCGCCGCCAGACCGGAAGAGATCAATGCGATCACCGTCTGGTCCGGTTCCAGGCCGAGGCCGGCCAGCGCAGTGATCGCGTCGATGGGGCGGCGTTGGAGGGGCCGAGCGCAGGTCACCAGGAAACGCTGCACCTCGGAGGCCGCGCGCAGCCTCCGCGCTAGGTGGATCAGTGTCCAGACCTGTCGAAGATCGCTGATGTGCTCGGGAAGCTCGCCTTCACCCGCTGCGAAACGGGAAAGAGCCGCCTCCTCGGGATCCTCACTAACGAGATACCCTTCGCCGCCCACCAGCAGGTACCGCTTCGGCCAGCGAGGCCACTCGGCCGGCGTCCAGGGATCGTCCACCTGCAGGGTGACCAGCAGGGGTCCAGCCTGTCGCAGCTCCTCCGGCAGTGGGATCGTGCCGTCTTCCGCCACGAGCTCCACCCGTGGCTCGCGCCAGGGCGCGGTCATCGCATAGATCCCGGCGGTGAGCCCGATGATCGGTATGAACTCGACCAGCTGAAGATGGTCGCCGTCCTGTTCGACGCGCGCGGCGAGCTGACGAGGCCGCACCGTGGACAGCCGGACAAGGCATCCGACCTCCAGCACCAATTCGGCCCGTTGATGTTCGGCCACCGTGTCGGCGACCCGCAGTAGGTTGAAGCGTGCCGTTCCTTCGTGGACTTGACCACTTGGCGGGACTTCCTGAACGACCTCGTGCCCCACGACCACCTGGAGCGGCGGAACAGATTTTGCCTCCGGAACCCGCACCAGCAGCGCCCCCGGCTCGTCGGCGAAAACATCAGCCGGGATTCGCAGCGGCCCGGCCGACCAAACCAACGGCTGACTCGCCCGCTCGTGCATCACCTGAATGTGCGGTGGGGTGACGACCAGCGGTACGGACTCCGGGCCGGCGTGATACTCGACGACGCTCGCCCGCTCACTCGTGCCGAGGGCCAGAACCCGGGGGGTGGCCTGGGCCCCGATGGCCGTTGTTAGTTCGGCCCGCACGTTCGCCAGGCCAGCGGGACCGAATACACGGACCCGCGGCGTGAACCGGATCCCGAGGCCTTCCGCGAGGAACACCGTCCGGCTTGTTCCACGACCCAGGGGGCCACGGACCACGACGTCGAACGAGCCCAGCAGCGGACGCGGCAACCGGTCCCAGAGTTCCGTGACCGTACACGGCTCGCTGACCGTGTAGGTCTTGGAAAAGGCGGCTGCGCCGCCACTCGACCGGACTTCCACTGTCCATGTGGTCTGCGCGCCCGCCTCACCTGGCAGCCAAATCTGAGGGACATGCGCGTGCACAGGAGTGCCGTACGGCGTGGCGACACCGGAAACCGGCATGCCGGTGACGATCCGCGGTCTGGTATGGCCGCGCACGGTACGACGTGTGGCCGGGACCCCGTTCAGCCACAGTGACCGGACCCCGTCCAGAGCAACCTGCCGCAGACGCCAGCCGTTCCAGCCCAGCGGAAGCTGTCCCTCAATGGTCACGCGCAGCGGACTGTCCGAGGCCAGTTCGTGCTCGTCCGGATACGCCACCCATACGACATCGGGTGGGAGCGGCATGTTGCTCGCCAACCGCCTGCCGCTCTCGGTAAAGACCACTATCGGTGCGCTTGGGTCGATGACCTGCAGCTCGATCTGGTGTGCCGAGCCGTCCATCGCGACTACTACCGTGCGGACTGGCTGGAGCAGGGTAAATGCGGTGGACGGGGCTGCTTCCGCCACGCCTGCCCACTGCGCCTGGCTGCGGACTGTGGTGGTCACACCGTCGGCTGTCACGCTCCATCGAGCGTACCCGTCAGGGGTGTCCCCGACAGCCGGCAGGATGACCTCGATCCCGCGGCCGAAGGGATCGAGGCCGATGCGGGGCCGCTCGGAATGGCTCCGGTCAGACGAACCGGTGCGCGGGGTGCGAAGGTCCAATCTGCCCTCGGCAGCCAGCTCCTGGGCCCGGGCCATGACCCTCGGAGGAAGGCCTACACTGCCGGGGTCCGGTGCCGGAGTCCGTAGCCGATCCAGTAGATCGAATGTCCGTCCGGTGAAGTCGAGTGCGTATTCAGTGCCGTACTCCAGGAACCGGCGGGCCGGCTGGTCGAGTGTGCTGAGCCGGTTCTGCCGCTCGGTCGCCCAAGTGAGGAACTCTTCCGGGTCCAGTCCCCGGTCTACTGCCCGACGCTGCGCGACCAGGCGGAAGTAGTCCTCCAAGCAGTAGTTGGGGATGCCGGTATGCATAAGGATCGGCCCTAGATACGGCATAGGCAGCTCTGGGAAGACAGGCATGCCTAGTTCGTCAAGCGCGGCAAGGAAGCCTCGCCCCCAGACGGCCCGATCGTCATCATCGCCGCGATATCCCAGCCCCTCCCAGAGCTCAGGCCATAGCTCGCCCTGCCGGTAATCCCGGGCAGCGATACCAGTGAGGGCCACCGCCACGCAGGCAGGCCAAGTGATGAACATCCGCTCGGCCTGTGGGGTGCCGACCCGCTTGGTGTAAAGCCGACCGAGCGCCTGGGCGACCTGTCGGCTGTCCTTCTCCTCGACCTGCAACTCGGCGACGAGTGAGCATCCGCGTAGCCTGCCCGACCACTGCCCCTCACGGATACGGACCAACTCACTGGGCGTGACCACCCGAGGAGACCGTGTTGCTCTATGGCTTGCCGACAACGATCGTTCGCCCCCCTGTAGGCCTCGCCCCGTCTCGATGGCGCACCCGAAAACTCAGTGGGAAAAGTAGCCACCGGGACCGACAAAAACAGGATATGCCTCACTGAGGTCGTTGAGGTTGCTGAGACCCAACTTGTAATGACTGCTTGGGGCCACGCTTCCCCGAACTCTGCGTCATGCCGTGGGTATGCAGCACGCGACCCGGCGCAAGACGCTCTGGCTGGCGGGTAGTCGCCGGGTTGACCGCGATATAGGTGACTTCTTTGAAGAAGAGTTTTCGATCATTGTGTTAGATTCCCACGTGGCGCCCGGCCCGGCCCTTGCTGGGCTGGGCGTTGCCGTTCAGTGCAGCCGCACGCTCAGGAGGCGAGATGTTCCAGGGCACCATCCCTGGCCCTATGCGCGCCATCGTCCGTGAGACAGCGGCTGGTTGGCCACGTGGCCCGGTCTACGTGCCGTGCTGCGGCAACTTCACCATCGAGCGCAGCCTGGCCGGGATGGGCTTCACCCTCCACTCCTCGGACGTGTCCATCTACACCACCGCCATCGGCCGGTGGCTCACCGGGCAGCCTGTGGGTATCCAGCTGCGCGAGGAAAGCAGGGATCAACTGGAGTGGCTTGCCGACTTCTTGGACGACCGTGTCGGCACGGTCGCCACGATGATGCTCGGCACACGGTTCCTCACGAGCGTGGGCCGCGAAGGGCTCTGGCACGAACGAGTCGTGCGCTCCTACCGCGAGCAGTGGGAGACCAAGCACGCCCAGACCGTCGAACGACTGTCCCGCGCAGACGTGGCACTCGCCTCCTACGAGGTCGAAGACGTCCGTACGTGGCTGCAGAAGGTGCCACACGATGCTCCAGTGTGCAGCTTTCCTCCCTTCTACGGCGGTGGCTACGAGAAGCTGTACGAGCCACTGAACGAGCACTTCGCCTGGGACACGCCCCAGTACGAGCCGCTGTCGGACGCGGACGTGGTCGACGTGCTCGGCGCGATCACCGACCGGCCGTACTGGCTGACCGCCTCCAACCACGACGTACCGCAGCTGCAGCCGTACTTGCGCGGCGTCATCAAGGCCACCCCGCGCGCCGCACCGTTCTACGTGTACGCCAGCCAGGCGCCGATCCGGATCGTCTCCCCCCGCCAGCCCATCGAACCGGTCACGGCCCCGCGTTTGAAGCGCGGCGAGGAGCTGCAAGGGCCGTTGTCGCTGGCACTGCTCAAGCCGGGCCAGTTCAACGCGCTGCGCTCGAGGTACCTCAACCCGCGCATCGCACCGGGCGCGGCGAACCTCGCCGTCGCGGTGAAGGACGGCAGCGGCCGGATCCTGGGCGTCTTCGCGATGGCGCCGAGCAGCTACACCCCGGACGAGGCGTATCTACTGTCGGACTTCGCCATCGCACCGACGGACTACCCGCGGCTGTCGAAGCTGATCGTGCTCGCGGCCATGTCCAGCGAGGCGCGACTGCTGTGCCAGCGGGCGTTCTCGCGGCGCATCCGGGCGGTGTCCACCACGGCATTCAGCAACAACCCGGTGTCGATGAAGTACCGCGGGCTGCTGCGGCTGACGAAACGCGGCCCGTCGAGCGAGGACGGCTGGAAGTTCCAGCTCCAGTACCAGGGGGCCATGGGTGAGCACACGCTCGCCGAGGTCCTTCAGAAGTGGGCGAAGCGGTGGGGCGCCCGGGAGACGACACAGACGGGAGTTTGACCATGGAGGACACCAACTGCCTCGCCCCGCCCCAGATGGTGCAGGGCGACCCGCGCACGCTCACGCTGCTGGACCTGAACGCCAGGTTCCTGCCGCATGAGCAGTTCCGGCAGCTCGTGGCGAACATCGAGCGCGATGGCTGCCTGACCTCGACGCCGCTGGTGTGGAACGACACCGAGACGGGGCGACTCGTGGTGCTGTCGGGCAACCACCGCACGCTCGCCGCGATCGAGGCCGGCCTGCCACAGATCTGGTGGATGCAGATAGACGAGCCGCTGCCCCGTCAGCGGCAGATCGCGCTCCAGCTCTCGCACAACGCGATCGCGGGTCAGGACGATCCGGCGATCCTCAAGGAGCTGTACGACGAGCTGGAGTCGGTGGAGTGGCGTCAGTACACGGGCCTGGACGACAAGGCTCTGGACCTGCTGGAGAAGGTGGACGTCTCCAGTCTCGGTGAGGCGAACCTCGACTTCGCGAGCGTGCAGCTGATGTTCCTGCCTGATGAGCTGGAGCGGGCGGAGGCCGCGTTCGATGCGGCACGGGCCACGGGCTCGGCGGACCAGCGGTGGGTGGCGGGACTGGCACAGTACGAGCCGGTACTCGATGCGCTGGAGACCTCGCGTGCCGCTTACAAGATCGGAAACTCGGCCACGGCCCTGGGCGTGATCCTCGCGGTCTTCGAGCGGCACCTGGGTGAGCTGGCTGAGGGCTGGTTCGACGCGGCCTCGGGTGAGCCGAACCGCAAGGGCACGGCGCCGCTGGAGACGGTGTTCGGCGTACGGGAGGTCCCTGTGGAGACCGCAGCCGCCGTACGAGCCGCGATCGACCAGCTGGTGAAGGACGGCAGCGTGCCGGAGAGCGAGCCGTGGCGCGTGCTGGACATCCTGGCCATGAGTCGCACAGATGACGAAGCCGAGAGAGCACCTGGCCTGGAGCGAGCTTGACGACATTGGCGATTGCCGAACGGTGCGCTGGCCTCCTCACCGTTTGCTGGAAGCAGGGCCAAAGCGAGCCGCTCCCTGTCAATGCACGCAGATGAGGCCTCCGCCCGCGCCGTCAGCCGCGGCTCCACTCGGCAGAACAGATTCGCTACGAAGCGAAGCAGTCCTCGAACCACTCCGCCCACCGCTCCGCATCACGCAAGGTCTCCACGAATCAGGCAGCGACTCACCGCGCCGGAAGACATGAATCCCGCCTGGAGTACCGGACTTCGGGACCTCACGGACCGCAGCGCCAGCATTGCGATCACAGCGAGCGACGCAAACCTTCAGCGGGTAATCGGAGGGTTTTCCGTTGCTGACGCGGTGTGAGGACCGGTGGGCGGATGTGGTTGGATCATGCCGTGCCCGAGTTGGAGTCGCTGTCGCATGGTGAGCTCGTCGTGCTCGCCCGCGAGCAGGCGGCGGTGATCGAGCGTCAGGACGCGCAGATCACGGCATTGGCCTCGCAACACGCGGCGTTGATGGAGAACTTCGAAACGCAGGCCGCCGAACTGGAGCGGCTGCGGCACCTGCTCTCGCGTAACAGCTCCAACTCCTCGATGCCGCCGTCCGGGGACGACGGACCGGGCCGCATGACGCCGCGCAAGCAGCGCCGGGCAAAGCCATCCGGCCGGGGCAAGGGCAAACAGCCCGGAACTCCGGGCACCACGCTGCGTTGGCGGGAGGAGCACGAACTCGACGAGCGCACGCCGCGCTTCCCCGAGGGACCGTGCGACTGCGGTAGCGACCTGGCTGACGCGGTGGACCTGGGGGTGGTCGACCGCTACCAGCAGCACGAGATCCCGCTGGTCAGCGTGAAGATCACGCAGTACGACCAGCACGCGGCGCTGTGTGCCTGCGGGCGCGTGCACACTGCGAAGCGTCCCCAGGGCGCCGGGGCAGGGCGAGCGGAGTACGGGCCGAATCTGCGCGCCTACGCGGTCTACCTGCTCGTCGTCCACTTCGTCCCGGTACATCACGTGGTCGACATCCTCACCTCGCTGACCGGCGCGAAGTCCTCGGTCGGGTTCGTGCACTCGCTGCTTCGGCGCGGCGCCGAGGCGCTGTCCGTCTGCGACTTCGCGATCCGCACCCTGATCACCCTCGCCTACGTGATCTGCTGCGACGAGACGCCGCTGAAGGTCGGCCCGGCCACCCCCGCGGCGGGCAAGACGGAGGCGAAGAAGTACCTGCACGTGGCCTGCACCGACCTGTACACGCACTTCCTGCTCGGCGACCGCTCCATGACGACCTTCCGCCGCTTCGTCTACACCGACCTGGAACCCGACGCGGTCATCGTCCACGACCGCTACCAGAACTATGACAGCGCCCGGCTCGGCACCCTCACCCATCAGCTGTGCCTGGCCCACGTCCTGCGTGACCTCACCGCCGCGGCCGAGCTATATCCCGGCCAGGTGTGGCCGACCCAACTTGCCGCCGAGATCCGCGAGATGATCCACCGCGCCGACCAGGCCCGTGAGCGCGGACTTGCGGCCCTGCCCGAACCCGCCCGTGCCCTCGGTCTGCAAGGGGTACGCGCCGCGGTCGCGATCGGCCTCGCGCACACCGCCCGCCTGGACGGCGATGTCCGGCCCGGCGCCCGAAAGGCCCGCCTGCTGCTGGAAGCCTTCCGCGACCGCGAGGCCGACTTCCTGCGCTTCACCACCGAGCTGCGCATCCCGCCCACTTCGAACCAGGCCGAATGCGACCTGCGGCCCTCGAAGATCCAGGAGAACATCTCCGGTCGGCTTACCGACCCCCAGCGCGCCAAGGACCGCTACCTGATCCGCGGCGTGCTCTCCACCGCCGTCAAGCACGTGGTCAACCCCCTGGTCGTCCTGCGCGACGCCTTCACCGGCATCACCTGGCTTCCGCCCGCAGCCCTCGTCTGACCATCCGGCACACCGTCAGCCGACACCCCCACGGTCACCGGCCGTCACCCCACGCCCGAAACCATCACCCAGCGCGCACGCGGTGAATGTTTACCTTAGAACCTTTTCTCTCCCTGCTTGTTTCTTAGCGCGAGTTCACTGAATGGCCTTGCGGCACGCCTTCTCCGCGAGACTTTCCTTTACGCCAAGATCGTGCAGGGCGACTATGCACGGGCCTACTTCCCAGCCGCTGTTAGTTTCCTTGCATATGTTTTTCACCTTCGGGCCCACAATGTAGCCCTTGCTTTGCAGGTAGCTGCGACAGGATTTGGCGGTGGCGTCTGCCGGTGCAGCGGTGGCCACCGGAATGGCTACTGCGGATACGAGAAGACCGGCTGTGACGACGAAACTTTGAAGCCTGCGACGCATTCCAATTCCCCCTCAGATGGGTATGAGACACGCTGTCGCCTACCACTGAACCACTCCACCCGGCTGTGGCGGGGGCAGATCGTCACGGATGGCCAAAAATGACCGAGTGGTTTCAGCCCCACGGGTTGGACTATCGCATCACGAACCGCCCGAGGACCTACCTCGCCATGGGAAAACTACGGCAGCTGTAGATAGCCGCTGCTGAGCTTGCTGATCATGGTGTGGTGTCGGCGTAGGCGTGCCAACGGCGGTGGCAGAGGCGGGCGTGGTGTTGATGGCGGCGGCGCCAAGTGGACCACCACAGCAGGTGCTCGGGGTCTCGTCGGGGCGGCGGAAGGATCAAGGCCCGTAGCAGGCGGAGGAGTTCGTGGCTGCTGAGGGGGACCAGGTCGGCTTCGGCGGGGTCGTTCCGGCCGGTCTGGGCGGTACGTTCGAGGGCGGCGGTGACGGCCAGGAAGGCGTAGGCGACCAGGGCGATCACGCTCCAGCGGTGCCAGGAGTTCCAGCAGGTGACCTGGCCTTTGTCGAGGTGGCAGATCTCTTTCGCGTCCTGGAAGTCGTCTTCCACCCGCCACCTGCGGCACACCGGTGACACCAGTCGCGCCAGAGTCGCCGGCCCGGGGGCGAAGCAGCGGTAGTAGGACACGGTTCGGGTGTAGCGGTGCCGGCGGACCAGCAGTACGGACGTCCCCGTGTCGCGGTCGTGTCCGTCGTGGGTGTCGTCGGCGGTGACCTCGATCATCGCCCAGTGGTAGTCGCGTACGCCCTTCTGTCCCGCGCCGGTCCGCATCCGCTGCCAGGCCCGCTTCGGCAGCCGGGCGGCGGCCTGGGACACGCTCAGCTTCACGGGGCCGGTGGTGACCTGGTGGCTGGAGCGCACTCCCACGACGTAGCCCAGGCCCAGCTCACGGCAGGCGGTACGCAGCTCCCGCCCTCCGTAGACCTCGTCGCCCAGGAAGAAGGAGGCGGAGATGCCCTGCCGTTGGGCGGTGCGGAGCATGTGGGCCGTGAGCTGTGGCTTGATGGCGAAGCACAGCTCGTCGGGGACGCCGACCAGTTCGCGGCGTTCCTCGTCGGCGGCCCACTCCTGGGTGAGGTACAGGCGCCGGCCGATCAGGCAGTGCCCGGCGGACGAGGCGAAGGTCAGGTGCACGGCGACCTGGCACAGATCCACGCCGCCGACCGAGCCGGAGTACTGGCGGGCCGCGGCGACCGCATCGGTCGAGGACTTCGCGTCCCCGTCTCGTCCGCGATCAGGATCCCGTCGCCGTCGTCGAGCAGGCCCACGGCCCAGGCCGCCGTCCGCTGAAGCACCGCTTCCTCGTTCCACACCGCACGGGACAGCAGATGGTGCAGGCGGTGCGGGCTCCGCTCACCGATCGCTTCGGCCAGGCTCCAGCAGTTGACGTCCTCCAGCTCCATCAGCATGCCCCGGGTCATCCGCGCGAACGTCTCCCGGGTCCCGGAGCGGGCGAAGCAGTCGGATAGCGAGGCCAGCAAGCCCCCGACCGCCGTGTCGTGGCCTGCGTCATCTACCGTGGCCGAAGCGGCCGTCTCGTTCTGATGTTGCGTCACACCACGTCATGATCGAGGCGGCCGTCCTCATGCCCACACCCGCCCCCCTCAAGCTGCTGAACAGCAGCGACGAGCACCGGCAGACCTATCTACAGCTGCCGTATCAGAGTGGTTGGGTGGCGTGCCCGCTGTACGGACATCCGTCCTGTACGGGAGTCCGTACAGCGGGCACAAGGGGTTCACCCGACACCGTGCCTACAACTCGACCGGATTCTTAGCCAGCCAGTCCTCAATGGCTTGTGCCACCGCGTCTTTGAGCTTCACGTTGTGCACGGCGAGAGCCACCACCAATTTCCGGCGCAGCACCACCGGGATATCCGTGGTGATCGCGATTTCCTCCGTCTTCTTCGCGGCTGAGGAACGCTTGTTGCGGCTGGGCAACTGCCGTTCGTCGGAGACTTCTTCGTAGGCGGGCATCAGGCGGCACCCTTCATGACGGTCTCGATGCGCTGTCGGCTCCACTGGTAAACGTCGCGGAATGTTGACGCCATGGCCCGTCCGGCTGCGCCGCATTGACACGGCAGCTGTAGTTCGTGACTTGTGAGATTCCTGTCATGCGATGGCCACTGCTGTGACGTTGTTCCAGCGGCGGTGGCAGGCCGTCGCGCGATGCTGGTGTCGGCGACGCCAGTTCGACCAGTGCAGGGCGTGTGCCGGATCGGTGTCCTGACGGGGCCTTGGCAGGGCGAAGACCCGGAATAGTGCGAGGAGTTCGCGCGGGCTGACGGGCACCATGGCCAACTCATCGGCGGGATCGGCGCGTTGCCGTTCGTGGAGGGCACCGACGGCCAGGAGTGCGTAGGCGATCATTGACATGAGGCTCCAGCAGTGCCAGGACGTCCAGCAGGTGACCTGGCCGGTGTCGAGGTGGGCCAGGCCCTTGAGGTTCCCCCATTGATCTGGACAGCTTGATACTGGGACGGATGAGTCCCGGCCTCACCCATGCTCCCGCACCCCCATGCCACCCGTCAGATCACGAAGTGCGACTGGAGTACCAGGCAAGCTGGCGGACCGGCACGAAGAAATGGAGGCTAACTATCAGCCTTGGTTGTGTCGACGATGACCGAATCCACCGTCAGGAAATTTTCGGTTGCGGTTGAGCCGCCGATGGCTTTGATCTTGAAGACGTAGTCACCGTCGGGCAGGCCTTCCCAAACTCCCGTACTTGTTTCATCGCCATCACCCCAGGAGAAGCACTCGGTGAAGTGCTTGCTTCCGAAGCTGACATTGGTTCCGTTCACGCGAATTAGCTCAACGTCGACGCTGTAACGATCGGTCGACCCATTGCTTGCAAAGCAATGCTTGAAGTGGATCTGCGTGTAGCCCGTATCCGCCCATTCCCGGGAAGAAAAGCCGACGTGTACGCCAGTCATGTCGCTGGACCAAGTCGCATAGGCGCTGGTGGTAGCGAGTAGAGTTACTGCGAGCGAAATGCCCGCAACGGTTCCGATCCTCTTGATACGGGGATTCACGACTCTCTCGTTTCTTTTCGGGGGATCAGGCGAAGAAAGTTCGCACTGCCGCCGCGAATGGCAAATTGAAAATGAACTCGCGGAAAAATCTAGCCAGCAAATGGAAAGATAGCTGGAGAACCCTAATTCTGCAACGTTGAAGTCGATATGTAAACATTCACCGCGTGCGCGCTGGGTGATGGTTTCGGGCGTGGGGTGACGGCCGGTGACCGTGGGGGTGTCGGCTGACGGTGTGCCGGATGGTCAGACGAGGGCTGCGGGCGGAAGCCAGGTGATGCCGGTGAAGGCGTCGCGCAGGACGACCAGGGGGTTGACCACGTGCTTGACGGCGGTGGAGAGCACGCCGCGGATCAGGTAGCGGTCCTTGGCGCGCTGGGGGTCGGTAAGCCGACCGGAGATGTTCTCCTGGATCTTCGAGGGCCGCAGGTCGCATTCGGCCTGGTTCGAAGTGGGCGGGATGCGCAGCTCGGTGGTGAAGCGCAGGAAGTCGGCCTCGCGGTCGCGGAAGGCTTCCAGCAGCAGGCGGGCCTTTCGGGCGCCGGGCCGGACATCGCCGTCCAGGCGGGCGGTGTGCGCGAGGCCGATCGCGACCGCGGCGCGTACCCCTTGCAGACCGAGGGCACGGGCGGGTTCGGGCAGGGCCGCAAGTCCGCGCTCACGGGCCTGGTCGGCGCGGTGGATCATCTCGCGGATCTCGGCGGCAAGTTGGGTCGGCCACACCTGGCCGGGATATAGCTCGGCCGCGGCGGTGAGGTCACGCAGGACGTGGGCCAGGCACAGCTGATGGGTGAGGGTGCCGAGCCGGGCGCTGTCATAGTTCTGGTAGCGGTCGTGGACGATGACCGCGTCGGGTTCCAGGTCGGTGTAGACGAAGCGGCGGAAGGTCGTCATGGAGCGGTCGCCGAGCAGGAAGTGCGTGTACAGGTCGGTGCAGGCCACGTGCAGGTACTTCTTCGCCTCCGTCTTGCCCGCCGCGGGGGTGGCCGGGCCGACCTTCAGCGGCGTCTCGTCGCAGCAGATCACGTAGGCGAGGGTGATCAGGGTGCGGATCGCGAAGTCGCAGACGGACAGCGCCTCGGCGCCGCGCCGAAGCAGCGAGTGCACGAACCCGACCGAGGACTTCGCGCCGGTCAGCGAGGTGAGGATGTCGACCACGTGATGTACCGGGACGAAGTGGACGACGAGCAGGTAGACCGCGTAGGCGCGCAGATTCGGCCCGTACTCCGCTCGCCCTGCCCCGGCGCCCTGGGGACGCTTCGCAGTGTGCACGCGCCCGCAGGCACACAGCGCCGCGTGCTGGTCGTACTGCGTGATCTTCACGCTGACCAGCGGGATCTCGTGCTGCTGGTAGCGGTCGACCACCCCCAGGTCCACCGCGTCAGCCAGGTCGCTACCGCAGTCGCACGGTCCCTCGGGGAAGCGCGGCGTGCGCTCGTCGAGTTCGTGCTCCTCCCGCCAACGCAGCGTGGTGCCCGGAGTTCCGGGCTGTTTGCCCTTGCCCCGGCCGGATGGCTTTGCCCGGCGCTGCTTGCGCGGCGTCATGCGGCCCGGTCCGTCGTCCCCGGACGGCGGCATCGAGGAGTTGGAGCTGTTACGCGAGAGCAGGTGCCGCAGCCGCTCCAGTTCGGCGGCCTGCGTTTCGAAGTTCTCCATCAACGCCGCGTGTTGCGAGGCCAATGCCGTGATCTGCGCGTCCTGACGCTCGATCACCGCCGCCTGCTCGCGGGCGAGCACGACGAGCTCACCATGCGACAGCGACTCCAACTCGGGCACGGCATGATCCAACCACATCCGCCCACCGGTCCTCACACCGCGTCAGCAACGGAAAACCCTCCGATTACCCGCTGAAGGTTTGCCGAGCGACGTGTGCTTACTGAGAAAGGCTCAGTGTCATGGCCGATCACGTTTCAAATTCGCCCACCCAGCTTCGATTCATGAGATGGACGGGAAGATAGTCCGACTCGATCTCGATGGGAAACTCGCCGTCGTGGGCAAGGCATGCAATTGCCAGCGGGCCGATAGCCCAGAGGCCTTCGATGTCGCTTGCACGATCCTCTGTCGCCGTCCAGTAGGCTTTGTGAAGCTCAAGCGATTCCGCCAGCGCGGTATTGAATCCGTCGTGATCTCGTTTGACGAAACGGTAGAAGAGGTTGATCGGCGGATACGAGATCCGCTGAACCCAGTCACGCGGCGCGATGCGCACGGCGTCGGGGTGAGACTGCTGGAATGCCAGGGTGAGCGCCTCGACCATGTCCCCCTGCCGCCGAGTCCAGTAAGCCTGCAGGGTGGCGACCCAGTGATAGAGGTACTCGTCGTGCACGGTTCCGGAAGCGCGGAGTAGTTCCAGCGGGACCTGGCACAACTCGGTCATCCGCTTCTGGTCGCGACAGATGATCGCGTACCAGAATGCGTCCAGCCAGTTCGGCGCACTGGCAAACTGCCGCGGCCCCATAGCCGGAAGTGTTCGGACCTTGTGATGAATAAGGCACTCCACGGACCCCTCGGTGGCACCCGCGACCCGGAAGAGGGCTGAGCCGACCTGCAGGGAATTGACCACCATCTCCCAGGTGTCGATGCCCCCGCCACGCGGATCCACAGCGGAGCGGGCAGCCACAGCCAACCGCACCGAGTTCCACAGAGCGTCGATCATCCTCGGAGAGTTCTCCAGGGACTCGATCTCTTGGATGGTATCGGCGAGCACCAACCCCGCATATCCTTCATCATCGGCTCCGGTCTCTCCGTGGCGGGGGAATGAAACGGTCACTCGGGCTCCCTGATGTCAAAGCGTTGCTTCGTGTAGCCAGTATACGTTCCAGCGTTGTCCTTCCCCTTGACGGCAACATATTCAAGTCGTCCTTCATCGAGGGCTGTCTTGAGTTCTTTAGCGAGGTCCCAGTCGCTTCGATACCTGGGATCGCGCCCCCTCTTTTTCATCTGCTCGAGTATGTCCAGGAAGTACGGTCGGGACCCTTGAGAGTGCCGGGCACCGTTGACGGTACGCTCACCCAGCGGTGTATCGACATGACTCTTGGCCTCGACGACTATATAGCGGTTATCCTGTTTCCATACCTGGTCGAACTGGTCTTTCCCGTTTTTCGGGCCGTGCAACTCCAACTCTGTCGCACCCGGATAGGAATCGGGAATCATGTGCTCGCGAGCTATGGCCTCGCCGTAGGCTTCGCTCGCCTTGGTGAATTCGGCATGCGGCCCCTTGTGGGCTGCCGCTGCCTCATCGAGGACGGCCTTCAGTTCGTCGGTTGGGTTCTCCTTGTATGCGGCTCGCGCATCGCCGTGCGCCGTATGGAACGGCTTGTCGGCGGCGATCGCGTCATGGCGAGCCTTGGCCATCTCATTGAGATTGTCTACGGCGTGTTTGCTGGCGGTATCGGGGCTCCGCGCTACGGGAAGCTCGTCAAGGTAACTGGGCTTCAGCGGAGGCGCGAGGTCGGATTTGGGCACGAGTCGTCCCCCAGGAAGCTCGATGAGCTGAGGAGGCACAAGGCCGGACTCGTCCGGGACATCGACACGATGCCGGTAACCGTTCTTCTGGTAGTAGTCCTTGAAGTACTGAGGATCGGTGTTCGCCCGCTTGACCTGCCACTCCATAATTGCCTGGCGTTCAGCATCCGTGTATTTGCGCGGGTCGTCCTTGAACGCAGGCACATCATTGCTGCCCGTGCCACCGTTCTCAGTCCGCTCGCCGGCCTGGCTGCCGGGCCTGTCCGCCTCATCAGCGGTGCGGGCCAGATCGTCCAAGCCGTCCGGGACGTCATCGCCCATGCGGCCCAGGTCGTCCAGGCCGCCGCCACCGAGAGGACCGCCAGGGCCGTCCGTTCGGGAAGGCAGGGCGCCGGTACCGCTGTTGTCCAGGGAGTTGGACGGGATGGTGTTGTCCAGGCTCCCGCCCCCGGGGAGGTTGTTGTCCAGACCGCCGGTGCCGGGGCCCGTGCCGCCCGGGATGTTGTTGTCCACATTGTTGGCGGGCAGGTTGCCGGCCACCCCACCAGGCCGATTGTCTCCGGCCCGGCCGCCAGGGCCGCCCACGTCGTCTCCGACGCGACCCACGTCGCCGAGGTCGCCGGTGCCGTCACCCAGTCGGACCACGCCGTTGCCCGCGTTGTCCGCAATGCGGGCCCCCGCGCCGACCAGCGCCGGTTCGCGGACCGGGGTCTCGACGCGTGGGGTGTCCGCGTCCGCGGCGGGGTTGCCCGTGGGAGCGTCCTTGGCGTTTTGGAGGAGGGCGCCGTCCGCTCCGTAGAGGTTGCCCTTGAGGTCCATGTACGCGGCGGGGCCGCCCTCGGGCAGCTTGACCGTGCCCTCGGGGAGGGTGACGGCGTTCTCGGGGAGCTTGACGGTGCCCTCCGGGACAGGGACTGCCCCGGCCGGGGCCGGGGTGCCCTCGGGCAGGCGGACCATGCCATCGCCCAGATCCACCGCGCCCGCCGGCACCTCGGTGCCCTCCGGCAGGCGGACGGTGCCCGCGGGGACCTCGATCGCGCCCGGCGGCACGGCCGCGCCCTCCGGCAGCCGCAGCGTGCCGTCGGGCAGGGTGAAGGACCCTTCGGGCAGGGTGAGGGTGCCCTCGGGGAACGCCGGGAGGTCGATCCGGCCCATGCCCCTCAGCCCGGCCAGCACATCGCCGATCTTCGACACTCCCATGCTCGCGCCCTTGAAGAGGTACGTCGCCGGGTCCAGGGCGCGGCCCGCCTTCCCGGCGAGGGAGATCACCCGCGCCGCCGCGCCTGCCTTGCCCGCCCCGGAGACGGCGCCGCCCGCACCGCCGGTGAAGACGGTGGTGAGCACGTTGAAGGTGACCGCGCCCGCCGCCCTCGACGGGTTCTCCTCCCACTGGTCCCAGGCCAGCAGTGCCTTGCCGGTCTCCTTCACCGCGGTGCGTGAGTCCCGCAGCCAGCTGGGCAGCTTGTCCTCCGGCGTCAGCCAGTACGCGGCGCCGAGGGCGGGGTTGAGGGTGATCGACAGGCCGGTCGCCAGTTTGCCCAGACCCACCCAGGCCTGGCCGGCGGCGTCCCAGCCGTTGACGCCGACCAGGGTGCCCAGGCCCTTGATGGTGCCCCACAGGCCGTCGACCACGACGCCCTTGCCGAAGTCCCAGGCGTGTTCCCACACCTGCCACCACGGTGTGGACTCCTGGACCGCGTCGCCCCACGGCAGGGACTTGGACTGTTTGAGCGCCTCGGCGTCGTAGCCGTACATGCCCTGGCCGTTGGAGCCGTCGTTGACCTTCAGCGCCGTCCCGCCGACCAGGCCCACGATCTTGGCGTGGCAGGTGCGTTCCGCGGCCTGGAACTGCGTCCACACCTCGGCGATCTCGTTGCGGCGGTTGAGGTTCTCCTCGATCAGGTCGCCGTCCTCGCGCCAGGTGTCGTCGCCCGCGACGCGGTCGCGGAACGCGGCGGCGTCCGCCCGCAGCTGGTTCAGGCGGGCCACCAGCGGGCGGATGTCGCGGGCGTAGGTGCCCAGCGCGCCGGCGAGGGTGCGCGTCTCCGAGCTGATCGTGGTGGCGGTGTTCACCACCGGCTGGGTGGTGGCGAAGAGCTGTTCCGCCTCCGGGGCCTGGTAGTAGGCGCGCAGGCCGCCGAACGCGGTGTGCACGTCTGAGGCCGCCGTGGCGACCTTCGTCCCGTCCCCGGACAGGGCGGTGACCTTCGCCTCCAGCGTCTCCAGATTGCCGGTGAAGACCGGCACCTCCGCCGGGTTCACCGGCGCGTCGCTGCCCACTACTTCTGTCCCCCGAGGTTCTTCAGCAGCTCCAGGTTCACCGCGCGTGCCGCGTCCTGCGCCTGCCTGGCTGTTTCCAGGTCGCCTTCGACGTATTCGCGGGTGGCGGTCGCCGCGCCTGTCACCGCGGCCCGGATCCGGTCGGCCATCGCCTTGTAGTCCGGCTGTTTCTTCGTCGCGTACTCCGACAGGGCCGCGGCCACCGGGCCCATCGCCTTCTGCGACAGGGGGGCCTGGCCGGGCGCGACCGGGCCCTGCAACGGCGTCGCCGCCTGCGAGCCCGGCACCGCGGTGCCCGCCGCCTGGGCCGCCTCGGAGATGTTCGTCATCATCGTCGTCAGTGCCTTCTCCAGGTCACCGGCGTGTGTGCCGGTGACCTGCAGCTGGCCTTGCACGCCCTGCGGCTGGATGTCCCACGACGGCATGAACCCTCCCCCTGCACCCCTTGTACGTATGTATCTGTTTGTGCGTGTGTGTCTGTTTGTACGTGTGTGTCCGTGCGTCTGTAGTCGCGTCCGCACGCGGCCCGGCCGTGGTGGAGGCACCCCGGAGGACCGTTGCCGCTGTCCCTCGCGGTGCCTCGACAGCCGTACGGTCAGCCGATGTTGTCGACCGCGGCCTTCGCCCGCGACAGCGTCTGCTGCGCTGTCGCGTCGTTCTTCTCCAGCGTCGTCTTCAGCAGCTGGATGATGTTCCGCACCTCTTGCGAGGCGCTGTTCCAGCGCATCTCCTTGGCGTGGTATTCGTCCGCCACGCCGTCGGCCATGAAGTCCGCCATCGCGGCTTTCACCTGCGCGTCGCGTGCCGTGATCACCTGCTCCAGGCGCCCGATCACCGCCTGGAGGTTGCCCTGCGCCTCCGCGGACGCGCCGGTGTCGTACGAACGACGATCAGTCCCGCCGGCCATCCCTATCAGCTCCCCGTGTAGCCCGTGTCGTACGTGTCGTATGTGCAGTCGTATGTGAAATCGATCAATGGTCAACGGCCCGCGAAACGTGCCGCGTCGAAGTTCGCGGCGGCTTCCTGTGCCCGCACGTTCTCGCCCTGCTCCTGATCCCCCGAACCGAACGCTGTCTCCATCCCCGACTGGCCGCCCAGGATCGCCGCCAGTGCGCTGTTCAACGCGTTCGTGATCTCGTCCGAGCGGGCCTTGAACGAGTCGAAGGCGACCTTGCCCGCGCCGTTGAACCTGCCCTCCAGCGGCTGTGCTGCCGCCACGAGTTGGTGGATCAGCACGCCCAGGTCGTCGCTCGACCCCTGCGACCGGGACATCAGGTCCGACAGAACCTGTGTCCCCATATCGAACTTCATCCAACTCCCCCTCGTCGCGCGGTCAAAGACCGATCGGAAAGACCGATCGGATCGATTGCATGTACTAATACCCCTATCAACTCCGGCATCACCGCTGCAAGCGGCGATCAGTCCTTGTGACCAACCCCGAACAATTTCAGGTGAGTTCGAAAGGCCCCGTGGGGATCGGGAGAGGCCGGTGGCCTAGGGGAACCCGGAGGCCTGGGAGCGCCCGAGGGCAGATCAGGCCCCCTTCAGATGCCGCATCAACCGTTCGAAGTCCCGCCAGCCCGACAGGTCCCCCGGCTCGCCTGGCAGCGCGTAGTACAGCGCGGGTCTGGTCCTCGGCCCGAGCGGGAGCGGCGGTTCGGCCAGCGGTGTGCGGCGGGCGCGGTCGCCCGGCATCCCGAGGACCTCCTCGGCACCGAGGACGAAGGCCAGCGGGACGCCAGGGCCCTCGAAGCGTGGCGGGACCGCCAAGTCGCGGCGGGCTTTGCGGAGTTGAACGAGCATCGACTGGAGGTGGTGGCGGGTGGCCAGCACCTCGGCCGCCACAGGCAAGGCATCCACCGGAGGTTCCTCGTCCGCCCCGTAGCCGAACGCCAGCGTGACCTCCTCCTCCACGCCCGCCTTCGTACGTCTGACACGGACCGTGGCGAGACCGGGCCGGTCCGGGCCGCCGACCACCACGAACCAGGTCGGCTCGGGCGCCCTCTCGTACGCCACATCGGTGAGCCGGCGCAGCGACCAGCGGAGGTTGGCGGGTTCGGCGGTGCCCCAGCCGGCCGGGGGCTCCCCGGTGAGCTCGCGCCACACCGACTCCAGGGCACCGCCGAGGACGAGGCGGTCGTCGGCGGGGTGCACGCAGCGGAAGGAGAGGGCGAGTTGGCGTTCGTGGCACTCCGCGACCTCCTTGAAGGACGCGGCGAGCGAAGTCCGCGGGTCGTCCGCGGTCGCGTCGGGAGAGACTCCCGGGGAGACCTCCGGGGAGAGCCCTGGGGAGACCCCCGGGGAGAGCACCGGTGCGAACATGCCGTCCTGCCAGCTCAGTACGGCCCCGGTCCGTCCGTCGTAGTAGCCGTCCCGTTCGTCCCGCACGACCCAGCGTGAGCGCCAGCCGGTGCCCAGGCTGTCGCGTACCGCCGGGGAGAGCACGCTCCCGGCCGGGCTGACGATCTGCAGGCCGAGCCCTGCCTCGGCAGTGGCCCGGAAGGCGTCGGAGAGCCAGGCCGTCATCGCCACCACCGGGCGGTCCTGGATGACGACGGCGGCCTTGTCGGTGAGGACGTCGACGGCGGGCTGCGCGGCGGCGGGCACCGACGCGACGCTCATCCCGTCCGTCTCGACCACGGCAAGGGAACGTGCGGCCTCCGGTGGCCAGGCCGAGCCGCCCACCAGGGCGGCCAGCCGGGCCGCGAAGGTGCCCGCGAGCCGCTCGGCCTCCGCGACGCCCGTGGTGGCGCGGGCCTCGGTCCACCAGAACGGCACGGGCGGTGCGGTGGCGCCCAGCAGCCGCTCGGCCTCGCCCTCGACCTGGACGAGCAGGGGTGCTTCGACGGAGACGAGCGGTCGGCCCTGCTCGTCGCAGAGTTGTACGACGGCTCCGTCGCCCACCGTTCCCACCAGCTTGTCGGGGCCGCCGGAGAGCAGGCCCGCGAGCACGCTGAGCGGGTCGGGCATGCGCTCGGTGAGGGCGATGACGTCCTTGGTCATGTCGTCGTCCGGTCCTTGTCCGTGATCAGTTGTTCAGTCCTTGTCCGTGCTCAGCCGCTCAGCCGCTCAGTCGCTCGGTCGCTCAGTCGCTCAGCCGCTCAGCCGGCCGTGTACACCGTCCGGGAACACCGTGTACACCGTCTGGATCAGCCGGTTCGACTGCCCTCTGCGGATCAGCAGCCCCCGGCCCGCCGGCTGCCGCGTGGCGTACACACCGGGGAACAGCTGTCCCTCGCTGCGGTCGCCCGCCATGAGGATCGCTGACGCACCGGACTCGCGCAGGCCCTGCACCAGCGGCTCGTACATGCCGCGGGAGGCGCCCGCGACCCGGCGGGTCAGCACGAAGTGGAGGCCGATGTCGACCGCGGAGGGGATATACGGCAGGAACGGTGTGAGCGGCGGCCTGACCGGCGGTGGTCAGGACGTCGTAGTCGTCGACGAGGACCACGATCCGTGGTCCGCTGCCCCAGTTGCCGGGCTCCAGGTCCTCCAGGCGGGCGCTCTCGTCGGGCAGCCGTTTCTCCAGTTCCTTGGCGATGGCCGGCGGCGAGGCCCGCCGCACAATTTGGCGTTGTACGCGTAGCCGCCGAGCCACTCCTCGGGCACGGCCCCGCGCAGCCCGCGCCGCGGGTCCATGACGGCCAGGACCAGTTCGTCCTCGCTGTACCGCTCGACGAGACCGGCCGCGATCGGTCTTCAGCAGGTTCGTCTTGCCGCATTCGCTGTCGCCCATGACCAGCAGGTGCTGGTCGTGCTCGAACAGGTCGAGCAGGACCGGGGCGAGCGCCGTCTGGTCCAGGCCGATCGGTACGCGCGTGGGTTCGGCGACGAGACCGGGCAGCAGTCGCCGGTTCCAGGACATGCGGCAGCACCCGTACCGGCTGGGCGACCTCGCCGCTCCAGGTGGCGCGGATCGTCCGGGCGGTGCGCTCCAGGGCCGCACCGAGGTCCGACTTCTCCGCGAGCCCGTCGGTGCGGGGCAGCGCGGCCTGCGCGAACAGCTTGCCGTCGGTGAGGACCCGGCCTGGCTCCTCGGGCGAGAGGGTTTCGGCGAGCGCGCGGTCGACGCTCGACTCGGTCGGGTCGTTCAGGCGCAGCTCGACGCGGGTGCCGAAGTATCGACTGGGTGGCGATACGTACGTCGTTCCAGCGGAGCATGGCGGCGACGACGTGGATGCCGTAGCCGCTGCCGCGCTTGAGGATGTCGACGACGGCGTCGTCCAGTTCCTCGAAGTCGTCGCGCAGCGCACCGAAGCCGTCGATGACGAGGACGATCTCGGCGGAGGGCAGCTGGGGCAGCCGGCCCGCGGCGTGCAGGGTGCGGCAGCTGGTCGACGGAGTCGATGCCGTGCTCGCGGAAGAGGTCCTCGCGGGTCGGCGAGCATGTTCCGTACCTCTTCGACGGTGCGCGCGGCACGTTCACGGTCGGCGCGGCCCGCGATGCCGCCGACATGCGGCAGGTCCGCGAGCGCCTGGAGGCCGCCGCCGACCAGGTCGAGTCCGTAGACGCCGACCTCCTGCGGGGTGTGGGTCAGCGCGAGGGAGAGGACGAGGGTCCGCAGCAGGGTCGTCTTGCCGGACTGCGGGCCGCCGATGACGGCGGCGTGGCCGCCCGCCACCGTGAGGTCCAGGTACCACTGCGCCCTGCCACTGCCTGGTCGGGTCGTCGAGCATGCCCAGCGGCACCTGGAGACGGGCCACGACGTGTGGCGAGCCGCATGCCGCGCGGGCCGATGTCCAGCGGGCCCGCTACCTGGTCGAGAGTGATCGCCTCGGGCAGCGGCGGCAGCCAGATCCGGCGCACCGGGGCCGCCCCGGCGTTCTCCAACTGTCCGACCAGGACGCCCATCTCGGTCGGCCCCGTCTCGCGGCGCCTTACGGCTGGCTCCTGCGGGCCGGAACTCTCCGGCCCGCCAAGGGTGTTGTACGCCTCGTACTCCAGGACGAGCGGCCCGGCGCCCTCCTCGTCCGTACGTCGCACCGGACCGCGGTAGGCGCCGGAGACATAGCTCGCCTTGAACCGCTCGTAGTGGCTGGTGTCGACCTTGAGGTAGCCGAAGCCGGGCAGCGGCGGCAGCTGGAAGGCGTCCGTGGTGTCCAGGACCGTACGGGACTCGTCGGCGGAGAACGTGCGCAGGCCGAGCCGGTAGGAGAGGTAGGTGTCCAGGCCCTTGAGCTTGCCGCCCTCGATGCGCTGGCTGGACAGCAGCAGATGGACGCCGATGGAACGGCCGATACGGCCGATGGACAGGAACAGGTCGATGAAGTCGGGCTTGGCGGTGATGAGTTCGCCGAACTCGTCGATCACGACGAAGAGATGCGGGAGCGGGTCGAGGTCGGGGCGCTTCTCGGCGCGCAGGGCGGCGTAGTGGCCGATGTCGGCGACGTTGCCCGCGTCCTTCAGCACCTGCTGGCGGCGCTTGACCTCGCCGGCGAGGGAGGCGTGGACGCGCTCGACGAGGCCCGCCTGGTTCTCCAGGTTGGTGATGACACCGGCGACGTGCGGCAGGTCCGCGAACGGGGCGAAGGTCGCGCCGCCCTTGTAGTCGACGAGGACCAGGGCCAGGTCCTCCGGCGGGTGCGTGGCGGCCAGCGCCAGGACCAGGGTGCGCAGCAGCTCGGACTTGCCGGAGCCGGTCGCGCCGACGCACAGGCCGTGCGGGCCCATGCCGAGTTCGGAGGACTCCTTCAGGTCCAGCAGTACCGGCTCGTGGGAGTCGTTGACGCCGATCGGTACGCGCAGGAAGGCCCGTTCGCCGCGCGGCGCCCACAGCCGGTCCAGGTCGAGTCGCGCCACGTCGTCGATGCCGAGCAGGCTCGGCGAAGTCGACCGGCCCGGACAGCGGGGCGTCCCTCATGCGACTCGGCGGACAGCCGCAGCGGCGCCAGCATCCGGGCGAGGCCCTCGGCGAACGGGGGCAGCGACCTCGTCGACGGTGCCGTGGGCGCTGATCGGCTCCTGCCCGCGCAGGTCCTCGATCACCACCTGGTCGCCGTCCACGGTGATCCGTACGCCGACGTGCCCCGGCTCCTGGATCCGCCGCTCCAGCAGATGCAGCACGGTGACGCCCATGTCGCGCAGTCCCACCGCGTCGTCCGGGCGGGGCAGCTCGACGGCGTCCTCGCCGTGCCCGTCCGTGACGACGAGCAGCCGGGACGTCATCGACAGGGCGTCCCTGCCGGACAGGCCGCGGCGCACCTCGGCCGCGTACGAGGCACGGCGGCGCAGTTCGTGGCCCAGCTCCCGGGCCAGCCGGTGTACGGAAGGGGCGATACGGCGTGCGGCGAGGGGGCCGTCGAACTGCTCGGGGTCGAGCAGGTGCGGCAGCCACTTGGCCCACTCCCAGTCGGCGAGCCGGTCGCCCGGCACGGCGAGCGCGAGGGCCATGTCGTCGGGTGCGTGCAGGGCGGCGGCCTGCACCATCAGGGCGCGTGCCACCCGCAGACAGTCCTCGCGGGGGCCTACGACGCTGAGGTTGCCGACCCGGTCGAGCGGGACGGTGAGCGGGAGTTCGGTGGCCGGTACGGAAACGGGCCGTCAGCGCCGACGCCTCGTTCAGCATGAACTGGTCGGGCGGGGTGAGCACTGTGGAACCCTGCTCGGCGATCCTCAGGTCCCGTACGGGCATCTCCCCGGCGCCGACCCGTACCCGCAGGAAGTCGGCGTCGAGGCGGCGGCGCTCCCACAGCCGGGCCGGGTCGCGCACGAGGTCGTACAGGGCGTGCGGCGGCGGGTTGAGTATGTCGGCCCGCTCGCGCCGCTCCCGCTCCTGTCGCGCCAACTCCTCACGCAGGTCCTCCAGATAGGCGAGATACGCCTCGCGCTGGGTACGGCGGGTGCGCTGGGCCTTGCCGCGCTGCGAGAAGACCAGCACCACGGAACCGACGATCGTGACGACGAGGATGAGGGCGCCGAGCACAGCGAACTGGCTGTTGCGTACGACCGTCATCATCACGACGGACGACATCACGCCGGCGACCGGCAGCAGCGACATCGCGATGTTGCCCGCCTTGCCCTCGGGGAGGTTGGGCGGGGCCTCGATGAGGCGCGCTGTGGAGGCGGCCGGGGGGCGGGTGGTCCTGGCGGGGCGGTGGATCAGTCGGGTACTCATCGTCTGCTCGTCTCCTCACCGTCAGGTGGCGCTGCTGGGGCTGCTGAGAGAGCTGGAAGACGTCCGCGGCGATACGGGTGGCGGCTTCCCTGGTCGGGCGGGCGAGCAGTTCGGTGCGGATCGTGCCGCCCGCCGCCAGATGACGGTCGTACGGCAGGACGTGGACGCTCACCCCGGTCGCCGTCAGCTTCTTCACGGCCGCGTCGAGGTCGAGGCCCGGGTGCGGTGCCGGTTCGGTGAGGACGACGACCGTGCCCGCGGTCACCTGCCGGGGCAGGCCCCGCATCCACTGGAGCACCGCGTGCGTGCTCGTGACGCCCTCCAGCGTGGCGGGGGTGGCCAGGACACGGGCATGGGAGGCGTACAGGGCGACCCGGGCGACCTCGGCGGGCAGCGTCTCGCAGTCGACGACCGTCACCCCGAAGTAGCGGCGCAGCGCGACCATGGCCCGGCCGTACGAGGCGGGGTCCAGCATGGCACCGATCTGGCCCTGGCTGCCGGGCAGCAGCCAGGCGTTGCCCGGCAGTTGGACGAGATAGCCGGTGATGTCGAGCAGCGACATGTGCGGCTCGACGAGGGACGCGATGTCGCCGGTCGTCCAGCGCAGCGTCTGCCCACCGAGCCGCAGCGGCAGCGAGCCGAGCGCCGGGTCGGCCTCGACGAAGAGGACCGGGTCCTTGCGGTAGTGCGCGTACGCCGTGCCGAGCAGTGCGGTGAGGGTCGACTTGCCGGCGCCGCCGCGGATGGAGGTGACGGCGATCTGCCGACCGGTCGTCACGGGCTGCTGCAGCACCTTTGCCGTGCGGGTCGTCTCCGCGACCTCCCGTGCCGCCGAACCGGAAACGGTCCGCCGGACGGCGCGCATGGCCCGCGCCATGGCCGACTCCCCCCGCCGTGGCTTTTGCCGCCCCACGTCGGCGAGTTCCCCGTCCACGACGGGCCGCGCATCGGGCGTGGGCCGCGCCTGGGATGCCTGGGATACGGCCCCCGACGCGTATCCGCCCCCGCCCGGGGCCCCGGGCGGTCCCGCTGGGCGGGCGTACGTGGCCTGCTCGGGAACACCCGCGCCCTGCTCGGGCAGGGCGGCGCCCGGCGCGGTGGCGGGCAAAGTGCCGGGGCCCCGCTCGGAGGCGGGCGGAGTGCCGGGGCCCGGCTCGGAGGCGGGCGCGCCCGGGGGCCTGGGCGGGGTGGCCCTCAGGTCGCGCAGTACGTCGCCCTGCCAGTTGTCTCGGTTCGGCATGTCTGCCCCTCTTCCCCGTTCTTCCCCGCGCTTCTTTCCCGTTCTTCCCGCGCTGCCGCCCCTCGTCCGGAGCGCCGTGACTCAGAACTTGTCGAGCAGTTGTCCGTACACGCCGAACACACCGACCGCGAGCGGGAAGAGTCCCACCACCCCGAGGGATTCGACCAGATCGGCCATGCGCCGCAGCCGGACCCGCACATGCTCGGGCGGCTCGACCGCCAGGACGAGCAGGGGCAGCACGGCAGCCGTGCAGAGCACGGTGAGCGGCCCGGCGCCGTCGGCGTGGTCCATCCACACGACCACGAGCCGTACGGCGAGGACCGCGGCGGCTGCGAAGAGCGCGACAACCTCCGCGACCAGGGGAAACGCCCGGGCCCTCGACAGCAGCACGACGGCGACGAGGACGGACAGCACCACTGTCCAGACCGTGGGCTCCTCGGCCAGGGTGAGCAGCCAGCCGCCCGCGGCCGCCGAGGTCCCGGTGACGATCGTGGCGAGGGCGAGCCCGCGGTGGGTGGCGGCGAGCGCGTTGCCGACCTGGTGGCGGCTGACGGAGACTCCGGCCGAGCGACGGTCGTCGAGCGCGGTGAGCCCGGACGCCATCAGCGCCAGCCTCGGCAGCAGGCCGAGCAGGATCACGGAGAAGACGGCCATGACCGCCCCGATCCGGACCGGATCGCTCTGGACGGCGGCGACGGTCTCCCACACGACGGCGAGTCCGGCGGTGGCCATGGCGCCGGCAAGTCCGCCGCGGCCAAGCGGTGAGAAGTAGCCGAGGAGCACCAGCATCACCGTCAACGCCCCTGCGACAGCGGCGAGCCGCGCGGCGGCCGGCCATGCGTAGGCGTCGGCGGCGGTCCACGCGGCGAGGGTCCCGAGCCCCCCGGAGGCGAGCAACAGCGCGGTCGCCAGGCCCCGGTTGCCCTGTCCGAGCCTGGCGGCGAGCGCGCCTGCCACCAGCGAGAGCAGCGTGACGGCCACGAGGACGCCCGCCAGGGCGTCGAGTGCGAACTCGCGGCGGGCGAGCAGCGCGGCGATCACCGCGAAGGCGACGGTCGCCACACCCGCGCCGGCCCGGCGGGCGGCGGGCCGCCAGCGCCACACCCGCAGGTCGAGGTCGTCGGCAACCTGGTCGGTGACGTCGTGCACCACGGGGGCGGGGGGCGCGGAGTGGGCGCGGACGAGCCGGAGTACGGCGCCGTCGGCGATCCCGGCCGAGCCGAGCGTGGCGTCGTGCGGCAGCGCGGAGCCGTCGGACGTCATCAACTGCCGGGTCATCGGGCGCGATGCGATCCGGTCATCAAGCAACTTCAGGATGTCGGGCAGCAGTTGCCCGATCGGGGTGTCGGAGGGCAGGACGAGGTCGGCCCGGCGCCGCTCGCCGACCAGGGTCACCCGGCTCAGTCGCCCCCGGGAAGTCGTTGCCATGCTCACCACTTACGGGAACCTATCATCGCGGGGTTGAGGGCTCTGTGGCCGATTCCGCCATGTATGCGCCGCTATCGCCTGCCTTGCCTTCCCTCTTGGACCGAATTTCTTCGAATTCCCGCTTCCCGCTTCCCGGCTCCCGCCTACCTCTCCGTGTTCACCGCGTCGCTGGGTTCACCACCCGCTGCCCGTACAGCCGTTCCTGCCGCTGCTGCTGTTTCTCCTGCTCGGCCTTCTGCTTCGCCAGGGTGTGCTGGAAGAAAGACCATCCGACGCATCCGGCGCACAGGACGGCTGCGATGACGATCCCCGCGAACACCTTCCCGAACCGCTCGTCGGCGGTGCGCCGCGCCCGCTGCGCGCCGAACAGGAGCGCGTCCCGCATTCTGCGTCGGCGTACCGCCACTGACTCCAGGAGTTGGCTGTCGTAATCCCGTGCCATTCGCTGCCCCCAGCGCCCCGTACCCGTACCCGTACCCCGTTGCCTCCGCAACATAGGGCATGCCTCGGTGGGCCGTACACCCGGCGTTCCTCAGGCGGGGTAGCTGAGGGCTTGCCGTTGGGCCCGGCTCTGATCCAGGCGGTAGGAGTCGGTTCCCGTTTCGATCACGCGGTGCGGGCGTGATCAATAGTGATGCTGATGCCTACTCTTGTGCCTGGACACAGCTGTGATTCGGTGGCGCAAGGGGAGAAGGAAGGCTAACCGGTGGAGGACCGGGGAGTCGTCGACCCCTGGGACCAGCAGGGGCGTGAGTCTTCTCAAGCGTTTGCGGCGTTCGCCGTGTACCGCGATCTTGGTCCGGCGCGGAGTGTCACGAAGGTGGCACGAGAGTTGGATAAATCCCGTGCGCTGGTGGGCCGGTGGTCGCGGCAGTTCGCGTGGGTGATGCGGGCAACGGCGTACGACCGGGAGCAGGACCGGCTGTTCCTGGCTGAGCAGGCGCAGGCGCGGAAGGAAATCGCCCGCAGGCACGCGAAGTTGGCGCAGGCTGTGCAGAGCAAGGCGGTGGCTCGGCTCCAGACGCTTGACCCTCGGGAGCTGTCGCCGTCGGAGTTGCTGCGGTACATCCAGGTCGCTGCGGAGATCGAACGCCGGGCGGTGGGTGAGGCGCCTGTGGTCGGGGCGGTCGAGGACCGGGACCAGGACGCGGGTGCGTCGGCCTTGTCGGACGAGGACCGTCGGGCGCGGATGGAGCAGCTGCGCCGGGAACTGGAGCGCCGTTTGTCGGAGGGCGCGCAGTGACCCGAGGGCGGGCCAAGCGCCGGATGGTCGAGGACTTCGCGGACCCGTCGGTGATGACCGACGAGCAGCTCAAGGCCGAAGTCCGTGAGCTGATCCGGGCTGACGAGTTGTCGGCCCGGCGATGGGCGTGCGAGGTCCCGGACTGTGACGGGCTGCCGCACGAGGGATGGCTGCACCACCATGCGCGTGCGGCGCAGCGTCGGCCGCTGTGGTTGTGGACGGTGTGGATGCTGCTCACCGGCCGTGGCTGGGGCAAGAGCCGTACGGCGGCGGAGGCGGTCCGGGAGTGGGCGAGGGCACCGGGGTTGCAGATCGCGGTGGTGGCGAAGAACGCGACGTTGGTGCGGGACATCTGCTTCGAGTCGCCGAAGTCGGGGCTGCTGTCGGTGTTCCCGCCGGAGGAGGTGGCGAAGTACAACTCGTCGCTGGGTGAGACGACACTCAGATTGACGAACGGCACGCTGATCCGCGGCTTCGGTGCGGAGACGCCGGACAACCTGCGTGGCTGGGCTTTCGACAAGGCGTGGTTGGACGAGTACGCGGCCTGGTCGCGGCATACCGCGCAGGAGGTCTACGACATGTTGTGGTTCTGCCTGCGTGAGGCGGAGACACCGCAGGTGGTGATTTCGACGACGCCGAAGCCGCTGCCGCATGTGAAGCGGCTCGTCGAGCGCGGCCGGATGCAGGAGAAGGCGCACGGGGAAGGTGGGGCGCCTCCGCGGGTGGTGCTGACCCGCGGGCACATGCGGGAGAACGACGCGAACCTGTCGGCGGCGGCGCGGGAGGAGTTGGAGGAGGAGTACGCCGGCACGCGGCTGGGGCGGCAGGAGCTGTCGGGTGAGCTGCTGGAGGACGTGGAGGGCGCGTTGTGGAAAGGGTGGATGCTGGAGGTCGAGGGTTTCCGGCCCCGGCCGGAGCACCTGCCCGACTTCCAGCGGGTGGTGGTGGCCGTCGACCCGGCCACGAAGTCGCATGAGAACGCGGACATGACGGCGTTCACCGTGGCTGGGCGCGGGTTCCCGGTGGAGTCGATGTTCGGGGACGACCGGCCGCGGGGGTATCTGCTGCACTGCGAGCAGGACCGGTACACGCCGACGCAGGCGATGAAGCGGGCCGCCGAGCTGTACCACCAGCACCGCGCGGACTGCGTCGTCATCGAGGGGAACAACGGCGGCGACTATCTGCCCGCACTGCTGGAGCAGGTGGACCCGACGGTGAACTGGCGGATCGTTCACGCGACGCGGGGGAAGCGGGCTCGGGCGGCTCCGGCGGCGCAGTTGTACGAGCAGGCGCGGGTGCATCACGTGGGTTCGGCGCGGGTGTTCGCGGAGCTGGAGGAGCAGATGACGACGTTCGTCGGGCAGGGAGAGACAGAGGACTCGCCTGACCTGTTGGACTCGGCGGTGTGGGCGTTGTGGGATCTGTTCCTGGATCCGACGATGCCGCCTCCGCGGGGTGGGGATGATCAGCGGCTTAGTGGTCGTAGGTGAGTCGTGGGCCTATGCTGACTCTTAAGACTTGACGCGTATAACTTGACGCTGTTGCATAGCCTAGATACACAATCTGGGAACACCATGTACTTAAGTCCTCCCGTCTTGGGAAGTCGGGACATGGGCGAGGGCCGCCCCCCGATGGCAATCTACGGAGCGACCCTCGCGTGCGGTTAGTTGCCGCTCAGGGAGCGGGCGATGGAAATGAACAGGACAGCAATCCTGATCACGAGCATCGTCCGCTCGCGGCGTTCTGTGCGGTCTGTTGCCTCCTCCTTATCGTTTTCGTCGTTCCTGCGGGGCCGAGCGTGTTTGGCCATTTGTTCCTCCCTCCGGACACGGCCGATAGATGAAGCACTGGTACGTGCCCAGCAGGAGGAACAACGGCCAACGCGTGCCTACGCGTTGACAACAGGAGTGCCTCAGCGGCGGGATGGCCCACCGTAGAAGCTGAGTGGTAGATCAGTGACAGAGTATGTGGCTTCCAGAGCGACCACCACTGCCTTGCCGAGTTGCCATGAGTGGGCGAACTGGAAGACGTAGTCCATGACCAACCGGGAGATGAGCGATGAGGAAGCACATCGGCGCGACGTAGATGTCATTCAGGACCACGCTCACGCTCCCTGCTTCCCTCTCCCCTGTATCCGCACTGCGGTGTACTGCCTGTGTACTGCTCTTTTTGGTTGTGCGTCTCAGCTCTGGTTGAAGAACCCCCTTCTGCGATGCGGGCCTTGTCCTCCACCGTGACATCGACGTTAGCAGGAGACAACAGGAACACCTTCTGCGTAACCCGCTCGATACTCCCGTGAAGAGCGAACACCAACCCGGCCGCAAAGTCGACAAGTCGCTTCACATCCGTGTCATCCGTCTCCGTCAGATTCATGATCACCGGGGTGCCCTCACGGAAGTGTTCCCCGATAGATACGGGCCTTGTTGTAGGTCCGGGGGAGCGTGGTGATCCGGTAAGGCTCTCGTTCGGATACGACCGCGGGCATGATCACCGGTGCGTCCTTCTCCTGCCTTGCACGCTCTTGTATCGATCTGTCTACTTGAGCTTCGCGGAGGACGATGGGTACGACGGCCGGGGGTTCGACCCTGATGACGAGTTCGAGCCCAACCGGACCTGGACCCGGAGGATCGACTGGGGTCGCTAGGGTGAGTGAGGGCGCGGGGCCGACGTCCGGAGAGATACGTGGGTCTGCGTCAATTCTTGATCGATGCCTGGTCGTGGCTGAACTACAAGCCGGTGATGGCCGATGCCGCCCGGCCGGCGAGCAGGGCGTTCCCGGAGCTTGCGGCCTCGTGGCTGCCGCCGCATGAGCTGCGACGGCTTGCGGCGTACAAGGTGCTTGCGTCGTACGACAACAACCAGGCCGGACAGCTCTCGGCGGCTGCGGGCGACGAGGCCGCGCTGGAGCGGCGTGAGCTGGGCGATGCGGCGAACCTGGTCGATACGGCGCTGGGCTACCTCCTCGGGTCGGACCAGCAGATCGCGGTAGCCGGGGCTGAGCACGCCGACGAGGCATCGCCGGAGCCGGGCGCGACGGAGGCGGCGGCGGTTCAGGAGCGGCTGCGGAAGTGGGCTGAGAAGGAGTTGCTGACGCTGCGGATCCAGCAGGCGGAGCGTACGGCTGTGTTGTTGGGCGACGGTGTGTATGTGCTGGCGTGGACTCCGGAGAAGCGGCGGCCGACGTTGCGGGTCTACGATCCGGGGTTCTTCTTCCCGCAGTGGGACGACGACCAGGACCAGGACTTCCCGTCGCGGGTGCATCTGGCGTGGGAGTTGCCGGAGGACGAGGCCGCTGGGTTGAAGGCCCGGGTGCGGCGGGTGACGTACGAGCTGGGCCCGGTCTCTGAGGACGGGAGCGTCGTGCGCCTGTATCCGTGGGAGCCGGGGCGAGCGTCGAACGTGACGTGCTATCTGACGGATGCCGAGTGGCTGCTGGAGGACCTCAAGCGCGGGGAGACCTTGGACCGGCTGCCGATGGACAAGGCCGCGTTCCGGGTGCGGCCGGACGGTACGGAGCTGAACCGGCTGGACCTGATGATCGACTTCGTGCCGGTGATCCACATCACGAACACCATCCCGGACGGCGGGGAACACTGGGGCCGGTCCGCTCTCGCCCGCGTGCTCCAGGGCCTGGACGAGCTGGCCGCGACCGACTCGGACAGTTCGGCTGCGTCGGCGACGACGGGTACGCCGATCATCGGGCTGGCGGGGGCGCGGCTGCCGGTGGACCGGGCGACGGGCAGGCCGGAGAAGTTGAAGGTGGAGGCCGGCGCGGTGTGGCAGCTCGGCGAGTCGGGGCGTATGGACGCGCTGGATACGTCGCCGCAGCTGGCGGAGTTGCGGGCGCGGGTGGAGCACCTGCTGGACCGGATCGCGGCGAACTCGCGGATTACGGCGGCGGGGTTGGGCACGCTGGACGCTGCGGAGGTGCCCTCGGGGTATGCGTTCAAGCTGGCGCTGGCGCCGCTGGATGCGCTGGTGGGGATGGCGCGTCTGGCCAGGGAGCACAAGTACCGGTTGCTGCTGAAGTTCGTGCAGCGGCTGTACCAGGCCGGGCGTGCGGAGGGGTGGGCTGCGGGGGAGTCGTTCTCGGCGCGGCTGGCGTGGGCGCCGCATACGCCCACGGACCGGGCCGCAGTGCTGGAGGAGGTCGTCACGGCGTACGGGGCGGGTGTGATCTCGCTGGAGACGGCGGTGCAGATGCTGCTGGACGCGGGTTATCCGATTGAGGACGCCTCGCAGGAGGTGGCGCGTATCCGCGCGAAGGCCGAAGAAGAGGCCGCCACGCGGGTCGCGGAGACGGCAGCGCGGCGTGTTGATCCGAACGGACCGCGAGCGCAGAACGAGAACGAGGCAGGTTCGCAGGATTCGCAGGAGGGGGAGACAGGAAGGATTCCCGAACCTGTCGGCGACCAGGGTGTGTGAGGCTGCGGACACGTTGTCGATGGCTCTGTCCGCGCTGGTGGCTACACTGATCGTCAGCGCGGGGGCGCGCACTGGAGGAGTTGTATGGTCCGGCCCCTGCCCGCTCGTCACCCTGTCGGCCACCGCCGTGACGGGCGGCCGATCTCCCCGATTCTCGGAGCCTCGTCGGAGGACGAGACGAACGACCACCTGGACGACGCCGATAACGACGCCGGTGACGGCGGCGGAAGCCAGGAGCAGCAGGTGACGGTCACCCAGGACCGTCTGGGCAAGTTGCTGACGCGGGAGAAGGCGCAGGGTGAACGCGCCGCGATCAAGCGCCTGTTGGCCACACTGGGATTCGACACACCCAAGGCACTGACCGAGTTCGTCACCACCCAGCGCGAGGCAGAGCAAGCCGCGCTGACGGAGGTCGAGCGCCGCGAACAGGCTGCTGCCGAGCGGGAGTTGCAGGCTGCTCGCCGTGAGGAGCTGGCCGCCGAACGGGAACGGGCGGCGCTGCGCCGCGCGGCCCTGGTGGCGCTGGGCGCGTCGGGTGAGGACCTGGTGGACGCGGAGCGTCTGCTGGCCACGGACGACGAGGACGCGGACGACGCACAGGTCCAGGCGGCGGCGGAGGCACTGCGTTCCCGGCGCCCGGAGCTGTTCGGCGAGGCCCGTACGCCACCGGTGCCGACGGCTCCGGCGGGGGCCCCGGCCGGGCGCGCACCGTCGCGGACGGCGCCGCCGCCGAAGCCGGGCGCGGCCGGGCTGGAGATGGCCCGCCGCCGCGGTCTCATGCCCGAGTCCAGCGACCCCCGCTGAGCTGGAAGCCTTTCAAGCAGGGGGGACCACGCCCCCTCGACTTCGTGGACGGCACTGCCCCGATGGGCGGTGTGCGGAAGCTGACCGTATCGTCCAGGGAGACACAGCATGTCCCTCCAGCCCGTTTCCACCTCTGAGCGTCTGACCGCCAACCGTGAGTGGCTGGCCGCGCTGCACGGCACCGACTCGACCGACACGGTCACCCTCGACCTGCCCCTGTTCACCGAGGGCGTGCACTACCAGTGTGGGGACGGCTGCGAGCCGTACGGACAGGTGCTGTCCGGTGTGCCGGTGGGCAAGGTCGCCGAGTCGGGCCTGTACGGGCCGTACGACCCGGAGGCCCAGTGCGGCCGTCAGGTGCTGCGCGGCTTCGTGTTCGCCGAGGCGCCGTTCGCGCCGGGACAGACGCGGGTACCGGCCGCGCTGCTGTGGCACGGCGCGGTGAAGGCATCGAAGGTCCCGGGCGGCATCGACGTGTCCCAGCTGGCCTGGCACCCGCGGGCCGCACAGATCCGCTTCGTGTGAACGGGGGTATGAGCTGTGACGATTCAGGACCTGCTCAAGGACGTCCAGGCTGTTGACCTGACGACGTTCGCCCGCGCGATCCCGTCGCCGAAGGACTTCCTGCTCACCCAGACGATCTTCCCGACGGTGGTGCTGCCGGAGGTCAAGTGGAGGGTGAGGGACTCCGGCCGGTATGTGAACGTGGCGAAGTACCGGGCGTTCGACGCCAGCGTGCCGTTCGCGACCCGCGAGGCGTGGCAGACCTCCCGTGAGGGTGCGCTGCCCGCGCTGGGCCAGAAGCTGGTGGTGGGCGAGCAGGAGCAGATCCTGCTGGAAGCCTCCCGCGGCTCGGACCAGGACCGGCTGATCGAGCTGCTGTACGACGACGTCGAGCGGCATGTGGAGGCGATCCGGTCGCGGCTGGAGCTGGCGGCCGGCGACGTCCTGGCCGACGGCCGGTTCTCGCTGGTGCAGGAGAACGGGCTGACGCTGGAGGTGGACTGGAACGTCCCCGCCCAGAACATGCCGGTCGCCGCACGCCCGTGGTCCGATCCGGCCTCCGACCCGATCGCGGACGAGCTGCGGTGGATTCAGCAACTGGACGACATCGGTGCTCCGGAGCCGGAGCTGGTGGTCACCAGCCGGAAGGCGTTCAGCTTCCTGGCGGCCAACAACGCCTACCGGGCGGCGTACTACGGCAGCGTGAACCCGTCCACGACGCCGACGGCGACACTGACCCCGCAGCAGATCAACGTGGTACGCGGCAACTACAGTCTGCCGCCGATCCAGTTCTACAAGGCCCAGGTGAGGGTGGACGGCAAGCCCCGCAAGGTGCTGCCGGAGGATCTGTGGATCCTGGTGCCGCCGGAGCGGGAGAAGTGGGCACAGACCATGCTCGGTGTCACGGCGGAGGCGCTGGTGCTGTCGCGCGGCTCGAACCCGGAGATCGTCCGGGAGGACGCGCCAGGGCTGATCATCACCCGTGGTGTGCAGGACGACCCGGTGCAGATCTGGACCAAGGGCGCCGCGGTTGGCATGCCGGTGATGCACACCCCGGACGCGCACATCGTGGCGAAGGTGCTGTGATTCCGGTGCGCCGACTGATCGCCGCCGTGTACGTGAAGGACCTGGCCACGCACGAGGACCTGATCCTGCTGCCGGGCGAGAGCCCGCCGCCGGAGATCGCCGCGCTGGTGACGAACCCGGACGCCTGGGACGCGCCGCCGCACGACGACGGCGACGGCGAGCCGCAGCCGATCGCTGTCGGCGAGCCGGACCCGACCGGGGGCACGGCCGAGCCCGACCGTGAGCAGGGCGAGCCCGACCGTGGGCAGGCCGAGCCCGACCGTGGGCAGGCCGAGGCCGATGGGACCGTTACGAAGAAGGCGCCGTCGCGGCGTGCACGCTCGTCCGCCGCGTAATACGCTCATCTGCACGGCCTGGAGTCAGTCCCCCCCGTCTGCCTCCGGGCCGTGCCTCGTGTCGAGGGATGTGAACCTGGTGGACGAGTTCCAGCGGTCCTGGCTGCTCGCGCAGGTCGGCCCGGACACCGACCCGGCCGACCTGGAGCGCCGCTTCTTCCGGCTGCGCTCGGTGCGCGCGGTCGCGCTCGAGGTCCTGGGCGAGCGGCGCGCCAAGCTCCTTGCCGATCCGCTGAAGGTCACCGTCGACGGCGTGGTGACGATGGACCTTCAGGAGAATCTGCGCGGCATCGAGCGGCAGATCGAGCAGGTACGTCAGACGGCCGCCCCGGACGAGCCCGGAGACGACGGGGATGACGGGGACGAAGAAGCCGGGGCGGTGATGGCGGTGACGTGGCTGGCTCCCTCCCGCCGCTACCGGTAGCCCCACTTTGACTTTCTCACCGAAGGCTCCGGCTTCGGTTTACCGGATCACGAACCTTGTCGTAGGTGCGCGAGAACGTCGGCAAGGGGCAGCTCGTACTGGTCCTTGTCCTTCTCCCAGCGGGCCATCACTGAGGCCGCGGCTTCGGCCAGCTGAGTCGGGAGCCCTGCCTCCCTCAGTGTGTCGGCAACTTCCCGCATTTCGGGCCCCCATCGCCAGGCTCGTGCGGCCACGCTGGGCAGGTAGTCGGGATCGGAGAGGATCTGTGACGGCATCCTCCTCGCCTCCTCTGTGAGGAGGTCGGCGACGCCATGGGCATCGGCGAGGGCGTGGGAGACGCCGGCCAGCATGCGGGCGGCTTTCTGGAAGCCCGCGAACGACGCCTTGAGAGCTGAGGCCGAGCCGACGTGTCCGCCTGCGCTGCGCACCTCCACGGCAGAGTCCTTGAACAGGGTGTGCATGAGTTCCGCGGCCTGGCCGTCACCGGCCACATACAGTCGGCACGACTTCCCCGCCCTGGGCGGAGGGCCGAAGATCGCACCGTCGAGTACGACGGGGGCCGGTCGGATCTCGCTCGTGATGCGTTCCATGCGCTGGGGACTGATCGCGTTGGCGTCGACGTAGAGACCCTTGAACGAGTGTCCGGCGACCTCGGCCGCAACGTCCTCCGCGGCGTGCGGCGGACAGATGGACAGAACAGTGTCGCTCGCGTCAAGAGCTTCTTCGAGTGAGGCACAGGCCGTCAGGCCCGCGTCCACGGCGCGCTGGGTCGTCGCCGGACTACGGCTGCCGGACACCCACAGCACACGGTGGGCGCCGACGGCCTGTGCGGCCACGGCCGCCCCCATCGAGCCGGGGTGCAGGACGGTCACCGTGTTCACTGTGTTCCTCCAGGTGGAAGCTCGGCAGGGGTCTGCTCCTGGTGAGCGACGATAGCCTCACTCATCGCGAGGGCCGCTGGCGCGGTGCGGGCGGGGTGCAATGCAAGGTAGCGGCCAAACTGCCCCAGGCGCTTTTGGACGCTTTCCGTGCGGCGACGCGCGTTTACGCCAAGCACGTCGTAGACCTGAAGGGCGGCGCCGTCGAGATCGCCGCGGCTCAGGCGGGCCGTGGCCAGGTCCATGCGTGCCAGAGCCATCTCTCCCAGACGGCGACTCTCCGGAGGAGCAGCCTCGAACATGCTCACTGCCTCGTCGGCCCGCGCCTCGGCGTCACCGAGGTGCCGGCTACCTCCGAGCCACAGGTGTGTGCTGCTCGCGTAGAAGAGCTGCTTCTCCTCCGGGAAGGCCATCATGCCGCCGGGAAGCTCGTCCGCGACGGTCATCTGTTCGCGCATGTTGTCCGCGCTGTGCAGGGCGGCGATGGCGTCGCTCGCCTGCTGAAGCTGCCCGTAGGCGCGTGCCTTGATGCTGGCCAACCGGATGTGGGCCGTGCCGTGCTCGGGCATGAAGTCGCTTCCGGCTCCAGCGAGTCGTACGGCGTCATGGGGACGACCGTCCCAGTAGGAGATCAGGGCCTGGAGTCCCCGGACCCATGCCCGTAGGCCGTTGTGGCCGGCGAGTTCGCCGCACATGAACGCGGTACGGGCCTGAGTCTCCGCTGCTTCGTACCGTCCAAGATCGAAGCTGGCGTTGGCCAGGACCCCGCACAGCACACCGGCTGCGACATAGAGGTCTCGGGTGTACCGAGGGGGCTGGCGGCCCTCCAGGAACTCAAAGGCTCGGTCACGAAGAGCGCGTACTTCACGGAACAAAGGACCAATCGGACGATTGGGGTAAGTGGTTGCAATGCGCCGAATATCGGCTTCCAGTTGCTCCATCGTGTGAGGACCAACGTTGCTGCTCTCTGCCCTGGCAGCGAACTCCGCTGACTCGTTGGCGGCTGCCATCACCACATCCTCGGCACCGTAATCGAGCTGACCTTCCCTGCCGAATTCTGTCGGCCCGCGAAGGTCGGAGGAACTGTCGGCCGCTGAGGCGGGAGTGAACAGGCGGCCGATGGGGATTCCCGGGAACATGAACTGCAAGATGCGCCGGGCCTCGGTGCGCGGCACCGTCTTCACTTCGCCGTGAACCCACCTGACGAACTGGCGCTTCTCTGGCGGTGGGGCAGTCGCGAGAGACTGCGGCCCCTCCAGGTCCGCCAGCTCTCGCGCGGCTTCCTGATACCGCCTCTTGAACACGTTGTACTCCTGCCAGCCCTTTTGATTGACCAGGATCTGGAAGAGAGGCAGTTCCGGTTCCATAGCCGCTCCTTGGGGCTCGGGCGTTCGTCTCGCATCCACGCTAGACATCAACAGTCCTGTGGCGACAGGGAACTTGACCAGAACGTGCGGCTTGCGGGCGAGATGACAACGATGTGACGCGAGACGACGCAAGACGACACCGTTAAGACACTCGTTAAGACATACCCCCCTGGCCAGACTGACGCTTCCATCGCAGACATCACGGAATCCAGATCGTGCTGTCACGTTCCGTTGGGACCGGTGGGTTGAGGAGGGGAATCACGATGAGCTGGGCTGTGCACGATCCTGTGGCGCCAACGGGGATAGCGATGTTGACGACGACTTCTGCGAGTTGGGCGACGATGTCTCCACGCTTCGGACAACCCGTTCTCGTCCCCCGCCAGGCAGGGCTCGACGTTGCTGGCGCTGACGAGGGTCAACTGCCCGATGAGGCGGCTCCGCGGCTGCATCGAGGGGGTCAGCCATGACTTCCTTCGCTGGAGCGGGCGGGTGCAGTTACAGGCAAGAGCTGACTGCTGATCCGAAGCGCATTGGCCATGTCCGTCGGATCGTTGCCGCGTTCTTGCGGTACTGGGACTGGGGAGAGTTGGTCGACCCGGCGGCCATGTGCGTGACAGAGCTCCTCTCCAATGTGAGCAGACACGCGGACTCCGACGAGTGCGTCCTCCTCCTGGAAACCTCGGACACCGGCGTGCGCATCGTGGTCAGTGACGGCACCCCGAAGCTCCCGGTCGTACTCGAACCGGATGGGTGCTCCGACAGCGGACGCGGCATGTTCCTGCTGAGCGAGACCGCCGACTCCTGGGGCGCCGCGCTGACTGACAACGGCAAGGACGTCTGGGTCGAGCTTCGCCCTGCCTCCCAGGAGGTCGCCGCCTCATGAACACCAGCAACTTTCCCCTGCCCGTACGGGACGCTGAAGCAGTCCGTGACATGAAGGCCGGACCCGCTCGGCTGACAATCCCCAGGACTCTGTCAGACCTGCTGGGAGCGTTAAACGACTCCTTCATCCAGGACGGTATCGACGACTACCTGGACCGCATCCTCGGCTGGGGGGCCGCGCCCTTGCAGCCCGCGGAGCTCAAGAAGCTCGTTCTTCCCCTCCAAAGCAGCCTGTGGCGGCTCGTGACCGAGGCCTTGCAACGCGCCAAAGGGCGGCCGGACAAGGACCTGATCAAGCGGATCGGATGCGCAACTCGCCTCGACGACGAGAAAGAAGCCAACGGTTTCGCTCCGGACTTCGCCTACGCACGCCGCCTTGCCACACTCGTCTCGGACCTGCTCGACGAGGTGTCCGACGACGACAACGGCCCGCTCCCGTCCTTCGGTGTGAACCCGGAGGAGAGCAGCAGGTGGTCGGCATGAATCAGCAACTGCCCCGGACGTACTGGTGCCATGCCGACTACGGCCGCCCGGTCCTGGGCCACAGGCTTCCACCCGGCACCACGACCGATGCACCCGGACAGGCCATGATGTGGATGCGCGAAGCCGTGCGCGCTGTGAGTCCCCTGCTCGACCGAGCGGCCTTCCACGTCGCCTGGGGATGGCTTGGTGACCACCGGGCCCTGAACGTGGCCGTGATCGAACTGCGCCGGGGAAAGCCATACACCTTCGCCGTGCCAAGCCCCGTCGGCCGATGGACGTGGACGGTGTGCCCCGTCTCCGTCCTCCCCTTGATCCCTCCCGATTGCCTGCGCTGTGACCGGGAGACAGCCGTTCAACTGGGCTCCCTCACCGTCAAGTCCGCGCGACGCCTCGTGAACGCCCCTCAGTTCGGAGTCTGACCATGACCACGCAACCGCTGCGGCCCGACATCGCCCGCGACCTCCTCGCCCGCGCCGCGAAGGCCCAGGAGTACCGCAGCAAACTTGCCCGCGCAGAACTCAGCGAGACAGAGATCGGTATGGGCCGGCACGCCGACCACGCCAACGCCCAGGTTCTCCGACGACTGGTGGCCGGCCACGGCTGGCCCGGCCGAAGCCTCGTCGGCGAGGAAGCCACCGAGGCCGCGTGGCAGATCGCTCTGCACGCCGATCACCTCCCGGACTTCCAGCGCCTGGCACTTCGGCTGATGGCCACGGCCGTGGAGCGCGGCGAGGCGCCCCTCCAGCAGTGGGCGCATCTGCACGACCGGTGCAGCGTCCATGCCGGCGCGGCCCAGCTGTACGGCACACAGCACCGCCTCGGCCCCCATGGTGTGCGGGCGCTGCCGGTCCGGGAGCCGGAGAACCTCGACGCGCGCCGTGCCGGCGTCGGCCTGCCGCCGTACGCCACAGCGCACGCAGCCCTGTGCCGCCGCCACGCCCCCGGGCCGAAGACCGGGCAGCCGCGCCGCGACGACGATCTGACACCGACGGCCCTGCTGAGGAGCGCGGCATGACGACCCTCACCAGCCCGGCCGGCACGACATGGAATGCGTGGGCGGCGGAGGGCCGCAGCTCTCACCTGCTCACCGACGTGGAACTGGAGCACTTCGCCCGGCACCTGCCCCTACGCTGTGGCCACGTCGCCGTGGACGCCGGATGCGGCAGCGGCGGCTTCAGCCGCCAGCTCTACCGCTTCGGCTACGACGTCACCGGACTCGACTACGCCGACGCCGCCCTGACCGCAGCCCGCCGCACGCCGTTGCAAGGAGATGACCGGATCACCGGCGACCGGATCATCGACAAGAAGCACAGCCGGATCACCCTGTCCTGGCCTCTGGCGTAGTGCTTGATCGCGGTGTCCGCGCAGTCGGCTGTCCAAGCGATTGACAGCCGACTGCGGGGGCCCCGCGCTCCCCGCCATGTGCCGAGCGGCACACGACGGCACAGCAATGTCCCATCAACGCACCTGGAGTTGAGATGACTCGTACGACTGATCCGAGTGCCACTCAGATGCGCCCGCAGACGTCGAAGTCGACGACGTCCGACGGCTTCGAACTGGACGTGGCCCTGCTGGAGGTGTCCGACGCGGCCAGCCTGACCAACCTGACTGACGACGGCTGCGGCGAGACCTGCGGCGCCTGCACCACCAACGTGGCCTGACCCAGGGCGCACGTCATCCCAGGCCGGTGTCTTCGCGGCTCCCACAGTGCGAGGACACCGGCCGTCCACCCGGACCACGGAGGTTGTGATGGCTTCGAGTACCGCGTTCCGCGCCGGTAAGACCGCTCTCGTCCGCGCGGTCGCCCGGCCGGAGCTTCCCGTTTCTCCGTGCCCTGACCTCGATGATCCTTCCCCCCGCGGCGCGGCTTCCCGACTCGCGTGGCTGCGGAAGGTGTGGGCCGAGGAGGACATTGCCGAGGCTCTGCACCACGCCAGCCCTGCCCTCGCTTCCCAGGTGCGTACCCTGTGCTCCTCCGGCACCCCTGCCCCGCGTGATGTGCGCCGCGCAGTCGCCTCCGTGGCCCGCTATGTGTTGCGAGCCGAGCACCGGGCGACTCCGTTCGGAATGTTCGCCGGCGTGGCCTCAGCCGCTCTCGGGCCACGAGCGGGCACGACGTGGGGCTCGGATCACGTGGTCGTCGGCCGGGCGAGCGCGGAGTGGCTGACGGCCGTTGTCGAGCGGCTGGAGTCGTGCCCCGAACTGCTGGAGCGACTTCTCGTAGTCCTCAACAACGCCGTCACCACACGCGGTGATCGGCTCATCGTGCCGTACACGTCCGACACCCGAAGTGACCGGAGGCGTGCGGTCGAGACATCCATCGGCCTGACCGGGCCGGTGCGGGCGGTCCTGGATACGATCCGGGCACCGATCCACGCCGGTGTGCTCGCTGACAAGCTCGCCGCGGAATTCCCCACAGCGGGGCCGGAGAAAGCGGATCAGCTGGTGCGGGAGTTGATCCGGCATCAGGTGCTGATCACCAACCTGCACGCACCGAGCACCGAGACCGATGTCCTTCCCTACCTGCTCGGCCAGCTCGACAGCGTGGACGCCGACACCGTGGCTCCGGTCGCCGATACGATCCGCGAACTGCGCCGCGTGCACGACGACTTGCGCGAGTGCGGCACCCGCAGCGGCCGGGACATGCCATGGCACGGATGCGGGCTCTGGTCCCGGGCCTTCGCCCCCACCCCCTCGCTCTCGACCTGCGCCTGGACGCCCACATCGTGCTGCCCGAGGAGATCGCCCGCGAGATCGAGCGTGCCGCCTGGGTCCTGACCCGGGTCAGCGCCCTCCCGTACGGGACCGCGGCATGGAAGGCGTACCAGCGGCGGTTCTACGAGCGGTACGGCATCGGCACGATGGTGCCGCTCAAGGAGGTCGTCGCGGACAGCGGCACCGGTTATCCCCGACGGGTATCCAGGCGCCCCGGCCGAGCGCGCGCCGGCCCCGCGCTCTCCGTACGGGACGACACCCTGGTGCGCCTCGCGCAGGCCGCCGTGCTCGACGGCCGCGACGAGGTGGTCCTCACCGACGAACTGATCGCCGCGATGGACATCGGGCCCGCGCATCCAAGGGTGCCGCCGCACCTGGAGGTCGGGGTCCGGGTACACGCCGCCAGCGCTGAGGAGCTGCAGCGCGGGCGGTTCCGGCTGGAGGTCGTGAGCGTGTCCCGCGGCGTCGGCGTCACCACGGGCCGGTTCCTCAGCGTGCTGGCCCCCAAGGACCGCGAGTGCCCTGGCCGCGGAGCTGGCCGACCTCCCGGCCGCGGACGCCAACACCGTGCCCGCGCAGCTGTCTTTCCCACCGCTGCTGCCCGACGAGCGCCCATGTCACCCGCGCCCCACAGGTCCTACCCACTGTGATCAGCCTTCAGGAGCACCGCGCCCCGCAGCGACGACCGTGCTCACCCCTGAGGATCTGGCGGTGGCATGCGACGGCCGCCGCATGTACCTGGCCGCCCCCGAGCGCGGGCAGCGCGATCGAGGCCGTCGGGATGCACGCGCTGAACCTCAAGCACCCACACCCCGCCGCTGGTGCGGTTCCTCACCGAGCTGTCCCGCGCCCAGTGCGCGCAGGTCACGCTGTTCGACTGGGGCGCCGCAGCGCGATGCCGTTCCTTCCCCGGCTGCGCTACGGGCGCACGGTGCTCGCCCCCGCACGGTGGCGGCTGGAAGCATCCGAACTGCCCGGCCGCGACCGCCCTCGGGCCGAGTGGGAGCCGGCTCTTGACGAGTGGCGGAGCCGGCGGAGGATGCCGCAGCCGGGTCTATCTCGTCGAGGACGACCGACGCCTGCTCCTCGACCTCGACGAGGCCGGCCACCGAACCCTGCTGCGCCAGCACCTGAACCGCACCCGCCTGGCCGTCCTCGTCGAGGCCCCGGAACCGACGCGTACGGCTGGTGCGACGGCCGAGCGCATGAGGTCGTCGTCCCGCTCAAGGCGACGCGGCCACCGGCATGGCCGCCCCTGCCGGCCCCCAGCCCGGCCCGCGCCCTCTCCCCGGCGCAGATCCAGACGCCCGGCGTCTCGCCCCGTGCTACTGGCCACCCTGTACGGCGACCTCCGCCGCCAGGACACCCTGCTCTCCCGGCATCTCCCGGACCTGCTGGACCGACTCGGCGTCCCCCATGGTGGTTCATCCGCTTCCGCGACCCCCACCAGCACCTGCGGGTGCGCATCGCGCTCCCCGACCTCGATGCCTTCGCCGAGACGGCCCGAACGGTCAGCACGTGGGCCGACGAGCTGCGCAGCGCCGGATTACTGTCGGATCTGCGCTTTCCCACCTCGTACCGCGAGATGGGCCGTTGGGGCTCCGGCGCCGCATGGGAGGCGGCCGAGGAGGTGTTCCGTGCGGACTCGCGCGCTGTCGTCACTCAGCTTGCCCAGCCCCGGCGCCCGCACCAGCGTGCGCTGGTGGCCGCGCACACCCTCGCCATCGCCAGCGCGTTCCTCGGCAGTACCGAGGCCGGGATGCGCTGGCTGATCGACCACATCCCGCCGACCGCGCCCGCACCGGTGCCGCGTCCGCGGTTCACCGAGACCGTACGGCTGGCCGATCCGTCCCACGACTGGGCGGCACTGCGCGATGTTCCTGGTGGGCAGGCCATCGTTCAGGCCTGGGCCGATCGCGACGCGGCGCTTGCCGCCTACCGCCCCCACCTCCCCGGCCCGGACACCCAGGGCATCGCCCTGGACGACGTCCTCTCCTCGCTGCTGCACGTCCACTTCGTACGGCACGTCGCGGTCGACTTCCCCGAGGAAGAGGTCTGCCTCTACCTCACGCGTGCCACCGCCCTGGCCTGGATGTCACCAGGAGGGCACGCGTGACCGACTCTCTCGCGCTCAAGGTCGCGGACGCCGTCGCAGACCTCCTGGCCGACCCCGGCACCGCCCCGGTCGAGTCCTCGCACGACAACCACAGACCGGCAACAACTCGCCTACGGGCCACCGGGGATCGCGCTGCTGCACATCGAGCGGGCCGCATGCGGTCTGGGGCCGTGGCAGCGCGCCCACGACTGGTTCGCCGCTCGCCACCCGGCAGCCGTTCACCAGCGGACCCGACAGCCACCCCTTCTACGGCGCCCCCGCCCTCGCCCACGCCGTGGCCTGCGCAGCCGAGCACCTGCCCGGCCCCTACCGGCGCGCCCTGGACACCCTCGACATACAGATCGCCACCGACATCCGCCGACGCCTCGGCGCCGCGCACCGCCGCATCGACGCCGAACTCCTCCCGCAGATCGCGGAGTTCGACGTGATCCGCGGGCTCACCGGCTACGGCGCCTACCTTCTGCGCCGCAACCCCGGCAGCGTTGCCGTGCGGACCGTCCTCGACTACTGCGTCCGCCTCACCGAACCGCTCACCGCACGCGGCGACGTCCTGCCGGGGTGGTGGACAGCGAGTGGGCCCTCGGGCCAGCCGGATGACGAAGTTCCCCGGCGGGCACGCGAACAGCGGTCTCGCGCACGGCATCGGAGGCGTCCTCGCGCTGCTGGCCCTCGCGGCCAGGAACGGCACCCTCGTCGATGGCCACCACGACGCCATGCGCACCATCCTGGCGTGGCTGGACCGCTGGCAGGAGGACACCGGACGCGGCCCCGCGTGGCCGTACTGGGTCACCCGCGCCGAACTACGCGAGGGACACCTCGCTCCGTCCTCACCGCGGCGGCCGTCATGGTGCTACGGCACCGCGGGCCTCGCCCGGGCGCTTCAACTCGCCGCTCTCGCCCTGGGCGACACCAGACGCCAGATCGAAGCGGAGAACACGCTCGTGTCCGCCCTCACCGATCCCGCACAGCTCAAGGCCACCACGGACAACGGCCTGTGCCACGGCACCGCGGGCCTCGCCCACATCGCCGCCCGGATGGCCACCGACGCCCACCCCTCAACCGCCGGACAACTCCGCGCCACGATCCCGGCACTCCTGACCACTGTGTGCCCACCAGGCACCGACCCAGCGGACGCCGCCCTGACGATGATCCGAGACGAGGAAACCGGGCCCGGATTCCTCAACGGCGCCGTCGGCATCGCCCTGGCGCTCCAGGCACCCGCCACCGCCGTACCGCCCCGCTCCGCGTGGGACGCCTGCCTGCTCATCGCCTGACCGCCTCCGACCGAAGGACCCGTCATGCCCCCGCCCTGGCACCAGCACAACATCACCTTCGCCGACCGCGAGACCGGCAAGCGCGTCATCGCCGAACACCTCGGCCCCGCCCTGCTCACAGCCGAGGACACCGGGCAGCTCACCGGCTGGTGGTTCATGAACAAGCAGCCCTGGCCCCTGCGTTACCGCGCCGCCGAGCCGTCTTCGCTGGTTGAGTCACTGCTCAGCGACCTCGTCGACCACGGCGCCGTCCACTCGTGGCTGCCCGGCATCTACGAACCGGAGACCACCGCGTTCGGCGGCACCAAGGCCATGGACGCCGCCCACGACCTGTTCCACGAGGACAGCCGCCACCTACTCACCTACCAGCCCGGCCCGGGACACCTGGGCCGCCGGGAGACCGCCGTTCTCCTGATGAGCGCGATGATGCGGGCCGCCGGCCTGGACTGGTTCGAGCAGGGCGACGTCTGGGCCAAGGTCGCAGACCTCCGCCCGGCCACGGCCGAACCGCTCACCCCCGCCAAGGCCGCCACTCAGGCCCCAACCATGCGCAAGCTGATGACCACCGACGCCCACAGCCTGTGCCGCCCGAACGGCCCACTCGACGGGCACACCGAGTGGGTGACCGCTTTCGAGCGAACCGGAGCCACGCTCGCCCACTTCGCCACCACAGGCGGCCTGACCCGCGGCCTGCGCGCCGTCATCACCCACCACATGATCTTCCACGCCAACCGCGCAGGTCTCCTCCGGGACGACCAGCACGCCCTTTCCCACATCGCACGAGAGGCAGTCATGGGATCGAGTGACAACACCGCGTCACCCACCAAGGCCACGGCCGAGACCCATAGCGTCAGCGTGGTGAACACCGACACGCTCACCACCCCCGAGGCCGACGCCGAACGGCTCCGCAACGCCCTGGTCGACAAGATCCGCGCATCCGGGTACGCCCGCACACCCGCGGTCGAGACCGCGCTGCGCACCGTACCCCGCCACCTGTTCGTGCCCGACGCGCCGCTCGAAGACGCCTATGCCAACACGCCGGTCACCATCAAGTACGACACCGACGGCACGTCGATCTCCTGCGCCTCCCAGCCCGGCATCGTCGCCCTCATGCTGGACCAACTGGACGCCCAGCCCGGTGAACGCATCCTCGAACTCGGCGCCGGCACCGGCTACAACGCCGCCCTGCTCGCCCACCTGGTCGGCGAGACCGGTCACGTCACCACCATCGACGTCGACGACGACCTCGTGCAAGGCGCCCGCGCGCACCTCGCCGCCGCCGGGTTCCCCCATGTCGAGGCCCTGACCCGCGACGGCGCCGTCGGCCACGCCGCGGGTGCCCCGTACGACCGGATCATCGCCACCGTCGGCGCATACGGCGTCCCGCACGCCTGGATGCGGCAACTCGCCCCCCAAGGACGCCTCCTGGTCCCCCAGCGCCTCAAGGGCAGCGTGTCCCGCTCCCTCGCCTACGAGCAGCGCGACGGCCGCTGGACGAGCATCAGCAGCAGGATGAACACCTTCATGCCGCTCAGGCGGGGCATCGCCGACGACGACCGGCGCATCATCCCGCTCAGCACGGACAGCACCGTGCGCCTCCAGGCCCCCGCCGGACAGCACATCGACGTCGAGATCCTGGCCGGAGTGCTGGAGCAGCCGCGCACCGAGGAGTGGACCGGCATGATGGTCCGTGCCATGGAGTCGCCGGAGTGGATGGAGCTGTTCGTCTCCTGCTCCCTGCCCTCCGGCCTGATCCGGATGCTGTTCCCGAAGGAAGCCAAGGGCACCGTCCTCACCGCAGACCCCTACCCCTCCTCCACCGCGGCCGTCGACAAGGGCGCCCTCACCTACCTCGCCCGCCGGCTGTCGGAGAAGACAACCCCCGAGGGCGGCAAGCTCTGGGAATTCGGCGTCATCGGCCACGGGCCCGGCAGCGACGAGCTGGCCGCCAAGGTCGCCGACGCGATCCGCACCTGGGACCGCGACTTCCGAGGGCGCGAAGCCTCCTTCGAGATCCAGCCGCTCGACGCCCCCGCGATCGAGCAGCGGCCGGGCCTCTTCGCCCTCGACACCCCGCTGAACCGCATCGTCGTCGACTGGCACTGACGCCCCGCGTGGAGGGAACGGTGCCCGCTGGCCGAGCGCCCACGGGCACCGTCGCCCCGCACCTCATCACTCTCGCCCCCGGGGGACCCATGGACCCGCACGGACCCATAGCCCAGCGTTTTCCGCTCGTCGCCCGGTTCCGGCCCGCGTGCCTGCCTCTGCCCGCGCGCGTGCGCGCGCTCGTCGGCCTCGCCGACACCGCAGTGCGCAAAGCCGATCAGGGACTTGCCTCGGCGGTCTTCAACCAGGCTGCGCTCATCGCCTCCGACGCGGACGTTCCCGGGCTGGCCGGCGAGATGTGCCACCAGCACGCCGCCGCCTACCTCCACGCCTGCCCGCTGCCGGGCATGACCGCGATCCGCGCCCTCGAACCCGTGGTCAACCTCGCCCGTCTGCAGATCCGCGCGGGCCGCGGCGACGACGGCCGCCAGCGCCTCCTCGCCCTGTACGAGGCTGTCAGCCAGGGCACGGCCGCTCAGTTCGAGGACGTTGCCGTGCCCGCAGATCTCACCGCGAGCCCGGAGGATCGCCACGAGGTCCGTGCGTGGCTGTGGCGGGTCCTTCTCGCCGACGGCACCCGAACGCTCACCGCCAAGGGACGCTGGAACGAGGCCCTGGCACACCTCGAGGCGCACCGCGGCGTGGGTAAACGGATGCTCGACGGCCGCCAGGTCGCTGTCCTCGCCGCCCTCACCACGGACGATACGACGCGCGCCGCAGACGTCCTTGCGGACACGGCGCCCGGCGAACCATGGGAGCAGGCCGTCACGGCACACCTGACCGCCCTGTGCCGCCGCGACGCCGGGCAACTGACCAGGCCCGAGGTGAACGACCTGATGAACACCTACCTTGAGGGGAAGGCCGAACCCGGCACGACCGTCTTCGACATCCGGCTCGGCCTCACGACACTGGACGTCATCGGCTCTGTCGCAGACCCCGCCGCACGTCGTGTCGTCGACGAATTGCATCGCCGGACGGTGAACACCAACGACGGTTATGCCGCCCGCGAGAGCCTGGCGCACCCCCTGTTCCACACGCTCGCCACCGATCAGCAACAGCAGGACTGCAGGAACCTCGTGCACGTCTGCGCACTCGGCTCCGGAGCCCTCCCCGATGAACAGCGCGACCACCTGACGGCGGCATTGCGTACGAGCGACCGCACAATCCGCGACAGCGTCGCGCGCCCGAAGATCCCTCCTCGTGCTGTCCGACAGCCGTCTTAGCGTCGGAGGAATGGATCACAACGAAGAGAGCCTGCACAGCGTGCGGATCACCGCCCGCGGGCCGAAGGCCGCGATGGAGATCGACGGACGGCGGGTAGACCCAGGGGCCTTCAAGGGGTACGCGATCAGTCACCAGGAAGGGGAGTCGCCACAGGTCCTCCTGTATGCCGGGGACTATGCCGAGACGGTCTTCGAGGGCCTGGCCCGGGTGTCGGTTGCGGATGTTTCCGATCCCGGCCCGGCAGCCGCGGCCTTCTTGTCGGCGATCGACGCGGGGGAGCTGGAACGGGCCGCGCTGGCCCGGCCCGACCTCGGCACCGGTCCGCACTCGCTGACGCAGGCGATGCTCACCCAGCTCCAGGAGTGGGCGTATGGCGTTTGACGTGGACGGGGCGCGGCGCGTCGTCGGCCGCATCCTGGACGACAAGCTCGAAGTGTGGCGTGACAGCGGAGGCCGGGCTGACGACATTCTGGACGAGACCACCGGGAAGCTCGTGCCGCCGGCGTTGGCGGCGGATGAGGTGCTGGTCTGGGACGGGCTCGGCGCGGTGATGCCCCTGGGGCGCCCGGCGATCACCAAGCCGCTCGGTAGCGCGGTTGCGCAGGAGCCACCGACGACGGACTACCAAGCGGTGCTGCCCGTGCAGGCACCCGAACTGCGGCCGGACGACGTGATCCGCGTCGCCGGATCCGTACGACCGGGCGGCCCGCGGGACCCGCAGCTCGTCGGCCGTCGCTTCCGGGTGTCGGACGCGAACGTCGGCACCTACAGCGTGGTGCGCATCGTGCGAGTTCAGGTGATCGACTGATGGCGCTGGCGAATTCGCACCCGAACGCCCACCCGGACGCGACCGCGTTCCGCGATCCGATCGCGCTGGCCGCTGCCCTGGCGCGGATGGGTCCGGCTGCCCGCGCCCGTACGCGGACCATCACCCGGCACCACGCGATGTTGCTGCGGGTCCGTATCCAGCGCAACGCCAGTGGCCGTCCGGGTCCGAACGTGATCACGGGCCAGTACCGTGCGTCGTGGGACGTGCGGATGAGGACCAGCGGCGGGCAGGTGACCGCGGAGGTGTTCACCGACGCTCCGCAGGCGAGGCGGTTGGAGTACGGCTTCATTGGCGTCGACTCCCTTGGCCGCCACTACCGGCAGCCGCCGTTCCCGCACGTCGAGCCCGCCTTCCGACAGACCGAGTCCGCGTTCGTTGAGGCTCTTACGGAAGGGGTGCTGCCGTGACCGTGGCACGCCTGCCCGTCACCCGCGCTCTGGCCGCGCTCCTGGTGAAGGCCACCGGCCGCCCCTGTGGAGTGGGTGAACTGCCGTGTTTACAGGGCGAGTCCGGCGAGTGGGAGCCCGCGGCGGTGCCGTATACCGTGCTCGACTCGCTGCCGGGGTCGTTCTCCGGTCCGCCCCTGGAGGACTGGCACGCGGACGTGGCCTGGAGCTACCAGGCCACCTCGGTCGGCGCGCGCGGCGATCAGGTGCAGTGGCTCGCCGATCGGGTACGCGAGGGCGTCGTCGGCCGCCGTGACGGCAGATGGGCCTACGACCTGCATGTTTCCCAAGGTCGCGTGATTGACCGGGAGTTGGATCACGATGCCGGAGGAGAGCCCTCGGTGTCGGCGGCAGGCGCTATCGTGTCCTACGTACAGCGGTTCACGATCACCGTGACACCCACCTGAACACGCTTCAGGTTCCTCACCGCGGAGGCCCGCGCGGACGCCAGGCCCCAGGCCAGGCGAACCCCCCTTTTTTGAACCTCAAGGGGCAGGGCCTTAAGCACAGGACGCTGCCCCGGAAGTGGGAGCGGACCTGTGTCCCTGACGAAGCCATCCACGAAAAAGCCGTCCGCCCAGACCCGGTTCCTCCGGCGCGGCATCTCCAAGATCTACTGGCTGAAGAAGGTCAACGACCCCAAGCGGCCGACCCGTACGGAGATCTCCGAGCCCAACCGGTTCGACCTGACAGGCGCCGTCTCCGACATCGAGGGCTGGGCGCTGGAGAACGAGTCGATCGAGACCCCCGACATGGGGACCACCTTCAACTCCTCGATCCCGGGCAACGACAAGGCCGAGAGCAGCTCCCTGACCTTCTACGAGGACCGCTTCTCCGACGACATCGAGCAGCAGCTGTCCAAGGGCGCCCAGGGCTACGTCGTCTTTCTCCGCAAGGGCGACCTCCCAGGCTCCCGCTCGGTCGATGTCTTCCCTGTTCAGGTCGCCACCCGCGCGGCGACGTACTCGACCGGCAACGAGGCCGCCAAGTTCCAGGTCACCTTCACGGTCACCGAGGAGCCCTCGCTCGACGCCCCAGTGCCCGAGGCCGTCCACCCCCGCCTCTTTCCCTCGCCGGTGGAGGACTGCGACGACGACCGCGAGCACGGCCACCACGACCACGACGGTGACCACGTCGATGTGACCGTCGTGTCCACCACCAGGACCGCTGCCACGGTCCGCGAGCACCGTGACGAGGAAGACGAGGACTGAGCATGTCGCGTCCCGCACCGGCCAAGCGCCCGCCGTCCCCCTCTGCTGCCGCGTCGGCGGAGGGGGCGTGGGCGGCCAAGATGGACCGCCTGCGCCGCCGCTCCCGGCCCCAGAACAAGCTCCGCGTCTGCGACGACGACCAGCTACGACAACGCGTTGAGGAAGCCGAACAGGCCGCCCGGCGCGCCCGCTTCCTCGCCGAAGCGAACCCCGACGACGAGACGGCCGCCCAGCACGCCGCCGAAGCCGCCGCCGCACTCCAGGAAGCCCGCGCGGCGCTGGACGACGCCTCCGACTTCCTCACCTTCCTGGCACTGCCGCGCCCGGTCCTGGAAGAGCTGATCTCTAAGCACCCGCCGACCGGGCAACAAGCCGAGGAGGGAGCGGTGTTCAACCCCGACACCTTCCCGGCCGCGCTGATCGCGGCGGCGTCCTTCGACGGCATGAGCTCAGACGAGGCGGCCGAGCTGCTGTCCACGTGGTCGGCGCCGGACGCCAACATGCTGTGGGAGGCGGCCTGGCAGGTCCAGCAGGAAAGCCGGGTGGAGTTGGGAAAAGACTGAGCCGCGATGCGCGGCTGCGCGCCGAGCTGGAGCTGTGCGAGCGGTACCGCATCTCGCACTCGCGGTTCCTCGGCAGCGACGGCCGGTGGACGGAACTTGACCGGGCCAAGGCGTGGGCGTGGGCGCAGTGGCAGCGGTCGGTGTGCCCTGAGTGCCACACCCGGCTGGAGGAGTGGGACCACGAACGCGGCGGTGACCCGCACGCCTACGTCACCGACACCCTGCGCTGCCCCGGCTGCGAGCTGATCGAGCAGGAACGCGACCACGTCCCCACCGACCGCTCCGGCTACGGCGTGAAGATCCAGCTCCTGCCGCGCGCCCAGTACGACGAACGCCCCTGAGACGAACGCCCCTGAACAGATTCCGCACGATGAGGTAAGGAGGCCTGCTGCGGTGGCCGGGTTCACCCTGACCGTGGCGATGCGCGCCGAGGTCCGCGACCTGATCGCGGGAACTCGCGCTGCCTCTGCCCAGATGCGCACCCTCGCCGACCACACCGACGCCGCCCACCGCACCCTCGCCCGCCTGGACGCGAACGGGGCCCGCCTCACCAGCCAGTTCACCGCTCTGAGCCGGTCCGCCCGTTCGGCTGTCGGCGAGCTGAACCGGATCTCCGCCCGCGCCTCGGCCGCCCGCGCCGGCCTGCGAGCAGCCGGGGACGACGGGGCCCGCTCTCTGTCCCGCCTCCAGCGCGCCGTGGCCGCGGCGGGCAGGCGCGGCATCTCCACCACCAACCTCCTCGCGGGCGGCGGACTGCTGCTCGGCGCGGGCGAGATGGTCGAGGAGGGCAACCGCTACCAGCGGCAGATGAACCTCTTCCGCGCGGTCACCTCGGCCACCGCCGCGCAGATGAAGCGCGCCGCCGTCGTCGCGCAGGAACTCGGCAACGACCTGAGCCTGCCGGGCTCGACCGCGGCCGACGCGGCCGAGGGCATGGTGGAGCTGAGCAAGGCCGGTTTCCGCGCCGATCAGTCGATCGACGCCGTACGCGCCTCGCTCCAGCTCGCGGCGGCGGCCGACGTCAACGCCGCCACGTCGGCCAAGTACCTGGGCGACATCATGGACCAGTACGGCCTCGGCGCGGATCAGGCGGCCAAGGCGTCGGACACGCTCGCGGCCACGGCGAACAACGCCTCCGGTTCCATCACCGACATCTACTACTCGATGCGGTACGCCGGGCCGGTCGCCAACGCCCTCGGCGTCTCCCTGGAGGACACCGCGGCTGCGGTCGGCATGCTCGGCAAGGCGGGCATCCTGGGGCAGACGGCAGGCACGTCGCTGCGGGGGATCTTCGCGAACCTCGCGGCGCCCACCCCGCAGATGCGCGGCGCGCTCAAGGACCTGGGCATCGAAGCATGGGACGCCCAGGGACGATTCCGTGGGCTCCGTGTCGTGATCGACGGGCTGGCCGAGGCCGAACACGACCTGTCCCAGAGGGACTTCGCCGCAGGCGTCACGCAGGCGTTCGGGAAACCGGCGCTCAGCGGGGCTGCCGCGCTCGCGCACCAGGGCACCGAGTCCTTCGATGACCTGTCGATGGCCGTACGGCAGACCGGCTCGGCCGCGTCCATCACCGCCTCACGCGGTCAGGGCCTGGCCGGTGCGATGGTGCAGCTGCGCACCCAGGCCCGGCAGACCGGCCTCGCGCTGTACGACGGCATGGCCCCCGGCCTCGAATACGTCACCCGCCTGCTGACGCGCGGGCTGGCCGGAGCGACGCCGTACCTGACGACCGCGCTGGAGTACGGCCGCAACCTCGCCGTCCTGTACGGCCCGGACCTCAAGGCCAAAACACAGGACGGGCTCGGCGGCCTGATCGAGGAGGCGAAACGCTTCGTCGGCCCGCTCAAAGAGCTCGGCGAAGACGCACTGGCCACCGGCCTGAACCTGCTGATCAACGCCGCCCAGACCCTGGGCGAGGTACTGGGCAACGCGGCCGACGGCGCGCAGCCCCTCGTGTCCGCCGTGTCCGGCCTGGGGGAGGAGGGCGGCGCGGCGGCCGGCACGCTCGGCATCATCGCCACCGTCGCCAACGCGGCCATGGACGCGGTCTCCGGCCTGTCTCTCGTGCTCGTGCCGATCGGGCACCTCGTCGGCGGAATCGTCAGCGCCTTCGGTGCGCTGCCTGCCCCGATCCAGTCGGCTGCCCTGGCCATGCTGCTGTTCCGCCGCGTCCAGCCGGCCCTGACCAGTCTGGCGACCACGGTCAGCGGGCCGGTGCGCAGCGGCTTCCAGTCCTTTGCCCAGCAGATGCGCGTGCAGCAGGCTCTCGCGGCCTCGGCTGGAGTGTCGGTGTCGCGGTACGGGGCTGCCTGGGCCACTGTGCAGGCCCGGGTCGGGTTCCTCGGCCACATGACAGCGGCGTTCCGCAGCGCCAACGGCGCCGGAGTGACCTTTATGGGCACCCTGAACGGCATCGGCCGCGCGGCCGGTTCGGGCCTGCGCTCCGCCCTCGGCGGCGTCAGCAACGCGCTCGGCGGGCCGTTCGGTATCGCCATGGCCGGTGTGTCCGTCGGCCTGGGGCTGCTCGCCTCCCGCCAGCAGCGTGCCGCGCAGGCCGCGGCCGAACACCAGCAGCGGATCTCCTCGCTCACCTCGGCGCTGCGCGAGTCCGGCGGACAGATAGACAGCACCGTGCGCGCCCAGGCCGCCCAGGCCCTGCTGGACACCAGGACCAGCCAGGGTCGGCTCACCCAGGTCATGGAACAGGCCGGTGTGCCGCTGGCGACCCTGACGGACGCCTACCTCGGACAGGGCACGTCGCTGGAGACGCTGCAGAGGCGGCTCCTGGCCACCGCGAACGCCCACCGTGAGTACCGGGACCTGGCGGGCGGCAAGGCCGCCGTCCTCGACTACACCGATGTCGGGCAGCAGTACAAGGACGCCGCCGACGCCCTCGGCAGCGTCAAGGGCGAGATGGCCAAGTCGGTCAAGAACGCGAGGGAACTGGCTCAGGCCACTCGCGGTGCCGGGGACGGCACCTCCGCCTACGACCGGCTCAAAGCCGCCGTGGGCGGCCTGGCCGACGAGACCGCCGACGCCGACACCCGCACCCGCTCCCTCAAGAGTGCCCTCGACCTGCTCTCCGGCGGCCAGATATCGCTGCAGGCGGCGAAGGCGAAGGTCAACTCCGCCGTGCTCGACCTGCAGGAGGGCAGCCGGAACGTCAACCGCGACCAGGGATACGGCGGCAGACGGCTCGTCAACCAGGACCGGACACTCAACACCACCACGCGGAACGGGCAGCAGCTCTACACCCAGCTCACCGCGCTGTCGGATGCGGCGGCAGACGCCTCCGTAGCGACGTACGACCTGGCCGTCCGTAACGGCGAGGAGCTGCCGACGGCGCTGGCCAGGGCCCGCGGTGAGATGAGCCGCGCCCGTGCCGAGGCGATCAGGGCCGCGCGTGGCTACGGGCTGACCAGGGCGCAGGCCGAGGGTGTTGCCGACAGCCTCGGGCTGCTGCCGTCGAAGGTGTCGCTGTTGCTCCAGACCAAGGGCATGGACAGCACGCTCGCGAACCTGATCGCGGTCCAGGCGGAGTTCCACCGGCTGCCGAACACCAAGACGATCAAGGTCGACTCGCTCAGCGACGGCGCCCAGCAGAAGCTCCGCGAGCTGGGCTTCACGGTGAAGACGGTTCCTGGCACCCGCCAGATCAAGATCACAGCGCCGACTGCTGCCGCCCGCAAGAGCCTCGACGGACTGATCGACAAGCTCGGCCGGACCCCGGGCAGCAAGAACGTCCGCGTGTCCGCGCCGACCGCCGCGGCCATCAGGAGCCTGGAGGCGGTGCAGGCCAAGATCAGGGCGACACCCGGGACGAAGTCCGTCCTCGTGCGCGCGCCCACGGCGCAGGCCCGTAAGGAGCTGGAGGAGCTGGGCTTCCGGATCGAGAAGGTCCCCGGTTCGAAGAACGTCAGGGTGACCGTGCCGACCAGCGGCCCCCGCAAGGCAGCCGACTCCATCCAGCGGCGCATCGACGCGCTGCGCGGCAAGTCGGTGACCGTCACCACGCGCCACGTGTCTGTCTTCGACCAGCTCCGCGAATCCAACTCTCAGGCCGCCGACGCCGTGCAGCAGCAGGCGGAGAACCTGCGCAGGCGGGCCAGCAAGCAGGCCGACGGCGGTGTCGTCGACTACTTCGCCGACGGCGGTGTCCTCGACTACTTCGCTGACGGCGGGCTCACCGGCCCTGGCCGCCGTGAGCAACACGTCGCGCAGATTGCCCCGGCCGGGAGCTGGCGCATCTGGGCGGAGCCCGAGACCGGCGGCGAGGCATACGTGCCTTTGGCCGGGTCAAAGCGGGCCCGCAGCAAGGCGGTTGTGGAGGAAGTGGTCGGGCGCTTCGGCGGGCAGGTCGCCTGGCTCGCCGACGGCGGTATACGGGGCCGCAGCAGCCGCGACTACAGCCCCGTACTGGCCGGCTCCTTCCAGCGGGCCCGGAGCACGGACGTGATGGCGGGCGTGGTGCGCGCCTTCGACATCCGCACCGCCGGCGACCGCGCCCGACACCCGCGTGGTCGACGCCCGCGCCGGCGGGCGCGTCCAGGTCGTCGTCGTGCGCGAGCAGCAGCCGCTGATCGGCACCATGCCGGTCACCGTCACCGACAGCTCCGCCACACCCGAGCAGATCGGCAACGAAATGATGCGCAACCTGCGCAACGCCCAGCGTGGCGGGAGGGTTTGATGTCCACACCAACCAAGCAGCCCCACATCGAACTGGTCGAACTGGCCCCCTGGCAGTTCGAGATCGGCGGCATCGTCCTCGGCGCAGGGACCCGTATCCCGATCGGCAACATCGAAGGACTCGGCTCGCCCGCCACCAGGCCGCAGGACGTCGACAACCCGACCGGCGACGGCACCTTCCCCGGCCAGGACTTCTACGGCACCCGCACCCTGCGGTTCGAGGCCGGCATCAAGACACCCGGCGACCCGGCCAAGGCCGCCGACCTCCTCGCCCGCCTGGAACTGGCCCTCGACGACCCGGCCGCCCGCACCCGCCCCGGGGGCCGCCATGTGCTGCGCGGACGCTGGCCCGGCCACCGCACCCGCCGCATGTACGGCCGGCTGCGGCGCGCGGAGGCCACCAGCACCACCACCGCGATCAACGGGTGGATCCCGCTGGACCTGGAGTTCGTCGGCACCGACCCGCGCTGGTACGACGATGAGCTGTCGCAGCTCACGCTGGGCCTCGACCAGGCGGCGCAGCACAAGAACGGCGACCGCACCGTGGACCAGACACTGTGCGCACCTTCCGCTTGCGACCGCGCGGCCCCGGACGACCGGCCCGGATGGATCACCAACCACGGCAACATGCCAACCTGGCCCAGCATCCGTCTCCACGGCCCGGTCACCAACCCGCGCCTGTGGAACACCGCCACCCGCCGCGTCCTCGAACTGCGCCTGTCGCTACGAGCGGGGGAGTGGGTGGAGATGGAGACCCGGCCCGGCACCTGCTGGGCCCTGCGCAACGGCAAGGTCAACGTCGCGAACGACCTCACCCCGCCCTCGCGCCTCGACCTCTTCACCATCCCGCGGGGCCGCTCCGAGATCGGCTGGAGCGGCGACGACCCCACCGGCACCGCGCGCCTCGAGGTGACGTGGCGGTCGGCGTACACCGCCCTGTGAACGGAGAACACCCGTGACCCTCATCCAGCCCCCGATGATGGTGCGCGGCGGTAACCACTCCGCCCGCGCGATGCGCCTGATGATCCGTGACCTGGCGCGCGGACGCCAGGGCATCGCCGAGGCCGGTGACCTCAAGGTCCGCCCCCTTCAGACCCCCGGCCCCGGGGTCCGCGTCGGCGACGGCTCCGCCCTGATCCACGGCGTACGCCCCTGGCAGGGCGCCTACACCCAGAGCAACATCGGCGACGCGCTGGTCGACGTCCCACCGACCGGACCGTTCGCCCGCACCGACCTGCTCATCCTGCGCGTCGAAGACCCCGAGTACGAGGGCGAACGCGACCCGCGCCGCGACGACATCGGCTACTTCCACCTGGTGCAGGGTGTGGACCAGGACACGACCGCGCTGCGCGAGATGACTGCCATACCCCTGGCCCGCATCACCCTGCCCCGTAACACCGCCGCGGTCACCGCCGACATGATCACCGACCTGCGCAGGGTCGCCAATCCGCGCACCGAGCGGACCCTGCGCACCGTGCACCCGAGGGACACCGAGAAGGTGCCCGCCAGGCACGGCCAGTGGGCGAACTGGCCCAGGGAGGCCACCTGGGATGTGGACATCCCGGCGTGGGCGACGAAGGCCACCCTCGTCATCACCCTCTCTGGCCTGCGCGCCGAGGCCGGCAGCGTCTACGCCGAGCTGCGCACCCGCCTGGGCGAGCACAACGCCCCGCCGACCGTGGTCGACGACGACGGCACCACCACCCGCCGCTCCACTGTGATGCTCGCCGACACCCTTACCCTCCCCGCCGCCTACCGGGGCACCCGCCAGCGTCTGGCCGTGCAGATCAACCAAACCGACAAGTACGGCGACGGTGACCTATCGGTGGCCCAGGGCACCACGGTGACCGCCGACATCCAGTTCACCGAAAGCCCGGTGTGACGATGGCCGACTGCCGCTACATCCTCGCCCGCGCCGCCACCGGCGAGGTCCTGCACTGGAACCTGCCGCTGACCGAAGTCGAGTTCGGGCCGGAGAAGTCCGGGCCGGGCTCACTCAGCGCGACCCTGAACCCCACCTTCGCCCGCACGATGAGCGACATGCTCGACGACGCGGGAGACGCGGTGCTCCTCGTCGAACGGAACGCGCGCCTGCTGTGGGGAGGCCTGCTGTGGCGGGCCGAACCGGAGGGTCCCCAACTCCCCGTCGAAGCGTCCGGGTTCACCAGCTACCTGCACCGCCGCTTCGACCTGCACGGCAACCTCGGCGGGCGCGGCCCGTACATCGAGGCAGACCCGTGCCAGGTCATCCGCGACGTGTGGGCGTACGCACAAGAGCAGCCGGACGGCGATCTGCAGGTCGTGGTGGACGACACGAAGTCGCAGGCAACGACCGGCACCGCGAAGGACCCCTACACCACCTCCAGGTCCGATCCCCGCAACCTGGGGGAGATCGTCGACGAGATGGCTGACATCGATGACGGCCTGGAATGGACCGAGACCGTCACCTGGCGCGGGCGCCGAGCCGAGCGGCGCATCGTCCTGGGCGCCCCCCGGCTCGGCCGACGCCGCGAGGACCTGACCTTCACCACCGGCGCCAACGTGGTGGGCGAGCCCCACGTCATCAAGGACGCCGACGCCTACGCCCAGTGGGTCATCGGCCTCGGCGCCGGCGAGGGCAGGAAACGCAAGGTCGTGGTCGACGGCGTACGCAACGGGCGACTCCGGCTGGAGCACAAGCTGGAGACCAGCGAGAAGGACGAGACCAGGCTCAAGCAGCGCACCCGCCGCGAACGACTGGCCCGGCAGATCCTTCCCACCCTCACCGAGCTGGAGATCACCGACCATCCCGCCGCCCCGCTCGAGGCGCTGAGCGTCGGCGACGACGTACGCATCCGGCTGCACGAGCCGCACACCGCCTACGACGGGTGGAACCGCATCGTCGGCTGGACCGTACGCCCCGGCGACGGCGAGACCCCGGAGCGCGTGACGCTGAAGCTGGAACGCACCATCAAGCCGGAGGACAGCGGCGACGGTACGGAGGAGCAGTAGATGCCGGACACGATCGCCGACGCTCGCGCGCCGGATGGCAGGTCTGGAGCGGCGGGTCACCGCCCTGGAACGCGCCAGGCGCGCACCGTACCCGCTGTGGCGGGACCTGCCGCTGACCGGCGGCACAGCGGTCCCCGACCTGGATCAGCCGCCGCAGGTGCGCGCCAATCCGTGGGACACGCTGGAGTTCAGCGGCCGGATCGGACTGCCGAAGGGCCGGGCTCTGGACCAGGCGGTGATCGCCTTGCTGCCGGAAGGTTTCGCTCCGGCCGTGCCGCGCACGGTGTCCGTGGCCTCGGACGCGGCCCGCCGAGCACTCCACATCGAGATCACCCCGAGAGCCGGGTCCTCCTGCGCGTGCAGGACGGCGGCAGCGTGAAGGCAACCTGGATCAGTCTCGACGGCGCGTCTTGTCGTCGCGACGGCGCAGACGACGAATGACAACACCCGAACACCACCTCGGCGGCCTCCGGACGGGCCACCTCGGCATCGGTCTCCGCCAGCTCCTTTCGGAGCGGCTCAGCCCGCTCGGCCGGCTGTAGCCGCCGCTCGACCGTCCACGTCAGCACGTCCGTCATGCGCATCCCTCCCGCCGCAGAAGCTCCTGAGTGATGCGTCGCCCCGCCGGAGAACCCAGGAACCTGCCCGCGGCAGACGATCACCTGCTATCGATCACGGCCAAGAGCAGCGCAAGCAAGAGCAGCGCAAGCACGCCAACTCCCGCTCACACCAGCTACTTGACCTGCGGATTCACGAGGGAAATGACTCAATGGGCACGCACTGGTTGATCAGTCCTCTTCGAACTGCGTCGTGCGTCTGTTTCACCATTTCGGGCGGTTTAGCGGTAAGGCTGGGGACCTGGCTGTTTCCGTGCCGTCAAATTTTCGGATGACATGGCGACAGTGCTTACTGGATGGGCGGGGGGCTGCGTGGTGGAGGTAAGGGGGGTGCGTCACGCCTACCGTCGGCGGGTGGTCCTGCGGGGTGTCGACTTGGACCTGGGGCCCGGTGTGCTGGCCGGGATCGTCGGCGAGAACGGCGCGGGCAAGACAACCCTGTTGAAGATCCTCGCCGGTGAGCTGCGTGCGGATCGTGGCGCGGTCCGTCACGGGGGGCGTTTTGGCTACTGCCCGCAGGATGTGGTCCTCAATGACGCCCTGACCGCCCGCCAGCACCTGGAGTTTTTCAAGACGGCCTTCGCGCTTGCCGACCTGCGTCATGCCGAGAAGGTCATGGAGGCTCTGCAGTTCTCCCAGTACGCCGATGTGCGCGCCGGGGTGCTCAGCGGTGGAACCCGGCAGAAGCTGAACCTCACGCTCGCGCTCATGCACGATCCGCAAGTTCTGCTGCTGGACGAGCCGTACCAGGGTTTCGACTGGGACACCTACCAGCGGTTCTGGGAACTGGCCGCCCAGCTGCGGGACGCCGGCCGCTCCGTCCTCGTGGTCTCCCATCTGGCTTACGACACCGAACGCCTGGATGAGCTGTGGCGCCTGGAGGCGGGCGCGCTGCGCCTGGAGACGGCGGCACCGGCGTGAGGAGACATCTGAAGCTGTTCACCACGGCCGCCCGGTACGACATGATCGAGCATGCCCGCAACCGATTCGCCATGCTGCTGGTCGTCTTCTTCATCCCCACGTGGATCAGCCTGGTCTATCTGACCATCCCAGGCAAAGCTGTCTCCATCCGGCTGGCGTCCACCGGCGAGCTCGTGTCGCTTCCCGGGAGCCAGCTCACCCAGATCACCGGCGCCATCAACGCCGTCACTCTGGTCACCGGGTTCATGATGTTCGCCGCCACCTTCACCGGCGGACGCTTCGACCGGCGTCTGGCCATGGCCGGCTACCCCCGCACACATCTCATCCTGGCCAAGACCGCCTCTTTGGCTTTTACGTCCGCCGCCCTTGCCGCCTACGCCACCGCCATCATCTGCATCGCCTGGCCGCCGAAGCAGCCCTACGTGCTGGCCGCCGCCCTGTTTGGCGCGGCTCTGACCTATGGGGCCCTCGGCGTTGTCTTCGGATCCCTCCTGCGCCGTGAGGTCGAGGGCATGTTCGCTCTGGTGATGACCAGTGTCATCGATGTCGGGTTGCAGAACCCCGTTCTCAGCTCGGGCGCCGACAGCTCACTGACGCGGTTGCTGCCCACCTATGGCACCGTCCAGGCCGCCACCGCAGCTGGTTTCTCCACCACCCCCGCACCTTCCTACCTCGCCCTCCAAGTCCTCTGGTTCACCGCTGCGGGACTCCTGGGCCTCCTCGCCTTCCACCACCGCACCCGCAACGCCCTCCCCAAACGAGAACGACAGATCCGGCCCGCGGCGCCGGAACCACGCGGCACTGCGTTCCTCACAGCCCAGCAGGCACTATCTGACGATCAGAACTCCCCACGGTGCACGCCGTAAGCGACATCCGCCATACCCGCCCTCCCCGCCACGGCAGCGCCGCTGTGCGGTACGGCTGCCCTGCCAGGTTCGAGGGCAGCCACCCCGGAGAGAAGATGCTCCGAAACTGCCCCGTGTCCTGCGGTATCCAGCGACAAGCACACCCGGGGTGCGGTCACGAACCACGCACGACACCATCTCGAACTGGTGCGCCGCTCACACCTGTTGCATCACTCGATCGGAGGACATTGATGCTATATCCGACTGATCGCAATGGGGGTGTGCATGCTCTCCACCGGGACTCCGCGTCGGCGAAGGAGCAGGTATGAGCAGTAACACGTCAGAAGTCAACCGGTCTGGGATGCCGCCTGGGCCGGGTGGTTCGCCGCGCTTCTACTACCCCTTGCCGATGCCGGATATCTCCCACATCCCTACGGACGTCGCGGCCCAGGTCACCGGGTGGAAAGAGTCGTACAGGTTCCGCGAACAGAGTCCGGCGTCCCACCATCCCGGCACGCTTCTGGCCTGGTGCCTTGGGAGGTTTTCCACCCCGGAGACCAGCAAAGCAGTGCTTCGCGGTATCGGCTGCGTGATGGAGTGGGCGCTCGTTATCGACGACGATGTGCTCGATCACCCCGAAGCCCGCAGCCGGCCCAGCGAACTCATCCGTCAGGTGTGCCAAATCCTCCGTGTTCTGGAGTGCCCGGGATACCGAGTGACGGAGCAGGACAGCGCCTATGTCTCGGCGGCGCACGACTGGATGGAGCAACTGCGGGCAGTATGCACGCCGACGCAGACGAACCGCCTGGCCGCCGGGTTCAGGCGCGCGCTCACCAGTGGCGTGCACAAGCTGCACTTCGACGAGCCCAGCGAAGACGAATACATCGCCATGCGTTTTCAGGACTTCGGTGGCACCCTCTACGCAGTCTTGATCGACATGTGCGGCCCCTCACCCATTCCCGACGGAGAATGGCACACACCCGCGGTCCAGGCCATCATCGAATGCGCATCCTTGATGTGCGCCCTGGAGAACGATGTTGCCTCTTTCCACAAGGAGAAGGCGGAAGGTCAGCCCTCCACCAATTTCCTGGAGGTCCTGGGGGCAACCCGGGGACTCTCCTTCGACCAGGCCGTCGCCACGGCCATCGAGACCCGCGACCGCTTGATGCTTCTCTTCCTCCGCCTGCGTGAGCGCCTGATGACCTCGGCCGATCCGCCATTGCGCAACCTCGTCGAGCAACTTGGCGCCTTCATCGTCGCCAATACCGAAGCCAACCTGTGTGCCCCGCGCTACAACCCCCCACCCGCGCAACCCTTCGTGGTGGAAGAGGTCATCAAGACACCCGCCTGCTGGGCACCCGCACTGTCGACCACCGACACCAGCCCTCTGCCCTACCCGAGCATCTCCTGGTGGTGGGACCACTGCTGAAGATCCCCTGACTGAGTCGACCGAGACGTTCGAGCAACAAGCCACGAACTCCGAAGGAGCCGTACGGCTGCCGCTGGGGCCAGGGTTGCTCTCATGCACTACGCCGAGGCTGCGAACAACCGGTAGGGGGCATCAGGACAGCGGGCGAGACTTCCCCGCGCTCGGGCTCTCCAGGTCCCTGAAAGCCCGAGCGCGGTGCGCGTCGGTAGCATGTGGATCAACGGGTGACCCTCCACCCCAAGGCTCCGCCTGACTCCCGAGGGACCGGCCCCGCACCGGCAGGGCCCGGCCGACTGCCATACGGCGCAGGGGAGAAGGCGAAGCGAGCGTGGCAACTCCGTTGAGCGCGGACAGATTCCTGTCCGTGCTGAAGCAGGCGGGCCTCGGCGTCGTCGAGCACGGCAAGTGGCGCGCCCACAACCGCAATACCCACGGCAACTGGGGCCCCGTGAACGGGGTCATGATCCACCACACCGGCCCCTACTCGTCCGAGGCCGACATGGTGGAGCTGTGCCGCGTCGGCTACCAGGACCTTCCGGGTCCCCTGTGCCATGCCGTCATCGACCGCTCCGGGACGCTCCACCTGGTCGGCTACGGCCGCACCAACCATGCCGGCATGGGCGACATGGACGTCCTGCTCGCGGTGATCGCGGAGAAGACGAGCCTGCCGCGCGACAACGAGGCCGACACCGACGGCAACCGGCACTTCTACGGCTTCGAGTGCATCAACACCGGCGACCAGCCGTGGCCCGCCGCACAGCTGGACGCCATGGCGCGCGCCGCCGCAGCCGTATGCCGCGCCCACGGCTGGACCGAACACAGCGTCATCGGCCACAAAGAGTGGCAGCCCGGCAAGCCGGACCCCGGCGGTATCGACATGGACGACTTCCGCGCCCGCGTCGCACGCCACCTCAAGGACGAGGGCAAGACGCCCGGCAAGCCGAAGCCGAGGCCTACCCCCAAGCCGACGCCGAAGCCGGTTCCGAAGTACGCCGCCTACCCCGGCAGGGACTTCTTCCGCGACGGCCGGTCGTCACCGGTGATCGAGGCCATGGCGAAGCGTCTGATCGCCGAGGGTAGCGACTCCTACGACACCCCGCCCGGCCCGGTCTGGAACGACGCGCACCGCCGCAGTTACGCCGCGTACCAGATCAAGTGCGGCCATCACGGGGATGCCGCCGATGGCATCCCCGGCCCGGAGACCTGGGCCAAGCTGCGTGTCCCGCACCAGGCCCACGTCGCTGAACTGGCCCCGGCCAAGCTCGATCAGGAGAAGAACGACCCCATGCCGCAGGCCCTCGCCGACATCGCCGAGCGAACGATCGCCACCTACCTCCAGTCGGTGCTGGGCCTGATGGCAGCCTCCAGCACCACCGACATGGTGTCGCTCTCCGCGTGGCAGGCAGCCGCCGTCGCCGCGATACCCGCGGCCCTGGCCGCGCTGAAGTCCACGCTTGGCACGGTACTCGGACGCACCGGCACCGCGTCCTGGCTGCCGGGCAAGCACGACCCGGCCACGCCCACCCGCTGACATCTGACACGAGAGGAGGAGAATCCCGTGCCAGAGGGAGAGGTCGCGCTGGCCCTCGCCGAGCTGCGCAGCGCCCTCGAAGTTGGCCTGGCCCGCATCGACGGCCAGCTCGCGCTCTTGGTGCAGCGGTCCGACCAGACCGACAAAGCGGTGGAGGACCTGGAGACGAGGGTGACGTCCTTGGAGAAAGGGCGGTGGCCGTTGCCGACCATCGCCGTACTCGCCAGTATCACGGCGGTGGCACTGACACTGTTCGGCGTGGCCAGGGGCTGAGGCCGAAGTCCTCCTTCCCGTTCGGTGGTTGTCCGACCCGGCCGCTGGCGTTGAGGCACCACACGTGTCTTCCTACACGGGCGTGCGGGGAAACGGCAGGGCGTCGGGAGTGGAGGACATCCCGGCGGAGTGTCGTGGGCGCCCGGACGGAACGCCGCGGTCCTCACCGAATTCACGGGAAGGGACCTCATGCTCGACCGACGCGGTTTGGTGGGTGCAGGTGCCGTGCTCACCGCGAGGTCAGCCCTCGGTGAGTCCCTCTTAGGGTCGGTGAACGCGAACGGCCCCCGCCGGAGCAGGGGCCGTTCAGGCCTCTTGGAGAAGACCGTCGTCCACGATAGCAGCGCCCTTCCGCAGAGCGCGGTACGCGGTGCGCGGCTACCCTGCCGGTGGCACGCGAGGGGCGAGACAGCTAGACAGCGAGGGATGGGGCGATGTACTGGCGCAAGCCGTATCTGGTGGGGCACCAGGAGTTTGCTGCCCTGTACGGGGTCGAGCCGCAGATGGTGTCGCAGTGGCTGGCTCCCAGCCGCGGTGTCCTGGACCCGGCGACCGCCCTCGTCGTCTCGGGGGTGCGCTACTGGCCACTGGGCTTTGCCTGCCGCTTCGGCACGACCACCGCCCGGCCCAAGCTACTGGACGTCCGGTACAAGGTACGGCTCATGGCGGAGCAGGGTGAGGGCTGGGAAGCCGACTCCCGGGACCAGTTGCCGCCGATCGTCGGCCAGCGGGAGATCATCGAACTGTTCCACCTGCCGTCCCAGGGCACCCTTGCGACGCGTATCGCCGCGGGCAACTTCCCGGAACGGGACTGGCTGCTGTCGGGATCGCCGCTGTGGCTGCTAGACACGGTGCTCGGGGCGGTGCCCGAGCTGCGGGCGAGCGCGCGCAGCCTGTCGTGGGAGGTCGACGACAAGGTGGCGGCGGCTCTGCGCGAGGGCACCTATGACGGCCCTGGCTCGAAGGTCATCACGCGGGGACGGTATGCACGGAAGGGCCTCTGAGCTGCGCAAACACTGTACGCAGAGCCTGAGTGCGAATAGGATATAGGTATATCCCCTTGAAGGGGTGTATTCGCAAAGGAGGCAAGCGTGCAGTTCGTGCACACACCCGCCGGTGACGGTGTCGCCGTCATGGAAGTGAAGGAAGTCCTGGTCATGGAGTTGGCCCTGTCGCGTTACGCGCTGGAGAGTCCGGACTCCCCTCTCGCGGTCCGCATGCTCGGGGATGTCTCCCGCGTCAACGAGCAGCGGGAGGCGCGCATGGAGGACCTGGCCGAGGGGGTGGCCCCGGCCTGATCGTGATGGCGTGAAGTGGCGCATGCCGTAAGCGGGGTTGATCATTTGTTGCCCAGCCCTCAAGATAGATGACATTCTTGGAATCTGTTATCGGGGGTGGGGTATGGAAGCCGTCCAGGACGAGATCCTGGGCCTGGTCATCCACACCGTGCGGCAGGCCGACGGCCAGGCGGCCACGATCCAGGCGCAGTTCGAGACGTTTCATCGGCTCAACCCCTGGGTGCTACGCGCACTGGAGAGCCTGACCGCCGACTACCTCGAGCGCGGCGCCACCCGCGTCGGCATCGGGATGCTCTTCGAGGTCCTGCGCTGGCGCTACGCCACCGCCACCGAAGGCGACGAGTTCCGTCTCAACAACAACTTCCGCTCCCGCTACGTCCGGCTGCTCATCGAGCGCCACCCGCAGTGGGCCCCCGCGTTCGAGGTCCGCACCCTGCGGACCGACTGAACCGAACCTCTTGGAGAACGATCGTGAACGACGAACAACCCAACGACACCCAGGCCCTTGAGGGCACCGTGGTCGAGGCGACGGCGACGGCGACGGCAAAGGCGACGGCGGCAGCGGCCAGCGCCATCGTCCTGCGCGCCGGCCAGGAAGAGTTCGACCACAAGCAGCTGAGCACGCTCGCGCTGATCAGCCCCGGACTTGCCCAGGCCCCCCGCGGTCACCTGGCGATGTTCTTCCACTACTGCATCCGCACCGGGCTCGACCCGTTCGCCCGCCAGATCTACATGATCGGCCGCACGAACTGGAAGGCGGCCGACAACCCCGACGAGCCGGAGAAGACCTGGACCATCCAGACCGGCATCGACGGCTTCCGCGCCGTCGCCCACCGGGCCGCCAAGGCGGCCGGTGAGGTCATCTCCTACGAGGACACCGTCTACTACGACTTCGAGGGCAAGGCCCACGACGTGTGGCTCTCAAAGGCGTATCCGGCCGCAGTGAAGGTCACCGTGCTGCGCGGGACTGCCCGGTTTCCCTTCATCGCCCGGTGGGACGAGTTCGCCCCCACGTACTACGACCGCAAGCAGAGCACGTACGTGGTGGCGAAGATGTGGCAGCAGATGCCCGCCCACATGCTGCGCAAGTGCGCCGAGGCCGGCGCGCTGCGGATGGCCGCGCCGCAGGACCTGTCCGGCGTGTACGTCGACGAGGAGATGGAGCAGGCCGACGCCGAGGCGGTGGCAGGCGTCGCCGAGGACGCCGCGCGGCGCCTGCGGGAGGCGGCGGGGCTGGAGGGCGGCGACCAGGGCGGCGCCCAGCCCGCCGAGAACACTGAGGCCACTGAGGCCACCGAGGACGCCACCGACCCGGCGGCGCGCGAAGAGAAGCCCACGCCGAGGGAGCGCACCAGGGCCGCGAAGCCGGAGCCCGGACCGAAGCCCGGGCAGGCCGCGGAGGCGGACAAGGCCCCTCCTGCGCGTAAGCGTGCCGCCCCCCAGGAAGCGTGCCGCCTCGGCCAAGAGCAGCCGCGCCGTTTCCTGACCCCTTCCCCATCTGCCCGGGGTGCCGCCCGCATCGCGGCGGGTGGCACCCCGCCCTCTTGGAGACCACCAGTGACCATCACCGCCCCACAGCGGCCCGTCAGCCTGTGGCCCGCAGCCCACGCGGCCGACGCACGCCGCCCCCGTTCCCTGCAAACCAAGATCGGCGCGAGTGACACCGTGTGCGCACGGCGCGCCGGATACCTCCTGCACGGCTACACCCCCACCGACCTTGGCGAGAAGCGCAAGGCGATCCTCGGCACCTACCTGCACGCCGGGATGCTTCAGGCAGCCCGCGAGGAGTACGGCTGGATCATCGAACGCCGCGTCGAGGACGACACCATCCGGGGCCACATCGACGCCGTCCAACTCGATGGCCGTACCGCCTCCCGGCTGCCGAAGCGGCTGCGCCCGAGCCTGCCGGCCGAGGAGACCACCGTGGAGGACATCAAGACCAAGAGCACCTTCCAGTGGGACACCATCGTGCGGTACGGAGCCAGCGACGCCGAGATCCGCCAGGTCCTGCTGTACGCCGACCTGCTGCGCACCGAGGGGTTCGCCGCCATCGACGGCCAGCGCCAGCTCGCCCGGCTCGGCCCGCTGCCGGTCGGCCGTATCCGGTTCCGGTTCCTCAACCGCGACTCCGGTGACGACCACGTCCAGGAGATGCCCTTCCACGCCGAGCGGGCCCGGGGCGCGCGCTGGTGGGTCCAGCAGGTGCGCGCCGCCGAGACGCCGGAGGACCTGCCGCGCACCTATCCCGGGCCGGGTCTGTCCGCCGTCTGCGACAACTGCCCCTTCAGGACGGCCTGCTGGGGCCAGGCCCTCGCCGGCCGGCGCCCGCAGAGCATGCTCATCCACGACGATGCCGAGCGGGAGCGGGCGCTGGCCGAGTACGTCGAGGTGTCCGAGCAGATCAAGCCGCTCAGGGACCGGCTGAAGGTGCTGCGCGCGAAGCTGGACGGCGCCGAGCCCGGCGTGTACGGCGACAACGTGCTGTCCTGGAGCGGCGGCAACCCGGCCAAGGCCGACGACGTCGACGCCATGGCCGCGCTCTACCGGCGGGCCGGGCTGCCGGTGCCGATGGCCCCCGACGCGGCGGCGATGAAGGCCCAGCTGAAGGCGAACGGCATCCCGGTACCCGTACGGCTCGACCACGAGCGGCGCACCGCGGTGAGCATCAACGTCACCGCGCGCACAAAGCCCTGACCCGCACCCCGGCAGGGGCAGGGCCGCCGCAGGCCCTGCCCCTGCCCCAGTGCGGCCCGAACCCGGACGGAACACGAAAGAGGTGCCGGTGAGCATCCAGCTGATGGTGGTGGCGGCGTACCTGCCGACGGAGGTGGTCAACAAGACGCAGAAGCTCGTCCTGATGAAGATCGCGGACTCCGCCGACGACCAGACGCGCCTGGCCCGTCCGGGCCTGGAGCGGATGATGGCCTGGGCGGGCGTGCACGAGAAGCAGGTCATCAGAGTCGTCACGGAACTGGTCGGCCTCGGCCTGGTGGAGCGGGTCGGAGTGGGCCGGGCCGGGCGCCGCGCCGAGTACCGGGTCTTCCCGTACGGGGTGCCGCCGATCCCGTCGACCGAGGAGCTGATCGAGCGGCGCCGTGCGGCGCAGCGTGCTCCGAGGAATCCCCGGCTGGCCCGGGAGCGGACACAGCCGCGGCCCAAGCCGCCGGCCGCGGCGCGGACCCGGGACGATGTGTCCGCCCGGGAGGAGGCCCGTGCGGCCTCGGCTGCCGTGCCGGAGAGTGGGTTGCCCCAGGGCAACCCTGGAGGCGAGCAGGGGAGGGTTGCCCCACGGCACCCCAGTGGGTTGCCCGAGGGCGACCAAGAGGGTTGCCCTACGGCACCCCCTTCTCTTCCTTCTCCTTCCTCCTTCCTTCCTTACCCCCTTCCCCCAGCGGTGGGCGCCACGGGGGAGGCGGACGAGCACGCCGAGGACCCGCCGCCGTCCGGCTGCCCGGAGCATCCGCAACCCGTCGGCAACTGCCGTGGGTGCGGGACGAACCCGCGTGCGCGTCGCGAGCAGGCGCAGCGCGAGGCCGCCGAGAGAGAGCGCGGCACCCAGCAGGAGTGGCTGAGGGAGTTCTTCGCCGAGCAGGAGCGCCGTGTGGCCGAGACCGATCCGCAGGCGCTGGAGATGGCCCGCCAGCGCGTCCGCGAGCTCGCCCGGCTGGGCCGCACCCGGCGCTCCAACCCCGGTGACAGAGAGACGGCTTCAAAGATCGCCAACATTGACACCCCACCACATGCGAATAAGATATAAGTATCGGTTCGAAAGCCCTTCGAACCCGGACCTCTTGGAGATCGCGTGACCACCACGACCCTCGACCCCGCACCCGCCGCCTACGTCGTCGTGGCCGAAGTCATCCACGGCCCGCACGCCAGGCCGATCCTCGGCGAGGGGCTGTACTGCTCCATCGAGTGCGCCTCCGCCGGGGTGCGCGAGCTGACCGCCTCGATCAGCGAGCGCGAGCAGGGCTCGGCATTCGTCCTGCCCCACCGGGGCCGCCCCGTCGGCTGCGCCGTCACGCGCGGCGGACGGATGTGGGTGGTGCGGATCCTCGGCTCGCACGAACTGCCCATCGCGGGCTGAATCCCACGTCAAGGTAGATGACATTCATCAATCGCGAGCGCCTTGCAGGTGCCCGCATCCCGCAATACCCCCTCTTGGAGACCGACATGACCCTCGCGGCACTGCCCGACCACAACAACCTCACCGACCCGCTGTGGCAGAAGCTGTTCCACCGCTACCGCCACGTCATCACCCCCCTGCGCCACAACGGCTGGATGACCGACGTGGAACTGTGCGGGGGCGAATACCACCTCCGCGCCGACCTCGGCGACGGCACCGAACTGATCATCACCGGAACGCACCCGCTGCCCGTGGACCCGGCCGAGATGGACGGCTGGACGGTCATACGCCAGGACATCGACAACCCTGACGTACACACCGCCCTGTACGACTCCACCCCCGACGGCCCGCAGTCCCACCACGGCACCAGCCTCATCCCCATGCTCACCCGCATCGACGAGCTGGACGTCCCCAAGACCACCCGGCAGCTGATCGTCTCGGCCACGCACACCTCCCCGTACGGCGCGAACCACAACCAGACCGGGCCCATCGAGGCGCCCGGAACGGCCATCGCCCGCTTCTTCGAGTGGTCGCAGCGCCTGGTCACCGCCGAGGGCTACCACCAGGTATGGGAACGCCCGGAGCAGGACGGATACCCGCTCGCGCTCTTCGAGCGCCTCGGCCACATCACCACCGTCCGCGTCACGTCCTGGCATGAGTAGCCCTCCGCGACGCTGCCCGCTCCCCGACGAAGGCGCGGGCCCGTGATCTGGCTGCTGGTCGTGGGCCTCCTCTCTCTCGCGGCGTTCACCGCCCTCGGGATCGAGGACAGCCGCCACCACCGCGTGTTACGCACCCCCGACGAGTCCTGACCCCTGGCTGCCCGGCCTGACCGGGCCGGGCAGCCCCTGCCGCTTGGAGACCAACCCCCTTGCCCCGCGCCATATCCCTGCTCTGCGGAGCGGGCGGAGACGCCACAGGCCTGAAGGAAGCCGGATTCGACCCGATCCTCGGCATCAACCACTGGCAGACCGCGATCGACACCTTCGAGCTCAACCACCCCACCGCCGTGGGCCGTTGCGCCGACATCCGCAACTACCCCATGCGCTGGCTGCCCAAGGCCGTCATCCTGTGGGCCTCGGTCATCTGCACCGAGATCAGCCCCGCCGGCGGCAGAAAGCGCCAGCCCGACCCCGCACAGGAAGCCCTCTTCGAGGAAGAGGAGCAGTGGCGGGAGCTGCCGCCGGAAGCCTTCGAGCTGACCCGCGTCACCGCCTGGTGCGTGCTGCGCGCCATGGAGGCCAAACGGTTCCCCTGCGTGGTCGTCGAGAACGTCGTGGAGTTCATCACCGACTGGATCCTCTTCCCCGAGTGGATCCGCGCCGCGAAGAAGCTGGGCTACCGGGTCCAGATCGTCTCGGCGTCCTCCGCGCACATCGGCTCCGACACCAACCCGTACGCGCCGCAGTGGCGCGACCGGGTGTATGTGGTCTTCACGTTGGCGACCGTGCGCCGCCCCGATCTCGCCCCGCGCCCGCTCGCCCACTGCGTCGAGTGCGGCCAGGACGTCAAGGCCCGGCAGAGCTGGCGCAACCCCAAGGTCCGCGTCGGCAAGTACCAGCAGCAGTACGACTACCGCTGCCCCCACACCCGCTGCGGGCACGCCCTGGTTGAGCCGTACGTACGGCCCGCGTCCGACGTGATCCTGTGGGACGACATCGGCCAGCGCATCGGCGACCGTGACCGGCCGCTGGTGCCCAACACCATGAAACGGATCGAAGCCGGACTGGCGAAGTTCCCCCATCAGCCGAGCGTCGTCACACTCACCCACGGCAAGGACGGCACCGACCGCGCCTTCGCCCCGCACACCCGGCCGCTGCCCACGCGCACAGCCAAGCTCGGCGAAGCCCTGCTGGTCCCCGTCGGCGGCTCATGGAACGACACCCCCACCCATGTCGACGTCCCCATGCGGACCCGTACGACACGCGAGAGCGAAGCCCTGGTCACCGTCGACCCGGCCCCGTTCATCGTCGAGTTCCGCAACAACTGCGATGCGGCACCCGTGGACAACCCGCTCAGCACCCTGGCCGGAGCCCGCCACCACGGCCTGGTGGTGCCCGACGGCGTGGCCCGCGACCGGGCGCGCAACACGCTGGTCATCCCGTACCGCAAGGCCGCTCCGAAGACCGCGGCCCAGCCGCTGCACACCCTGTCCACCCGCGACTCGGCGGCCGTGGTGCGCACCGCGCCCGCTATCGAGGACTGCTACTTCCGCATGCTCCAGCCACGCGAGCAGCTGTCCGCCCAGCGGTTCCCCGAGGACTACCAGGTCGTCGGCTCCAAGGCCGCCCAGACCCAGCAGGCCGGCAACGCCGTGAGCGTCAACGTCGCCCACTGGCTCGGCGAACGCCTCAAGCCTGTCCTGGCCTGACCCCCAGAAGATGCCTGACTCCCAGAAGATGAAGGAGAACACCGTCATGACCCCTGCCATATCCGATCAGCTGGGCGTCCTTGCCCAGCAGCGCGAAGAGCTCGATGTCGAGCGGCGCCGCATCCAGAAGGCGTACTGCCTGGCCGTGCTCGACCACATCGCGGCCCAGGTCTTCGCCCTGCCGGACCTCGCCGGCCGTCACCTGGTGCCGGTCTGTGGCGACTACACCCACCCGTACGGCAGCACCCCCAGCGACCTCGTGCGCCTGATGCCGCTGCCGCCGGCCGCGTAACCGCCCTGGAGAAGCACTGATGAGCGGCACCTGGTGGGTCAGCGAGGCACCCTGCGCCGGGAACCGGCGCTTCACCCCCGATGACGCCTCCGAGGACTCGCTCAGGGCGCCGCAGACGCTCGACCTGCTGAAAGTCTGCCGGGTGTGCCCGTTTAGGGCCGAGTGCATCAGCCTCGTCCTGCCCCGCGCGTCCCGGTTCGACGGCGTCTGCGGCGGACGCCTGTGGTGTGACGGCCAGATCCGCGCCACCTGCGAGACCGCCCACCCCGACGAACTGGAGGAAGACCACCCGCCCCTCACCCACGGCACCGAGGCCGGAGCCCGCGCCCACAACCGGCGCGGAGAGACGGCCTGCTCCCTGTGCCGGGAAGCCGGACGACGCGCCCAGGCCCGCCGACGCGAGCGCAAGCGCACCTCCGGCCAGCAACTCGAAGTAGATGACATTCATGAAGCATGAAGCGAAGATCGCGGAGAGTGGGCGTGGCGGGCCCGATGCCACCGGCCCCGACGAGGATCCGGGCTTCGGCCTCGACGCCCTCCCCGTCGCGTGGCGCGCCTGCCCCGCCCAGTCCCGCACCCCGCGCCCCGACTGCCCAGTCCTGTCAACGAAATGAAAGAGAACCCTGTGAACAAGGCCCAGCTCATCCAGGCCGTCGCCGACAAGAGCGGCCGTCGGCTCTCGCCGACCGAAGCCGTGGAGACCGTCCTCGACGTGATCGTGCGCGCCGTCGCGGCGGGTGACCCCGTCTCGGTCACCGGCTTCGGCTCCCTCGTCCCCCGGTACCGCCCGGCCCGCACGGCGCGCAACCCGCAGACCGGCGGCGAGGTGACGGTCGCCGCCTCCCGCGTCGTGAGGTTCCGCCCCGGCACGCGGTTCCAGGACCTCGTCTCGGGACGCGCATGCCTGCCCGAGTCCGGCAACTGCATCCAGAAGGCTCTCAAGACCCCCCGCCCGTAACCCCGTACGCCAAGCCGCCGCTCCGGCACCGGTCGGGGCGGCGGCCCTCCGAAGGACCGAGAGGAACCACCTCCCTATGGGAACCGAAATAGAAGCCACAGCCCAGTGGCTGGAGGAACACACCGCCCCCGGCGCGGCCACCGTCCTGCGCCGAGTCGCCCGCCAGCGCGATCAGGCGCGCGACCGGCTGGACACCGCACTTGCCCGCGCGAACCGCTACCGCCTGGCCTGGCGATCGGCACGCCGACGCGCCGAACACCACGCAGCCGGGGCCGCCGAACTGTCGCGACAGCTCGGCAAGATGGAGTACCTGCTGAGCGGGCAGGCACGGCCTTCGGCGCAGCCCGTACAGGACGTCGTACGCGAGAACGCCCTGATGCGCATCGACCTCGCCCGCTTCCAGAACCTGGTCGAACGCGCGGGCTGGCTGCCCGACGCCGAACCGCGCCGCCTGTGGCGCTGGCGCAACGGCTGGTGGGAACTGGCCCACCGCAAGAGGAACATCGAGGACGGCTACCCCGACACCGGCTGGTACCTCTGGGGACCCGCCGAAAGCCACTTCGGCGAGTGGACCGCGCCGCTGAAAACCGACGCGACGCGCGAAGCCGACCGGCTCATCACCAAGCACCTCTCCACCGCCGCGGAGGCGCAGCGGTGAGCGCCCAGCTCGAACCGGTCAGCGCCCGCGACGTGCACGGTCCCGGTCCGGTACCGGACCTCGTTGCCGCCGATCTGGTCATCGCCAGCAGCAGTGGCGGCGGCAAGGACTCGCAGGCTGCCCTCGACGAGCGTGAGGCGGGTGAGCCGTTCCGCCGTGACCTGTCCATGGCCGAGGTCATCCGCCGGGCCGGAGGTGCGGCGTGACGACGAAGACCCAGAGTGCCCCCGTCACGCTGCCCAGCGTCCAGGCCGAGGGGGAGTGGCAGCCGCGGGTCATCGGCCTGGACCTGTCCCTGACCTCGACGGGCATCGCGGGGGCGGACTGGGCGTTGGCGGCCCGCCCTGGCAGGCGGCGCAGCCACGAGCGGCTGGACTGGCTGCTCGCGGCCATCGCGGCGCGCGTGACGGACGGCGCGGACCTGGTGGTGGTCGAGGGCGCCGCCTACGCGCAGGGCGGGCAGGCCGGGCACCACGAGCTGGCCGGGCTGTGGTGGCTGGTCACGCAGTACCTGTGGCGTCAGCGCATCCCGTACGCCGTGGCCAACCCGCACCACCGCACGATCTACGCCACCGGGCGGGCGAACCCGGCGCAGCACCACCCCCGCAAGGAGCGGTCCCGCGTGGCCAAGGGCATGGTGCGCACCGTGGCGGCCGAGCGGTACGGCGTCGAATGCGAGGGGCCGGGCCGGTACGACCAGGCCGACGCCACGATCCTCGCCGCGATGGGCCTCGACTGGCTCGGCTATCCCACGGTGCCGGTGCCGGACACCCACCGCCGGGCTCTGGAGGCGGTGCAGTGGCCGGAGCTCATCCCCCTCGCCGCGAATTAACGAATCCAATTCTCGTAAATCAATTTCAATTCCGCTCGCTAAAACTTGCTTTAGAGGTATTTGCCATTAAGATATAAGTAAGGAATTCGTGAAAAGCCCGAATTGAAAGGGGAAATGAAAATGGGGATCCAGAACAACGGCTGCGGCTGCGAATGCAACCGTCCCGGCGGCTTCTGCGGAGGCTGCGGCCACGCCGGATGCGGCGGACGCCGCTGACCAACAACCCGAACCACAACCGCGCCCCCGGCTCCAAGGCCCGGGGGCGCACCCATACCCGCAAGCGCCCTCTTGGAGACCACCACATGACCCACACCCGAGGAATCCAGACCCTCGCCAACCACATCGGTGTAGAACCCGAACACGTCGCCCGCGCTCTTCGCATGGCATCCCGCATGCACGCGGTGATACGCGCCAACCACTTCAGCCACCTGACCGACGAGCAATTCCGGCGCCTCATAGGAAGCGACCGCCACGCCGTCGCCGTCGTCGCCAACCTCGCCCTGCGTTTCGCCGGCCGTATCGAGGACGCGCTGCTCCTCATGGACGTCTACCACGCCAGCGAAGGCACCAAGGCCCCCCGAATGGTCATCCGCAAGGGCGTCGGCACCCTCCCCGAGTACCACGACCACCCCCACATCCAGCAGGCGATCCGCATCCTGCAGGCCGCCGGCCTGCCACCCATCGTCACCGACGGCACCCACGAACTGCGCCCCGGCTTCCAGGTCCTGCCCGCCTGCGACGACTTGCCCGCCTGCGACGACCTGCCCGGCTGGATCTTCATCGCACCCGACCCGGACTGCGACAGCCGCCAAGGCTTCGCCGGAGGCCGCCTCGGCTACCTCGCCGTCATGCGCTTCGCCGGATGGGGCGTCATCACCGAACCCATGCACGCCGGGCTCTGGGCCGCCGTCCACCCCGACCACCGGCACGACCCCTTCCCCTCCTGACCACGCCCGCCCGGCCCGCGCACCAGCGGGCCGGGACGGCCGCACCAGAAAGGCCACCAAACACCGTGAAACTCCCGGTAGACGACCACACACTCAGTGCCTGGGCCCGCCTCCTCAACCTCGACGAGCAGCAGGCCGCCGACGTCCTCGAAGAGATCGTCGCCGCCCTGCGACGCGGCTACACCTTCCGGCCCCTGGCCGTACGCCACCTCAGCTTCGAGCAGCTGATGGCCGACATGGACACAGACGAATTCGCCTTCATGTACCTCCAGTTCGGCCTGCACCGGACCGGACAGGACGAACTCGCCGAGGAAGTCATGCACCGCTCCCTCGCCCGCGGCAAGCACAAAAACTCCACTGCCTGACCCTCACTCACCACATCCCCACATCCCCACATCACCACAGCCGCCCCGGCCGCGCCCCGCGCCCCGGGGCGGCCCCCTACCCGCACCCAGAGGAGACCCATGTCCGACGACCTGTTCCTGCCACGCGCCGCGGCCCCCGCCGCCGGGCGACCGGCCCCGGCCTGGGCGAAGAAGGCCCCGCCCAAGTCGAAGGCCGCCGTCCGAACCCCCGCCAAGACCACCTGGCGCAAGATCCTCGCCCCGCGCGACCCGCACGAACACGCCCGCAAGATCGCCGAGAACGTCATCGACACCTGGTACCAGAACCACGGCGGCAGCAGCATCGACATCCCCCTCGGCACCGTCGCCGCCCTCGCCCTCCTGCGCCAGCCCCCAGAGACCGGCAACGGCCTCGCCGACTGGATACTGGGCCGCCACCCACACGAACTCCCCCAGCTCTTCAAGGAGATCTACCTCGGCCACTGGATCAAGCGCCCCGACCTGATCAACCGCGCCCTGCGCCTGCACGACTGGGCCTGGAACCCCGACCCCGACCCCCAGCAGCTCCGCGCCGTCCACGCCGTCACCCACCGCGCCCTCAACCAGGGCCTGTTGGACCTCACCGGCCACCACGAGCCGTACCTGCGCGCCGAGGCCGACGTCCTCAGCCCGCTGCTGACCGGCCTGCGCCACAAGAGCGACAAGAAGTGGCGCGGCGAGTACCACACCCCGGCCGGCGTCACCGACCTGCTGGCCAACATGCTCGTCGACAAGGACTTCGCCCAGCCAGGCCTGCGCATCCGCGAACCCGCCGTCGGCTCGGGCACCATGTTCCGCTCCGTCGCCCAACGGCTGCGCGACCTCGGCCTCAACCCGCACGACTACACCTGGTACGGCAACGACATCGACGCCCTCGCCGCAGCCTGCGCCGCCGTCAACACGATCATCTGGGACCTCGGCCCGAACGCCTTCATCGGCTGCGCCGACTCCCTCGCCCTCGAAGACGGCGGCTACGCCCAGACCCTCGCCGAAGCCAAGGAAGCCATCGAGCAACGCGACAGGTACATGGACACCGCCACCACCATCGCCGTGCACCGCCGCGCCTTCCGCCTCCTGGACGAGCTCACATCCAGCAAGGAGACAGCCTCCGCATGACCACCGAGCACGACCTCACCCGCCCCCGCGCCACCCCCACGCAACGCGCCCGCAAACCCTCCTTCGCACAGCCCAGGCCCACCGGCACCGCACACCCGATCAACCAGCTCGCCCCCGACCTCGAGGAGCCCTGGACCAAGGAGGACACCGACACCCCCGACCGCACCGCCACCTACACCCACCCCGAAGGCCACCGCATCGGCCTACGCCTCCAAAACGGCGACCTGACCATCCAGACCTGGATCACCGCAGGCCCCCACTTGCCGCCGATCCCCGACGGCACGGCCACCGAGCAGGCCGAAGCCCAGGCCGCCAACGACGCCCGCCTCCAACCCGGCCGCACCTGGCACCGCACCATCCCCCTCCGGCACACCGACAACCCAGCAGCGGCCATTGACGCCGTCCTGCGCGACGGGCTCATCCGCTCGCTCACCACCAAGCCCAAGCGCATCCGAACCTTCACGTACGGGCCCGATACGCAAGCCATGGCCCCGGCCAAGCAGCACCGCACCACCAAGAAGGAAGGAACCCAGACATGACCACCCCAACCGAACCGTCCACCCGCACCGCGCCGCCCAGCGGCAACGCTCCGGGCCGAGGAGATCGCGCACATCCAGCGCCAGATTGATCGTCTTAAGGAACTCGAGGCACGGCAGACCGCAACGCTCGCCGACACACGCCGCGCCCTGAAGAACCACTTGGCGCAACTCCAACGCGCCCAGCAGCGCCTGGCCGCGGAAGTCGCCGTCGTACGGCAACTGGAGGAGCAGGGAGGCGACCCAGGCGGAGCAGGTCCGATTCCGAACGGAGCAACAGCGGGCTAGCCTGTGATCAGGCTGCTGAACTGTGGAAATGCCGCGCGGCTCCACCCTCGGGCGAAGAGGGCGTGGCCCTTCTCGCCGGTAGGGCACTCCGCTGCGCTCAGGTTCGACTGGGCCCTCACTCGCAGCGGTGACCAGCGTCTTCCTCCACAGGACGGCGCCGCAGCATTTCACCGAGTGTTCAGGAGGTCCGGCACAGGGGCCTTCCAGGGACCCAGACGGGGCCAAGGGGCCCGCAAGGGACCGGAAGGGCCCGGAAGAATCAGGAAAGGCAAGCGGCTCGGACGTACGGAAGCATGGCCCTGACCTGCGAAAACAGGAAGTGCAGGGCAGGATCGGGAAGATCACGGACGATCCTCAAAGGACTCATAATCCGTCGGCCGTGGGTTCGAGTCCCACCCGCCCCACCAGAGCGCCTCTCCGCAGGAACCTTTCAAGCTGCATCAACGCCGGAACCTCTCGCGATGTGAGGGGCTTTTCTCGTCTCTGGTGATCGTTAGCTGGCCCGCTGCTGGCCCGAGAGGTAAACGATCAAGGTGTGGAGTGCCTGGAAGGGTGCCGGACATGCAGCAGGGCCCGGGCCCTACTTCGAGTAGCCGCGCGCAGCCAGCAACGCGAATACGGATACGGCCAGCCTACGAGCCGCCACTGACAAGCGGGCGGCCTTGCTCACAGCCGGGGGTCCGGACCAGACCGGACCCTTTCTCGTCCGCGTGCGTGGGGCTGGCCCACTTTCCCGGCGCCGGGAAAAACCCTCTGGTTCGCGCCCGCGCGCGTGGGGCTGCCCTTTCCTGACCTGCTGACGACATGGAGCGGCCCCGACCGGGACACAGGTACCGGCCGGGGCCTGGTCCCGCCCGCCCCCGATGAACTCCACGGGGTGCGGGGACGGGCGGGGGTTCGTACGGCGGCCGTCGCCGTCGGGGAACGCGGGGACGGCCGCCTTCCCGGTGTCGGCCGAAGCGCCGTCACCCGGTACCGGGGGCTTTCAGCGCCGCACGGATACCTGGGGGGTCTGGTGCGGCACTGGCGGGCACGGGTCTTCGTGTCGGTGGACGGTGGTCCCGGCGCCCGAGTTGGAGTGGATGAGGTGGGTGGTGTGCTTCTGGCCGGGCTTGATCGGCTGGTCGCAGCGTCCGCAGATCACGCGGTCGTCCTTTCCTTGCTGAGGAGTGCTCGGGCGTGGCGGTGGGCTTGTCCCAGGCGGGTGCCTGTGGGGCATGTGGTCTTCCGGCAGCCGGCGCATCCGGACGTGTGGGTGAGGAACGCGGCGTAGGTGGCCCAGTACGCCTCTTCGGCTTCCGTGCGGGGCGGTGGGGTCATGCGCGCTCACCTCGTGACCGGGCGTTGGCCTCTGCTACGCCCGCGCTCAGGGCCTCGGTGAGGGCGAGCCGTCTCAGGCCGGCCGGGCGGGCATCCCATTCCACCCCGCCGCCGATCGGCCGCAGCTGCACATAGGGGCCCTCGAAGCCCATGACCTTGCCGACTCTCCTGGTGTCGGTGTCCTCGACGGTGTCACCGAGGAGCGGCTCGTACGTGATCATCGTCGCCCGGCCTCCGCTGACGGTGGGGCGCTCTCCTGCTGGAGCGCCCGCGCCAGCCGCATGGCCACATCGGCGCGCACGCTGCCCAGCTCGACGAGCTCCAGATCCGGTGAGGAGATTTCGACGCTGAGCGAGGGCAAAACGATGTCGGCCTGGGAGCGCGCTTGCCGCAGCGCCTCTATGGCCGTATACGGGTCGACGTCGGTGTAGTGCGACACGGATACAGAAGTCATGAACTGGACGTTAGGGACGGCTGGTTGAAGGGCACCACTGGAGTTGCGGGAAGTTGCGAGACTCCCCGCCCATGTTGCGGAAGGTTGCGGAAATGGCTCGGAAGAACCACAGCCAGACGGCATCCACCTCATAGACGCTTGAGGCCCCACCGGTACAGCGAAGGGAAGCAGCCATGGCGCGTCGACTGCGCTTCAACGGCACAGGCAGCGGAGTCAACGGATGCCCGTCCATCCACGAGGACCTGGACAGCGGGGAAGCGATCGTGCACGGCACGCCGCTCTCCGACCCTGACGACATCGCCCAACTGCGTCACCTGGGCGACGGTGAGGTGCCCATCGTGGTGCCGCGGGAACTGCTCGTCGACTTCGGCCCCAAGGAGGTCAACCGCGTGCCGGACATCATCGGCCTCACGAGTTCGACCAGCTGTTCACCCGGTTCGAGCACACCGCCTGGCGACTGGAGACGCGACGCCGCTACGCCTCGGACGAGGCCACCAGCACTTACGCGCAGTTCATGCGCGGCGAGCCAGTGAACTGGAACGGAGTCGACGCCGACTGGTGCGACGAGCGCCGTGAACAGACGGCACTGGGCAAGAGGTTCGAGCGGGTCCGGGTCGTCGACGACCCGCCGACCGTCGGCCAGCTCTACCTCCTCGACAACGCCCGCCGTAACAGCGCGGTGGGCGAAACCATCTTCAGCCTGACCCGCGCGGACGCAGACAGGGTGGGGCTGCCCCAAGAAGACTTCTGGATCTTTGACGCCAGGCTGGTCGCGCTGCTCAACTTCGACGACGCCGACAACCTCGTCAACGTCGAACTCATCCGGGAGCCGGCCGCGGTGCTGCGGTACGCCATGGCCCGCGACGCAGCGATACATCGCGCGATTCCCTACGACGAGTTCGCGGCAGGGCTGACCGCAGGAGAGTAGGCAGGAGAGGCCGGTGAGCACGGACTACCAGCAGGCGCGAGAGGCCCTTGGAGTACGGCTTCGTGAACTCCGGCTCTCAGCCCCTGGCGGCCGGCTCACCGGCACGCAGCTTGCCGAGCGGCACGGGTGGAACAAGTCGAAGGTCAGCCGACTGGAGAACGGTAAGCAGACCCCCACACCCGAGGACCTACGGAGCTGGGCAGATGCCACTGGTCAGCCCGATGCCTACGACGAACTCCTCGCCAGGCTCCGAGGCTTCGAGTCCCACATCCGCTCCTGGCGGCGGCAGTTGGCCTCTGGGCACAAGGCCGTGCAGGACACCCATCTGAGCGCCCACGCCGATGCCACCGTGCTCAGGGGCTGGGAATCTTCCATGATCTTCGGCGTTCTCCAGACCCCGGACTACGCCCGGCACATCTTCACCAGGTACGCCGAGTTGCAGCGCACGCCGCGCGACACCGAGGAGGCTGTCCGCTCCCGCATGAAACGGCAGGAGGCGCTGTACGACTCCTCGAAACGGTTCCACCTCCTCCTCTGGGAGCCCGCGCTGCACACCCTGCTCTGCCCGCCTTCGGTGCTCGCGGCCCAGCTGGATCGCCTGGCCGGGACCGTTGGGCTCGACACGGTGGAGTTGGGCATCATCCCGTTGTCCGCGTCGGTCAAGATCCCTCCGGCTACCGCCTTCTGGCTCTACGACGACCGGCAGGCGATCGTAGAGAACTGGCACGCAGAGCTTTGGATCGATAACCAAGCCGACGTCGATACCTATCTGCGCACCTGGGCGACGCTGCGGGAGTCGGCGGTGTACGGCGCCGACGCGCAGAACGTGATCAGCCGTGCCAGGCGTTCGCTGAGCCCACGCTGACCGGGCATGAAGAAACGCCCTCTGCACGGCCGTTATGACCGTGCAGAGGGCGAAGTCGTTGATCACTTTGCGGGTGCCCGCAAAGTGATGGAGACCATGAGGACCGCCTCGGCCTGTCCGGACCAACTGAGCATCTGATACTGGTTAATTTAGTTACAGATCCTTAGATCGCAGGCCCGGTGGGAGGGGCAGGGGGTGGAGGTGGTTGTTGCGATGCGTTGAGAGCCCGACGCTGGTTCTGCTCCACAGATGAGTTCAGTGTGGCGTCATTCTTTCTGAGGACGAATAGGGTAACCAGGGCAACGACGCTCGGGCCTGAGAGCATTGCTGCGAGCCACGGTTGGTTGTTGATGCCGACTACGACAGCTCCGGTGAGCATGCCGATACAGACGAGGAATCCCGCACCGAGCCCGCACATGTAAAGGGAGTGAGTCCGCTTTTCCTGATTTTCATCGAAGGCGAGCTGTGCTTCGAGTTGTTTCTGCTCACTCTCAAGCCGGAGTCTCTCGACTTCCAGTGCCTGCTTGTGTGCCTCCTGCTCCATTCGGTAGGCATGCTCGCGCTTAAGTTGGGGTTCAAGGGATCTTAGAGCCGCCTCAAGGTGCTCTGCCGGAAGTTGTGCCCATTGCAGCGCGATCTCGAGGCTTGTCGGTTGGTGTGTCTCGCTACCGATCTCGGACGTCACGGCCTGGGCCCTCCATCCCCAGCATCGGCAGTTTTTGATTCCTTGAGGCCAGTTGGCGGGGGCCCGAGGGTTTGGAAGACGTGGTGGAAACTCTGGACCAGACCGTCAAGGGCGGCAACCGCGTCTTCGTTCTGCGCCACGTCCATTAACTGGGCTTCTGTTTCACTGCTGGACTGTTGAGGAACATGCCGAGTGTGATACGAAGCCCACAGCCCATGCAATGCGTCCTGGTTCTCGGCACGACTACATTCCCCGTCTTCCTCAAGCTGCAGAAGCCGGCGCTTCAACTCCTCCGCCCGATGTGCCAGTTCGGTGAGATGCTTTGGCTGAGCGTCAACGACTTGCGTGATGTTCCTGCCTGATGGCAGGTCGGATTTCAGCAGGACAGCCCGGTGGTTTTCGCTGCCGACGCGCACGACGTCGAGTGTGCGAATGCTGCCACTTGCCTCAACGCTGATCACGGCGACTCGTCTGCTACGTAGGCGGAACCCTTGAAAATGTCGCTGTGCCCGAGTCAGGGCTAGAGCGGCGGTCATCGCTGCACCACTGGAGAGCATCGCGGTCACGATCTCCCAACCAGCCACTTACACCTCCCGGGCAGACATGACCTGACTCGTCGCACGGACGCTCTATGGACAGGATACTGGCTTCTGCTGCCTACGCGTCGTCAACTATGCCCTTATGCCTGTGAGTTAACTGGACAAGCTGGCCGCTACCGACTCGGACAGCTCGGCGGCGTCGGACAGCTCGGCGGCCTCGGACAGCTCGGCAGCCTCGGCGACGACGGGCACGCCGATCATCGGGCCGGCGGGGGCGCGGCTGCCGGTGGACCGGGCGACGGGCAGGCCGGAGAAGCTGAAGGGGGAGGCCGGCGCGGCGAGGCACGCATGCGCGACTGGCTGCGCCCCGGCATCGACGAGCATGCGACGAGCATCGACGGGCATCGACGAGCTGAGTGTGTACATCAGGCTGAATGTGCACATCAGAGAGTCGGTGTCGCTGGACGCCCCGGAACGGATTCCGGTGAGGGTGAGCGAGTGAGCCGCCGGGTCGCTGCCCCAGCTCATCGGTGACCGGCTCCGGATTACTTCGTATGGCCTATCAGCGGATGCCCGGATCGGGCCTGGTCCGTACGGTCGCAGTGACGACCGCAGCCACAACGGGGCCGGGAGGAACGGCACATGGGCATACGTACCATGCTCACCGCGACAGCGATGGTTCTCGTCACCGCCGGACCCTTGACGGGCCTCGCGTACGCGCAACCCGACCTGGACTGCAGAGACTTCGCCTTCCAGGAAGACGCGCAGGCGGAACTGAACCGCGACCCCAGCGACCCGCACGACCTGGACGAGGACCAGGGGCCGGACGACGGTATCGCCTGTGAGGTACTGCCTCGCAGAGGCGCCACCGGCACGCTGGTTCCCGCAACTCCGACAACTCCGACTCCGACAACTCCGACACCCGGCGCCAGCTCCGCCACTCCCACTCCGCCACGGGGTGTCAAGGGCGGCGTCGGCGGCAGTACGGGACCCTCCGGCGTCGAACAGGCTGTCGGCGCGTGCCTGGCCGCCGGCTCCCTCGGGCTGGTGGCGGCGTATACGGTCCACAGACGCCGACGCTCTTCAGGAGCGCACCGGCCTTGACGCTCAGTCGTCCGCCGGGCCCAGCGGCGCGAGGTGCTTGAACTCGTTGAGCTGGTGCGCGCCGATCCGCGGGCGTGGCCGGACGCGCGTGACCCTGGCAGCGTCGAGGATCCGCGAGGCATTCGGGGCCGGCCGACCCCTTCTCGTCGTACTTCCCGCGCACCACATCGAGAGCCGGCCGGAACCTGCGGAGCTGTACGAGCCCGAACCATCCGCTGAAGACGAGACCCGCGACCACGAGCCAGGCCACGAGGAGAGGAAGATCCGTTCGCGCACCACGGGACCGTGAGGGCACTGCCGGCGCAGCGGTGTACTGCCAGGGCGAACCCACACGACGGGGGCACCTGCCCGCACGGTCCAGTGGATTCCCCCGCTGCCTTGAGCAGCGCCTTGGGGAAGACTTGAGTCGAGGAGTTTCCGCAGTCGGAAGCGGTCGATCACGGGGACAGTGGTGACAGTGCAGAAGCCCGGCATTCTGACGAGGGCGAACGACGATGCCCACGACTGACAGTACTGACAGTGATGATGTTCGCGGTGATGCCGCCGACGGGTCCGATCCTCCGGCCGGCAACGCTGCGGGGGCTCTCGTTTCGCCGGTCAATTCGCACAACGAGTGGGACCCGCTGGAGGAGATCGTCGTCGGGCGTCTCGACGGCGCGACGATGCCCTCCAGCCACCCGGTCGTGACCTGCAACGTACCGCCCTGGACGGGACGGGCGCTGGGACTCACCGGCGGCTTCAAGTATCCACGCGCGCTGATCGAGCAGGGGCGGCAGGAACTGGAACAGTTCATCGCCCTGCTGCGGTCCCTCGGCGTCACGGTCAGGCGCCCGGACGCGGTCGACCACAGCCGGCGCTTCAGTACGCCGAGCTGGTCGACGCGCGGGTTCTGCAACACCTGTCCGCGGGACAGCCTGCTCGTCATCGGCGACGAGATCATCGAGACACCGATGGCGTGGCCGTGCCGGTATTTCGAGACCCACTCCTACCGGTCGATCCTCAAGGACTACTTCCGGCGCGGCGCACGCTGGACGGCGGCACCGAAGCCGCAGCTCACCGACGCGCTGTTCGAGCCGGGCTTTCGTGCGCCCGGGCCCGGCGAGCCCATGCGCTATATCCTCACCGAGTTCGAGCCGGTCTTCGATGCGGCGGATTTCGTGCGCGCCGGTCGCGATCTGTTCGTCACGCGAAGCAATGTCACCAACCGGATGGGCATCGAGTGGCTACGTCGCCATCTCGGACCCGGCTATCGCATCCATGAGATCGAGAGCCGCTGCCGCACGCCCATGCACATCGACACGACCCTCGTCCCGCTCGCGCCCGGCAAGGTCCTGGTCAATCCCGAATACATCGACGTCGACCGCCTGCCCGACGTCCTGAGCTCGTGGGACGTCCTGGTCGCCCCCGAGCCCGACCCGATCGACGACCGCCTGCTCAGGGTCACCTCGATGTGCGGCAAATGGCTCAGCATGAACGTGCTCATGCTCGACGAGAAACGGGTGATCGCCGAGCGCCACCACACCGGCATGCTGCGCGCGCTCGAACAGTGGGGCTTCGAACCCATCCCGTGCGACCTGCTGCACTACGCGCCGTTCGGCGGCTCGTTCCACTGCGCCACGCTCGACATCCGGCGCCGCGGCACGCTCGAGTCCTAGCTCGACATCCGGCGCCGCGGCACGCTCAGAGTCCTAGACGGGCACCCTCGCCGTGAGACGGGCACCCTCGCTGGAGTCAGTGGCCGGCTGTGAGTTCGCCGCTGAGCCTGCCGTGCAGCTCGGCGCTCGGGTTGTTCAGGCCGGTGATCTCGACGGTCTTGCCGCGCTGGGCGTACTTGGTCTCGATGGCGTCCAGGGCGGCGACGGAGGAGGCGTCCCAGACGTGCGCGGCGGACAGGTCGATGACGACCTTGTCGGGGTCGCCTGGCGTAGTCGAACTGGCCGACGAGGTCGTTGGAGGAGGCGAAGAACAGCTCGCCGGTGACCCGGTAGACCACGCTGCGTGCCGTCGGGGTCGGTGACGGCGGTGACCTCGGCGAGGTGGGCGACGCGCCTGGCGAAGATGACCATGGCGGTGACGGAGCCGACGACGACGCCGATGGCGAGGTTGTGGGTGGCGACCACGCACGCGACGGTGATGACCATGACGGCGATCTCCCCGGCGGGCATCCGCTTGAGCGTCTTGGGGGCGATGGAGTGCCAGTCGAACGTCGCGAACGACACCATGACCATCACGGCGACCAGGGCGGCCATGGGGATGTCGGAGACGACCGGGCCGAAGACGATGCACAGCACCATCAGGAACGCGCCGGCCAGGAACGTCGACAGACGGGTGCGGGCGCCGGAGACCTTCACGTTGATCATCGTCTGGCCGATCATGGCGCAGCCGCCCATGCCGCCGAAGAAGCCGGTGACGATGTTGGCGATGCCCTGGCCGATGGACTCGCGGGTCTTGCCGGAGTGGGTGTCGGTGATGTCGTCGACCAGCTTGGCCGTCATCAGCGACTCCATCAGTCCGACCAGCGCCATCGCGAACGCGTACGGGGCGATCGGTCGTCAGCGTGTCGAGCGTGAACGGCACGTCGGGCAGGCCCGGCACCGGCAGCGAGGACGGCAGCTCGCCCTTGTCGCCGACGGTCGGCACGGCGATTCCGGCCGCGACCGTGATCACGGTGAGGATGACGATCGACACCAGCGGCGCCGGGATGACCGTGGTGATCTTCGGGAAGAACACCATCAGCGCCAGGCCGCCGATGATCAGCGGATAGACGGCCCAGGGCACGTTCCGCATCTCGGGGACCTGGGCCATGAAGATCAGGATGGCGAGGGCGTTGACGAAGCCGACCATCACGCGAGCGCGGCACGAACCGCATCAGCTTCGCCACCCCGAGCGCGCCGAGGACGACCTGGAAGACGCCGGCCAGGATCACGGCGGCGACCAGGTAGCCGAGACCGTGCTCACGGTTGAGCGGGGCGATGACCAGGGCGACGGCGCCGGTGGCGGCGGAGATCATCGCCGGCCGCCCGCCGACGATGGAGATGACCACGGCCATGGTGAAGGAGGCGAACAGGCCGATCGCCGGGTCGACCCCGGCGATGATCGAGAACGAGATCGCCTCGGGGATCAGCGCGAGCGCGACGACCAGGCCGGCCAGCACCTCGGTGCGCCACACCTTCGGGTCGGTCAGCCAGTCGGGCTTCAGACCGCGCAGCTACGCGGCCGGGGACACAGCGGCAGCAGAAGCAGAAGCAGAAGCAGAAGCAGAAGAAGAAGGAGAAGGAGAAGGAGACAAGGAAACGGGAACCTGTCGTGCTCGGGCATACCCCTTCGGCGGGCCGGGGCGTGCGGGAGGACGCGGAAGGCCGGGTCGGCACCCCGCGGACGGCCCCGTGAGCACGGGACCGGAAGTCGGTGAGAAACGGATCGAGCGACGGCGGCCTGCGCAAGGGCGCTGCCGGGGCTCACATCCAGCGGCGAAGCGTCACGGTGGGCAGGCGGCAGCGTCGGGCCTGACGGGCTCGCGCACGGTTCTCTCCTGCTCTCTCCTGCAAGAATCGGATCTTCGCCGGGGGCAGCGTCGGCCCCGACACGGCAAGGGCGGGCAGCGGCATACCGTTACCCACGCCGTGAGCAACTCTACCCTAACGTTAGAGTAGAGATCGGTGGGCCCCGCGGACGAACACGGCCCACCGGGAACGAGGCGCGGCCTACCGGGAACGAGAAGGGACCAGGGAGCACGGGCGTGGACGACAAGCACATGCAGATCGGCGAGGTCGCCGCGCGGACGGAGCTGTCCCTGCGCACCATCCGGCACTACGAGGAGACCGGCCTGGTCGTTCCCTCCGCACGCTCCCCAGGGCGGCTTCCGCCTCTACACCGAGACCGACGTCGCCCGGCTCATGGTCATCCGCCGCATGAAGCCACTGGGCTTCACGCTGGAGCAGATGCGGGATCTGCTGGACGCCACCGATCGCCTCGACGCCGACGCCGACAGTGGCCTGGACGCGGAGGAACGGCAGGCCCTGCTGGAGCGCGTCCGCGGCTACGAGCAGGCCGCCGCCGAGCAGGTCGACAAGCTCCGCCTCCAGCTGTCCCGCGCCGAGGACTTCGCCGCCACGCTGCGCTCCCGCCTGGAGCAGAGCACCCCGGCGGCCCGCTCCTGACGGCCGCCCGGAGACAGCTGTCTATGCCGGCCGCCCGGAGACAGCTGTCTACGCCGGCTGCCCGGCGTGCTCGCGTAGGGCGGCATGTTGGTGAGGGACGACGACTTCGCCGCCGTGGCCGCGGTGCTCCGGTAAGTGGAGCGGCGGGACGTGCGGGCCTGACCCTGTGGCGTGGCACCTGTCGGTCAATGACCTGCAACTGGGGCCTGCGAGGTCAATCCGGTGGGGTAGAAAGTTCAAGTAGTTCTGGGGCAGACTGTCGGTTGACGCTTCAATTACCTCTTTCTGGAGCTTCTCCCGTCATCCTCCCTGGAGTTGTTATGTCTATTGCCCCTGAGGCAGCCGCTGTCCGCCGTGGTCCGCTCGTCGTGACAGGAGGTGTGCTCGCCGCGATCGTGGTGTCCTCACTGGCGAACGCGGTGATAGCCCTTCTCGCCCTGGCCGTGGGCGCGCCTGACGACTTCCAGCCGCTGGAGCCGGACTCCTACGTCTTCCTGACGGCGGTCGGGGTGGTGGCGGGCGCTGTCGGCTGGGCCGTTGTCCGCAAGGTGTCGAAGGCCCCTGAGGCGCTGATGCGGTGGCTGGTGCCGGCCGTCGTCGTGGTGTCCTTCGTTCCCGACTTCCTGCTTTTCGGCGCGGGCGGGGTGACCGGCGTCGTGGCGTTGCTCGTGATGCACGTCGTGGTCGCGGCTGTCGCGGTGTTCGCCTGCCACAAGGTCATGCCCCTGTCGTCGGGGCGGTGAGAAGCCGGACGGAAAACGCCGGGCGGGCAGGGGCGTGGCCGGTGGGCCGGGAGGGCCGGGGCGTGGCCGGTGGGCCGGATGGGCAGGGGCGTGGCCGGTGACCGGGTGACCGGGTGGCCGGGCTGGCAGGGGCGTGGCCGGTAGGCAGAGGTTTCGGGAGGGGTCCCGACAACGGCGACTACGGTACGCGTCAACCCGAATCGCACACCCCCCGACAGGGAGGAAACTCTCCATGCCAAGCACCCGGACCTGCGTGCTGGCGGGCATCGCCGCAGCTGTTTCGACCGCCGCGCTCACGCTGTCCGCCCAGGCCGACCCCCCGTCCCGGCACGAGCCGTCCCGGCACGAGCGGGCGGCCGCCCGGTGCGCGTACCCGTCCGAGGTCCTCGACCTGAGCAACTGGAAGCTGACCCTGCCCACCGGCGAGGACGAGGATCCCACCGAGATCACCCAGCCCGATCTGGCGACCTTCTCCGACGCTCCCTGGTTCCGGGCCGGCTCCGACTGCGACGCGGTCCGTTTCCGGGCCGCCGTCAATGGCGTGACGACGGGAGGTTCCAGCTACCCGCGCGCCGAGCTGCGGGAGATGACCGACGACGGCGAGGAGGGAGCCGCCTGGTCCACCACGGACGGCACCCACACCCTCGTGGTCACCGAGGCGTTCACCGCACTGCCCAAGGACAAGCCGCACCTGGTCGGCGCGCAGGTGCACGGCGGGGACGACGACGTCACGGTCTTCCGCCTCGAAGGCCGCCGCCTCTACATCACCGACGGCGACGACCGCCACCACCACCTCGTCACCGACGACTACAGGCTGGGCACCGAGTTCGAGGCCAAGTTCGTGGCGGAGGACGGGGAGATCGACGTGTACTACAACGGGAAGCGGCACACCACGATCTCCCACGACGGCGACACCAACTACTTCAAGGCAGGGGCCTACACACAGGCCAACTGCGACAACTCCGATCCGTGCGCCGCCAAGAACTACGGCGAGGTCCGCATCTTTGGCCTCGAGGTCTCCCACACCTGACCCGTTCCTGACCGACTCCTGACCGCTCCTGAGTCGTGGTCCTGGTGGTTGTCGTCCTGGTGGTTGCCGTAGTCCTGGTGATCGCCGGGCAGCGGCTGCTCGAACCAGACCACCTTGCCCGTGCTCACCCTCGTCGCTCCCCAGCGCCGCGCCAGCTGGTCGACCAGGAACAGTCCCCGGCCTCCCTCGTCGCTCAGCTGGGCGTGCCGCATCCTCGGCGCCTGCAGCGAGTCGTCGCCCACCTCGCAGCGCAGTACATCGGTGCGGAGCAACCGCAGGGTGATCGGCTGGGAAGCGAAGCGTACGGCGTTCGCCACCACCTCGCCGACCATGAGCTCGGTCGGTTCCACCAGGGAGTCGAGCTCCCAGTGGCCCAGGGTCCTGCGGATCAGCCGGCGGGCCTGGCCCGCGCTCTGCGGACGCGGAGCCATGTACCAGTACGCGACGGACTCCGGCCGGATGCCCTCGAACCGGGCGGCGAGCAGCGCGATGTCGTCGTCCCGGTTTCCCCTGCCGAGGGTGCCGAGCGCCTGGTCGCACAGCGTTTCCAGCGGCGGGGGCAGGGGCCCGGAGGTGACGGCGTGCAGGCGGGAGCGCAGCTGCTCCACCCCCGTCAGCACGTCCGAGTCGCGGGACTCGACAAGGCCGTCGGTGTACAGCAGCAGGGTCGCTCCGGCGGGCGCGTGCATCTCCGTGGACTCGAAGCCGCCGTCACCGACGCCGATCGGCACTCCGGGCGGGACCAGCAGTACCTCCCCGCTGCCGTCGGGGTGCAGGAGCACCGGGGGCGGGTGGCCGGCGTTGGCCACCAGCAGCCGGTGCAGTACGGGGTCGTAGATCGCGTACAGGCAGGTCGCCATGTGCTCGCTGCCCAGACGCTCCGCCTGCTCGTCGAGGTGGTGCAGGATTTCGTCCGGGGGCAGGTCGAGCCCGGCCAGGGTCTGCACGATGGTGCGCAACTGGCCCATGATCGCGGCCGATGTCATGGAGTGGCCCATCACGTCGCCGATGACCAGGGCGACGCGGTTGCCGGGCAGGGGAATCGCGTCGTACCAGTCGCCGCCGACCTGCGCGGTCCGCGAGGCCGGCAGATACCGGCTGGCCAGCCGGACTCCGGTCGGCTCGGGCAGCGACGGAGGAAGCATCGTGCGCTGCAACGCGTCCGCGACGGATGCCTCGCGCCCGTACAGCACCGCCTTGTCGACCCCCAGAGCGGTGTGTGTCGCGAGCTGGGAGGCGACGAGCAGGTCGTCGCCGGTGAAGTCCGGCCGGCCGGGTCCGCGGATGAGGACGACGCTGCCCATGACGTGGCTGCGGCCGTGCAGCGGGGCGATGATCAGCCGTCCTCCGGGCGGCACCGCCCCGGGCCCGTTCGCCGTCCCCAGCAACTCGGTCACCGCCCCGGCGACGCCCGGGGCGTTCCCGAGCACCGGCCGCCCGGCCCGCAGCAGCTCGGCGAGCCGGCCGGTGGCAGCCGGGCATACGACCTCTGCCGCCTGTACGGGACACGCGGTCCGCGGTGGCGGCCTGGATCCGGAGGTGGCGGATTCGTGGGTGGCGGATTCGTGGGTGGCGGCGGCCGGGTTCCTCGGCGGCGTCCGGTTCGTGCTGTGCAGCCGCAGGACGGCGGGGGAGGCAGGCGTCTCGTCCCCCACCGGCAGCGGATCGCACAAATGGACGAAGGCCAGGTCGGCGAACTCCGGGACGGCCGCCCGGCACAGTTCGTACAGCGTCTCGTCGAGATTCATACCGCGGGCGATCTGCCGGGTCGCCGCGTCGAGGTATCGGAGCCGGTCGGTTCTGTCGGTCTGACCTGTCTGACCTGTCTGGTCGGTTCGGTCGCTCCTGTCAGTTCGGTCGGTCCTGTCGGTCCTGTCGCTCTGGTCGGTCCTGTCGGTCTGCGTCCCGGCGGCGTCCGGTCTGTCGCGCCGTACGTCTCCGTCGGGAACTCCCGTGGCGGATACGGCTGTCGCGGCCGACAAGCGGATCGCTGCGCCGTCGCCCTGAGAGGAATTCGGAGAGGGGTCCGGAGAGCCGGAGTCCTCTCCGGACGGCGCGCGTGTTTCGCCGGTACGGTCGCCGGGCGTGGGCGTGGGTGATGGCTGGGGGACCTGGCCGTGGCCGTCGCGTGCGGGTGGGGGAGCGGAGCGCTGCGGGCGATGCGGGGGAACGGCATGCTTGGTATCCCCGGCGGACTGCCTGCCGGGGCCTTCCTCAGTTCTGCGGTGCTGCATTACGCGTGTCTCTTCCGTCCGTGTGGGCCGTCCGTGGGGGCCGTCTGCGGGGACCCTTGTCGGGGCGGGCGGATCAGGAGTCGTTCGGGCGAGCCGTCTGCGGCGCGGGAAGATCTGTATAACGGTCCGCAGCGCGAGGGGGAGCCCGGCGCGGCAGCATGCGCAGGGCGAAGAAAGCCGCCATCGCGTCGAAGCGGCCGAGGGTGTCGAAGGCCTCGGCCTGGCCGGTGCGGTCGAGCCATACGTTCCCGTAGCCGGGCTTGCCGCCAGGGCTGGTCATATGAATTCTCCCTTAAACACCTTTTGGGGGATTTTTTCACAGTTCCTATGGTCTTGGACATGACCGGGAGGGCATCGATGTGCTGGGTGCCCGCCACGTTGCGCAAGGTGGCCGACTCCGGGTGGCCCGGTCGCAGGGGCGTCGTCGCCTGCGGTCATCGCCTGTGACCGTCGCGGTTCGAGGTGCATGTGGGTTATTCCTCACCTAATGTCGCTTTCCTGATCGCTTTTCTGATCAGTACTCCCACCCCCATGACCTTTCAGGAGAGGGCCGATGGCAGAAGTGGATTTGGACGTCGAGCACCGGGACGAGACACGAAGCGGCAACGGCGGCAACGACGAGGTCGGCGTGGTGCTGGCGGGGGCGGGGGCCCGTGGAGCCTACGAGGCCGGGATTCTGTCGAGACTGCTGCCGGCGCTGGAGGCCAGGGGTGAGCGGCCGAGTCTTTTCGTCGGTACGAGCGCCGGAGCCATCAACGCAGCGCTGTTCGCCTCGCTGGCCCATCTGCCCGCGGACCAGGCGGCGGAGCGCGCGCTGGAGACATGGCGGTCCATCGGCAAGGACGACGTCTTCCGGCCGGTGTTGCTCAGCGCCCCGACCGCCGCCGTACGGTACTTCGCCGGCTTGCTCAACATGTCGCTCGGCCGCACGGGCGGCATCCTGGACACCGCGCCGCTGAGGAAAACCCTGGGGCGCAAGCTGGACTGGCGTCAGCTGCACGACAACATCAGTGAGCAGCGGGTCAGTGCCGTTGCCCTGGTGACGACGGCGTGCCGCACCGGGCTCACGGAAGTCTTCATCGAAAGCCGCGATCCTCTCGGCCTGTCGCGGGACGTCGACCGCGCCGTGGACTACGTGGACGTGGAGGACGGACTGGCCCCCGAACACGTGATGGCCTCGGCAGCCATCCCCCTGATGTTCCCGCCCGTGCCCCTCCAGCAGCGCCGGCGCGGGATCACCGGCTGGTACATGGACGGCGGGGTGCGGCTCAACGCACCGATCAAACCGGTCATCGAGCTGGGGGCGGACAAGGTCGTGGTCATCGCGACCGACCCGGAGGAGTACGCGGCCCGGCCGCTCAGCCAGGAGGCGGGCCCGCCCCCGCTGGCGCAGGACTCCTGTGCCCAGTTGCTGAACGGTGCCCTGGTCGACCGCATGATCGAGGACCTGCGCGGCCTGTCGAAGCTCAACCAGCTCGCACAGGCGGATCCGGGCGCGAAGAGCAGCGCAGGGCGGCCGTACCGCGTGATCGAGCACCTCTTCGCCGGACCGGCTCCCGGTCGCGTCGACGAACTCGGGCGGCTCGCCAACGAAATCCTCGCCACCGACTTCGCCGGGGCACGCGCCCTGGCCCATCTCGATCTGCGGCTGCTGAGCATGTTCATCGGGCCCACGGTGAGCCGGGGCGAACTGCTCAGCTATGTGCTCTTCGAGCGGGAGTTCATCGAGGCCGCGATCGAGATGGGCCGACGCGACGCCGACCGTGTCCTCCTCCGCGCCCAGTGCGGAAACCACCTCTGGCGCGTGTGAGGTCCGCCGACGGGGAACGGCCCGCCCTGGGGTGACCGGGGCGGGCGTTGGCGTTGGTCCTGTCGCTGTCGCTGTCGCTGTCGCTGTCGCTGTCGCTGTCGTCGCCGTCGTTATCGGCGGGCGGTCAGCAGCAACCGCTCGCGGCTGCTGGTTCCCTGGCTTCCCTGGCTTCCCTGGCTTCCTTGATTTCCCCGGCTTCCGTAGTGCCGGTGGTCGCGGTTGCCGGGCCGGTGCAGCAAGTACTGCCTTGTTGCCTGGTCAGACTGTCCGCGTCGGCCTTGACGACGTACACCTCCCATGGCTCCTGGCCCGGGCCATGGACCCAGACCTTGTCCTGGAGGGCGTAACAGCAGGTGGTGTCGTTCTCCACGTCCGTGATCAGACCCGCCTCGCTCAGGCGGGCGGTGGCGGCGTGCACCGCCTCGGTGGATTCGACCTCGACGCCGAGGTGGTCGAGGCGGGTGGCCTCGCCGGCCGCGCCTTCGACGAGGACCAGCTTGAGCGGGGGCTCGACGATGGCGAAGTTGGCGTAGCCATCGCGGAGTTTGGCGGGCTCGGTGCCGAAGAGCTTCGTGTAGAAGGCGACGGCCCGGGCGAGGTCGGGCACGCGCAGCGCGAGCTGTACGCGGGACGATACGCGGTTCATGGCGAACCTCCTTGAACAGGTGGGACTTTCACCACCACCTGTGTCGTACGTGTCATGGGTCATGGGTCATGGGTCATGGGTCGTGCGTCATACGGCAGGTCGGGGCCGTATGAAGATGAGCGCCACCAGCGCCAGTCCCGACCACCGCCGCCGACCAACTGCATGCCGATGAACGCCGGCACGGAACCCGGAGCGATGCCCGCGAAGGTGTCGTGAAGGCGCGGCCGACGGTCACCGCGGGGTTGGCGAAGGACGTGGACGAGGTGAACCAGTAGGCGGCGCCGATGTACGAGGCGACAGCGACGGGCGCGAAGCGGAGGCGGTCGGCACGGGCCAGGCCGAAGATCAGCAGGATCAGCCCCGCCGTGGCGACGACCTCGCCCAGCAGCAGATGCCCCGCCGAGCGGTCGTGCGTGGACCACTTCACCAGCGGCTCGCCGAACATCGCGTCGGCCAGCACAGCACCCGCGATCGCGCCCACGATCTGGACCGGGACGTACACCGCCACCTCGCGCGCGGTGACACCGGCGCCACCGCGCCGGGCCGTCCACCACTCGGCCAGCGTGACAACCGGGTTGAAGTGCGCGCCGGAGACCGGACCGAGCAGGAGGATCAGGACGCCGAGCCCGAAGACGGTGGCCGTGGAGTTGGCCAGCAACTGCACGCCGACGTCCTGGGTCAGCTCGGTGGCCTGGATGCCGGAGCCGACCACGATCGCCACCAGGGCGGCGGTACCGACGAGTTCGGCGGCGGCACGGGCGACGAGGGGGGTACGTGGCGGGGCGGCGCCCGGCGCCGGTCCGACGGACTGGATGGACTCGACGGACTCGACGGATTTGGGCCCGGCCTCGGACTTGGACACAGGTGTCGCTGCCTCGGACTCGGTTGCAGGGGTCACGACTTCGGACTCGGACACAGGTGTCACGGATCCTGTGGTCGACTCCGTGGTCGCGGGGGCGTCGGCGGGGGTCATCAGCAGGCCCTCTTGTTCTCGGCGGCGGTACGAGCGGACTCGGCCAGGTCGGCGAACTGGCCTGCGAGCTGGGCGATGACGTCCGGGCGCAAGCTTGTAGTAGGTGAACCGGCCGCACGGCTCCGTCTCGACGACCCCGGCCTCGCGCAGCACCTTCAGGTGGTTGGAGAGGTTGGTCTGCCGGGCGCCGGTCTCCTCCACCAGGTGGGTGGTGCACAGCGTCTCGCGGGCGAGCAGGGTCACGATCCGGAGCCTGAGCGGGTCGGCCAGAACCCGGATCAGATCAGTGTCGACTGACGTCATCATGGACTGATACTCTCACATCAGCGGTGACTGACACCATCGGATGCTGATATCACTTGCGCCTGATGCCGTCGCAAGGTAATCGAGATAACCGAGACAAGAGAGACAGGCGAGACTTCTGATGTCCGACAAGCCCTCCGTGCTCTTCGTCTGTGTCCACAACGCGGGCCGTTCCCAGATGGCCGCCGCGTGGCTGACCCACCTGGCCGGGGACCGCGTCGAGGTCCGCTCCGCCGGTTCCGCCCCGGCCGGCCAGGTCAACCCGGCCGCCGTCGAGGCCATGCGCGAGGTCGGCATCGACATCTCCGCCGAGACCCCGAAGATCCTGACCGTGGACGCGGTCAAGGAGTCGGACGTCTGCATCACCATGGGCTGCGGCGACACCTGCCCGGTCTTCCCCGGCAAGCGCTACCTGGACTGGAAGCTGGAGGACCCGGCCGGCCAGGGCGTCGAGGCCGTCCGCCCGATCCGCGACGAGATCAGGGCGCTGGTCGAGGGCCTGATCGAGGAGATCACCCCGGAGAACCGGATGCGGTGACGGGCCACCGCGGATGCGGTGACGGGCTACGGTGTTCGCCCTTCGTCGCTGTCCCCGGGGACGACGATCCTGGGCAGCGGCGCTCGGGAGGGCTCCCGGGAACGTCGGGAATCGTGAGCGGGAATTGCTCAGGCACTCAGGCACTCAGGCACTCAGGCACTCAGTTGCTCAGGCACTCAGTCCGACGACCGATTCAGCCTCAGTGGTTCGACGCGGCCTTCCAGCATGGCGCCCAGGCCCTGGATCGCGCACAGTTCAGGACGTTCGGCGATGTTCACCGGCATGTTCGTGGCGCGTCGCAGCATCTGGTCGAGGCCCGGCAGCAGCGCGCTCCCGCCGACCATCGTGATCCCGCGGTCCGCCAGGTCGGCCACCAGCTCGGGCGGGCAGTCCCGCAGCACCTTGCCGATACAGTCGAGTACGGCCATGAGCGGGGTCTGGATGGCGTTGCGTACGGCGGCGGTGTCCACCTTGACGGAACGGGCGAGCCCCGTCGCCACGTCCAGCCCGTGGATCTCCGTGGAGGCGGGCCCGTACGGGGTCAGCCCGTTGCCGGACAGGGCGAGGGTGAGCGGCCGTACGGACTGGCTGGGCAGCATCAGCTCGTGCTGGTGGCGCAGGAGCTGCACGATCGCGTTGTCGACGGCCTCCCCACCGACCGGGACGTGCTCGCAGGCCACGATCGAGCCGAGCGAGAGCACGGCCAGCTGGGTGGCCGCGGCACCGCACACCATGATCATGACGGCTTCCGGACGCTCGACCGGCAGCCCGCAGCCGACCCCCGCCGCGATGAGCGTGTCCACCAGCTCCACGCGCCGCGCACCGAGGCCCAGCAGCGTCTCGACCGCCGCACGCCTGCCCAGCGGGTTGTCCGCGCCGAGCGGAGTGCAGGCGGCGGCGCGCAGGAACGGCCTGCGGCGCAGCGTGCGGCGCATCCTGTTGCCGAGCAGCTGGCGCAGCATGCGCTGGGCCATCTCGATGTCCACCACGCTGCCGCCCGAGACCGGGTGGACGACACGGATGTAGGCGGGCGTACGGCCCTGCATCCTCTCGGCGAACTCCCCGACCGCGATCAGCGCGCCCGTCCTGCTGTTCATGGCGGCCACACTCGGCTGGTCGACCACCAGACCGGCGCCCTTCACCCACACACGGGTCCGCGCCGCGCCCAGGTCGACGGCGAAGTGGCAGCGGCGCAGCTGGGCCAGACTGGCGGTCATGGCGGTCATGGCGGGTCCTCCCGGGGGCACAGACCGTGGGCCGTGGGGGTGGCGGTCTCCTTGCATCGTGTGCGGGGGAGGGGCCGGGTGCCTGTTGGGATGGGCCGGATGGGGGGCGGCTGGAGGGGTGGCCTCGGGGAGGTCGGGGGATCTCGGGGAAGGAGACCCGGGCGGAGTACCTCCTTGGATACCTCTTGGGTGGCTTGGCCCTGGTGGGTGGCTCGGCCTTGGTCGGTGGCTCAGCCAGGGTCGGGCTCATCCTTGAGGGCCCACTTCATCGGGGTTCCTCCGTGGATACCCCCAGCTTCAGCCGGAGGAGAAGTCAACCAGCCGCTTTACGAGGAGGGGAAGCCAGCGAGGCGGTCACCACAACCTGCTCCGCGCACTCGGCCGCACGCAACGCATCACCCACCACCTCAACCAGCCACACGGCGGCGTCCACCGACCACTCCGGCACACGACACGTGAACCGCAGCACGCCACGCTCACGGCCCTTGTTGTAGCCGTGCTCGCCGTCCACGTCCGCCATACCGGACAAGTCGAGCCGTCCAGCGGCGACTTCGGCCTCCGCGATGTCACCGAGCCGCTCTCTGATGGCGCCGCACACCGCCATCTCCTTTCCCCACATCGCGGGTCCGGCACCGACGGTGATGCTCACGGGAACCGACATGGACGGGTCGGTAAGGGCGAACCACCTCCGCATCGCCTGCAAGTCGTCAGAAGCATCACCCACAAGCTCCTGCAGCGGGAGGACCGCATGCAGCCCGGTGAACCGGACACGCCCGAGCCGATTCACCGCGTCCGACAAGATGCGCGCCACGTGAAGGAGCGGGAGACGCGGCTCACGGACATCGACCGGGATCTCCGCCGACATCCACGCCAGCTCCCGGACCTTCCCGTTCTGCGTCCAGTCCCCGCCGGCCAGGCAATCGGCCCAGCGTCCCGGGTCCTGGACGATCCGGGCCTCGCCCCACCCCTGGTACTTGTAGGTCCATCCACCGGTGGAGTACCAACCGTAGGCTTCCGCCCTGCGCATGGCGAGGTCGTACAGTTCGCTGCCGTGGGCATCGCTCGTGAGGTGCGACGCCCACGGGTACCGGTCAAGTACTCCGTGCAGGGCAACAAGCGTCTCGTAGTACACGCGAGGACCTTTCTGTACGTACTCGTTCCGCACTTGACCGGTACCCGTCGGCGGGACACTGGATCCGCCCCGGTCCATGACCGCACAGGCCGCGTGGTCGCCGCGCGCTCTCTCTCCGTTCCCATGATTCGCTGAAGCGATCAGCGCCGCGCCGAACTGGGCCGAACTGGAGGAGCCCGCGACCAAGGGCGCGGCGGAGCTGGCGCAACGACTCGGACACAGGCAGGAGCGTGGCATGACGACCTCAACGGGTTACGAGACGGGTTACGAGATCGCGGTACGGGAGCACGCGGCCGTCGGCGAGGGCCCCACCTGGGACACCGCCACCCAGCGGCTGATCTGGGTCGACATCCTCGGCTCCCGCGTCCACACGTACGACCCCGCCTCCGGACACCGCACGGTCATGGTCACCGAACAGCACGTGGGCGCCGCGAAGCCGCGTGCGGGCGGCGGGCTGGTGCTCAACCTCCGGGACGGCGTGGGCCTGCGCGACCCCGACGGCGGCTTCCGCTGGCTGCACCACGAGCCGGTCCCGGGCCGCCGCGCCAACGACGCCGCCGTCGCGCCCGACGGTTCCCTCTGGGCGGGCACCATGCGCTACGACGAGGCCCCCGGCGGCGGCACCCTGTCCCGCCTCACCCCCGACGGCACCGTCCGTACGTTCCTCGACGACGTCGCCGTCAGCAACGGCATCGGCTGGAGCCCGGACGGCCGCCTGATGTACTACATCGACTCCCCGACGCGCCGCGTCGACGTCTTCGACGTCGGTGGCATCGAGGACATCGGTGACCTCGACGATCTCGGTGACATCGGCGACGACCAACTGCCGGTCAACCGGCGGCCGTTGGCGGTCATCGAGGACGGTGCCGGGTTTCCCGACGGGCTCACCGTCGACGCCGACGGCTGTGTGTGGGTGGCCCTCTGGGACGGCGCGGCGGTCCGCCGCTACACCCCCGACGGCGACCTCGACCGCGTCATCCCCCTGCCCGTGCCCCGCCCCACGGCCTGCGCCTTCGGCGGCGCCGACCTGACGGACCTCTACCTCACGACGGCCCGTACGGGTCTGGCCGCCCCGCCCCCGCTTTCGGGCTCGGTGCTGGTGCTGCCGGGCGCGGGCAGGGGGCTGGAGCAACCGGCGTTCGCGGGCTGAGGGTTACCGTCCCTCCGGGGGTGTTCGCGCCTTGGGGGCGCCCCTTCAGGGGCGCGCCCGGGCGGACCCAGTCGCGGATCAGCCGGTACGTGACAGGGAGGCCTGGAGGCCCTGCGGATCGGATGGGGACCGGCGGCCTGCCCGACGGCTCGGGGACCTGATTCGTTCACGCATAGGCGAGCTGCCAGGCGCGGGCGCGCTCGGCGAGGTCGGCCGCCGCTTTCACGCCGCGCCGTTCGAAGACGGTGAGCTGTCGGCGGATGCCCTTGACCTCGCTCGCGGCTCGCGCGGAGCGCACGCCGCCGAACAGGTCGAGCGCGTGATCCCAGGTGCCGCATGCGGCCTCGAGATGCCCCTGTGCCGCCTGCTCGCGTCCCTGGGAAGCGAGGGTGAGCGCGGTGATCCGCTCGTGTCCGTTCTTCGGCCGGGCGCGCGCCGAGGCGGCGTAGTGCCGCTCGGCGTTGGCGTGATCGCCGAGTGCCCGGAACGTCTTGCCGGTGTGGCTGCCGACCGTCGCGCGCGGCGAGCCCCAGAGCGACGCCCAGTACGGCAACTCCTCTTCGCTGCCGCACATGATCAGATCGTGCGCTTCGCGGATCTGGGCAGCGGCCTCATGGCCTCGGCGCGCGGTGGCGAGCGCTCGGGCGCGGGTGACGGCGAAGAGGGCCTCAGTCGCCGGGGCGACTCGGCCGCGGATCCGCTCGAGCGCGGCCTCCGCGAGGTTGAGGGTGTGCTGAGGGCGCCGGATGTCCATTCCGTTGTGCGCCATGATCCGCAGTATCCACGCCTCGTGCAGCGGATCGTCGATGTCGCGGGTGAGCCCGAGCGCCTGAAGGTAGTAGCGCTGGGCGAGGCCGTGTTCCGAGGCGTCGTACGCCTTCCAGCCGCAGAGGTAGGCGACGCACGCGGCGAGCATGTGCGCTTCGCGTTGTTCGTCTTCGGTGGCGAAGGCCGAGCGGCAGAGGTCGGCGAGGTCTGTCCGCAGGTACTGCACGACAGCGGTCCAGCCGTGCTGTCCGCCGTGCCGCTCGTCGATCCGGACGAACATGTCGACCATGTCCCGGACGGCGTCGAGCTCGGCGCGGCCGGCGCGCTGCTCACGCTTGCTCGTGGCCGCGCGCTGCTCGTACTCGATGGCCTGGTCGGCCCCGAGGGGCAGCGCGGCGGCGGCGACCGAGTATGCCGCGTTCGTCAAGAATTTCCGGCGGTGAATGTCCGCCTCCCCGATGCGCCGTAGAGTGTCCACCGGATCGTGCCCCAGGCCCAGCCCGAGCAGGGCGTCTGAGGCCCGTTCCGATGTCGCGGTGTTGAAGCCGAGGTCGGCCGGGCTGAGTTGGCGGCCCAGCCTGCGAGAGATCGCCTCCGCAATGTACGACGCCGTCCGTGCCTCGGGGTCCTTCCCCTTCACCCAGTGCGCGACGGCGCTCTTGTTCGTCTTCAGGACGTCCCCGGCCTCGGCCGCGACGTGACGCACGTCGGTGGCGAGCTGTTCGTACGTCAGATCCGCCTCGGTCAGGGCGTCTTTGAGCGCGTCGTTGCGCGCGCCGGAGTGATTCATGATCGGTGCACCCTCCCAAGCAGGGCGTTAAACGCGGTAAACGCATCAGCGGCTCCCGGTACTACACGCCTCAGCCTAGGTCCCGTTGTATTCGGCGTATCACTGAACGCGAGAGAGCTGCTTGGGGACGTCACACTATGGCGAATGAAGGTTTGAATTCGAGGGATTCGAGGGAAGGGCTTGTCGGTCTGCCCTCCTCGTCGGGAGTACTCGTGCATACCCGGCAGGAGCGGGAGCAGGCGGCACGCGGCTGGCTCCTGCTGTCCGCGGAGCACCCCGCCCAGGCGCGGCGCGAGTGGGATGACAGCGGGATCGCGCTGCTGCGGTGCGGGGCGCTGTTCGCCGCGGTCCGCGTCTCGGGTGACCTGGTGCGCGCGGCGGCGGGCACCGGCAACACCGCGAAGATCGACGCCTTCCTCGCGGAGGCCTTGCAGGGCGGCCCGGTGTTCATGGACCTGTACGCCCAGCGGTACTACGTCCTCGTCCCGGTGAGCGCCGGGCAACGCTACGAGTGGGCCGCCCGCCGTGACCCGGAGGCGGAATTCCTCGGGCGCGGCTGCTTCCTCGGCGTGCCGCGGCCAGACGCCACCGAGCCGGAGGGCGTGCGCTCGTACTGGTGCGTCCCGATGGACGGTCCCGGCAACCTCGCCAGCCCGGACGCGGTGTCTCAGCTCCTTGCCGTTGCCCGATTCCGGCGCGCGAAGGCGGAGAGGGAAGCCGATGAGTAACGAGGACGACCCGGTCGACGCGGAGACGATCCGGCGGACGTACACGACCGGCCTCGATGGATGGGGCACCTACCCGCCCGAGCCCGAGGCGACGGCGGGGCTCCGCGACAGGCTGACCGGGCATGTGCAGCTCCTCGTGCCGGAGGTCACGGACGCTGCGGCTCGCATGCGGGGGGAGAGGTGGCGCGTCGCGGTACATGTCCTCGTGCGCGCGCATCACCTCCTGGAGGAGGGCGCAGGCGAGTCACCGGCCGCGCAGGCGTGTTACGTCCGCGACCTCGCGGTCGTCGCTCGCGCGCTCCTGGCCCTGCACGAGAATCCGGGCCCGCTCGGTCCGCCGACGCGCGAGGGCGAGATCGAGGAGGCCGTACGGCGGCGGATACGCGGCGCGTGCTCGCAACAGACCGTCGACAGCGAGGAATTGACGGCCGATCACTGAGCGATCACTGAGCACCGCCGGGACTCCCGCCCCTGGCGTCCAGACGCGCGACTTCATATCCCGGCAGGACGGCCGCGCGGCCAGGGGCGGGCCCTGTCGCCGTCCTGACAACACCAGGCGGCGAGTGTCACCGTAAGAGCGACCGAGGAACCGTAAGAGCGACCGAGAGACGAGGAGACCCATGCAGGTCACAGCGCCGGACCATCCGGTCACCCCCTGGGGTGTCAGCCGTATGAAGCCGTTCCCTCCAGCCGAAGTTCTGCCCGCTGCCCGCGCGGTCCTCGACGCCGAGACGCAGACCGCCGCGTGGGTGGACCCCGACGGCACCCTGGTGCCGTCACTGGACCGGCACAAGCGGTCGCAGACGTCGAAGGAGACCACGACGAAGACCAGCCTCGACGGCACCCCGGACCAGGGGAGCGACCAGCAGGGAGACAGCGACTGATGGCCGCGGGTGGGCCGCCTGTCCTCGTCGTCACACGCCTGGATGACGTGACAGCCGACGAGGTGATCACCGAACTCAACCGGCGCCGCGTGCCCGTAGTCCGCCTGGACCCCGGGGACTTCCCCACGACGGTCACCGCGTCAGCGGCGTTCGACAGCATCGGGCCCGGCGGCACCCTGGCCACCGGGACCCGCACTCTCGACCTGGACAGCGTGCGCGCGGTGTACTGGCGCCGGCCCACCCCCTACACCGCCGACCTCGCCATGAGCGAACAGAGCGCCCGCTGGGCCGTGGAGGAAGCCCGTTATGGGCTCGGCGGCATCCTCGCCGCCCTTCCCGGCGCCCACTACCTGAATCACCCCTGGCGCAACCGGGACGCCGAGTACAAGCCGGCGCAATTGGCGACGGCCGCCCGCTGCGGACTGACCGTGCCTCCCACCCTGATCACCAACGACCCCGACCGGGCTCGTGCGTTCGCGGCCGGGCACGGGCCGGTGCTCTATAAGCCGCTGCGGGAAACCGACTACGCCGACGCTGACGGCCGGGCGCTGACGGTGTGGATCGACGACGTCACCCCAGCCCAGATCGACGACCGGATACGCCACAGCGCGCACCTGTTCCAGCAGCGGGTGACCAAGACCGCCGACATCCGCCTGACCGCCGTCGGCGAGCACCTGTTCGCCGTCCGGATCGACGGCTCGCCCGGTGTCGACTGGCGACGCCACTACGACCAGCTCACCTATACCCCCATCGCTGTCCCGCCCGAGATCGCCAAAGGGGTACGCGCCTACCTCGACGCCTTCGGTCTGGTCTTCGGCGCTTTCGACTTCGGCCTGAACCCCCATGGCCTGTGGCACTGGTACGAGTGCAACCCCAACGGCCAATGGGCGTGGTTCCCCGACCACATCACCGCCCCGATCACCGCCGCCCTCGCCGATCAGCTCCAGCACGGAGGCCACGCATGACCGCCGACCCGGCCCAGCTCCGCCGCAGCCTCGCCGCGGCCATCCCCGTGGAAGACCCCGCATGGCGTGCGGCGCTCGAAGTCGTCCCGCGTGAACTCTTCCTCGACGACACGGTGTTCCGCCTGTCCAGCACCCAGTGGGAGCCTGTACACCGCCACGCGACCGGCGACGACGAATGGCTCCGCCTCGTCTACCAGGACACCACCTGGGTCACCCAGATCGACGGCATCGCCGCCGCGGACGCCCCCGGACCGCTGACCGGCCGCCCCACCTCGTCCAGCACCTTGCCCTCACTGATCGTGCGCATGCTCGACCTCGCGCGCATCCGCGAGGGTGACAAGGTGCTGGAGATCGGCACCGGCACCGGCTACTCCACCGCCATCCTCTGTCACCGCCTCGGCGACAAGAACGTGTACTCCATCGAATACGACCCGCACCTTGCCACCGCAGCAGCCGATCACCTCCACGCCGCCGGACACTCCCCGGCGCTCGTCACCGGAGACGGACTCGCCGGGCACCAGGACGCCGCCGACTACGACGCGATCGTTGCGACCTGCGCAGTCCGGCACATCCCTCCCGCCTGGCTTTACCAGGTACGCGACGGCGGAACCATCACCACCACCCTCAGCGGGTGGATGCTCGCCTCCGGCCTCATCCGCCTCACCGTCCACGACGACTCCACCGCCACCGGGCGCTTCGCCGGAGACCGGATCGGCTATATGCTCGCCCGCCCCCACGAACGCCCGCCCCGCCCCGTCTCCTCCCAGCGCCCGGGCCACACCCGCCCCGCCCGCCTGGACCCCGGCCTTCTCGACGACTGGACCGGCCAGTTCCTCGCCCAGCTCGCCGCACCCTCCGCCGAACTCATGACCACCGGCGACGGCGTGATCCTCGTAGACGTCGCCACCGGCTCACAGGCGTGGACCGAACCCGCCGGAAACGGGTGGCGGGTACACCAGCACGGCCCCCTGCGCCTGTGGGACGCCGTAGAGGACGCCCTGACCACCTGGCAGGATGCCGGAGCGCCCCCCCAGTCCGACTTCGGCATGACCGTGGAGGCCGACGGCACCCAACGCGTCTGGCTCGGGGAACCCGACGGACCCGCCTGGCACCTGCCGGTCTGACCCTGGGCACGAGGGAGGGGGAGAGGTCGGCCGGCCCTGCCAGCCTCGCCGCCGACCCGGGCGGGGGACGGTCCTTCCCCGGGGGCCATCGTGGCCCTCGGGTCCTCGTGGTCATCGTCGCCCCGCGTGAGCGTCGACAATGGCCGTATGAGGATCTCGGCACGGGCGGACTACGCGGTACGGGCGGTCCTGGAGCTGGCCGTACGGCAGGACGCGGGACCGGTGAAGGCGGAGGCCATCGCCACCGCGCAGGACATCCCGCACAAGTTCCTGGAGGGGATCCTCAACGACCTGCGGCGCGGCGAACTGGTCAGCAGTCGGCGAGTGGGACACCGCCGCCCAGCGGCTGATCTGGGTCGATATCCTTGGCTCCCGCGTCCACACGTACGCCCCCGCCTCCGGACGCCGCACGGTCATGGTCACCGAACAGCACGTGGGCGCCGCGAAGCCGGGCGCGGGCAGGGGGCTGGAGCAACCGGCGTTCGCGGGCTGAGGGTTACCGCTCCTCCGGGGGCGTTCGCGACTTGGGGGCGCCTCTTCATTCAAGCGCCCCCCTCACAGATGAAGGCACTCAGTCTCGAAGGTCCCTGAGGTTCTTGAGGTTCTTGAGGTTCTTGACCATGACAGCGAATAGCGGAGCGTCGGCGAACGGCCGTTGCTCGCCGACCTTGACGTACTCCCACGATTCGTACAACGCCTGCACTTTGGGGTGCGTGACATCGACCAGGAGCACGGCGAGGTCTTCCGGGCGCTCCTTCAGCAGCGCTTCGTGAAGGAGTGCGGAGATGCCTTGCTTACGCCACCGAGGGCGCACCATCAGCTCGGATACCGCGTAGGTGGAGGTGTGGCCGTTGGCCGGTTCGTAGTCGGTGGAGCGCCACCACTCGCGGCCGGGCGTGAGCGGAGCGCCGTAGGCGAATCCGGTCGGCTCGTCTCCTTCGTACGCCACGACGCACGTGAAGCCCTCCATGCCCGACCAGTGGTCGACGAACCAGGGGAAGCGCTGGTTGAACGGGTCGTCCATGGCGTCGGCATAGGCGTCCTCGTGTACGTCAATGAGCATCTTCCGGAAGCTCTCGGGGAGATTTCCGTGCTGGAAGTGACGCAGGTCGATCACGCTCGGCTCCATTCGGTTCGCAGGCGGCCCGCCCCGATGGGAGCGGGCCGCCGTGAGGGTGTGGGATCAGGCTGCCTTGAGGGCGGCCACGTGCCGCGCGCGCTCTTCCAGGTCACGCACTCCGGCGACGCCGCGGTACCCCGGGAGCGCCTTGAGCATCGTCTTCAGGTGCTGGTCCCCCCGGGCCGAGGAGATCGTCACGTGCTCGTCGAGGAAGGCGTTCCAGGTCCGGCTCGCGGCCTCTACGTGTCGCATGCGGAACTGGCGCTCCGCGATCACGCCGAGGCAGTGCAACCGCCCTTGCCTCTCCAGCGGGCTGCGAGCTGAGTTGGACAGGCGCAGGGCCTTGACGGAGCCCTCGGGGTCCTTGAGGTGCCACCGCACGTGTGCTTCATGGAAGAAGTAGGCGGCCTGGTCGTAGCCGCCCACGGCGTCCCGCTTGTTGTCGGCCCGGGAGAGCGCGGTCTCGGTCTCGCGGAGCCGGGTGAGGGCGGTGTGCCGGTCGCCGGTCATCGCCGCGGCGGCGGCTTGCTGCCCGCGCAGGAAGGCCACCAGGCGCGGCCCTGCGGCCGGTGCCGCCTCGGCGGCCGAGTCCGCGAGGTCGAGCGCCTTCTTCCCGTGGCCCAGGTGGCCCGCTTGAAGGCTCATGCCGCGCAGGGTGCGGCAGTAGGTGACATGGTCTGCGGCTTCGCCGGCGAGGTCGAGCGCCCGCAGGTAGTACTTCTGGCCGAGCCCCTGCTGGTTCTCGTACATGGCCATCCAGCCCGTGAGGTACACCAGATCCGCGGCGGCGGCCTTCATGTCCCGCTGGACGTGCTCGGGGCCGGACGCACGCAGGTAGGTCCCCACGCTGTTGACCAGGAAGGCGGCGGCCATCGGCCGGGCGTGACCGGCGCCCACCTGATCAAGAATGTCGGCGATCCTGTCTGTCATCGTGCGGACGGTTTCCACCTCGCCGGCGCCGATGTGGACCGTGCGCCCGGCTGCGTCGGCCTCCGTGCGTACGGTGCGGTCGGCGAGGTCCTCGAACTTCGGCACGGCCAGCGCGGCCACGTACATGCCGCTCTTCAGCACCCCTCGTCGGGAGGGATCCATGTCTGCTCGGCTCAGGTCGATCACTCCCGCTACGGTGTCGTGCTCGTCGGCCGGGGGAGTCTCCCAGCCGGTCTCCGCGCACGTTACGGGCCGGGCGAGGAGCCGCGAGAGGGCTTCGGCGACAGCGGGCCTCGCCTCCGGCTTCGGCACGCTGCCACTCAGCCAGTGGGACACGCTCGTCTTGTCGTAGCGCAAGGGCACGCCGAGTTCACGCCCCACGGCGTTCACCCTCCTGGCCAGCTGCGCGTTTTGGATTCCTCCCGCCTTCATCAGGGCCGCGAGAGCCGTGTTCGGTGTTCGATCCCGTCGTGCCATGGAGCACCCCCGAGTGCGTTCAACCAGTTCAACATGATCTAGCAAGGAATCCCGACCCTTCAAGGCTCGGGAGGAATTGCTTCTCTGGGCTGCTCTGCCCCGCGCCGGAGCACGGGTCTGCACTGTCTGCCTCAGTCAGGGCGCACCTGGTTCTCGATGTACTCCTTCACCACGGCGAGCGGTGCGCCGCCGCAGGAGGCGGCGAAGTAGGACGGGGACCAGAAGTGATCGCCCCACAGATACCGCTTGAGGTGGTCGGTGAACTCCTTTCGTAGGTAGTGGGCGGAGACGCCTTTGAGGGAGCCGACCAGCGTGGACAGCCTGACCTGCGGCGGGTAGTGGATGAGCAGGTGCACGTGATCCGCCTCGCCGTTGAACTCGCGCAGCTCGGCGTTCGCCTTGGCGCATACCTCCCGCATGATCTCTTCGCACCGGATCAGGATCTCGTCGGTGAAGACGCCGCGCCGGTATTTCGGGACAAAGACAAGATGCACCTGGAGGGTGCAGACGACACTACGGCCCCTGCGGATATCGGGGTCTGGTTCCCAGCGTGGTGACATAGACACGATGCTACAATGCTCGTATGAAGATCGTCGTGCAGGTTCGCCTCATGCCGACGCCCGAGGTGGCGTCGGCTCTTGAGGGCACCCTGCGCGCCTGTAATGACGCGGCGAACTGGCTGTCCGGCCAGGCCCGCGAGCGGGGCGAGATGTCCCGTAAGGCGTTGCAGGGCTTCGCCTACCGCCCTCTGAAAGAGCGGGGCCTGTCGGCTCAGCCCGCGCTGCATGTGCTGCGGAAGGTCGCCGACGCCTACACCACCCTGCACGCCAACATCCGCGCCGGGAACCTGGGCAAGCCGGGTTCGAAGCGCCGCCGCAGGGCGGAGACAAAGCCGATCGCCTTCCGTCCGGATGCGGCTCAGCCGTATGACGATCGCTGCCTTTCCTGGCAGGTCGATCAGCAGACGGTCAGCATATGGACCACCACCGGCCGTATGCGCGGCGTGCGGTTCACCTGCTCTGAACAGGCCCGCAAGATGCTCGCCGAGCACCGCAAGGGCGAAAGCGATCTCGTCCACCGTGACGGCATGTGGTTCCTGATCGCCACCTGCGAGGTCCCTGAGGCGGAGCAGTTCGAGCCGGACGGATTTATCGGCGTGGACCTGGGCATCGCGAACATTGCCACCACGTCCACCGGCTACAGGGCGGCCGGGCGCGGCCTGAACCGGTACCGCAAGCGTCAGCTCGGCCTGCGCCGGAAGTTGCAGGCCAAGGGCACCAAGTCCGCGAAGCGCCGTCTTAAGAACCGGCGTCGCAAGGAACAGCGGCACGCCACGAACGTCAACCACATCGTCTCGAAGAAGATCGTGATCGAGGCTGAACGCACCTCGTCCGGTATCGCCCTGGAAGACCTGGGCGGTATCCGGCAGAGGGTACGGCTGAACAAGCCCCAACGGGTCACGCTCCACTCCTGGGCCTTCGCCCAGCTCGGGCAGTTCCTTGAGTACAAGGCGCGCCGGGCGGGCGTCCCGCTGGTGTATGTCGATCCGGCGTACACCAGCCAGGAATGCGCCGAGTGTCATCACATCGAGAAGGCCAACCGGGTCGATCAGGCCCGTTTTATCTGCCGGAGGTGCGGGGTCGTTGCCCACGCCGACCGGAATGCTTCCCGCACGATCGCTCACCGTGGCGAGACCGCGTGGAACGCGGGGCGTGAGTCACGCGTCCCTGCCACCCTGTAAGGGGTGTCTGGACGGAGGAGTCAACCCAGCAGCCAGTTGGGCGCTACCTCCAAGCCTGGTCCTTTAGGGCCGGGTCAAGTTGACCCCTTCCCCCACTGTCCCCCGTTCCGCCCGGCTGCGTAAGGCGGTTGGCTGATTACCGGCCGTTCGCACTCCGGTTGCTCCGGTTGCTCCGGTTGCTCCGGTTGCGGGTGGCCGGTTGACGGCCCGTCGGCCCGTCGGCCCAGGTGAACCCGAAGGGGACCGGCGGGCGTCGAGACGACGAGAAGGCCCCCAAGATGACCCAGGCAGGCGCCATGCGGGACAGAACCGCCACCCCCACCCACCCCGACCCGACCGCCGCTGTGCTGTACGTGTGCGCCGAGCGAGGCACACTGACACCCGGCCCGGCAGCGGAACGCGCCAAGGACGAAGGCCGGTCCTTCGCACAGGCACATGGGCTTTCCCTCACCGAAGTGATCACAGACCCGTACGGCGAACCGGACCCCCGCCACCGGGAAGGGTGGACGCGGGTGCGGGAGCTGGCGAAGTCCACCGCGATCGGCGCGGTGATCGGCCTGCATCGCCCCGGAACCGTCAAGCCCGTGGCTGCGGTGGCCGGTCCCGGCGGCCCGAGGTCTCCGGGAGCGGGGGGTGCTGGGAGAGGGCGGCCCATTCGTGATCGAGGAGGGCGTGCACGACGGAGTGACGCCACTGGCCGGCCTTCCAGATGTGCTCACGGATGGTGCCTTCTTCGACCATGCCCGCAGCCGCCATGGTCTTCGCCGACGCCTCGTTGAGGGGGGACCGCGCTCCCCAGATGCGGTGAAGACCCAGGTCCTCGAAGCCGAGGCCGAGCAGGAGGCGTACGGTCTCGAGGCCGTAGCCGACGCCCCAGGCATCCGGGCGCAGCGCGAAGCCGAACGTGGCCGCACACTGCTGGTGCGGGTCCATGGCGATCCGCCCGAACCCGATCACTTCGTTCGTTTCGCGCTCCACGACAGCGAGCGCGTACTCGCTGCGCGGCTCCGCCGTGGCTGAGGCGAGGGACCGGGCCACGATCTGGGCGACCTGGTCGCGGGTGCGTGGTTCGAACGACAGGTGCTCCGTGGCCTCGGGGCTGCCGTAGACGGCGAGCACCGCATCCACGTCCTCAAGAGTGAGTTCCCGCAGATCGAGGCGTGGACTGGAACGTACGACCGGGTACATGCCTGGGACCTTACCCACGGGGCAGCGCCGGCCGACTCGCCGGGAAGGCCTCGATCTCCGCACGGAGGTCCCGGGCTGCGACGGCGGTGCGCGCGGGGCTGCTCATCAGGGCCTGCCGGACACGCAGCGCGGATATCACGATGCCGTTGTTCCGGTGGGAGACCGGCAGGTCCAGCACTGGGCGGATGGCTTCTGCGGTGCCTTCCAGGTCTCCGCTGAAGAGACGGATCAGCGCGAGGTCGCATTGTGATCCCGCGAGGTCACCGAACGCCCAGTTCGGAGAGGCAGGGTCGCTGAAGCCCTGCACGGCCTGCTCTGCCTGCGCGGCGAGTCGCGTGTCACCGTGGCCGAGGAGTGCTTCCGATTCCACCGTGTAATAGAGCTGCTTCTCAGGGGCGTAGGTGAACAGGCCGCCGAGCTGGTCGAGGTCGTCGGGGACGACGCTTTCTCGCCGGTCGGTGGCCTGCCGGGTGGCGGTGCGCACCGTTTCCTCGTTGCCCAGGACCGCGGCGGCGCGGGCCTGGAGACCGAGCAGCCACAGTCCGACGGTTCCGCGAAGGCCAGCGGCGGTCTCGGCCCCCTGGCCGGCGTAGTAGTAGGCGTCCTGCGGCCTGTCCGCCCAGTAGGCGATCAGCGACTTGAGGCCGTCGGTGAGGGCGATGAGCCCGACGTGTTCGGCGTCCTTGGCGCAAGAGGCGGCGACCCGGGTCATGGTCATCGCGTGGTGCGGGGCCTCCATGTCGTTGAAACCCTTGGCGACGAGGAAGGACAGCACTGCGGCCTTGAAATTCAGGTCGCGTAGCTGGGACGGCCGGACCCTGCGGCCGTCCAGGAGACGGAAGACCTGATCCTGGGTCTCCAGCAGGTCGTCCCAGAGGGTCGACAGCGGCTCACGCGGGTAAGCGGCAACCAGGCGCGCCACCTCGTCGTCGAGCAGGCCGAGCGTGTCGTCACCCACCCGATCGCGGTCCTTGTCCAGGAGGAACTCCTTCGCGCGTTGCACAGCCATCGCGCCCGTCCTTTTCATCTCGTTCAGGTCCATGCCGATGTCGGCATGGGGCGTAGTCGGTGACGCGCCGGTGAGCGGAACGAAGTTCGGTGTGGTGCCCTCGGGCACCTCCTTCCACAGGTCATCGATGCTGTGGCCCAGCATCTCGACAATGACCGACCGGAAGACCCGCTGTGGCATTCGCCCCTGGTAGATCCACCCCTCGATGGTCTTGGGTGCCGGGTCCACGTTCTGCCGGCCGAGCCGCGCGGCTGCTTCCTGGTACTGAGGAAGGAAGTCCTCGGGGCTTCGTATGCCGCGCGCTTCGAGGGCTTGCCGGAAGAACAGCACGACGCCTCCCCTCCCATCCGTCCAGCACGTCAGTGCCACGAGGTTAGAACGCTCCCCCCATCAAGTTGCCCTATTCAGAAAGTACTTAGCGGTTCCGAGGGAAATCCGAGGAGGAGCCGAGGAGAACCGTCAACTTCGTGCCAGAGCCCGAGGACGGATTGGGGGTAGAGCTGTCTGCACGCGGTTGCAACGCTCGTCACAGCTCTCGCTGAGAGTGCCCGGACGAACACAATCGTGCACCAGGAGTCTCCCCGTGAACTCGCTCATGCAGCGCCCCGTCACAACCACCACCCCGGACCCCACCGCAGCCGTTGAGAACAGCCTGCGCCTCACTCCGGAGGCCGTGCGATGAGGGACGAGGTACGCGTCCCCGGGGAGGCAGGGCCGGGTGTGCTGGTGCACTCCCGGCGGGACCGTGAACTCGCGGTCGCCACCTGGCTCTTGACGGCGGCGCAGGACATCAAGCAGGCCCGGATTCAGTGGCAGGAGAGCGGGATCGCGCTCCTGCGGTGCGGGGGCCCGTTCGGTGCGGTCCGTATCTCGGGTGAGCTGGTGCGCGCGGCGGCGGGTACCGGCAACACCGCGAAGATCGACGCCTTCCTCGCGGAGGCGTTGCACGGCGGTCCGGTGTTCATGGACCTGTACGCCCAGCGGTACTACGTCCTCGTACCGGTGAGCGCCGGGCAGCTCCCCGGCTGGGCCGCCCGGCGCGACCCGGAGGCGGAGTTCCTCGGGCAGGGCTGCTTCCTCGGGGTACCGCGACCGGAGAACACCCAGCCGGAGGGGGTGCGCTCGTACTGGTGCGTGCCGATGGACAGCCCTGGCAACCTCGCCAGCCCCCACGCGGTGGCCCAGCTCCTCGCCGTCGCCCGGTTCCGGCGCGCGCAGGCGGCGGGGGAAGCCGATGAGTAACGAGGACGACCCGGTCGACGCGGAGACGATCCGGCGGACGTACACGACCGGCCTCGACGGGTGGGGCACCTACCCGCCGGAGCCCGAGGCGACGGCGGGGCTCCGCGACAGGCTGAGCGGGCATGTGCGGCTCCTCGTGCCGGAGGTCACGGATGCTGCGGCTCGTATGCGGGGGGAGAGGCGGCACGCCGCGGTGCACGTCCTCGTGCGCGCGCATCACCTCCTGGAGGAGGGCACAGGTGAGTCACCGGCCGCGCAGGCGTATTACGTCCGCGGCCTCGCGGCCGTCGCTCGCGCGCTCCTGGCCCTGTACGAAGATCCGGGCCCGCTCGGTCCACCGACGCGCGAGGGCGAGATCGAGGAGGCCGTACGGCGGCGGATGCGCGGCGCGGGCTCTCAACTGACCGTAGGAGACGAGGAGTTGACGTCCTACCCCTGAGTGCCGCCGGGACTTCCGCTCCTGGCGGCCTCGCCGCCGAACCGGGCGGGGGACGGACCTTCCCCGGCGGTCCTCGTGGTCATCGGGGCATCGTGGTCCCCGGGTCCTCGTGGTCATCGTCCCCCGTGTGAGCGTCGACAATGGCCGTATGAGGATCTCGGCACGGGCGGACTACGCGGTACGGGCGGTCTTGGAGCTGGCCGTACGGCAGGACGCGGGACCGGTGAAGGCGGAGGCCATCGCCACCGCGCAGGACATCCCGCACAAGTTCCTGGAGGGGATCCTCAACGACCTGCGGCGCGGCGGGCTGGTCAGCAGCCGGCGCGGCGGCAGCGGCGGTTACCGGCTGGCCCGGCCCGCCGCCGAGATCACCATCGCCGACGTCATCCGTACGGTCGACGGGCCCATCGTCTCCGTCCGCGGCGAACGGCCCACCCAGCTCGCCTACACCGGCCCCGCCGAGCCGCTGCTGCCGCTGTGGATCGCGGTGCGCGCCAACGTCCGGCGCATCCTGGAGGGCGTCACCCTCGCGGACATCGCGGCAAACGCCCTGCCCGGCCCCGTACGGGACCTGGTGGCGGAACCGGCGGCCTGGGAGAACCCGTAGGACGCTCTTCCTCATTCTCCTGAGGTGTCGTGGTATTGGGGTGCCGTGGTATGTCGTATCCGCCCTCGCGCGCTGAGTCCCGCAGGGTGACCCCCGCCCTCAACTCTCCCCAACCGGAATGGTTGCTCCCCTACACAAATTTCACCGCAGCCGCTAGGAAGAACACCCGACAAAACCTTAGTCTTCCCCCGTCATGGACTACTGCCCCCTGTGCCGACGGCCCCTCAACGGCGCCCTCACCTGCCCGGGGTGCGGCACACCGGCCGAAGAGTTCCGCGCGCACGCGCACGATTACGATTACGCGGACAATGCCGAGCCGTACCCCGTTGAGAACGTCGTCGAGGGGTCGCCGTACGGGAACGAGGGTGACGCTCCAGGGTCCCGCCGCCGCGCGCCGCAGGGCGGGCGGAGCGCCGTGGGTAGTGGCAGCGGCAACGGCAGCGGCAACGGTAGCCGCAGGGGTGGCGGTACTGGTGGCGGCACGCGGTCGAGTCGTCGCGACCGCAAAGCAGCCGCGCACCGCCGTCGCCGTCGCCGGATCATCTACTTCGGTGCCGGGCTCCTCCTCGCGGCGGGCGGCCTGAGCCTGGCCGAGCTCGGTATCGAGGCCCCGGGGAGGAACCCCTTCACGAAGACGGCGGACGACGAGCCGGAGCGGGGGGACGGCCCCTCCGTCGCGGACACCTCTCCCGGGACGGACACCCACACGGACGGCTCCACCGACAGCGACCCCGAGACATCCCCCCAGGACGCGGCGTCCCCGCCGCATTCGAACTCCCCGAAGGGCAAGGACTCCGAGGGCTCCAAGGACTCCGGGGGCGCCGGGGATTCTGAGGGCTCCAAGGGTGACGGCAAGCAGGACGCCGAGGACGTCCGGTCCCCGTCCGGCGGCTCGGACTCCGGTCCCGCACCCTCCGCTCCCGCAGCCACCTCGGAGCCTGAGGCACCCCCGGCGCCGGACCCTGATCCGCCGGCCGAGGAGCCGGCGCCAGATCCTTCGCCTTCGGAATCGTGCGAACGGTTCTTGTGGTGGTGCAATTGAGGTTGCTGGTGCTGGTGCTGGTGCTGGTGCTGGTGCTGGTGCTGGTGCTGGTGCAGGTGCAGGTGCAGGTGCAGGTGAGGTGCGGGAGGTGCGGGCCTGCTCAGCTGCGGCCCGTTGCCGAGGCCAGCCCGCGGGGCCTTGGCGTGCGAAGGTGTGACACTTCAGCGCGGAGTGTCACACCTTCGCGGGCCGCCCCTCAGGGGCCAGTGCTCCTTGCCTCTCGCCCGGTTGCTCCTCGCTCGGTTGCTCCTTGCTCGGTTGCTTCTCGCTCGGTCGCTTCTCGCTCGGTCGTCCCTCGTTCGGTCGCGCCCCGATGCCCAGCTTCTCCTTGATCTTCTTCTCGATCTCGTTGGCGAGGTCGGGGTTGTCCCGCAGGAAGTCGCGCGCGTTCTCCTTGCCCTGACCGAGCTGGTCGCCCTCGTACGTGTACCAGGCGCCCGCCTTGCGGAGGAAACCGCACTCGATCCCCATGTCGATCAGCTCGCCCTCGCGGCTGATGCCCTGGCCGTAGAGGATGTCGAACTCGGCCTGTTTGAAGGGCGGCGCGATCTTGTTCTTGGTCACCTTGACGCGAGTGTGGCTGCCGACCGGCTCGGTGCCGCGCTTGAGGGTCTCGATCCGGCGGATGTCCAGGCGCACGGAGGCGTAGAACTTCAACGCCCGGCCGCCGGTCGTCGTCTCCGGGGGGCCGAACAGGATGCCGATCTTCTCCCGGAGCTGGTTGATGAAGATCATCGTGGTCCTCGACTGACCGAGCGCGCCGGCGATCTTCCGTAGCGCCTGGCTCATCAGCCGGGCCTGGAGGCCTACATGGGAGTCGCCCATCTCGCCCTCGATCTCCGCGCGCGGGACGAGCGCGGCGACGGAGTCGATGACGATGAGATCTACGGCCCCGGAGTGGATCAGAGTGTCGGCGATCTCGAGCGCCTGCTCGCCGGTGTCGGGCTGGCAGGCGATGAGGCTGTCCGTGTCGACGCCGAGTCTTTTCGCGTATTCGATGTCGAGGCCGTACTCGGCGTCGATGAACACCGCGGTCCCGCCGGCCCGCTGCACGTTGGCTATGGCGTGCAGCGCGATGGTGGTTTTCCCGCTCATCTCCGGGCCGTAGATTTCCACGACCCGCCCGCGCGGCAGGCCGCCCATGCCGAGGGCGACATCGAGGGCGAGGGAGCCGGTGGGAATGACCTCGATGGGAGACCAGGGATCATCGCCGAGGCGCATGACCGAGCCCTGGCCGAACCGCTTCTCGATCTGGGCGAGGGCGAGTTCGAGCACCTTCTCGCGGTCCTGTTCTTTCATGGCGATCACCCGGCAATGCTTCCTCCGGCAGCAATGCTTCAGCCGGCTCAGAAGTCAGAGAACTCAGAGAACTGAACTCAGAGAACTCAGAGAACTCAGAAGGGGAGGGAGGGACTGTTGCGGTTGCGGCCATGAGGAGCGCTTTTGTTCTCTTCGTCCTCATCGGGAGCCTCCGGTGCGTCGTTCGGCGCGGACTGGCCGGTGCCGAAGAGAGTGCCGCCGGAGACGCCCACGCGCGAGATCTTGCTGACCGTCGCGTCGGCGTAGCGCAGGGAGGGGCCGACCTCCATAGCCTCCAGCTCGATGACGGTCCGCTTCTCGCCCTCCCTGGTCTCGTATGTCCGCTGGTGCAGCCGCCCCTGGACGATGACGCGGGTGCCGCGCGCAAGGGACTTGGCGATGTGTTCCCCCATCTGCCGCCAGGCCGAGCAGCGCAGGAACAGCGTGTCGGCGTCCCTCCACTCGTTGCTCTGCCGGTCGAAGGTGCGGGGTGTGGAGGCGACGGTGAAGTGTGTGACCGCGTCGCCGGACGGGGTCATGCGGATTTCGGGGTCGTCGGTCAGGTTGCCGACGACGGTGACGACGGTCTCGCCCACCATGAGAGGTCCTCCTGACGCGCGGACGGGGGGAGTTGGCTGGCTGGCAGTGGATCGGTTGGCTGTCTGGCGGTGGATCGGTTGATTGTTTGACGGGGTGTCAGTTTGTTGTCTGGTGGCGGATCGGTTGGTTGTCTGGTGGCGGGTCAGCCGCAGGTGCGGCCAGGTGCGGTGCGGCCGCGTGTCGTTCTCGGATGCCGCCCTCAAGTCTCGCCGCCGCTGAGGGCGAGCAGCCGGCGCAGGTCGATCTCGCCGGTGTACCAGGCGCGAGCGATCTGCTCCGTTCCACCGGGAATGGGCCGGAGGCTGAAGGAACGCGGTTCGGACGCCGGAAGTGCCGTCAGGCCGGGGACCACCTCGCCGGTGTACGGGTCGGTGACCGGGTCCAGGCAGGCGAGCCGGGCGAAGAACTCCCGCTGCCAGCGGGGACGCACCTGGGTGAGCGTCTCCACCTCACCTGGGTGGTTCTCGGCCACCCAGGTGAGGAAGGCGTGCTCGTCGGCGACCGCGACCACCGGCTGGGGGTCGATGAGCGTGATGGTGGCGACCGGGGTGTCGTCCGGCAGAGTCACCCGCATCGACTTGAGGCCGAGCTCGGCGCGGGCCGCGCGCAGCCCGTCGAGGACCTCGCGGCGCGTGGTCCGGTACTCGGCCTCCACCACGTCGCGCAGCACCCTGAGCACGGCGACCCGGGTGGCATGGTCCCTGAGGCTCATGCGGCCTCGCCCTTCCTCCCGGTCTCGTTCCTTGTTCCGGCGGTCTTGTTCCTTGCTCCGGTCTTGTTCCCTGTTCCGGTCTCGTCCCTTGCTCCGGTCTTGTTCCCTGTTCCGGTCTCGTCCCTTGCCCCGGTCCTGTCCCTTGCTCCGGTCTTGTTCCCTGCTTCGGTCTCGTCCCTTGCCCCGGTCCTCTCCCTCGCCTCGATGTCCTGGGCAACCCGGTTCTTCGCCGCTTCGGTGCCGTGGCGCACGATCAGCTCGCCGAGCGTGTGGGTCTCCTCGCCGTCCAGGACAGCGGCGCCGAGCAGGTTGTGCCGACGGACCTCCTCGTAGAGGGCGCGCAGGTCTTCATAGGTGGCACCCGGCGCACTGGCCGCCGTGATGTAGTCGGACACCGACTTGGCGGGCTTGCCGGCCCTGAGCCAGCTGAGGATGGCATCGGCGAACTCCGCGCCGGGCTTGTGGAGCACCATCCCGGACAGCGGCTTCGCCCGGGACTTGGAGATCACCAGGGTGTTCTCGTGGTCGAGGTCGCCGACGATGTCGAATTCGTACTCGATGCCCTCCCGCTGCTCGGGTTTGAGCCCGACCTTGCGCGGGACCTTGCGCCCTCGCTCGTCGGCTTCGACGACGTACTCGGTCTTGGTGCGCATGGTGACGATGAGGTGGCCGGAATAGGCGAGCAAGGCGTCGATCATCGCCCGCTCCAGGGGGCGGGCCTCCTTCCAGCCGGCGAAGCTGCCACCTGGCCCGACGCGCTTCGCCGCGTTGTCGACCTGCTCCAGCATCCCGCCCGTGCCGGACCAGAAGTGCGAGAGCGAGTCGACGATCACTACGTCGTAGCCGTTGTGGGAGGCCACCGCGAGTGCCTCGACGAGCGCGGGTGGCTCGAACGTCGTGAGCGGGAGGATGTCGAAGCTGAATTCGTCGGCGTACTTGGAAGCGCTGCCGTGCTCGGTGTCGATCAGAGCGATCCGGTCGCCGAGCCCGGTGCCGATGACGAGCGCGGTGTAGGTCTTGCCCGACCCGGTGGGCCCGGTGAGCGCGATACGGGCCTTGGCCTGCTCCTTGGTGGCTGGGGTGAAGGTGAAGCTGCTCACGCCGTTCTCCTCTGGGGCATCGGACGGCGGTTCGGGGTGGGCTTGGGAAGGGCACAGAACACAGTTCTCACCCGGCAAGACGTGCACCCACACGGCCGTCACTTGCTCGAATGTCAGTTCGAAACTGCCTGAATCATAGATTAGGTGTGTATGAGTGAAGAAATCAACACTTCTCTCTAAGAAATCGTTAATGCTTGCTATGTCCGCGTTGGAGGCGTTGGAGGCGTTGGAGGCAGTGGGGGCGGTGTGAGGCCGAAGTGTTCCCAGGCGGCGGGTGTGGCGATCCGGCCCCGCAGGGTGCGGGCCAGCAGGCCCTCCCGCACCAGGAACGGTTCGGCCACCTCCGAGACGGTCTCCCGCTCCTCCCCGACCGCGACCGCGAGCGTCGACAGGCCGACCGGTCCGCCGCCGAAGAGCCTGAGCAGCGCGCCGAGCACCGCGCGGTCGAGCCGGTCCAGGCCGCGGCTGTCGACCTCGTAGATCGCCAGGGCCGCGGAGGCGACCTCGCGGGTGACCACGCCGTCGGCCTTGACCTGGGCGTAGTCCCGGACCCGGCGCAGTAGCCGGTTGGCGATACGGGGAGTGCCGCGGGAGCGGCCCGCGATCTCCGCCGCGCCCTCGGGCACTGTCTCCACCTCCAGCAGCCGGGCGGAGCGGTGGATGACGCGCTCCAGTTCGGCGGGCGCGTAGAACTCCATGTGGCCGGTGAAACCGAAGCGGTCGCGCAGCGGCGGTGGCAGCAGCCCGGCCCGTACGGTGGCGCCGACCAGGGTGAACGGGGGCAGTTCGAGGGGGATGGCGGTGGCGCCCAGGCCCTTGCCGACGATGACGTCGACGCGGAAGTCCTCCATCGCCATGTAGAGCATCTCCTCGGCGGGCCGGGACATGCGGTGGATCTCGTCGAGGAACAGGACCTCGCCCTCCTGGAGGGAAGAGAGGATGGCCGCGAGGTCGCCGGCGTGCTGGATGGCGGGCCCGGAGGTGATACGGATCGGGGCGCCCATCTCCGCTGCGATGATCATGGAGAGGGTGGTCTTGCCGAGCCCCGGGGCACCGGAGAGCAGGACGTGATCGGCCGTACCGCCGCGGGCGCGGGCCGCGCGCAGGACGAGGTCGAGCTGCGCGCGGACCTTCTCCTGGCCGATGAACTCGTCCAGGCCCTTGGGGCGCAGGGCAGCCTCGGCAGCCTGGTCCTCGCCGTCTGCCTCCGCGGCCACGAGCCGCCCGAGGAGGGCGGCGGTTTCGGTTTCGGTTTCGTCCCGGGGCATGCGGTCCACTCCTCTCAGCGGGCGCGGTTCAGCGGGCGCGGTTCAGGGTGCGCAGGGCGGCGCGCAGCAGCTGCGACACCTTCGGGGCGGCGCCGTCGGCCGCGGCGGCCTCGGCGGCGGGAGTGATGGCCGCGATCGCCTGCTCGGCCTCGTGCGCGGAGTACCCGAGGCCGACGATCGCCGCGTGCAGCTGTTCGCTCCAAGGCGCGGGAACCGCGGTGCCGACCGGCTGGCCGGTGCCGGCGGCCCCGGTGCCGCCGGGGCCGCCGGTGGTGGCGCCGGTCGGCTCGCCGAGCCGGCCGGCGAGCTCCAGCAGCAGCCGCTGGGCGCCCCTCTTGCCGATGCCGGGCACGGCGGTGAGCGCCTTCTCGTCGCCCCGGCTGATCGCGCGCCGCAGCGCATCGGGTGTGTGGACGGCGAGCATGGCCTGGGCCAGGCGCGGCCCGACGCCGCTGGCGGTCTGCAGCAGCTCGAAGACCTGCCGCTCGTCGTCGTCCGCGAAGCCGTAAAGGGTGAGCGAGTCCTCGCGCACGACCAGGGAGGCAGCGAGCCTGGCCTGCCGGCCGGTGTGGAGTGCGGCGAGGGTGCGGGGGGCGCACTGGACTGCCATGCCGACGCCGCCGACTTCGATGACCGCGGTGTCGGGGGCGAGTGCGGCAACCGGGCCGCTGACGAAGGCGATCATCGGATCGTACCCTTCCGAAGTCATGACATGTCTGACATATCAGATCTGGCCTGGCCCTCATAGTAACTCGAACAGGTGTACGACGAGAGATCGTGGCGACGCCCCTCGGCCAACACCCCGAACCCCTCGGCCAACACCCCGAACCCCTCGGCCAACACCCCGAACCCCTCGGCCAACACCCCGACCCCCCGGAATGGTCGCCTGGAAACCGGCCCGGTGGATCAGGGAAGGGACCGGCGTAAGGTCGGAGTATGTCCTCGTCCGGGAGCTCCGCCGCATCGGACGCGGCCCCGCCCGCTCCACCTCCGCCCGCCCCGTCTGCTCCACCTCCGCCTGCCCCGCCCGCTCCACCTCCGCCTGCCCCGTCTGCTCCACCTCCGCCCGCCCCGCCCGCTCCACCTCCGCCTGCCCCGCCCGCTCCCTCTGCTCCGAAGGCACCGTCATCACTGTCGCCGTCGCGCGCGGACGACTTCATGACCTGCCCGCTGCGCTACCGGCTCCGGGTGATCGACAAGCTGCCGGAGCCACCGAGCGCGGCGGCGGCCCGGGGCTCTGTGGTGCACGCGGTGCTGGAGCGGCTCTTCGACGTGCCGGCCGGGCAGCGCACTCCGGACCGTGCCCATGCGTTGCTGCGCCCGGAGTGGGAGCGACTGCTGGACAAGCGGCCCGAGCTGGTCGGCCTCTTCCCGCAGGATGCGGACGGTACGGAGCTGGCCGCCTGGCTGACCGAGGCGGAACAACTGCTCGACCAGTACTTCCGGATGGAGGACCCGAACCGCCTGGAGCCCGCCGGGCGTGAGCTGTACGTGGAGACGGTGCTGGAGTCGGGTCTCAAGCTGCGCGGGATCCTCGACCGGGTGGACATCGCCCCGACCGGTGAGGTCCGCGTGGTGGACTACAAGACCGGTAAGGCGCCCCCGCCGGACTTCGGGCACCGGGCCATGTTCCAGATGAAGTTCTACGCCCTGATGCTGTGGCGGCGGCGCGGGGTGGTCCCGCGCCGCCTCCAACTGGTCTACCTGGGCAGCGGCGACGTGGTGACGTACGACCCGGACGAAGCGGACCTGCGCGCGGTGGAGCGGAAGCTACGGGCGCTGTGGGCGGCGATCCAGCGGGCGGTGGCGACGGGCGAGTGGAAACCCAGCCCGAGCCGATTCTGCGACTGGTGCGGTTACCAGACCCGCTGCCCCGCGTTCGGCGGCACCCCGCCGCCCTACCCGTTGGCCACCGCCACCACCGCCACCACCGTCCCAGCCGCGGGGGACAACGACGCAGGGGACAACGACACGGGGAACAACGACGCGGGGGACAACGAGGAGTGCGAAACCGGCGACCTCGCGTAGCGGGCCGCAGGCGACGTCCTCGGCACCGGCCGCACCGGGACGGTGCCCCCGCCCCGATAGATTTCTCCGCACCCCCGATAAAGTTCTCCGCATGCGCGATATAAGGGTTGGCTTCACCTATCTGATGCAGGGGCAGCGATGGGTGGCCCGGCACGGAAAGCAGTACGGGTTCGGGCTGTTGCCCGGGTTGATCACACTTGTGCTGTACGCGGCGGCCCTCGTCGCTCTCGCCCTGTGGGGCACGGATTTCGTGGCCTGGGCGACGCCCTTCGCGGATGACTGGTCCAGCCCGTGGCCGGGGCTTTTCCGTGGGTTCCTGACGGCCGTCCTGTTCGCCCTCTGCCTGCTCCTCTCCGTCATCACCTTCACGGCCGCGACCCTCCTCATCGGCCAGCCGTTCTACGAGAACCTCTCGGAGAAGGTCGACCGCGACGTCTCCCCGGACGGCACGGCACCCGAGTCCGGGCTGTCCCTCGCCCGGGAGCTGTGGATCTCGGCGCGCGACAGCCTCCGTATCGTCGTACGGGCCGTCCTGTGGGGAGTTCTTCTGTTCGCCCTCGGTTTCCTCCCGGTCGTGGGACAGACCGTCGTGCCCGTGATCGGCGTCTTCGTCACCGGGTTCTTCCTCACCGAGGAACTCACCGCCGTCGCCCTCCAGCGCCGCCGCGTCGAACTCCGTGACCGCCTCGCCCTGCTGCGCTCCCGCAAGACGCTGGTCTGGGGCTTCGGTACCCCTCTGGGCCTCGCCTTTCTGGTGCCGTTCGTCGCCGTCTTCCTGATGCCCGGCGCGGTCGCGGGCGCCACGCTCATGGCCCGCGACCTGCTGGGGGAGGAGACGGAGGATGGCAACCGGGACCGAGGCCGGGGCCAGGACCGGGGCAGGGACGGGGGCCAGGACCGGGGCAGGAGCAGGGGCAGGAACAGGGACGGCGATCCGGAAGAGGTGCCCGCTCCCTGACCGGGGCCGGTGTCACGGTGCCGGTGTCACGGGGCCGGCGTCACGGTGCCGGAATGTGCAAACATGCACGGTCAGGAGGGCTCCTTACCGGCCGTCACGTTCCGGTACGCGATCTCCGCGAGCCGTGCCTGCCCGTTCCTGCTCGGGTGGAACCAGTCCCACTTGCTCAACTGCGCGGCCCCGAAGCGGTACTTGAAGACCGCGCCCCCGTCGAACCTGCAGTACCGGTCCTTCGCGCACACGTCCTCCAGCACTTCGTTGTACGCCTTCACACGGTCCTGCACCCTGTCGCGCCGCCGGTTCGCCTTCGTGTCCAGGGCGTCCGGCTCGGCCAGTATCGACGGGCAGATGCCCAGCTTCCACACCTGCTTGCCGAGCGGGCTGGTACGGCCCTGGGACCACAGCCGCTTCAGGTCGGGCACGCTCGACACATACACCTGGGCCTTGGGCGTGCTTTCACGGAGCGTCTCTATGGCGTCCTCGAAGGAGGCGTGGAAGTCCTCGGCGGAGGTCATGGCGCCGGCGGTCGCGCGACACGCGTCGTTCGCACCGATCATCACCGTCACCAACTCCGGCCGCCGGTCCGCCGCCCTCGCCATCTGGCCCGGCAGATCGGCCATCCGTGCCCCGGTCACCGCGTAGTTCCAGCTGCTCCCCGCAGCTCCGGCCGCTCCCAGCAGCCGTACCGCGAGGCTCTTGACCGCCTTGTCGGTGCCCGTGGCCCACGAGACCTCCGGACAGTCGGACAGCACCGAGCACGCGTCGAACCCGCGCGTGATGGAGTCGCCGACGGCCGCGAGGGAACGCGGAGTACGGTCCCAGCCGGGAGGAGGGGAAGGGCGTGCCTTCGCCCGCGTGCCCGGGGGGCCGGGTGAGTCGCCCCCGATGGCGTCACAGGCGGCGGCTGAGAGCAGAGCCGCCCCCACGAGAGAGAGAACCGCCCGTGAGCGGTGGCGTGGGTACGGCATGCCCTGCTCCCCCTCGTCTCGTCTCGTCGGTCGTGCGGTGGGCTCCCCCGTAACAACGTGCGGGGTTCCAATCTGTGGGAGCTCGCAACTGTTGCGCTGGTTACAGGCGCCCCTACGAGTGGTGGTGGTGTTGTTACGGGGAACCCTGAGGATCACAGAGAAGTGAGGGACGTGCACTCCGCCCGAGACCGCGGTGAAGTTCCGAGACCGCCATGGGGACCCGAGACGAGACCGCCGCGGGAAGCCGAGACGAGACCACTGTGGAGCTCCGAGAGAGAGCACTGTAGAGCCCCGGCACGAGAGCACTGTGGAGCCCCGAGAGCGCGAGGGGCCGAGACCGCGAGGGGGGCCAGGATGCCCGACCGGACGGAGACCGAACGCGCGTCCCGCCCGATGCTGTGCTTTCCCGCCGCTTTCCCGCCGGGGCGACCCCTGGACCCCGGCCGTACCCCGATCGGAGATCGAGTATGCGTCCCGCCGGGTGAACCCTGGGGCTTTCCTGGCGTTGGCTCCGACGGACCGTCACGCTCCCCGCCCTGCCGCACGATAGCCTCGGCCCGTGGCTGCCCCGCCGCTCCCTTCCCGCCCACTTACCCCTGCGCTGCTCTGTGGAGGCCCCGGTGACGACCCGTGGAGTTCTGTACGTGCACTCCGCGCCGCGCGCGCTGTGCCCGCACGTCGAGTGGGCCGCGGCGGGCATCCTGGGTACGCGCGTGAGCCTCGACTGGATCCGGCAGCCGGCCGCACCGGGCACCTGGAGAGCGGAGTTCTCCTGGCAGGGCGAGATCGCCACCGCCTCCAAGCTCGCCTCCGCGCTGCGCGGCTGGCACCTGCTCCGTTTCGAGGTCACCGCCGAACCGTGCCCCACCGCCGAGGGCGAGCGCTACAGCTGTACCCCTGACCTGGGTATCTTCCACGCGGTCACCGGTATCCACGGCGACATCCTGATCCCCGAGGACCGGCTGCGCGCCGCCCTGGTCCGCTCCCAGCAGGGCGAGACGGACCTGGAGGAGGAACTCGCCAAGCTGCTGGGCAAGCCGTGGGACGACGAGCTGGAGCCGTTCCGGTACGCCGGTGAGGGCGCCCCTGTCCGCTGGCTCCACCAGGTGGTCTGACAGCCCCCATGTACGAAGAGGGCCCACCCGATGACATCGGGTGGGCCCTCTTCGTACGTACCGGTTGCTTCGTACGTACCGGTTGCGGCATTCAACCGACAAACACCGCAACCCGCAACTGAGCAACCCCCACGGCGAGCAACCACCTCCGCGAGAGCGGCGGCGGTTTAGCCGCAAAGGGTAGTACGGAACGCCAGGACCACGTTGTGCCCGCCGAACCCGAACGAGTCGTTCAGCGCGGCGATACGCCCCTCGACGGGCAGTTTCCGGGCCTCCCCGCGCACAATGTCCGCGTTGGCCTCGGCCTCGGGGTCGAGGTTCTCCACGTTGATCGTCGGCGGGGCCAGCCGATGGTACAGCGCGAGGATCGTCGCCACGGACTCCACGCCGCCCGCGCCGCCCAGCAGATGGCCGGTCATGGACTTCGTACCGGAGACCGCGAAGTGGTCCGTGTCGTCGCCGAAGACTTTGCGCAGGGCCTTCAGTTCGGCGATGTCACCGGCCGGGGTCGAGGTCGCGTGCGCGTTGACGTGCATGATCTCGGCCGGGTTGAGGTCGGTGTTGTCGAGCAGGTTCTGCAGGGCGTGGGCGATGCCACGGCCCTCCGGCTCCGGCTGCACGATGTCGTGACCGTCGGCGGAGATGCCCTGGCCGACCGCCTCCGCGTAGACGCGGGCACCGCGCCTGGCGGCGTGCTCGGCGGACTCCAGGACGATCACGCCGGCGCCCTCACCGAGGACGAAGCCGTCGCGCCCGATGTCGTAGGGACGTGAGGCGCCCTGCGGGTCGTCGTTGTTCTTGGACATCGCCATCATGTTGCCGAACGCGGCGATCGGCAGCGGGTGGATGGCCGCCTCGGTACCACCCGCGACGACGACGTCGGCGCGGCCGGTGCGGATCATCTCGATGGCGTAGCCGATGGCCTCGGCGCCCGACGCGCAGGCGGAGACCGGGGTGTGCACACCGGCGCGGGCGCCGACGAGCAGACCCACGTTGGCGGACGGGCTGTTCGGCATCAGCATCGGCACGGTGTGCGGGGAGACGCGGCGGACGCCCTGCTCCTTCAGTACGTCGTACTGGTCGAGCAGGGTCGTCACGCCACCGATACCGGAGGCGATGACCGCGCCGAGCCGGTCGGGGTCGACGTCGGCGCCCTCGCCGGCCTTGTCGGGATAACCGGCGTCGGCCCACGCCTCCTTGGCCGCGATCAGCGCGAACTGCGCCGAGCGGTCCAGGCGGCGGGCCTGCGGCCGGGGGATGACCTCGGTGGGCTCCACGGCGATCCGCGCGGCGATGCGGACCGCCTGGTCGGCGGCCCACTCGTGCTCCAGCGGACCGACGCCGGAGCGTCCGGCGATCAGGCCCTCCCAGGTCGAGGCCGCGTCGCCACCCAGCGGTGTGGTTGCGCCGATGCCGGTGACGACCACGGTGCGATTGGTCGGGCTCACGGGAATTCTTTCTCCAACGGTTACGAGGAGGACAACCCCGCGTCAGCGGGGACAACGGCGCCACCGCCGGGTGGCGGGGCTGTCGGCCCAGGGGCGGGTTGACAGCCAAGGGCTGTCGGCCCAGGGGGCGGGTTGACCAGCCAGGGCAGTCGGCCCAGGGGCGGGTCGATCAGCCAGGGCTGTCAGCCCAAGTGACTGGGTCGAACAAGCACAGGACTGTCAGCCCAAGTGACCGAGTTGATCAGGCCGGGCCGGGGCCGACAGCCCAGGTGATCGGCCGGCTCACCGCGGAGACGGTCGTGACGGCCGGTCAGGCCAGGGCTGCCGACCCGGGTGATCAGCCGGGCTGGCCAGGACCGCCGACCCGGGTGATCAGCCGGGTCGGGCCAGGGCTGCCGGCCCGGGTGATCGGCCGGTCAGACCTGGTGCTTGAGGATGTACTCGGTCGCGTCGCCGACGGTCTTGAGGTTCTTGACGTCGTCGTCGGGGATCTTGACGTCGAAGCGCTCTTCGGCGGCGACGACGACCTCGACCATGGACAGCGAGTCGACGTCCAGGTCGTCGGTGAAGGACTTGTCCAGCTGGACGTCCTCAACCGGGATGCCGGCGATCTCGTTCACGATGTCGGCGAGACCGGCGACGATCTCTTCCTGAGTGGCGGCCATGTCAGGCGCTCCTTCGTTGATATCCAGAGGGTGTGGCGCCCGCCGCGTCAGCGGCAGGTGATGCGGTTCCCGTAACCGGACCCCATGATCCGGCACGGGGTGCCTAGGGGAGGGTAACGACCGTCGCGGCGTACACGAGACCCGCCCCGAAGCCGATGACGAGCGCGGTGTCGCCGCTCTTCGCCTCGCCGGTCGCCAGGAGCCGCTCCATCGCGAGCGGGATCGAGGCGGCCGAGGTGTTGCCGGTGGTGCGCACGTCACGGGCGACCGTGACATGCTCCGGCAGCTTCAGTGTCTTCACCATCGAGTCGATGATCCGCACGTTGGCCTGGTGCGGGATGAAGACGTCCAGGTCGTCCGGGGTGATCCCGGCCGCGTCCAGCGCCTGCTGGGCGACCTTCGCCATCTCGAACACGGCCCAGCGGAACACCGCCTGGCCCTCCTGCGTGATCGCGGGGAACTTGACGTTGCCCGCGCTGTCCAGCGGGAGCTTGGAGACGTCGCCGAGCCGGAACTCGTCCCACGGCACCGTCTGCTTGATCGTGTCGGACTTGTCGCCCTCGGAGCCCCACACGGTCGGGCCGATGTGCGGCTCCTCGGCGGGGCCGACGACGACCGCGCCCGCGCCGTCGCCGAACAGGAAGGCCGTGGCCCGGTCCTCCAGGTCGGTCAGGTCGCTCAGCCGCTCCACGCCGATGACGAGTACGTACTCCGCCGAACCCTCCACGACCATGCCCTTGGCGAGCGTCGAGGCCGTAGCCGAAGCCCGCGCAGCCCGCCGAGATGTCGAAGGCGGCGGCCTTGTCCGTGCCGAGCTTGTCGGCGATCTCGGTGGCGACGGCCGGGGTCTGGCTGAAGTGCGAGACGGTCGAGACGATCACGCGCGCCGATCTGCTGCGGCGGTGATCCCGGCGTCGGCGATGGCCTTGCCGGACGCCTCGACCGACATCGCGGCGACGGTCTCCTCGTCGTTCGCCCAGTGCCGGGTCTCGATGCCGGAGCGCGAGCGGATCCACTCGTCGGACGAGTCGATCGTCTCCAGGATCACCTCGTTGGGCACGACCCGGACCGGGCGGTAGCCGCCGACGCCGAGGATGCGTGCGTACGGGGCGCCCTTGCTGTGGCTTGATCTTCGACATGCTCTCGGGCTCCTTGTCAGGCACCCGCCGCGTCAGCGGCAGATGTCGCTGCCTGGGCGATGAGCTCGCGAGCAGCGTCGAGGTCGTCGGGGGTCTTGAGCGCCAGCGTCTTCACGCCGGGCAGCGCGCGCTTGGCGAGACCGGTGAGCGTGCCGCCGGGGCACACCTCGACGAGCGCGGTCACGCCCAGCTCCTTGAAGGTCTCCATGCACAGGTCCCAGCGGACCGGGTTGGCGACCTGGCCGACCAGCCGGGACAGCACCTCGGCGCCGGTGGCGACGGCCTGCCCGTCCTTGTTCGAGACGTACGTGACCGTCGGGTCGGCGGGCGTCAGGTCCTCCGCGGCCTTGCGCCAGCGTCGTCGACCGCGGGGGCCATGTGGTGCGTGTGGAAGGCGCCCGCGACCTTGAGCGGCGACGACGCGGCGTACGCCCTCGGGCTTGTCGCTCTGCCAGCGCGGCCAGCTGCTCCAGGGTGCCGGCGGCGACGATCTGGCCCGCGCCGTTCACGTTCGCCGGGGTCAGGCCGAGCTTCTCCAGGTGCGGGACCGTCGTCTCGGGGTCGCCGCCGAGCAGCGCCGACATGCCGGTCTCGGTGATCGCGGCGGCCTCGGCCATGGCCAGCCCCCGCTTGCGTACGAGGGTCAGGGCGGCCGTGTCGTCGAGGACGCCCGCGAACGCGGCGGCCGTGATCTCGCCGACGCTGTGGCCCGCGACGGCGCCCGGGAGGAGGTCACCGGGGGAGGTCACCCAGCGCGGCGGCCGACAGCAGGCCGGCCGCGACGAGCAGCGGCTGCGCCACGGCCGTGTCGCGGATCGCGTCCGCGTCGGCCTGCGTGCCGTAGTGGGCGAGGTCGAGCCCGATGGCGTCCGACCACGCGCCGAGACGGTCGGCGGCGCCGGGGAGTTCGAGCCAGGGGGTCAGGAAGCCGGGCGTCTGGGCGCCCTGGCCGGGAGCGACGAGTACGAGCACTCTCACACTCTCTCTTGGGGACGGCCGCGGCCGCCCGTGGGGACAGGGACGAAGAACGCGAAGGGGTTTTGTGGGTCCTCGACAAAAGCCTAGGGCTGGGGATCCCCATCGGCCAGACGCCCCAGGATCAGCGCGATCCGCAGCGTGAACGCGGAGCGTACATCGGAGGGTGACCAGCCGGTGACGTCAGTCACACGTCGAAGCCGGTAGCGCACGGTGTTGGGGTGAACGAAGAGCATCCGGGCCGCGCCTTCGAGGCTGCTCGCCTGCTCCAGATAGACGCTCAGCGTCTCCAGGAGCGCCGAACCGGCCTCCTCCAGCGGTCTGTAGATCTCCTCCACCAGTTGCTCGCGCGCAGCTGGGGTCGCCGGCGATCGCGCGCTCCGGCAGCAGATCGTCCGCCAGGACCGGCCGGGGCGCGTCCTGCCAGGCGGAACACGCCTTGAGTCCGGCCGCGGCGGCCTGCGCGGACCGGGTCGCGGCCAGCAGGTCGGGCACGACCGGCCCCGCCACCACCGGGCCCGGCCGCATACGGCCCGATCAGCGACTTCGCGACCTGCAGCGGATCGTTGCTGCCGCCCGCGATCACGACCAGCCGGTCGCCGAGCACCCCGGTGAGCACCTGCAGCTTGGCGTGCCGGGCGGCCCGGCGGATCGCCTCCACGGTCAGCTCGCTGTCACCGTCGGGGGCCGTGCCGAGCACCACGCACACATGGTCGGGCGAGTTCCAGCCGAGCGCGGCGGCCCGGGACACGGCGCCCTCGTCGGCCTCGCCGGACAGCACGGCGTTCACGACGAGCGACTCCAGCCGGGCGTCCCAGGCACCGCGTGCCTCGGCGGCCTGCGCGTACACCTGGGCGGTGGCGAAGGCGATCTCGCGCGCGTACACGAGCAGCGCCTCGCGCAGCATGGACTCGTCACCGGGGGCGGCCACCTCCTCGATGGCGCTCTCCATCACCTCGATGGTGGTCCGCACCATCTCCACGGTCTGCCGCAGAGTGATGGCCCGGGTCAGCTCGCGCGGAGCGGTCCCGAAGACATCGGTGGAGATGGCCTGCGGGGCATCGGGATGCCGGAACCACTCCGTGAAGGCGGCGATACCGGCCTGCGCGACCAGCCCGATCCACGACCGGTTCTCCGGGGGCATCGCCCGGTACCACGGCAGCGTCTCGTCCATACGCGCGATGGCCTGCGCGGCGAGACTGCCGGACGACTTCTCCAGCCGCTTCAGCGTTCGCGGCGTGCGGGTGGGCGGGCGTGCGGGCATGCGGGCGGGCGTGAGGGACGTCGTGGGTGTCGTGGAGCGAGGACCTGCTGGCTTCGGGCACGGGAACAAGACTGCCTCATCGGGGAACGGACATACGGCAGCGGGTCGCTACCGTGGAGTACGTGAAGGACATCGTGAAGGACATACAGCGCGCCGGTGAGCGCTACCGCGGAGGGGACCCGGCGGCCGGGATCGAGTCCGTGGCACGCCTTCTCCTTCGGCCCGCACTACGACCCGGACAATCTCCGCTTCGGTGCGATGATCGCCTGCAACGAGGAGCGGCTCGCGCCCGGGCGCCGGCTTCGACGAGCACCCGCACAGCCACACGGAGATCGTGACCTGGGTGGTCGAGGGCGAGCTGACCCACCGGGACTCCGCCGGACACGAGACGGTGGTGCGGGCCGGGGACGTGCAGCGGCTCAGCTCGGCGAGCGGCGTACGGCACGTCGAACGCAACGACGGGGACACGCCGCTGGTGTTCGTCCAGATGTGGCTGGCCCCGCTGTCACCCGGCGGCGAGCCCGCGTACGAGATCGTCCACGGCATCGCCGACTCCACGCCGTACGCGGTGCCGGAGGCGGGGGCTATGCTGCATGTACGGCGGCTGGGCGGCGGGGGAGCGGACGGCGGTGCCGGACGCGGCGTATGCGTACGTCCATGTGGTGCGGGGCGAGGTGCGGCTGGACGGGGTGGAACTGGGGCCGGGGGACTCGGTGCGCCTCACCCGGGCCGAGGGGGTGGAGGTGGTGGGGGTGACACGGGGCGAGCTGCTGCTGTGGGAGATGTCCGCGTCGTCGGGCCCGCCCGGCGGGTGAGCCCGAGAGAGCGAAACACCCACCGGCCCCCCACGCACCAGCCAGCGTGCCTCGCCTGCGCACCAGCCGCGTGCCTCGCCTGCGACGCTGCTGTCGAAGCCGCGTACCTCAACCGAGGACCTCAGCCACGCAGCTCAGCCGCGCACCTTAACCGCGCACCTCAACCGCGCACCTCAACCGCGCACCTCAACCGCGCAGCTCAGCCAGCACCGCATCCGTCAGCAGCGGCCACGCCTCGGCCGCCCACGGCCCGAACTCCCGGTCCGTCAGGGCCACGCAGGCCGCGCCCGCCACGGGGTCGATCCACAGGAACGTGCCCGACTTCCCGAAGTGCCCGAACGTGCGTGGGGATGACGAAGTGCCCGTCCAGTGGGGGGACTTGGTGCCTCGGATCTCGAAGCCGAGACCCCAGTCGTTGGGGTTGTGGTGTCCGTAACCCGGCACCACGCCCTTCGTGCCCGGGTAGTGGACGGCTCATCGCCCCGGCGACCGTCCGCGGGTCGAGGAGGCGGGGCGCCTGCACCTCGGTCGCGAAGCGCACGAGGTCCTCGACCGTCGACACGCCGTCCTTCGCGGGGGAGCCGTCGAGCGTGGTCGATGTCATCCCCAGCGGCTCCAGCACCGCCTGCCGCAGATACTCCGCGAACGGGATGCCCGTCGCCTTCGCCACATGGTCCCCGAGCACCTCGAATCCGGCGTTGGAGTACAGCCGCCGCTCTCCGGGCGCCGACATCGCCCGGTGCTCGTCGAAGGCCAGCCCGGAGGTGTGGGCCAGGAGATGACGGACCGTGGAGCCGGGCGGGCCCGCCGGTTCGTCCAGCTCGATCGCCCCCTCCTCGTACGCGACCAGCACGGCATACGCGGCGAGCGGCTTGGTGACCGAGGCCAGCGGGAAGCGGTGCCCGGCCGGGCCGTACGACCCGGGGACGGTGCCGTCCGCGCGCACGACGGCCGCCGCGGCGGTGGCCACCGGCCAGTTCTCGATCAACGCCAGACTCCGCAAGGACATGCGTACGAGGTTAACCTCTCCGCGCGTCAGGCCCTGAGGGCGGTGGACATGCCCCTCTGGCACACGTCTTCCTCGTGTTCGTGGTGGGCGCAGTGCACCGCGTCATACGCGCCCACACCGATCTCGGCGAAGTTGCGCAGGCTTTCGGTGCCGGGCGCGAAGTAACCCGTGTGGCCCTTCGCTCCGTCAGCCGCCAGCACCCGCGCCCCGAATGCGTCGGACACCGGGTCGGCGCCGTGGCCGAGCCCGCCTACCTCGAGGTTCGGCACGCCCTGGATCCAGTCGTCGGTGTCCCGCGTCGCCCACACCCGGGCCGAGGTGTGCAGCTGGGACGCCGTCTCGGCGCGCATACCGGGGCTGCCCGCGACCGCGATGTCCAGGACCCGGGACGGCAGCTCGCGCGCGGCGACCCCGCACACCACCGAGCCGTAGCTGTGGCAGTACAGCGCGATGGACGAGTCGCCGGGCAGCGCGCGCACCAGCTGGTTCAGCCGGACCGCGCCCTGCTCGGCGCGCGGCGCGGTGGCCGCCTCCATGCCGATCCCGCCGGGCGCCGTGTAGTCGGCCCAGGCGATCACCGCCGTACGGGTCGTGGGGGCGGCGGCGCGCTCGGCCCGGTACAGGGCGTCGGCCATGCCGACGGGTGCCGAGTAGCTGTGGTCCGTGCGCTGGAAGGTGAGGATGTCGGTGTCGACGCCGGGTACGACCACCGAGACCCGCTCGGCTTCGGTGAGGTCGCCGAACACCTCGGCGACCCGGCCCGAGCCCTCGGGGTCGAAGGCGAGGATCCGGCGCCCCGGCTGCGTCAGGGCCTCGAAGCGGTGCATACGGAGGTCCGCATCGCGCTGGCCGTCGGAGGAGAGCCGCCTGTCGTGCGTGCGTTCGCGTTCGGTGTCGCGCTGTTTCGCCAGCGCGAGGCGGTTCGCCCGATAGCGCAGTTCGACGGGCGCGCCGTTCATGTTGCCGACCGCGAGGGGATAGCGGTGGGCCAGACGGGTGCGCTGCCCTTCGGTGAGCGAGGCGAAGAAGCGGGCGAGCCGGTCCGGGGAGGAACCGGCGTCCGGCAGTGCGCGCCCGTCGAGGTGTCCGTGGTCCCACGCGGAGAGCGAGGACTGCAGCGGCGACGACTGCTGGTGGCCGCGGATCGCGGTCCATCCGGTGGTCGCCAGCATCACGAACACGACGGCCAACGCAAGCAGTACGCGCCAGACATTGAGTGGGGGAGAGAAATCGGAGGAAGTCACTGGAAGGACACACTAGGAGAACGGAAGGGTCTCACGTCAACCGAGTGGGGGGCATCACGTTTCGTACCCGGGGGTTTCGCCCACCACCTGTGTTCCCTTGTGACGCACCTCCGCGTCTCACTCCGTCCGCCACTTTTCCGTCAGTACGGGCCCTACGGCGTCGAGATGCGAAGCGGTCAGTGCGCGGATCGCTTCGATACTGAGGTCCCCGCAGGCGCTCCACCGCCGTTCTGTGACGCGTATCACTCCGGCGAAAACCGCCACCGCCACGCGCGGCCGTGGATCCGTGTCCACGTCGAGCCCCTCGCGGTCGGCGATGATCCGTGCGGTCTCCTCGAACACCTCGTCGGCGCGGCGCAGATGGGCGGCGAGCAGCGCGGGCGTCGACTCGGTCAGCCGGCACATGCGCAGGTACAGCTCCATCGGCACGACCTGCTCGATGGCCTCTCCGATGGTGTCCCAGCCGTCCAGGACGGCATTGCGCAGTGCCTCCAACGGAGCCTCGTGGGGCGGGCGTTGGCGCACCGCCTCGACGAAGCGGGTGTGCGCGAGGTCCTGGACGGCGAACGCCGCGTCCTCCTTGCCCGCGAAGTAGCGGAAGAAGGTGCGCTGCGAGACATCGACGGCTTCGGCGATTTCGTCGGCGGTCGTGTGTTCGTACCCCTGGGTGGTGAACAGCTCCAGGGCGGCCCGCAGCAGCGCGTCCCGGGTGCGCTGCTTCTTGCGCTCGCGCAGTCCCGGCGGGGTCGCGGTATCCATGAGCCCTCATCTCCGACTGTCCGCTGTCTTCGGCTGTCCGCTCCGCTCACGTGGGCGTTTGCCGAGCTCAGCCTATGTGTGATTGAAGTGACAGTTACTGACGTGTGAATGGGTCTGTCAATTGTCAGTGACTGTCATTAATCTTGAACGTATGACTAATCAGACCACCATCGATCAGACCACCATCGACACGCCGGGGCCGGGGGACGAGGCACCAGCCGCCCCGTCGGACCGGCCTCCGGCCACGGGGTTGCGCGGCCATCCGTGGTTCACCCTGATAACCGTGGCAGTGGGGGTCATGATGGTGGCCCTCGACGGCACCATCGTGGCCATCGCCAACCCGGCCATAGCCAAGGACCTCGGCGCGAGTTTCGCCGACGTCCAGTGGATCACCAACGCCTACTTCCTCGCCCTCGCGGTCACCCTGATCACGGCGGGCAAGCTCGGCGACCGCTTCGGTCACCGCCAGACGTTCCTCATCGGCGTAGTGGGCTTCGCGCTCGCCTCGGGGGTCATCGGCCTGGCCGACTCCATCCCCATGGTCGTCACCTTCCGCGTCCTCCAAGGGCTGTTCGGCGCGCTGCTGATGCCGGCCGCGCTCGGCCTGCTGCGGGCCACCTTCCCGGCCGAGAAGCTGAACATGGCGATCGGCATCTGGGGCATGGTCATCGGTGCCTCCACCGCGGGCGGCCCGATCCTCGGCGGACTGCTCGTCGAGCATGTCAGCTGGCAGTCGGTCTTCTTCATCAACGTGCCGGTCGGCGTCCTCGCCCTCGTCCTCGGCACAGTGATCCTGACCGACCACCGCGCGGAGAACACACCGCGCTCCTTCGACATCCCGGGCATCGCGCTGCTGTCGGGCGCCATGTTCTGCCTGGTGTGGGCGCTCATCAAGGCCCCCGAGTGGGGCTGGGGCAGCGGCAGGACCTGGGCCTTCATCGCCGCCTCCGTACTGGGCTTCGCGCTCTTCGCCTTCTGGGAGACGAAGGTGAAGGAGCCGCTGATCCCGCTGGGCCTGTTCCGCTCGGTCGCGCTCTCGGCGGGCGTCGTCCTGATGGTCCTCATGGCCATCGCCTTCATGGGCGGCCTGTTCTTCGTGACGTTCTACCTCCAGAACGTGCACGGCATGAGCCCCATCGACGCGGGCCTGCACCTGCTGCCGCTCACCGGCATGATGATCGTCGGCTCGCCGCTCGCGGGAGCCCTCATCTCCAGGACCGGACCACGCATCCCGCTGGCCGGCGGCATGGCGCTCACCGCGACCGCCATGTACGGCATGTCCCTGCTGGACTCCGGCTCCGGCAGCGGCGTGATGTCGCTCTGGTTCGCACTCCTCGGCCTCGGCCTCGCCCCGGTCATGGTGGGCGCCACCGAGGTCATCGTGGGCAACGCGCCGATGGAGCTTTCCGGCGTCGCCGGCGGCCTCCAGCAGGCCGCGATGCAGATCGGCGGCAGCCTCGGTACGGCGGTCCTGGGCGCCGTCATGGCCTCCAAGGTCGACAGCGACCTGGCGGGCAACTGGACCGACGCGGGCCTCCCGCCGCTCACCGGCACCCAGCTCGACCAGGCCGCGCAGGCGGTCCAGCAGGGCGCCGCGCCGGTGTCGGAGGGTACGCCGGGGGCGGTCGCCGCGAAGATCACCGAGGTCGCGCACGACACGTTCCTCTCCGGCATGGGCCTCGCCTGCCTTGTCGCCGCCGGAGTCGCGGTGGTCGCCGTCTTCGTGGCGTTCCTGACCAAGCGCGGCGAGAACGCGGAGGCGGGCGCGGGCGTCGGCCACATCTGACCGCCCGACCGCGCCCATGAACCGCGCACATGAGGTGAGCCCCGCCGGGAAGGCCCGGCGGGGCTCTGACATGAGGACGAGGCCGTTCAGGCCAGTGCGGGGGTGGGGGCGGAGCCCCTCAGGGAGGGGGCGGGCGGGGGCGGCGGGAGCGACACAGGCCCTGCGGCGCCGCCCCCGGGGCCGGACAGGCCTTTGCCGACGGTCACCTCTTCGACTTGGCCGCCTTCGGCGTCACCAGACGGCTGCCGCTCCAGTCCTTGCCGACGCTGACGCTCTTCGTCGCCGACAGACCCGCTGTCGTCGCGGCTTCGGAGATGTCACTGGGCTCCACATAGCCGTCTCGCCCCGTCTTCGGCGTCAACAGCAGGATCTGGCCACCTTCCTCGATGTACGTGATGGCGTCCACCAGCACATCTGTCAGGTCGCCGTCCTCGTCACGGAACCACAGCACCGCGGCATCGGCCACGTCGTCGTAGTCCTCATCGACGAGCTCGCTGCCGACGACTTCCTCAATGGCCTCGCGGAGCTCCTGGTCGACATCGTCGTCGTAGCCGATCTCCTGGACCACCTGCTTGGGCTGGAACCCCAGCCTCACGGCAGGGTTAGTCCGCTCCTCCGCGTGGTCCGCGGTCGCGCTCACGGGTTGCCTCCTGATCATGTTCGGATGGGGTCTCCCCCAGGGAAGTATCAGCCACGCGCGTACGCGAAGCATTGGCCGTAGTCCACACGGGCGGGGCGAATCGCGCAAGTACCCAGCCGACGAGACCGCCTAAACGGTGACGATCCCGGCGGTGTCACCGCAACTTCAGGCATGGAATCACAGCCAGGTGTGACACGCGCCGCATCGATCCGCCCGGTTTGCGCATTCGGTAACGATCCGAGGGTACGGAACTCGAATGGCTTTGCGGAATGCGTCACAGGTCGGGCGTATCGTTGCGTTGTGGCCGGACCCGCCCCAAGCATCCCTGTGAATGTCCTGGTTGCCCCAGGGGAGAGAGGACGTTCGCGTTCCTGAGGTACACGATCCTGAGGTACGCGAGGGGAAACGGCGCAGGCTACAGAGAAGAGTGGCCCTCTGACAGCGAAGGAACAGTGTGCCTTCTGGATCCGATCGCAACCCGATCATCATTGGCGGCCTTCCGAGTCAGGTCCCTGACTTCGATCCCGAGGAGACCCAGGAGTGGCTCGACTCACTCGACGCCGCCGTGGACCAGCGCGGCCATGAGCGGGCGCGCTATCTGATGCTCCGGCTGATCGAGCGGGCCCGCGAGAAGCGCGTGGCCGTGCCCGAGATGCGCAGCACGGACTATGTCAACACCATCGCCACCAGGGACGAGCCGTTCTTCCCGGGGAACGAGGAGATCGAGCGGAAGATCCTCAACGCCACCCGGTGGAATGCCGCCGTGATGGTGTCGCGGGCTCAGCGGCCCGGCATCGGCGTCGGCGGGCACATCGCCACCTTCGCCTCCTCCGCCTCGCTCTACGACGTGGGCTTCAACCACTTCTTCCGCGGCAAGGACCGGGGCGACGGCGGCGACCAGATCTTCTTCCAGGGGCATGCCTCCCCCGGCATCTACGCCCGCGCGTTTCTCCTGGACCGGCTGAGCGAGCGGCACCTCGACGCCTTCCGGCAGGAGAGGTCCAAGGCGCCGTACGGGCTGTCGAGCTATCCGCACCCGCGGCTGATGCCCGGCTTCTGGGAGTTCCCGACCGTGTCGATGGGCCTCGGCCCGATCGGCGCGATCTACCAGGCGCGGATGAACCGGTACCTCCAGGCGCGCGGGATCGCGGACACCTCCGCGTCCCATGTGTGGGCGTTCCTGGGTGACGGGGAGATGGACGAGCCCGAGTCGCTCGGGCAGCTGTCCCTGGCCGCGCGCGAAGGGCTCGACAATCTGACCTTCGTCGTCAACTGCAATCTGCAGCGGCTCGACGGGCCCGTGCGCGGCAACGGCAAGATCATCCAGGAGCTGGAGTCGGTCTTCCGGGGTGCCGGGTGGAACGTCATCAAGCTGGTGTGGGACCGCACCTGGGACCCGCTGCTCGCCCAGGACCGTGACGGTGTGCTGGTCAACAGGATGAACACCACGCCGGACGGCCAGTTCCAGACCTACGCCACCGAGACCGGCGCATACATCCGCGAGCACTTCTTCGGCGACGACCACCGGCTGCGGGCGATGGTCGAGCACATGACCGACAGCCAGATCCTGCACCTGGGCCGCGGCGGTCACGACCACCGGAAGATCTACGCCGCCTACTCGGCCGCCCGGGCCCACAAGGGCCAGCCGACGGTCATTCTCGCCAAGACGGTCAAGGGCTGGACGCTCGGTCCGAACTTCGAGGGCCGTAACGCGACGCACCAGATGAAGAAGCTGACGGTCGCCGATCTGAAGGGCTTCCGGGACCGGCTGCACCTTCCGATCTCCAACAAGGAGCTGGAGAACGGCCTCCCGCCGTACTACCACCCGGGGCGGGACTCCGAGGAGATCCAGTACATGCACGACCGGCGCAAGGGGCTCGACGGGTACGTCCCGACGCGCGTCGTGCGGTCGAAACCGCTGGAGCTGCCGGGCGAAAAGACATACGCGAGTGTGAAGAAGGGCTCAGGTTCGCAGGCGATCGCCACGACCATGGCGTTCGTCCGGCTGTTGAAGGACCTCATGCGGGACAAGGAGATCGGCAGGCGGTTCGTGCTGATCGCGCCCGATGAGTACCGCACATTCGGCATGGACTCGTTCTTCCCGAGTGCGAAGATCTACAACCCGCTGGGCCAGCGGTACGAGTCCGTGGACCGCGAGCTGCTCCTCGCGTACAAGGAGTCGCCGACCGGGCAGATGCTGCACGACGGCATCTCGGAGGCGGGGTGCACCGCTTCGCTGATCGCCGCGGGGTCGGCGTACGCGACGCACGGCGAGCCGCTCATCCCGGTCTACGTCTTCTACTCGATGTTCGGTTTCCAGCGCACCGGTGATCAGTTCTGGCAGATGGCCGACCAGCTGGCGCGCGGTTTCGTGCTGGGTGCGACCGCGGGGCGTACGACGCTGACCGGTGAGGGTCTCCAGCACGCGGACGGCCACTCACAGCTGCTGGCCTCGACCAACCCGGGCTGTGTCGCGTACGACCCTGCGTACGGGTTCGAGATCGCGCACATCGTGCGGGACGGTCTGCGGAGGATGTACGGCTCCTCGGCCGAGCACCCGCACGGCGAGGACGTCTTCTACTACCTGACCGTCTACAACGAGCCGATCCAGCACCCGGCCGAACCGGAAAATGTGGATGTCGAGGGCATCCTCAAGGGCGTCCACCGCTTCAAGGCCGGCGCCTCGGGCACGATCCCGGCGCAGATCATCGCGTCCGGTGTCGCCGTGCCCTGGGCGGTCGAGGCGCAGCGGATCCTCGCCTCGGAGTGGAACGTGAAGGCGGACGTCTGGTCGGCGACCTCCTGGAACGAGCTGCGCCGCGAGGCTGTCGAGGTGGAGGAGTACAACCTGCTCCACCCCGAGGAGGAGCAGCGCGTTCCGTATGTGACGTGGAAGCTGAGTGGCGCGGAGGGTCCGTTCGTGGCCGTTTCCGACTGGATGCGAAGCGTTCCTGACCAGATCGCGCGGTGGGTACCGGGCACGTACCAGTCGCTGGGCGCGGACGGCTTCGGCTTCGCCGACACCCGGGGTGCGGCGCGCCGCTTCTTCCACATCGACGCGCAGTCGATCGTGGTGGGGGTGCTGACCGAGCTGGCGCGCGAGGGCAAGGTGGACCGGTCGGTGCTGAAGCAGGCGATCGACCGCTACCAGCTGCTGGACGTCTCGGCCGCCGACCCGGGGGCCGCGGGCGGCGACGCGTAAGCGCTCCGTAAGCGCTCCGCTCGAAGGCCGGTACACACCGGTGCACACCGGTACGCATCTGCGGGTTGTGGTCCACGGGGGCTCTGCGGGTTGTGGTCCACGGGGGCGGCGTGATGGCTGCGCAGGGTGGTGTTCGGCTGCGTAGGGTGGTGTTCGCCCGAACAGCTCAGGGAAAGGAACGCGGGACATCATGGCGATCCAGGTCGGCGACAAAGCCCCGGACTTCGAACTCAAGGACAACCACGGCGCCACCGTGAAGCTCTCCGACTTCCGCGGAGCGAAGAACGTGATGCTGCTCTTCTACCCGTTCGCCTTCACCGGTGTCTGCACCGGCGAGCTCGGTGAACTTCGCGACAACCTCCCGAAGTTCGTCAACGACGACACCCAGCTCCTCGCCGTCTCCAACGACTCCCTCCCCACACTGCGCGTCTTCGCCGAGCAGGAGAGTCTGGAGTACCCCCTCCTCTCCGACTTCTGGCCGCACGGCAGCACTTCGCGCGCGTATGGCGTCTTCGACGAGGACAAGGGCTGCGCGGTGCGCGGCACGTTCATCATCGACAAGGAGGGCGTCGTGCGCTGGAGCGTCATGAACGGGCTGTCCGACGCCCGGGATCTGAACGAGTACGTCAAGGCGCTCGACGCCCTGTGAGGTGCCGGGGGTGGGGCTGGATGGTCCCTGCGATGCGTCGGGTCCTGCGATGTGCCGGGCCAGGGCATGCGATGTGCCGGGCCAGGGCATGCGACGGGAGGGAACCCCTCACTAGGATCGACTCGTTGATCCGATGACAACGCACCACGGGGCTCTCCGCCCCTGGACACCAATCAATTGGGAGGACTCGTGGGAGTCAGCCTCAGCAAGGGCGGCAACGTATCGCTGACCAAGGAGGCCCCTGGCCTGACCGCGGTCATCGTCGGTCTGGGGTGGGACGTCCGCACCACGACCGGTACCGACTTCGACCTGGACGCCAGCGCCCTCCTGCTGGACGCCTCGGGCAAGGTCGGCAACGACGCGAACTTCGTGTTCTTCAACAACCTCAAGAGCCCGGAAGGCTCAGTCGAGCACACCGGCGACAACATCACAGGTGAGGGCGAGGGTGACGACGAGCAGATCAAGGTCCATCTGGCCGGAGTGCCGGCCGAGATCGAGAAGATCGTCTTCCCCGTCTCCATCTACGACGCCGAGAACCGCCAGCAGTCCTTCGGCCAGGTGCGCAACGCGTTCATCCGCGTCGTGAACCAGGACGGCGGCACCGAGATCGCCCGCTACGACCTGTCGGAGGACGCCTCCACCGAGACCGCCATGGTCTTCGGTGAGCTCTACCGTCACGGTGCGGAGTGGAAGTTCCGCGCCATCGGCCAGGGGTACGCGTCAGGCCTGCGCGGCATCGCCCAGGACTTCGGCGTGAACGTCTGAGCAGCAAGCAGCAAGCAGCAAGCAGTACGTGAATGTCTGAGCCGTATATGAGGCTCATTTGTCCGGCGCCGCACCCCTTCGTCGAGTGCGGCGCCGGACGCGCTCAACCGGCACACCCGCACAGACGTGCCCCCATGCCCTCGCACCACACACGCACTCGCACAACAAGAGAACCGCTCGACTCGGGGAGGACCACCACTATGGGCGTCACGCTCGCCAAGGGAGGCAATGTCTCCCTCTCCAAGGCCGCGCCGAACCTCGCACAGATCATGATCGGGCTCGGCTGGGACGTCCGCACCACTACGGGCGCCGACTTCGACCTGGACGCCAGCGCGCTGCTGTGCGACTCGGGCCGGGTCCTCGGCGACGAGTGGTTCGTCTTCTACAACAACCTCAAGAGCCCGGACGGCTCGGTGGAGCACACCGGCGACAACCTCACCGGTGAGGGCGAGGGCGACGACGAGTCGATCCTGGTCGATCTGTCGAAGGTGCCGGCGAACTGCGACAAGATCGTCTTCCTGGTCTCGATCCATGACGCCGACAGCCGCGGTCAGTCTTTCGGCCAGGTCAGCAACGCCTTCATCCGGGTCCTCAACCAGAGCGACGGACAGGAACTCGCTCGCTACGACCTGAGCGAGGACGCTTCCACCGAGACCGCGATGATCTTCGGTGAGGTGTATCGCCATGGGGGCGAATGGAAGTTCCGTGCGGTAGGGCAGGGGTACGCGTCGGGGCTGCGAGGCATCGCTCTAGACTTCGGAGTCAATGTTTCGTAAAAGCCGCGCGCGGCGCGGGGGAACCCTCCACACAGAATTGGGTAGCCAGTGGTTCTGAAAACCTTCGGCTGGTCGTTCGCGGTCACCGCGCTCGGCCTGGTCGCAGCGGTTCTCTACGGCGGATGGACCGCGTTCGGGATCGTCGCGATCCTGTCCATCCTGGAGATCTCGCTGTCCTTCGACAACGCGGTCGTCAATGCCGGGATCCTGAAGAAGATGAATGCCTTCTGGCAGCGCATCTTCCTCACCATCGGAATCCTCATCGCGGTCTTCGGTATGCGGCTGGTCTTCCCCGTCGTGATTGTCGCCGTCAGCGCCAAACTGGGCCCGATCGAGGCCGTCGACCTCGCACTCACCGACAAGGAGCACTACCAGGAGCTGGTGACCGACGCCCACCCGTCGATCGCCGCGTTCGGTGGCATGTTCCTGCTGATGATCTTCCTGGACTTCGTCTTCGAGGACCGGGAGATCAAGTGGCTGGCCTGGCTGGAGCGTCCGCTGGCCAAGCTCGGCAAGATCGACATGCTGTCGGCCTGTATCGCGATGATCGTCCTGCTGATCACCTCGATGACCGTCGCGAAGAACGCGCACCAGCACGGCGGCGCCCATGTCGACAAGGCGGAGACGGTCCTGCTCTCCGGTCTCGCGGGACTGATCACGTATCTCGTCGTCGGCGGCCTCTCCGGCTACTTCGAGGACAAGCTCGAGGAAGAGGAGGAACACGAGCACGAGGTGGAGGAAGAGGCCAGACGCAAGGGCAAGCCGGTCTCCGCCGTCAAGCTGGCGGGCAAGGCCGCGTTCTTCCTGTTCCTCTACCTGGAGGTCCTGGACGCGTCCTTCTCCTTCGACGGTGTCATCGGCGCCTTCGCCATCACCAACGACATCGTCCTCATGGCGCTCGGCCTCGGCGTCGGTGCCATGTACGTCCGGTCGCTCACGGTCTACCTCGTCCGCCAGGGCACCCTCGACGAGTACGTGTACCTGGAGCACGGCGCGCACTACGCGATCGGTGCCCTCGCCGCGATCCTGCTGATCACCATCCAGTACGAGATCAGCGAGATCATCACCGGCCTCATCGGTGTCGTCCTGATCGGCTGGTCCTTCTTCTCCTCCATCCGCCGCAACCGGGCACTCGCGGCAGCGGAGGGAAAAGCTGACTCTTCGGGCGACAAGTCGGAGGTTTCGTCCGGGGTCTGATCGGGACCGAGCCCGGGGGCCGGGACCGAGCCTGGGGGCCGGGACCTAACCCGGGGGCCGGTGTGACCGGTTCTGCGTGACCGGTCCGCTGGTTCCCTGTGACCGGTCCGCTGGTTCCACCGGCCCGCTGGTTCCGCGTGACCGGTCCGCTGGTTCCACCGGTCCGCTGGTTCCGGTGTGTGACACCCTTCCGGGTGAGGAACGCTTCTGTGCGGGGCTGCCATCGAGGACGAGTCCTCAAGTGGCCGCCCCGCCGCAGTCGACGTACGAACACAGCAGGGTGGGGGCGGGAATGGGCTTCTTCGACGGTTTGCTGAGCGGCCGCACGCAGTTCGACTCGGGCAGCGCGGCGACCAATTCCATCGAACTGACCAAACGGCACCATACGGTCTCGCTCAGCAGGCAGAGTGCCGCGACCGGCCATCTGCGCATCAACCTGTCCTGGCGGATGCGTGACTCCGACATAGGCAGCCCCCAGCGCGTGAGCCTGCTGCGCCACCCCCTCCAGGCGCTCAAGCCACAGGAGATCCGGGGACACACCCAGAGCATGGTCAACGTCGACCTCGACCTCGGGGTGCTGTACGAGCTCAAGGACGGCACCAAGGGTGTGGTCCAGCCGCTCGGCGGCTTCTTCGGCGACACCAATGCGGCGCCGTACGTGAAGTGCGGTGGCGACGACCGGTTCGGCTCGGGGTCCGGTGAGACGATCTACGTCAACCTCGACCATCGCGAGGAGATCAAACGGCTTCTGGTCTTCGTGTACATCTACGACCAGACGCCCGCGTTCGACCGTACACACGCCATGGTCACGCTGTACCCGAGCAATGGGCCGCGGATCGAGGTGGGCCTCGAGGAACGGCATCCCCAGGCACGGTCCTGTGCGGTCATGATGATCGAGAACGTCAAAGACGAGATCGTCGTGCGGCGCGAGGTGAAGTTCGTGTACGGGTTTCAGGCGGAGCTTGACCGGTTGTACGGGTGGGGGCTGCAGTGGGGACGGGGCAACAAATCCAAGACGGGGCGGTAACCGTGCGGGGAGGTAACCGTGCGGGGCGCCACTTCCGCTGCAGGACCTAGCGGCCTATGAACTGCGGTCCCTGGGGCGGCAGTTGGAAGTCCGGCTCGGGCCGTGCTCCGGCGGGTGGCTGCAGGAGGTACTCCGCTGCCGCGTCCGTGGCCGCTGCCGGGTGCGGGTGCGGGTAGCCGTACGCCAGCTGGGCCTGCTGCTGGGTGGTGGCGTGCGGAGGGTAGCCGTAGCCGGGCTGCTGGGGGACCCCCGAGGCGGGCTGCTCGGGCGGGAGGGGACCGGAGAGTTCCGGTGCGGAGAGTTCCGGTGCGGAGAATTCCGGTGCGGAGAGTTCCGGCGCGGACGTCTCCGGAGCCGACGCGGCCTCCGACTCGTCCACCGAGATGCCGAAGTCGGTCGCGAGGCCCCGCAGCCCGTTGCTGTAGCCCTCACCGAGCGCGCGGAACTTCCAGCCGGCACCCCGCCGGTACAGCTCGCCGCAGATCAGGGCGGTCTCCTGGCCAGTCTCCGGCTTGATGTCGAAGTACGCGAGTGGTTCCGCGTCGGCGACCGTGGCGTCGTACAGCAGGATGCGGAGCGACCGTACGCGGTCAAAGGGGACGCCGTCGGCCGAGGCGATCAGCAGAATCTGCCCGACAGCCGCCTCGACACCCGCCAGATCTGTCTGGATGGTGTCCGTGAGACCTTCGGTGACGCGCTTCTTGCCGAGCCGCCAGACCTTGCTGGAGGGGTGGCGGGGCTGGTTGTAGAAGACGAAGTCCCCGTCGGACCGTACGCGCCCGTCGGGGCCGAGGAGCAGCGCCGAGGCGTCGACATCCGGGACACCCTGCCCGGAAGTCCAGCGCAGCACGGCGCGCACCGCTGTGGCGTCCAGCGGGACGTTCGACCCCTTCAGCATCGCGTGCGTCATACGGTCAATCCTGCCCTCTCGGTCCTGGTCACGACAACGCGGGGTCACGATCACCCGGCCGGAACGACCAGAACGACCGGAACGGCTGGAATGGCCAGAACGACCGGAACGACCGGAACAGCCAGAACGGCTGGAATGGCCAGAGCGTCCGGAACGGCCGCATCGACGAGCGCCTGACACATCCGAGTTACCAGAACTTCATGCCTGGCGGGAACTCATGACATGAAGTTCTACGTACTATTACCGGCCACTATTTCGTCAGGCGGATCAGTCACTACGATCAGCCACTACGGGGAGTCACATGCGTCACTTCGGGCACATCGCCCCTGAGGAGCGTCAGCGCCTCTTCCACCGGCAGCCGGCGGTCTTCACCGTCGACTCATCGGCCCAGGTGCTCGCGGCTGCCCTGGGGGCCACGCTCTACAGCCCGGCCACCAGGCCCCGGCTGGCCGAGGACATTGTCAAGCAGGCCGCACGCGGCGTTGTCTCGATGGTGCTCTGCCTGGAGGACTCGATCGACGACGCCGAGGTCGCGGGCGCCGAGGAGAACCTGGTCCAGCAGTTCGCCGATCTCGCCGATCTCGCCGGATTCCTCCAAGGTCTCGGCTCTTCCCCCAAGCTCTCGGCTTCTCCCCCAAGCTCTCGGCTTCTCCCCCAAGCTCTCGGCTTCGCTCGACCAGGGGGGACCCCCACGAACAGGGAGGACCCCCACGAACAGGGGGGACCCCCACGCGTAGGGGGCGCCCCCATGGGTGCCGAGCTGCCGTTGCTGTTCATCCGGGTGCGTACGCCGGAGCAGATACCGGACCTTGTGGGGCGGCTGGGACCGGCCATACGCCTGCTGTCCGGATTCGTACTGCCGAAGTTCACCGAGGAGCGGGGCCTACCGTTCCTGGAGGCGCTTACCGAGGCCGAGGCGGCGAGCGGGAGACGGCTGTTCGCGATGCCCGTCCTGGAGTCGCCCGACCTGCTGTACCTGGAGACACGGGTGGCGGCCCTGCGGGGCATCTTCCGCACGGTCGACAAGTACCGTGAGCGGGTACTCGCGCTGCGCCTCGGCGTCACCGACTTCTGCTCCTCGTACGCACTGCGCCGGTCGCCCGACATGACCGCGTACGACGTGCAGATAGTGGCCTCCGTGATCGCCGACGTGGTGAACGTGCTGGGGCGGGCGGACGGCACCGGCTTCACGGTGACCGGGCCGGTGTGGGAGTACTTCCGGACCCAGGAGCGTATGTTCAAGCCGCAGCTGCGGACCAGCCCCTTCCTTGAGGTGCGGGCCGCGGACCTGCGCGAGACGCTGATCGAGCACGCGATGGACGGCCTGCTGCGGGAGATCTCACTGGACCAGGCCAACGGCCTCCTCGGCAAGACCTGCATCCACCCCTCGCACGTCCTCCCCGTGCACGCGCTGTCGGTGGTCAGCCATGAGGAGTTCAGCGACGCACAGGACATCCTCAGACCCGAGCGCGGCGGCGGAGGTGTGCTGCGGTCCGCCTACACGAACAAGATGAACGAGGTGAAGCCGCACCGAGCCTGGGCCGAGCGCGTCCTGACGCGCGCCGAGGTCTTCGGCGTCGCCAACGAGGACATCGGCTTCGTGGAGCTGCTGGCGGCGGGACTGCTCGCCGACTGACAGGGCCGCCCGCCCACTGACAGGACTGGCGGGACTGCCCGCCCACGGACAGGAACGGCGGGACTGGCAGACACGGCTCACTGAGGCGTAGGCGTACGGGCGCGTAGTGACGGTGCGCTGATGGCGCACTGATGGCGTGGTGCTGATGGTGCACTGATGGCGTGGTGCTGATTGCGTACTGATGGCGTACTGACAAGGAATCGATGAAGAACAACGAGGTCTGGTCCGGGAGCTGGGTCGCCGAGCGGCTCGGTGTCGCACTGGTAGGCGGCGAGCACCTCCGTGACCTGCTGGGACTCGCACTGCGCCGCAACCCCAGGCGGGCGCACCTGCTGGTGTCGAACGTCCTGGGCAAGCACGTGCCGCAGTCGCCGTCCGTCGTGTACGGGTACGGGGTCGCCCTCGGCCGCCGGGTGCGCGAGCTGCTGGGCGACGACGAGGCAGGCGCGGCCGTCGTGCTCGGGTACGCCGAGACGGCCACCGGGCTCGGCCACTCGGTCGCGGACGGCGTGGGCCTCGCGCCCTACCTCCATTCCACCCGGCGGCCCGTCGAGGGCGTCGACCGGGCAGGCGGCTTCGAGGAGTCCCACTCCCACGCCACCTCCCACCTGCTGCTCCCGGAGAACCCGGCCCTCCTCGCGAGCACCGGGCCGCTCGTGCTGGTCGACGACGAGTTCTCCACCGGCAACACGGTCCTGAACACCATCCGCGAACTGCACGCCCGCTACCCGCGTGGACGGTACGTGATCGTGACGCTGGTCGACATGCGTTCGGCGGCGGACCTCGGGCGCCTGGAGGACTTCACCCGAGAGATCGGTGCCCGCGTCGACCTCGTGACGGCGGCCTCCGGGACCGTACGGCTGCCGGAGGGCGTGCTGGAGAAGGGGCAGGCACTGGTCACGGAGTACGAGAAGAGCCGGGGGCCTGCTCAGGCCGGTGAGCCTGTTCAGGCTGCGGCGCTTGCTCAGGCCGGTGAGCCCGCTCAGCCTGCGGCGTCTGCTCAGGCCGGTGAGCCCGCTCAGCCTGCGGCGTCTGCTCAGGCCGGTGAGCCCGCTCAGCCGTGCGGCGTCTGCTCACGCCGGTGAGCTCCCGCTCAGCCTGCGGCGTCTGCTCAGCCCCGCCGCTCCCGCCAGCCCCGCCGCTCACCGCCGCCGCTCCCGCCACCCCCGCCACCCCCGCCGCTCCCGCCACCCCCGCCACCCCCGCCGCTCCCGCCGCTCCCGCCGCCCCCGTCACCTTCGCCACCCCCGCCACCCGCGTCGAGCTCGGCTGGCCCCGTGGTGTCCCCGATGGCGGGCGGCACGGCTTCACGCCGGGGCACCGCGTACGCCTCGAGAACGCGCTGCCCGCCATGGCCGCGCGGATCGCGGGCGCGCTGCCGGCGGGCGCACGGCGCGTGCTGGTGCTCGGCTTCGAGGAGCTGATGTACGCCCCGCTCCGGCTGGCCCGCGAGCTGGAGGAAGCGGTCGACGCCGAGGTGCGGTACTCCACCACCACCCGCTCACCCGTCCTCGCGGTCGACGACCCCGGCTACGCGATCCGCAGCCGAATCGTTTTCCCCGCCCACGACAACCCTGGCGACGGCCCCGGCGAGCGCTACGCGTACAACGTCGCGGGCGTCGGCTTCGACGCGGTTGTCGCCGTCGTCGACTCGACCGCCGATACGCCCGAACTGCACGCCGCTGACGGCCTGTTGGCCCAGCTGGCCGCACACACGCCGAGTGTGCTGCTCGCCGTCGTCCCCTCGTACGTCCCCTCGTACGTCCCGCCGTACGCGCCCCAGCACGCCACCTCGCCCACCACCTCGCCCACCCCTCCGCTCACCACCCCGCCCACCCCCTCCTGCGCCGCCGACGCCCCGACGCCACCGAAAGGCTCCCCATGCTGCCCGACCCCCTCCGCGGCCCCGCCTTCTCCTCGTACGCGCCCGACGAGGTCGGCTGGCTGCTGCGGGACCTGTCGGACGTCACGCTGGAGGCGCCCACAGAGGAGCGCGAGGAGGCCGTCCAGAGCGGGGGCGCGCACTACGCCGAGTCACTGCCGGTGGAGTACCAGCCCAGCGAGCGGTACCAGGCCCTGTTCCGCAGCGCGCTGGAGACCTCGGCCTCACGAATAGCCCAGGCCGTGGGAGTGGTGACGGAGATCGTGCTCGCCGAGCACCCCCACACCGCCGAGCACCCCCACAGCGGGGGGACCTCCCTGCCTCGCCCCGGCAGCCCCGTCCTCGTGTCGCTCGCCCGTGCGGGCACCCCCGTAGGCGTGCTGATGCGCCGCTGGGCCCAGCACCGGCACGGCCTCGACCTGGCGCACTACGCCGTCTCCATCGTGCGGGGCCGCGGCATCGACCCCAACGCCCTGCGCTGGCTCGCCGACCACCACGACCCGGCCGACGTCGTGTTCGTCGACGGCTGGACCGGAAAAGGCGCCATTACCCGCGAACTGGCCGACGCCCTGCGGGAGTTCGAGGAATCCGACGGAATCGGCGGCTTCAGCCCGGAGATCGCCGTCCTCGCCGACCCGGGCTCGTGCGTGCGGACGTACGGCACCCGCGAGGACTTCCTCATCCCCTCCGCGTGCCTCAACTCAACGGTTTCCGGGCTGATTTCGCGTACGGTGCTCCGCGCGGACCTCGTCGGCCCGTACGACTACCACGGCGCGAAGTTCTACCGCGAACTCGCCGGTGCCGATATGTCCAACGACTTCCTCGACGCGATCTCGGCCCGCTTCCCCGAGGTCACCGACGCGGCGGACGCGCAGGCCAAGGAACTGCTCTCCGCCCACCGCGCCCCGACCTGGGAGGGCTGGGCGGCAGTGGAGCGGATCAGCGAGGAGTACGGCATCCACGACGTCAACCTCGTCAAGCCGGGCGTCGGCGAGGCCACCCGGGTACTGCTGCGCCGCGTACCGTGGAAGATCCTCGCGCGGGCCGGGGCGGGAGCCGACCTCGACCACGTACGCCTGCTGGCCGAGCAACGGGGGGTACCGGTGGAGGAAGTGGCCGAACTGCCGTACACCTGCGTGGGGTTGATCCACCCCAAGTACACACGGGGCGCGACCGGTGCCGACGGAAAGGCGGTGGCGGTCTGATGCCCGGGCCTCAGGTGCTGGTCGCGAGCGATCTCGACCGTACGCTCATCTACTCCGCGGCGGCGCTGGCGCTGACCATGCCGGACGCGCGGGCGCCCCGGCTGCTGTGCGTCGAGGTGCACGAGAGCAGGCCGCTGTCCTACATGACCGAGACCGCGGCCCAGCTGCTCACCGGACTCGGGGACACGGCGGTGTTCGTGCCCACCACGACCCGTACGCGCAAGCAGTACCAGCGCATCAACCTGCCGGGCCCCGAGCCCACATACGCGATCTGCGCCAACGGCGGGCATCTGCTGGTCGACGGGGTGACGGACCACGACTGGCACGCGGCGGTGACGGCCCGGCTCGCGGACGAGTGCGCGCCGCTGGACGAGGTACGGCAGTACATGGCGGCCACGTCCGACCCGTCGTGGGTGCGTAAGCACCGGGTGGCGGAGGATCTGTTCGTGTACCTGGTCGTGGAGCGGGAACTGCTCCCCGAGGAGTGGGTCAAGGAACTGGCGGTCTGGGCGGAGAACCGCGGCTGGACGGTGTCGTTGCAGGGCCGCAAGCTCTACGCCGTACCGAAGCCGCTCACCAAGAGCGCGGCCGTACGGGAGGTCGCCCGGCGCACCGGCGCCGAGCTCACACTCGCGGCCGGGGACTCGCTGCTGGACGCCGATCTGCTCCTCGCGGCGGACCGCGGCTGGCGGCCGGGGCACGGGGAGCTGGCCGACACGGGGTGGGTGGCGCCCGCGGTCACCGCTCTTCCGGAGCGGGGCGTCCTGGCCGGGGAGCGGATCCTGCGGGAGTTCCTGAAGGGGTGCTGAGGGGACTGAGGGGGAGGGGGAGGGGGAGAGGGGGCGCGGCTGAGGGGCCCTGTCAGCCGCAGCAGCCTCCGCCACAGCACCCGCCCCCGCCTCCGCCCCCGGTACCGCCTCCGCCGCCCGCGCGGGGGGCCGGTGCCGGGACGGACGCCGAGCCGCCCACCGCGACCGTCGACAGGAGCTTCACCGTGTCGGGGTGGCCGGTGGGGCAGTCCGCGGGGGCGGAGGACTCGGCCATGGGACGGCTCAGCTCGAAGGTGTCGCCGCAGGTCCGGCAGCGGTATTCGTAACGAGGCATGCGCACAGGTTAACCGGAGTCCTGTCCTTGCTCTCGGCCTTGTCCCTGTAGCTGTCCCTGTCACTGTCCCTGTGCCCGTCCTTGTGCCTGTCCCTGTCCCTGTGCCTGTGCCTGTGCCTGTGCCTGTCCTCGTCCGAGGGCGCCCGCGCTCTGCGTCTGCTGTTTCACCCCCGGGATCTGCCCGCTCTGCTCGAGGTCCGCCTGCTCCGTGTTGCGTGCCCTCCAGTACGGGTTGTCGTGCGGCAGGGCGGACCCGACACGCCCGTACATGCCGAAGGTCATCAGCAGCACGCCGACCACGAAGCTGAAGAGCACGTTCTGGATGCGGAAGGCGAGGAAATTGAGGTCCGTGTCCAGCAGTCCCAGGTTCACGAAGCCGCTCAGGATGAACGCGACGCCGACCACCATGTTCAGCGTCGACGCGAAGTTGCCGCCGATCACCATGCCGACGAAGAGCAGCACCCCGACACAGATGGACAGGACGCTGAGCGCGCCGTTCGTGTTCAGCCCCGCGACAGTGTCCCCCCGGGTGTCGAAGAAGCCGATCCTGTCGATGAGGCCCAGGATGCCGAAAGCGAGCAGGACGAGCCCCATGAGGCCCGCGCCGATCCGGTAGACCCTGCTGAGCCGGTGGTCCACCGGCAGGTGCTCGTCGAGCCGGATATGCCGCCTCGGTACCGGGTGCAGTGGGTGCGTGGCCATGTCCGCCTCCCTGGGGCGCTGGCGGAGGTCGTACGTATGTGCTTTCCGTGCATGCTTCCGTACGCGCTTCCGTACGCGCTTCATGCCGAGTGTCCCGTACGCGATGTCGTACGCGGCCTTCGCGCTCAGCGTTCGCATTCAGCCTTCGTACTCAATATCCGCCCGCGGGGGGAGCGGCGCCAACGCCGGCGCCCCCCTACGCGCCGCCCGCGCCCCGTTCCTCCCGGATCTGGGCCACCACCCGGGCCGCCGTCGCCCGCACCGCCCCGGTCTCTGTCAGGAAGTGCCAGTAGTCCGGGTGCCGCCCCTTCAGTGTGGTGATCGCGCGCTCCAGCCGGGCGACGGCGTCGTCGAGCGGGCGGGCGTGGCGCGGGTCGGGGGTGGAGCGGCCCGCCATGGCCAGCCGCTGGGCGTCCCGGAGGGCGAACCGGGTGCGGTCGATCTCCTGCCGCGGGTCCTTCTGCACGGCGTTCAGCCGCCGCAGCCGGTCGCCCGCCGCCGAGACCGCCTCATCCGTGGAGTTCAGCAGCGCCCGTACCGTCGACAGCAGCGAGATCGCGTCCGGCCAGCGCTGCTCGTCGCGCGCGGCCCGGGCCTCCCGCAGCTTCAGCCCGGCCTGCCGTACGCTCTGAGCGGCCTGCTCCGGCACCTGCCGCAGGTCCTCCCAGCACGCCGCCGAGAACCGCCGCCGCAGCTCGCTCAGCACCGGCTCCACCTGCTCGGACCGGGTGCTCAGCGCCTCCGCGCGCGTACGCAGCGACACCAGCCGGCGGTCGATCTCGGCGGCCCGCTCCGGCAGCCGCTCGGCCTCCGCGCGCACCGCCTCCGCCTCGCGTACGACATGGTCGGCGCGCTCCAGCGTCCGCGGTACGCCGTGCTGTCCGGCGCCCTGGTTGAGCTTGGTGAGCTCCGGGCCGAGGGCGGCCAGGCGGGCTGCCAGGCCATCGGCCTTGAGCCCTGAACTCCGCGCGGAATCAAGGGCGTTGCTCGCGGCGAGCAGGGCCTGGCGGGCGCGCTCCGCGGCCGGGGCGAGCCGGGCCAGCTGGGTCTCGGCCTTGCCCAGCAGCGGTCCGAGCCCTTCGGCGAACCGGTCCAGCTCCCGCTTGACCCGCTCCAGCTCGCCCTTGGCAGCCATCAGTTCGGTGCGGGCGCGGGACGCGGCGGAGGCATCCAGGCCGTCGTGGTCCAGGTCGTGGGCGTCGACGGCGTTGATGTAGCGATGGCTGACCTCGTCGATGCGCCGCCCCAGCGCGGCGAAGTCATCCACGGCGCGGCGGGCGGCGGCGGAGTCGTCGGCGGCGATGATGGCCTCCATCGAGATCCGCAGATCGCGCTGGGCCGTGTCCAGTTCGTAGAACGCGGCCGCCGCGGCGTCCTTCGCGGCCTGCGCCTCGGCCCGCTGGCTCTCCGCCCGCCCGCCGAACCACCGCCGGGTCCCGCCGCCGGCGAAGGCCGCGGGCAGAGCGAGGGCGACGAGCACCGGGAGCGCGAGAAGAGCCAGCAGGTCACGGGTGCCGTACGGCTCTGAAGGTGTCGCCGTCACCGGGTTCCTCCGAGGATGCCTCGGCGTTCACGCCGGGGTGGGGGTACCTCCCGCTTGCGGGGGAGAATCGGACTCCTGCGGAGCAGAGCAGGAAGCGGGATTTCGCCCTCAGGGCGAAACACCGTCCACCTGATCGGGTAGGCTGCATGCCGTGCATTGCGAGAACCAAGCGCGCACGCCGTGCTGATCGAGAGCCAAGACAGCACACGCACCTCCAAGCTTTGCCGTATCAAACCGGGCTGGTTTCAACCCGGCTGGTGTTGATCGTGGAAGACCTGTCGGGTCGCTGACCCGCAGGCAGCGTGAGCCAGGAATCCCCCTGCCTTCAGCTGGGGGAGGATTCAAATCCCTCTCCCGTGCTGTCATCCGCCCCACCCTGTGCCCTCTGTCATTCTCCCACCAGGTAAGGACGAACACACAGGCCGTACGGTTCACCGTTCACACAGTGACCGAATCGCCCCCGCGATCCCCCGCGATACGGTTTGCGGACCAGTGCCTCGGGCAAGGTAGGCTGTTCCCTCGTTCTGGGTGCGTAGCTCAGGGGTAGAGCGCCTGCCTTACAAGCAGGATGTCGGCGGTTCGAAACCGTCCGCGCCCACCGGGATGGGAGAGCAGGTCAACGGCCTCCTGGGGTTCTCCTCAGGGGGCCGTCCCTGTGTTCGGAGTCAGTGTGGGGGCCGCGTGAGGTCCGCGTGAGGTCCGCGTGGGGGCGGTATAGGGGTCCGCGTGGGCCCCTGCTCCGTTCGCTGACCGAGTTGCTGATCGAGTCGCTGACCGAGTGCACGGAGAGCCGCTCGCGCCACCGCGTCGGCGTCGGACAGGGTGACCGAATCCACACCCGGTCTGGCCCCTGCCGCGGTCACCCAGTGCACGCCCTCCGTGGGAACTCCGAACGCGAACCGCCTTGAGTGGGCGGCTCCTTGACGGTCTATCAGGCAGTACGGACGCGGTGTTACGTCCAGCCCCCCTGTTTCGTAGCCCTCGTTGGAGTGCGGGCGGACCTGTCCCGTCTTCAGCAGCCGGGCGAGGAGGTTGTCGGCGGTCCGGCGCAGGTCCGGTTCCGGCAGGCGGGCCTCGATGAGTGCGGCCACCCGTACGCCGGAGCCGGGGACCTCGGGGGAGTGTGCGAGCCAGGCGCCGTCGTCCGGGCGCACCTGGAGGCGGGGGCCCAGGACCGTCAGGGTGCCCGCCTCGATCAGGGCCACCATCTCCTCGATACGGCGGCGGGGCGGGCCGATGGACAGGAACGCGTTGAGCGGTGTGTACCAGCGGTCCAGGTGCTCCCGGCGGGACGCCCCGGTCAGCCCGCCGTGGTCGACGATCAGCCGGAGCTCGTTGCGCAGGTCGCGCAGGACGTCGAGGGCGGCTTTGAGGGGGCCGTGGACGTTGCCGAGGGCCGCCTGGTCCGCGTCCTCGCGGAGGTACGCGAGCAGCCAGGTACGCCAGGCGCCGGGGTCCGGGAAGTTCTGGTCCGCGTACGGGCGGGAAATCCGGTCCCAGGACCAGCGGCCGACGGGCAGGATGCCGAACTCGTCGAGGACTGCGGTCTCTTGAGGGCTGCGGTGGAGTGCGGAGAGGAAACGGTCGCGGAAGCGGTCGGGGGAGTGGTTGGGGAAGCGGTCGGGGAAGTGGTCGGGATGCCTCAACAAGTCCTCGTGCCTCAGCGAGCCCTCCTGCCTCAACAGGTCCTTGGATCTCAACAGGCCCTCGTAATAGACCGTTTCGACCTCCTTCGCCACCAACGGCCATATCTCCGCCAGGAAGTCGGGCGCCTCGCCCGAGCCCGCGCGTTTACGGAAGGCCGCGATCACCTCGGGGGTGAGGACGAGCGGGGTGTGACGGCCGTACGGGCCTTTTGCGTTGTCGCCGCGCGCCTGGTACGGGATACCGCGCCGGGAGCCCGCGTACAGGCGTGGCTCGCGGCCGGAGGGGAGGTAGCGCAGGCCCTGCGGACCGGAGACGAAACGGCCGCCCCTGCCGGTGGTCAGCAGGGCCATATGGTCGAAGAAATTGAGGCCGAGGCCGCGCAGGAGAACGGGTTCGCCGGGGGCGAGCGGGGAGAGGTCGACGTCGGCCGGGTTGGCGGGCGGAATGTGGCGCAGGCCATGGCGGGCGGCATACGACATGAGGTCGCGCTGGGTGCGGTCGGGGAGCATGGGCAGGTGCCCCTGGGCGAGGACCACGGCGGACAGGCCGGTCAGCGTGCGGCCGGTGGCGAGGGTGAGGGTCTGGCGGCCGTCGGGGGCGTCGTCCAGGCGGACCGCTCGGGTCCGGTGCGTCTCGACCCGTATCCCGGGCGGCACCCCACGCACCACCTCCGCGAAGACCCACTCCAGGTAGCGGCCGTACTGGGCACGGGCCGGGTACTCGTCGGGGTCCAGCTCTCCGTCCGCCCACTCATGGAGGCTCGGCCCCGGGCGCACCGGACCCGCACAGTCCACGCTCTCGTCGGTGAACAGGGTCACCTGCGAGGCCACGGTGTTCATGAGGAGGTGGGGGGACTGGGACGTACGCCAGACCTGGCCCGGGCCCGGCGGTGCCGGGTCGATGACATGGACCGTCAGCCGCGTCCCGGGCCGGAGCAATTCGGGCGCGGAGGCGCACAGGCGCTCCAGGACGCTGGTGCCGCGCGGGCCCGCACCGACGACGGCGAGAGAGACGTGGGGGGTCTCGGCGAGTCCCTCCGCGGAATCCTCGGCAGGTCCCTCGGCAGGTCCCTCCGCGGGATCCTCGGCGGGTTCCTCCGTGGGTTCCTCGGCAGGTTCTTCAGCGGGTTCTTCAGCGGGTTCCTCTGCGGGTTCCTCTGCGGAGGCGGCGGTCGCTGCGGACAAGGTGTCTGACTCCCGTGCGTGGGGCGCGGTGCGGCAAACCGTCCCGCGGTGGGGCAAACCACCCGCTGGAAGCGGGCGGTTCGCCTCATCATCCGTCGTACGGGGCGGGAACCGACCCCTGGGGCGCCAGGTGTGGGATGCCTCACGAGCATCACGGGCAGGAGGGGTGTGGAGGGGCATACGGGTAACCAATGAACATATGCAATAAATGTTCATAAAGCAGTCATTGGGGGGATATTTAACCGATTGAGGGATCGTGATCAGTTTCAGCGTCTTGGCGTTCGTCTTCGGCCTCGTCTTCGTCGCCGAACTCCCCGACAAGACCGCGCTGGCGAGCCTCGTACTGGGCACGCGCTACCGCGCCTCGTACGTCTTCGCCGGTGTCGCCGCCGCGTTCGCCGTCCATGTCGCGCTCGCGGTCGCGGCGGGCAGCGTGCTGACGCTGCTGCCGACGCGGATCGTGTCCGCGGTTACCGGTGCGCTCTTCCTGACGTGCGCGGCCGTACTCCTGCTGAAGAAGGACGAAGCCGAGAATGGCGCGGAGATCCGGGGGCCCGAGGACCAGTCCTTCTGGAAGGTCTCGGGGGCGGGCTTCATGCTCATCCTGGTCGCCGAGTTCGGCGACCTCACACAGATCATGACGGCCAACCTCGCGGCCCGGTACGACGACCCGCTCTCCGTCGGCCTGGGCGCGGTGCTCGCGCTGTGGACCGTGGGCGGGCTCGGCATCGTGGGCGGGCAGGCGCTGATGAAGCGGGTGCCGTTGCGGTTGATCACCAAGGTCGCGGCGCTGGTGATGGTGGGGCTGGGGACGTGGAGTCTGTACGACGCGGCGGCCGGGTGACGGTGCGTGTTGTACGGGGGTGAGGGCGCGGGTTGTACGGGGATGGCCTTCTCGTCGCGGCCCGTCGGTGTGTCGTCGCGGCCTCTCGGTGTCTTGTCGTGCCTCGTGGTGTTCCGTGGTGTCCCGTGGAGTGAAAGCCCGGCCCGGAAGTGGTGGCGCTCGGCCGGAATCTTTTGTATCGTGTAGGAACAAAGTGGCTCCGCCCGTTTTCCCTGACCGGCGGGCGGGACCACCTTGTCCTTCGGGAGTCGTGCCTGGCCCAGGCTGGTCGGCCACCGTGGAGGTATATCGGCCTTCTTCCTTGGGCGTTCAGGCGCTGCCCTGGGCGTCGCTTTCGAGGCAGGGGTGGGTCAGCATCCCCATTGGGCGGCACGCCCGGGGGGCTCCCAGTAGTGCCGTCAGTTCGACGCCCAGTCCCTGAGAGAGGGCGTGCAGGGTGGGCAGACGTGCGCTGTGCTTGCGCTTCCGCTCCAACTTCCGCACCACGTCGACGGACACGCCGGAGCGCTCGGCCAGCACCTCTTGCGTGAGGTCTGCGAGGCGGCGTAGACGTGCCAGGCGGTCCCCCAGATGCTCGCTCATGCCACCGACGCTACGCCCACGGTGATCGGCACGTCAGCGGCTCGGACGACTGACCGGGCTCGGTGCGTATCTCCGGCGAGGGGCCCGGGCTCTGAGAGTCCACTGTGCGGGAGGCCTCCCGAACAGTGGTTCCGGCGAACTATCATGCGGCGGCGGTGCGCCGGGCGCGCATCGCGGAGCGACCGTTGGAAGGTCCGGACTGCGGGGCCGCTGTGGACCGCGCAGGCCGCAACCCGTGACCCAGAAGGAGCGCACGTGCTCGAGATCACCATGGCTTCGGTCTCCGCGGAGGACACCGGGGCGACGGCCGGAATGCTGAGGGCCGACGTGCCCAGCGAGCCGGGCGCGGTGCTGCGGGTGGGCCGGGACAAGTCCGTGTGCCGACTCGCGACGCCCGACGACTGGCTGTTCGTCTCCCGGGTCCACCTGGAGTTCCTGTGCGGACCCGACGGCGGCTGGCAGGTGACCTGGCTGCTCGGCACGCATGCCGACCCGTCCTCCGAGGTGAGCCTGGCGCTGGTCGGCCTGCAGGCCCAGCACCTGCCGTACGGCGGTACCGTCAAGCTCCCGTATGGCGGCTCGGGCGAGCTCGTCATCCGGGACCGCACCGCCCCGCGCAGCGTCAACGTGGGCTTTTATCACGAGGTTTTGACCCACGAGGTTTGACCCGTGAGGGCTGACCCAATCAAGGAATTAAGGTCTTTGGAGGGTGCGTTTCCGGGCTCATACAAGATTTTCGTGAGCGTTGATCGCCCAGATGTCGTCCTCGACGGTGGTGTCGGTGCGGCGTGAGTTGGCTACGAGGATGACGCGCTTGCGCAGGAGCGAGATGCCTGCGTGGCCGCCCATTTGACGCTTGATCAGTTTCAGGTCTGTGACCCGGCCCTCGATCACGCCGGCGTTGTGCGGGAGCAGGATGCCGGCGTGGACGGCGTAGAAGTCGCTGGTCACTCCGGTGGCGTAGGTGGTCATCGGGCCGATGCCGTCCCCCTTGACGTCCTCGATCCACTTTTCCAGCCGGTCGGCGCTGCCGGTGGTGAGCATCTCGCCGAAGGCGCGGACGCGGTCGTGCACAGTGGCCAGGGCCGGGCAGCGGGTGAGCAGGTCCTTCAGGGCGAGACGGCCGTCTTCGTGCAGGTGCTCGGGCCGGGTCAGCATCAGGCGGGCTGCCTGTCGGGTGCTCAGCGCCTGCTGGGGTGCATCGCGGCCAGCTTCCACGTCATCGCGCAGGATACGGCAGTAGTACATGACGGTGTTGTAGCTGCCGGTGAAGCCGCGCCCGGTGATCTCGCGGTGCAGCGCGGTGGGGCTGTGTTCGCCTTCCTCCCAGCGTTGCTGCAGGTAGTCGCGGTAGGGGGCGATGATGCCGAGGTGTCGGGGCCAGGTGGGCACGGTCTCCTGCCACCTCGCGGCGCGGGCGTAGCGGCGTACACGGTTGCGGTCCAGGGGCAGCCGGCGGGCGATCTCCCGCAGCGTCACCCCCTGCTCCAGAAGGGCGTGGACGGCGTCGTAGTTGTGGCGGGCCTTTTGGGCGGCGACCGTTTCCGGGTCCGGGGTGGGGGTGTCCTGTGCTGGCGGGGGTACGAGGTCGGCGCGATGCGCGGAGACGACCTCGGCGACCTTGCGGCCGAGTCCTTGCCACAGGTGGAAGCGGTCGCTGACCTGCAGTGCCTTCGGTGCACCGGCGCCGATCGCGGAGGCGAAGGTCAACGAGCCGTCCCGGCAGATGACTTCGATGCCGGGGTGGGCAGCCAACCACTTGATCAGCGGTGCGGCGTCGCGGGTGTTCCACAGCTCGATCGGCAACCTGGTCTCGGCGTCCACCAGCAGCGTTCCGTAAGATGCGCCCTTGCACAGCGCGAAGTCGTCCACGGCCAGGACACGCGGAGTCGGGGCGGCTGGATCGGGCAGCACCATCAGGCAGTTGAGCAGGGTAGCCCAGGACAGCGTGTGGTGCAGGTGGGTCAGCAGCCGGGCTCCGGCCTTCCCGGCCAGCGCGATGGCGACCGCGTTCACCACACCCTGCAGGGCCGGGGTCCGTCGCTGGTAGCGCACGGTCAGCCCCGCCACCTGCTCGGCGAAGGTGCGCCGCGGGCAGGCCGGATTCTCGCAGTACAACCGGCGCACCGACAGGTCGATCCGCAGCTGCCGCCCGCCGACGGCTTCGTCCGCCACATGCCGGATGTAGCGGCTGTGCTCCCCATCCGACGCTCGGCCGCATCCGGTGCAGGCCGCCGGACCGTCCCGGGTACGTGCGGTGACGACCACGACCCCGTTGACCACCGCAGCCGACTCGACCACCACGGACGCGAGCTGGGGCAGCAGAAGAAGCAAGACATCATTCGACATACCCCAGCATCCCGCTACGCGGACGCAGAGTCACGCTCCCCACCCGGACGATCAACGGCTACGAAAACCTTGTATGAGCCGGGAAACACACCCCCCCTTTTCCGGTGCCACACAAGCCCGGTGCCGGGTGGGCACCGGGCTTGTGTGGCTTGCCGGGCACGAGCCCCCGATGTGCGTGCCGGTTGCCGCGCCCTCTAGCTAGAGCACCGTCCCCGGCACTCGCGCCCTGACCCAACCACACGTCACACTCGGCCCCGGAGTACTCCGCGGGTCCCGTGAGACCTCGGCACCGGCGTACTCAGCAACGCACCCACAAGCAAAAACGGGCCGTCGCGAACGACCGAGGTCAGAAGTTGCAGACGAAGAAGTCGCCCTCCTGCCTTTCCGGTACGTTGCAGGTGGTCGTCTTCACCACACGGCCACCTATGGTGTCCATCCATTCGATCGTCACATTACCCTTCCACCAGATACCGACCGTGTCAGTACACCCCTGGGAGATGTTGTCCCATGACGCCCCCGCAGACTCAGGAACGCCATCCTGGTTGGTTCCGCGCAACACCGCAGAACTCACAGTGTTCGGTTTCTCGCAGAGACTGATTTGCTGCCCGCGGTCCCCAGCATGAGCCTGGGACACGAAGAAACCAGTACCGAGCATGCCCACGGTGGCAACAACCACCACCACGGTTTTTGACTTGCCTTTCATCGGTAAACCCCTCTTTTCTTTGTCTCTTCCGCTATTCCAGTGAGCCATCAGCGTGGAACCGCCCCTGCCACCCGCCAGCCGCCCTGGCACACCCGCTTCCGCTCGCAGGCCAGCGACGCACGTTTGTGAGTCCACGGGCACACGCCACCGATCGTGACGGATCGCCCGCCATCGCAACAGAGTCAAATGTCCCTCACCTCGCTCCACAGCACGGGTGTGTTTCCCCATAGGCTGGCCGATCGCGACCGGTGTGATCGAGGGAACGTGCCGGCACCTCGTGAAGAACCGTCTCGATCTCGCGGGAGCGAGATGGGACCTGCCCAGCGCCGACGCCGTCCTCCTCCTGCGAGCCGTCATCGACAACGGCGACTTCGAGGACTACTGGGCGTATCACCAGCAACGTGAGTACCTCAGACCTACCAGCCCCTCACTCGATCGCTGGACCTTCTACGCATCGGCTGACCAGAAGTGATCCATGATCATCCTGGCTTTGGAACAGCCCTGACGTCACCCCTGCGAGCTATCCCCAACCGACACCGAGAAATCAGCGAAAGCCGGGCTATGTCACTACCACGGTGTTTCCGTTGCACCCTCGATGTTGCAAGAATCTGTCACCCTCTCCATTGTGGCGTCCGACGAGGTGGGTCCGCGGTGAGATTTCGCGTTAATGCGGAAGCAGGCGGTGTCTGTCGACGCGAGCCTAAAATTGACCCCGTCGGGTCCGGTCGCTTCGATCCAGTCGCCTTTGTCGAGGGTCCAGTAGTGCGCGTTGTTGGCGCCTACTGTAAATTTCTGGGGGCCGCGCACGTTCGAGCCATCTTGAGCATGCTCAGTTAACCAGACGTCCTGCCCATGAAGACCGTCGTGATTGCTGACGACAACAAACAACGGCGGATCAGCAGCAGTCGCCGGAACGCTAATCATGGCTGTCACTGCCGTAATTCCAGTGAGCAGCGAGATTAGTTTCGTTCGTTTCTTCATCCGAACCCCTCCAGGGTGTCGTGGCTGCCGAGAGAAAAACACGTGGTCTGCGTTGTTTCTTGTCTCTCGTTCTCTCGTTTTCTCGTTCGCGAAGACATTACATGCCTGAGGCGGAGCGGCACGCAATGGCATTACAAGCCACCTGCCTCCCAGGATCAGCCAAAGACGTCTGACCGAATCCGGTTGTGCGCGTTCTCGCTCAAAAGCGGACAGAACTCCGTTCCTCCAGCGGTATGCCGGGCCTCGCTGTGACAGGGCCTCGCTGGGACAGGGCCCGCGGCAACGGGGCCCGCTGTGACGGGACTCGCGGCAACGGGGCCCGCGGGAAGGGGCCCCTGTGACAGTGCCCCCCGCGAATCGGAGCGGCCCCCGTGCGGAGTCTCGCTGTGATCTTTGTCGTGCTCGCGCCTGAGTGCGCAACCATCCGGGCGCTAATGTCATCCGGACGAAAGAGGGAAAGAGGGGCGGACGTCAGGTTGAAGTAGGGATTGCCTGCGTCTCTCGCCGGGGCAGTGCAAGGCTCTGAGGAGATTCCTAGGCTGCTGCACATGGGCGACGTGAGCGACATGGGCGACATGGGCGACCTACGGGTCAAGCGGGATGAACGGGGCGGGAGGGTCGACAGGGCGTGGCGAACGCGGAGCAGAGCGGACCGGGGAGTGCCTTCGGGGCAGGCACGGCGGGCACGGCAGGTGCGGTGGGCGCGGCAGGCACGGCGGGTGCGGTGGGCGCGGCAAGCGTGGTGGGTGCGGCAAGCGTGGTGGGTGGGGTGACGACGGCACGGTTGGGGGCGGTCCGTGCCGTGCTGTGGCTCGTCGCCGCCGTTCTCGCCGTACGGCAGGTCGCCGTCGTGCTGAGTACGCCCAGGGGGGAGCGGCTGACGGAGCTGGAGACCTGGGTCGGGCCCAACGGCGTACTGCACACGACGGGATCCCTGTACGACTCGAGCCGGTTCACAGGCACACCGTTCGGCGGGCTCGTCCTCAAACCGCTCACCCGCTCCGCTGAAGAGGCCCTCGGCTGGAGCTGGACCTTCGGTACCCTCCTGCTGGTCGTCGCCTTGGGCCTGGTCGCCGCGCGCGCCCTGCCCCAGCCGGTGTCCCGGCGTACGGCGCTGCTCGCCGCGCCCGTCGCGGTCAGCCTGCTGATGCTGTCGCTGCCGGTGCGCAACACCCTGCACCTCGGCCAGACCAGCATCCTCCCGGTGCTGCTCGTCCTCGCCGGGTGCTTCGCGGTCCGGGGGGAACGGACGAGCGGGATCCTCATCGGGGTCGCGGCCGCCCTCCAGCCGACCGTGCTGCTGTTCACGCCGCTGCTGTGGTTCACCGGGCGTCGCCGCGCCTCCGTCTGCACCGGGGTCACGTTCGCCGGGTGCACGGCGCTCGCCTGGGCCGCGATGCCGCACGACTCGTACACGTACTGGGTGCACCATCTCGCGGGCGTCGGCCTCGGCGGCGAGGCCGACGACCTCGCCAACCAGTCCCTGCACGGCGCCCTGCTGCGGCTCGGCCTCACCGGGCCGCCGGAGATCGCGCTGTTCCTGGCGCTGGGAGCCACCGTCGCCGTCCTCGGCCTGCGCCGGGCCATCCGGTACGCGGGCGACGGCCAGCTGCTGCTCGCGGTCGCCCTCACCGGCTGCGTCGCCGTCGCCGTCTCGCCCACGAGCTGGCAGCACCAGCTGCTGTGGGTACTGCTCGCCGTGGTCGGCAGGGTGGGCCGGAAGGCGTCCGACCGGTATGTGTGGCCGGTCGCCGTCGTCCTGGTGATGACGCTGCCCGCGAAGATGATGGTGCCGAATATGCCGGCCCTGTACCCGCTGCGTGACAACGTCGTCCTGCTGGCCGCGCTCGCCGCCGCCCTGGTCGTCCCGTTCCTGTCCCGCACCTCGCCGTACTACCGCAAGCCCCTCCCGACGACGTACGCCGACCCGGTGCCGGCCCGCTTCCGGCACGTCCCCCTGCTCCCGTTCCCGCTCCCGTTCCCGCTCTCGTTCCCGCGCCGCGTTCTCGTCCGCCCGAACCTGCTCCTGGAGCTGCTGCTGGTCCGCGTCACATACGCGGCGTACCAGCAGGTCCGGCTGGTGGTGACCGGTGGCCGTGCCACCGCCGAGGAGCACGGCCGGCAGATCCTCGGCATCGAGAAGGCCCTGTTCCTCGACATCGAGCACTGGATCAACCACGCGGTGGTGAAGGTCGACTGGCTGCGGGACTTCTTCGACTTCTACTACACGTCGTTCCACTTCGTGGTCCCGCTGTCGGTCCTCGCCGTCCTCTACGTCCGCCGCCCCGTCGACTACCGCTGGGCGCGCGCGGCCCTCGGCTTCGCGACCCTGCTCGCGCTGATCGGCTTCTGGCTCTACCCGCTGGCACCACCACGCCTGATGCCGCACCTCGGGATCATCGACACCGTGAACGGCGTGCAGGACTTCTCCAAGCCGGACTACGGCACGCTGACCGCGCTCACGAACCAGTACGCGGCGATGCCCTCGCTGCACTTCGGCTGGTCCCTGTGGTGCGGTCTGGTGATCGCGATCCTGGCGCCCAGGTGGTGGATGAAGGCGCTGGGCCTGCTGCACCCGTTCCTCACGGCCTCGGCGATCGTGGCGACCGGCAACCACTGGATCCTGGACGCGGTGGGCGGCGCGGCCGTGATCGGCGCGGGCTTCGGGCTGACGTACGTCTTCCAGGGCCCGCGCGCCCGTACCGTCCGTAACGCCCGTACTGCCCGTACTGCCCGTACCGCTCGTACCGCCCGTACGGTGACGAAGGCGGCCGAGCTCAGCAGCGAGCCGGAACCGGCGCCGGTTCCGGCGAAGGACCGTACTCCGAGCTGAACCCACTCCGAGCTGATCCGGTACGGCCCGGCCTCCTGCTCGGCGAACCCGTCCGGCCTGAGGGGCAGCAGCAGTTGCGGACAGCCCCGGCATCCGCACGCGTTCATACGTCCTGCGGCTGGACGACGCACAGTGCCCAGATGATGAAGCCGTAGATCGCGATCAGGACGACCGACCACACCGGGTAGTACGGCAGGGCCAGGAAGCTGGAGATGAGCAGCAGTCCTGCCAGCGCGACTCCGACGATGCGGGCCCAGGTCCGGGCCTGGAAGAGGCTGAGGCCGACCAGAATGGCCAGGGCACCGAGGATCAGGTGGATCCATCCCCAGCCGGTCGTGTCGAACTCGAACACGTAGTTCGGCGTGCTGAGGATGACGTCGTCCTCAGCGATGGCCATGATGCCGCGGAGCACGTCGAGAATGCCTCCGATGATCAGCATGACGGCGCCGAACACCACCAGGCCGCCGGCGAATGCCGAGGTTTGCTGTGAACGTGGGGATGTCGTCTGAGCCATGACGTCACTCCTTGTCGCTTGCGGGTGGGTCGCTTGCGGGTGGGTCGCTTGCGTGTGGGTCGCGTGCGTGGGGACCAGAGGCAGATCAGGCGAGAATCAGGACAATGAAGATCACGCACACGATGATGTTCACCAGCCAGCTGTGCGTGTTCATCCAGTCGCGGACCTTGGACATGGCGACTTCGGCATGCCCGGCGAACAGCAGACGCACCAGCAGCGGAAGGGCTGCGACAAGAATCGTCAGGGCAATGAACGGCAGTGCCGCGGCGAAGGATTCCTCGCCCTGGACGAGAGGGACACCGACGGTCAGCATGATCATGATGTCGGACGGCATCAGGAAGATGACCAGCAGACCGATCCTGAGCGCCTTGCCCGGGTCCGCATCCATCAGGGTGCCGAGCCACTTCGGTGGTTCGATGCTTTCGCGCCTGATCCAGCTTCTTGAGCGCGGCGACGGCCAGGAGAGCGACGAGTGCGTACTGGATGATCCGGCCGACGGAACCGCTGTCGGAGGAGCTGCCGAGATCGACGACGTTGCCGAGAGCGGCTGCGATGCCCATCATGACGGCCACGCCCACCGTGGTGGCGATCGCGACGTCGGCCAGAAACCCCAGGGACACACGGACCGCTTTGGGCGCCGTCACGAAGATGACGGCCGACATGATCTGAGGGCCGACCATCATGGTGATGGCCAGAGGGAGGATCTTCAGGCCGTCCACGGCTGGTGGTCACCCACTGGGGATCCGGCGCTTCTGGTCATCTGGGTCCCTCCGTGGATACCCCCTGCTTCAGCTGGGGGGAAGTCAAGACAATTCCCCTGTCCAGTGGACCACCCGGCTGGGTGATCCGCATGTCGGCCGGCTCCCAACTGGCCGCCGTCCGCACGCCCTGGATATGGTTGACGAGAATGCAAAACGTGCCAAAACGCATCACCGACGGGTTCGTGGTCGGCGATGGAACGGATGGCAACCATGACCGCATCAACTGTCACCCCCCAGGATGCCCGCCCCGTCCAGCCCGGTGCCGCGGACGCGGAGGCGAAGCCGGCCAGCGCGGCGGCTGAACGCGCTGTCGCACACAACACCGTGACCCTCGACGTGTTCGGCGCGCGTCTTGAACTGCCCCCTCCTCAACAGCTCGCTTTTCTCGCCGGCGTTGGCGTACTGGTCGCCTTGAAGATCCTCGAATGGCCCGTGGCGCTGGTCCTGACGGTCGGACACCAGCTCACCCACAGCCATCACGGCCGGGTGATACGCGAGTTCGGTGAGGCCCTGGAAGAAGCCTGAGGCCTTTTCTCCGTCTACGCGGCCGCTGACGCGGACAGCAGCACCGTGCAGTAAACGGCGCCTGCCACGACTTCGACGCTCCGACGCGTCGTCACGCTTCAGGGCCACGCGTCGTCACGCTTCAGGGCCACGCGTCGTAACACATCAAGACCAAGAGAGAATTCATGGATTCCTCTGGTGGTTCGTCATCAGCTTCCGAAGGTCCTGGCCACCCAGTCGCCGACCCCGGTTTGAGCGCCGCGGAACGGGCCGAGTACGAGCGGCTGCGCAAGGTGGCGGCCGTTCGTCACCGGCGCCTCCGCTATACGGTCGCCTCCGTACTGCTGCTGCTGGCCTTCCTCCTGACGCCGCTGGCCGTGGTAGCGGCCTGGGTGGACTCCGAGGTCTCTGACACCGACCGGTACGTCCAGACCGTCGCCCCGATCGCCACCGAGCCCTCCGTCCAGGACGCCGTGACCGACCGGCTCACCAAGCGCGTGGTCGACAACGTCGATGTCGCCGCCATCACCACGGCCGCCGCTCAGGCGCTGGAGCAGCAAGGGGCGCCACCTCGGGTGGTCCAGGGCGCCCAGGCCCTGACCGGCCCACTGAAGAGCGCGCTCAACGCGGCCGTCCACGACATCGTGAACAGGGTCGTGACCAGCGACCAGTTCGCCGAAGTGTGGGACGACGCCAACCGACGCGCCCACGCCGCCGTGGTCAAGGTTCTCACCGGCGAGGGCAGCAGCGCCGTCCAGGCGGGGGACGGCACCATCGAGCTGAACCTCGGCACCGTCATCGACAACGTCAAGCAGAGACTGGTGGACGCGGGTTTCGCTCAGGCCGCGAACATCCCCGAGGTCGACAAGACGATCCCCCTGCTGCACACCGACAAGCTCAACGAGGCTCAGGACGGCATGCGTCTGCTGAACGTGATCGGCACCTGGCTCCCCGTCGTGGTCCTGGTCCTGGCGGCGCTCGCCATCTGGAGCGCACCCGCGCATCGTGTCGCGCTGATGACCACGGCCATCGGCGTCGGGATCATGATGATCGTCCTGCTCATCGGCCTCGCCGTGATGCGCCAGGTCTATCTGGACTCCGTCCCCACGACCGCTCTGCCGCGGGACGCCGCAGCCGACATCTACGACACCTTCATTCGCTTCCTGAGGAGCAGCACGCGCACGGTCCTGGTCATCGCGGTGATCACCACGTTGGCCGCCTATCTGTACGGTCCCGGACGCGGTGCCCGAGGGGTCAGATCAGCGGCGGCAGGAGGAACCGGGGCCACCGGCCGGGCCATGGCGCGCCACGGTCTGCGCACCGGCGCCGCAGGCCACTGGCTGAGCGCACACAGCAAGTGGACCACCGGCATCGCCATCGCCGGCGGCGTGCTCGCCCTGGTGCTGTGGAACTACCCCACACCAGGGGCTGTGGCGCTCGTCCTCGGCATTGTCGTCCTCGTGCTGGCTCTTCTCGGAATCCTCGCCGCGGCCTCCGGCACAGCAGAACGCCCGCCCGTCGGCGATCAGCCGGTCACCCGCCCCGGGTGATGCCGTCCGGGGCGCGCCGGAGCTCTCCTGAAGGCGTACGTCGCACCAACCACCAGGAAAGGAACCTGAGATGGCTGAACAAGAGACAGGTGCGGGCGGCGTCGCCGCGCTCGCCGAAGCGAACGCGCCTGTGTTCGAGACGCTCGTCCAGATGACGCTCGACACGTTCGAGCGGTCCGGGCTGGATCAGGAGACGTATCTGCTGGCACGCATCGCGGCTCTGGTGGCCATGGACGCCTCTGCCCCCTCCTACCTCCTCAACATCGGCACTGCCGCGGAAATCGGCGTGCCGCTGGAGAAGATCCAGGGAACGCTCGTGGCGATCGCCCCCGTGGTGGGCAGCGCCCGGATCGTGTCCGCCGCCCGCAATATCGGCGAGGCCTTCGGGCTGGCACTTCCCAGCGAAGAGGAGCAGTAACGACCTGTCCGGCCTTGCGGGGACGGGCGGGCCCGCAAGGCCGGAAACGGGCCACGGCCCCCGGTCCTTGCCCGCACTGTGGCCTCAATGGGGCCTCAATGGGGCCTCAACGGACGACAGCAACAGGAGAAGCACACCAACAGGAGAAGCAATGGGCAGCAATGTGAACCTGGCCTACGACTACCCGGTCCTGGGGGCCTTCTGGACGGTCCTGTGGATCTTTCTATGGGTCATGTGGATCTTCCTGCTCTTCCGCGTCGTCGTCGACATCTTCCGCGACGACGCCCTGAGCGGAGGGGCCAAGACGGGATGGCTGGTCTTCACGATCGTCCTTCCGTTCCTGGGCGTCTTCGTCTACGTCGCTGCCCGGGGCAAGAACATGGGCAAGCGCGAGCAAGCGCATGTCAGGGCCCAACTGGAGGAGACGGACCGGTACATACGCGAGACCGTTGGCGCCGCCGGCCCGACCAGCGAGGTGGATCAGCTCGCCAAGCTGTCGGAGATCCGGGCCCGGGGCGACATCTCGGACGAGGAGTTCCGCCGGGCCAAGGAGAAGGTCCTCCACTGAAAGGTCCTCCGCTGACCGCGGGAGCCGTAGCCCCCGTCCCACCCAGTGCCGCACGCACCTCACGGTCGGACAAACCTGAGCATTCCAGGGTCACCAGGTGCGTAGGTTGAGCGCATGGCAACGGAAGCACCCGTACTGGCGACGGATCTTGTTCTCCGGACAGAGACTCGGCGACAAGAGTCCTCGGCCGCCCTCGATTCAAGCCGGCGCGGGAAGCTCGGCCAGTTCTTCACACCTGCGCCGGCCGCTGACTTCATCGCCTCCCTGGCCAGGCTGCCGGAAGCGGATACCGTGCGCGTTCTGGACCCCGGAGCAGGCGCCGGCTCCCTTACCGCGTCCCTCGTTGCCAGGCTCCTCGAACAACGCCCGGGGGTGAAGATCAGCCTTACTGCGTGCGAGGTTGACCCGCAGCTGCATGCCGCGCTTCAAGCCACTCTCGACGACTGCGTCCATACGGCGAGCGGCTTTGGCGTGCATGTCGAGGCGGATCTCGTGCGAGATGACTTCATCTCCTGGGCTACCGAGGGGGAGGGCCTGTTCGGCCAGACACCCCAGCCCTTCGACGTGATCATCATGAACCCGCCGTACAGGAAACTCGCCGCCGGCTCGCGTGAGCGGAAGCTCGTTTCAGAGGTCTGCACCGGGACCTCGAATCTCTACTCGGCTTTCATGGCGCTTGGAGTCCACCTGTTGAACCCTGGTGGCCAGCTCTTGGCGATCACCCCTCGCAGCTTCGCCAACGGCCCCTATTTCCGACTGTTCCGTCAGTACTTCCTTAACCGGATGCATCTTGACCGCGTCCACGTCTTTGAGGCTCGCAACAAGGTCTTCGCTGACACTGCGGTGCTGCAAGAGAACGTCATCTTCGCCGCGACCCGGATGGCCACCGCTGAACGAGGGCCGGTCGTGGTGTCGACCAGCCGAAGCTACTCCGACGAGATCCGCCAACGCTCCGTGCCTTATGCGGACATGGTGCACCCCGATGACCGCGAGTACTTCATTCACATCAGTGCCGATGAAGAAGACACCGAACTCGCCGCATCGCATGCCGGGTTGCCGACCACTCTCCCGGAGTTGGGGCTTCAGGTTTCGACGGGGCGTGTCGTTGACTTCCGCAGCAAGGAGCACCTCCGCCCCGACCCGGTCGACGGGGCGGTCCCGCTGATCTACCCGCTTCACATGCGCGACGGCGCCATCAACTGGCCTGTTTCCGGAGCGAAGAAGAACAACGCGATCATGCTCAACGAGGATACGGAGAAATTGACGTTCCCGTTGGGGCATTACGTGGTGGTCAAGCGTCTCTCCTCAAAGGAAGAGAAGCGCCGTGTGAGTGCTGTTGTGTTCGACCCTGAGAAAATTCCGTTTGAACGGATTGGGTTCGAGAACCACGTGAACGTGTTCCATGCCAGCGGCGCCGGCCTGTCCGCCGAGGTCGCCAGAGGGCTGTGTATCTGGCTGAACTCCACCCTCCTCGACCGCTTCATCCGGCGGTTCAATGGACATACGCAAGTCAACGCGACCGACCTGAGGAATCTGCGGTACCCGAGCACAGAGCAGCTTTCGGCGATGGGTCGCTCCTTGGGGCCTGGTATCTGGCTGGGACAAGAAGAGATCGATGAACAGGTCCGCCAGAACGTCAAGTGAACAGCAAGGGCAGGAGCCAGGTGAGCGAGCAGACCGCAAGAGATATTCCCGGCGACCCGCGTGAGGAGAAGATTGCTGAGGCGCAACAGATCCTGAGGTTGCTGGGGTTCGATGCCGAACGTTCCAATGAGCGTTCGGCTCTCGTGTTGCTCGCTTTGATGGACTTGGGTCCCGAAAAGGAGTGGCATGAAGCCGAGCGACCCATGCTGCGCACCGTCCAGATCATGCAGTTGATTCGCGTGGTGTACGGCAAGGACTACAAGCCGAACACCCGGGAGACTATTCGCCGGTTCACGCTGCATCAGTTCGCCGAAGCCGGGCTCGTGGTTCAGAACCCTGACTAGCCGGATCGCCCCACCAACTCGCCGAAGTGGTGCTACCAAATAGAACCGGCAGCCTACGGAATCATCACAGCTTTCAAGCAGGACGACTTCCAGGAGCGGCTTGAGGAGTACCTTGCCGATCGTCCCGGTTTGCAGTCCATGTACGCGCGCGAGCGTGAGATGAACAGAATCCCTGTCCAGCTTCCCGGTGGGGAGGAGATCGCCCTCAGTCCCGGCGGACAGAACATCCTGATCGTCCAGGTCATCAAGGAATTCTGCGAACGGTACACACCCAACGGCGAGGTGCTGTACATCGGAGACGCTGATGACAAATGGGCGGTTTTCGAGGAGGAGGTGTTCGCATCCCTCGGCGTGGAAGTTGATTCCCACGGGAAGATGCCCGATGTCGTCGTCTATCTCCGTGAGAAGAACTGGCTTGTACTGATCGAAGCAGCGTCAAGCCATGGACCCGTTGATCACAAGAGGTACCGGGAGTTGAACGAGCTGTTCCATGGCTCCACGGCCGGCCTGGTGTTCATCTCAGCGCTGCCGTCTCGCGTCGAACTCCGCAAGTACCTCAAGGACATCGCCTGGGAGACGGATGTGTGGTGCGCCGACAATCCCACCCACTTGATCCACTTTAATGGCGAACGGTTCCTCGGGCCGTATGACTGACGTGTGGCGAGGGCGTGCCGAAGGGCGGTGCTGGGTCTGCGGCATGTTGCCCAGGGGAATGTGGCACTTCCGGTGAAAGTGTCACATTCCTGCGGACAGCTGCTTGGCGGCAGCCGATCGCGGCGACGAGCTGGCCGTGGCTCATGCCCGGTCCGCCGATCGCGGCCGAGTCGGCGGCGGCCCGCCGTTGGAGGGTGGCGTCAAAGACGTCCCCTGCGTTGCCAGGCCCTCGCTCTTGGCGAGCGGCTCCCGCGTGGCGTAGTAGGCGTGCAGGGCCGCTTCGCTGCCTGAGCCCATGGCCGTCATGATCCGCTGGAAGCGGGCCGAGCGCAGGTCGCCGGCGACGATGACACGCGGGTGCTGATCGGAGGGCAGGCAGTAGCCCGCCGTGTCGCGGACGAGGTCGCCGGGTGGGGCGGTGGGCGCACTGCCGATGCTGAGGAAGACGGCGTCCGCCGTCACGGTCTTCCGCGTGCCGTCCCGGCCTACTGTCTCCGTCGTCGTCGCCGCTCCTCCCGACGGGCGCAGGGTCAGGTGCTCAACGGGGAGGAGGGTGACACGGGGGTCGTCGCGGATCTCCTCGATCTTGTAGTCGTCGTTCTTCGGGTACGCCACGAGCAGGCGGGTGCCGGTGGCGGGGTGGGTGCGCAGGAAGGTGCCGATCGGGCGGTCGCCGCCGAGGACGAGGAGGATGCGGCCCTCGGCATCGTCCGGTTCCGCCTGCCACAGCGGGGGCAGGGCGAGGCCGGACGGGGCGGTGATCCAGGGGGCGTCCCGGGGCTGGAGGGGGCCGACGCCGGTGGCCACGATCGCGTACGGTCCGCTCAGGCGGGTGCCGGTGTCGAGCGTGACGGTGACGTGATCGTCGAAGGCCCGGATACGGGTGGCGTGGCGGCCGAGTTCGATGCGGCACAGCTGCGTGCGCTTCAGCTCGGTCGTGATGGCGTGGGCCAGTTCCGGGCCGCTGGTGTGGCCGCCGAGGACGTTGTCCAGTGCCGGGATGCGGTGGAGGCTGCGGCACAGGGTGTACGGCTCGATCAGGACCGAGCGCAGGCCCACGCTTGCGGCCATGCGGGCGGCGGCGCAGCCGGCCGGGCCTCCGCCGATGACGATCAGGTCGGTGCCGGTGCCGGTGCCGGTGCCGGTGCCGGTGCCAGTGCCGGTACCGGTGTCGAGGTGGTCGGAGGTTCCGGTGTGGGACGGTGTGGCGGGCATGGGGCTATTCCAGCACCGGGGCCGCGTCGTACGCGGAGAGTTGTCGCATCACCTGGTCGGTTGTGACGAGCTGTCCTTTCCCGATCAGGCGGCGCGCCACGACCAGGCCGGCCTCGTGGACGTCTGGTCCGGCGTCACTCGCGCATGCGTCGGTGACGATCCAGGGTGCGTATCCGTGCTCGAAGGCGTCGGCGGCGGACTTCAGGACGCAGCTCTCGGTGGCCACCCCGCAGAACAGCAGGCCGGTCCATCCGGCCCGGCTGATCAGGTCGGTGGCCTCTGAGGTGAGGAGCGTATAGCCGGTCTTGTCGATGACCGCGTGCGCGCGTGCGGCGTGGTCGGTGAGTTCCGGGACGATGTCGGTCTCGGGCGGCTCCCGCAGGCGGTGCCAGTGGAAGAACCTCTCGTACGGGCTGCCGGGGTGGTTGAAGTAACGGGTGAAGATCATCGGCCTGCCCATGGCCGACCAGCGGGTCACCAGGTCGGCGACCGCGGGAACGGCATGGCGGCTGTGGTGGTTCACGAAGCCGTTCTGCATGTCGATCACGACCAGCGCCGCGTTGCCGATGTCCATGTGCCGTCTCTCCTTGCCCCGTCCTGGCCGACACTTTCGCGGAGTGCGTCCTGCGCGGCGCGGAGCCGTTCGGTCAGTCCACTGGTCTTCATGATGGCTTCCCGCATGAGGACGTGCTGTGCGGTCTCCTGGGCGCGGGCCGTGGTGAGCCGGGAATACGCGGCGCGCAGGAAGCGCCAGCCGTAGCGTTCCGGCATGGAGGGATCCTGTCCGTCTTCGACCATCTGCTGGATCTGGTGGGTGAAGCACCACAGGGCCTGGACGGTCAGTTCGCAGGCGACCAGCTCATCGACAGTGAGGCTGCGTTCTTGTGAGATCGACGCGTAGGAGACGCCGGACCATCCCGCGTAGCCGGTGGAGATTCCGCGTACGCCGAAGGAGACGATGTCCGGGTGGTCGAAGCTCGTGGCCAGGAGTGACTCCTCCACGGTGCCGTCCAGCGGCGCGGGGCCTCCCGGGGCCCCGCGGTCGACCAGCACTGAGGGGGTGGACAGCAGGCGCAGAGCGGTGTCGTACTCGCTACCGGTCCACGGGCTGGAGGTGAGCCAGTAGAGGGAGAGGACGTACTCCGGGTTCGGCACTTGGGGAGGGTCCTTGTCCAGGATGTCCCGGAGCTTCTGTCTCGCCCACAGCAGGTCGGAGGCGTAGGAGCGGTAGCGCCACACGGCGAGTTCGGTGAGGGAGGCCGGTTCTCGCGGCTGGACTATGTGGAACACGGCGACCCCGCAGGCGAAGACGTGCAGGGTGCAGGTCTGTGCTTCGGGGTGGTTCACGCGGGCCGTGGAGGACTCCAGCCACTCGTCCCCGGCGGCCTGGGTCATGTGGGCGTATAGCCGGCGGGCATGCTCGTGGCCGATGAAGACGGGTAGGAACTTGTGGGAATCGACCCCGATATCGGTGGCGACAGGCAGGCCGTCACCGCTGACACCGAGAGCTTCGGCGAACCGGGCCTTGGCCTCATCGGACGAGCGGGCCAGGGCTGTGTCAAGGACGGCCTGTGACTCCGCTCGAGGGTGGTAACTCGCCCCGCCTGATTCCCACTTCGAGATAGCGCGGTCGCTGAGGCCCAGGTATGCGGCGAAGTCGCGGATGCTCATGCGCATGGCGTCGCGAAGCAGCCGGGTTTCCCGGCCGGACCATCGCTGCACCGTGACCACTGCCGTTACCTCCTCGCTCCGCTGTCCGCTGTCCGCTGTCCGCTGTCCGCTGTCCGCCGTCCGCCGTCCGCCGTCCGGTGTCTGGTGTAGCGCCGTAACACCCTGCGTAACGACGCATGTTCGGCGTCGGTACGGCGTTTGTGCAGCGCTTGTGCGTACAGTGTGGTGTTGCCCGCGCCGAACGTCAGGTTGTGCCTGAGCAGGTCTCCGTCGTCGGGGAGTCTCCCGGCCAGTCGCTTTGCCCGAGTCAGATGGTCTTTCGTGGCGTTCTTGTCGCGGTGCCGTGAGGCGAGTACCACCCCGCGAAGGTGGAGTGAGCCCAGCACGACCAGGGATTCGGGGTTGCTGCCCCCCGCTTGCTCGAAGTGACTGATGGCTCGCTCAACGATGGCCAGGCCGTCTTCGTACTGCCCTGCGCTCTGGTAGCAGCCGGCTTCGTTCCATGCTCCGGCGGCCTCGGCGCCGGGGTTCCATGTGCGCTGGGCGGCCCACATCTGGCGAGACACGATCATGTCCGAAAGGTCCGGCTGGCCCAGCCGGTGCGCGACGGCGTACGCGCACCCGTACAGGTCCGACAGTTGGCCCCAGGCGACTGCGTCGCCCCCGGCGTCCATGGCTGTGGCCGTGGCCTGGCCCAGCAGCTTGGGCAGTACGCGCAGCAGTTCCAGATACTTGGTATCCGTTCTCAACTGCGCCGCGTGGACAAGGCACTTGGCCAACTCGTCCTGCGGGGGCGTGTCCTCCTTGGGCAGGGTGTGACGCCGGACCGCGCTGCGGAGGTCGTTCAACAGATCGGCTTGCTCGGACGCCCCCAGGAACGGCTGTCCGTAGATGCGTGCGGTGCTGACATGCATCGCCCTGGCGAGAGCTGCGACGACCGGAGGGGTGGCCGCCCTTGTGCCAGACTCGATCTTGCTCAGGAGTGACAGCGAGATGCCGGCCATGCGGGCCAGCTTGCTCTGACCCAGGCCCCGTGCCTTGCGTAGTACCGCGATGTTCTCACCAGCGGCGGGCGTGTGCTCCATGGAGCAACTCTTCCACGTCAAAGGCACGTCTTGCATCAACTGATGCTTGACGAAGACCTGTTGTGCAAGGTTTGTGTTAACTGATCTTGTTCTCCCCGGAGTTGACTAGTGACAGACGGCGAAGGGAGAAGCGCGGTGACGAGCGTGACCGAAAGAAGCCACACAACCGACATCGACGGCACGTCCCCCGAAGTGGACGGGGTCACGGACACCCTCACCATCGTTTGGCTCATATCGAGTTCCCGCCCAACTCTCTTCCCCCGTGCCCGTTTCCATGCGCGCTGTGCGAGCGCACGGGGGAGGCGTGAGGTGACGCGCGCAAGCTACCGATTCCGTGAGTACACGATCCGTCCTGACCGACGAACACCGGCACTGCCCCCAGGGATCTCCTGCTTGCCCGAGGGGACTTGCCCTGTCGCAACCTGTGGAACCGTCACTGGAGCGGATAAAGCCGCAAGATCAAGTACCCCACTACAGGAATATTTCCGCGATGCCATGGACGGTTGCCGGTCGACCGGCCTAGCGTCGTCCCCGCAGCAGGGGACAACCCTGCTCTCCACAGAGGGGGCACAATGGCGCGTGAGGACCTGACCCGGCTCACTGGCAACGGGAACGGGGAGTGTGGGGGCGACGACTGCCCCAACGTCTACCGAACCGCCTCAGGGTCGTTCATTGTCCAAGGGGATGTGTCGAGCGCCTTCGTCCCGTCGGAGGGGGAAGCGCTCGTGGAGATCCCTGAAGCGGTTCTGAAGGAGGCTGTCCGTGCTCTTGGCTGGTGAGGAATGGCGGAGGACATTCGACGCCATGCAGCAGGAGGCGTGGCGGCTGGAGACCCTGCCTGCCTACCGCGTGCCGCAGGAGGAAGAGGCGATCCGCCGATTTCTGGCCGGGGAGCCGGTCACGCGAGAGGCAACACAGCCTTGGTTTGATCGAGTCAAGGCTTACGTCGCCAGCGGCCGCAGTGTTGGGCGAGTGCACGTCGTCACTCAGCCCCTCACGGACTACCTCCGCTTCGAGTTCGAGTACTACCGCCACAACGTCGAAGCTGGGGAGGCCGTCCGCATCCTTGACGTGACTAATCGCGCCAACCCTCTTGAGGGGGTTCAGGACTTCTGGATGTTCGACCGTTCCCGGATCGTGCTCATGCACTACGAGTCGGACGGAACCCAGGTCAACCGGGAAGTGTACGAAGGCGATCCGGAGCCGTTCCGGGAGTACCAGCACATTGCCCTCACAGAGTCAGTGCCCTTTGAGGAGTATGTGAAGGGCCTTGGCGCTTGACCCTGAGCAGCTGGGGCAATCGAAAGCCGACCTGGCTGAGACACTGAGAACGCTGCGCAAGCGAGCCGGACTGTCCCAAGTTCGGCTCGCCAAGCGTTGCAACGTGTCTCAATCCAAGATGAGTAAGATCGAAACCGCTGAGATCACGCCGAGTCTGGTCGACGTCGAACTCATCCTGCGGGCACTCGAAGCCCCCGAGCAATTGGTGGCAGAAGTCACGGCTCTCGCTCGGCTGGCAAACACCGAGTGGCAGCCCATCCGCTCATCTTGGCGGCGTGGGCTGGAGAAGCGTCAAGCAGAGCTGGCCGGCCTGGAGGCCGAGGCCAAGGAACTTCGATATTTCCTCCCCGCAATGGTTACGGGCTTGTTGGCCACTCCTGAGTACATTCGCGCCAGCCTCGAATATTCTCCGGGAGATGTCTCGAAGACGGTGGCGCGAAAGCTGGAGCGACAGGCGGCGCTCTACGACACCACCAAACGCTTTACTTTCCTGCTCACGGAGCAGGCTGTCAGGTGGGCCGCGGTCCCTGCGCCCGCCATGGCTGTACAGATCGATCGCCTGGCTTCCTTGTCCCACCGGCCCAACGTACGAATAGGGCTCATACCTGTGGGCACAGTCATGAGCCGTGGCCCCATGAACACTTTCACGGTTTATGACGACAGGCTGGCCACCGTCGAAACTTTCACGGGACGGACAGTCTTCCGCGACTCCCGCGACATTGCCGAGCATTTGGATATTTTCCGCCAGTACGAGCAAAAGGCACAGTTCGGGGACCAGGCCAGGACCCTTCTTCAGGAATGGGCCAGCCTCTATCGTTGATCTTTAGTAGATAACGGGAATAATGCTCGATCGCACTCCTCGCCCGCTGGATCATGGATGAGTTATGAAGCAGGGGAGGAACGATGGCGGGTGCACAGATGCCCCAGGGGTACAGACTCACGGAATTGCCTGAGGAACCGAAAGCAGTACCGGGATGCGGCGAGTGTCTCGATCTTTGCGTACGTCGGAGGAATGCCCGCTCCAGGAGCGACTACAGTGCCGTATCCGACGCGAATGTAGAGCTGCGTCGGCACCAGGAAGCGACGCACACGCTGTGAACAAGGCAACGGAGACCGAACTCTTTGCCGACCGCCCGCTCATGACCCTGCGTGTCTCTTACGACTCAGGGCGGACCTGGGGGCCCGAGCGGGCCGTGTTCACGACTGATGGCCTTCCGCCCCTGATCACGGCGGAATGGCCCCCGTGCCGGTGCCGACGCTGCACGGAGCCCGGCAGGCGCCCCCACCGCTGAGGCCTCTGCCTCCGTTCCCATGAATCCCATGAACTCCCGCCCGGCACGGGCGGCGGCGGTCATCCATGACCGCGATCAGCTGAGCAGGAAGGTGCAGTGATGCTGGACGGAAGTGACCTGTACGCACTCGACATCGGCGGGGCCTCGTTCGTGAAGGCGTTCGGCGGCCCCTCTCGTCAACTCCGTTTCAGGGTCTGACGTGTCGTTCGACTTCTACCTCGAACGTCCCTCGTCTCTGTCCCTGGCGGTGTGGCGTGTTCCCCAACCGCTCGATGCCTGAGCTGGGATGCCCCGTCCAGTAACCGCCCGTCGGGGGCGGGGCGTCCTCACGTCCTACACGGGCAAGACGAACCGTACGTGCGGCCCTGGCCGAGCGGAACGCCAAGGGGTCCCCGGCCGAGTCGAAGGCGTCGGCATTCTGCAACACCCCATGACCACCCCGTCCGTTCGTCGTTCCCCCGTGGTGGGCGGACGGGGTCCAAGCGTCCAACCGGGTGCCGGGCGGGTAAGCGTCCGCGGCGATTCGGCGGCGCAGCTCGTCCGCGATCTGGGGCCACACAGGCCTGGCACGGTCGAGATCCACGAGGCGAACGTATGCGTTTTCGCGTAATCGGGCGACCAGAATGCGCAGATACGCGTATGTCCCGGGGCGGTGAGCACCATCCAAGGGGGGATGCGTCAGCTGCTGTCAACGGACCCCGCAACGCGCCGGTCCACCACATACACGCCCATGCCAGTCACCGTCTCCACCAGCCCTTCGTCCTTCAGGACCTTCACAGCCTTGCGCAAGGTATCGCGCGCCACGCCGAACTCGGCCTCCAGCGCGACAAGGCTGGGGATGCGGCGGCCGGGCGGAATGCTGCCGTCCTCGATGCGGGCGCGCAGGATCTCTGCAATCTGACGGTACGGCGGGACTGGCCCTTCCCGGTCAATGGTCATGATGCGAGACAGTAGGCGGCGAGCGTGTACCCGCCATAGCTAGCCCAGGGGCTAGACGGGGGTAGTACGGTCCCTCTATTCTGCGTAAACGCAAGTGCCCCGGCGAGGTTGTGGGACCTCCCGGAGCGCGGCCCTCAGCTAAAAAGGAGCTGACGACAGTGAGCATTATCCACGCGTTCCTGCACTGGGTACTGGACGTGTGCGCGCCCGGCACCGGCAGGCGGCGGGCCGTTTCCCGCCCCGCCGCACCGGCCCCCGCACCCACCCCCCAGGCGCCCCGTACGGCCCGTACCGCCGTGCCGTGGCCCCCGGCCCGGCGCTCCCCGTACGGCCTCGACACCCCGCTCGACGGCACCGCCTCCCGCCTGGCCCGCCCGTATGTGCTCGCCGCCGAGCGGGAGTGGGCCCGGCAGTCGCGGCGGCGCCTGGCCCTGGTCCTCGCGGCGGACTTCGGCATCGACCTCGACCGGCATGTCGTGGGTGCGGAGGGCGCCGCGTGAGGGGGCACGGCTGCCCGCGTGCGAGCCGTGCGCCCGGGGTGCGGGGTGAGGGGCGGTGAAGGCCGGGCGGTATCCCGAGTCCGGGGTGTCCCAGCTGACCCTCCGTACCTACCGCCTCGGCCCGGACGGCGAACGCACCGGCCCCGTGCAGCGTCACACCGTCACCAGTGACCACGACCCCGAGCGGCTGAAGCAGTCGCTCCCGTGGCCGCCGTGCCGCTGCCCCCGTTGCCGGACCGGAGACGGCCCCGCGCCCCGCTGACAGCCCCGCGACCGGCTGGCCCTGCGACGACCGGCCGCCCCTCCCCGTCTCCCACTCCGGGCGACGGGAAGGGGCGGCCCCTCACGTGTCGGCGATGGCGATCACCCGGACTGCTCCCTGTTGCGGCGCTGACGTGCGTCGTATCCCTCTGAGACGGCGGTGCGGATGTCGTCGCGGGTGAGGGGGCCGCTCAGGTCGAAGGTCTCCTCGTCGGTGACGAACGGTTCGTCCCAGATGCGAGTGGCCAGGGCGATCAATCGGCACCCCCTCTCGATGGCGAGGGCGAGGGCGAGGGCGAGGGCGAGGGCGATGGCGATGGCGATGGCGATGGCGATGGCGATGGCGATGGCGTGGCGCGAATCACCTGGTCTACTGCTCATAACACCCTTACCTGCCGGTAGATTCAGAAGCTTGTGAACGATCAAGTCTGAAACTTGTTCTAGATTGTCGTCCCGAAGCTGTCTCGCGGAAAATCGGAATAACGCAGGGAGAAGGGGGCCTACGAGTGACCGCTGAGGCCAGTCAGGCGGGTCCCCCGGAGAGTTTCCGGGTGGGTTCCCCGGAGGGTTCCCAGACAGGTCCCCCGGAGGGTCCCCAGGCAGGTCCCCCGGAGGGTCCCCAGGCAGCTCCCCCCAGGGGCCTTGCCGCCGACGGCATGCGACCGCTCAACATCGCGCTCCTCACGTACAAGGGGAACCCGTTCTGCGGGGGCCAGGGCGTCTACGTACGGCACCTCTCGCGCGAGCTCGCCCGGCTCGGCCACCGCGTCGAGGTCATCGGGGCCCAGCCGTATCCCGTGCTCGACGAGAACGAGATTGGGAGGGGGAGCGAGAACGAGGGCGGGAACGAGGACGGGAAGGGGAGCGAGGGCGGGAGCGGGGGCGGTTTCGCCGAGCCCGGGCGGCTCTCCCTCACCGAGCTGCCCAGCCTCGACCTGTACCGCCAGCCCGACCCCTTTCGCACCCCGAAGCGGGACGAGTACCGCGACTGGATCGACGCCCTCGAGGTCGCCACGATGTGGACCGGTGGCTTCCCCGAGCCGCTGACCTTCAGCTTGCGCGCCCGGCGCCATCTGCGCGCCCGGAGCGGCGAGTTCGACGTCGTGCACGACAACCAGACCCTCGGGTACGGGCTGCTGGGCGATATCGGCGCGCCGCTCGTCACCACCATCCACCACCCCATCACCGTGGACCGGCAGTTGGAGCTGGACGCGGCCGAGAGCAGGCGGCGCAGGGCCTCCGTACGGCGCTGGTACGGCTTCACCCGCATGCAGAAGCGGGTCGCGCGCCGACTGCCCTCCGTACTCACGGTGTCGGGCACCTCCCGCCAGAAGATCGTCGACCACCTGGGCGTCGCCCGGGACCGTATCCACGTCGTGCACATCGGCGCCGACACGGACCTCTTCTCGCCCGACCCGTCCGTACCGCGGGTGCCCGGACGGATCGTCACCACCTCCAGCGCGGACGTCCCCCTCAAGGGCCTGGTCTTCCTCGTCGAGGCCCTCGCGAAGGTGCGGACCGAGCACCCCCGCGCGCACCTCGTCGTCGTCGGCAAGCGCCCCACGGAGGGGCCCGTCGCCCAGGCTGTCGAGCGGTACGGCCTCGAAGGCGCCGTCGAGTTCGTGAAGGGCCTCTCGGACGCGGTCCTCGTCGACCTGGTGCGGTCGGCCGAGATCGCGTGCGTGCCGTCGCTGTACGAGGGGTTCTCGCTGCCGGCCGCGGAGGCGATGGCCACGGGTACGCCGCTGGTCGCCACCACCGGCGGGGCGATCCCGGAGGTCGCCGGTCCCGACGGTGAGACGTGCCTCGCGGTGCCGCCCGGCGACTTCGGGGCGCTGGCCGCCGCGCTGAGCCGACTGCTCGGGGACCCCGGGCTGCGCGTACGGCTCGGGCGCGCCGGACGGGAGCGGGTACTGGCCCGCTTCACCTGGGCCAAGGCGGCGGAGGGGACAGTGGCCCACTACCGCGAGGCGATCGCCCTCACCCGAGCCCGGCCCGGCGCACGCGAAGGACCCTCCGTCGCGGCCGCACCAGCCGCAACAGCCGCAGCAGTCGCGGCCACACCAGCCACACCAGCCACACCAGCCGCACTAGCCACACCAGCCGCACCAACCGCAGCAGCCGCGGCCGGAACAGCCGCACCCACCGCAGCAGTAGACCCCGACCCCGAAAGCAGGGCCACGTGCTGACCGTCGACTTCTCCCGGTTCCCGCTCGCTGTGGGGGACCGTGTGCTGGACCTCGGCTGTGGAGCGGGACGGCACGCGTTCGAGTGCTACCGGCGGGGCGCCCAGGTGGTGGCCCTCGACCAGAACGGCGAGGAGATCCGCGAGGTCGCGAAGTGGTTCGCGGCGATGGAGGAGGCGGGGGAGGCCCCGGCCGGAGCGACGGCCACCGCGATGGAGGGCGACGCGCTCGCACTGCCCTTCCCGGACGCCTCCTTCGACGTCGTGATCATCTCCGAGGTCATGGAGCACATACCCGACGACAAGGGCGTACTCGCGGAGATGACGCGCGTGTTGAAGCCGGGCGGCCGGATCGCCGTCACCGTCCCGCGCTACGGCCCCGAGAAGATCTGCTGGGCACTCAGCGACGCGTACCACGAGGTCGAAGGCGGCCACATCCGTATCTACCGGGCGGACGAGCTGCTGGAGAAGATACGCGAGGCGGGCCTGAAGCCGTACGGCACCCACCACGCCCACGCCCTGCACTCGCCCTACTGGTGGCTGAAGTGCGCGCTCGGCGTCGACAACGACAAGGCGCTGCCGGTCCGCGCGTACCACAAGCTGCTCGTCTGGGACCTCATGAAGAAGCCGCTGGCCACCCGGGTCGCCGAGCAGGCGCTGAACCCGCTCATCGGCAAGAGCTTCGTGGCGTACGCGACCAAGCCCCACCTGCCCCACCTGCCCCGGGTGGCCGACAAGTGACCACTCCCCGGACGGAACACCTCGTCCTGCACGGGGTGCTCACCGCGCAGGAGGCCGCCGAGACCGTCCACGGCATCCTCACCGTCCAACGGGAGGACGGCGCCCTGCCGTGGTTCCGCGGACACCACCTCGACCCGTGGGACCACACCGAAGCCGCCATGGCGCTGGACGTGGCGGGGGAGCACGACGCCGCCGAGCGGGCGTACGAGTGGCTGCGCAGGCACCAGAACGAGGACGGTTCCTGGTACGCGGCGTACGCCGACGGCAACCCGGACGACGTCACGGACCGCAGCCGGGAGACGAACTTCGTCGCGTATGTGGCCGTGGGCGTCTGGCACCACTATCTCGCCACGGGCGACGACACGTTCCTGGACCGTATGTGGCCGACGGTGTGCGCGGCGGTGGAGTTCGTGCTGCGGCTCCAGCAGCCCGGCGGGCAGATCGGCTGGCGCCGGGACAGCGACGGTACCGGCACCGCTGAGGCGCTGCTCACCGGCTGCTCCTCCATCCACCACGCGTTGCGGTGCGCGCTCGCCCTCGCCGAGCAGCGTGAAGAGCCGCAATCGGACTGGGAGTTGGCGGCGGGAACGCTACGGCACGCGATACGCCGCCACCCTGAGCGGTTCCTGAACAAGGACCGCTACTCGATGGACTGGTACTACCCGGTGCTGGGCGGCGCCCTGACGGGGCCGGAGGCCAAGTCCCGCATCGAGGAGCGCTGGGACAGCTTCGTCGTCCCCGGCCTCGGGGTCCGTTGTGTGAGCCCGAACCCCTGGGTGACCGGCGGCGAGTCCGCCGAACTGGCCCTGACCCTCTGGGCGATGGGCGAGTCCGACCGCGCCTTGGAGGTCCTCCAGTCGATCCGGCACCTGCGTGACCCGCGCACCGGCCTGTACTGGACGGGCTACGTCTTCGAGGACCGCGCGATCTGGCCCGAGGAACTCACCGCCTGGACGGCCGGTTCCCTGCTGCTGGCGGTGGCGGCACTGGGCGGCGACGAACCCACCTGCACGGTCTTCGGCGGCGAACGGCTGCCGACGGCCCTGGACTCCGACTGCTGTCCGTGACGGACTCCGACCTGCTGTCCGTGACGGACTCCGACCTGCTGTCCGTGACGGACTCCGACCTGCTGTCCATGACGGACTCCGACCTGCTGTCCATGACAACGGCCCCTTGCCCGGAAGGGGGCGCGGGGCCGTTGTCGTGTGGGGCGAGTGGTGCGTCAGCCGCGCTGGATGCCGCTCGTGTCCTGGAGCACGCCACGGCGGCCGTCCTGCGTCTGGGCCACCAGGTTCGGGCCACGCTGCTCGACCGCCAAGTACCAGGTACCTGGCGCCAGTTCGGCGATCGTCTTCTGTGAGCCGTCCTCCGCGAACAGCGGGCGCGGCCCGGGCACGGCGAACCAGAACGGCGAGAAGTCGCTCGCCGCAGGCTGCTGCGCCTGGGGGGGCTGCGCCTGCTGGGCCTGCGGGGGCTGGGCCTGCTGCGGCTGACCGCCGTACGGCTGGGCCTGCTGGGGATGACCGCCGTAGGGCTGGCCAGGCTGCTGGGCCTGGGCGCCCGGGTAGCCGTAACCGCCGGGCGGCTGGGCGCCGTACGGCTGGGGGGCCGGGGGCTTCGGGGTCGGCAGGAGGGCGGCCTGGAGAGCGGGCACCAGCGGGGTGGCGATAGCGCCGCCGGCCAGGACGAGGGAGGAGATCAGACCGAGGACGAGGCCGGAGCCCACTTCGATGTCGGTTCCGCTCGTGTCGAACGGCCCCCCCGGGTCGATGATCGTCCAGAACGCCGTCCACGCGGCGAAGACCGTCAGTGCGACGCCGAGCGGACCGAGCTCGAGTCCGATGACCTTGCGGGGCTGCGGCAGTGTACGGGCGACGACGATCAGGGCCGCGCCTGCGAGGCCGCCGACGTACACGCTCATCAGCAGGCCGAGGTTGTCCCAGGCGTTGGGGATGTTGCTGCCGTCGCCGCCGTACGTGGCGAGGAACGACGCGATGAACAGCAATATCGCTGCTCCTATCACCACGCCGTCGCCTCTAGTGAGGGAGCGGATATTCACTTCAAAGGTCCTTCAGCTCGGTCGTCTCGTCATCGGTGGAGGCATCGCGGACACCATGTCGTCGTGCGGCCGTGGTGTGAAGCGCGGAGGTGGCCCCACATCGTAGGACGACCCTATCGTCCGTTCGAGTCTGGGGTCCGCCGCAATGAGCGCGCTGAGGAGGACCCGCTCCCTACCCGCGCAGGAAGCTCACAATCCCCTCAGAGATGCCCTGCTCCCTCAGAGATGCCCTGCTCCCTCAGAGATGTCCTGCTCCCTCGGAGATGCCCTGCGCGCCCACCCGCCGCAGCACCCGCAGTGAGCCGGTGGCCGAGACCTCCGTGAACGCGCCGGACTCCAGGGCGCGGAGGTAGACGCGGTAGGGGGCCTGGCCGGTGAACTCGTCCGCCGGGTTCGGGAACACGTCGTGGATCAGGAGCAGGCCGCCCTCGGTGACATGGGGCGCCCAGCCCTCGTAGTCGGCGGTGGCGTGCTCGTCGGTGTGGCCGCCGTCGAGGAAAACGAGGCCGAGCGGAAAGTTCCAGACCTTCGCGACCTGCGGGGAGCGGCCGACGACGGCGATGACATGGTCCTCCAGACCGGCGCGGTGCAGCGTGCGCCGGAAGGTGGGCAGTGTGTCCATCAGGCCGACCTCGGAGTCGACGGTCGCCGGGTCGTGGTACTCCCAGCCCGGCTGTTGCTCCTCGCTGCCGCGGTGATGGTCGACAGTGAGCGCGGTGACCCCGGCCGCGCGGGCCGCGTCGGCGAGCAGGATCGTGGAGCGGCCGCAGTACGTGCCGACCTCCAGGAGAGGGAGCCCGAGCCGGCCCGCCTCGACGGCCGCCTCGTACAGGGCGAGCCCTTCCCGCACGGGCATGAACCCCTTGGCCGCCTCGAAGGCGGCCAGGATCTCCGGCTTGGGTGCCGTGGGCATGGGTTCCTCCGTGTTGTGTGCGGATGTGTACGGTCGTATGTGGTCGTACGTGGTTGTATGTATTCGTAAGTGGTAGTACGTGTTCGTGTGCGGTAGTACGTGGTCGTGTGGGCGGGTGAGTTCAACGGGCGGGTGTGGCAACCCTGTTGTGGATCACGGGAGTTGCCTCGCTCCGTCCCTTCAACGGCGCCTCCCGCAACGGCACCGGCCGTGCGGCAACGGGCTCCGGGGGACCTGAGGGGTCCGGAAAGGGTGCGGGGTCTGGGAACAGCGCGGGGTCCGGGAACAGCGCGGGGTCCGGGAACAGCGCGGGGTCCGCCTCCTCCGCCTCCGCTGGGGCCTCCACTCGTGACACTCCGCAGGGCACCGCCTCCGTGGCGTACGGAAGATGGAGCACCCCGTCGCTGGTCCACAGACCGGTGCCGGTCAACCAGCCTTCGGGGGCCGGAAGTTGGTGGAGTCGGCGTTCGGCGGGCCGCCAGATGCCCAGCCAGCTCCCGGCCGTACTGTCGATCCGGAGGGCCACCGCACAGCGCTCCGGCGTGAGCATCTGCCCGGGCTGGACCGCGAACGGTGTCACCGTGCGGTCCCGCAGCCGCAGGCACTCGGGGAAGCGGACGGGGAGCATGCTCCCCAGCACGCCCCAGCCGAGGCGGTCATGGCCCGGCGAGGGCGCGTCCGAGCGGATCAGGAGCAGTCCGCTGTCCGGGTCCGCGAGCAACAGGCGGTCGTCGCTGTCCTCCGCGATCTGGAGCAACGGGGTCACCTCGCCGCACCTCTCCAGGTCCACCACCACCGTCTTCGTCCGGCCGTCCAGCGACCGGTCCAGGGCCAGCAGCCGACCCGTACCGTCCAGCCACACACCCCCTGAGCAGCGCCCCGGCACCTCCGCCAGGTGCTCCGGCCCGAACGCCCCGCCCGCCACCTGCCACACCGCCGTCGAACTCCGGCCCACGGCAACAGCGTACGCACGGTCCCCGCCTGGCGCGGGCGGCAGCAGCCGTACCCGCGCCGACGCGTCCGACGCGTCCGACGCGTCCGACGCGTCCGGGCACTCGACGGCGCCGAGCGGCAGCTCGCCCGTCTGCGGACCCGTCGGATAGAGGAGCGAGAACAGGTGCCGCCCGCCCGCGACCCGGTGGATCAGCACCCGTCCGTCGCTCATCGGGTGCACCTCGGTGCCGGGCTCCTCCGGCTGGTTCCCGGGCAGCGGCACGGCGTACGGCTCGGGACCGTCCAGGGTCCAGCGCTCCGGGAACCAGGACTCGCCGGCGAGGGCGAGGCGTGCCGCGTACGTCCCGTCAGTGGTGATCACGCATCCGGGCCGCGGGGACCCGTCGTTCGCGTCGTTCCCCGCCTCGTTCCCCGCCGCCACCTCGGTGGCACAGACCGTCATCCTTCGGTCACCTCCAGCGACGAAGGTAGTTTTCCTCCGCACAGGTGTGGCAACGGCGGGTCCCACTTCACACATAAGGGTGTTTGTCGCGCGATTCGTCTGAGGGAAGGGGGGCGGATGTGCAGAGGACGCCTCATGGCCGACAGTCCGGAACTCCGCGGAACCAAGTGCGGGTAGCCTTTATCTTTGTGCCTCGTCTGTCTGAAGTCATCGCCGCGCTCGACGCTCTCTGGCCACCGGAGAGGGCCGAGGGATGGGATGCGGTCGGTACGGTCTGCGGAGATCCCGGCCAGGAGGTCTCGCGGGTCGTGTTCGCCGTCGATCCTGTCCAGGTGATCGTGGACGAGGCGGTGAAGCTGGGTGCCGACCTGCTGGTCACCCACCACCCGCTCTATCTGCGCGGTACGACGACGGTGGCGGCCTCCACCTTCAAGGGCCGTGTCGTGCACACCCTCATCAAGAACGACATCGCCCTGCATGTCGCCCACACCAACGCTGACACCGCTGACCCGGGGGTGAGTGACGCTCTGGCCGGGGCGCTGGACCTGCGGGTCGTGCGTCCTGTCGTGCCGGACCTCTCCGATCCGGAGGGCCGCCGTGGCCTGGGCCGCGTGTGCGAGCTGGACCATCCGCTGACCGTACGGGAGCTCGCGGACCGGGCGGCCGGGCGGCTGCCCGCCACCGCGCAGGGCATCCGGGTGGCGGGCGACCCGGAGGCACTGGTGCGTACGGTCGCTGTGAGCGGCGGCAGCGGCGACAGCCTCTTCGAGGACGTACGCGCCGCCGGGGTCGACGCGTTCCTCACCGCGGACCTGCGCCACCACCCGGCGTCCGAGGCCCGTGCCCACAGCCCTCTCGCGCTGCTCGACGCGGCGCACTGGGCCACCGAGTGGCCCTGGTGCGAGCTGGCCGCCGCCCAGCTCGACGGGATCTCCGACCGGAAGGGATGGGGCCTGCGCGTCCATGTCTCGAAGACGGTCACCGATCCCTGGACCGCCCACGCGGCGTCAGTCCACCCGTCACCTGCCGCCGCCTTTCCCACGAGCGCTTCACGCGCCTCTTCCGACTAGTCACCCCCATCCCTCCGAGATCTCTCCGACATTCCTCCGACGAGCGCTTCGCGCGCCCCTTCCTCTTCTAGCGCCATGGGAGCCCCCAACTGAACGCCGCGCCCGCCGACCAGATCCGACTCCTCGACGTCCAGGACCTCGACGTACGCCTGCAGCAACTGGCGCACAAGCGGAGGTCGCTGCCCGAGCATGCCGAGATCGAGTCGCTGACCAAGGACCTCACGCAGCTGCGCGACCTGTTGGTGGCCTCGCAGACGGAGGAGAGCGACTGTTCCCGTGAGCAGACCAAGGCGGAGCGGGACGTGGACCAGGTGCGTCAGCGTGCCGCCCGCGACCAGCAGCGCCTGGTCTCGGGCGCCATCACGTCCCCCAAGGACCTGGAGAACCTCCAGCGCGAGATCGCTTCCCTCGCCAAACGGCAGGGCGACCTGGAGGACATCGTCCTGGAGGTCATGGAGCGCCGGGAGTCCGCGCAGGAGCGGGTGGCCGAGCTGACCGGGCGGGTCGCGTCGGTGCAGTCGAGGATCGACGACGCCGTGGGGCGCCGGGACGCCGCGTTCGAGGAGATCGACGGCGAGGTGTCGTCGGTGACGAAGGAACGCGAGGTCATCGCGGGCTCGGTGCCCGCGGACCTGCTGAAGCTCTACGACAAGCTGCGCCAGCAGCAGGGTGGCATCGGTGCGGCCAGGCTGTACCAGCGGAGCTGCCAGGGCTGCCGCCAGGAGCTGGCGGTCACCGAGCTCAACGAGGCGCGCGCGGCGGCACCCGACACGGTGCTGCGCTGCGAGAACTGCCGCCGCATCCTGGTGCGGACCTCCGACTCGGGCCTGTAGGGACCCGGTTGAGCTTGGTAAAGGCCGGGGCCGACCTGCCTGTCGCGCGGAACGCGGCGTCCGCCGGGCCCGATCTCGGGGCGCCTGCCACCTTCGTACTGCTGCGGCACGGGGAGACGCCGCTGACCTCCCAGAAGAGGTTCTCCGGGAGCGGGGGATCCGATCCGGCCTTGTCCGATACCGGGCGGTACCAGGCGGAATGCGCCGCAGCCGTTCTCGCCGCCCGCGGCACTGTCCAGGGCACTGTCCAGGCCGTCGTGTCGTCGCCGCTCGCCCGATGCCGTGAGACCGCCGGGATCGTCGCGGCCCGGCTCGGGCTCCAGGTGGGCGTCGAGGACGGCCTGCGCGAGACCGACTTCGGCGCCTGGGAGGGGCTCACCTTCAGTGAGGTGCGCGAACGCCACCCCGAGGACCTCGACGCCTGGCTCGGCTCACCGGAGGCCGGGCCCACCGGCGGCGGCGAGAGCTTCACGGCCGTGGCCCACCGCGTCGCCGCCACCCGGGACAGGCTCGTCGCGGCGTACGCGGGCCACACTGTCCTGTTCGTCAGCCACGTCACCCCGATCAAGACCCTCGTACGGCTGGCCCTCGGCGCACCCCCGGAGTCCCTGTTCCGCATGGAGCTGTCCGCCGCCTCACTGTCGGCCGTGGCGTACTACGCGGACGGGAACGCCTCCCTCCGGCTCCTCAACGACACTTCCCACCTGACTTCCCCCCCGACTTCCCACCTGCGCTGACGGCTCCGGTTCAGCCCCCGGTTCAGCCCCCGGTTCAGCGACTCAGTGGCTCAGCGACTCAGTGCTCAGTGCCTCAGCGACTCAGTGGCTCCGGGGCTCAGTGGCTGAGTGATTCAGGGCTCAGTGGCTCCGGGCTCAGGGCTCCGGGGCTCAGTGGATCTCCGTCACCACCACATCCAGCGCCCACGCCCTCCCCGCCCGCGCAGGCGCCTGCGCCTCCACCTCGTATCCCAGGTCCCGCAACGCCCCGACCAGCTCCGCCGGGCCCTTGGGCACCGCGCCGGACGCCAGCAGGGCCCGTACGATCCGGCCCTTCGTCGCCTTGTTGAAGTGGCTGACGACGGAACGTTTTTCGACGCCTGTCGAGTCATCGACCCGCGCGTGCAGCACCCGCACGGTCGCCGTCCGCCCCGCCACCTCGCCCTTCGGCTTCCACGCGGTCGCGTACGCCGACGAGCGCAGGTCGAGGACGAGACCCTCTCCGGCCGCCTCGGGCAGGGCCGCGGCCATCGGCGTGCGCCAGTACGCGCCGAGCACCCCGAGGCCGGGCAGCTTCACCCCCATCGAGCAGCGGTACGACGGGATGCGGTCGGTCACGCGGACGGCACCCCACAGCCCGGAGAAGACCAGCAGCGAGCGGGCCGCCCGCCTCTTCGCCGCCGCGTCCAGGGACGCCAGGTCCAGCGCGTCGTACAGCACACCCGTGTAGATCTCCCCGGCGGGCCGCGCCCCCGCCGTCCGCAGCCCGGCGTTCTTGGCGACCTCGCCGCGCAGGCCCTCGCTCAGTCCGAGCACCTCGCGCGCCTTGTCCTCGTCGCCCGCGCACAGCTCGACCAGCTCATCGAGCACGGCCTCGCGCGCCTCAGCGAGCGCCGGCAGCGACAGCGACTCCAGCTTCAGCGGGGCGCCGCTGCCGGACGCGGCCTTGCCTTCGGAGGGCGGCAGCAGGACGAGCATGGTTCTCCTAGCGGCGCGTACGGGAAGGCCCGGAGGACCTCGCGCCAGATTACGGGGTGACCGACGTGCGGCCGGCTACGGATACCGCTCCGCCTGCCCGGCTGCGGATACCGCTCCGCCTGCCCGGCTGCGGATACCGCTCCGCCCGCCCGGTACCATGGTCGACACGGCAGACGAGCCGGGCGGACGGCCGCGTGGAGTCCCTAGGGGCTTCCCGAGGAACGTCCGGGCTCCACAGGGCAGGGTGGTGGCTAACGGCCACCCGGGGTGACCCGCGGGACAGTGCCACAGAAAACAGACCGCCCGGGGCTCCGGCCCCCGGTAAGGGTGAAACGGTGGTGTAAGAGACCACCAGCGCCCAGGGTGACTTGGGCGGCTAGGTAAACCCCACCCGGAGCAAGGTCAAGAGGGGCCGCCTCTCGATACGAAAGGCGCGCCTGCGCGGACGTTCGAGGGCTGCCCGCCCGAGTCCGCGGGTAGACCGCACGAGGCCGGCGGCAACGCCGGCCCTAGATGGATGGCCGTCTCCCCGGCCGCCGCGAGGCGCCGGGCGACAGAACCCGGCGTACAGCCCGACTCGTCTGCCGCCACCTGCGGCTTTGCCTGGGAAAGGGCCTCTGATCTGCGACGGAGGCCCTTTCCGGTCTTTCGGGGGCTTGCCGTGTTAGGCGGCGAAAAGTCCCTCGGAAGTCCCTCGGACAGAGCTGAAAGTCCCTGAAAAGTCCCTGGAGCGGAGGGGCGGAATACGCCTCTGAACTGGTTCGGGTCGATGGGACATCACGCCGTCGCTCTACCCCGCAGTTTGCAACTGCCGTGAGGTAGGAGGCGGGCTGCGGTGCACCGCCCACGGCCTAGCAGCGGCCTAAGAAGCCGTTGTCTTTCCGGATGTGATCACTGAGTTTCCGCTGCTCAGGCATGGTTCTGATGTCGTCGTGGGAGGGTTCGGGCGATGAGTTCGTCCTCGACGATGCGGAGGCGGCCGGTAGCGTCGGTGAGGGGTTTGCTGGAAAAGCGGGAAGCCACTGCCCGGGTGCGGGTAGAGGAGCTTCAGGCGGAGGCGGACCGGATCCTGTCCGAACTCGCCGCTGCCGAGGCGGTGTGGGAACGCCGGGCGATCGCTCGGGTGGAGCTGGCCGAAGCCCTGGCCGCTCCCGGTGATGCAGCGGATGCGGCCGTGCAGGAGACGCCGGAGCCGGTGCCGACGGCCAAAGCGATGAAGGTCCCGGTCGCGGGGTCGATCGTGCCGCACTTCGGGGAGCCGTACTTCGGGGAGGGGATGACGGTTCAGGCGCTCGCGCCGGATTACCGGCGGATCGTGGAGCTGGTGGAGTCCGCTCCGGAAGGCGGAGAGGGGGCTTCGGAGAAGGAGACCGCGTCCGGGCTGGGACTGGAGTGGGTGCTGGCGAAGATCGAGAGGGTGCGGTCCAGGGCGAGGCGCCTGGCCGAACGGGGCTGGCCGGGCCGTGTCGCCGTCCGGACGGTTCACGCCGAGGCAGCCCCCTGTGACTGTTCCTGCCGCCGCCGGGAAACCGGGCGGGCAAGGGGTCCTGTACTCAGGCATCCACCCGGCCGAGATCACCCGGTCAAGGACCGTGTTCGATCAGAACCGTCCTCATGATCGATAGAGATACGGCTTCTGACGGACAGCTACCGCCTTGTGGCCGTCCTCAATGATCTCTGCGTCGATGATCTCCGAGAACTCCCCGGTGCCCGCGCCAGTGCCGGGGCCGGGGTCACCCAAATTTGGGTGACTCTCTGGGGTGCTGTGCGGCTCGGAGACCGACGCCGCCGGTGCTGGTGGGGCAGTGCTGTCGGCTGTGCCGGGACGTGGCGCCCCTCGAGCGCTTTGGTCTTCTTCCGCTCCAGGAACTGGGCCACCGGCAGCGGATCGTCCGACTCTGCGCCGATGCCCTGCCGTTGGTGCGCCATCGCCGTGAGTGGGCCCCGGACTCCCAGCTCTGACCCTGAGACAAGGTCAAGGGCCGACCTCAAGAACCGTGTTGTGTGCGGACACGTCCCGGGCGGGATAGCGTGCCCGGCTACGGCAGATGTGTCCTGGGCCGACAAGCTCAGTGCGGTGTCCGCGGGAATGGGCGTCGTAACGGCGTCGATCGCCCTGTGGATCGCCCGCGTCGCGAATGAGGCTGCCCACCAGTCCAACCGGGCTGCGGAGCAGGCGAACGCGACCGCCGAAGCTGTGGCGAAGGTCGAGCGGGAGCGCTGGCACCATGAGATGACCCCGCGCTTCGACGTCACGATCACTCGCCTCGGCCCGGACAGCGACCAGGCCAGCCTGATGCTGACGTTCAAGGGGCCGCCTGCACTGGAGCGCCTGGACGCGGTCGAGGTCGAGATTCGCGACGACGGCTACACGCACGTCGCGAACCTCGCCAGCGGGCCCACTCAAGAGGAGATCGACGAGACGATCTGGGGCCCGTACCGCTTCAAGCCGAGCATCGACCGCGCCTCCGCCAACGGGCGCAAGGTGCCCGCTGTCCCCGTAGAGCTCGGAGGGTGGCTCAAGTACACCCTGGAGAAGTCCTTCGCCCCGACCTGGAGCGATACCGCGTACTGGCGCGACCGGTACGGCGGGGCCCCGGTCCGGCTGTGGGTGCGCTGCCATCGCGATGGCCATCAGCCGTGGATGCTCACCTTCAACGTGGAGGTTGCCGACCCGCGGTGATCGGCCCCAGAGTCCTAGGCCGTGATCGGGATCCCGGCGATCCGAGACCAGCAGCAAGCGCTTGGCGGCAGGTCCTGCGTTCCCGTTTGGCCACCCGAAATGGGCGTAGAGACGGCCCAGCATCCCAACCACAGCTAGGGGTACTCCAGCAAGGTTCTGTGCTGTCCGCTGCGGCGTGGCTTCGATCGTCCCGAAGGCATCGCCGTGCGTGTGGTCGAGGAGAGCGCCGCGATGGGTGAACAACTGCATCATGCCGTGTTCCCGGCCGTGGCCAACGGCGCTCATCGTCTGGTAGGAGAACGCGCCCAGACCGTTTCCGTGACCGACGAGAGCTTCAACCAGATCAGTTGCGCCTACCGGCTTCGTGGCCTCGGGCCCGGCGATGAAAGGGGAACGCTTCTTGTCCCCGAGCTGCCGCGGAGTCAGGCCGTGACGGCGGGCAGAGTCGACGACGGTCTTCATCTGGGAATCGAGGTGGTCGATAGCTTCCTGAGCCTCGACAGAACTCCCTCCACGCACTATCTCGACAAGTCGCTTCCTCTCCCACAGCGCCACCAGACGGTCGCTCTGTTGGCGCCGAATGCGTTCGAGAGGCGATACGCCGGGTTCAAGCAGGTAGTAGCACCGGGCGGCGATTTCGATCATGCTGCGCGCCACCGATGAGGGCCCGTAGACGGAGACAGGGCTCTGTGTGCGCAGCAGGATGGCCAGGCCCGCTAGATGATCCATAGCCAGGTTGGCTAGGTGCGCCCCCGCGATGTTGGCGTTGCGCGATGGTGCTGCGGCCCAATTGTCGGTGTACGGGTCGCTTGCGACCTCCAGGGCCGCGGGGGAGCCGGGGAGGAAGCCGTGATGGGTTGCGAGGTCCCGCATGAAAGGTTCATGCACCGCGAGAAGGGCGGCGGCCAAGTCGCCCCATGGGTCAGATGACATAGCGGCAAGGTACGCGGACGTGGTCGCCCGAACGTACCGATTTAGTGGTCCTTTCCTCCCACCGTCGGCATGGCGCTCGAACTGTGACGGCCCGCCCCAGGGGATCGGGGCGGGCCGTCGCCTTGTGCGTGTAAGCGGATCAGCTGTCGGCGAGGAGTTCGCGCCGGGCGGTGTGGATCTCCATGCGGGCGGCGTCGACTCCGTACACGCTGAACCCGTAGCGGGCTTCCGCGTGGTCGCGGCCCTCGATGAACTCCCATGTCAGGGCGTCGACTTCGAGGGCGGCCCAGTCCAGGGCTGAGAGGTCGAGGCCTTGGTCGGCCGAGCTGTGCCTGCCTTCGCGGGCGTAGGTGTCCCACAGGGTGCGGGATGGGTGGCCGGTATCGGCGGCGAGCCGTGCGAGGTGTGTGGCGACGGGGCCCACCTGGGCCAGAGGCCGAACACCATGACCGCAACCAAACCGGGCGCCCGGTGGCTTTTCCCAGGCCGACGGGCCGGGCAGCCCATGACCCCGGGCACTCTTGAACTCCGCCTCCGCCACCTGGGCTTCCCCACCCAGCGAGGACGCACGTCGGCGATCCGCCACCTCGTGCTCCAGGCCCCCGCCCCCGTGGTCGCCTGTATGCTCGGCTACCACGACGACACCACCGCCCAGCTCGCCGCCGAGGCTGGCGGAACCGCCCGATGGCCTATCGGGCCGGTCTGTCAGGTCTGCTACACCGCCGTGCTCCAGTCACCGGCCGAGTGTCCTCGTTGCGGCATCGTCCAGCCGCTGATCGCGCGGGATGACGACGGTGCCGAGGCCTGCGGACCGTGTGTCGGTTTCGCCGCCGGCTACACCTGCAAGCAGTGCGGCCGGGTCGGCAATCCCCACAGCCGTGGCCGATGCGCTCACTGCGTCCTCGCCGAGCGGGTCAACGCCCTGCTGGCCGGGCCCGACGGCGCGGTCGCCCCGCAACTGGAGCCACTCGCAGCTGCGTTGGCGGACGCTCCCTCACCGTTCCCCGCCATCCAGTGGATCAAAGAGAGCCCGAATACCAAGCTCCTCGCTCAACTGGCAGCCGAAGGACACGAGCTCACCCACGAGTTACTGGACGAGCTCCCGCCCAGCCGGAACCAACGCTACATCCGCCAACTCCTGGTCCACACCGGCATCTTGGAGGAGCGCAACGAGGACATCGAACGCATCCCCGGCTGGATGGAGCACGAACTCGCGGACAAGCCGGCCGCGCACGCCAACCTCGCCCGCCCCTTCCTGCACTGGTTCCTGCTTCGGCGAGCCCGCCGACGGGCCGCCATTCGCCGCCATTCCGCATCCGCCGACCGCGACCTGCGGCGCCGCGTCCGCGTCGCCCCGGACTTTCTGACCTGGATGGACCAGCGGGGCCTGGCCCTCGACAAGCTCGCCCAGGAGCACATCGACGACTGGATCGCCGGAGCCACCAGCCAACGCCGCTACCTGATCCGATACTTCCTGAAATGGACCATAAGCTGTCGCCTCGCCCGCGAACTGACCGTCCCCTCCGTCCCGAGACAAGAGCCCCAGAACCTGCTCGACGAGGACGACCGATGGCCGCTCCTCCAACGCTGTCTCACCGACGATGACCTGTCTACGGACGTGCGGGCTGCCGCCGTGATCACCCTGCTGTTCGGTCCGTCCACCGAACGCCTCTGCCATCTGAAGCCCGAGCACCTCAAGTTCGACGACAAGCACGCCCACCTGGTCCTGGGCCGCCACCCCGTCCTGCTGCCACCACGGCTCGCCGAACTCCTTCGGTACCTCGCCGAACAGCCCGAGCTGAGGCCGCAGCTCTCACGAGTCCAGCCCGGCCCTCGGTGGCTCTTCCCGGGCATGGTCCCGGGCAAGCCGATCTCGACGCACGGCATGACCCAGAAACTGGGCCGCCACGGCATCCCGGTTCGTACCGCCCGCAACGCGGCCCTCGCTGCTGATCTCCCCAGCCCGATCCTCGCCGACGTGACCGGGATGCACCGTCACACCGCGCTCCGCTGGGTCGCCTACGCCAAACGCGATTGGGCCGAGTACCTCGCCGCCCGGGCGGAAGACCCGAAGAGCAGTCCAGCAGAGCAGGGGTGGCGAGCCGCAGTGTCAGGTAGGTAAGGCTGCGGCTCATGAACCGGGGCGCAGCCCTCCCCGAGATGCAACCCGGGTGAGGGAAGCGCACGATGAGAAAAGGGTACCCTCTCTGGAGGTGATCAGGATGCGACGTGTGCTCACCGCCGCAGCGGCCCTGGCTCTTCCAATTTCCCTCGTAGGAGCACCAGCTGTAGCGGCATCGCACGGCACTTCCGGCACTTCTGCGACATCCACGGTGACCAGCGCCCAGGCCGCACACACGTTGAATCGTTCAACAACCCTCGTGGCCCAGGGACCGGTCGACGTATGCAACTACACCGATAGTCGACCGAGCCTTCACCTAGGGTCATCCGGGGCAGCAGTCCAACAAGCCCAGTGCTACCTGAATCAGGCGATCAGCGCCGGCCTGGACGAGGACGGAGACTTTGGCCGAGTCACGCAATCTGCGACGAAGGACTTCCAGCGGTGTGCCGACATCGTCGTCGACGGCCGCATCGGAGCCCAGACTTGGTCGTTCCTTTCCTTCTGGGCCAACGCGCCAGGCGCTCCCTTCTGCTGATGGGCCCGGGGCAACCCTGTACCAGGGCGTGACGCCGCACCATGAGTGATCGGCGTGCGATCCTCGCTGGTCGAGCCATCTCCTAGGTCCCAAAAGCTAAGTGAGCGCTCCTGCCCAAGGGGGGCTCATGATGCTCGGGAAGCTAGCTTCGTGCTTCGGGACAGTAGTTCTCTTCTTTGGCATAAAGCTTAGAGGCGTCAACCGAGCAGTGTGCTGACCTTGAGGTGTACGACGACGGACCCCCGACAAGCGTCGGCGGCCCGTCATCGTGGGTGCTCACACGAGCCGCTGATCAGCGGGAGGACCTACGTGTCGCTCGTCCGGATCTGCGCCCCGTGCTCGTTCCGTGCGTACGTACGGCGCGTGTTCTTCTCGATCTTCCGGGCGACTTCGGAGTCCAGGTCCACGCCGTTCATCTCCGCCAGGGCCGTCAGGTAGAGGAAGACATCGGCCAGCTCCTCCCCGAGGTCGGGCAGGCCCTTGCGCCAAGCGGTGAAGGCTTCGCCGACCTCGGCGGTGAGAAGGCCGAACTCCAAGGCCACGTCGGTGGTGTTGAACCCCTTGAGGATCTTGTTTTCCCAGGCGAGCTTCTGGGCGGACCCGATCTCCAAGACTCCTCCAGCGGCGGTACAGCAGGTGCCTTCGAAGCCTAGCGGGAGCAGTGTGCCGGCGTGCTGGCTTCGGCAGGCCGGTCACCCTGCCGAAGGGAGTTCGAGGGTTAAGGGAGTTCGAGGGTCGTGGTGTCGAGGGTGAGCACGCGGGTGTAGTCAGCGAGAGTGGAGAAAACCCTCTCGTACCCCCTCACCAGGGCGGAGACCTCCTCCAGACTGACCGCCTCGCCGTCGCGCGAGAGAAGCCGCTGGCGGATGACGGCTGGTGGTGCGGTCAGGTGAACGAGCACGCCGGAACGCTCGATGACGCTCTCGGCCAGGTCGATCGCCTGGCTCCAGTTGATCCGGGAACGGCCCCGGTGAAGAGGGCCGTAGACCAGTTCGCTGATGAAGCACCGGTCGAAGAGGATCCGCCCGGTCCCGGCGAGGATGTTCCGGTAGCGGCTGGCCAGGTCGAGGTGGTCGGGAGTCTTCGGGGAGTGCACCACGACGAAGCCGTGGTGTGTCGACAAGCGTTCGCCGAGCGTGCTCTTGCCGACTCCGTCGCAGCCTTCAAGGACCAGGGTCCGGTACTCGCCGGCGATCTCGTCGAGGTTCATGCGGCCAGCCAGGACAGGACGGCGTCGCCGTTGTCGAGGTGAGCGTCGGTGGCGTACTGGACCATGAGGTTCCGCCAGTTGGGCTCGCGGCCATGGGCGTGCGTGAACGTCGGGCGCGGTTGGAAGGCGGCGATTCGTACGCCGCTGGCCGCAGCCGCGCCGATGAGCAGGGCGGTTCCCGGCGGTGTTTCCGGGCCGGAGACGTCGGCGAGCAGTCGGGCACCCGAGCACACCGCGGTCAGGTCAGCCAGGGCCCCTGCCACGGGGTCCGGCGCCGTGAAGCGCTGGGGCACCACCACGGTGTGGCCGGCGTCCCCACAGGCTTTGGCCAGGTGATCTCGTCCCCATGCCGTGTACGGCGACGCCTCGACGTAGACGGGTGCGCCGATAACCGCAGGCGATCCCACAAGGCGGGGAGCGCGATTTGGGAGGTCGAGCAGCGCGTCGGCGGTCGCGTCGAGTGCCGTGTTCGTCTGGGCCGTATTGCGCGCTTGGAAGCCCGGGAAGCGTGAGTGGGCCGGAGTCGACGGCAGAGTCGGTGGTCCGAGTTTGGTGACGCGCACGATGCGCGTGGCCACGGCCTGGAGGAGGGGGTCGGGGAATTCGAGGCGAGGGCCGGTTTCGGTCAGCGAGTAGGTCTGGAAGTCGGTGGTGAGCACGATGACCGGGACGCCGGAAGCAGCGGCGTATCCGATCTCCATGCAGACCCCGTCGTCGAGGCTCGGGCCGTGCAGGAGGGCAACCATGGCGTCGAGGCGGCCGAGGCGTTCGCGGTCCAGCTCGAACAGGCGGCGCCCCTTGACCTCGGCGACCAGGTCCTCCTCGTCGGTGTCGCAGAACGGCAGGAAGACGTGATCGGGACCGACCTTCGTGGCGAGTCGATCGGCGAGGTCGGCGGCGAGAGCACGGTCATGTGCGGCGAAGAGCCGGTGGGCTACGTAGACGGACACCGGAAGAGGCCCCCAAGTCGGTAGGTCAGCCGCGTCGGGGCGCGGGGATCGGAAGGGACGGGGCCGCGACGTACCTGGCCGCGGCCGCTGTCGCCTCTGCCAGAGCCTGGGCGGTTGTCGCACCCTGCGAACGATGGGCCAGAAAGGTCCCGGCCAAGGTGTCTCCAGCGCCGGAGACCTCGCGCGGAGGACGCGGCGGCGGAACGGCGGAGGCGACCTGACGCCCGAAGCGGCGAATGACTGCGGCCCGGGGGCCATCGGTGATGACCACCTCCGGGAGCGTGCCGCAGTCGATTACCTGCTCCAGGAGCCGGTACTCGGCCGCGTTGACGAACAGGGTGGTCGCCTTCGGCAGCCAGCGGGCGGCAGCGCGGATCATCGCTTCCGCGCTCGGCAGGAAGAAGTCCACGCTGAAGTCGGCCCCGTTCCCCGCGAGTCGGCCGAGCACTGCCGCCACGTCCAGCGGGCGGCGGCAGCAGACGTGGTAGGTGCCGCGCGGGTGCAGGTCCACGTGCCTGAGCGCATGCTCGGTCAGGGCTTCGGCCACGCCGTAGTCCGTGCCTACCGCCACCAGCTCGCCTTGCAGGTCGTACTCCAACGCGAAGGTGGTGGACATGCCGTCGACCTGGATCCGTGCCGACCAGTCGAGCGTGTCCAGCCCCGGCGCCTCGGGAAGGTGAGCGAGATCGCTTCCGAGAACGCAGACCGGGGCCGCCCGGCGGCCGGCCTTCGCCGCCGCCAACGACAGGAACAGAGCCGCGCCGCCGAGCCGGGATCCACCACGGTGGTCGGGATAGTGGGTCAGGTCCCGGCTGATGTTGCCGATCACGTCGAGCCGTTCCACGGTCTCCCCCAGGAGGTCAAGCACGGCGGGTGCGGTGTGCGCAGTCGACGACCTTCGTGCAGACCGGGCGCCGACGGCAGAGTCGCGGGGCCGGGCCGTTGAGGTACAGGCGCTTGAAGTAGATCAGGACGAGGTGCACCCACCAGGTCGGCTCCACCCCTTCGGGGAGGGTGACCTGGTACTCGTTGTCGGTGACCAGCGAGCGGAACTCGGCTGAGCGGGCGTGCACGGCCGCCTCAAGGATGTGCCGCATACGTTCGTGTGCCACGGCCCCCGGGGGAAGGGCGATGCCCAGTGCTGGTGCCAGCCTGGTGACCATGCCGGAATCCACCGGGATGATGCCGCAGTGATACCCACGGGCGGTGAGCAGTGCGCACTGGGCGACCTTGTAGGAAGCACCTCGCACACGCCCGGCGAAGTCGAGGACCAGGGCATCGCAGTCGGCTGACTCCGCCGTCGGGTCGGTCCCCTCCTTCTCCCAGCCACGGAGAAGCTCGGCGAGGGAGCGCAGATAGTCGATCCGGGTCTGCGGCAGACCGAGGGGACGTACCAGCGAGGCCAGTTCGGCGTCAGTGGCCGCAACGAGGCTGTCGAAGCCAGGGGCATCCGCCGATGTGATCACTCGGGCGTAGGTCTCCACCCTTCGCCGTGGCCGCGCCCGTCGGTCAACAGCTTCGCGATGCGCAAACCGACGGGCGCGGCCACGGCGAGGGGGTCCGCGTTGTCGATATGGAGCACCTCCAGCTCGGCGCAGTGCTCCCGGATGCCGCCGAGCAGGGCGCGGATCGCGTCCTCGTCCCGGCTGCGGTAGGAGAAGAAGCAGGTCTGCTGGCCGAGTCGGAAGTTCCGGACGCCGGCCGCGTAGAGCTGGGCAGCCTCGGTGACGACATCGTCGACCTCGCGGAAGGCGACGAGGGGCGACTTCGCCGGTTCGTTGCAGAAGTCGCAGAACGTGCGCCGGGTGCAGCCGCGGTACAGCTCCAACTCGGCGACCGGACGCCAGGGCATCTGCTCGACGAGGCCGGTGAACGAGTCGCGCTCGCACTGCATCTGCCCGTAGTCGGCCGGGCGATGGCTACCGAGCAGAAGGTCGCCGGACGTCACGGTGTGGGTATGGACGGCGTCGAACAGCCCTGTGTACTCCGCAGGAGCGGCCAGGGCGTAGGTGGACAACGGTCCGAGCAGGTACCGGCGACCTCGCACGCAGACGAGCGCGCGAGCGATCTCCTCGAACGACCCGTTGACAGCGTGCAGATGGACGGACGGAACCGCGTCTCCGGCGATGACGACCACGATCTCGGCATCCCGCAGAAGCTGAACGGCGGCGTCCCGGCTGACAGTGGTCGAGTACGTGAACGGATCGCTCTGTGGCGGTTCGACTGTGGGCTTGCCGCCTGCCAGACACCAGCGGACATCGTCGATGGTCACATACCGGACGTCCGCCTCCGGCCGTGCCCGTCGCAGTGCCGACCAGGCGTTGCGGACGTAGGTCGACAGGTACGGCGGTACGCCGAGACCGCTCGGCTCGACGGTGAAGCAGTCCAAGATCACTACTGGCTGCATGTTGTTCTCCCTCCGGTGCTGAGGGCATTGGCGACGTTCCAGCAGCGTCCTCGCCGGGAAAGGCCGTAGGCCCGCAGCCCTCTCAGTCTCAGCGCTGGCGGGGCTCCGGAGGAGGGGGCGGCAGGGTTGTTCGGTTGTACGGGGGTTGTACTTTCATGGCTCTGCGTCGAAACGCTGGGACACAGGGTGATCCACAAGGCATCATCTACGCATGGGCAGTACAAGGGGGACCGGCGAGGCCAACACCGCGTTCGCGGCTGTGCTCCGGGAAGCCGGTTGTTCGCACGCTGCCTTGACGCGCAAGGTCAACGAACTGGGGGCGCTGCAGGGCGAGGTGTCGCGCTATGACAAGGCGTCGGTGACTCGATGGCTGCAGGGAATGACTCCGCGAGGCCGCGCCCCGGAGTTCATCGCTGCCGCCCTGGCCGGCTTCTTGGGCCGTCCCGTTGCCCCCGTTGACATCGGCTTTGCAGAGCAGCCGCAGAGGCCCGTGGTGGCAAGGGCCTTGACGTACCGTGAAGACGTGGGTGAAACCCTGCACACGCTCGCGGAGCTGGGCTCGACCGACATCTCGCGGCGCAGTCTCCTCGGCGCGGTGCCGTACATCGCGACCGCCCTCCTGGACCCTCAACGGCAGTGGCTGCTGTGGCTCCTTGAGGACGAGCAGGCTCCCCGGCTCGCTGTAGTTGCTGGCAGCGGCCCTGTCGAGCAGGTCCAAGCGATGATCGAGATGTTCGACGAGATGGACAACCGCTTCGGCGGCGGCGGAGTCCGAGCGAGCATCGTGCACTATCTGAGCACCGAACTCACCCCCATGCTGCAGCAGCGCAACCTGCCCACGCACCAGCGCCGACTTCTCTACACCTCGGCCGCGAAGTTGGCCGCGATGGCTGGCTGGTGCTCCTACGACTCCGCCGACTACGGACTCGCGGAGCGCTACATGATCCAGGCACTGAGGCTGTGCGCCGAAGGCGGCGACCGCGTACTCGGCGGGCAGATCCTGGCCGGCATGTCCCACCTCGCCACCAGCCTCGGCAACCCCGCCGAAGGAGTCTTGCTGGCGCGGGCGGGAATCGCGACCGCCAAGTCGGCGGGCAGCCCGCTCGGACTCATGCGCCTGCACGCCATGGCCGCCCGCGGTTACGCCGTCCTGGGTGATTCTCGTCAGGCCACGGCCTCCCTGCTGGCGGCTGGCAAAAGACTGGACGTCAGCCAGGGGCCCGCCGAGGAATCGCCGTGGGTTCGCTTCCTGGACCACCATTATCTGGAGGCTGAAGCCGCCCTGGTTCACCGGGACCTCGGCGAGGCGGCTCAGGCTGAGCGTCTCGCCATGGCGTCCGTCGAGGCGAACAGCGACCGCCGTCGTCGCCAGGCCATCAGCCGCTCGGTGCTCGCGACGGCGTTCCTCCAGCAGAACAGGCTGGACGAGGCAGTCGGCACCGCGAGCAATGCCGTGGACCTGCTCGCTGGAGTTCACAGCGAGCGGTCCGTCCAGGCCCTACGCGACTTCCGCGCACGGCTTGCTCCTCACAGAGGCGAGGCAGTCGTTCGCGACTTCGAACGGAAGGCTCGGCCGATACTCGGTACAGCGGCCTGATCCTCTCGGTCAGTACCCTTCCGGCGTCGGCGCGTTCTGGCCCTTGTCGACAGGGAGGTTGACTCCAGTCACCCCTCGCGATCGGTCCGAGAGCAGGAAGGCGATCACGTCCGCCACCTCCTCCGGCCGTACCAGCTCCCGCCCCGGGAACTCTGCGCGGAACCGGTCGAAGGCCGGCGGGTCCTCCTGGCGCATCCGGTCCCACCGCTTTCCCGGGATGAGCATCGACCCGGGCGAGACCGCGTTGATACGGATGCCGCCCGTGGCCAGCTCCCGCGCCAGGGATGACACCATGTGGATCTGGGCTGCCTTCGCCGCGCCGTACTGAGCCTGCGGCCCCGGCTTCCAACCGGAGACCGAGGCCACCACGACGATCGATCCGCCACCGGCCGCCCGCAGGTGGGGGGTACTCGTCGCGACCAGCCGGGCCACATGACCGACGTTCATCTCCCACGTCGCCGACCAGTCCTCGGCCGTTGCCTCGGTGATTCCCCGACCCCGCGCGCCGCCCGCACATGCGACGACACCGTCCAAGCCGTCCAGCGCTGATGCGGCCTCCTCCACGAACCGCTCCAGCAGCTCCGGCACGGAGACGTCCAGAGACCGGGTGAACAGAGCGTCCGGCGAGTCGAGCGAACTGCGGAGCGCCTCCAGCGGCTCAGCCTTCCGGGCACATGTCGCCACGCGCGCTCCTTCCGACAGAAGCAAGCGCACGACGTGCTCGCCCAGCCCTCTGGAGCCGCCCGTCACCACAACGCGGCGGCCTGCGAATCGCCCCGTCACCGCTTGCTGTCCGCGGTCGTGCCCTGCACCCGTCATCCGTACAACCCTTCACCAACCGTGCCACCCCGCGTGGCCGTAGACATCCTCCGTGCACTCTTCTGGCAGGGACGCCGGAGCGGTTTTCTTATGGACGTACCCGGTCCGGGGACAACCGTGCAGTCGGCCATCAGCCGGCACCGGCTCCGCGGATCCGGAGACGGCGCGAACCCGGGTTGTCCGTCTGCCACCGCTCAACCGCCGAACCCGGGTCAGGCGGTCCCCGTCACGAAACAAGCGAGAGCCAGCGAACGCACCCCGCGCTCCTCTCTCGACTCGGGAGGAACACCGTGTCCCAGGCACCACACCCGCGTAACAGACTCACGCTGGCCGACACGCCCAATGCCGTTGGCTTGGCACGGCTGCACACCGCCAAGGTCCTCTCCTGCTGGGGCGTGCCCTCCGACATCGTTGAGACGGTGCAACTCCTGGTTTCGGAGCTGGCCACCAACGCCGTGCGACACCCCAAGGAGGGCGAGGAGCAAGCCCCCCTGTTCTCCTCGCGGAACACGGTGCAGACCTTCGAGATCTCGCTGGAGATCATCGGTGACGCCGTCAGGGTGTCGGCGGCTCGCGCCGGCGTCGCGTACATCCGCGCCGGGTGGGGATACGGGCAGCCCACCTCACCCATTCCGGAGATCGTCGCGTCGCCGCAGGAGCTGCTGCAGCTCCTCCACGCCGTCGGGCCGTCCGAGCCTTTCGTTGAGGGGAGCCTGGTGTGAGTACCCGTCCGACCGGCGGCCTGGGCCTGGTCCGTTCCGACTTCGGCGGCCCATCCCGATGGGCTCTTGTCGGTAGCGGCGCCCTCGGCCACGTACAGACCGACTGCATCAAGACGGCTGAGCTGGAGGCCGTACCCCTCGACCGAAATGAACTGCGCGACCTCGTCGAGACCGTCATGGCCGCCCTGGAGAGCTACAGCGCTGCGCTCCTCTCCACGCCCGGTGGTGTCGGCTGGTTGCACGTGCAGCACGTTCCCGTTCGGCGCTTCGTGGCCGAGATCCTGCGCAAGCTGCTGGCCCTGAGCGCCTGGGAGCCGTTCGCGGCGGCTCCGGGGCCCGTGACCCTCGCCCCGTACGAAGGGCTCGTCGGTCTGCGTTCGAGCAGCTCAAGGGAGTACCTGGCCTACACCGTCACCTGGTCCGGCATCGCCTACCTGCTCGGAGCGGCGGCCCCGTACAACCCGTCCCGCTCCGCCCAGTTACGCAATCTCTCCCGGGCCAGCACGGCGAACACGGAGCCGAGCCCGCTCCCCTCGCGTCTGCGGGAGAGAGACGTCGTAGCGCTGTCCTGGTCCTCCCGTCACGCGGCCACCCTGATGCCGGTGCTCGTCGAGCTGGAGCGCGACGGGCGGACGAGCCTCCTGCTCGACCTCGCCACCGATCCGGCGGAGCGGTGCCCGGCACCGGCGGCCACGGGCATCGACCTGTGCTCGTCGCCGAGTGAACTCCTCACTCTCTCCGGCACCGCCGAGGACCTCCATCTGCCCGAGGACCGCCACACCGTCCGCATCAAGGGCCACATCATCCAACTCGCGCGGCTCGTAGGGCTCTTGTCCGTACTCCTGGAATCGAGCGGCGGGTGCACACAGCCCTCATGGCGGGCCCTCGTCCGGGTGGAAACGTGGCTGGACGGTGTCCTCGCCGCGACCCGGCCGCATACCGTCCTCCTCAGCAACGACACCAGCCCGCTGGGCGCGCTGGCCGTGCACACGGCGGAACGCCACGGCGCGAACACGGTCCACGTCCAACACGGAGCGTGGACGGCGGAGTCGGTCGCATGGCCGGCTCTGCACAGCCGCGACGTCGTCGTGATGGGGGAACGGGACCGTCCGCTGGCAACAGCGTGGGTGCGCCACCCAGCCGCCGAAGTGCACGTGCTGGGGCAGCCCCGCTTTGATGCGCTCTCCGGCCTCGGCCGTGAGGCACAGCGGCGGTACCTGGAGAAGTTGCTGGCTCCCGGCGACCGCCGCGCTCCTGCCCGGATCGCGGTATGGGCCTGCCAGCCGTTCGGACCCGATCGGCTCAAGGCCCAGGCAGACCTTCTCCTGGACGGACTGCGGGCGGCGGACAGTGACTGGGGGCTCGTCATCGCCCCGCACCCGGCGCAGAGCACCGACGTCTTCTCCCCACTGCTCCGGAGTGGCGGTGGGCCCCTCGTGGCCGTGGCCGATCCGCGAGTCGGTGCCCGGGGCTGCCTCGCCGCTGCCGACGCCCTGGCGAGCGCTTACTCGACGTGCGGGATCGAGGCCGCTCTGCTCGGCGTCCCGGTCCTCGAAATCGGCTCGCCGGGCGAACGCACGCTGGACCTGGCCGGCCATGGCCTCGCGAGGCGGTGCAGCAACGCTCACGACGTCGCCGAGGTGCTCGCCGCACTGCGCGATCCACGCCCGCCCGTCCCGCAGACGGCCACGGACGCGGTGTGCCGGTGGCGCGGCAACAGCGCGGCCCAGGTCGCCTGCCTCATCACCCGGCGCGCCGAAGCCCGCGCCACGTCTTTTGATCACGTCCACCACGATGCCCACGGCGCGGCCTCTGTGCCGCCCCAGGGTGAAGGAGTCCCTTCCCGATGACGCACCTCACCGCCGACAGCATGGCCGAGCTGTTCGCCGGCGCTGTCTCGCTGGCCAAGTCCGGCGAGAGAGTCAGTCCCCGGGGCATGGCGACCCGGGAAGTCCGCGACGTTCACCTGCTGCTCACCCAGCCGCGCGCCCGGCTGCTCTACGCGCCCCCGACCAGGATCGTGAACCCGGCCTTCGCGGTTGCCGAGACCGTCTGGCACCTGTCCGGCTCCGACGCCCCGTGGATCTTCGACTACAACGCGCGGCTCCGGCAGTACGCCGACGACGGCGTACTGCTCGGCGCGTACGGGCCGAGGATGCGGAACTGGGCCGGCAAGGTGGACCAACTGGCCCGCGTCGTGGAGATCCTCAAGGAGGACCCCGACTCCCGTCGGGCCCTGATCCAGCTCTACGACCCGGCCCAGGACGCCGCCGGGCACAAGGACGTGCCCTGCACCCTCGGCTTCCGCTTCCACCTTCGCGCCGGCCGCCTGCACATGGCGACCACGATGCGTGGCCAGGACGTGTGGATCGGCATGCCGTACGACGTGTTCTTCTCCACCGTGTTGCACGAGCTGGTCGCCGGATGGCTCGAAGCGGAGCTGGGCGAGTTCCACCTGCATGTGGGCTCCCTGCACCTCTACGACAACCACGTCGAGCAGGCCGAGCAACTGACCTCGCTCGCGGCGAGCCCGGTCATGCCCGACCTGAGAACGCCGTGGAAGGGCTTCGACGGCCTGCTCGACCGGGTCGAGGCCCGCGACGTGACCGGCCACCCCGGCTGGGACACGATGGCCGGGACGCTGCGCAGCTACCGGCTGTGGAAGGACGGACAGCGCGAGCAGGCGTGGCGGGCGGCCGACGGGATCGACGGTCCCCTCGGCCAGGCCCTCACCGCCTGGTACGGCGAGCTGGAACGGCGCTCGTCCAAGCCCGCCGCGACGGCCGGGGCGAGGTGACGGCCGCCATGAAGCGCACCCCTTCGGTCGTCCTCGGCCTGTGCTCGTACACCCACGACTCGTCGGCAGCCCTCCTGGTGGGCGGCGAACTGATCGGCTTCGTCGAGGAGGAACGCCTCTGCGAGCAGAAGCACACCAAGGCGTACCCGGCCCGCGCGGTCGAGTGGCTGCTCGACCAGGCCAAGCTCACCGCCTCCGACGTGGACGCCGTCGCCTACAACTTCCAGCCCGCCCGCTACCTCGCCGAATCGCCCGCTGCCCTGCGGCTCGCGCTTTCCCCGGCGATGCGCGACCGGGCCCTCGCCCGAGCACACGGGTTCGCCAAGGTGGCCGTACGCACCCGGCGGCGCATGCGTCTGATCGGCCGGCGGTTCCCCGTCGCCTGCGTCGCTCCGGTCCTGCATCACCGCGCCCACCAGCTGACGGCCTTCGCCGCTTCGGGCTGGGACGAAGCCGCCGTGCTCGTGGTCGACAGCCTCGGCGAGCGGCAGACCACCACCCTCGCTCGCGGCCACGACACGCTCCGCCCTCGCACGCAGACCCTGGAGGCGATCAACGACCCGGCCTCCCTGGGGTACGTGTACGGCGCCGTCACCGAGCACCTGGGCTGGCGCCGGGGCGACGAGGAGGGCACCGTGATGGCGCTGGCCGCCCTCGGCGACCCCGCCCGCTTCCGCCGCCTGTTCGCCCAGGCTGTCCGCACGACAGCAACGGGATTCCGCATCAACCCCGCCTATTTCCCCCCGCGCACCCTCACGTCGGGATACGAGCGGACGTCCCGCCGCCTCATCGCCGAGACCTGCCCCGAACGGCACCCGAGCGAACCGCTCACTGATCTCCACCGGGACCTGGCGGCGGCCCTCCAGGAACGGACCGAGCAGGTCATGGTGCACCTGGCCCGCCGCGCTCGCGTGCTCACCGGTTCCCGGCGCCTGTGCGTGGGGGGCGGTGTCGCCACGAACTGCGTGAGCATCGGCCGGATCATCGAGGCCGGCATCTTCGACGAGGTCTTCGTGCCGCCCGCGCCCGGTGACGCCGGTACCGCGATCGGCGCCGCCCTCGCCGTGCACGTCGACGGCCGCAGCCCACGACCGGTGGCCGGCGTCGCCCGCACCTGCTACCTCGGACCGTCGTACGAGGACCAGCCCCTCGACCTCACGCCCTGGCCCAGCCTTCACCAGAAGACCCTGGGCACCGAAACCGCCGAGTTCCTCGCCGACCAGCTGGCCCACGGCACGATCGTCGGCCTGTTCCAGGGGGCCGTTGAAGCCGGGCCGCGCGCCCTGGGCAACCGCTCGATCCTCGCCTCCCCGCTGGAGCCCGGCGTCGTCGAGCGGCTGAACGCCACCGTGAAGTTCCGTGAGCCGTTCCGGCCCTTCGCCCCCATGGTCCTGGCCGAGCGCGCCGCGGAGTTCTTCACTCTCGGCCAGCAGGCGCCGTACATGTCCATGGCTTCCGGCGTGACGGACAAGGCGCGCGAGCACGTGCCGGCCATCGTGCACGCCAACGGCACCTCCCGCCTGCAGACGGTCACCAAGGCGCAGAACCCGTTCATGCACGCGGTACTGACCGCCTTCGGCCGCCGTACCGGTGTGCCTGTGCTGATCAACACGTCCCTCAACGTCAAGGGCAAGCCGATCTGCGGGACACCGGAGATGGCCCTGGACTGCCTGGCCGACTCCGGGCTCGACGCCCTGCTCCTCGAAGGGCGGTGGATCACCAAGTGAAGATCGGATACAGCTTCTGGGGCTTCCTCGGCAACGGCGTCACCGACACCCCGGACGGGGGCCGCAGCCACCGCCGACCCTTCATCGACGCCCTCCTTGACCGCGGGCACGACATCGTCTTCCTGCAGGCCGACCGTGACCGCCTCGAAGCCGGCGACGACCTCGGCGGCGCGTACACCTTCGACGACGGCGTTCCGGACATCGACGTCCTGTTCCTGGAGTGGCGCTGGGCGATCACCGGCCGCAACACCACCGTGTGCGGGGCCGAGGGGCACACCTGCGACCTGCACCGCCAGGCCCAGCTCATCAACCACTACACCGTGCGGCACCAGACGCCCACCGTGATCTGGGACAAGGACCGCACCCTGCGGGCCGAGAGCGTGTGGCGCCGCACGGCGCACACCCTCGTCTGCGAGGCCGCTCTCGTGCCGACCCCGGGCGCGCGCTCCTTGCTCTTCCCCGTCGCCGAGGACCTCCTCGCCCAGGCGGACCCCGTTGCCCTCGCGGCAGGGCCGCGGGACCTCGCGCTCGGCTACGTGGGCAACCAGTACGACCGCGACGAGTCCTTCGACCGCTTCTTCGCCCCGGCCGCCGCCCGCGTCGAGCACCTGGTCGCCGGGAAGTGGACGAAGACGGGCCGCTGGCCGCACGTCCGCTTCCTCGGCAGGATCCCGTTCGAGGCCGCCGCCGGCGTCTACGGCCGGGCCCTGGCCACGGTGCTCATGCTGCCCGAGCGGTACGCCGCCGTCGGACAGATGACCCAGCGCATCTTCGAGGCCGTGCTCGCCGGCTGTGTGCCCCTGGCTCCGGCGGACATCCGCTACGTCAACCGGTTCGTACCGGACGAGCTGATCGTGCGCTCCGGCCGAGACGTGATCGAACGGCTCTCCCACCTCCGCGAGATCGCCGGCACCCAGCAGCACACCGACCTGATCGCCGCGTGCGTGGACCGCCTGGGCGTGTTCGGCCTGAGCAAGCAGGTCGACGCCCTGGAAGCCGTACTGCACGGGCTCGTCAGGCCGGGCACGACCGAGCGGGGAGCTGCCTGATGCCGATCGCTCCCCAGGCCATGGCGCCTGGATCATCCGAACGTGTCCCGGGGGAAGGCCACACCGGACACTCCAACCTCTCTACGCTGGAGCATGATGAAGAAGGTCGCCATCGTCGGCTGCGGAGGCAGCGGCAAATCCCACGTGGCCCGCGAACTGGGCAGGGTCCTCGACGCCCCGGTGACGCACCTGGACGCCGCGTTCTACGACGACGAGTGGAACGCGCTGCCCATGGACAAATTCACCGACCTGCAGCGCGAGCTGGTCTCGCAGCCGCGGTGGGTGATCGACGGCAACTACAACTCGACGCTGCAGGTGCGGCTCGAAGCCTGCGACACGGTGGTCCTGATGGACGTGTCGACCGTGGCGGCGCTGTACGGGATCTTCTCCCGGCAGATCCGGCACGGCGGCGGGACACAAGGGCAACGGGGTGCACAACCGCATCCACTGGGGCGTGATCAAGTACGCCGCCACGTACCGCCGCAAGATGCGGCCCCGGGTGATGGCGAAGATCGAGGAGTTCGCCGCCGACCGAGCCGATGTGGTGCTGCTGGCCAACCGGCGGCAGACGCGCCGCTGGCTGCGGAAGGTGGCCGCCGAGCAGTCCTGAACGGCCCGTGCCCCCGGACGGGGGGTGCGGCATGAACGAGCCCAACCCGTTCCTGGATCCCGCCCGGCAGCAGGAGCTGTACGGACACGCCTCCCGGCTGGCCGGGCGGACCAGCTTCCTGATGCGGGCGAAGACCTCCGGCCGTCCCGTGCCCGAGACGATCGTCAGCCTGGTGCAGACCCACCACGCGAGATCGGATCGCCTCGGCCTGGTGCTCGACATCGGCTGCGGTCGCGGCACGAGCACCCTGGCCATCGCCGAGCAACTCCGGCCGCAGCGCGTCGTCGGCCTGGATGCCGCCCCTTCCTTACTCGCACAGGCCCGCGAGCGCGCGAAGGAGCTGCCCGACGCCACGGTGGACTTCGTCGAAGGGGACTTCCACGACCTCCCTCTGCCCGCCGGGTCGTGCGACGTCGCCGTCGCCGCGTTCTGCCTCTACCACTCGCCGCGGCCACAAGACGTCATCGCGCAGATCGCCAGGGTTCTCGCCCCCGGAGGTCTGGGTGTGCTCGTCACCAAGGGACTCGACAGCTACCGGGAGATGGACCAGCTGGTCGCTGCCGCCGGCCTCGACGCGCGGGCCGACCAGCACGAGAGCCTCTACACCGCCGCGCACAGCGGCAACCTCTCCGCCCTGGCCGCCACCTCGCTCGACGTGATCGCCGTCCAGGACGAGGAGCACACCTTCACCTTCGACGAGCCACGACCACCTGGCGCGGTACCTGGCCACGAACCCCAAGTACCACCTCGCGCCCGGCCTGTACGGCCATCCCGAAGCCCTGGCGGCCACCTTGCACGAGTTCCTTCCGGACCAGCCACTCACCACGCGGTCCCTCATCACCTTCGTCATCGCCCAGCCGAAGAGAGGACCGGCATGACGAGCCTGCATGTTCACCAAGCGCTACCCGACACCGGAGCGCACCGCTGCGGCCGGTCCGCCACTACCGGTGGATCGGCCAGCACGCGAAGCCGCTTCGCCAGCCGGTGCTCATCGCCACCGGGAGCGACAGCCTGACGTTCGAAAGAATCGAGGGCCGCCCAGTACGTCCCGAGGACCTCCCGCGCATGGCGGAACTGCTGGGCCATGCGCATGGTGCCGCCTGGAGCAGTGACCTGCATTCGGCGTCGTTGAACACTCCGCACTGCTTCCAGGACGGCACGGCGTTCGATGACTACCTCGGCCCGCGAGAAGCTGCCCTCCGACGACGCCATGCGCAGGGCTACCTGCCGGACAAAGTGTCCTTGTACGCGATGCTCGGCCTGCTGGAAGAGACAGCTCAGGGGCCCTCTGCCTTCTACAAGGACAGCAACCCCCGGAACTTCATCATCACCAAGGCCGGGGACATCGTCACCGTCGACACCGACGACCTGTCCCTCGCACCCATGGGCTATGACCTCGCGAAGCTGATCGCGGCGCTCCACCTGACGTATGGACCGCTCACGGACCAGGCCATCAACGCCGCGCTGTTCGCCTACAACGCGGCGGCCGGATGCTACGGCGCACGGCTCGGCGCCACCGACCGCGGACGCCTCGATGACTTCCTCGCTCTGCACGCCGTCCTGACCGCCCCGTACGTCGGGCGCAACGGCTACCACTACAGCTGGCCGCTACGCCCCCGCCCCCGAGGAACCTCATGATCACCACCGAACTCGTCTTCGTACGGCACGGCCAGGCCCAGTGCAACGCCGATGGTCTCGTCGGAGGCCCGCGCACCTGTACCGGGCTGACCAACCTCGGGTACGCCCAGGTCGAGCAGGCCGCACGGCGTCTGGCCGCCGAGCACCGCAAGCAGCCCTTCGACCTCGTCTACACCGGTCCGCGTCTCCGGCTGATCCAGACCGGCGAGGTCATCAGTCAGGCCCTGCAGATACCCATGTCCACCGACGACCGCCTCGACGGCCCCATCCACGGCGACGCCGACGGCAAACCCTGGACCACGATGAAGACCGCCGCGGACGGCGGCCCTCACGCTCACCCGGACAAGCAGTGGGCCACCGGTTCCGACACCTGGAACGGCTACCTGGAGCGCGCCGGCAGCTTCCTGCGTGAACTTATCGACCAGCACCAGGGGCAACGCGTCGTCTTCGCCGCTCACGGCGAGACCGTGATCACCGCCCACACCCTGCTCCTGGGCATCCCGATCGGCTCCCCCGCAGGGTTCACGGTCAACCACGCCTCCCTCACCCGCTGGCAGCAGCACCACAACCGGCTGAACCAGACCCGCTGGATGCTCGACCGGCACAACGACACCGAGCACCTCGCCCTCCTCGCGCCGGAGGTGTCCTCGTGACCACGGTGGCAGACGACCCGCGGATCCAGCTGGCGCAGGATCTCCTCGGAGCAGTCGAGATCGTGCCGGACCCGCTGCTCCCTCCCCGGGTGGTGCGCGTGAGGGACGCCGACGGGCGCCACTTCATCGCCAAGCAGCACGACGAGCACGACCGGTACGCCCGGGAACTCCACGCCTACCGGACATGGGGCGCTCACCTGAACGGCCACGCCCCGGAGCTGGTCGGCCGCCACGACGTCACCCGAGCTCTGCTGCTGACCGCGCTCGCAGGCGATCGGGCGGACACCGTGGCACCGGGCTCACCCGAGGAGGAGCTGGCGCACCATGAGGCCGGCCGCGTACTGGGCAAGCTCCACCGGGCCACCTCCATGCCCCAGGGCGGCGCCGTCGGCGCAGTGCTGGCAGAGCGACTCCAGAGCTGGATCGACCGAGCCGCTCACGCCGACCTGATCGACACGGCCGAGCGAAACCTGCTGAACCACCACGCGGCCATCCTGGACAACAGCCTCATGGACAGCGCGGTCTGCCACCTCGACTACCAGCCGCGCAACTGGTTGGTCGGCGACGCTTTTGGCATCTGCGACTTCGAACACATGCGACGCGACGCCCGCATCCGTGACTTCGCCCGGCTCGAGTTCCGGCGCTGGCAAGCCGCGCCCCACCTCCGGACCGCCTTTCTCGACGGGTACGGGCGCCCGCTGAACGACACCGAACGGCGCCTCCTGGAGTCCTTCGGCGCCATCGAGGCGGCCACCGCTCTGGTCAAGGGCCACAAGGAGAACGACCTCACCCTGAGCGCGCACGGCCGAACCGTCCTGTCCCGGCTCACCTGACCTTCGCCCCCTTCGACCACACCTCTCTGGAGATTCCCGTGTCGCAGCACGAGCAGCCCCCGACCACCGCTGCCCCCCGCCGGGCCGTGGTGACCGGCTCCGCCGGCTTCATCGGCTCCCACCTCGCACATGCCCTCGTCCAGGCCGGCACCACTGTCATCGGCGTCGACCGCCGCGCCCCGTCCACCGACGGCACGGCCGCCGCCAACCTCAGCGCTCTGCGCGGCCTGCCGGGGTACGTGCACGTCACCGCCGACCTCCTCAACTGCGCGATCGACCCTCTCCTGATCGACGCGGACGCGGTCTTCCACCTCGCCGGAATTCCAGGCGTACGGCCTTCCTGGGGACCGCAGTTCAGCGACTACCTCGCGTCCAACGTCCTGGCCACCCACCGGGTGCTGGAAGCCTGCACCCGCATCGGCGTCCCGCGACTGGTCGTCGCCTCCTCCTCCAGCGTCTACGGGCCGACCGACGGCGGCGCGAGCGTCGAAGCCGACCGTCCGCAGCCGGCGTCCCCGTACGCGGTGACCAAGCTGGCCGAGGAACAGCTCTGCCTCGCCTACGCCACGCGCCCCAGCAGCCCCCGCGTCGTCGCCCTGCGGTACTTCACCGTCTACGGCCCCCGCCAGCGCGCGGACATGTTCACTCACCGCGCTCTGCAGGCGGCTCTGACCGGACAGCCGCTTCGCCTGTACGGAGACGGCCACCAGCGGCGCGACTTCACCTACATCGACGACGTGGTCACTGCCACGATCGCCGCGGCGACCGTGCCGACGGCGCATGGGGCGATCAACGTGGGCGGCGGGTCGAACGCGTCGCTGCTGGAAGTGATCAACATCGCCACCAGCCTCGTCGGCCGCGACATCCAGATCCACCAGGACCACGCGCGCAGCGGTGACGTCCTCCTCACCCGCGCCGACCCCAGCCGTGCCCGCGAGGTCCTCGGCTGGCAGCCCCGAGTCGACCTCCACAACGGGCTGCGCGCCCATACGCAGGCTCTGGCCGCCCAGGCCCCGAACTACAGCCGAGCCGCATAACCCCGCGACCCGGAGCCCGAGAGGAGACGCGATGGAAAGTCCCGAGCGAGCGCGGCTGGACGCCTTCTTCCGGCAGATCACCGCACAGTTCCCCGCCGGCGACACGATCACGACCCTGGTCATCACGCATCTGCTCCCCGAGCGGCCGGCGTTCCTGCGCGCCATGACCGCGGTGTCCACGGTCGGCGCCGTGCTGCCCAAACCCCGGTCGATCCACCAGCCGACCCTCGACGAGACTCGCCGCACCTTCACGGTCCACGACCTGACCCGGGAACGGTTCACCGACGACACCCGAGCCCTGGACTACCTGGAGGACACGGCCGGCGGCTGGGACGTCGTCCTGGTGGACATCGGCGGCTACTTCGCGGCGAGTCTCGGTACCCTCGTGGGGAAGTTCTCCGGTCGCATCCTCGGCGTCGTCGAGGACACCGAGAACGGACACCAGCGGTACGCGGCGCTCGACTCCCTGCCGTGTCCGGTCGTCTCCGTGGCCCGCTCCCCGCTCAAGGACTGCGAAGACCATCTCGTGGGCCGGTCGATCGTGTTCTCCACCGACGCCCTTGTCCGCGCCCGCGGGGACATCCTGACCAGTCGCAACGCCTGCGTCATCGGCTTCGGCAAGATCGGCCGTGCCATCGCTCAGACGCTGCGCGCCCAGGACCTGCGCGTCACCGTGTACGACAGCGATCCGGTCAAGCGGGTCCAGGCGCACTCCCTTGGCTTCCGCATCAGCGCGTCCACCGCCGAGGCGGTACGCGACGCGGAACTCGTCCTGTGCGCCACCGGCAATCTCGCCCTGCGACAAGGAGACTTCGCCGCCTTGCGCAACGGCGCGTACCTCGGATCAGTGACCTCATCCGAGGACGAACTCGAACTCGAACTCGGAAGCCTCCACGACCTCTACCAGCGCAGCCCCGTCAGCGCTCAGCTGACGCGATACGAAGTCACCGGCCATTACTTCTACGTGCTCGCTGACGGCGGTGCCGTCAACTTCGTGCACGGTGCCGCCGTCGGCGCGTACATCCACCTCGTCCAGGCCGAGATACTCGCCGCCACGGCCGCGCTCAGCCACGCCCGCTTCCAGCCCGGACTGCACGAGATGCCCGCGACCGACCGCGACTCCATCGCCAGAACCTGGCTCCACCACTTCGAAAGGTGACCCCCGGTGCCCCCCTCCGTCAGCCATATCGGCTCCGTCGCCGAGGCGTACCTCGCCCGCCACCCGGGCGAACGCGACTCCTTCTCCGTGCTGTTCGCCGCACTTGCCGCCTCGGAGGACCCCACGAACCACAAGACGTTCCCGGCCCACGTGACGTGCAGTGTCATCGTCATCGACAGCGACCGGCGCGTGCTGCACATCGTGCACAAGGCTTCCGGAAAGTTGCTGGCGCCCGGCGGTTACACACGAAGCGGATGACCGGGACCTTCGCGCCGCCGCTCTGCGTGAACTGCACGAGGAGGCAGGCATCCCGCCCAGCGCAGTCGTTCCCCTCTCCGGCTTCGAGGACGTTCCCCTCGACCTCGACGTGCACGCCATCGACGCGAACCTCTCGAAGGATGAGCCGGCCCACCACCACGTGGACTTCCGCTGGGGCTTCCTTCTCGGTGCAGAGCACGCGGTGACGCTCCAGGAAGAGGAGGTCGATGGCTACGAATGGCGGTCGTTCACGAGCGCTGCTTCACTCACCGTCCGCTCCAAGCTCGCCCTTCTGACTTGAACGCACGCGCCTCAGTAGGAGGGCAGCTCCCCAATTTGCCCCACCGCACCATGGTCGTTTTGGCCAAGTCGAGCGTTCGAAATAGACGATGGCGTCCCGCCGGGGGCTTAGAGCTCGTAACACGATCATGGTTGGTGTTTCTTGAGGCGTCTCCAGCAGATGAGGCTGCAGGCCAGGGACACGAAGGCGTCGTGGAGTTCGGTCCGGCGTTCCCAACGGACGGCGAGGCGTTTGAACTGGGGGAGCAGGGCGAAGGTCTGCTCCCCCACGTACCGGAGTCTGCCCAAGCCCTTGATGTTCAGGGCGCCCTTGCGGGAGATGACGGGCAGGATCCGGCGCTTGCGGAGTTCGTCGCGGTGGGGGTTGGAGTCGTAGCCCTTGTCACCGGGAAGTGAGTCAGGGCAGCGGCGCGGGCGCCCGGGCCGTCCGGCCACGGACGGGATGCCATCGACGAGGGCGAGGGTCTGGGTGACGTCGTTGACGTTGGTGTGTTGACCGAACTAACTCATGCATCTTCGCAGGTCAGTTGAGGTTTCTGCTAGCTTTCCGCCATGCCCGGTGAGCGACGTCCCGGAAGGGACCTTAAGAGGTTTGTCCTGCCCGAGATCGGTCAGTTACTGGAGACGGGAGACCCCTGGGAGCCCTGCCAGCTGCTGGACCCGCTCGGGAGGCCCGTCGAGCCGGCCACGGTCTACTTCAAGGATCTGATCGCAGCAGACTGTTCGCCGCTGACGCCGCGCTCGTACGGCATGGACCTGCTGCGGTGGTGGCGACCTGTTAACTGCACCATGTCTTGATCGTGAACCAGGCGGATGCTTGGTCTCTCCAGGAGCGTGGTGTGGTGGAAGACGTACGACGTGGCTTGATGGAGGGGAAGCGCTCGGTTCCAGAGGTTGGCGCTGTGGTCACGGGGTCCTCGCCCCACCTTCCGTTCGTCGTGGTGGATGGTGATGGCAGGGAGGTTGAGCCAGTCAGCGTCTACCTGCGGGATTTGATGCTGGGGGATGTCAGTCCGCTGACGTGCCGTAGCTACGGGTATGACCTGTTGCGGTGGCACCGGCTGCTGTGGATCTTGCAGACGCCTTGGGAGAAGGCCACCGAGGCTGAGGTCGCGCTGCTCGTGGGCTGGCTGAGAGAGGCCCGCAACCCACAGCGACTGCGTAAGCGGAACGACTCGCCGCCGCCGGGGTCGGTGAACGTGAAGACGCGTAAACCGTCGTTGCGGGAGGGCTACGCGCCCAGAACGATCAACCATAACCTGACGGTTATCAGTGGCTTCTACGCCTTTCACGCCCGCTTCGGGGTCGGCCCGGTGACCAATCCGGTTCCGGAGTCGAGAGAGCGCCGGCAAGCGCTCGCGCATCGCTCCCCGCTGGAGCCGGCGCCGACTTTCCGCCGGGGCCGGCTGCGGCAGAAGGTGCCTGTCCAGGCTCCGCGGGCGATCCCGGATCACCAGTGGGATGAGCTGTTCGGCGCGATGGTCTGCGACCGCGACCGTGCTCTGCTGGAGTTCTATGTCTCTTCGGGGGCCAGGGCGAGCGAGCTGCTGGCGGTCGGTCTCGGAGATGTTGACTGGTCGGGGCAGCTCATCTATGTGATCAGCAAAGGCACACGTATCCGCCAGGCTGTGCCGGCCTCCCCGAACGCCTTCCGCTATCTCGGCAGCTACCTCGCCACCGAAGGGTTGCCGACGCCAGGCCAGCCGATATGGCGCACGCGCCGTGGTGAGTCGCGACCTTTGACCTACTGGGCGATGCGGCGAATTCTTCAGCGGGCAAACGACAAACTCGGCACGAACTGGAGCCTGCACGACGCCAGGCACACAGCCGCGACCCGGATGGCCGGGGACGACCGGCTCACCCTCGCCGAGGTACAGACAATCTTGCGTCATGCACATCTCGACACGACTGGCCGCTACCTGACCGCGCGGGTAGAGGACATGCACGACAAGCTGCAGGAGCACTACACGCGGCCCCGCCCGGAGCGCACCTACGCCACCGGTTACGACCCCGACGACATCAAGGTGGTGTTCGGTGGCTGAGCCCGGCTCCGCGATCAGTCAGAGCAAGAAGGGCGGCAGCCGCTTCGTCAGCCTGAACGCCGTCCCGGCACCGTCCCCGGCCTTCCCTCCGCGACCTCAAGGTGATCTCTCTTGCGCCTCCATGGAGGAAATAGCCGCGGCGATACGCACGACGTGGCCGACGAACTCAGCTGACAATCGTTGGCGCCGAAGCCGCGGCGCCCGAGACCTCCTCCGGCATCTGGAAGACTTCCCCGGCGAGAGCTGGCAGCAGCGGTGGGAGGCCAGCGGCTTCAACGAGCGCGGGCGCCCTGTCGCCGATCTGCAATCGACACGCAAGGAGAAGAGCCAAATTGGGGTGGGCGCCGCCTGCCTGTTCTGTCTGAGGGTCATCCAGCCGTCCCTTGAAGCGTTTCGCTCGAACACGTTCTTGTACTACGGCCAGCGCTTCCTGACCGCCCAGAACGACCCGCTGCTCGACAAATTCTGGGCCGAAGTCCAGGACAAACCGGTGAACCCGGTCCACCACGGGGTCGCATTGTTCGACGTTACGGTGGCTCTCACCACCCAAGGCATCGCGCTGGGAGACCTGACGCCGTCGTCGTTCCTGCACTACGCGTGGGAGTGCCGCCGCCAGGGGCTGGTTCTCGGCCAACGCGGCGCCGGAAGCCGGTTTCCTGGGCACCTCGCCTGGCAGGTGCTCCATGAGATGGGCCACTTCCCCTCTCACGGGCCCGCGACGCTGAAAGCTGCGCTGCTGACGGGACGGTTGACGGTCGAGGAGATGGTCGACCGCTACGAGATCCGGCACACGGGCGTCCGGCAGTTGCTCATCGCTTACCTGGAGCGGCGCAAGCCCGAGCTGGACTACTCGACGCTGGACAATCTCTCCCGGCACCTTGCCAGCCATTTCTGGTCCACGGTCGAAGATCTCGCCCCTGACCAGCCAGACCTGCGGTTGGACAGCGAGCTCTACCAACGATGGCGCGATCGGGCGGCGGTGCGCTCCGACGGCAACGGCGCACGCGACTTCGATCCCATCCTGAGAGCCATCCGGGCGTTCTACGCCGATCTGCAAGCCTGGGCCGCCGCAGAACCCGAGCGGTGGGCGGTCTGGGTCGCTCCCTGTCCCATCTCCGACACGGACGTCCGGGGCTACGGAATCCGGAAACGGCGGGTCAAGGAGCGTATGGATGACCGCACCCGCCGGCGTCAACCCCTGCTGAGCACCCTCGTGGAGCACATGGAGAACCGGTACAGCCACCTCCACGCGCTCTTGGAACAAGCTGCTGATGCTGCCGGCGGAGCGACCATCGCCCTCGACGGCCGTATCTACCAGCGGCTGTGGAGCCGGGCCGATGAACGGCGCGTCAGGCTCGGAGGAAACGCGAACGTCCGTGTCCGCGACGAAGGCAGCGGTAAGTCCATCAACGTCACGGCAGCCGAGGACGCCGCTTTCTGGGAGTGGGCGATCGTCGAAGTTCTCCGTCACTCGGGGGTCCGTATCGAAGAGGCACTCGAACTCACCCATCTCAGCATCCGGCAGTACCAGCGGCCAGGCGGGGAAGTCATTGCCCTACTCGTGGTCGCTCCATCTAAGAGCGACCGGGAACGCGTCATCCCCATGTCCGCGGAACTGTTCGCCGTCATCGCGTCCATCGTCCGGCGCCACACGCGGGACGGCCGTACGATCCCGCTGCTGCCGCGCTACGACCCTCACGAACGGCCGCAGCAGCGCGCCCATGCCGTTCCTGTTCCAACGCACGGATCGGCACGAACCACGAGGTCATCTCCGACACCACCGTCGTCAACATGCTCAAACGCCGCTGCGGCGAACTCGCCGAACACCACCCCGGCTTCCTCGCCGCCAACTTCACCCCGCACGACTTCCGCCGACTCCTCGCCACCGACCTGGTGAACAGCGGGCTGCCGATCCACATCGGCGCTGCCCTACTCGGCCACTTGAATCTGCAAACAACTCGTGGCTACGTCGCCGTGTTCAACGAGGACGTCGTCCGCCACTATCAGGGCTTTCTCGACCGGCGCCGCCAGGCCCGCCCCGCCGACGAGTACCGCCCGGTCACTGACACCGAGTGGCGCGGGTTTGAAGAGCACTTCGACCACCGAAAGGTCGAGCTGGGCGGGTGCGCCCGACCCTACGGCACCCCTTGCCAGCATGAACACGCCTGTTTGCGATGTCCCATGCTCAACATCAACCCCAAGATGCTGCCTCGCCTCGACGAGATCGAGACCGATCTCCTGGCCCGCCGGGCCCGTGCCGAAGCAGGAGGGCTGGCTCGGAGAGATCGAGGGCATCGACCTCACCCTCACCTTCCTACGCCAGAAACGCGAAGAGAGCCAGCGCCTGGCTCGCATTGCACCAGTCAACCTCGGTATGCCAGGTCTCCGACCCTGATCACGCTCGTTGAAATCGGCCACCCGGTACTCAGGGACGACCCCAACTGCTCAATGCATCCCCCCACCCACTCACCGTCTGAACTCGGCCCGGGTACCGGTGAGCTCGCGTATTCGGTCGAGGGCGGAAGGCAGCACAAGCTGAGGCACCTGGTCGTCAACGGCGGTGTCGTCGTCGACGCTGACCGACAAGGCGTTGCGCGGAGGCGGGCCGTGCGGGTGTGCTCACTGCGTCCACCCTGACCCGGCGCCGCCCCATGTCCATGTCTCTACGGCCCCTCCCCTCATGCCGTAAACGACCAGTTTCTTCCCAGAGTCGTCTTTAGCGATGCTCTTCCGCTCGGTCTTCCCGGAGTTCACGTTGAATTCCAGGTCAATCTTCCACTCGCAGTCCTTCTGCGCGGACAGGAGCGGCGTGACGGCAAGCAATCCCGGAGATTGCGTGCCACCCAATGACACAGCCTTGTTGAAGCGGACCTCCTCGCGTGCCTCCTCCGGGGCGGCGTCATTCACCTTGAATGCCATGGCGGGTGCTGGTGCACCGGTCGGGCTGAGGTTGAAGTGGACCTCGTCCCAGGGCTCGGTGGCCCCTGGCCCGGATACGATGGAGGTCTTCGCAGTGGGCGTCCAGCACCTTGTGGCGGCCGCCGTCAGCTTCGTGATGAGAACAGGCTTTTGCCGCTCACTGGTCAGTTGAAGATGGTAGGTGGCTGCTTCATCCAGGTCGCGTCGGCCGCCTAGCCGCTTGACGAAGGACCAGATGGCGCCCTTGTCGTCACCGTTGAATCCGGCCAGTTCCTTCTGTTCAGCGGGGGTCAGCCTGTGGTCCAGTGTCCATGAGTACCCCGGCACGCTGGCGTCGAGTGCTGGGTTCATCTTCCAGTCAAACGCGGGCTTTTCTGCATCCAGGATGTCGGCAGCATCGTCTTCTGCCCGGGCTTTTGGTTCCGCTGTAAAGAGATCGAACTTGTAGGCGATGTATGTGCCGGCTCCGCCCATTACGAGGACACCGACGAGCGAGAGCGCGAGTTTCTTAACTCCCCACTGCCACCCTTTTCCGGGCTCCGCAGATTCCGGGACTGCCAGGTCCACCAGCTGGCCGAGTAAGCCAGGGCCCGAGCCGGGGACGGGCGGAGCCGGGGCAGTGGGACTTGTCTGCGGCGGAGTTGACGGAGAGCCGGGCGTTCCTGCGGGCGGATGCGCGCTCTGCTCCGGCTCGCCAGATGCGGTCTGTTCTCCTAACACTTCGTCCCCCTCGCTCGACGGTGCAACGCCGGAATCTACCCCGTCCCGAGGGGCCGTCCCTCCCTGTCAGAGCCTGCGATGCCGGGCGGTCGATCTGCGCCGGGCTTGACATGGTGCAGAGAAGCTATCTGTGGGCATTCGGGATCGAGTGGGACCGCGCTACACGTGAGGATGCCCGGGACTTCACATTGTGGATGAAGCTGGCAGACAAGCCAGTACGCGTCCACTGGCGCCACCGACGTTGACAAGCGGGCACTGACTTTTCTGCGCTCGGCCCGCGCTTCGGGTCGGGAAGTCACCTGGCTACAGGCCGCCGAGACCGGGAGAGCGTACCCGCCCGGGCCGCGGGACGCATGCTGCCCGGCCTCATCCTGGACCTCGACGCCACGCTGGTGCCATTCCGGGAAGGGTGCAGCCGCACCCACGTACAAGGGCGGTTTCGGGTTCCACCCGCTGGTGTGCTTCCTGGCCGACACCGGCGAGGGGTTTGCGTGGACGCAAGCGGCTGGACGACCGGGGGCCCTCACGGGATCGTCTGAAAGTTCCCGGGCCGGGGTGGCCTGACCGGCAAGATTCATCTGGCCTACGACGCCTTCGGTCGCCCGCTCGCGCTGCTACGCCGTTGGAGCGAAGCCTCAAGTCGAGCGGGATTCCGGGCCCGGCCCGGAGGGGAAGGCCCAGCGTTGTGACAGGTCATGTAGCAGGACACGTAATTCCGTACGAGGTACAGGGCAGCGGTCCGGAGCGGGTCCTCGCACTCCACCACTGGCTCAGCGACAGGTCGAGTTTCGGCCATATGCGGCGATACCTGGACGGGAGCGCGTTCAGTTACGCGTTCGTGGACTGCCGTGGGTACGGCGAGGCGATGGACACACCCGGCACGTACACGATGGAGGAGGTCGCGAGCGGACGCCCTCGCCGTGGCCGACGACCTCGGCTGGAACACCTTCTCGGTCATCGGTCACTCCATGGGCGGCAAGGCGGCCCAGCTGATGTTGCTGGACGCCCCCTCGCGGGTCCGCTCGATCGTCGGCATCTCGCCGGTACCCGCGTCCGGGTTCCCGCTCGAAGGGGAGATGTGGGAGCTGTTCGTCGGGGCCGTGGAGGATTCCGGCAATCGCAGGACGATCTTTGACGTCACCACCGGCAGTCGGCACGACGATGCATGGCTGGATGCCAGGGTGAGCGGCTCGGAACGCTCCTCGCCGGCTGCCCTGCGCTCGTACCTCGAATCCTGGACTCGCGGCTCCGACATCCACGAGCGGCTCAAGGGAAATCCGACCCCGGTGCTTGTCGTGGCTGGTGCGAACGACCCGGCGATGGGCCCCGACACCATGCGGTCCACCTGGCTGCCGTGGTATCCGAACGCCGAGCTCCAGGTCTTCAACGACGCCGGCCACTTCGCCCCGGATGAGAGCCCGGAGGCCCTGGCGACAGTGGTCGAAGGATTCCTCGGCCGCTAGCCTCCGCGCGTGGCGGCTCGAAGCGAGGTGACCAGCGCATTCGCCCGCCTCACGGCCCTGCCACGGCCGGCCACCTGAACCGCGGCACCGCCCCTGACCACCCACGACCCGAGGAACCCTGGAGTACCCGACCCGCGCGTCGGGCCCCAGCCATGCCCACCCGGCCACGAGCAACCGAAACCACCGCTTCACCACGATCCGACCAACTCCGCTGGAGGCAGCCGCCGGTTTTCCAGTCGGGGAAGAGCAGTCCGGCAGCGGGGGTTGACCTCGATGTTGCCGAGGGTGTGGAACATGGCGTTGCCGCGATAGTCGGGCCAGCGCAGCACGGTGGGAGGATCGGCGCAGGTGCGGTGTCCACGCTCCAAGAACGGCACGCGCCGCTGGTGCTCGATGGCCGGTTGCGGCAACCGCGCCAAGGCGTCCCGCCACTACGCACGGCACAAGAACGAGCCACCGGCCGCGCGCCCGCCCGCGAGTTGACCATCGCAGTTGAGTCCGCGCCCGCCCCTTACGTTGAAGGGATCGCTACTTCCAGTCGGTGCAGGTGGCGGGAAGGCCATGGATGCCCAGGCATGCCCGGTACCTGATGAACTTGCCGTTGATGTAGCGCGGAACGGCAATGGTGTCGTGCCAGTAGCCGGTTCTGTCCAGGCGCCGACGGCAACTGGAAGCCGTGGTGCCATCGGTCCAGTTGAGGACCAGCCAGATCTCGGTGTCGCCGCGGTCGACACTGGTCCACCCTGCGGCCCAGTAGTAGGTCGTTTTCTGGCGGTTGGCGCGGATCAACTCGAACCCGCCCAGAAGCTTGTCGCCCTCACGCAGTTCGCGTGGATCGACAGCTTCGGAGAGTCCCCAGTCCCTGTCGCCGTACTGGACCGGCCACGCGGGATGGGAGGGGCCCTTCTCTTCCGTGCAGTCCGCGGAGAAGCGGGCGTCGGCCTCTGGGGGCCCTGCGAGCGGTGAGGAGGCGCCCGGTGTTCTGGAGGGAGCGGGAAGGCGGGAGGGTGCTGCGCCCTCGTCGGCAGATGCTTCCGGCGCAGGGGTGGTGCGATCGGTGGGCTTTGGGGTGACCGATCCGCCGGGGGACGCGGAGACGTCCGGCTCCGAAGGACTGGCAGAGATTCCGCTGCCGCCCGTCGGCATGGCCGTGGATGCGGTCGGCGAGCCGGCGGGGCCGTCGGCTGCTGTGGTGGACGCCAGGACCAGGAGGGCCGCGAGTGCGGTGCCGATGAGCAGTGTGCGCTTGCGCACCGGCAATGCGAGTGCGCGCGGAGCCTGCACGATCATCGTGATGGTCCCGCTGTTGGCGATTGCGTTGGGCGCGCTTGCGATGGGGTCGCCGGTGTCGGACGCTTGCGCCGAATGCGCTGCCACACGGTCGGCGGCGTCCGGGGGAGGTCCCTGGCAGCCGGCATTGGCGGTCCCGCCGTCCTCCGCACGGGCGTTTCCGGTGACCCGGGCGACGACCGACGGTGTCGGCGGATCGTCTCGGGAATCAGACGCATGAGCACCCGAGCCGGGCCAGTCTCGGCGTTTCGGATCCATGACGGAACGGCTCCCTCTGGACAGTTGGGCAGGTCGGGTCAGTGGGTGTACTTGACCCCGGTGTTGGCGCTGCTGCCGGTGCCGTCCGCGCCGGCGGACCCGGTACTGTCTGCCAGCGCCGAGCCGCTTGCCGCACCTGCGGGCCTCTCCACGCCGGAGGTGGCGTCGCCGCCGGCGGTGGCCGTGGCCGCACCGGTGTTGCGGGCCTCATCACTCGGGCCCGGGGCGGGCGGCGCGGGAGCGGCTGCTGACCGCTGGAGCAGTGCCCAGAGCAGGGTCGCGATGCCTGTGGCGGCCTGGACCGAGGCGCCGGCCAACTGGCCTGTGTCCGGACTGTCCAGTAGCCAGACCACCGGAGTCGACACAATGCCGGCCACAGCAGCCACAATGAGCGCAATTTTCCATTTCTGCGACACAGCCCCCACCCACTCTTACGCACTGGCACTCAGCATGCCGTCAGCCCACGGCAGTCGCGTGGCCCACCTCACCGGTGACAAGAACGCATATGCGCGGCCCTCGGTTACGGCCGGTCTTCACCTTTCGGAGGAAGCCACCTCTAACCTCGCCGTTTCGCTTGGGTACGACGGCTGTTGAGGCGGAAATACGAAAGTGCCTTCCTGACCTGGGACGATGAACCTTGTCTGAGGGGTTCTGTCGGTCCAGGCGGAGGGCACTTTCTACGTGCAGGGTATCGGGTTCGCGTCCCAAGGTTCATGTCACTGCCGACGGTTCGGGGGTGGTCGGTCATGCCGGGGCACGGTTGCTGGCGGATCTCGCCGATGCCACCGGGCTGACCGCCGCGTACTCCGCCGCGCTCAGGCCGCTTCGGCCGCGCGGGACCGGGCACGATCCGGGCCGGATCGCCACCGACCTGGCGGTGATGCTCGCCGACGGCGGCGAGGCCATCGCGGATCTGGCCGTGCTGCGGGACCAGGCAGAGGTGTTCGGCCCGGTCGCCTCGACACCGACGGCCTGGCGGCTGCTCGCCGACGTCGACGAGACGCGCACTCGCCTCGCTGCGCGTCGGCCCGCGCCCAGGCCCGGGAAGTCGCCTGGCTGCAGGCCGCCGAGACCGGCGAGGGCATACCCGCGGCCCGGGCCGGCGGGACGCGAACTGCCCGGGCTGGTCCTGGACCTCGACGCCACGCTGGTCACCTGCCACTCCGAGAAGGAGCAGGCCGCACCCACCTATAAGGGCGGCTTCGGCTTCCACCCGCTGCTGTGCTTCCTGGCCAACACCGGCGAGGCACTGGCCGGCCTGCTGCGGCCCGGCAACGCCGGCGCCAACACCGCCGCCGACCACATCGCGGTGCTGGACCAGGCGCTCGCGCAGATCCCCGACGCCCACCGGCACGGCACCGACATCCTCATCCGCACCGACAGCGCCGGATCCGCAAAGCCTTCCTCGCCCACGTCCGCGACCTGCGCGAACACGGGCATCCGCACCTTCTTCTCGGTCGGATACGCGATCACCGAGCCGGTCCGCCGCGCGATCCGGGCCCTGCCCGAGCCGGTCTGGCATCCCGCCCTGGACCAGGACGGGACACTGCGTGACGGCGCCGAGGTCGCCGAGCTGACCGGCATGGTCGACCTGGCCGGCTATCCGGACGGCACCCGCATCATCGTGCGCCGGGAACGGCCGCACCCCGGCGCCCAGCTGTCCCTGTTCGACCAGGACGAGGGCCTGCGGCACCAGGTGTTCCTCACCGACACCCCGTACTCCGGCGGCGGCTCCGCCCAGTTCCTGGAGGTCCGCCACCGCGGGCACGCCAGCGTCGAGGACCACATCCGGTGCGGCAAGACCACCGGCTTCGGCCGCTTCCCCTCCCGCCACTTCGCCATCAACGCCGCCTGGCTCGAACTCAGCCTCGCGGCGATCGACCTGCTCGCCTGGACCCGCATCCTGCTGCTGGACGGCGAACTCGCCGCTGCCGAGCCGAAGAAGCTCCGCTACCGGCTCCTGCACGTCGCCGCCCGCCTCACCCGCGGCGGCCGCCGTCTGCACCTGCGGATATCAGCGACCTGGCCCTGGAGACACGAACTGGCCACGGCCTTCCACCGCCTCGCCGCACTGCCCCGCCCCGCCGGCTGACCAGCAATACCACCTGACCGCCCACGACCCGAAGGACCTGGAGAACCCGACCACCGCGCCGGGCCTTCACCATGCCCGCGCTCCGAAAACGGCTCGCTCATCCGACAGCTGACGGTCAGCCACGTCTCATCACCCCAACCGAAACGGCGAGGCTAGCCCTCTTGGTTCGGAGAAGGCCGCAGTGGTGATGACTTTGAGCGGGCTGCCGCGTCCGTCGCAGATCAGGTGGTGTTTGCTGCCCGTCTTCCGCCGGTCGACCGGCGACGGACCGGTGTCAGCGCCCCCTTTTTCGCACGGATGTGGGAACCGTCCACGCACGCGCGGGACCAGGCGAGTTCGCCGACCGCGTTCAGTTCGGCAAGCAGGATGCGGTGCAGCTGGTCGAAGACTCCTGCCTGCTGCCAGCGGTCCAGGCGGCGCCAGCAGGTCTGCCTGGAGCCGAACCCCAGCTCCAAGGGGCAGGAGTTGCCAGGCTATGTCGTTGTAGAGGACGTACAGGATGCCCTGCAGACACAAGCCGGTCCGGCACCGGCCGGGGTCCGGGCGCTTTCTTTGGCCAGGGCAGCAGCAGCGGTTCAATCAGCGCCCACAAGTCGTCGCCCACGATCCACGGCCGAGTACTCACACCACCACAAACGGCCGAATCATCACATCGGTCACGCCCAACCAGGCCACTCCAACAAGATCGTGTTACGAGCTCTTAGAGGGCGTTTAGTGTGAGCGAATTGCCTATTATGCCCTAGTAGGTTCCTCGCCAGGTTGGTGTGGTCTCGTCCGTTATACGCTTGGCGAGGTTGTCGATCGAGGCGACGTGGATCATGGCTGCGGAACTGGCGGCGAGGGTCTCGTAGTCACGGACGAGACGTCGGTGCATCATGATCCAACCGATACTGCGCTCCACTACCCAGCGTCTTTTCACGACGTGAAAGCCGCGAACTCCGGGGTTTCTGTTGACGACTTCGACGTCGATTCCGAGCTGCGCGCCGTGCTCGACGACGGCCTTCTTGAAGCCGGTGTCTACCCAGCTCTTGGCGATGGTCGGGTACGTCTTCTTGGCCTGGTCGAGGAGGCGTATTCCCAGGGCGTTTTCGGAGAGGCTCGCGGCGGTGACGGTCACGGCGAGGATCAGGCCGATCGTGTCGGTGAGGATGCCTCGCTTCCGGCCCACGATCTTCTTGGCGGCGTCCGTTCCCTGGCTGGTCACAGGCACGTTGGTGGAGGTCTTCACGCTCTGGGTGTCGATGACGGAGGCCGTCGGTTCGGGCTTGCGGCCTTCCTTCACGCGGGCCAGGGCGGTGAGGTCGTAATTGAGCTGGGCGAAGATTCCCTCGTCGCGCCAGGCGGCGTAGTAGGCGTAGACGGTGCCGTGGTTCGGGAAGTCGTGCGGAAGGTATTTCCAGGGGATTCCGGTGCGGTTCACGTAGAGAATGGCATTGAATACGTCACGGAGTTCGACCTTGGCCGGCTGGCCGGTGGGCCTGCGGTCGAGCCGGGCTTTTCTCCATGCCGTCAGGGTCGGCTCGATCAGGGCCCATCGAGCGTCGGACAGGTCACTGGGATACGGCTTCCGCTGGCTCACACCGTAGCGTTGGCACGGGAGGGCCGGAACATACTGTTCCGCTTGCTATTGGGAGTTTCTGTCGCATCTTCAAACCAGACGGACTCCCAGCAGCAGAAGTGAGCGAAACGGATGGTGCTCCCCGCGCGGCAAGAGGTGACGAAACTCGTGTATCACCCGAAGCAGAGCAAACCGAGGCAGTGATGAAAGCCGCTTTCCGGAACAGGCCTACGTAAACGCCCTCTTAGAGGGCGTTTAGGGATGGATTATGGCGATAAGTCACTCCTGCGGCCAGCAACCTTCGGGCTGATTCGCACCTTACGTGTGCCTTCATGATCTTCTGGGCGCCGATCTGTGTGCCCGTTTGATCCGCTTCTCGACGCTGGATTCCGTCTGGTTTAGTAATGGGGCGGAAGATTCCCACCAGGGCAGAGCTTCCAGGCATTTCAGGCTGTGCATGTTGGCAATGAATGCGGCAAAGCGGGGTGAAATACCCATCGCGAATCAATATCAAACGCCCACTAAGAGGGCGTTTAGGGATGGATTATGGCGATAAGTCACTCCTGCGGCCAGCAACCTTCGGGCTGATTCGCACCTTACGTGTGCCTTCATGATCTTCTGGGCGCCGATCTGTGTGCCCGTTTGATCCGCTTCTCGACGCTGGATTCCGTCTGGTTTAGTAATGGGGCGGAAGATTCCCACCAGGGCAGAGCTTCCAGGCATTTCAGGCTGTGCATGTTGGCAATGAATGCGGCAAAGCGGGGTGAAATACCCATCGCGAATCAATATCAAACGCCCACTCAGAACATCTATGTATTGTCTCTTCGATGGATGACCGGGGGATGGCACATGACGGGCGGCGTTTCCTCAGCAGGCAGAGCTGACCAGACTGCGGGGCCTGCCGCCGCTGACGGGGCTGCGGAAGCGGTAGTGAGTGCGCCCCACGAGGTGTTCCTTCAGTCGCGCTGGTTCTTCGAGCAACCGGAGTTGCCCGGCTTCCTCACAGTAGGCGAGCCAGGCAGCGGTGTGGTGCCGCTGTTCTCCTCCCTTCAGGAGTTGGCCCGGTACGCGGGCGCCTGCTCGTGGGCGTCAACCACGGGTGAGGACATCCTCAGCCTGCTCCCTGACGGGTACGCGATCGTTGTGGATGTGGCGGGTCCGGAGCCGGTGTGGATCGAGAAGGACACGGTGCGGTCGCTGCGGCTGGCGGCGTCTTCCGGGGAGGGCGGTACTCGGTGAGTTCTGGTTATCAGGTCGAGATCGACTCGCTGAGGGCGGTGCTTCCGCCGCTTCAGCAGTCGATGGGTGCTGCGAAGCGGATCAAGAGCGAGCACGAGGAGCTCGTTGCCTACCTCAACGATGCGGGGAACGCGGATGTTCGTTCCACGGGTGAGGAGTTCCTTTCCGCCTGGGGGTACGGCATGGGTGAGCTGGCCAAGCTCGCCGAGGACATCGTCGAGAAGCTTAACGAGACGATCTCAGCCTACGAGCAGGCCGAGCAGTTGGGCATCGAGGGTTTCACCCCGAGTGACGCGGACATAGCCAAGCTGCCGACTGGGGCGGTGAGTGGTTGGGTACAGTCCCACGGTCTCACTGACTCGTCGGGCGAGCCGCCGGCCGATCCGCGTGAGAGTGAGTGGGCGACGTCCTTCGAGGATTGGGCCTTCGGATGACCGCCCCACCTGGAACTTCGGCAATACCCGAGGGCGCCACTGGCAGGGATCTGATACCGGGCGATGTGGAGCAGTTGTGCAATCTGGTTGCGCTGCTGCGCGCGTATGCCGGCGCTTTCGCGGACGCGCGGGCGCAGGTGCAGAAGGTGGACGCCGCCGAGTGGCAGGGTACGTCCGCCATCGGTTTCCGGAAGGCAGTGCGGACGCTGCCGGAGCAACTGGAATCGGGCAACGAGAAGTTCGCCAGAGCCGCGAACGCGCTCACCTCGTATGCCGAGGCGTTGCAGGAGGCGCAGCAGCGGGCCAGGGCTGTGGCGGAGGACGCGGGCAGCGCCCGGTCACAGTCCCGCCGCTATCAGGCGCAGGTAGAGGACTACAACGCGGCGGTGGAGCGTGGCGACGACTCTCTGCCTGATCGGCCCGCTGAGTCCGACCCGGGCGGGGCAGCTATGCAGGACTGTATGGACCGGCTCGCGAAGCTGCGCGCGGACGTCGCCGACGCCGGGGCGGCGGCCGCACGCACCCTGGCGGAGGCTGCTGAGGCGGCTCCCGACGAGCCGGGGATGCTGGACCAGTTCCTGTCCGGTGGCCAGAACCTGCTGCAGGGCGTGTACGAGGGCGTCAAGGGCATCGTGGACCTGGGTGCCTCCGAGCTTCCGATGACGCTGGCCAGTGCCGTGGACGGTGTCATATACGGGGCCCAGCATCCGACGGAGTTTCTGAAGGCGGTCGCGGACTGGGAGACGTTCAAGGAGTCACCGGCCCGGTGGGTGGGCAAGCTCGTCCCCGACCTGGCCCTGACTCTGGTCACAGGTGGGGCCGGGGCCGCCGCCCGTGCTTCCAAGGCGCTCAAGGCCGTGGAGCGCATGCCGGGCGGACGCCGCAAGGGCCGGGAGGACAGTGACGCGGACCCGGACAAGTCCTCACGGGAGAACGGCGACAAGACCGGCGCCGGTGAGCCGGTCGACATCGCCACCGGCGAGATGTACCTGACCCAGACCGACCTCACTCTGCCCGGTTCGCTGCCGCTGGTCCTGGAGCGGACCCACATCTCGTCCTACGGTGCCGGCGGGTGGTTCGGCCCGTCATGGGCTGCCACGCTGGACCAGCATCTGGAAGCCGACGACCGTGGAGTGGTCTTCGCCGCCGCCGACGGCATGCTGCTCGCCTACCCCGTCCCGGAGCCCGGAGTTCCCGTGCTGCCGGACCGTGGCCCGCGACGGCCGTTGATCTGGGATGGCCAGCCCGGCGGCCCGCTCAGTATCACCGACCCCATGACCGGCAGGGTGCTGACCTTCGCCCCGCTGCCCGGCCCTGACGGCAGCTGGATGCCGTTGCGGTGCATCAGCGACCGCAACGGACACCGCATCACCATCCTGTACGACGAGGAACGCCATGTCCCCGTCGAGATCCAGCACAGCGGCGGTTACCGCATCGCCGTCGCGACTCACGCAGAGATGCCCCGGATCACGGGGCTCAGCCTGATCGACTCCGAGCACACCGAGGCTCTGGCCACCCCCGTCACGACGTACGACTACGACGAGTCCGGGTGCCTGACCGAGGTCGCCAACTCCACCGGTCAGGCCCTGACGTACACCTACGACGACAGCGGCCGCATCACCTCCTGGACCGATCGCACGGGGACGAGCTTCGGCTACGTCTACGACCACCGGGACCGGGTACTGCGCACCCTGGGTGCCGACGGGATGCTGACCGGCCGGTTCCACTACGACGAACAGTCCCGCACCACCACCTACACCGACTCTCTCGGCCACACCAGCCGCTACGAGTACAGCGAGCACTACAAGCTCGTCCGCCAGACCAACCCGCTCGGCAACACCCGCACCCAGAAGTGGGATCCCACCGGGCAGCACCTCGTGGCCGCCACGGACCCGCTGGGGCATACCACCCGCTACGCCTACGACGAGCACGGCAACCTCGCCACCGTCCATCTCCCCGACGGCACCCAGGCCACCGCCACCCACAACGACCTCCGGCTGCCCGTCGAGGTCACCGAACCCGGTGGGGCCACTTGGTGCCACACCTACGACGAGCGGGGCAACCGGACCTCCCTCACCGACCCCAGCGGCGCCGTCACCCGCTACGCCTACGACGAGCACGGTCACCTCACCGCTATCACCGACGCCCTGGGGCACACCCGCCGTATCCAGTCGAACCCTGCCGGGCTGCCGGTGGCCGACACCGACCCGTTGGGGAACACCTCCACGGCCCGCCGGGACGCTTTCGGCCGTATCACCGAGCTCACCGACCCGCTCGGCCACACCATCCGCCACGGTTGGACCGTCGAGGGCAAGCCCGCATGGCGCGAGCTGCCCGACGGCAGCCGGGAGTCATGGGTCTGGGACGGCGAGGGGAACCTCACCGAGCACACCGACCGGGCCGGCCACACCACCCGCTACACCGCGACGCACTTCGGGTCGCCATCCTCACGAACCGATCCCGACGGCTCCGTCCACACCTTCACGCACGACAACGAACTCCGCCTCACCAGCGTCACCAACCCGCAGGGCCTGACCTGGACCTACACCTACGATCCCGCAGGCAGTCTCACCGCCGAGACGGACTTCAACGGGCGCACCCTCACCTACACGCACGACGCGGCCGGGCGCCTCACCTCACGCACCAACGGCGTGGGCCAGCGTATCGAGTTGACCCGCGACGTCATGGGCCGCACCCTCCGTCGCCAGACACCGGACGGCACCACCGACCTCTCCTACGATCGAGCCGGGCGCCTGATCCGAGCAGTCCGAGCCGAAGCCGAACTCACGCTCACCTACAACGTGCGTGGGCAGGCGACCAGCGAGTCCCTCAACGGCCGGACCATCGCCTACGCCTACGACGCTCTCGGCCAACGGACCAGCCGCATCACCCCCGCCGGCCGGACGGCCACCTGGAGCTACGACGCCGCCGGCCGGCCGTCAGCAGTCCACGCCGATGGTCACGCCCTGGAATTCGGGTACGACGCCTCCGGACGCGAAACGGCCCGCCGTATCGACAGCGATGTCACCCTCGCTCAGGAGTGGAACGAGGCAAGCCGCCTCACCTCACAGGAGCTGACCGCCCACACCGGTGGCCCCAAGGCCGCTCGCACGCTCCTGCAACACCGCGCCTACGCGTACCGCGAAGACGGCTACCTCGCCGAAATCCGCGATCTGCGCTCCGGCACCCCACGCTTCGACCTCGACGTGACCGGCCGCGTCACCACCGTCCACGCCCAGACCTGGACCGAGAACTACGCCTACGACACCACAGGCAACCTCAGCCACGCCACCACCAGCCGCCCGGATCACCCCGCCGACGGCGAGCGCGAACACTCCGGCACCCTGATCCGCCGGGCCGGCCGCACCTCCTACGAACACGACCAGCAGGGCCGGGTTGTCCGCACCACCCGCAAGCTCCTCAACGGGCAGCGCCCCACCTGGACCTACGCCTGGGACACCGAGGACCGGCTCACCCTCGTCACCACCCCCACCGGCGAACGCTGGCGCTACCACTACGACCCGCTGGGACGGCGCATCGCCAAGGCCCGCCTTGCCGCCGACAGCGAGACGGTCGTCGAGCAGGTCGACTTCACCTGGGACGGCACCCGCCTGGCTGAACAGGAGGCCAACGGGACCGTGACCACCTGGGACTACGCTCCCGGCACCCACCGCCCTCTGCACCCAGACGATCACCTCCGCCTCGCCGCATGAGCCGGACGACATCGACGAGCGGTTCTACGCCATCGTCACTGACCTGGTCGGCACCCCGACCGAGCTGGTCACCCCCGACGGCGACATCGCCTGGCAGTTCCGTACCACCCTGTGGGGAGCCCCGCTCACGCCCACAGGCGACGGCGCTGAATGCCCCCTGCGCTTCGCGGGCCAGTACGCCGACCCGGAAACGGGTCTGAGCTACAACCTGCACCGCTACTACGACCCGGAAACCGCCCGGTACAGCGCGCCGGATCCGCTCGGCCTCGACCCGGCACCCAACCACCACGCCTACATCCGCAACCCGCTCACCTGGACCGACCCGCTCGGCCTGAAACCATGCCGCGACGGCGCCAAACGCCAGGCCCTCGCCGACGCGGGCGTCCCCGAAGGCGCCGAACCGCTCGAAGTGCGCTACACGCCGAACACGACACCCAGCGGAAAGCAGATCCTGGACGAGAACTACCAGCCGGTGATGTTCTACGAGGAGGTACACCTCACCGAATCCGGCGACCTCATCGTCTACCAGGACCACCACACCGGACACTCCTACGGCGACCCCAACGGCGTCGGCGACCAGCCGCCGCACGTCCACGTCCGGCCATACGACAAGCCCCGAAACGGACAACTGCCCGGCTGCGAGGAGCACTACTACTATGACCCCGACCTGGGCTGAACTGCTCAGAAACCCGGAAGCCCTCACACGGTTCTACACGGTCATCCCCTCCCTGGAGGCGGTCACCCTCCGATCGGTACACCTGGACCGGTACGGCCCCACCGTCACACTCCGCCTCGACCTGCCGCGTTTCCCGGACCAGCCGCTTCCGGAGTGGACAGACGCGGGATGCGACCGCTTCCAGTGCCAGGTGCAGTTCCTGGCCGTGAACGACTTCTCCATGAGTGGGTGGGAGCCACCTGTCACCGCCGCCGTGTATCTGACAGCCCAGCCACTGCGGCGCGTCTCGGTCGATATCCGAGGTGAAGGCACCGCGGTGACCTTCTCCAGCAGCGACGTTCTGGCTGTCGGCCGGATCAGCGCCTTTCAGACCCCGGAGGGCGGCGTGGACCAAGGCCGTCACTACTACGCCGGAAAGCTTGACTCCATGCTGTATTCCGAACTGCCCCCCGTAGACGAGAAAAACCACTATGAGCGCGTCTGACTGGGCCAACTACCTGGACGAACCCGAAGCGATCCGTCACTTCTTCACCTCCTCCCCACCGTTGGAGTCCTGCGACCTTTTCTACTTCCATATCGACGAACGCGAACGAGGCGTCACGATGGGATTCGAGCATCACCAACTGCCGGACCGCCCCCTGCCAGAATGGGTTGACAAGGGATTCAACGCCTGCGAGTTCTTCCTCACCTTCACCGCGACGAGCAAGCTGCGGATCTCAGGCTGGCAGCACACCGGGATGAACCACTACGCCTTCACGTCCCTCCCCTCCGGTGGGCTTTCGGTGACCATCCGTGGCGACAGCCAGCACATCGAGTTCCGCGCTGAATCCGTGTGCCTGTCCCGCCTGTGGGCGTTCACCACCGCTGCTCGGTGAAGCAACTGTCGTGCTCGCCGGGACGTGAGGGAAGTGGTCCACACACATCGAGTTCCGCGCTGAATCCGTGTGCCTGTCCCGCCTGCGGGCGTTTGTCGGCGACGCCTGTACGGGCCGGGTCTGTACGGTTCGTTGAGGACGGCGTACAGGCAGGGTGTGCGTCCTCGTGCGGGGGACTTGCGCGCGTTTTCGGTGCGGGGGCGCCATCACCGCGCGTACGTGAGTGGCACGCTGTGTGCGCAGCCTTGCCGGGCACGACGGCGGGGGACGCAGTGATCTCCATGGTGGACGCCCTGCCAGTGAGGGCCTCACACCGTCACCCACTCGCCCCCCTTGTCCGAGGACGCGTAGGCCGCCGTGAGCACGCGCGCCACAGTGATCGCCGAGTCCCACGGTGACGGTCCTGGGACACACGGTTCGGCTATCCGACGTCGGATGGCGGCGAACAGCTCCGGCAGCCAATCGGCGTGGGCGTGGTGACCGGCAGCTGGATCGGCGATGACCCATCGTTGCTTCCCTTGCTCGTCGCGAATGACGACGTGCCCAGAGGCTGCGGTCAAGGTGCCGCAGTCACCACTGACCAGGTAACGGTTGCGACGGGCCGATCCGGTCCATGACAGACGCACTGTGCCGGTGCCGCCTCCCGCGAAGCGCAGGAGCAGGGCCGCGTCGTGGTCGACGTTGCTGCCCTCCCGCGGTGTCGCCGTGCAGGAAACGACCGTGATGGGGGCACCCATGAACGCTTCGGCGAGGTAGATGCAGTGTGCGCCGTGGTCAACGAGGACCCCACCCCCGGCGATGGCAGCCTCTGTTCGCCAGGACGGCAGCCAAGAGGTCACGCCGATGGCGGCCGAGGGACGTTCGATGTCGATCTCGACGTGTTGCGGAGTGCCGCAGCGACCAGCCGAGAGGAGTTCCTGAAAGCGCCGGGTGAACGGTGCGAACAGGTAGTTGTGGCTCGGGTAGAGCACCACAGGGACAACTGCTGCCTTCTGGGCGAGTTCAGCGCCGATCGTCGCGTCCAGTACCGCCGGCTTCTCGCACAGGACGTGGATCCCGGCGCCGATCGCCCAGCGGATGTCGCTCTCGTGGCTTGCGGGAGGGGTGGCCACGACGGCCAGGTCTGCTCCGATACCGAGGTCAGTCAGACTCTCGGTCACGACGGCGGCCGGGAACAGGTCCCTGGCTGTGGCCCGGCGTGCGGTTGTGCGGTCGACGATGCCCACGACGTCGACGTCCGGCAGGGTGCTGTAGTAGCGGGCGTGTGCCTCGCCGGCGCGTCCGAACCCCACCATGATCAATCGGGTGTTCACGGGGCCTCGTGTCGTTGAAGCACATCGGCGACAACCTCGATCGAGCCGAGCAGGTCGTCTTCGCTGATCGTGAGGGGCGGATAGAGCCGCAAGCTATTGCCGCCGATCATCACCAGGACGCCGGCGGCCAGGATTTCGTCGAACAGAACGCGCAGGTGTTCTTTAGCCATCGGCGTCCGGGTGTCCTGGTCATCGATGATCTCGATGCCGATGGCAAGGCCCTTGCCGCGGACCTCCCCGACCAGGGCAATGCCTTCCAACCTCTCGCGGAGCGTGTCCAGGGCGCGCTTACCGAGATCGGCAGCGCGTTCGATGAGGTGCTCGTCGCTGACGATCTGTGCGACGGCAGCCACAGCCCGGCAGGCTGCGGGGAAGCCTCCGTAACTGGAGGAGTTGGCGCTGGGTTCACCGAACGGCCCCGCCGTCATCAACGCCGTCGAGGCAAGTACGGCGGAGACTGGATAGCCGGAGCCGATGCCCTTGCCCAGGACAACCACGTCGGGCTTCATCTGTTCGTGGTCGCTGGCCAGTAGGGCCCCGGTACGTCCCATGCCGGTCATCGACTCGTCGGCTATCAGCAGGGCGTCGAACTCGCCGGCCAGGTCCTTGAGCGCGCCGAGGTATCCCGGGGGTGGGACCACGTTCCCGGAGCGGCCCTGGACTGGCTCCACCAGGATCGCAGCCAGTGCTCCGCTGGACTGCTGGCGCAGGGTGTCGCGGGCGAAATCCACGCACGCGAAGCCGCAGCCGGGGTACCTCTGGCGCAGCGGGCACCTGTAACAGTTGGCGAAGGGGGTGCTCATCGTGCCGGGCCCGGTGGGCCCGAGCCCTTCGCGGGATCCGCCGGTCAGGGCGAGGCTTCCGGCGGTGCGGCCGTGGAAAGCGCCCCAGAAGGAGAGGACCTCGAATTTCCCGGTGGCGGCCTTGGCCAGTCGGACGGCGGCTTCGACGGCTTCGCTGCCGCCGCTGTAGAGCTGGATGCGGTTCAGATCGGGTGGGAGCAGAGCGGCGAGTTTCTCCGTCATGTCCAAGCGGGCGCCGGAGGCGTGGGCTCCGATCATCCAGCTGCCGATCTGCTCGGTCATGGCACGTACGAAGGCGGGATGGGAGTGACCGATCAGGTTGACGCCGGCTCCGCCCATGAGGTCGGCAATCCGTCGGCCGTCGGCGTCCCACAGATGTGCGCCCGTGGCTGCGGTGACGACGAGTCCGGCCCATTGCACGGCCTCCGAGACGCCGGGGCCGAAGACTTCCAGTTCACGTGCCCAGTGTTCGGCTTGGGTTATGTGAGGAGTCATCGGGATGTCTCCGGTCGGAGAAGGGCGCAGACGGCGGCTACACGGAAGCTCCCTGCGGGATGCCGGTCGGTGGGTAGCATGCGGTTGCGGGTGTAGGCGTTGGCGCATTCCGTCGCGTAGTAGAAGGCACCGCCGCGGATGATCCGTCGTATCGAGCGGTCCGCGTGGAGGGACTCCCGGCCGTCGGTCGGGTGGTAGGGGTAGGCGAAGTCCGGCGTCCGACCGCCGGGCCCCCACAGACTGCGGGTCCACTCCCAGACATTGCCAATCATGTCGGCACAGCCGGAGTCGCTTTCACCATTCGGGGAAAAGCGGCCGGCGGGAACGACCCGATTCAGGCCGGTTGCGCGGATGTTGCAGACGTCGGGGCTACTGTGTGCGCCCCAGGGGAAGGGGTCTCCTCTACCGTTGCCGGCAGCGGCTTCCCATTCCGCTTCACTCGGCAAGGTGATTTGCTCGCCGCCTGCGAGTTCGCCTGCGGTATGCAGGAGGTCGTCGAGCCAGGCACAGTAGCGCATCGCATCGAACCAGGAGACCATGACGACCGGGAGATCCGCTTGCTGCCACAGGTCGGGATCGGTGGCCCAGTGATCCGGACAGGGGCCTCCTACCGCAATGACGAACGCCAGGTACTGGCGGTTCGTCACCGGTATGCGGCCGAGACGGAAGGGCTGGAGGTCGACGTGGTGCTGCGGCCCGGCACCGTGTTCGTTGTCTGCTGATCCGATGCGGACCTTCCCGCAAGGCTGCGGAAGGAGCTCGGGTATACACCCGGGCTGCCCGATGGGGTCATCTTCGTGGAGCGGCAACCGACCGGCTTGGCGCAGATCCGCCAGCGACGGTTGGTCGGCCTGGCGCGTCAGGGTGTCGGCGTAGGAGCGCACTGCGGGTGCCGCATCGGCGCGGGCCAGCCGGTTGAGGGACCTGCGGGCGAACGGGTGTTGACGTTTGGCGAGTTCGGCCAGTTCGGTCACGGCGTCGAGACGAGAGCCTGTGTCCGTGGCGAACAGGTCGTCACGGATGTAGTCGGGCAGCTGCTCGACCGTCGCCAGTGGTGAGACGACCGTCTGTGAGGCGCTTGGGACAGACACGGCGTGTGCCTGGCCGCCCGCAGCCCTGGTCTGTACGAGCGCACGCTCGATCACGCCGTCGAGATCGCACCCTGAACCGGCTGCGGCGACCTCACCCAAGGTCAGCGCCAGAGCGCGGTGGCAGGTGGTACTCGCCGAGGACTGCGGGGTGCTCAGACCCATCAGGAGGCTTACACGCTTGCCCAAGGCGGCGGACAGTTCGCTGTACAGCGTGACTGCCAAGCCTTGCCCGTCGTCATCGGTGCCCGGTGCGATCACGTCGGCGACCACGAGTGCGTGCGCGGATCCTGGAAGCCGTTTGAGGGCGTTGCCAATACCTGTGAAGGGCACAGAACTCCGCGGTCTTCCCGGGACGGTGCCGGGCAGGGCCAGTGTGTGGAAGGAGCCCGCACGGCGTTCAAAGGCCCCGATGTGACCGGCCAAACCCAGCACCACCAGATCGCTGCCCGCGCCCTGGATCGCATCGACGGCTGCGGATAACGCGCGCAAGGCCGCGGCGGGACTGGCGAGGCTCCCGGTCTTCAGCGACATCACATCAGCGTCGTAGTCGGTCAGCAGGCAGTCCCTGAGCTCGGTAGTCAAGGCGGGGTCCCTGGCCCAGGGCACCGGTGCCAGTACCCGGTAGTCGATGGGTGCTGGCAGGACCGCGGCGATCGTCACATGTGCTCCTGCAGCCATGCCACCGTTTCCCGGCGTACGATCTCTCGCTCTGTCGGCTCGACCAGGCAGTGGTCACCGCCAGGGACCGGGACCAGGCGCACCGGGCCGGTGACGATCTCGGCGGCCCGCACGCTTTGGGCGAAGGGGACCTCTGCGTCGGCTTCCCCGTGGACGAACAGGGTCGGTACGGTGCTGAACTCCCTCAATGGCGCGGTGACGTCACCGACCGTGAGGATTTCGTCGAGGAACGCCAGCCCGATCTGCTCACCGTCCTCGACAATGAAGCCGTCATCCTTGGCCTGTCGCAGATTCTCCGGGGTCACGTAGGACTCGAAGGCTCCGTCCAGCAAGCAGACACAGGGCCACAGCAGCACCAGCGCCTGATAGCCGGCGTCCAGACCTCGGATGCCGATCGTTGCCCCGTAGCTTTCCCCCACCAGGGCCACGACGTCCGGGGCGAGTTCCGCGTCGATGAACCGACGGACTGCGGCCAGTTCGGCGTTCTGCCGCGCCATGGTCATGTCGCGGTAGTGCCCGGTGCTCTGTCCGCAGCCGCGGAAGTCGAAGCGCACCGAGCTGATTCCGGCCTGGGCCAAAGCCTTGGCCAGGTCGACGTAGAGCCCCTCGGGACCGTCCTTCTCACCGCCAGGACCGCCGTGCAGCAGAATCGCCAAGCGGCGCGGCCCTGGCGCTGTGGCGATGGTGGCGACGACCGCCAACTCGTCCTGGTCGATGGGCACCTGATAGCGCAACTCTTGAAACGCAGTTGACAATTGCTTGCCTTTCTCAGCATGTACGGCGACTCAGTCGCCGCCTACGGTCATCTCGGTGAACCGGGTCTGTGGATGGCGAACAGTGCGTATCCGCGCAAGCGGGGACCGCAGCGCGCGGGCAGCAGCCCGGGCCACGGCCTCGGCTTCAGCAGCCTCCCCAAGCAGCACCAGATCGCGCGACCGCTGGGCTGCACTCCGCGCCAGTGCCCTGGCTTCGCGCATCCTGCCTTGGAACAGCCGCAGCCTGGCCTGGGTCAGGGAAATCCGGGCAAGTTGGCGCGTGTCCTTGTATTCCGTAGCGATGTCCTGGGCTTGGCGGACCAGGGCATCGGCACTCGTGTAGGAGCCCTGCATCAAGAGAATCTCAGCGAGATCCCTGATCGCATAGGCCTTGCCACGCTCCCAGGGCAACTGCTCACAAGCGGAGACGAAGCGGCGTACCTCCGCCTCGCACTGGGTGAGGTCGCCCAGGTGCCAGTACGCCGCCCCCTTGAGGGATTGGATGTCGATGGCGTTGTTCATGTCCCCGGCCGCGATTGCCACTGCCTCGGCGTCTTCGTTCTGCACGACGGCCAGTGCCTCGAGCGCCCTGCCCGCACGGAACAGCCGGAAGCCTTCGCAGCGCAACTGGCGGGCAATCTCCTTGCCCGAGCCGGCCTCCCGGGCGATTTGCAGCCCCAACTGGACTGCGGCAGCCGCCTCGGCGTCCTCACCGCGGATGGCATGGGTCGAGGACACCACCGACAGTGCCAAGGAACGCTCCTCGGGGAGACCCAGCTCAGTAGCCGCATGGTAGGAGACCCAACCCAGCTCGATCCGGTCGTCGAATAGGCCCAGGGTGAACAACAGATCAAGGGCGACGGCGAACAAGTCCACGCAGGCCCGGTACTCGCCATGGCGGTCCAAATCCTTGAGCAGGATTCGCATCGCCTCGACGTGCGACATCGCCCCGGCAGCGTCCTCCCAGTCACTCTGGAAGCGAGCGGTCAGGTGGCTGGCCAAGCGGTCACGGATGGCTGCAATCTCCGCAGCCGGAGTCTGTCCCAGAACGAAACCGCACAATGCGGCTGAGCAGCTGTACCAGGTCTGGTCCAGGTAGCGGCGCGCGGACAGCAGCCCGTCAGCCCACAGTTGCTCGATCGGCAGGCGCAGGTCCGAATCCGCCAACCCCAAAGCTGCTTGGACCTGCTCGGCAGTGGCACGGCCGTCCAGATACGAGCAGGTCGCCAGCACCTGTCGGCCAAGTGGTGTCATGTCGGACCATACTGTGCCGAACAGTCCGTCAGTGAGGCTGATCGCGCCGGTAGCGAGGCTGTCCAGCAGTTCTTCCACCGACTCATGCTGACTGCGTGCGCAGGCCAGCACGAACAGCTTGATGACCCGTGGGTTACCGCCGAGAACCTTGTAGAGCCGTCGGGCAAGCGCGTCACCGACGTCCTTGAGTGCGGCCACGTCGCGCCGGTCCGCCTCGAACCGCAACAGCTCACGCATGTGCTCGAGCTGCAGTTCGCTGAGCAGTACTCGCGGTGCTTCAAGCTGCCCGAGCGTGTTCGCGCTGACTATGGCCAGGGAACCCGATGGCAACGTGCGCAGGAAGTGAACCACCTGCTCGGCACCGACGGCCGTGAGCCGAAGATTGTCGATGACCAGGACGCTCGGATGGGCCGCCAGGAAAGACAGAAGCGCCTCGCGCTTGTGCTCGGCCGGCGCAGCTGCGAGGGACTGGTCGCCACTTACGAACGACATGGTGCGGGCAATATCGGCCAAGCTCAGCAGCGTGTTGTGGGCGTCGATCCACACCAGCCACTCATGCGCGCCAGGCGCATGCCGGTTACCTGTCCGGCGCTCGGCCAAGCGGTGCGCGACCTCCATCGCCAGCGCGCTCTTGCCGACTCCGATGCTGCCTTCGATAGCGATGACGTACTCGCCCCTGCCCAGGTGGTCCAGAAGCTGTGTGACCTCCTTGGTGCGGTCCACCATCCGCACACGTGAGGGAAGAAGCAGTCCAGGACGTCCGGTAGAAGGGTGCTGCAATCGCTGACTCCGCCAGCGGGCGTACAACGGCGGCAAGCCCAGGATTCCCCCCACTGCACCGACAACTGCCGTCACTACCCCGGCCCAGGCGCCGACGGTGGAAACGTCGACATCCGCCAGTAACACGAGAACCCCCCCCGAGATCGGCTCAGGCCCGAAGGCCGCGCAAGCAGTTGTGTTGCCGAGTGCATGCTGACCGTAGCCGAGATCGCGAGGTTCTCGATAGACCAGGTCGGGCGTGGCAGCTCGGATCCCTCAAGTGCGTCACCACAGGACGATGCACAGCGCGCCCATCCTCCAACTGGTATGGCCCCGCAGCCGCTTCCAAGTAAGGGGCGAACACAAGGGGGTGCGTTTCTTTCTGAGCAGGGTCTCTGCGTGTTCGTCGGGCGAGACGGTGCGCGTGACAGTGCGTGACAGGGGCTGAAGACGAGGAGGGCACGGCCTTCGGTGATCATGTGGTTGCTGAGACCTCGTGATCGTGAAGGACCGTGCCCGATGGCATCTTCTCTGATAGCGGCTGTTACCCGCCACCTCGCACCCATGCCGGATGTCGGCGGCCTCGATGAGGTGCCCGAACTGCCCACCTTGGTTGCGGCGTTGGCATCGGTACCCGATCCTCGTGGGACGCGTGGCGCGCGGTACGGGTTTGCGTTTCTGCTGGCCGCTTCGGTGGTTGCGGTGTGGTGCGGGGCGCGGTCGCTGCTCGGCCTGGCGCGCTGGATCAGAGGTGCCGACCCGGCCGTGCCGGCGCGGCTGGGGCTCGATACGCGGGCGGTGTGGCGGGCACCGGCGGACTCCACCCTGGGGCGGGCCTGGCGGAATGCGGACGCCGACGCGCCGACGCGCTGGGCAGCTGGCTGTCGGCCGTCCTCGGGCAGAGCGGACAGACATCCGCGCCGGCCTTCGACGGCAAGGTGATGCGCGGTGCGGCCAAGGCAGGTACGGCCCAGCCGCACGTGGTGGCTCCGTAAGAGGGAGTTCATTTGGGGCATCTGGATGCCGGTCATCAGCGTCGCCCTCCCGCGATCACTACAGGACGAGCAATTGAGCGGCCTGCGGTTGTTCCGGATCCGGGGCAGAAGTGCTGGTGGCCGCTAGGACGAGGTGCTGCCAGGGAGGATTCGTGGAGGAGCTCAAGGTGGATGGCTTGTAGAGGTTCCACACTGTCGTTCGTTCGTCTCTCCGACCACTCGACAGCATCGTTGGCAGGCCAGCGGCAGTCTCGCTGGCGCCCTGGTGACAATCCCGCCGGTGGACAGCCGGTGGACAGACGCCTTTGGACGGTGCATCACGGGGTGGCACGGGTCAACCTGTCGCATGTGCTCTGATCAGGAAAAACATCACCCAGCAGCACGACCAGGCACCACGCAACACGAACGCTCACGGTCTCGTAATACGTAGGTCTCGGGTTCGAATCCTGAATGCGGTTTTACTGAATCTTTGGCTCAGAAACTGTCGGTGCTGGAGATCTTCATTCAGTGGACGTGGCGACGGCGCGGGTCGCAGGCCGTAGGCCCACGGCTGTCAGCGTCTCCACAGCGGCATAGCGGTTGCTCTATCACGGTGATCCAGCTGCACCAAATCGCTGTTCCTCCGGACTCTGGTGGTCCTCGTCAGTAGACATGCGCAGTTTCTCGGCACGCAGGCGAGGGGGCGGAACGTCCGCTGCTTCGATGGCGCTTACCCCGGAGACACACGATGCGTAACCAGACCAAGTCTGTAATTGAGGCTGCCTTCATGAACGTCCAGACTGCGGCGGCGTACATGGGCATCTCGGTGAACACCCTCTACGTCTGGCGCCACCGTCGGCAAGGGCCGCCCAGCTTCCGGATGGGGCCCGGCGGAAGGGTCATGTACCGCCGGGACCTGCTCGATGAGTGGCTCAGCGAGCAACAGAAGGCGGACTCGCGGTCGAACCCGGCTCTCAATCCGCTGAACAAAGCGCCTCGGCAGCGCGAACGGCGTCGGGCTGCTTGACCTGGGGAAACGGTCCCGAGGAGTTCAGCAGCACTCGGAATTTCATGCACACGGAGATCGTCTGTGTGTCTGATCGCGACGCAGATCGCGCCGAGAGAAGCAAGGCGAGGCCGAGGGTAAGACGGGTATGGCGGGTTACATCGAAGACCGGTGGCTCAAGAAGCGACCGAACAAGGAGACGGGCAAGCGCGAACGCACTGCGCTGTGGGGCAAGTGCACGCGCTACCGCGTCAAGGGGATACCGGGGGTCCGTGACCGGTCCTTCGATACGGTCGCGGACGCGAAGGCGTGGCTGGCCGAGACGCAAACGGATGCTCGGCGAGGCGACTTCGTCGACGCGCGCGATGGCGCGATCAGCCTTCGTGAGTACGTCGAGAAGCACTGGTGGCCGTCCCAAGTGCATCCTGCTCAGACGCTGGAAAGCATGCGGCATCGGATCTGGGGGCATGTGCTGCCGCAGCTCGGAGAGCTGGCGCTCAAGGACATCGGCGTCGCGGAGCTGCGCAAGTGGTCGGCCGATGTGCAGCGCGCGGTGGCATCGAGCACGGCGTACGTCGCATGGGTGTACCTGAAAGCGATCATGCAAGCGGCGGTCGAGGACAAGCGGTTGTACCGCAACCCGTGCAAGGGCAACAGCTCGATCAAGCCGCCGAAGAAGCCGGAGCGCAAGGCTCGCGCCTGGGAGCAGGATCGGGTCGACGCCGTACGGGAGGCGCTGGCCGACCGCTACCAGATCATGCTCGACCTGGGCGTCGGATGCGGACTTCGGCAGGGTGAGGTGTTCGGCTTCAGCCCGGATGACATCCATGGCGACTTCGTGCACATAGAGCGGCAGATCCTCATGTACAAGTCGCAGCTGTACTTCGGCCCGCCCAAAGGCGGCAAGGAGCGCGACGCGCCTCTGCCGAAGGTGCTCGCGAAGCGGCTCCTCACGCACCAGGAGCAATTCGAACCGATCGACGTGACCCTGCCGTGGCTGGATCCCGAGGAGCCCGACCTCGCACGCGAGGACCGGCGCAAGGTGACCGTCCCACTGCTCGTCTACACCGGGCGGCGCGGCGCGATCAACCGCACCACCTGGAACACCAAGGCATGGAAGCCCGCGCTCGCCGAAGTGGGAGTCATCCCGCCGCTGCCCAAGCGGCAGCCGGGCGAGAAGCCGTCGCGCGTCTGGGAGCCGAGCCGCGAGCACGGCTTCCACGTCTTGCGCCATACGTACGCCTCGGTGATGCTCGAAGCCGGTGAGTCGATCGTCTCGCTCGCGAAGTGGCTGGGGCACTCCGACCCGGCGTTCACGCTCCGGACGTACACGCACTTCATGCCGCAGGCCGGCGCACGTGGACTGTCCGCCATCGAGGCGTGGTTCACGGACTCGGCCGAAAGTCCCTGAGAAGTCCCAGAGGGCGAAACCAACCGCCGGATGCCCGTAAAGATGCAGGTCAGAGCGTGATCGTTCCCTGAGCGGGACAGAACCCGGCGTACAGCCCGACTCGTCTGCCGCTGGGGCCTGCTCAGGGCTTACGTCCTGGTCAGGCCCCGGGCCGTGTTCCTTACTCGAATCGGGGACGGGCGCTGCGGCGATGGAACAGGTCAGGTCTTGCGGTGACGACCGTGACCGGGGCCCAGTCCGGGATGCGGCGGCCGGACTTCCGTGTCGCAGGCCGGTGCGGCCTGCGGGATGTGGCCGAGGAACGTCCGGGCCTCGTCCGCGTTCTGGGCTACACCGACCGTCGCCCATGTGGTGCCGTCCCACTCCAGCAGAAGCCGCGCGGCGTCCGGGGCGATATGGGCGCCCCGTGCGCCCTCGGCGAGCGGGATCACGCGGCGTGTGCCGGTGATCTCCCGCTCTGCCGCCCGGCGCCTCTCACGCCGAGCCGCCCATTCCTCCAACGGCTCGTCTGCCGCATCAGCCATCGTCCGCGCCCTCCTGGCCCTCGTTGAATGTCAGACCCTGGACCACGTGACGGTCTGGCCTTCGGGTGTGACGGTGACCTCGAAGTCTTCGAGGCCGGGCGATCCGTCGGAGCGCCACCGGGTGACGTGTGCCTCCACGTCGTCCCAGAGGAGTCCCGGTCCGCCCTGCCGGACGATCCACTGTCCGGCGTCCTGGTAGAGGACGGCCCATGTGCCGGCGACCACGTCGAGAAACAGATGTTCGCTCCGGCCGTTACGGTCCAGGCCGACGCGTTGGGCGCGAGGAACGCCGCTGATGCAGCCCAGGACCGGCAGGGACGGGATCTACGGTCGACTCGAAGAACTCGGCCACATCATGACCCGCGCACGAGACGAGATCAGCGCACGCATGCCGACCCCGGTCGAAGCGGCGGCTCTCGGCCTGCTCCCCGGGGTTCCCGTTCTCGAAGTCCTGCACACAAGCCTGGATCAGGAGGGCGTGCCGTTCGAGGTGTCCCGGTACGTGCACCGCGCAGACCGGACCGGCCTGCTCTACGAACTACCCGTCGAGTGAACACCGAGCGAACAAGGAGCCCAGAATGGTGAGCACCGTCATTCGCCCCTTCGAGGACGCGGATCTACCAGGTGCGGCGGCAGCGCTGGTCGACGTGCATGGCACCGACGGGTATCCGGTCGAAGGCGTGGCCCACCCGGAAGACTGGCTGCGCTCGGATGACGTACTGGCCGCCTGGGTCGCGGAGACAGGGAAAAGGATCGTCGGGCACGTGGCGGTGATGCGGCCAGGCGGCGAGGACGCAGTGTCCCTGTGGGCCAAGCAGAGCGGGGACGACGAGGAGCGCATCGCGGTGCTGGCCCGGCTCTTCGTCGTCAGGGACGCACGGAAGCGGACCGTGGGCGAGCAGTTGGTCCGGACGGCCATGGGCTACGGGCTGAGCCACAACCGCCGCCTTGTACTGGACGTCATGACCAAGGACACGGCTGCCCTTCGTCTTTACGAGCGACTCGGCTGGCTCAAGACCGGCGAAGCCGCACACCACTACGGCGAAGAGCAGAGCATCGAAGCTGTCTGCTACGTGGCCCCCGCACCTGACTGAGCCAGGCCCGTTACAGGCGTCCGCGCCTCCGTTATGGTCGTCGCGGTACTGCAAGAGCACCGTGAAGAACATGACGTGCCTGCTCTTGGCATGGGGCACCGCTCTCCACGTGCGGCACCGCTCTCAATTGTGGAGTCGGGGGTCGGGGGAGTGGATGGAGGCTGCCGCTCGGCGCTGGTATCCGTCACCTCGATGCGGAAGGTGCCTTCGGCCAGGGTGAGTTGGAGGTGGAAGTCCCGGCCGGGGACGTGGCCGTGGCGTACGGCGTTGGCGCTGAGTTCGGCCGTGATGAGGGTGAGTGTCTCGTTGACCGGGGTGGTGTAGGGGTGGCCCCAGTCGTTCAGGCGGTGCGAGACGAGTCGGCGGGCGAGGCGGGCGCCGCGTGGGGTGGAGGTGAAGCGCATGGTGAACTCGCGTTCTGGTGCGGGGGGTGCGGGGTGCTGTGGCGTCTGCTCGTTCGGGGGAGTCGCTGACTTCATGAGGTCAACGGTCGCGGACTCTGCGTAGCGTTGACCAGGAGTGATGCGTTGACGGGTGCGGGCTGTACCCGTGGGCGGTGCGCTTGTACGTGGTGTCGGGCGTGACCGGTTTCCGGGCCATGCGTTGGGCGGGCGGAGTCCGGTGATGGTGAGGGTCGTACGGGAGGAGCTGCGGCGTGGACGACGAGGTTCAGCAGCCGGAGTATGAGGTCGGGACAGGCGTGTTGTGCGTGTTCGGGCGGCAGTTGAAGTTGTTCCGGGAGCGGGTGGGGATGGACCGCGCGAGGCTCGGGTCGCTGACTGGGTACTCGGCCTCGACGATCGCGTCGTTCGAGCAGGGGAGACGTATTCCGCCGCCGAAGTTCATCGACCGGGCTGGATGAAGTGCTGGACGCGGGTGGGGTGTTGAGTGCGAGCAAGGAGGAGGTGGCTCGGGCTCAGTATCCGGCGTTCTTCCGGGACGCGGCCAAGTTGGAGGCCGAGGCGGTTGAGCTGCATGTGTATGCGACTCAGGCTGGTCCATGGCCTGTTGCAGACGGAGGAGTACGCGCGGGCGGTGTTCGCCATGTGGCGGCCGCTGTTGGACGAAGCGACTCATGGAGCAGCGAGTAGCCGCACGACTGGCCCGGCAGGAGATCTTCTCCCGACGCCCGGCGCCGCATCTGAGCTTTGTCATCGAGGAGGCTGTTCTGCGGCGGCCGCTCGGCGGAGCGGCTGTCTGGCGGGGCCAGTTGGAGCACATCCTGCTGATCGCGGAGAAGCGTAACGTGGAGATCCAGGTGATGCCGTTGACCGCGAGGAACACGCGGGACTGGCTGGCCCTTCACCTTGATCGAGACGAAGGGAGGGCGGAGGATCGCGTACGCGGAGGTACAGAGCGATAGCCGTCTCCACACGGAGCGCGGAAGGTGCGCGAACTTGAGGCGCAGTACGGGATCCTTCGTGCGCAGGCCCTCACTCCGACGAGAATCGCTGGCGTTGATCGAAAAGTTGCTGGGAGAGAGATGAGCGGCGACAAGCGATGGGCCGGACACCACGGGTCTGGCGTGGTTCAAGAGCAGTTACAGCGCTGGTGACGGGCGGCGAGTGCGTCGAGATCGCGGCCGGCCCCGGCAGCCGTCCACGTCCGCGACTCAAAGGACACAACCCGCGCCGCACTCGCCGTAGAACCCACGGCGTGGACCGCGTTCGTCGAGTTCGCGGCACTCTGAACCGGGACAGCGGACGAGTGGACCGGCTTCGTTCGTGGCGTCGTTGAGGGGCGGGGCGCCGTTGACGGGCAGTTCCGCGCGCAGCCACGTCACGCACCAGCGCCCCGCTCCAGCCTTGGAGCGGGGCGCTGGTGTGCGCTACGAGCGCATGGGGGCGCCGCCCAGCCCCGTGAGAAACCCAAGCTCGGCGTCCACCCCGACCGCCGCACCGCCAGCGTCCAAGCGGCTCCAGGCGCTGAACACACGCCTGGCCGCACCGGTGTACGCGGCTCGCCAATGGTGCTGGACCTCCGTGAGAATGTCAGAGCAGCCTGTACCCGACCTGCCCTCACGAACCCCACGGAGCCGGCCACGTGACGACCAACACCACACAGCAGGACGCAGCGGTAGCCGACCGGAACATCCTCGCCCACAGCGCCTACTCGGACGGACGTCACTTGGCGGCCCGGCAGTCCCTCTACCGCTGGCAGCATCCCCCGTACGACCTGCCGGGCATAGTGGTCGAGGAACTCACCGACATCGAGGGAACGGTCCTCGACATCGGCTGCGGCAACGGCAAGTTCGTGAACCGCCTGCACAAGGACCGCCCCGGCTTGCTGATCGTGGGCACGGACATCTCGGCAGGTATCCTCACCGATGTCGCAAGCCCGTTCTGGTAGCTGACGCCCAAGCCCTGCCCTTCGCC
>CAVQGD010000010.1:0-558051 GCA_963711935.1 uncultured Actinomycetota bacterium
CAGCGCGGTCCAGATGTCCGGGGCCCGAGACCGGCGTGCAGCATCGAGTCGATTGGCCTCGCAGGCCCGCAGCCCGTCGTAGGTCAGCTCGCGCTGGAGGTCCCGCTGGAGTTCCCCGGCGGCGCCGCCGAAACGACACTCGCCCTACTCCGCCGGGAAGAGCCGCAGCTTCGCGGTGTCCCCCACGAGGGCGAGAACGGCGATCGACAGCTCGTTGACGGTGGAGGGCCCGCCCTGGTCAGGGCGCTGCCCGAGCAGGTTGGAGGTGAATCCGCTCGCGTCGACCGAGCTCAGGTCCACGCCCTCGGCACCGACGGCGCTCACCGTGAACGGTCCCGCCCGCAGGCCGGCGGCGCGCGGGATCTCGGTGCCCTTCGTCACGACGACCGTGCAGCTTCCGTCTGCACACGCCCGCAGCTCGGCCGGGGTGGACGACGGCTTCATCGGCTTCACCGCGGTCGGCGACGGCGACGAGGAGGGCTTCGTGGGCGTGGGCGAGGCGGGCGACGGTTCGGCCGAACGCGAGGGTGCGGCGGGCGCGGGCGCCCCCGTGTCGCCACCCGAGTCGGAGCCGCAGCCGGTCAGCGCGGCGGCGAGGGCCAGGACGCAGACGGTCCCTGCCGGGCCGTGCGCCGCAGACAGCCTGGTCCTACGGCGGCGGGCCGGTGATTTTGATGTGGTCATGGGACCGTTCTCTACGCGGGTGCCCGGGAGGGGTCCCGCGCGCCCGTCACCCCGGTGCCGGCCCTGTCCTCCCTCCGGGTCACGCCAGCTCTTCCTCGAAGCCCTGGCGCCACGACGGATGGCGCAGCTCCCAGCCGAGCTCCCGCTTGGCCTTGGCATTGGAGAAACCGCGCCCCTCGGTCATCATCGTCACCACCAGTTCCCCGGCCAGCAGCCTGGCCAGCCACTTGGGGATCCGCATCGGTGGCTTTGCGCCCGCCCACGCAGCCAGATGGGGCAGCCACTCGCTGGCCGGGGCCGGTTCGTCGTCGACGATGTTGAACACACCCTTCGCCTGCTGCTCCACGGCCAGGACGGTGGCGCTCGCCGCGTCGTCGAGATGCACCCATGACATGTAGCCGGTGCCGCCCCCGACGAGGGGGAACTTCCGCTTGCGCACGAGCTCGACCATGTCGTCGGTGGCGCCCGGCCCGTAGAGCCCGCCGTAGCGCAGGGCCGCGCCACCCGCCTTGACGACCACGTCCTCGAGGTGGCGGATCGCCTCCGCCGCCGTGCGGAACTTCCCCGTCTCCTGGGGCAGCGGGTCCTCCTCGGTCTTCACCCATCCGCCCTCGCGGATGCCGTTCCAGATGCCTGCGCTCTGCGCGACGACGTGGGATACGCCGCTCGCCTCGGCGGCGGCCAGCAGGTGGTCCGTCCCCTCGCTGCGCAGCCGGTTGGTGGTGGCGAAAAATCGATCGAAGTGCCTCATATCGGGCTTGCCGGCGTGCGCCATGGAAATGGCGGTCATCTGGTTCACGATCACGTCCGGCCGGGCGGCCGCCACCGCCTCACCGACCGACCTCGCATCCAGCCCGTCCATCACGACGCCGTCTGCGCCCAGCTGCTCCAGCAAGCCCAGCTTGGCCGCGCTCGTCGTCGTACCCGTCACCTGGTGGCCACGGGCCACGAGCTGCGGCACCAGCCGCCGCCCCATGACCCCGGTCCCGCCTGCCACGAACACCCGCATGAGCCTCACCTTCCTGGTTCCACCAGTCTGTCTCTGAACCTGGGACGAGGCAGCCCGGCCGTCTGTGACAGGGGAGAAAAGACAGTCGGGAGAAGATCGTTGGCGGCTGTTTCTGCCCACGTCGTAGCTTGCTGCGTCGCCCACGGAAAGCGGCCGGCGATTGTCACAGCCCGGTGCCACGCTGGGTTCATACAGGATCGGCGGAAGGGAATCGCCGTGATCACCACGGACTTCGCCCCCGGTTCCCCCTGTTGGCTCGACCTCGGCGCTCCCGACGTCCGTGCCGCCGCGGCCTTCTACAGCGCCCTCTTCGGCTGGTAGTTCAGCGACATCGAGCTGCCCGGCGGCGGGGCACCTACTCCCTCATCACCCCCGCCGGGCTTCCCGAGGAGCGCATGCACGGCGGTCTCATGGAACTCCCCAAGGAGAACCTCACCCTGGCGAACGGACGACCGTACTGGCACCTGGTCTTCGACGTCCCCGACTGCGACGCCGCGGTCGCCGAGAACGGCGGCAGCGTGCAGATGGGGCCGACGTGCACAGCGACTGAGGCGACGGGGGCGTGGAGATCGAGCACCGCGCCGCCCTCGCCTACAGCCGGTACGCCATCGGCGCATACGGTATCGACGAGACGAGCTGTTTCCCGCTCTTCACCTCGCTGGCATGCGACCTTCCCGTCACCGCACTTCTGCCGCCGCTGCTGGCCGGCGGGCGGGTGGCCTTGGTCGCGGAGAAGCCCAGCCACCGCAGCTTCGCCCGGATGATAACCGAGTACGGTGTCAACTCGATCAAGCTCACTCCCTCGCACCTCGAGCTGATCGCCCGGCTCGGGCTCACCGCTGCGGGGATGCGGGTCGCCATCGTCGGCGGAGAAGTCCTTCCGGTCCGGATCGCGCAAGCGGCGCGGAAGGCGTTCGGACCGCGGTGCCGCATCATCAACGAATACGGACCCACCGAGGCCACCGTCGGGTGCATCGCGCATACCTACGATCCTGACAGGGACACCGGTCCGGCGGTGCCGATCGGTCGCCCGGCACCCCACACCACCGTCTACCTCCTCGACGAACCGCGGGCATGGGGCGCACCAGGCGAGGCCGCGGAGATGTACCTCGCCGGGCCCCAACTGGCCCGTGGCTACCGTGGCCGGCCGGATCTCGATCACAAGCTGTTCGTTACGCTGGCCGATGGCACCCGGGCTTACCGCACCGGCGACCTGGCCCGGCTCTTGCCGGATGGTGAACTGCGCTACCTGAGGCGCCGCGACGACCAGATCAAGATTCTGGGACACCGGGTGGAACCGGCAGAGATCTCAGACACGCTGGAACGGCATCCCGCAGTACGGCAAGCGCTGGTCACCGCCCGGACCCGGCCGGGTACCACCACAAAGATCCTCTGCGCCTATGTAGTCACCTCACATCCGGTCACGGGTGGCGAGTTGATGTCCCACGCGGCTGGGCTGCTGCCGCCCCCATTCGTACCCTCGGTGGTGGTCAACGTGCCTGCTCTGCCGCAAAGCGCCCAGGGCAAGACCGACTTGGCGGCCCTTGCTGACCCCTTCGCCGCCGAGGCCGGCACCGCTGAACCGCTGATCATGGGGGAACGCGACGAGACTGAGGACGCCATCGCCAAGATCTGGGCGCGGGAGTTGAATATCAGCGCAGGGGACCTGACGAACGACAGCGACTTCAGGCTCCTGGGCGGAACCTCCCTCGCCTTCCTGAGCATGGTCGCCGCCCTCTGCACGTTGCTGAGTGCCGAAGAAGAACAGAAGTTCATGGCCGAACTGAGCCGGGCCATCGAAGAACCCACGCTGTACAACATCACCGCTTTGGTCCGGGAGGTCACGATTCCGCCCAGCCCGTAGTGCTCCCCCATGGCTTCACCGCGGGTGAGCTGACCCCAGGGGAGCCGGGCCCCCTTCCCCGCCCAGCCCGGCGATACCTCCGCTCCGGGCAGGCACGAGCGTTGACAATGCCCTCCCGGTCGCCCGACCTCCGGGCGCGCGGCATGGCCAGGAGCGAGCCCAGCTCCCCCTCCGGCTTCTCACGCCCCCTACGCCGCGTACAGCAAGCGCTGTACAGTGCGGGGTATGGGCCAGAAGACAGAAAAGATCACCATCCGGCTGAGCGCGGAGACGGCCGAACGCCTTAAGCTACGCGCCGAGGCGGAGAAGACGACGGTCACCGCGCTGCTCACGGAGGCCGCCGAGCGCGACCCGCGTCTGGAGCTGGCGGCGGCCCGCTTCCGGGAGCTGATGAAGTCCGACCTGGTCGGCCAGTTCACGGCCGCGTTCCCCGACGAGGAGCCCGACACCACCGTGCACTCCGGCACGAAGGCCGCCTGAGCCATGCCGCCCGAGCTCTACATCGACGTCGGCTGGCTGCTTGAGCAGCAGGCCGAGTTCCTTCCCAAGGCCCTGGAGGTCAGCGACTTCTCCGGGCTGGTCGCGGCCGTCGCCCGACATAAAGTCAACACGCCCAAGCTCGGGTACCTGCCCGACGCTTCCTGGCGCGCGGCCGCGCTCTTCCACGAAATCGTCAGCGTCCGCCCGCTGCCCGCACGCAACCCCACGTTCGCCGCGCTCGTGGCGATCTCCTACATGCAGGCATCCGGCGAAGGCCTCGCCGAGCCGTACGGCGGTTTCATCGACCTCGCCCGCGATGTCCGCTCCGGCCGCGCCGACGTCTACACGTGCGCCGATCAGATCCGCAGCTGGCGCATCTGATCACACACTCCCCCGCAGCGAACGACCACTGTGTACCTGACAGTCAACTTCTCGGCCCTGTAAGGACCGAGCTTGTTGACTCAGTCCGAAGGGCGTTGATTGCAAGTGGAGCGCGACTGGCTGCCGCGTGGTCCCCTGCGTCCTGCCCTACCTCGCGGTGGGGCTGGGGCGGTTGACTGCGCCCCGCTGCCACGCGGCATCGGCCCGGTGGGCGATGTTGCGGGAGCCATTGTGGTCCGCGTGCAGCACTACTCCGCAGGGTCGCCGCCAGAGCGTCCGCGTCATGAGCGGACGCAGGCGTCAACTTCACCTGCGCAGTGATCTTCACACAGGACACGCTAAGTACGACTGGTCATCGGAGATCAACTTGCCGCCCGGACACAACGAAGGGAACTCCGCCGCTGCGCGGCTCCGGTCCGGGGAAGCCCTTCCTCCCTGGGCTGAAGCCCCTGGGTTTCCTGGCTAGATTCCGGTGAAGTCGATGCCCGAGCGATTCCCTGGCCTGTGAGCCGTAGCTTGACCTCAGAAGAGGCAGCCCAGGTAGATGCTCTCCTCATCACGCTGGGCGAGCGTTATGACGAGGCTTTCCAGAAGTGCCAGATCGTGCGTCTGGAAGGTCCCGGAAGTGTGGCTGATGCTGCACAGCGGCTCATCTTCGCGGCGGCAGACTTCCGCCAAGCTGCCGATGAACGAGCTCGGGCAGCGGGCGCAGGGGAGCCCCCGGCGCAACCGACAACCTGGAGCTCCTCGGCCGAGAAGATGAACGATGAGCTGGAATCCTTCATCGAGCTCGCCGGGACCGTGATCGCCGTCGATTAGGCACGTTCTTTCCGCCAGCCCTGACGCTCAGACTCGCCATCCTCGGACGCTCAAACGCCATCTGAAGTGCTCACTCACTTGCGGTCGACGGGGCTCGCGGCTGTTCGAGATCTACAGGTCGAACTCAAGGTGCTCGATGTCCGTGAAGCGCACCTCCTCCAGCTGGCCGGCGCGGCGGCCGTTGTCCTGGAAGTACACCTCCTTAAGTGCTTCGGCGGCGATCTGCTGGAGCTGCTGGTCGGTGGCGCCCTGCTCCTGGGCGTCGAAGAGGCGGGCGGCGTAGCGGGGCGGCAGGGCGACGGTCAGGTGCCGGATGCGGTCCTGGTCCGTCGACCCGATCGGCGCGGTGTAGCCGAGACGGGCGCGGGTGTCGATGACGATGCCGCCCGTGCTCGCCGCCTTCTCGCGGGCCTTCGCCCGGATCTGCGGCTGCCAGCGTGCCTTCACCTCGCGCTCCAGACGCGCGGCGAGGTCCGGACGGGGCTTCTTGATCTGGTCCTTCACGTACCGCTCGACGGTGCGCTGGGAGATCCGCAGCATCTGGGCGACCGGCTTGGTGCCGCCCAGCTGCTTGACCAGGTACCGCATCTGCGGGCCCGCGCTCTTGGGCGCCGGGCGGGTGAACGCCTTCTGCACCGCGGCGTCCAGGCCGTCCCCGAACAGGCTCATCGTCGCCTTCTCCTACTCTCCGTTGTCGACGTCGGTGACGGTGCCGTCCTTGATGTACCGGGCGAGGTTGAGCTCCGGGGCGTTGAACCGCTCACGGACGCCCTCGCCCCACAGCACGCTCTGGGTGCCCTCCCACTTGACCAGCCCGGGGTTCACGCCGAGCTTGAAGCCGCCCGGCAGCGGCTTGCCGTCCCGGTAGGGCAGGAAGTCCAGCGGCGACGGCCCGTCGGTCGCGTAGACGGCGCAGTCCGAGAGGACCGCGACCGGGTACTGCCCGGTGAAGGCGGCGTGCTTGACGATCTTGCGGTGCATGTTGATCCGGGTCCGGGAGATGACGGCGGCGCGGATGTCCGGGCGCCACGTCGGCCGGGCAAGGGCCCGCCACGGCTGCCCGGGCTTCCAGCCCTCCCCGCGCGGTCGCTCGCGCAGCTTGCCCAGGCCGCCCTTGACCGTCGCCTTGACCGCGGACACCACGATCGCCAGCTGCGGGTCGCGCTGCCGGTAGCCGTCCATCGCCGCCAGGAACTCCTCCGGCGACAGGTCCGCGCCCACCCCGAGGTCGGCCATCGTGGCGAGGTAGGCGTCGCGCAGCCGGTTGTACCAGGCGTCCAGGTAGCGGCCGTTGTCGTACCGAACGTACGCCTCCAGCGGCGCGACGTCGTAGCCGAGCTCCACCGCGTAGGCGACGGTGGGCGTCGCGTACCAGGCCGGCCCCGTCGGGCGCTCGCCCTTCGGCGTGAACGGGCTGGGCAGCAGACTCGCGTCCAGCTCCACCCACTTGTCCTTGCCGGCCTTCACCCTCGACAGGTCGACGTGGGACAGGTCGACCAGCCACGAGCCGGGCAGCTTCGCATCGAACACCGGCGCCTTGACGTGCATGGGCGCTCCGAGGCCGACGTTCAGGCCGTTGGCGCCGGCGGCGAAGGCCATGTTCACGTCGATGCCGACCAGGTACCGCAGGGTGCACTCGGCATCCGTCATCGGCCGCGCCCAGTCGTACGCCTCCTCGAACAGCTTCTCCCCGGGGCCGCGGACGTGGAAGCGCGGCAGGTCTTTGAGCAGCGGGTGCCCGTCCGGGGCCTCGCACGGCGCGCAGTCCACCGGGTCCTTGCCCAGCGAGCCGGGGTTGTGCTCGGAGTGCCGCTTGCCGTCGGCGTCGGGCTCGGAGGCGCGGGTCGGCGGGTGGAAGCGCGGTCATCAGCTCCAGGCCTGTGACGGCGGTGGAGCCGCGCGGCGTCATCACCCGGGACGCGTACACGCCCAGCACCCGGGCGAGTTCGGCCGGCGGGAGCTGCCCGGCCTCGCCCCAGTGCCGGGTGTCGAGTGCGTTCCACGACGGGATGCACAGCTGCACGCACGAGCGCTCCGAGCCCTGCGCCGGGCGGTAGATCCGCGCCCACGGCCCGAAGCCCCGCTTCGTCAGCTTCCACTCCGCGCGCGCCAACTGCTTGATGACCTTGTGACCCTCCGGCAGCCGCCCGGCGAGCCGCTCCTCCTCGGTGAGAGCGACGGGCAGGCCGTAGCGCTCCAGCGCCGACTCGGTGAGCACCAGCAGCGGATCGGCGTCCTTGCCCGGACCCGACGAGCTTCGACTGACCCAGCTTCGCCTCCTTCAGCGTCCAGTCGACCAGGGCCGGAATGGACTTCGCGGGAACATCCAGGACCAGGCCGCCGACGCAGTACGCGAACACTTGGCCGTCTTCGACGTCGACGACGGCGAGCGGCCCGTTCTCGAAGCGCGGATCGGCGCCGTCGGCCAGGGTGTTGGCGGGGGCGGCCTTCTTCGCGCCCGGGCGGCGCGACGTCGACGACGGCCTGGCGGTGTGCGCCGGACGGGACCCGGCGGCCGGAGCAGTGGTCTTGGCGGGGCGGGGCTGGGCGTTCTCGTCGGTAGTAGTCATGGCCGCAGCCTCGGAGGCCGCGTCTGTGGACGGAGTCCGAGCTTCCGCCCCCGGGACGGGCGCGCTCGCGAACGTCTCGGGAACGGCCGTGTCCTTCGCGGGCGCCGCGGTGTTGATGTCAGCGGGGTAGAGCTCCGCGAGCTTGTTGAGCAGGCGCGCATACGCCTCGCGCTCCGGGCCCCTGGGCTCAGTCTTGCCAGACTCCCAGCCGCTGACGGTCGCCCGGCGCACCTCCAGAGCCCCGGCCACCTCATCGAGGGTGAACCCGTGGGCCTGGCGCAGCCGTTTGCGTTCCGCCGGCGGCGGCAGCGGGGAGCGGGACGCGATGAGCGCGTCGACCCGGTCGAACAACTCGGACATGGAATACCTCTTGACTCTCAATCATAGCGTGAAGCGTATGTTTCGCGTACCAAGTGCGTACGGATAGTGTAAACGTCGGTTGGATTACACATTGGCCGCCGGAAGGACGTCCTCGGGCTCGGGTTGCTGCAGGTCCCTTAGCCGAGATCCGCAGTGGCTGTCTGCTATGCCTGAACTGACCGGAGGGAGCGGCTTGGTGTGAGAGATCAGGGAGAGCAGACGGCCGCCGTGCGGCAGCCATCGCGGTGCGCTCGGGGGCAATGGGTGGCCTGTCAGGTGAAGCTGGCTGGCGGTGTTGTTCCGGGCCGGTAGTGGGCGACTCCCGCGTACGACATGCCCAGCGAGGCGGTGAGTACCTTGATGTCGAGTTCGTCTGCGAGGGTGAGCAGGCGGGTGGAGCGCAGGATGCGTGGCAGCAGGCCGAGGGGGGCGAGGCTGTCGCGGATGTGAGCGGCGCCGGCGGGGCCGCGGTGCGTCCGGGTGAGCCGCGTGACGAGCAGGTGAGGGTTGTCCGAGCCGAGCCCGCGTCGGTGTTCTCGGCAACGCTCGAGTGCTGTCCAGGTCGCGTTGTCCAGTGGGAGGGCTGCTGATCTGCCGGGGAACTGAACGCTCTGGTGGTGGGCGTTGATGCCGCTGTCAGTGAGCAGGCGCAGCTCGGTGATCGTCGCTGCGTGGAGCAGGGCGGCGAGTCCGATGAAGGCCTCGTGCGGGTGGATGTCCCGGCTGGTGGCCCACCGTCTGTACAGGGTTCGCTGCTGGGCCAGCGTGAGGGTGGGGCCGTGAAATCCCCTCTGCTGCACCGCAGTTACCGGATCGGTGGGGTTGTGGAGGACCGCCTTGGCGCGGTGGGCGTAGGCGAAGAACTGACGCAGTCCCGCGAGGCGGGAGGCGCGGCGGGCGGGGTTGAGGGCCAGGAAGGATTCCAGGTGTGCGGTGGTGACGCCCGCCCAGCTCATACGGCCCTCGGCGTGAAGGCGGATGGCAAGGTCACGGACAGCGTCCAGGCGGATCTCGATGGTCTTCAGCTGGTTCGGCCGTAGTCCCAGCTGCTGGGCCTGCTCACGCTGCAGCAGCAGGAAGTCGGCGAATCCGGTGACCTGGGGGCGCAGCGGGGCGGGGGTGGCCTCGATACGGCGTGCGCGGCGGGCTGCTGCCCGTTGGTCGCCAAGACCTGGCGGCGGGTCAAGGTGGCCATGGGTTCGGAAGAAGTCGGTGAGTGCTCCGACAAGTTCGGGGGTGTCGTTTCGGGCGTGGGCGAGCAGGGTGCGGGGCTCGGAGGTTGTTGCCGTGAGGATCAGGCGCGCGGTGGTGGCAACGACGTCGGCCGCGTAGATCGGGTGGCGGTGCTCCGCCAGGTGAGCGGCGAGGTCGCTCCACCAGGAGGGCGGGGTGGGCATGCGCTCTGCCCAGCCTGCCGCACGGGTCAAGACGGTGCGCGGTGAGTGCTCGTAGCAGCGCTTGCACAGCTCTTTGGCCCACTGGCCGCTGGTACCGCACCGCTCACAGCGTGCCGGGGGCTCAGTGGTGGTGGGGGTGCTGCAGGGTCGGCAGTGCTGGGTCGCCGCGTCGAGGACACGTCGGCGTCCGCAGTGCCGGCACTTCCCTCGTCCGGGTTGTCCGGCGGTACGGCGTCGGCACGCCGCACACTGCTGTTCCGTTGACCGGCGAGAGGCGCCGCAAGTGGCGCAGGTACGCGAGCACCAGGCGCAGCGGCCAGTGTCGGGGCGCAGCCAGCGCAGTCGGTGGCAGGCCGGACAGTTGTCCTTGACGGTCCGGGATGCGGCACTGGCGGTCGCGGGCGGGTTCGTTGCGGGGTGGGGTGCGGTCACAGCGGTGGTAGGGATCGGTGGCGGGGCACGGACTGCTGCGGCGGCGATGGGGCCGGGTCAGGGGCCGTGCGTGGCGGCGGAGCTGGAGACGCGACGGGCTCGCGCAGGGTCAAGAGGTCGCCCGGAGTGCAGCCGAGGGCGGCGCACAGCGCGGCCAGCGTGGACAGCTTCACCTGGGAGGGCTGCTTGGTGAACAGCGCGGACACCGATGCCGCGGACAGTTCGAGGCCGGCCTTCTCGGCGAGCAGACGGCGCAGTTCGGTGCCTGTCCAGATGCCGCGCTGTGCCGCGGCCATCCGTAGCTTCCACTCCACCTGGGGTGGCGGGGCGGCAGAGGCGATGGCGTGCAGTTCGGGTGTGGTCATCGGTACTCCTGCCCGTGGGTCAGCCGGCCAGGCCGGTGATGGCGGTGAGAGTGGCGCGGCGCCATGCCTCCTCGACGAAGTTGAGGGAGGGGCGGACATAGGCCATGGTCGCGGCGATGTGCCGGTGTCCCAGGAGCTGCTGGACGGTGAGCAGGTCCATACCCTGTTCGTAGTGGTGGGTCGCGCAGGCACGGCGCAGGTCGTGGGGAGTAAACCGGTCGCCTTCGGGCCGGGCTTCCGCATCCAGGAGGCGGGCCAGGCGATCTCGTACGGCTTCCGGCTTCAGCGATTGTCCGTGGACATCGCAGAACAGCGGGGAAGTATCCGGGAACAAGGGGCGGACGTCACTCTGGTACCAGGCAAGGATCCGGTCCAGGCCGTCGAGCATGGGAACCCATCTCGGGCGCGGTCCCGAGGCATTGGCCGCCTTACCGAACCGTACATGGAGCTTGCCTGACGGGCCGAGTCCGGGGTGGACGTCGCACTGGTCGAGACGGACCGCTTCACTCACCCGAGGCGCGCAGTGGTAGAGAGTGCGCAGCAGCGCATAGTCCCGTGCCGCGGCCGGATAGTCAGACGTAGTGGTCAGACGGGCACGCGCGAAGGCGAAGAACGCTGTCAGGCGCTCGGCCGTGGGCGGCATCCGAAGAGGGGATGTGTCGTCGTGGACGTGCCGCAGCCGGTTGAACCGGTCCAGCGGATCACCCACGGGAACACCGTACAGAACGCGGATCTCGGTGGCGTAGCGGTCCTGGACGAAGCCGTGGAACATGCGCAGCATCTGCAGGTACTGGCGTCTGGTCCCCGCGGCCCTGCCCGCACGCAGCAGATCCCGGAGCATCGCGTCCACGTCCGCGGGCTCGATCTGCCATACCGGCCGTTCGAAATGGTTCAACACCCGTTCCAGCAGGGATGTGTAGCAGCCGATCGTCGTGGCAGCAAAGCCCCGTACCACCCACGTCGAGGCGAACGCCTGCGTGCAGCGAGCCTGGAAAGCCCACGCATCCGGCGCCTGACTGGCCTCGGGCGCCGGATCGGCAAGCCCGCCCTCGATCAGCCGGAGAACCCGCTCCCCCATACCCCACCGCCATCTCGCAACGACCCTTGCTTAAGGCGGCACCTGAACCATGCGCATGCCACCGAAGCCATCAACGAGACACCTGAAGAAAAGCAACCCCCGCCTTACGCACAACCCAGTAACCCACACCTTCCCGACGCCATGCCCCTGGCACCGCATCTGCCGGCGTGAGCAGAGCCCCGTCAGGCGGCCGACTGGAGGAGGAGCGCGCGGATGTCGTGCGGAAGTTGCTCCAGTGCCGCCTCCAGTTGCCCGGGCGAGACGTGGTCGCGTACGACGGCGGTGACCGCGGAAGCGAGGTGGGGCACGTCTTCGGCAGCGACCTTCGCCTCCTGGACGAAGCGGTTCACGTAGCCTTCGCGGTCGTACTTGACCGGTACGGTGCTGGGGTTCCAGCCGTCGTAGTAGGCACCGCGCAGCAGGTCGGGGAGCTGCGCGGCGAAGTGAGCGGCCACGTCGATGGTGACCCGGTCGCGGAGCGTGTGCAGCCAGGTGCGCAGCACCCGGTGGGCGAGGTGGCGGTCCTCGGTTCCCAGGGCTTCGGATACCGCTTTCAGCCAGATGTTGGCGGTGTGGATGGCGTGCTCGAAGTCGGGTGGATGCGTGGGAGGCATCGTTCTTGCCCTTCCGGTCTTGCGGGGCGCCCATGCGTGGGCGGGATTGCCGCGCCTGCGGGCGGGCGGTGTGGGGCACGGGGAACGGTCGGCTCGATCAGGAGGAGCGAGGGCGCGGGTAGTACCTGCCCGGTGGCGTTCTGCATGCGCAGTGCGACGTGCACGCGGTGGCTTCTCTTTCCTGTCCTGGGTTCCATGCCAGGGCAGACGGAAACCTGGGGGCAGCCGCGTCACAGCGGGACATACGGGGCGGGACATATGGGGCGGGACATACGGGCTGAGAAACACCGGCGGCGATACCCGCCAGGCCCCCGGACGGGCCGTGTGATCGTCGAGGGCAGGCCGACCTGCGCAGGCCGTAACGCACCATGCGAGCTTTCCTGTCGCCGCGGTGCGGTCAGCCCCTACGGGTATCGGGTGAACCTGGTTGCCGTCTGCAGGCGAGGCCGAAGTGAGCCAGTTCCCGCATCTTCGCCTGGCCGCCCTCGGCGCTCGCCATGGCGGTCATGAACCAGCCGATCAGCATCAGCCACAAACCGTCGACCGCCGCACCGGCGAAGACCAGGAACACCCCGGCGGCGATCAGCAGCCGGCCGAGCGCACGGCCCGCGCCGGTGGCGACTGCGGTGGCCCGACGGCGATCAGGACGAAGATGGGACGAAGTTGACCAGGACGCTCCAGTGCACCCCGATAGTGCACCCCGATGCGGATGCCCGCCAGGCGTCCCAGCGAGAGCGTCGCCCCCCCTGTGAGGCACCTCCTGTGTCGGCGTACGGGGGCACCGGGAAGCGGGCCGTGCACCCAGCTGGGAGCGGACAGCCGGGGCCGGTCCGCCGCGGTCCTCGGACACCGGCGGACGGATTCCCCACGCTGGTCCACGCCCAGGAGCGGGGGCAGCATCGGTATCTGCATCTGCATCTGCGGCATGCGGTTTTCGGTTATTCGTTTGGTTCTGCGGCGCTGATGTTGCCGAGCGCCGACCGCGGGTCGCGCTCGACGGCGAGGTCACCCAGGCTGAGGGCACCGACCAGATGGCCCTCCTCCACGACCGGCAACCGCCGCACCGCGTGCTCGCGCATCAGCCGTACGGCCTCGTCGATGCGGTCCTGCGGGGAGCAGGTGACCAGGTCGTGGCTGCACACTTCGCCGACGGTCGTGGCGTCGGGGTCGCGGTGTTCGGCGAGGGCGCGGACCACCAGATCGCGGTCGGTCACCAGGCCGCGGACGTCGTCCGCCTCGGCGACGATGACGTCGCCGATGTCCCGCTCCCGCATCAGCCGCGCCACCTCGGTGAGCGGCGTCCGCTCCGTCACCGTCACCGGATCCGACGTCATGATCTCCCGTACTTGCTGAGCCATGATCTCCTCCTGTACGAGTCCTGTACGAGCCCGGCCGTACCTATGGCGCCCTGCGAGTACCCGGCACAGGACTGCCCAAAGCGCCACGCCACTCTTCGTGGCCGCAGCGGTGCTGTTCGCCGTGTGGTCAGCGCGCTCCGGGCCGGGCAGCAGCCCGACGTCCTCTCAACGGGCGGTTCTCGCAGGACTGGGCGCCGCACTCGCCGTGTTCTTTGCGACGGACCTGATCGTCATCCTCCGCCGTCGCGCAGGGAACGTCCGGCCCGCCGTAGTGCCCGGTGACGACCGGCCAACGCGGAGCGCGTGAGGCCGTCACCGGAAGGGGTACGCGACGGAAGGGCCAGAGGGGCACCAGATGTCGGAGCCCTCGGCCCCCAGGTAAGGAGACGACGGTGATGATCTCCGAGATGGTTCTGATTCCCGCCGAAGACGCGACGCTCGCGGGCGATCTCGTGACGCCCGATCGTGCCCGGGCAGTGGTGCTGTTCGCGCACGGCAGCGGAAGTTCCCGGCACAGCCCACGCAACCGCATGGTCGCCGGGGAGCTGCGTACGGCCGGGCTGGGCACGCTGCTGATGGACCTGCTCACCGAGCGCGAGGAGCGGCACGACGTCGTCACGGCCGAGCACCGCTTCGACATCCCGTTGCTGGGACGCCGCCTGGTGGGCGCGATCGACTGGCTGGGTGAACAGGCCGAGACGAAGCACCTGCCCGTGGCCGTGTTCGGTGCCAGCACCGGGGCCGCGGCAGCCCTGGTGGCCGCTGCCGGGCGGCCCCGCCGTGTGTTCGCCGTGATCTCCCGCGGTGGCCGCCCCGACCTGGCCGGCGATGCCTTGGAACAGGTGGGTGCACCGGTTCTGCTGCTGGTCGGCACGCGCGACCGGGAGGTGCTGCGGCTCAACGAGGAGGCCGCACGGCGGCTGCGCGCCCCGTACAAACTGCACGTCGTGCCGGGCGCGACTCATCTCTTCGAGGAACCCGGCGCGTTGGAGGAGGTCGCCCGGCAGGCCAGGCAATGGTGCGACGAGCAGTTCCGCACCCGGCAGACAGCGCTCATGCAGCAGTGACACTGGCCGGCGGTACCGCCCTGGAGATCAACGCCCACCCCGACCGGCTGGACCTGCGCCACAGGGGCAGCGTCGTCGATCCCACCGCCTTCGTCACACGCCAGGGGCGATGCCCTCATTCTCCCGCGCCGTCAGAGCTCCGGCACGGATTCTGTCGGTGCGGCCGCTGGTGCGGGTCCGCGCAGGACAGGGTGGTTCGTGGGCCCGTTCGGCGCCGGCACAGTCACTTCCGGCTGTCGCGCGGGCACTGCCGCGGCGACGATGAGGGCATGCAGAAGATGAGCGACGAGGAGTGGCGTGCGTTCGTCTCGCACGGCACCCGCACCGGCAAACTGTCTATGGAATGCGGGTGCAGGTCGTTCCAGTAGTCGACGCACCACTGCCGGATCAGGTCGGCGTTGACGGGATCCGGGTCGATTCCGCCGATCACCCCGGACCAGACGGCGTCCCGGTAGGCCCAGGCCGTGTCGTCGGTTCCCACCTGGTGGGCCGCCCCGTCGACCGGGTACAGGTGCATCGTCGACAGCTCGGTGGGGATGTTCTCCCCGTACCGCTGGTGCACCTCGATCGCGGCGTCGGAGACGGTGTCGAAGAAGTCGCCGCGCCAGTACCACTGCAGTCCCTTGGGGATCAGTTCGTCGAACATGCTCTGCAGAGCCGGGAAGGGCATGGGCGTGGTGAATTGGCATCCTCCCCCTCTTAGTGGAGGGCGATGTCCCGGTCATGGTCGCGTAGGACAGCATGTCCGGCGGGACGTCCTGTGTGCCGTTGTCGATCACCACGACGATCAGGTGCGCCATCCTCGACCGGAGCCGGCTCAACTGGGCGGCGTGCGCCGAGTCGGTGATGACCACCCGCGCGCCGCTGTCCTGCAGGTAATAGGCGAGCTCCGAGTCCGTCGAATGCGTCGAATGCGGATTGAGCGGCACCGCGACAGCGGCGGCCCGGACGACGGCGAGATAACACTCCACCCTCTCCACCCGGTTTCCCAGGTAGATCACCACACGGTCCCCGGGCTGAAGCCCTCCCCCGCCAGGTGCCCGGCGAGGCGTCCCGTGCGCCGCTCCAGTTCTCTGTAGGTCACCGACCGGTGCGCGTCCGCGAATGCGATCTTTACGCCGAACCGGTCCGCGTGAGCCAGCAGCAACTCGGGAAGCGGCCTGATCAACTCGGTACGCAACATGGCGTCAGTGTCATGCGAAACGCGCGTTCTTCACCCCCTAGCACACCCCTAAGAGGTCGTCTCAGTTGGTGCGGAAGTCACATGCCGCGGTCTGGGCCGGATACTTCGCGAGTGGGTTGGCCTGGATCTCTTCGGTCCGGCGGCAGGAGAGCCGGGCCCGGCCGGTCTCGGGGCATACGTCGAGCGTGGGTGTTCCGGCCGGGCCTTGCGGTCGGTGAGGAACAGGGGGCCGCGGGTGCGGCGGGCGAGGACACTCGTGCAGCGGGTCCGTTCCCTCGAAGGCTGGTACCAGGAACTGCCCGGCACACAGCTGTGTTCGCTGAGGAGCTTGACCTGCGGCAGTAGGAGCCCTGCCGCAGGGTGCGACGTACCCGGGCGGCGTGCACACGGCCTGATCGGGCGCGGGCGCATCCTGGGGAGGGAGCCTGCCGGGAGGAGCCCGATAGGGGATCACGAGAGGAAGATCTGCGCCTACGGCACCAGGCCACCATTCTCGACGCGTATGCCGACGAACTGGTGCGGGGCTACCCCTGTCCATGGTGCGGCGAGCCGACGGTGTACTTCCGGGACGAACCCGCCGGCGGGACTGGTGCACGTTCTGCGACGGGGACCCGCCAGAACCCACGAACCCGGACTGGTGAGCCTTCCACAAGCCCGGGGAAGACAGCCTGTTGGGGACCGGTTCTGACGTATCCGTCGCCGTGCCGTACGCCCTGCTGTACGTTCGGAACATGTCGAAGTCAGTGACGATCCGGGTCCCCGAAGAGCTCCACGCCCAGCTGCGGGAACGTGCCGAGGCCGAGGGCACCTCGGTGACCGCGCTCCTCACCGAGGCCGCGCGCAACGCGGTCCGTGACCCCCGCCTCGACAGTGCCGCGGAGGTCTTCCGCCAGTTCGTCGCCGACAACGCGGACGTGTTCGACGCGGCCTTCCCCGACGACGCCCCCGCCCGCCTGGACGCTGCCGGGCACCAGGGGCGGGCAGCCTGACGTGGAACTCCACATCGACATCCGCTGGCTCCTGGAGCGCCAGGCGGAGATCCTGCCCAAGCACCCCGAGGTCCACGACTTCTCCAACCTCGTGGCCGCCGTCGCCCGCCACCGCGTCAACACCCCGCAGGTCGGCGCCAGGGTCGACAACGCCTGGCGCGCGGCCGCCCTCCTGCACGCCGTGATCCGGCTGCGCCCGCTGCCGGCCCGCAACGCCCTGTACGGCGCCGCGATCACCGTGGCGTACATGAACGCCGCGGGCGAGGCCATCGACCCTCCCTACGGCGCGCTGATCGACTTCGCCCGGGACATCGACACCGGCCGCGCCGACGGGTACGACGCCGCCGACCGCATCCGCTCCTGGCGGATCTGACCACCGGCCCGGCGCCGGTAAGGAGGGGAACGGTCGTGGCGGACGAGGACGACCCGCAGGAGCTCGCGCGGCTGCGCTACCGGCTCTACCTGGAGGCGCTCCGGGCCCGGATGCCCCAGGCGCAGTTCGACCTCCTCATGGAGGTCATTCGGCTGTGGGCCGCGAACGGAGGCGGCACCGCCCGGCTGAGCCTGGACGGCGAGGAGAAGGAGCTGTTCACCCCCGAGGTGCAGCAGGAGCTGCTTCACCTCATGGGGCTGCTCGGCGCGATGCAGCCCGGGCACGAGGACCGCGCTGACCACGTCGTCGCCCGGCTCGGCGACGGTGAGCATGCCAAGGGCGCCATGTCCCTTGTGCCGCCCGATGTCGCCGCCGACCCCGACCGGCTGCGCGCCCTGCGCGACCGGATCGACGCCCAGCAGCGCCGGCGCCGCCTGGACCAGCAGGAGGTGGAGGGCATCGCCCGCGCCTCGGGAATGCCCGCAGCCGAGGACGACACCTGACGGCGTGCAACGCGGCGTTGCAGCCCTCGGGTCCTGGTCCTGGTCCTGGGTCCACGGGTCTCGTTTGCTCGTCCGGGCAGGTTCTGCCCGAGTAGTCCCCGGCCTCCGGGGCGGGCGATACCGTGGTGAGACACGCCAGTTCTGCCCTCTGGAGCTCTCGATGAGCGAACAGCCGGCCCCCGCCGACACGGGCCTTGCCCCCGGATCTTGAACACGTCTATGCGGCTCGGGTCAGGGTAGTTGAGGTGGAGTGGAAGGTGTTCTCGTAAGCGATCGGGGATCGCTGGCCGAGCCGGGAATGCCGGCGTCGGGTGTGGTAGCCCGACAGCCGGCGGAAGGCATCGAGGCGAGCCTCACGCTCGCTCGACCAGCCCTTTCTCCCCTTCAACGTCTCCCTTTTCGAAGGTCGCGTCGAAGGATTCCGCGGCGGCGTTGTCCGCGCTGCCGCCCCCCTGCGCTCATGCTCTGACAGATGCATGACTTTTCAGACACCCTTTAGCCCGGAATGGTGCCGCTCGTGGTGAGCTTGACCCGGTAGACCGCGTGGTCGGCAGTGATGAACAGCGTGGAACCGTCCTCACCCCAGGCGGTGTTGGAGGTCTTGGTACTGAGTGTGATCGTGCCCAGATGAGTGCCGTCGGGAGCGAAAATGTAGACGCCGCCCGGGCCGGCCGAGAAGAGGTTGCCGTGCTTGTCGACCTTCAACCCGTCGGGGACACCGGGCCCATTTCCGCTGAACGGGGCGGCTCGAGCGAACACCCGACCGCGTCCCAGCATGCCGTTGGACTTGACCGGAAAAGCGCGCCAAACCAGGTTCTTGGAGTTCACATCGGTGATATAGAGGGTCTTCTCGTCAGGTGAGAATGCGACCCCGTTGGGCGCCTTGATGTCCTTGGTCAGCAGCGTCAGCTTGCCGTTCTTGGCCAGCCGGTACACGCCCTGGTAGGGCAGTTCCTTTGCCGGGTCGTCAAAGGTTTTCGGCAAGCCGAACGGCGGGTCGGTGAAATAGAGGTCACCGTTTGACTTGTACACAAGGTCGTTGGGGCTGTTGAGCCGCCTGCCGCGGTAGCGATCGACGAGCGTGGTGGTGGATCCGTCATCGTTGAGCCGGCTGATCTTCCGGTCGCCGTGCTGAGCCAGCACCAGCCTTCCGTCGGAGTCCATGGTCAGCCCGTTGGACCCGGGTTCCGGGCCGCCGCCATGGGTCGCTCCTCCGCATTCGTGGGGCTCGGCATCGCCGCCGAACCCCACCTTCCCCTGGCAGAGGACCTGCTGGAGTTCCTCTCGCTGCCCCAGGAGCGTGCGCGGGTGCACGCGTTGACGCAGTCCTCTCCTGGAGTCTGCGGGAACCGGTTGTTGTTCAGCGCCAAGGAGACGGTGCTCAAGATCTGGTTCCCGCTCGCCGAGCGCGAACTCGGCTTCAACGAGGCGGATATCCGCATCGACCCCGACTGCGGCACCTTCTCCGCGCGACTGCTCGTTCTGGGCCCCACCGCCGACGGGGAGCGCATCGAAGGGTTCAACGGCCGGTGGCTCTCCCGCCAGGGCATACTGCTCACCGCAATCGCCCTGCGGCGGTCCACGGGACAGTAACCGTCGCGCCTTCGGGGCCTGCGTGCGGACCGGGGAGAGGCCCGGCTACCGGCGGGCGCTCGCTGCACACCACGCGGCATCGCCCTCTCAAGCCTGGTAGTCCTCGATGAGGCGGCTGATGACCCCGTGCAGGATCTCTGCGCGGGGCCGGTGTGCCGTTGACGGCGGGAGGCTTCGCGGGCTCGCTCGGGGCGGGTGTGTCCCCCAGCTTGTCGAGAGCCTTCGAGAGCTTCGTGGCCAGGTCGGGCGGGGACGGCCTGTGCTTCACCACCTCCTGCGTCACGCAATCGCTCTCCTCCGCGGCCGCCCACTTGCCCGAGGCGCCCTCGCCGGACTCCGTACCGGGGACCGGGCCTTCTGCTGGGTGAAGGTCCTGCCGCCGATGTGCAGGATCTCGCGGGCGAGTTCGGCGTCACCGAAGCCCGTGGTATGGGCGCCGAGGCCCGGGACGAGTCTCGGCGGGGGCAGGATTCGATCGCTACGGGAACAGTGTGGAGGTGACGCGGCATCACGCGCCGCTGGTTTCCGGACATCCGGCCGGGAAGCCAGGTGGCCGTAAAAGGTCCTGCTCGCGCCCTTGTCCGGCGTGCGCCCGTGCGCCCGCGTGCCTGTGCGACGGCAGGCGGCGAGCGCAGCGCCCGGCTCGAACCGGAATCGAATGCAGGGGCCGGAAGCACCCCCTTCGAGTGAATGCACGTCAAGTCGCCGACCACTGGCTATCACACACGGTCACCAGCGGGCTGGATTCCTCGGAGAACTGATGACAGTTGAATACGAGAGCCACCAGTATCAGCCCCCGGGGAGCGGACAGTCGCCCCGGCAGCCCTGGCTCTGTCCACGGGTCCGGTGAAGACCAGGGTGTCGCGAACGTATCCCTTTCGCAGCCGGAGGGTCTGACTCGCGTGGCTCAGGGATAGAGCTTCTTCGCCTCGGCGAGCATGGCGACGAACTTCTCGATGCGGGCCGCCCGGGTCTGCGGCTTCTTGGCGTCCTCTACCCGGTGCAGGATCGCGTACCGATTGCGGCTGTCCAGGGTGGCGAAGAAATCACGGGCCGCCGGTGCCGTGTCCAGGGCGGCCTGGAGGTCGTCGGGTACCGTCGCCTTGCTCTGGGCCGTGTACGCCGCCTCCCAGCGGCCGTCAGCCTTGGCCTTCTCCACCTCGCGCAGACCGGCGGGCTGCATCCGGCCCCGCTCGATCAGATCGATGGCTTTCTTCCGGTTCACCTTCGACCACTTGCTGCCCTGCCGTCGCGGGGTGAAGCGCTGCAGCCAGTGCTGCTCGTCCAGCTTCTTCTTCTGCCCGTCGATCCAGCCGTAGCAGAGCGCCGACTCCAGCGCGTGCGCATAGTCGACCCCGTCGATTCCGGAGCGGCTCGGCCTGTCCGTCCCGCGCGTCGACCAGCTCGCCAAAAGCAAATAGCCGACCTGGCCGTCCGCGTACGCACGAGCGACGGCAGGCCGGACCACGAGGGAGGAACTCGCCGGGACCGAGCCAGTTGCCGACCCTCCGCACCACGTCGCAGACCCTGGCTGCCCCCGGAACAATTGCAAGCACATGGCTGGCCGTTGACGTACAGTGGTCTTACCGACGCGGGGTGGAGCAGCTCGGTAGCTCGCTGGGCTCATAACCCAGAGGTCGCATGGTTCAAATCCTGCCCCCGCTACCACATCTGGCCCCTTTCGACACCTCTGCGTCGAAAGGGGCCAGAGACGTTCAGTGGCGGTCGTCCTCCGGAGCGGCTGTCGGGGCTGACCGCCGAGGGGCACGGCGGCAAGACTTTGAGGGCCCTCACCCGCTGGTGAGGGCCCTCAAAGTCTGAGCCCTGGGGTATGGCCTGCCACGGGGGTGCGGGCCTGGTCACCGTAAGTCCAGATGCCCCGGCGACGCTTGACGGCCCTTACGAACGGCACCTTGGCGGCGTGCGGTTCGCACCGGAAGTCGTCCAGGTCGCCGTAGCCGCCGTCGGCCACCGCGGCCCGGAAGTTGACCTGCTCAGGGTCCCACCGGGACTCCGAGAGGAAGAACCGCAGCCGCCGCACCGCCGGATGCTGCGGACCCACGACCGGCTCCGCCCCGGCCAGGCAGGCCAGGCAGGCCAGTGTCTTGTTCCGGTCCCGCGGCGCCAACAGCCCGGCCAGGTGCTCCCGGAACCCGCGGCGCTGGGCCAGCGAGGAGAAGAGGTCAGCGAGGAGAAGAGGCCGGCGAACCGGGCCGCGTACTCCTCCAGCGGGCCCGGCGCCGGCGGGCACGGGCGCCTCGCGGTCATCCTCCCGGCCACCTCCGAGCAGGGGAAAACCACCCCCTGCCGACCGGCCTACCGCGCGTTCCGCCTCAAGTCAACACATCACCGTCAAGGGCGCCGGACGTAGCCGTCCGGCGCCCTTGACGGATTGCCGCGCGGTCTACCGCACCCGGTACAGCGAGGGTCCGGTCGTGTAGCTGTCGTACTGGTCCGTGCCGATCATGGTGATGGACGACTCGTTATCAGTGAGGATCTTGAGGGAGTTCACGGGCCATTTCGTGTTGCGGTCGAGCAGAAAGGCCGCCGGTCGTCCCGTCGCACCGATGACCTTCGCTCCTCGGGAGAGGGAGGCGCCGTAGGGAATGCGGGAGAAGACCTCGGAGGTTGTGGCGATGAAGTTCTTGGTGACGTCCTGGACCGGCGGGAAGCTGGCCGACTGCAGTCGTCGTTCGCCGGTGATGAACGCGAGGGGCAGGTTGGGTGCCATGATGGCGTAGCCGTCGAAGATGCGTGCCACCTTCTCCGGGGCCATCGAGGCGCACGTCTGCCCCGCGGACACGTCCACACCCTGGTGCTGGAGGTTGGTCGGGGCGATCGGGTTGGTCATCGCGTTGATGATGTCGACGGGCACGACGCCGCAGCGGCTGCCGGTGGGCGCGACCGAGTGCCGGTCGGGCCGGGAGACCAGTCCGGGGCCCTCGACCACGTTCCGGGGCATCTTCACGTCGCTGAAGGTGCGCGCCCTGAAGTCGGGCGCGAAGAAGCTGAGGTGGGACTCATGGCCGTCGGAGTGCGCCACGATCCACGAATCCAGGGCGTCGCTGTACTGCATATCGACGCTGAAGTAGGGGGCGAGGCTGTACGTGGTGTGATGGGCGGAGGTCTGGTCCTGGAACCCGGTGGCGGTAAGTTCGTCCACTCCCGACTGGAAGGCCGGGTCTTGTGAGCGGAGCACATACTGTGCAGCGCCGTTCGAGTCCGTGGCGGCCCCCGTGGTGTCGGTGTACATGAGGTAGAAGTAGCCGTTGCGGTAGGACACCGTCGGCTGGCCCGCACCGTAGCGGTTGCCCGTGTCCTTCCGCATGGCCGCGGTGATGATCGGCAGACCGCCGTTGGCCCTTTCCCAGTGGATGCCGTCGCTGCTGGTGGCGAGCCCGATCGTGGTCATCGCCAACTGGTCACGAAGACCGCCGTAGTACATGTAGTAGACGCCGTCGACCCGGATGACGGATGGGTCGCAGGTGTGCAGTGCGTCGTGGGTGCCCCCATGAGTCGGCGAGAAAACGCTCTCGTACGGAGCGGTGCTTCCCCGGGCGTGGAACGGCCCGTCCAGTGAGGCGGACTCAGCGTAGAAGATGTGGTCACCCACGTGCCCCGCGTCCGACCCGCACCACCACATCCGGTACACGCCGTCCTGGAGGACCGACGGCACGTAGTTGTAGACGCCGCCCGCGACGACATCGCCGGCGCCGCTCCGAGCGTTGCTCACCGATGGCGCGGGCGGCTGCTCGGCAGCCATGCCGATGCCCGTGGAGGCCGGCACCAGGCAGCACAGGGCGACGAAGAGCGACAACAGCCGCCGTTTCCCTGGGGATGTGCTTCTCACAGTGCCTCTGTTTCTCTTCATAGTGCCTCTGTTTCTCTCGCGGTTCTGACCCCGGACGCGGAGGACCGCAGCTCACTCGGGTGAGCGAGGGGCGTCGAAGCTGCACTGATCCTTTTCCCACCGGATATGCGGCAGGCGGTATTGGTGAAGGGCGGGTACGGGAAGGGGAGAAGCTCCTGGCAGACGGGCTGTCAACCAAGATCAACTCGTCAGGTCAGGAACTCCGTGCGCTTCTCTGCCCACCGGCGATGGACATGTCCCCTTCGGGGACGCGTGTCTTCTTGAGGGACTGAGGGACTTGGTGCCGTCCGTCCAACTCCGCGAGCGACATCTGACCATGACCGGGCCACCGCTCACGCTGAAGACCTGGGTCGCAGAGCCAGGGGCCCGTGAGAGCTGCCGCTGAGCACAGCGCCCGCGCACAGGGCGAGCAAGACGCCGCGGAGGTCATCGATGTGCGTGGTGAGCAGTTCGTAGGCGTCGGCTGAGCTGTCCTCGGCCTGGACGACGATCAGGGCACCGGACTGTCCCGGTTTTTCGCTGTCGCGCCAACGGCCGTAATCGCGGTGCGGACGCGCTCGACACGGGCCGCGACCGGGGCGTCGATCGCCTCCAGAGTGCGCCGCAGGGTGCTGTCGGAGACCGGCTGCGGGAACACCGGACGCCAGGGGCCCTGGAGTTGCTCGGCTTGAAGGATGTTCGTCGCGCCGAGCACGATCGCACAGGCCAGTTGGACCAGCGCCACACCGCGGTCCCGTCGGCCCGGCCCGGTGCCCTTGGGCAGCGCCGCACTGAGGGCGGGGATCAGCCCGGTGCGATCGGCGGCCTTCCGCAGCAGCACGATGCCCGCGTGGCCGGTCAGGTTCTTGCCGTCGGCCCGGACGTCGAGCCGCTGATCCCAGCGAGTGGCCTTTACCTGTTGGGTGCCCCTTGCTCTGCGGTGTTCTCGATCTCAGCAGTCAGCTCATCGCAGGTCGGGGGCACCTTTCTGCTGTCGGAGCGTCAGTTCGCATTCAGCAGCTGAATATTTGAGGTTGAAGCCTCCCCCGCAGGGCGGCTCTGAAGGGCCACGAAACCTTCCTCTTCCACCCAACATCACTTCCAGAGGCCGCCTACGACCAACTCCCTTTCATGTTCAGGACACAAGACCAGCACAGTCGCCGGAACTACAACTGCCGTGTCAGAGCACCCGCGGGGCCCTGGCCCCGGTCGGCCTTGGCCTGCTTGAACCAGGCATCCACTAAGCCCCGAACTGGCGTTCACTCGACTACCCGGCTATATTCACTCGACTCCCCCTCTCCGCTCCCTCCTCCCCTCCTCTCTCAGCTCCCCCGCTCCACTCCCCTCTCGTCACTCTCCTCTGGCACGGTTCTGGCACCTTATGAGCATTAAGCTTCCCCCCGCGTTGGCCTGGGTGGCTTACCTGGCGGTCGGTGAGAACTGGCCCCAGGGCGACGAGGACAACCTCCGCGCCCTAGGCGAGGTGTGGCAGGAGGCCGCCAGGGAGCTGAACGCGATCAGCCATGAGGTGGGTCCCTCGGTCACCGGGGTGATGGAGGGCATTGGCGGGCCGGTGGCGGGGCAGTTCCGGGAGTTCGTCCTCGCGTTTTTGAAGAACCTGCCGAACATGGAGAAGTCGGCGGAGCAGCTGTCGGAACTGGCTCAGAAGACAGCGGTGGAGCTGCAGTACGCCAAGTACATGATCCTCCTCCAGCTGGCCTGGATGGCATTCGAGATCGCGCAGTTCGCGGTGTACGCGCCGCAGGTGGTGCCGGTGATCGTGGCGGCGGGCCGGGCAGCGGTGCGGATGATCCTGCGCCGGCTGGCCATGTCGATGGCGGTGGGCATCGGGTTGATGGTCTCCATGGACGTGGTGGTGCAGAGCCTCCAGATGCTGACGGGCGACCGCACCCGGTGGAATGTGCAGAACACCCTGGGGATGCTCAAGTCGGGCGCGATCAGTGGGGCGATCGGGGGCGTGCTCCCCCTTGTCGGCGAGAGGATAGCGCCGAAGATCGCCAACACGATCGTGGGCAAGCTGGTCATAGGTGGGGCGACGGGGCTGGTCGCCACGGTGGGGCAGGATGGGCTGCTGGGCGGAAATTCGCATCTGGGGGCGGCGGTCAGCTCGGGTGCGGCGGAGGCGTTCAGCGGGGGCGGGGGGCGTGCTCGGTGGAAGGGTTCGGCGGAGACGACGGTCGGCCCCATCAATGTGAAGATCCCCGACCTGGGGGACATCGACCTGTCGCAGCTGGAGACCGGTACGCCGCCGCAGGACCGGCCGGGCGGGGGTGGGCAGGCCACCGAGTCCGCCGGGCCGACCACCACTGCGTCCACCACCACTGCGTCCGCCACCACTGCTTCCACCACGGGCAGCACAGAGAGCACGGGCACCGGTGGCGGGGCCTCCGGTACGCGGCAGCCGGGTGAGGGTGCGGGCACAGGCGCGGGCAGGGACACGGGTGTGGGTACGGCGCCGGTGCCCGTGCCCGTGCCCGTGCCCGCGCCCGTGCCCGTGCCTGCGCCTGCGCCCGTGGCGGATACGCTGTCTGCCCCGGGTGCGGACCGGGGCACCGGCAACCGTCAGGGCGACGGCAACGGCACGGAGCAGCAACAACAAGACGAGGGGAACGAGCGGTTCGCCCGGGGGGTGGTCAACGAGCGGACCACCAGCCCCGTGTCGACCCCTCCGGCCCAGGACCTTCCCGGTTTCGAGACCACGCTGATTACTCCAGGTCGCAACGATGTCACGGTCTCCGAGACCAACAGCGGCCCCGCTACCACGGCCGCGCCCGGCACGGCTGCTGCTCCGGCCGGTGCGGCTGCTGGCTCGGCTGGTACGGCTGGTGCGCCCGGCACGGCTGCTGCTCCGGCTGCTGCTCCGGCTGCTGGTACGGCTTCTGTTCCGGCCGGTGCGGCTGCTGGCTCGGCCAACGCCACCGGCGTTGGCACCACCGGCACTGGTGCTGGCACCACTGGCGCTGGCGCCACCGCTGCCGACCCGGGTGTTGGCACCGTGGAGAGCGGGGCTGCCGAGTCCCGTCCTCCGACGGAGTCCGTCGACCCGGAGCGGGCCTTCCAGGAGACGGCCGACAGCCGGGCGGAGCAGGCGCCGATCGCGCAGACAGTCCGTCAGATCCGTGAACAGCAGCAGCTGGCGGATCTGCGGGAGACTGCGGCGATCCATGAGCAGCTTGTCCAGCGGCTTGAAGCGTTGCGCGGCGAGGACAACGGCACCTCCTCGTCGGTTCCCGCGGTGGCGGAGAGCGAGGCGGGAACGGGTCAGGCCGTCGCGGAGGAGGACGCCTCGGCGGCTGGCTGGAGGGAGCAGCCGCTGCGGGACTCCGCCGGAAGCCCGCTCGGCCTGCATATCACCACGGAACCCGGCGAGGGCGGGATCCGTCACGGGATCCCTCTGCGGGAGGTCAGGACCGAGAGCGGCGATCTCCTGCCCGATGCCGTCGTCGATTACCGTCCCGGTGAGGGCGTCCTGCGGGTCACGGTGCCCGGGCTGGGTATCTCCGAGGTCGACTTCGATCTCCAGACCGGCCAGCAGGTGGAGTCCACCGGCACCCCCGCCGCGGCCCAGGAGACGAAGAGCGGCACCGACACCACCGGGAGCGGTACCGCTCCGGCCGCCACCACCACCACCGCCGCTGCTGAGCCGGGCAGCGGCACCGCGAAGGCCAGGGCCGTCGAGAGCCGTATCCCGGTGGAGGGCAGCGAGAGTGCCGGGCGGCGCAGGATCGCGGTTGCCGAGGACACCGGGCCGCGCAGGCTCGCGGTTGCCGAGGGTGCCGGTGAGGGCTCCGGCTATGTGCGTCGGTCCGGTGGGCCAAGGCCGGTCACCGCAACGGGGCCCGCAACGGGGCCCGGTACCGGGCCCGGTTCCGGCTCCCGGGGGGAGGAGGCCGCTGGGGGCGCCCGCCTGGAGTCGGCGCCGGCCCGGGAGGCGGCCCGCGCCGATGGGCAGAGGCCGGCCGGCGGCACCGCCACCACGCCCGGCACCGTGGAGGGCTCCGCCACTGCCCCGGGCACCGGCACCACACCCGCCACCACACCCGGCACCACACCCGCCACCACACCCGCCACCACACCCGCCACCGCGCCCGGCACTGCCGCTGTCCCGGGCACCGCCACCACGCCCGGCACCACGCCCGCCACCGCGCCCGGCACTGCCGCTGTCCCGGGCACCGCCACCACGCCCGGCACCACGCCCGATGCCGCGGGTGGCTCCGCCGCTGCCCCGGGCAGCGCTGTCCCGGGCACCGCCACCACGCCCGGCACCACGCCCGATGCCGCGGGTGGCTCCGCCGCTGCCCCGGGCAGCGCTGTCCCGGGCACCGCCACCACGCCCGGCACCACGCCCGATGCCGCGGGTGGCTCCGCCGCTGCCCCGGGCAGCGGTGCCGCGCCCGGTACCACACCCGACACCCCAGACACCGCCGCAAAGGAGCACAGGCCCACCCCCCAGGAGGACGAAGCCACTCTGCAAACCATCCTCAACCTGCCCCAGCCGCCTGCCGCATTCGACTCCTCCCAACTGCCGGACCCCTCCCCCCAGGCGCTGCTCCCCGAAGGCGAGTTCCCCGCCACACCCGACACCGCGGTCACTACGATCGCCGACCTGCGGCCCCAGATACAGCGCAACATCACCGAGCTCAGCAACATCGCGCAGCGGGCCCAGCTGGCCGAGGCCGGCTGGCAGCCACAGGCCGACACCGCCCGCGAGGCGGCCCGCAGCGGTAACGGCGGACAGATCGCCCGGCAGCTGGCCGAGCTGCGCACCGCGGTGGAGCACGGGCTGCTGGAGAGGCGGCTGGCGGACTTCCGTTCCCATGTGGCGCATGGTGTCTCCCGGCTGGAGGAGCTCGGGATCCGCCCAGAGGACTGGAACAGCCAGGTGGCGGCGGTCGAGCAGGCCGCCGGTACGGGCGATGCGGTCCTGACCGACAGCCTGCTGCGCCAGTACACCGCGTTCGTGGAGCGGCACCTGCCGCTGGAGATCCTCACCGGCGAGAACGCCCCGCGTTCCTTCGACAGCGAGGTGGAGCAGCTGCGCCGGGAGCTGACCGCGGTCAGTGACCCGGCCGAGCGGCAGCGGCTGCAACAGGAGCTGGCCGCGCAGCAGGAACTGCGGGAGAAGCTGGACCGGCTGTCCGGGTCCGCTTCCGGTTCCGGCTCCGATGCGGAGTCGTCTTTGCTCCGGCGGCGGGCGCTGGCGCAGGAAGAAGCGGCCCGCAGTGCCCAGGAGGTGGCGCAGGCCCGGCAGACGTGGCAGGAGGCGCAGTGGGAAAGCGAGATGCGGCGGCGGCTGGGCGAGGTACGCGAGGGCACCGCCCGTGCGGAGCTGGAGCGGGCGTTCGAGGCGCTGCGGGAGGAGGCCGCTCCTGATGAGCGGGGGCAGGAGCTGCGGCAGCGGCTGGAGGATGCGGCGAGCTCGCAGGAGCGGGAGCAGGCGCTTGGGGAGCTGGCCGAGCACAACCAGCGGACCAGCAGCGAGTTGCAGCAGCAGAAGAACAACTTGTTGTTCGAGGCGCTGCGTGCCAAGGACGCCCCTGATGAGCGTGGGCAGGAGTTGTGGCAGCGGCTGGAGGACGCGGCGGGCCCGGCGCAGGCCCGTCAGGCGTTCCAGGAACTGAAAGAGCATCAGGACCGGCGGCGGCAGGAGTTCCTGGAGCAGCAGCACGCGGCGGAGGATGCCCGCCTCCAGGCGCAGAACGCGGAGCTGCGGCGGCGGATCGACGCGCTGGACGATGCGGGGAGCCAGGATCCGCGGGAGGTGGAGTTGCGGGGCCTCCTTCAGCAGGCGGCGAGTGAGGCGGAGCGGGCCCGGGCGCTGAGTGAGCTGGCGGTGCACAAGCAGGCCCAGCTGCAGCGGCGCCTGGATGAGGCGGCGGGCGGGCCGGAGCGGGAGCGGGCGCTGGAGGAGCTGGCCCGGTTCAACAACTGGACGGCTGCGGAGCGGCGGCTGGCCTGGCTGCGTACGGGGTGGCGGCTGGACAGCGCACCGCAGGCGCTGGGCGGGCTGGGCAGTGTGCAGGAGGCGGATGCCCGCTATGCGGAGTTGCTGCGGCAGGTCGAGGAGGCCAGGACTCCGCAGCAGGCGCGGCTGGCCGAGCAGGCGCTGGATGAGCATATGGAGCGCCGCAGGCGGGAGCTGGAGCAGCGGCTGGTACAGCGGCAGCAGCAGCGGCAGGCGGAGCAGCAGGAGCAGCAGCAGCAGGAGCAGGGGGAGGGTGCGGCGCGGGGCGGTGCGGACGGGCAGGGTGCCCCGGCCGGCGGGGATCCGCTGCCGGCGAAGCCGCTGTCGCCGCTGGAGCGGGCGCTGGAGCAGTTCGCGGCGCTGCGGGGCGAGGACAGGCAGCCGGATCCGGCCGAGGCCGCTCTGGTCCGGCGGATAGAGACGGCCAGCAGCCAGGAGCAGGCCCACCGGGCGCGGCAGGAACTGAACGAGTACCTGGCCGGCAGGACACAGCAGGAGCGGGCACAAGAGCAGCTCCGGCTGGAACAACTCCGCAACCAGGAGCAGGAAGTGGCTTTCCTGCGGGAGGAGTTGACGCGGCAGCAGCGGACCGGTGCGGTGCAGGAGGCCGCGCGGGTCCAGCAGCGGCTGGAGGAGGCCCAGCAGCGGCTGGCCGGTCTGCGTACGGTGGACGAGAACACTGCCGCGCTGCGCCGTGAGCTGGAGCGGAAGGTGGAGGCGGGGGAGCTGGGCCCGGACAAGCCGGGTCCGGGTGCGGGTGCGGGGGGGCGGCTGGACCGGCTGGTGGGCGAGGGTCTTGCCTGGCGGGCCGAGCAGGAGGCGGAGCGCAGCCGGGAGCAGCTGAGGGCACTGCGCCGGGAGGGCACCGAGGGCGGCGAAGGGGGCGAAGGCAGGCAGGGGCTGGAGGGGGAGACGCCGTCCCGGGAGGCCGGTGAGGGGTCCCTGGACGAGGACGGGTCCCTGGACGAGGGGTCCCTGGACGAGCTGGAGGCGTTGCGCGAGCTGGAGGCGTTGCCGGGCGTGCCCGCTGCCCGGACCGAGGGGCAGCCGGATGTGCCCGCCACCGGGGCCGAGGACACGGCCTCCCCCGGGGAGAGCTCCCTGGACGAGGACGGGTCCCTGGACGAGCTGGCTGCGTTGCGCGAGCTGGAGGCGTTGCCGGGCGTGCCCGCTGCCCGGACCGAGGGGCGGCCGGATGTGCCCGCCACCGGGGCCGAGGACACGGCCTCAGCCGGTGAGTGGTCTCTGGGCGAGCAGGAGGCCGGTAAGGACCTGCCCAGCGCCCCGCTGAGCCCGCTGGCGCGGTTCGGTGACGTGGCCGCCGGCCCGGGGGCGGCGAAGACGCCCCCGCAGCCGGGGTCCTCGCCGGACCGGCAGGCGCCCGCCGAGCCGGGTTCCGAGATCGCCCAGCTGCAGCCCGAACGTTCCCGCTCCGCGGCCGGCCCGGACGATCTCGCCTTGCCCCAGGCGCCGTCCGCTGCCTCGCGTGCGGAGCGGGCCGCCAGCCCTGAACGGGTCCCGCGGGTCGAGGACCTGGAGAGCACGATCGCCGCGCTGAAGGCGGAGGAACAGGCCGCGGCGGAACAGGCAGCGGCGGAACAGGCAGCGGCGGAGCAGGCAGCGGCGGAGCAGACCGTGGCGGAGCAGGCCGTGGCGGAGCAGGCCGTGGCGGAGCAGGCCGTGGCGGAGCAGACCGTGGCGGAGCAGACCGCCGTGGGAGCGGAGCCCGGCGACGGCACGCCGCAGCGGCTGCCCGCAGAGCAGCCGGCGGAGCAGGCCGGGGAGACGGCAGCGACGCCCGGGGAGCAGGTGGCGCAGGCCGACACCCCGCCCACGGCACCGCAGGATACGGACCGGCCGGCAGCCACACCCCCGGCGACCGAGGCGGTGGAGCAGCCGGTACGCGACGCCGCGCAGGACACCGAGGCTATGGAGCAGCCGGTACATGCTGCCGCGCAGGACACCGAGGCGCGGAGCAGCTGGTAGGCGACGCCGCGCAGGACACCGAGGTCGCGGAGCAGCCGGCGCGCGAGGGTACGCAGGACGCGCTGGTCCGGTGGAGGGGTCGGGGACGCGGCGGACGCGGCGGACGCGCTGGTCCCGGCCGGGGGACCCACCGATACCGGGGAGCGCACCGATGCCGGGAAGCGCACCGATGCCGGGGAGGCGGCGCAGGAGGGCCTGTGGGAGGTCGCGGCGCGGTTCGGGCTGGACGAGGCCGGGGCGCGGGCGTTGTGGGAGGCGGCGGCGAGCATCACCCAGCAGCACAACCCGTTCCCGCTGACGATCAATGAGCAGGCCTCCTCGCTGCTCCAGCGGGACCGGGAGCAGTTCGGGCACATCCTGCGGGTGGCGCAGGAACTGCACGCGCACGGCGGCCCGGACCGGGGGCGGGCCCACGGGGTGGAGGCCGCCCAGGACCTGGCCCGGCAGCGGGGCCTGCACAGTACGCACGGCCCGCAGGGCCCACGCGGGGGACTCGTGGGTGGTGCCAGGACGTCGGAGTCCGAGGCCGGACCGTCCACCCAGCCCGGCACCGACCGCTCGGCGACCGACGGCTCGGCGACCAGCCGTGGGGAGCACTGGGGGCTGTACGGGGGCGCCATCGACCGTGTGCTGTACGGGAACGCCCTCGACGCGAATGTCGTGGCGGCCGAGCAGTTGATCGCCGCGGCCCAGGCTGAGGCGGGTAGTCGGGGTGTTCCGCTGAGCAGCCTGCATCAGGGGTCGATGGCGCTGCGGAGCGCCGCCTACGACCAGCTGTTGCAGGACGCGCAGGAAACACTGCGGTCGCATCGGGAGGGCCGGCCGGCGCAGCGCGACGCCGACTTCACCGTCACCGCGCTGGACGATGACGGGCACGCGGTGGTGTACCACGGGCCGGCCGGCCAGCCGGGCAACGTACTGAGCGCCGGGCAGGGTCTGCGGATCGAGTTCGATTCCCGGCAGCGGTGGACGTCACGGGAGTACCTGCTGGGCGAGGCGCCGCCGACCATGGCCGGTCTGCGGGCCGTGGCGGACCGTACCTGGGGCCCCGGCGATGAGGAGAGCGGTGCGGAGAGGATCACCTACCGGCTGACGGGTGCCGACCCGGGGGCCGTGACACGGTTCGACGTCCACACCGTCCCGCCGGAGTCGGCGGAGTACGTCCATGGTCCGTTCGTGGCTGTCGACCATGGGTACGGTCACCGGTACCACTTCGGGCAGGAGGGTACCTACACCGTTCGTGACCTGCTGCTTCACGGCGGGTGGGCGTATCTGCGGACCGCCATGGGTGCTCCCGACGGTGCGCCCCACTTGGCCGATCCGCAGGGTGCGACGCGGGAGGACTGGCAGGTCAGGGAGGCGGTCAGCCGGGACGAGTTCGGGAATCCGGTCTTCAGTAGGATCGAGGTGCGGCCCGCCGACGACGGGGGCGCGCCGCACCAGCGGATGGTCTTCAACTCGGACAACGGACAGCCGCTCCGCGAGATCGTCCCGCTATGGGACCGCAAGGGGCGGCTTGTCGGCTACGCCGATGACCGCAGGCCGGGTGCTGTCGGGTCCTTCGGCAGCAGGCGTCTCGACGTCAACGGCCACGAGGCTTTGCCGACCGACAGGAGTTCGGGGCACCCTCTGACGCTGACCAGGCAGCCGGACGGCGGCCTGGTGGTCAGGGACGGCGAGGGCCGGGTTCTGTTCAGTCGCTCCGCCTGGGGTACCGAGCCGATCCGCATCGCCGCGCAGGGATCTGGCATGGTCGCCCCCGAGCCGCAGACCGAACCGCCCAGGGGAACCATTGCCCGAATCCTGGGGGACGGCCACGGAAACTTCCCGGAGGTGCGGCTCAGGCCGGAGGAGGCCGGTGGCGAGCCCCGGAGGCTCCAGATCTACGCGCCGCCCTGGGCTCCTGGCCTGCAGTTGAGGGAGGATGGGAGCCCCCCGGTTCCCGTACAGCTCGTCCGGGACGGGGACCGTTTCGTCCTCCTCCGCCCCCTGTCCAACGAGCCGGACGGGCCGAGGCTGGAATACCGGCTGGACGCCGAGTGGGCGGTGGAGCATGAGTCGCTGATCCTGGGCAGTGGTAGGGAGAGGGCGCTGGTCGGGCCGGATGAGTCCCGTGAGGTGTTCCGGCGGGAGACCCGGGAGGACGGCGGGTACGCGCTCGTCGAGACGGCGACCGGGATCCGCCACCTCTACGATCGCTTGGGCGAGGCTCTGTACCGTGAGGTGCCGTTGGGGTCGTCACCCCGCCACTATGTCCGGATCTCCGCGAGGAACCGGTACGACCTGCGTGTGGTGGGGGACACGGATCCGGTGGACGCTCCGAGCAGTGCTGCCCTCCGCTTCGTACGGTGGCGGAGCGAGCATGCGGTCGTCGTGTCGCCCCTGCCCACGGGGGTCGAGCCCACGGGCGGGCTGCCGATGCCCCATGTCGTCGTCGACACCCGCGACGGCCGGATCCTCCAAGAGGTCCTGCGTGCGGGGGGCGAAGGCCCTGCCGTGTACTGGAGGGTCAACCACGACGACCGGCAGGCCGTTCCCTTTGATGCCGAGGGCCGTGAGGTCCTGGGCGAGGGCGGAGCTTCCCTCAGGCTCGAGCGGAGACGGTGGCCGACGGTCACGTGCTGCTGTTCCTGGACGGGGACGGCAACGTGGTGCAGGACCGGACCAGGCGCAACCCGCTGGACGAGTGGGCGTCGGCCACCCAGAGCGACGACAGCGCCTCCGTGTCCGACGACTTCGGCTCCGTGTTCGACTACGGCGGCTCCGAGGATGACAACCTCGTCTCCGAGGATGCGGATGCCGGGTCCGAGGATGCGGTTGCCGGGTCCGAGGATGCGGTTGCCGGGTCCGAGCAGGCCGACGCCGAGCAGGGGGTGTCGCAGCGGCGCATCGACACGCAGAGGGCGCAGGCGCAGGGCCCGCCGGTCGAGACGCACACGGTGCGGTCCGCTGACGCCGAGGGTGTGCTGCAGCGGCGGGTGGAGGGTGTCTCCGAGCAGTTCGAGGCGGGCGGTCCGGGCCTCGTGCCGTCCGGACCGGGCACCGTGTCCTCCGAGGCCGGGCCGTCCACCCGGCCCGGCGCCGACCGGACGACGCCGACGAGACGACGGCCGGCGCCGACCGGACAGACGCCGACCTGCTGGGTTTCGAGCCGAAGGAGGTCGCGCTGGTCGATGGCGGTGTCCAGGTGGGCCGCAGCTACTACGCGCACGAGAACGCCTCCACGTCGTCGCTGCCCTTGCACGCGCGCGCCTTGTACTACGACGAATCCTCCCCCCGGATGCCCTGGTTGAAGGGGGAGGAGAGCCCGACCCCGTACTTCGTGGAACTCGGCGGCGACGACCAGCACTTCCGGATCCGCGACGATGCCGGAGAGGTGCACGAATTCGGCCTGGACAAGGTGGAAAAGGTCGCCGAGGCGATAGGCGCCGACCCCGAGTTGCGCCGCCGGACCGGGCAGGGCGCCCCGATCGTGCTCCTGCTCCCGCACGGCGCCATGGGCGGACTGGAACTGCCCCGCGCGCTCTCCGACCGCACCCAAGCCACCGTGTGGGCGGCCACCTCCGACGTTCACCTCGTCCCCGACGAGAACGGGCACCGCATCGCCCTGATGAGGCTGATGAGGCAGGAGCTGCCGGGGCTCGTTGTTCCCGGCCAGTGGCTGCGCACCGAGCCGGGCGACGCCGGGCCGGGCGGAGTCCGGGCGGGTGAGCGCTCCGGCGAACCCGGCTACCTACAACTGCTGGACGGGGGAAGGGTCCGGGACACGGAGGTCCGCAGCCAGCCCGTCATCGACCGGCGGGACCACCGGCCGCGCGGACGCAGCACCCTGAAGGCCGACGACCACGTGCAGCGCTTCTCCCCGGACCTCCCCGCTTTCAGCTCCTACCTCAGGATCCCGCACCCCTTCCAGCGGCGCCTCCGGGAGAGGTACCCCTTCCTGCAGCACCTCCGGCCGTTCCAGGACTCGTTCGGCGCCAAGCCGCTGCCGCACCTGAAGCACGGGGCGGACGCCTACCACGCCGAGGGGCACGGCGCGCCGGGAGCCGTGGGGGTCGCGCTGCGTGACGGCGGGTTCGTCCGCGTCACGGGGGAGGAGTGGGGCCGCTACCTGATGCGCAGGCCCAGCTTCCGCCGGCTGCCACCGACTTCTCCCGTCGTGATGTGGAACTGCTCGGCCGCGGCCCCTCCGGACCGCAGGCTGCTGGAGCGTTACCCCGAGCTGACGAGCGCCGCCGAAGGGCTTGCCAAAGCCACCGGGCGCCTCGTCTATGGAGCCGACAGCCTGGTGGGCCGAGGGTTCGATCACGGCCAGCTGTTCACCGGAGTCAACCCTTCGGGTTGGCGGTGGGGGAAGTGGAGGCGGGTGCGCCCCGAGGCGAGGACCGAGGAGCTGGAGCAGTCGGTGTTCCGGAACCGGCCGCTCACCGGGGAGGCCCCGCGTCAGGCGAACGTGTCCCGCCGCCCGTCCGCACCGCTGCGGTGGGTCAGCGATGCCGTGAGCCGCTGGTTCCGCAGGACCACAACAGGGGCGGCTGCCCTTTCCCGCCACGACGAATCCACCACGCGGCACACCTGGAGCGGCGAGGAGACGTCCGGCAGCGGCCCGGCCACAGACCTCACCGCGGAGCCTGTCAACGACGGCGCCGTTGCGGAGCACGCCGACAACAGCGCCGTTCCGGAGCACGCCGAAGCCCCGCAGTCCCCGGACGAGCACCAGGAGCGCGGTCCGGACAGCGTGCACTGGCACGCATTCCGGAACGGACACCCGGTCGCCCTGCACGCGGCCTCCGGCCGCACGTGGACCAGCGACACCTGGGGCCGCTGGGGCATCCGCACAGAAGAACAGCACATCCCGCCCGGCACGGCCGAGGAGGCGGATGCGGATGCCGGGTCCGAGGATGCGGTTGCCGGGTCCGAGCAGGCCGACGCCGAGCAGGGGGTGTCGCAGCGGCGCATCGACGTGCACAGGATGCAGGCGCAGGGCCCGCCGGTCGAGACGCACACGGTGCAGCCCAACGACGCCCCGGGTGTGCTGCAGCGGCAGGTGGAGAGTATCTCCGAGCAGTTCGAGGCGGGCGGTCCGGGCCTCGTGCCGTCCGGACCGGGCACCGTGTCCTCCGAGGCCGGGCCGTCCACCCGGCCCGGCGCCGACCGGACAGACGCCGACCAGACAGACGCCGACCGGACAGACGCCGACCGCCTGTCGATCCACCGTGTGCTGGACGGGGATGCCATCGGCGCGGATGTCGTGGAGACCGAGCAGTTGATCGCCACGGCCCGGGCTGAGGCGGACAGCCGGGGTGTTCCGCTGAGCAGGCTGCACCAGGGGTCGAGGACGCTGCGGAGCGCCGCCTACGACAGGCTGTTGCGGGACGCGCAGGAGGCACTGCGGTCGCATCTGTCGCATCTGGAGGGCCGGCCGGCGGAGCTCAGGGCCGATTTCACCGTCACCGCGCTGGACGGTAGCGGGCACGCGGTGGTGTACACAGGGCCGGGCAACGGGCCGCGTCTGCGGATCGAGTTCGATTCCCAACAGCAGTGGACGTCACGGGAGTACCTGCTGGGCGACGCGCCGCCGACCATGGCCGGTCTGCGGGCCGTGGCGGACCGTACCTGGGGTCCCGGCAATGAGGAGAACGGTGCGGGGAGGATCACCTACCGGCTGACGGGTGACGACCCGGGGGCCGTGACACGGTTCGCCGTGCACACCGTCCCGCCGGAGTCGGCGGAGTACGTCCATGGTCCGTTCGTGGCCACTGACGGTGGGTACGGTCACCGGTACCACTTCGGGCAGGAGGGTACGTTCACCGCTCGTGACACGCTGCTTGAGGGCGGGTGGGCGTATCTGCGGACCGAGGTGGGTGCTCCCGACGGTGCGCCCCGGCTGCTCGATCCGCAGGGTATGCCGTGGGGGGACTGGAAGGCCGAGGCCGGGAAGCCGGTCGACGGGTTGATCGAGGTGCTGCCCGCCGATGACGGGGGCGCGCCGCACCAGCGGATGTACTTCGACCTGGACAACGGAAAGCTGGCCTACGAGCTCGTCCCGCTACGGGACAACAAGGGGCGGCTTGTCGGCTACGCCGAAGTTGACCACTCGCAGCTTCTGAACAGGCTGCCCCACGTCAGCAGCCGTCGCGACGCCAACGCCGACAAGAAAGACGACTGGAAGCAGAAGGACCTTCTGACGGTGACCAGGGAGCTGGGCGGCGGCCTGGTGGTCGAGGAGGGCAGGGTGGCCAGGCAGCCGGACGGCAGCCTGAGGATCAAGTACACCAGCAGGGGCCGGGTTCTGTTCAGGCGCTTGGCCTGGGGTACCGAGCCGATCCACATCGCCGAGCCGGGACCGAACCTGATCGCCCCCGAGCCGCAGACCGCACCGCCCAGGGGAACCATTGCCCGTCCCTTCCTGAGGAACGACGCCGGAGAATTTCCGGAGGTGTGGCTCGGGTCGGCGGTGATCGGTGGCGGGGCCGAGTTGTTCCAGATCGACGCGCCGGCGGACGAGCCTGGCTTGTTGTTGAGGGATGTTGCGGACCGCCTGATTTCTAGACAGATCGTCCGGGACGGGGACCGTCTCGTCATCACCCGGATCACCCAGCGCACCAACGGGTCGGGCCTCCCGAGGCCGAGGCTGGAATACCGGTTGGACGCCGGGTGGGCGGTGGAGAGTGAGTCGCTGATCCTGGGCGGGCCGTATACCGACGACCCCAGGATCGCCGAGTTGCGGGTGGCCCTCCGGGAGCGGCCGGGCGATGCTCGTGGTCCGGAGAGGGTGCTGCTCGGGCCGGATGAGTACCGGCAGGCGTTCCGGCTGGAGAGCTGGGTGGACCCCAGGTACGAGGACCCCAGGTACGTGGAGCGCAACGGGTACAGGCTCGTCGAGACGGCGACCGGGATCCGCCACCTCTACGGTTCCTGGGGCGATGCTCTGTACCGCGAGGTCCCGTTGGGGTCGTCGCGCCGCCACTACGTCCGGATCTTCGCGAGCAACCCGGACGACCTGCGTGTGGTGCGGGCCACGGATCCGATGCACGCCCCGCGCAGTGCTGCCTTCGGCCCCGCAGAGCGGCTGGACAGGCATAGAGTCGTCGTGTCGCCCGTAGGCGCGGAGGCCTCGTTGGTCACGCTCGAGGACGGGCTGCCGATGCCCCGTGTCGTCGTCGACACCCGCGACGGCCGGATCCTCGAAGAGGTCGTGCGGGCGGGTGGCGAAGGCCCTGCCGTGTACTGGAGGGTCGACCACCTCGACCGGCAGGCCGTTCCCCTCGATGCCGACGGCTATGAGGTCCTGGGCGAGGGCGGGGCTTCCCTCAGGGCCGAGATGCGGACGGGGGCCGACACTCCCGGGCTGCGGTTCCTGGACCGGACCGGGCACAACCCGCTGGACGAGTGGGTGCTGGCCGCCGAGTCCGACGACATCGTCTCCGGGCGCGATGGCCTCAGCTCCGAGCGCGACTACTTCGTCGACTACGGCGGCAACAACGTCGACCTCGGCTCTGTGTCCGACTACTACGGCTCCGTGTCCGACTACTACGGCTCCGAGCACGACGGCCTCGGCTCCGAGCAGGGCGATCTCGTCTCCGAGGATGCGGAGGCCGGGTCCGGGGATGCGGATGCCGGGTCCGAGCAGGCCGACGCCGGGCAGGGGACGTCGCAGCTGCACATTGCCGCGAAGAGGTCGCAGGGCCAGCCGGTCGAGACGCACACGGTGCGGCCTGCCGACGCCCCGGGTGTGCTGCAGCGGGTGGTGGCGGGTGTCTCCGGGCAGTCCGACGCCGAGCAGGCCGGGGAGAGTGCGGCGGGCGGCCGTGAGGCGGCCGGGCCGGTCACGCGGCATATCGTCTTCGGCGGTGGGTCGAGCCGGTTGTCGCCGGAGGCCCAGCAGGTCATCGAGGCGCTCGCGGCGCGTACCGTGCGGGACAGTGTGGCGGCTCTTGACGAGCGGCGGCCGTTTGACGAGCGGCGGCCGTTGCCGGTGGTGACCATCACCGGTCATGGCAACGGCACTTGGTTCGATCAGTCGCGCTCCGGTCGCGCCCTGCGCAGGGGTCAGGAGCGTGCTGATGCGGTGGCCACCGCCTTCGTCGGGCAGCTGCGGGCGCAGCTGGAGGCGGCCGGGCGGCTGCCGGAGTATCTGGAGGCGGCCGGGCAGCAGCAGGAGTATCTGGAGGCTGCGGCTGCGGCTGCCGAGGGGGGTGCTGTTCTGGATGGTTCCCGCTTCCCCGTCGTCGCCGTGTCCCGGGGCCGTGAGCCCGTCGACAATCTTCCGCAGGGCCTGGGCCCGGACGCGCTCCGCCGTGCGGTCATCGAGATCAGCTATCCTCCGCGGGCTGCCGAGCCGGACACGACTCAACCTCCGCCGGGGACCAGGTCGTTGGCGGAGCTGCTCGCCGAGGAGACTACGCAGGAGGCTGCGGAGCTGCTCGCCGAGGAGGCTCCCGACCAGGGAATACCGCGTCTGCCGGGCACCCGGATGTTCCTGCACCGCGTGTCCCTGCACCGCGACCAGGGCGGCAGGTGGCTCCTGGCCGACGCCGACGGGCGGCCCGCCGACCACCGGTTCACCATGGAGAGCGACCCATCGGGCGGCGTCACCATCCGGCTCTGGTCCACGGAGTTGGGTGCCCTGTGGCGCTACGACGCCGACCGCCGGCTGCGCGAGGCCCAGTTCCCGCTGACCTCGCTGACCGGTGAGGATCTCGACGCCGACCTGCGCGGACTGACGGTCCGTGAGGTGCGTACGCCGGGCACCGACGGCGCCCCGGGGAACCGGCACCTGGAGATCCTCGGCTCGTCCACCGCCCCCGGAACCCGCTTCACCATCGCCCCGCTGCGCAGGAAGTTCGCCGAACGGCTGCCTGGCGGCTTCACCATCACCGACCCCCCCACCGGCCGGAGCTGGAACATCGACAGCGACGGCCGTGTCCTGCCCGAGCTGGCGGAACTGGCCCTGAGCCCGGGCATCTTCCCTCCGAAGTCGCCGCCGTATATGGCGGAGGCCTACCGGCAGGTCCTCCAAGAGGCCAGGGACGCCGGGGCGGGCGAGGTCCCGGCCGCCGACCGGCCGGTGGACCAGAGCCAGGTGAGGGGCCTGGGCGAGCTCAGGCACTGGATAGACATGCTGGAGCGCACCGGCCGCCTCCCGGGGGAGCTCGACGAGGTGGAGCAGGTGATCAGCGACGCCCGCGCCTCCTTGCGCGTAGGCGGTCTGGCGCCCGAGCTGATCCAGTCGGATGTGCATGCCCTGCGCGAGGCGGCACTGGCAGCCCTCCGCGACCAGGCGCTGCGGGCCATCAGCGCCCACCGTGCCGCGCTCGACGCGGGCACCGCCCCGAGCGCCACGCCCGGCTTCACCATCACCCCCGTCGTCCCCGTCGTCTCCGGTGAGCCCGGCAGGTACACCGCTGTCCACCACGCCACCGGGATCACCCAGGAGTTCGACACCGACAACTTCCGCACCGCCTACGATGTCCCGCTCCGTGACGCGCCTGCCGACCTGGCCGGAATGAGCGTCACTCGCCGCGAGGTGGAAGACGACGAGGGTGACCTGTACTTCGACTACCAGCTTGTGGGCGATGACGGGACCGGGCGCTTCGTGGCTGGCCCCACCGACCTGGTGGCCTACGAAGCAGCGCCCGACACCGACGCTGCCGACACCGACATCGACGCTGCCGACACCGACACCGACGTTGCCGACACCGACACCGACGCTGCCGACACCGACACCGACGTTGCCGACACCGACACCAGCAGTGAGGCGGGCCATGACCTCGCGGCTCCGGCCCCGGACGTCAAGCTGCCGAGCTTCCCGCCGAGCTTCCAGGTCACCGACACCCAGCTCGGTCACCGTTACCACTTCGCCTCCGACGGCACCCTCACTCATAGCAGTGACGCTGAAGTCGACGCTGAACTCGCCGAGCTGGCCGCGCGGTCCGCGGATACGGAGATGGCTCGGGATACGAGGAAGTCTCCGATGCCGACGGTGCTGGAGGAGACTTTCCAGGACCTCCCGTTGTCCGTGCCTGGCCTGACAGGGCTCGTGATACGGACCGTGGAGAACACGGCTCCGCAGTTCACAGAGGGTTCCCGGCCGCCATCGGAGGGTTCCGGGACGCCAGAGGGTTCCCGGACGCCATCGGAAGGTTTCAGGACGCCGGAGGGTTCCGGGGCGCCGGGGTCGGAGGCGCTCTCGGAGGCACTGTCGCAGGCGCCGGGCTCGGAGGCGCTGTCGGAGGCGCCGGATGTGGAGCTGGTGAATCCCGTCACTGAGAGGCCGGTGGCCGGCCATGAGGTGCGGGCCAGGGCCGACGGCGGTTACACCGTCCTCGACACCGCCGGCAACTTCCGCTGGGAGGTGGCAGCGGACGGGAACGGCGAGTCGCGGGAGATCCGGCTGCCGGGGACGCCGGGGGCCGGGATGTTCCTCCGGCAGGACCTCACGGGCGGGCGGATGCCGAGCGTGGTCGATCGTGCCGGGGCGCCTGTCGGCGGCGGACGGTTCGAGGTCCAGCAGGACCGGGACTCCTCCGGTGCCCTGACCAGGGTCGTTGTGCGCACGCTGGAGGACGGGGCGGTGGCCGGGCAGCCCGCCCCCGCCTGGCAGTACGACGCTGACGGCACCTTGCTGGAGGCCGTCCTGCCCGTCACCGGGGACGACCTCGACCCGGCGTTCCGGGGACTCAGCGTCCGGATCAGCCGGGAGCCCAGCACGGGCAGGTTCACCCTGGGAGTCGTCGAGGCGTCCCAGGGCCCCGGCCGCAACCTCGTCCTCGCCCCGCTGACCGGCGGGCTCGCCCGCCGGCTGCCGGGCGGGTTCTCGATGACCGACATGCTGACCGGGGATCGGTACGTTTTTGACGCCGAGGCACGCCAGGCGCTGCCGCGTGAGGTGTCGGACCTGGGTGTCGACAGGCCGGAGGTGTGGGAGCGCCTCCTCTCCGAGGCCGAAGGAGAGCGCACTCCTCCCAGTGGTGCGGGCCCGGACCTGTCCAGCGCGAGGGAGGTGGCGGCCGTTCTGGCGGAGATGATCCCGGAGAGCGACTACTCCGAGCCGCCCGGCATCCAGACCCTGCCACCGCTCGTGAGGAGGGTCTTCGACGCCTGGGCACACACAGGCATAGACCCGGGCCCCCTGCGTGACACTGTCCGGCAAGTGGCGGCGCGCAGCCTGGAGGTTCAGCGCCAGAATGCCAAGAGTGCACTGAACGACTACCTTGCCCTGCCGCATGCCGAGCGTAGGGCTGACCGGTTCCCGAACGGCAGGGTCCTCGGTGGCTTCTTCGGTGACTTCAGGGTGCGCTCCACCACCAGCGGTCCTGGTGGCAGCCGCTATCTCGTCACGGACCACACCAGTGGCCTGAGTACGGGCTATGCCGACACGGCCCCTGCCGAGGGCAGGAGCACGGTCCCCCAGCGGGTCTACCAGGAAGTGTTCCTGCTCGGCGGCCCGGAGCCCGCCACAGGGTTGATCATCGGGATGACAGGCCGTCAGGTGGGAGACGCCTGGCAGCCGACCTCCGTCGAACTGGCCGACGGTTCCCAGGCCGACCGTGAACGGTTCTCCCTCCACATGCCGGACTCCGCCGAGGCCGCTGTGCCGCATCTCGCCTTCACCCTCACCGACGCGGCGAACCGCGGAACGCGATGGCACTACAGCGTGGAGGGCGTGCTCTCCCGTCAGGACGCGGTCCCCGACCAGGGCAGCGAGTCAACCACGCCGCGGTCCTCCGACGCGGGGGATTCCGATACGGAGCCCTCCGGCATGGAGTCCCCTGACGTGCAGGTCTCCCCCGTGGAGGCTTCCGGAGTGGAGTCCTCCGACGCGCAGTCCTCCGAGGTGCAGGCCTCCGACGCGCCGCTCTCCGACGCGCAGCCCTCCGACGCGCAGCCCTCCCAGGCGGAAGCCTCCCCCGCGAAGTTCTCCCCCGCGGAAACCGCCGATGTGGTGACGCAGGAGGCTTCCGACAGTGACGCTGAACTCGACGCGGAACTCGCCGACGCTGAACTCGAAGCTGAACTCGCCGAGATAGCCGCGAAGCCCGCAAGCGTCCCCAGGGAGGGCGGCGCGATCCGCCCGGAGAGCGACCGTGTGCCGGCCGGGGACACCAACGGCACGGAGGTCGCGGCGACCAGGCGGTTGGATGTCGGGGAGACCGAGCGGCTGATCACCAAGTACCGGCGTCAGGCGCACAGGCAGGGTGCTCCGCTGAGCAGGCTGCATCAGGGGTCGAGGGCGCTGCGGAGCGCCGCCTACGACCGGCTGTTGCAGGACGCGCAGGAGGCACTGCGGTCGCATCTGTCGCATCTGGAGGGCCGGCCGGCGGAGCTCAGCGCCGATTTCACCGTCACCGCGCTGGACGGTAACGGGCACGCGGTGGTGTACCACGGGCCGGCCAACGAGCCGGGTAGCAGGCCGGGCAACGTGCTGAGCGACGGACCGGGTCTGCGGATCGAGTTCGATTCCCGGCAGTGGTGGACGTCGCGGGAGTACTTGCTGGCCGACGCGCCGCCGACCATGGGCGGTCTGCGGGCGGTGGCGGACCGTACCTGGGATCCCGGCGGTGCGGAGAACGGTGGGGGGAGGATCACCTACCGGCTGACGGGTGACGACCCGTCGGCCGTGGCACGGTTCGCCGTGCACACTGTCCCGCCGGAGTCGGCGGAGTACGTCCATGGGTCGTTCGTGGCCACCGACGGCGGGTACGGTCACCGGTACCACTTCGGGCCGGAGGGGACACTCACCGCTCGTGACAGGCCGCTTCTGGGCGGGTGGGCGTATCTGCGGACCGAGGTGGGTGCTCCCGACGGTGCGCCCCGGCTGCTCGATCCGCAGGGTGCGCCGTGGAAGGACTGGCAGGCCCGGCACCAGGGCGACGGGATGATCGAGGTGCGGCCCGCCGACGACGGGGGCGCGCCGCACCAGCGGATGGTCTTCGACCTGGACGACGGACGGCTGTACAACGAGATCGTCCCGCTACGGGACCACGAGGGACAGCTTGCCGGCTACGCCCACGTTGACCACGGCTCGGGTGAGGGCAGGCCCCTCGTCAGCGGGCATCGCGACGTCAACGGCCGCGTTGTGCCGGAGCACCGTCTGACGGTGACCGGGCGGCCGGACGGCGACCTGAGGGTCGAGGACGGCGAGGGCCGGGTTCTGTTCGAGCGCTTGGCCCGGGGTACCGGGCCGATCCGCATCGCCGCGCCGGGACGGAACCCGCTCGCCTCCGAGCCGCAGACCGAACCGCCCCGGGGAACCATTGCCCCACTCCTGGGAGACGGCCACGGAAACTTCCCGGAGGTGCGGCTCAGGCCGGAGGAGGCCGGTGGTGAGCCCCGGAGGCTCCAGATCTACGCGCCGGAGAACGGTCCTGGCCTGCGGTTGAGTGATCATGAGGGCCGTTCGGTTCCCGGACAGATCGTCCGGGACGGGGACGGTTTCGCCCTCCGCCTCCCCCTGTCCGCCGACAGCCCGGACGGGCCGGTGAGGGAATACCGACTGGACGCCGGGCGGGTGGAGCGTGAGTCGCTGATCCTGGGCGGGCCGTACGCCGATCCCAGGATCGCCGGGTTGCGGGTGGCCGACCAGGAGCAGCCCGATGGTGGTACGGAGCGGGTGCTGCGCGGGCCGGAGGAGGACCGGCAGGCGTTCCGACTGGAGAGCCGGGAGGACGGCGGGCACGCGCTCGTCGAGACGGCGACCGGGATCCGCCACCTCTACGATCGCCGGGGCGAGGCTCTGTACCGTGAGGTCCCGTTGGGGTCGTCGCACTACCACTACGTCCGGATCCCCGCGGAGGACCCGCACGACCTGCGTGTGGTGCGGGCCACGGATCCGGTGGGCGCCCCGGGCAGTGCTGCCTTCGGTCCCGCACAGCGGCTGGGCGAGCATGAGGTCGTCGTATCGCCCGTGGACGCGCAGACGCCGCCCGTGGACGCGGCCTCCACGTCCACGGGCAGGCTGCCGATGCCCCGTGTCGTCGTCGACACCCGCGACGGCCGGATCCTCGAAGAGGTCCTGCGGGCGGAGGGCGAAGGCCCCGCCGTGTACTGGAAGGTCAACCACGTCTTCCCGCAGGCCGTTGCCCTCGATGCCGACGGCCAGGAGGTCCTGGGCGAGGGCGGAGCTTCCCTCAGGCCCGAGCTGGAGACGGGGGCCGACACTCCCGGGCTGCGGTTCCTGGACCGGGACGGCAACGTGGTGCTGGACCGGACAGGGCCCAACTCGCTGGACGAATGGGCGCCGGCCGCCGGGAGCGCATGGGCGCCGGCCACCGGGAGCGACGACTCCGTCTCCCCGTACGGGAGCCTCGCCGACCTGCTGGGTTTCGGGCCGCAGGAGGTCGCGCTGGTCGAGGGCGGTGTCCAGGTGGGCCGCAGCTACTACGCGTACGGGAACGCCTCCCCGTCGTCGCTGCCCTTGCACGCGCGCGCCTGGCACTACGTCGAGCTCCTCGCGAGGACGAAGGACGGCCGGCCGGACAACAAAACCGGCCGCTCCCGGGTGCCCTGGCCGGAGGAGGAGAGCGCGACCCCGTACTTCGTGGAACTCGGCGGCGACGACCAGCACTTCCGGATCCGCGACGAGGCCGGAGAGGTGCACGAATTCGGCCTGGACAAGGTGGAAAAGGTCGCCGAGGCGATAGGCGCCGACCCCGAGTTGCGCCGCCGGACCGGGCAGGGCGCCCCGATCGTGCTCCTGCTCCCGCACGGCGCCATGGGCGGTCTGGAACTGCCCCGCGCGCTCTCCGACCGCACCCGGGCCACCGTGTGGGCGGCCACCTCCGACGTTCACCTCGTCCCCGGCGAGAACGACGAGCGGCACCGTATCGCCCTGATGACGCAGGAGCTGTCGGGAACCGACAACAGCCTTCCCGGCCAGTGGCTGCGCACCGAGCCGGGCGACGCCGGGCCGGGCGGAGTCCGGGCGGGGGAGCGCTCCGGCGAACCCGGCTACCTACAGCTGCTGGTCGGGGGCAGGGTCCGGGACACGGAGGTCCGCAGCCAGCCCGTCATCGACCGGCGGGACCACCGGCCGCGCGGACGCAGCACCCTGGCTGCCGACGACAAAGGGCAGCGCGAAACCCCGTTCCTCCCCGCTCTCAGCTCCTACACCAGGAACCCCCTCCCGTCCTCCACCACGCACCCCTTCCTGCAGCGCCTCCGGGACAGGTACCCCTTCCTGCGGCACCTCCCGCCGTTCCGGGTGCCGTTCGGCAGCAAGCCGATGCCGTACCTGAAGCACGGGGCGGACGTCTACCACGCCGACGGACACGGCAACTCGGGAATCGTGGGGGTCGCGCTGCGCGACGGCCGGAGCGTCCTCGTCACGGGGGAGGAGTGGGGCCGCTACCTGATGCGCAGGCCCAGCTTCCGCCGGCTGCCACCGACTTCTCCCGTCGTGATGTGGACCTGCTCGGCCGCGGCCCCTCCGGACCCCAGGCATCTGAAGCGTTTCCCCGAGCTGACGAACGCCGCCGAAGGGCTTGCCGAAGCCACCGGGCGCCTCGTCTATGGAGCCGACGGCCAGGTGACCGTAGGGTTCACCGCTGACGGCCAGCCGATCAACAGAGTCATCAACAAAGTCAAGGCTTCGGGTGAGCGGCCGGGGAAGTGGAGGCAGGTGCGCCCCGAGGCGAGGACCGAGAAGCTGGAGCGGTCGGCATTCCGGAACCGGCCGCTCACCGGGGAGGCCCCGCGTCAGGCGAACGTGTCCCGCCGCCCGTCCGCACCGCTGCGGTGGGTCAGCGATGCCGTGAGCCGCTGGTTCCGCAGGACCACAACAGGGGCGGCCGCCCTTTCCCGCCACGACGAATCCACCAGGCAGCACATCTGGAGCGGTGAGGAAACGTCCGGCAGCGGCCCGGTCACAGACCTCACCGCGGAGCCTGCCAACGACGGCGCCGTTCCGGAGCACGCCGACAACAGCGCCGTTCCGGAGCACGCCGAAGCCCCGCGGTCCCCGGACGAGCACCAGGAGCGCGGTCCGGACAGCGTGCACTGGCACGCATTCCGGAACGGACACCCGGTCGCCCTGCACGCGGCCTCCGGCCGCACGTGGACCAGTGACGCCTTGGGCCGCTGGGGCATCCGCACGGAAGAACAGCACATCCCGCCCGGCACGGCCGAGGAGGCGGGGCCCGGCGCCGGCGCGGAGCCGGAGGTGCGCCACGCAGCCCGGCCCGAGGACCAGCCGCCGCAGGACAAGGGGGCGTCGCAGCTGCACATTGCCGCGCAGCAGGCGCAGGGCCCGCCGGCCGAGACGCATACGGTGCCGTCCGCCGACGCCCCGGGTGTGCTGCAGCCGCGGGTGGAGACGGCCGAGTTCCCGCTGACCTCGCTGACCGGTGAGGATCTTGACGCCGACCTGCGCGGACTGACGGTCCGTGAGGTGCGTACGCCGGGCACCGACGGCGCCCCGGGGAACCGGCACCTGGAGATCCTGGGCTCGTCCACCGCCCCCGGAGCCGGCTTCACCCTCGCCCCGCTGGGCGGGGAAGCCGCCGAACTGCTGCCTGGCGGCTTCACCATCACCGACCCCTCCACCGGTCGGAGCTGGAACGTCGACCGCGACGGCCGTGTCCTGCCCGACAGCCCGGACGGGCCGGTGAGGGAATACCGACCGGACGCCGGGCGGGTGGAGCGTGAGTCGCTGATCCTGGGCGGGCCGTACGCCGACCCCAGGATCGCCGGGTTGCGGGTGGCCGACCAGGAGCAGCCCGATGGTGGTACGGAGCGGGTGCTGCGCGGGCCGGAGGAGGACCGGCAGGCGTTCCGGCTGGAGAGCCGGGAGGACGGCGGGCACACGCTCGTCGAGACGGCGACCGGGATCCGCCACCTCTACGGTCGCAGGGGCGAGGCTCTGTACCGTGAGGTCCCGGTGGGGTCGTCGCACCGCCACTACCTCCGGATCTCCGCGGAGAACCCGGACGACCTGCGTGTGGTGCGGGCCACGGATCCGATGAACGCCCCGCGCAGTGCTGCCTTCGGCCCCGCAGAGCGGCTGGACAGGCATAGGGTCGTCGTGTCGCCCGTAGGCGCGGAGGCCTCGTTGGTCACGCTCGAGGACGGGCTGCCGATGCCCCGTGTCGTCGTCGACACCCGCGACGGCCGGATCCTCGAAGAGGTCGTGCGGGCGGGTGGCGAAGGCCCTGTCGTGTACTGGAAGGTCGACCACCTCACCCGGCAGGCCGTTCCCCTCGATGCCGACGGCTATGAGGTCCTGGGCGAGGGCGGAGCTTCCCTCAGTCCCGTGCTGGAGCCGGGGGCCGACAGTCCCGGGCTGCGGTTCGTGGACGGGGACGGCAACGTGGTGCTGGACCGGACCGGGCCCAACCCGCTGGACGAATGGGCGCCGGCCGCCGGGAGCGACGACCCCATCTCCGAGGACGGGAGCGTCGCCGACCTGCTGGGTGTCGTCGACCTGCTGGGTTTCGGGCCGCAGGAGGTCGCGCTGGTCGAGGGCGGTGTCCAGGTGGGCCGCAGCTACTACGCGTACGGGAACGCCTCCCCGTCGTCGCTGCCCTTGCACGCGCGCGCCTCGGACTACGTCGAGCGCCTCGCGAGGACGGAGGACGGCCGGCCGGACAACTTCGGCCGCTCCCGGGTGCCCTGGCCGCAGGGGGAGGAGAGCGCGACCCCGTACTTCGTGGAACTCGGCGGCGACGACCAGCACTTCCGGATCCGCGACGAGGCCGGAGAGGTGCACGAATTCGGCCTGGACGAGGTGGAAAAGGTCGCCGAGGCGATAGGCGCCGACCCCCAGTTGCGCCGCCGGACCGGGCAGGGCGCCCCGGTCGTGCTCCTGCTCCCGCACGGCGCCATGGGCGGACTGGAACTGCCCCGCGCGCTCTCCGACCGCACCCGGGCCACCGTGTGGGCGGCCACCTCCGACGTTCGCCTCGTCCCCGGCGAGAACGACGAGCGGCACCGTATCGCCCTGATGAGGCAGGAGCTGTCGGGAACCGACAACAGCCTTCCCGGCCAGTGGCTGCGCACCGAGCCGGGCGACGCCGGGCCGGGCGGAGTCCGGGCGGGTGAGCGCTCCGGCGAACCCGGTTACCTACAGTTGCTGGTCGGGGGCAGGGTCCGGGACACGGAGGTCCGCAGCCAGCCCGTCATCGACGAGCGGGACCACCGGCCGCGCGGACGCAGCACCCTGGCGGCCGACGACAGGACGCAGCGCAACGCCCCGTTCTACCCCGGTGCCAGTTCCTACATCGGGCGTTCCTTCCTGCAGTACCTCTGGCCGTTCCCGGCGCTGTTCGGCAGCGAGCCGATGCCGTACCTGAACCACGGGGCGGACGTCTACCACGCCGACGCGCACGGCGGCCCGGGAGTCGTGGGGGTCGCGCTGCGCGACGGCCGGAGCGTCCGCGTCACGGGGGAGGAGTGGGGCCGCTACCTGATGCGCAGGCCCAGTTTCCGCCGGCTGCCACCGACTTCTCCCGTCGTGATATGGACCTGCTCGGCCGCGGCCCCTCCGGACCCCAGGCATCTGGAGCGTTTCCCCGAGCTGACGAGCGCCGCCGAAGGGCTTGCCGAAGTCACCGGGCGCATCGTCTATGGAGCCAACGGCGTGGTGTCCCAAATGGTCGTTCCCGGCTTTGGGCTGGACGTCAACGAAGTCGCGCCTTTGGGTTGGCGGCCGGGGAAGTGGAGGCAGGTGCGCCCCGAGGCGAGGACCGAGGAGCTGGAGCAGTCGGTGTCCCAGAACCGGCCGCTCACCGGGGAGGCCCCGCGTCAGGCGGACGTGTCCCGCCTGTCCGCACCGGCGCGGTGGGTCAGCGAGGCCGTGAGCCGCTGGTCCGGCAGGACCACAACAGGGGCGGCCGCGCTTTCCCGCCACGACGAATCCACCACGCGGCACACTCGGAGCGGCGAGGAAACGTCCGGCAGCCGCCCGGCCGCAGACCTCACCGCGGAGCCTGCCGACGACGGCGCCGTCGCTGCGGAGCAGGCCGAAGCCCCGCGGTCCCCGGACGAGCACCAGGAGCGCGGTCCGGACAGCGTGCACTGGCACGCATTCCGGAACGGACACCCGGTCGCCCTGCACGCGGCCTCCGGCCGCACGTGGACCAGTGACGCCTTGGGCCGCTGGGGCATCCGCACGGAAGAACAGCACATCCCGCCCGGCACGGCCGAGGAGGCGGGGCCCGGCGCCGGCGCGGAGCCGGAGGTGCGCCACGCAGCCCGGCCCGAGGACCAGCCGCCGCAGGACAAGGGGGCGTCGCAGCTGCACATTGCCGCGCAGCAGGCGCAGGGCCCGCCGGCCGAGACGCATACGGTGCCGTCCGCCGACGCCCCGGGTGTGCTGCAGCCGCGGGTGGAGACGGCCGAGTTCCCGCTGACCTCGCTGACCTCGCTGACCGGTGAGGATCTTGACGCCGACCTGCGCGGACTGACGGTCCGTGAGGTGCGTACGCCGGGCACCGACGGCGCCCCTGGGAACCGGCACCTGGAGATCCTGGGCTCGTCCACCGCCCCCGGAGCCGGCTTCACCCTCGCCCCGCTGGGCGGGGAAGCCGCCGAACTGCTGCCTGGCGGCTTCACCATCACCGACCCCTCCACCGGTCGGAGCTGGAACGTCGACCGCGACGGCCGTGTCCTGCCCGGGGGTCCGGAGGCGGTGCGTGAGCCCGGTTCGGCCGAGTACGCCGACGCCGCAGCGGATCTTGTCGGGTCCGGCCTGGCGGATGCCGGGAATACCAGGCCGTTGATCGCCAATGCCCAGGCTGAGGCGGACAGGCAGGGGCTGGATGTTCCGCTGAGCGAGCCGCACCAGGTGTCGAAGGAGCTGCGGAGCGCCGCCTACGACAGGCTGTTGCGGGACGCGCAGGAGGCACTGCGGTCGCATCTGTCGCATCTGGAGGGCCGGCCGGCGGAGCCCAGGGCCGACTTCACCGTCACCGAGCTGCCCGGTGGCGGGCACGCGGTGGTGTACCACGGGCCGGACGACATGCTGACCGACGTGCTGGACAACGGGCTGGGTCTGCGGATCGAGTTCGATTCCCAGCAGCGGTGGACGTCACGGGAGTACCTGCTGGGCAACGCGCCGCAGAGCATGGACGGTCTGCGGGCCGTGGCGGACCGTACCTGGGGTCCCGGCGGTGCGGAGCAGATCACCTACCGGCTGACGGGTGACGACCCGGGGGCCGTGACACGGTTCGCCGTCCACACCGTCCCGGACGCACACACCGTCCCGGACGCACACACCGTCCCGGACATACGCACCGTCCTGCCGGAGTCGGCGGAGTCCGTCCCTAGTCGGTTCGTGGCCACCGACAGTGGGTACGGTCGGCGGTACCACTTCGGGCCGGAGGGTACATTCACCATTCGTGACATGCCGCTTGAGGGCGGGCTGGCGTATCTGCGGACCGAGGTGGGTGCTCCCGGCGGTGCGCCCCAGCTGCTCGATCCGCAGGGTGTGCCGTGGGGGGACTGGCAGGCCCGGAATGTGGTCGACCAGGCCGGGAATCCGGTCGCCGGGAGGTTCGAGGTGCGGCCCGCCGACGACGGGGGCGCGCCGCACCAGCGAATGGACTTCGACTCGTACGGGGGAGGGCTGCTCGACGAGACCGTCCCGCTACGGGACCGCCAGGGGCGGCTTGTCGGCTACGCCACCGTCGACTTCTCGCAGCTTGAGGACGGGTCCTTCTACACCCGTCGTCTCGAGGTCGACGGCCACACTCTGTGGAACGACGAGAGGCCGAAGCACCGTCTGACGGTGACCAGGCAGCCGGGCGGCGGCCTGAGGGTCAAGGACCGCACGGGCCAGGTTCTGTTCGAGCGCCTCGCCTGGGGTACCGAACCGATCCGCATCGCCGCGCAGGGACCGAACCGGGACGAGTCACAGACCGAACCGCCCAGGGGAACCATTGCCCGGCCCTTCCCGGAGAACGACCGCATGGTGCGGCTCGGGGCGGCGATGATCGGTGGCGAGGCCGGGGAGTATCAGATCCACGTGCCGGAGAACGAGCCTGGCCTGCGGTTGAGGGATCCTGAGGACCGCTTGGTTCCCGTGCAGATCGTCCGGGACGGGGACGGTTTCCTCCTCCGCCGCCAGCTGTTCGCCGGCAGGCCGGACGGGCCGAGGCTGGAACACCGGCTGGACGCCGGGTGGCAGGTGGAGCGTGAGTCGCTGATCCTGGGCGGGCCGTACGACGCCGACTCCAGGATCGCCGGGTTGCGGGTGGCCGACCGGGAGCGGCTGCTGGGCGGTGGTACGGAACGGGTGCTGCTCGGGCCGTGGGAGGACCGGCAGGCGTTCCGGCTGGAGAACCGGGCGGGCGGCGAGTACGCGCTCGTCGAGACGGCAAGGGGGATCCGCCACCTCTACGGTCCCTTGGGCGAGGCTCTGTACCGTGAGGTCCCGTCGGAATCGTCGCCCGGTCACTATGACCGGCTCTTCGTGGGGAACTACGCCGACGACATGCTCGCCGCGTTGCACGTGGTCAGGTCGATGTGGGAGGACCCTGGCAGGGAGTGGGATCTGCTCGGGCCGCAGGAGTACCGGCAGGCGTTCCGGCTGGAGAGCCAGGAGGGCGGCAGGTACGCGCTCGTCGAAAGGGCGACCGGGATCCGCCACGTCTACAACGATTCCAGTCGTCGCGCTCTGTACCGCGAGGTCCCGTTGGGGTCGTCACGCCGCTACTACGTCCGGATCCTCACGCGCGAACCCGCACAGCCTGCGTGTGGTGCGGGCCACGGATCCGGTGGGCGCCCCGAGCCGTGCTGCCTTCGGCCCCGTACAGCGGCTGGGCGGGCATACGGTCGTCGTGTCGCCCGTGGACGCGGAGGGCGCACAGGACGCGCCCGCGGGCAGGCTGCCGATGCCCCGTGTCGTCGTCGACACCCGCGACGGCCGGATCCTCGAAGAGGTCCTGCGGGCGGAGGGCGAAGGCCCTGCCGCGTACTGGAGGGTCAACCACCTCCTCAGGCGGGCCGTTCCCCTCGATGCCCACGGCCGTGAGGTCCTGGGTGAGGACGGAGCTTCCCTCGAACTCGTGCTGAAGACGGTGGCCGACACTCCCGTGCTGGTGTTCGTGGACGAGGCCGACAACGTGGTGCTGGACCGGACCAGGCGCAACCCGCTGGACGAGTGGGCACCGGCCGCCGGGCGCGATGACCTCGACTCCGCTGGTGAGCTGGAAGTGGCCACTGGTGAGCTGGAAGTGGCCGCTGGTGAGCTGGAAGTGGCCGAGGAGGTCATGCAGGACATCGTCTTCGGCGAGGGGTCGAGCCGGCTGTCGCCGGAGGCCCGGCGGGCGATCGAGGTGTTCGCGGAGCATGCCGCGCGGGCCAGTGCGGCGGCTCTTGAGGAGGATCGGCTGTTGCCGGTGGTGATCATCACTGGTCATAGCAACGGCACCTGGTTCGATCAGCCGCGCTTCGGCCGTGCCCTGCGCGATACTGCCCGGCGCACTGGTCAGGAGCGTGCCGACGCGGTGGCCGCGGCCTTCGCCACAGCCCTCCTCGAGCAGGGGCTGCTGGTGGATGTCCTGGACCAGGTAGAGGACTACAGGGCGGAGGTCGAGCGGCTGCGGGAGTATCTGGAGGCTGTGGCTGCCCAGGGGGGTGGTGTTGTCAGGGATCTCGGCACCCTCATCGTCGTCATGTCCCGGGGCCGTGACTATCCTCCCGTCGGCCCTCGTCTGGAGGAGCGCCCTGGCCCTCTGGAGCTCGGCCCGGAGGTGCGCCGCCGTGCGGTCATCACACTCCGCACTCTCCGGCGGGCTGCCGCGCCGGAGGCGACTCAACTGCCCGGGGATGCGGATGCGGATGCCGGGTCCGAGCAGTCCGACGCCGGGCAGGGGACGTCGCAGCTGCACATTGCCGCGCACAGGGGGCAGGGTCTGCCGGTCGAGACGCGCACGGTGCCGCCCGCCGACGCCCCGGGTGTGCTGCAGCGGCGGGTGGAGGTTGTCTCCAGGCCGTCCGAGGCCGGGCCGTCCGAGGCCGGGCCGTCCGAGGCCGGGCCGTCCACCCGGCCTGGCGCCGACCGGCCCGGCGCCGGCCGCCCGGTGATCCGCTCGATCCGCCCTGAGCTGTACGGGGGCGCCATCGACCGTGTGCTGTACGGGGACGCCATCGGCGCGAATGTCGTGGACAGCGAGCGGTTGATCACCGAGGCCCGGCATCAGGCGAACAGCAACGAGATATGGGCGGAAAACCGGGGCGTTCCGCTGAGCGGGCTGCATCACGGGTCGATGGCGCTGCGGAATGCCGCCTACGACAGGCTGTTGCGGGACGCGCAGCAGGCCCTGCGGTCGCATCTGGCGCAGTTGGAGGGCCGGCCGGCGGAGCCCAGCGTCGGCTTCACCGTCACCGCACTGCCCGGTGGCGGGCACGCGGTGGTGTACACCGGACCGACCAACAGGCGGGGCAACATGCTGGGCTACGGGCGGGGTCTGCGGATCGAGTTCGATTCCCGGCAGCGGTGGACGTCGCGGGAGTACCTGCTGCCCGACGCGCCGCCGACCATGGACGGTCTGCGGGCCGTGGCGGACCGTACCTGGGGGCCCGGCGGTGAAGAGAGCGGTGCGGAGAGGATCACCTACCGGCTGACGGGTGACGACCCGAGGGCCGTGGCACGGTTCGCCGTACGCACCGTCCCGCCGGAGTCGGCGGAGTACGGCTATGGTCCGTTGGTGGCCACCGACGAGGCGCGCGGTCGGCGGTACCACTTCGGGCAGGAAGGTACGTACACCGCTCGTGACACGCGGCTTGAGGGCGGGTGGGCGTATCTGCGGACCGACGTGGGTGCTCCCGACGCGCCCCGGCTGGCCGATCCGCAGGGTATGCCGTGGGAGGACTGGCAGGCCCAGAACCGGGGCGACGGGATGATCGAGGTGCGGCCCGCCGACGACGGGGGCGCGCCGCACCAGCGGATGGTCTTCTACGCGCACAACGGACAGCTGTGGCGCGAGACCGTCCCGCTACGGGACCACGAGGGGCAGCTTGTCGGCTACGCCGACGTTACTGACCAGCGGCTTGGGGGCGGGGTCCTCCACGCCATGCGTCTCGACGTCAACGGCGACCTTTTGCCGGTGCACCATCTGACGGTGACCAGGCGGCCGGGCGGCGGCCTGCTGGTCGAGGACGGCAGGGCGGCCAGGCAGCCGGACGGCAGCCTGACGGTCGGGGACGGCACGGGCCAGGTTCTGTTCAGGCGCCTGGCCTGGGCTGCCGAACCGGTCCGCATCTACGCGCAGAGATCGGACCAGTCCACCCAGCGGACCGCACCGCCCAGGGGAACCATTGCCAACGGCCGCGGAGTCTTTCGGCGGGTGCGGCTCAGGGCGGAGATATTCGGTGGCGAGGCCTGGGAGCTCCAGATCCACGCCCCGGAGAACGAGCCTGGCCTGCGGTTGAGGAATCCTGAGAACCGCCAGGTTCCCGGACAGCTCGTCCGGGACGAGGACCGTTTCGTCATCCGCCGCCCCCTGTTCGCCGGCAGGCCGGACGGGCCGTGGCTGGAACACCGTCTGGACGCCGAGTGGCAGGCAGAGCGTGTGTCGCTGATCCTGGGCGGGCCGCATGCCGACCCCAGGATCGCCGGGTTGCGGGTGGCCCTCCAGGAGCAGCCCGATGGTGGTACGGAGAGGGTGCTGCTCGGGCCGGAGGAGGACCGGCAGGCGTTCCGGCTGGAGACCCGGGAGGACGGCGGGTTCACGCTCGTCGAGACGGCGACCGGGATCCGCCACCTCTACGGTTCCAGGGGCGAGGTTCTGTACCGTGAGCTCCCGTTGGGGTCGTCGCGCCACCACTACCTCCGGATCCCCGCGCGGAACCCGCACGACCTGCGTGTGGTGCGGGCCACGGATCCGGTGAACGCCCCGAGCGAGGCTGCCTTCGGCTACGCATGGCGGCGGAGCACGCATGAGGTCGTCGTGTCGCCCCTGCCCAGGGGCAGGCCCAGGCAGCCGATACCCCGTGTCGTCGTCGACACCCGCGACGGCTGGATCCTCGAAGAGGTCCTGCCCGCAGGTGGCGAAGGCCCCGCCGCGTACTGGAGGGTCGAGCACTCCGACCGGCGGGCTGTTCCCCTCGATGTCAACGGCAATGAAATCCGGGGCGAGGGCGGAGCTTCCCTCAGGCTCGGGCTGAGGACGGAGGCCGACGGTCCCGGGCTGCTGTTCCTGGACGGGGACGGCAACGTGGTGCCGGACCCGACCGAGCACAGCCTGCTGGAGGAGTGGGAGTCGGTCGCCGGGAGCGACGACAGCGCTTCCGAGGCCGACCGGCTCCTCTCCGAGCAGGCCGAGGCCGGGCCGTCCACCCGGCCCGGCGCCGACCAGGCAGACGCCGACCGCCCTGGCGCCGACCGCCCGGCGATCCACTCGATCCGCCCTGAGCTGTACGGGGGCGCCATCGACCGTGTGCTGTACGGGGACGCCCTCGGCGCGGACGTCATGGAGAGCGAGCGGTTGATCGCCGAGGCCCGGCATCAGGCGAACAGCAGAGAGGCACGGGCGGAAAACCGGGATGTTCCGCTGAGCAGACTGCATCACGGGTCGATGGCGCTGCGGAATGCCGCATACGACAGGCTGTTGCAGGACGCGCAGCAGGCCCTGCGGTCGCATCTGGCGCATCTGGAGGGCCGGCCGGCGGAGCCCAGCGCCGGCTTCACCGTCACCGAACTGCCCGGTGGCGGCCACGCGGTGGTGTACACCGGACCGACCAACGGGCCGGGTCTGCGGATCGAGTTCGATTCCTGGCAGCGGTGGACCTCGCGGGAGTACCTGCTGGGCAACCCGCCGCCGACCATGAACGGTCTGCGGGCCGTGGCGGACCGTACCTGGCATCTCGGCGATGAGGAGAACGGCGCGGATAGGTGGGGTGCCGACGATGAGGAGAGCAGTGCGGATACGTGGAGTTCCGACGATGAGGAGAGCAGTACGGATACGTGGGGTTCCGACGATGAGGAGAGCGGTGCGGAAAGGATCACCTACCGGCTGACGGGTGCCGACCCGGGCGCCGTGGCACGGTTCGCCGTGCACACCGTCCCGCCGGACTCGGCGGAGTACGTCCATGGTCCGTTCATGGCCACCGACGATGCGTACGGTCACCGGTACCACTTCGGGCAGGAGGGCACGTTCACCGCTCGTGACACGCGGCTTGAGGGCGGGTGGGCGTATCTGCGAACCGAGATGGGTGCTCCCGACGGTGCGTTCCGGCTGGCCGATCCGCAGGGTGTGCCGTGGGAGGACTGGCGGGCGGCCCGGGATGCCGACCTTCCGGTCGACCGGCACGGGAATCCGGTCGACCAGGCCGGGAATCCGGTCGCCGGGAGGATCGAGGTGCGGCCCGCCGACGACGGGGGCGCGCCGCACCAGCGGATGGTCTTCCACCCGGACGGACCGATGGGCGGACGGCTGTACGACGAGATCGTCCCGCTACGGGACCACGAGGGGCAGCTTGTCGGCTACGCCCGCGTTGGCAACCCACCGGGAGACGAGCCCCTCCTCAGCAGCCGTCTCGACGTCGACGGCCGCGTTTCGCAGTACGACGGGACGCTGGAAAGCATCCTGAAATGCCGTCTGACGGTGACCAGGCAGCCGGGCGGCGGCCTGGTGGTCGAGGACGGCACGGGCCAGGCTCGGTTCAGGCGCCTCGCCTGGGGTACCGAGCCGATGCGTATCACCGCGCAGGGACCGGACCAGGTCGCCCCCGAGCCGCAGACCGAACCGCCCCGGGGAACCATTGCCCGACTCCTGAGGGACAGCGACGGAAACTTTCTGGAGGTGCGGCTCAGGCCGGAGGAGACCGGGGGCGAGCCCCGAAGGCTCCAGGTCTACGCGCCGTGGTGGGCTCCTGGCCTACGGTGGTGGAATCCTGAGTACCGCCGGGTTCCCGTGCAGATCGTCCGGGACGGGGACCGTTTCGTCATCCGTCTCCCCCGGCTCGTCGACAGCCCGAACGGGCCAGTGGCCGACAGCCCGGACGGGCCGGTGAGGGAATACCAGCTGGACGCCAGGTGGCAGGTGGAGCGTGAGTCGCTGATCCTGGGCGGCCCGTACGCCGACCCCAGGATCGCCGGGTTGCGGGTGGTCCTCCAGGAGCGGCCGGGTGGTGGTACGGAGCGGGTGCTGCGCGGGCCGTGGGAGGACCGGCAGGTGTTCCGGCTGGAGACCCGGGCGGGCGGCGAGCACATGCTCGTCGAGACGGCGACCGGGATCCGCCACGTCCACAACTCCAGAGGCGAGGCTCTCTACCGTGAGGTCCCGGTGGGGTCGTCGCGCCGCCACTACCTCCGGATCCCCGCGAGGACCCCGAACGACCTGCGTGTGGTGCGGGACACGGAGGCGGTGAACGCCCCGAGCAGTGCTGCCTTCGGCTACGCAGGGCGGCGGAGCGCGCATGAGATCGTCGTGTCGCCCCTGTTCCCGACCGTGGCGGACAGGCCCACGCTGCCGATACCCCGTCTCGTCGTCGACACCCGCAACGGCCGCACCGTCGAAGAGGTCCTGTCCGCGGGTGGCGAAGGCCCCGCCGCGTACTGGAGAGTCGACCACCTCGCCCGGCAGGCTGTTCCCCTCGATGTCGACGGCCAGGAGATCCGGGGCGAGGGCGGAGCTTCCCTCAGGCTCCAGCTGAGGACGGGGGCCGACACTCCCGGGCCGCTGTTCCTGGACCGGGACGGCAACGTGGTGCCGGACCCGACCGTGCCCCACTCACTGGACGCGTGGGGACCGGCCACCAGGAGCGACAACCACGCCGCCAAGAGCGACAACCACGCCTCCGAGCCCGACTACTTCAGCTCCGAGGAGGACGACCTCGGCTCCGAAGACGACCTCGGCTCCGAGGATGGCGACCTCGTCTCTGAGGATGACCCCGGCTCCGAGGATGCGGATGCGGATGCCGGGTCCGAGCAGGCTGACACCGGGCAGGGGGCGTCGCAGCTGCACATTGCCGCGCACAGGGGGCAGGGCCCGCCGGTCGAGATGCGCACGGTGCCGTCCGCCGACGCCCCGGGTGTGCTGCAGCGGCGGGTGGAGGGTGTCTTCGGGCAGTCCGAGGCCGGGCCGTCCACCCGGCCCGGCGCCGACCGCCCAGCGATCCGCCCTGGGCTGTACGGGGGTGCCATCGACCGTGTGCTGTACGGGGACGCCATCGGCGCGGATGTCGTGGAGAGCGAGCGGTTGATCACCGCAGCCCGGCGTCAGGCGAACAGGCAGGGCGTTCCGCTGAGCAGCCTGCATCAGGGGTCGATGGCGCTGCGGAGCGCCGCCTACGACAGGCTGTGGCGGGACGCGCAGGAGGCCCTGCTGTCGCGTCTGGAGAGCCGACTGGGGCGCCGCGCCGGCTTCACCATCACCGCGCTGCCCGGTGGCGGGCACGCGGTGGTGTACCACGGGTCGGCCACCAGGCCGGCCGACGTGCTGGGCTACGGGCGGGGTCTGCGGATCGAGTTCGATTCCCGGCAGCGGTGGACCTCGCGGGAGTACCTGCTGGGCGACGCGCCGCCGACCATGGCCGGTCTGCGGGCCGTGGCGGACCGTACCTGGGATCCCGGCGGTGAAGAGAGCGGTGCGGAGAGGATCACCTACCGGCTGACAGGTGACGACCCGGGGGCCGTGACACGGTTCGCCGTGCACACCGTCCCGCCGGAGTCGGCGGAGTACGTCCATGGTCCGTTCGTGGCCACCGACGGCGGATACGGTCACCGGTACCACTTCGGGCAGGAGGGCACGTTCACCGTTCGTGACACGCTGCTTGAGGGCGGGTGGGCGTATCGGCGGACCGACATGGGTGCTCCCGACGGTGCGCACCGGTTGCTCGATCCGCAGGGTGTGACGCGGGAGGACTGGCAGGTCAGGTATGTGGTCGACAAGGACGGGAATCCGGTCGCCGGGAGGATCGAGGTGCGGCCCGCCGACGACGGAGGCGCGCCACTCCAGCGGATGCTCTTCAGCCCGGCCTACGGACAGCTGCACCAAGAGACCGTCCCGCTACGGGACCACGAGGGGCAGCTTGTCGGCTACGTCGACGTTAATTACCGGCAGCTTGGGGGCGGGGGCTTCTACGCCAAGCGTCTCGACGTCAACGGCGACCTTTTGCCGGAGGAGCACCGTCTGACGGTGACCAGGCAGCCGGGCGGCGGCCTGCTGGTCGAGGACGGCAGGGTGGCCTGGCAGCCGGACGGCAGCCCGACGGTCACGGACGGCACGGGCCAGGTTCTGTTCAGGCGCCTGGCCTGGGCTGCCGAACCGGTCCGCATCGACGCGCAGGGACCGGACCAGTCCACCCAGCAGAGCGAAGCGCCCAGGGGAACCATTGCCGACGGCCGCGGAGTCTTTCGGCGGGTGCGGCTCAGGGCGGAGATACTCGGCGGCGAGGCCCGGGAGTTCCAGATCCACGCCCCGGAGAACGGGCCTGGCCTGCGGTTGAGGAATCCTGAGAACCGCCGGGTTCCCGGACAGCTCGTCCGGGACGGGGACCGTTTCGCCCTCCGCCACCCCCTGTTCGACGACAGCCCGGACGGGCCGTGGCTGGAACACCGGCTGGACGCCGAGTGGCAGGCAGAGCGTGTGTCGCTGATCCTGGGCGGGCCGTATGCCGACTCCAGGATCGCCGGGTTGCGGGTGGCCCTCCAGGAGCAGCCGGATGGTGGTAGGGAGAGGGTGCTGCTCGGGCCGGAGGAGGACCGGCAGGCGTTCCGGCTGGAGACCTGGCAGGACCGCAGTCATGGGGGGAACGACGGGCACGCGCTCGTCGAGACGGCGACCGGGATCCGCCACCTCTACGATTCCCATGGCGAGGCTCTGTACCGTGAGGTCCCGTTGGGGTCGTCGCGCCACTACTACCTCCGGAGCTTCGCGGAGGAGCCGGACGACCTGCGTGTGGTGCGGGCCACGGATCCGATGTACGCCGCGAGCAGTGCTGCCTTCGGCTTCCCATGGCGGCGGAGCGAGCATGAGGTCGTCGTGTCGCTCGTGGACGCGGAGACGCCGCCCGTGGACGCGGCCTCCACGTCCACGGGCGGGCTGCTGATGCCCTGTGTCGTCGACATCCGTGACGGCCGGATCCTCGAAGAGGTCCTGCCCGCGGGTGGCGAAGGCCCCGCCGTGTACTGGAGGGTCGAGCACTCCGACCGGCGGGCTGTTCCCCTCGATGCCGACGGCTATGAAATCCTGGGCGAGGGCGGAGCTTCCCTCAGGCTCGAGCTGAGGAGGGAGGCCGACGGTCCCGGGCTGCTGTTCCTGGACGGGGAGGGCAACGTGGTGCCGGACCCGACCGAGCACAGCCTGCTGGAGGAGTGGGAGTCGGTCGCCGGGAGCGACGACAGCGCCTCCGAGCCCGACGGCTTCCTCTCCTGGGATGCGGATACCGGGTCCGAGCAGGCCGAGGCCGGGCCGTCCACCCGGCCCGGCACCGACCAGGCAGACGCCGGCCGCCCTGGTGCCGACCGCCCGGCGATCCGCTCGATCCGCCCTGAGCTGTACGGGGGCGCCATCGACCGTGTGCTGTACGGGGACGCCCTCGGCGCGGACGTCGTGGAGAGCGAGCGGTTGATCGCCGAGGCCCGGCATCAGGCGAACAGCAGAGAGGCACGGGCGGAAAACCGGGATGTTCCGCTGAGCAGACTGCATCACGGGTCGATGGCGCTGCGGAATGCCGCATACGACAGGCTGTTGCGGGACGCGCAGCAGGCCCTGCGGTCGCATCTGGCGCATCTGGAGGGCCGGCCGGCGGAGGTCGGCGCCGGCTTCACCGTCACCGAACTGCCCGGTGGCGGCCACGCGGTGGTGTACCACGGGCCGGCTGACGAGGACTCGGTCGACTGACGGATCGACTGACGGATCGACTGACGAGCTGGGCAGCGGACCGGCTCTGCGGATCGAGTTCGATTCCCGGCAGCGGTGGACCTCGCGGGAGTACCTGCTGGCCGACGCGCCGCCGAGCATGGCTGGTCTGCGGGCGGTGGCGGACCGTACCTGGGGTCCCGGCGATGAGGAGAACGGCGCGGATACGTGGGATTCCGACGATGAGGAGAGCAGTACGGATACGGGGAGTTCCGGCGATGAGGAGAGCAGCGAGGATACGTGGGGTTCCGACGATGAGGAGAGCGGTGCGGAGAGGATCACCTACCGGCTGACGGGTGCCGACCCGGGCGCCGTGGCACGGTTCGCCGTGCACACCGTCCCGCCGGAGTCGGCGGAGTACGTCCATGGTCCGTTCGTGGCCACCGACGATGCGTACGGTCACCGGTACCACTTCGGGCAGGAGGGCACGTTCACCGTTCGTGACACGCGACTTGAGGGCGGGTGGGCGTATCTGCGGACCGAGATGGGTGCTCCCGACGGTGCGTTCCGGCTGGCCGATCCGCAGGGTGTGCCGTGGGAGGACTGGCAGGCCCGGGACCGGGGCGACAGGATGATCGAGGTGCGGCCCGCCGACGACGGAGGCGCGCCGCACCAGCAGATGGTCTTCCACCCGGAGGACGGAGAGCTGTACGACGAGATCGTCCCGCTACGGGACCGCGAGGGGCAGCTTGTCGGCTACGCCCGCGTTGGCCACCCACGGGGAGACGAGCCCCTCCTCAGCAGCCGTCTCGACGTCGACGGCCGCGTTGTGCCGTACAACGGGACGCTGGAAAGCATCCTGAAACGCCGTCTGACGGTGACCAGGCAGCCGGGCGGCGGCCTGGTGGTCGAGGACGGCACGGGCCAGGCTCGGTTCAGGCGCCTCACCTGGGGTACCGAGCCGATGCGGAGCGCCGCGCAGGAACCGGACCGGGGCGCCCCCGAGCCGCAGCAGACCGAACCGCCCAGGGGAACCATCGCCCGACTCCTGAGGGACGGCGACGGAAACTTTCTGGAGCTGCGGCTCAGGCCGGAGGAGGCCGGTGGCGAGCCCCGAGGGCTCCGGGTCTACGCGCCGCATTGGGCTCCTGGCCTGGAGCTGAGGGATCCTAGTGATCTTGAGGGCGGCCGGGTTCCCGGACAGCTCGTCCGGGACGGGGACCGTTTCGCCCTCCGCCACCCCCTGTTCGACGACAGCCCGGACGGGCCATGGCTGGAACACCGGCTGGACGCCGAGTGGCAGGCAGAGCATGTGTCGCTGATCCTGGGCGGGCCGTATGCCGACTCCAGGATCGCCGGGTTGCGGGTGGCCCTCCAGGAGCAGCCGGATGGTGGTAGGGAGAGGGTGCTGCTCGGGCCGGAGGAGGACCGGCAGGCGTTCCGGCTGGAGACCGGGGAGGACGACGGGCACATGCTCGTCGAGACGGCGACCGGGATCCGCCATGTCCACGACTTCAGGGGCGAGGCTCTGTACCGTGAGGTCCCGTTGGGGTCGTCGCGCCGCCACTACCTCCGGATCCCCGCGAGGACCCCGAACGACCTGCGTGTGGTGCGGGACACGGAGGCGGTGAACGCCCCGAGCGAGGCTGCCTTCGGCTACGCATGGCGGTGGAGCGAGCATGAGGTCGTCGTGTCGCCCCTGCCCCCGAGGAGCCTGCCCCCGAGCAGGTTCAGGCTGCTGATACCCCGTCTCGTCGTCGACACCCGCGACGGCCGCACCGTCGAAGAGGTCCTGTCCGCGGGTGGCGAAGGCCCCGCCGCGTACTGGAGAGTCGACCACCTCGCCCGGCAGGCTGTTCCCCTCGATGTCGACGGCCAGGAGATCCGGGGCGAGGGCGGAGCTTCCCTCAGGCTCCAGCTGAGGACGGGGGCCGACACTCCCGGGCTGCGGTTCCTGGACGGGGACGGCAACGTGGTGCCGGACCCGACCGTGCCCCACTCGCTGGACGCGTGGGGACCGAGCGCCGGAAGCGACAACCGCGCCGCCAAGAGCGACAACCACGCCTCCGAGCCCGACTACTTCAGCTCCGAGGATGACGACCTCGGCTCCGAAGACGACCTCGGCTCCGAGGATGGCGACCTCGTCTCTGAGGATGACCCCGGCTCCGAGGATGCGGATGCCGGGTCCGAGGATGCGGATGCCGGGTCCGAGGATGCGGAACGCGGGAAGATCAGCCCCACCTCCAGCAGGAGATCCTCCAGCTGACCGGCCACTCATCGGCCCGCTCCCGGTCGGTGACCATCATGCCAACGACTGGCAGGGGCAAGCCGTTTGGGGGGGAGGTGACGCGAACCCCACCACCGGTTGACGGTTCAGCGCGCGGCGACGACGACGTGGCTGTCGCCGTACTGCCACACTGTGCCGGCCGCCCGGAAGCCCGCCTGCCGCAGCAGACGGGCGTGGTCCGCCGCCGACAAGCACGCACCGTCGGCCGCGGCCTCCTGCTGCCGCCGCCCGCGTTCGGCGAGGAGCTCGGCCATTTCGTGTTCCTCGGTCAAGGCGTCCCACCAAGAGGCCCAGTCCTCGTGGGAGAAGACCTGCCGTCGCTCGGCCCGGCGGTGTCCGAGGTGTCCGGTGATCTCGGCGAGTGCGGGGCTGTCCTGGGTAAGGTGATCGGCGTTGACGAAGACCCCGCCCGGGCGCAGCAGTCGCGCGATCTCGTGGTAGGTGCGGCGCAGTGTCTCGGCGCTCAGGTAGTGCAGGGCGGTGGAGGAGACGGCCGCGTCGAGCGGGCGGTCCAGTCCCAGGGCGTCGGTCCAGCCCTCCTCGCCGATCACCGCGTCGACGTAGCGGGCCGTGTCCGGGTGGCAGGCGCGGGCCAGTTCCAGCAGCAAGGGGTCCCTGTCCACGGCGACGACGTCCGCGTGGGGCAACCGCCGGGCCAGGCGGGCCGCGAGTGAACCCGGACCGCAACCCAGGTCCACCACGAGCGGGCTTCCGCTGTGGCCCGCGGTGATGTGTTCGACCACGTCGGCGATCACGGTGAAGCGTGCCTCGCGGTCGACGGCGTATCGCTGCTGCTGACGCTCCCAGCGCTCCACCCACTTCTCGGCCGTCGCCAGGCTCAGCCCCATCCCTCGTCACTCACCTTGCTGTGTCACCCCTGTGTTCCTGTGGTGCGGAGTCTACAGGTGAAAACTGTTTCCATTATGCGGGGAGGGTGTGAGGGTGCGTCCTCGTCAACCGGCGTCCTGCCGAAGGTCTTTGCCCCTCCCCGCGTCCCGTTCCTGCCGCCCGGCCACGGCCTTTGCCGACGGCGGGGCGGGAGCCTCCAGTGTTCCTGTGGCTGCCACCGCGGCCGCCACCGCCGTGGCACCGGCCGCCGCCAGGAAACCCCAGGTGTGGCCGGCGGGACGGTCGACGACGGCCCCGGTGACGGCGGAACCGAGAGCCGCCATGGACAGGTTGACGGTGGTGAGCCAGGTGTACGCCTCGTTCAGCATGCGTTCCTCCGCGACTTGGGAGACCAGCTCGGCCTCCACCGTGAGCGCCGGTGCGATGACGGCACCGGAGACGAAGAGGAGAGCGCCGAGCGCATACGAGTTCGGCATCAGGGTCCACGCGGCATACCCGGCCGACAGAGCGGCCAGGAGGACCAGGAAGCGGCGGCTGAGCGAGCCGTTGAAGGTGCGGCTGCCGTACCAGAGTCCGGCAGCCGCGCTGCCGATGCTCCACACCGCGATGAGGACACCGGTCACGCTCTCCCCGGAGGCGCCGTCCTGAGCCTTGGCATAGGCGGCGATGGCGACGGGAGCGCCACCGAAGGAGAACGCGATGCCCGCCGCGCACAGCAGCAGCATCCGCAGGGCCGGCTCCCGCAGCGGCCCAGCACCCCGGGCAGGGGCGGCGCCGCCCGCGCGCAGGCCGCGCATGGCCTGGCCGCGCGCCACCACGAACGTGCCGAACGCCGTGCACAGGGAGGCGAAGACCAGGGCCGCCGCGGGACCGGCGGTAGCGGCACCGGTGTCCAGTGCGTCGCCGAGGGACGTACCCGCCAAGGTGAAGGCGGAGAAGATCAACGGTCCGACGACGAAGACGAGTTCGAACAGGGTCGACTCGGCCGCCATGGCCGTCTGCCGGATGTCCGAGCGGCCGCTGTCGGTGTTGGTGAGGGTGGTCCACGCGGCGCGTAGCGCGGGGCTGATCGCGGGGAACGCCGCCCCGCAGAGCGCGGCGAGGACGCAGAGGAGAAACAGGGGCATCCGGGCGAGGACCGCGGCCAGCAGCAGGAGCTGCAGGCCCGCGTACGCCGCCGCGTAGAGCGGCAGTACCCGTCCGGGTCCGTAACGGTCGGCGAGCCGCCCGGCTACCGGGGCGGTGGCGGCGGTGGCCAGCGAGATGCAGGCCCCGACGAGCCCCGCCTCGCTGAAGCGGCCGGTGGTCTCCTTCACCAGAAGCAGCCACGCCAGGACAGTGACGCCCTGACCGAGGCGGGCGACCACCCCGCCGACCAGCAGCAGCGGCGCGCCGGGCACCCGCCATAAACGTACGTACTGTGCCAGGCCGGTCATCGTGCGTCTCCGCAGGTCCGGCCGGTGACCTTGAAGCGGCGGGCGGTGATCCGGGGGGAGCGGGAGCGCCACCGGTGCAGGACCACGAGGTGCGGACGGGACGGGGGCGCGCTCACGCCGCTTCCCGCGCGTCGCCGCCGCCCGGCTCCGCGAGTGCGCCCGGCTCCGCGAGCGTGCCCGGCTCCGCGAGTGCGCCCGGCTCCGCGAGCGTGCCCGGCTCCGCGAGCGTGCCCGGCTCCGCGAGCGTGCCCGGCTCCGCGAGCGTGCCCGGCTCCGCGAGCATGTAGAAACCCGCCCCGTCCAGGTAGTGCACGGTGTTGAGGTCGCGGGCCAGCACGTGCTCGCAGGTGTGGGCGAGGCCGATCATCATCGGTTCGGTGATGTCGTTCACGGTCAGCGGCAGCCGGTCTCCGGGCCGCACGGCGATGTGCACGTTGTGGAAGCTCTCCAGCGCCTCCACCTGCGGCAGCAGAGGGTAGGAGGCGAGGATGCCGGTGACCGGGGAGGTGAGGTACGCCATGGCCACGTGCCGCCGCGCCCGCTGGGGCTCGTCGATGCCGGCGAGGAACCGATCGGGACGCACGTAGGCGTCGACGGTGCGCTCGATCTGCGACTCACCGGCCGCGAGCCGCGCGAAAGAGGCGGCGTCCGCTCCGCACAGCCGTATCCCCGCTTCGACCAGCCGCGGTCCGTCCCGCGTCAGCATGATCTCCAGGTGGGCGGGGCCGTACCGGACCTCCAGCGCATCCAGCACCTCGAAGGCATACCGCGCCAGGCGCGCGCGCCCGGGCTCGCCCTCCGGCACCGAGACGGCGGCACTGATGCGGTCGGTGACACCGTTCGCGGAGATCTTCAGATAGCGCCACACGTCGGTGGTCCGGTGCCGGCCCTCGCAGCTGACGGTGTTGACGACGAACTCGGTTCCCTCCAGGTGCTCCTGGACCACGACGCCCTCGTTGCGCACGGCGAAGATGTTCGTCGCCGCGCTGATCCTGTCGTACGCGGCGGCACTCTCCTCGGGACTCGCGCAGAAGGTGACGCCGTCGTTGCCGGCGCTGCGCACCGGCTTGACGACCACGCGGCCGCCGTGTTTCCCGTGCCAGTCGGCGGCGTCGCGCGCCGACGTGGCGAGGTGCTGGCGGGTGCCGGGCAGCCCTGCTGCCTTGATCGTCTCCGTCTGGAGGAACTTGTGGCGGCGTGCGGCGCTGAGCCGTGTGCCGTTGCCGGCCAGCCCCAGTGTCTCGCTGAGCCGATCGGCGAGTTCGACACCCAGTTCGCCGCCGGTGATCACCGCGAGAGGGTGATGGGCGGCGACGGCCTTGGCGGTGGTCTCCAAGGTCTCCAAGTCGCCGGTCTCTAAGTCGCCGGTCTCTAAGTCGCCGTCGTGGACGATGTTGTCGGCGAAGCCGGACAGGTCGAGGCTGCCCTGGTACACCGGCGGGACACCGGGAGTGCTCTGCACGCGCACCACCGGGTGGCCGGCCTGCTGGAAGGCATGGGCCAGCCGCATGGTCGGCGCGTAGACATCCACCATGACGATCGGGTCGTTGGGCATGTGTTCCTCAGCTTTCTCGGTCGAGGTCGGCCAGGACCTCCAGCAGGTGGTCGATGTCCTCGGGCGTGTTGTAGACGTGCAGGCTGACCCGGACGGAGGAGTCCTTCTCACCGGCCCGGGCCTGGCAATGGCCGTCCGCCCGCACCAGGAGCCCGTGACTGGCGAGGATGAACCCGAGGTCGTGGGAGCCGATCCCGCGGTGCCGGAAGGTGACGATCCCCTGCCGTCGCTGCACCGTGGAACCGGCGCTCAGGCTGAGGGGACAGCCGAGCACCTCGTACGAGCGGAGCCTGCCGAGGCCGTCGGTCAGCCTGACCCCGAGGTCCACGGTCCAGCGCTCGATGCGCTCCAGCCCGGCCTCCTCCAACCAGTCGAGGGCCGCGTGCAGACTGACGATCCCGCTGGTGTTGGGGCTGCCGCTCCATCCGCCCGGCTCGAAGCGGGGTCCCCGCCTGCCGCGCGCCCACACCGCACCGATACCGGGCAGCGCCATCGCCTTGTGCCCGGAGAACACGACGAAGTCGACGTCCAGGGCGCTCATGTCGACCGGTTTGTGCCCGACGCTCTGCGCGGCGTCGAGACAGATGACCACCTCGGGACCGGCCGTGGCACGGATGCGGTGCACGTTCATGTCGGCGCCGTAGACATGGTGGACATGCGTGGCGGCGACGAACCGGGTGCGTTCGTTGACCAGGCCGGCGAGGACCTGCTGGTCGTAGTCGCGGGACTCCGGCTCGTACGGCATCTCCCGTACGGTGATCCGCGTGCCGCGGTCGGCGAGCAGCCGCTGTGCCTCCAGCCAGGGCAGGGCGTTGGCCTGGTGGTCGGCGAACGGCACGATGATCTCGTCGCCGTCCTTCAGGTGGTGGACGAGCCAGTCGCGGGCCACGGCGCGCAGCCCCTCGGTGGTGCCGCTGGTGAAGTGCGCCTGGGACCGCTCGGGTTCGGGGTCGCGCAGGAAGGCCTTGACCCGGGTCCTGGCCTCCTCGATCAGTGCCGTGGTCCGGTTGGCCCAGGGATACGTCCCGCGGCCGGCATTGGCGTTCGAGGTGGTCAGATAACGCTGGACGGCGTCGAGTACGGCCTGCGGCTTCTGCGCCGTGGCGGAGCTGTCCAGGTACCGCACGTCCGGGTGGCCGGTGACGAGGGGGAACTGGGCCCGCAGCGCCGCCTGCCACTCCAGGAGAGCGGACGTGGGCGTCGACGTACCGGGAGAAGACGTACCGGGAGAAAGGGGCATGTCAGTCCCTCCCTAACGGCGCGTCCGCGTCGCGCCAGGCGATGATGCCGCCGGTCAGACTGCGCACGTCGGTGTGGCCCATGCGGGTCAGGAGCGCCGCGTACTTCACCGACTGCTCCCCCACCGGGCAGGCCAGCAGCACCGGATGGCTGCGCCCGAACGGCAGGCCGCCGTGGAGGAGTTCGGCGAAGAGCTCGTCGACGATGTTGACGGAGCCCGGGATGTGCAGGGCGTTGAAGGCCATCGCTCCCCGCAGGTCGACCACGAGGGGACGGGCCTGCGCCAGCCATGCCTGGGCCGAGGCCACGTCGATCGTGAGGGCCGCCGCGATCTCGGACTCGGTGAGCGTGTCGACGCAGTTGCGGCGGGGAGGTTGGCGCAGCAGTTCGGGCCGCCGCTTGCGGATGTAGCTCATGTAGCTCTCGACGCGGTCGCAGACGATGAACGCCGCGGTCTTGCGCTCGGTGAGCTGGTCGTCGATGCTCCGCAGGTGCCGAACGGCGCCGAAGTAGGCGGCGCCGCCGGTGGGGCCGGCGAGCATGCCGCAGCGCCGGACCAGGGTCAGCATGCCGTCGACGGCTTCGTCCGCGGAGACGGATTCGATCGTGTCGTACGTGGCGGGATCGAACAGCCCCACCTCGTGGACCTCGTCGATGTTGCGGATGCCCGGAAGGAAGTCGGACTTGTGGGCGACCAGTCCGATCACGCTGACGTTCGGGTCGTGGGCGCGCAGGGCGCGCGCGGAACCGGTGGAGGAACCCGCGGTGCCGACGGCGGCGATGAAGTAGTCGGGTGCGGCACCGCCGAGATCCTTGATGATCTCCGGCCCCGTGGCGTTCTGGTGTGCCTCGATGTTCAAGGGGTTGTAGTACTGGTCCGTGTGGAGGTAGGCGCTCTCGTCGGCGGACAGCATCTGGTGGATCTGGGTGAGGGGGTCCTCGGTGTTGGTGGGGTCCAGGCACTCGGCCTGACCGGGGAGTTCCTCGATCTCCGCGCCCAGGAGCAGGAGCAGGTCCTTGATCTCGGGGACCTTCATGCGGTTGGTGACGCTCTTGAACGGCAGGCCGTGCATGCCCGCGATGACGGCGAGTGCCTTGGCGGTGTTGCCGCTGGAGAGTTCGACGACGGTGCGCTGAGCGCCGCCGGCGGCCAGGTGCGGGCGTGCCATGTTCCAGGCGGCCCGGTCCTTCACGGAACCGAACGGGTTGAGCATCTCGAGCTTGGCGTACAGGTCGATGTTGCGCAGTCCGTGCACCTCGGGTGCTATGCGGACGAGCGGTGTGTCACCAATGACGTCGGTGATGGAGTCGTACCTCAACTGTGGTCCCCCGTGGTGGTGATGGGCCAGTAGTTCTCGTCGAGACACCAGTGCCAGCGGCCACCGTCGTGGTAGGCGGCGACCTTGCGGGCGACAGGCTGGTGCAAGGCGTGATCGGCGCTGAAGTCCATGAAGTAACCCGCGGTGTTGGCGAAGGCGAGCAGGTCGCCGGGGCCGGGCCGGTGCGGCAGGAAGACCCTCCGCCGGGTGATGAAGTCCGCCTCCAGGCAGAGGTTTCCGATCAGGTACACCCCGGCCGGACCGCCGGACGGCCGCGTCCGGTCGGGGTGCGGTACGAGGACCGGGTCCATCAGTACGCCGTGCTCCTCGAGGCTGACGTCGGAGGCGTTCATCTCCAGCCGCACGAAGCAGTCCCCGCCGGGGTCGTCGCGGACCTCCAGCACCCGGGCGAGGACGAGGCCGCACTGGTCGACCAGGGCTCGGCCCGGTTCGCTGTACAGGTCGTAGAGGTTCTCCAGCAGCAGGGTGGCCAGAGGGCGGCCGAGCGACGGTGCCGGGAGCCGGAGGAGCTCGTCGAGGTACCGGGGGCCGGCGACCGGTCGGTGCGCCGGATAGAGGCCGAGGGTTCCGCGCAGCGTGCCGCCCTCGTTCCGCAGCCCGTAACCGTGACCGCGCCAGGTCAGGGGGGGCCGCCTGCCCAGCACCGCGCTGGTCAGTTCGGAGGTGAAGGTCTCCCACTGGCTGCCGTCGGCGAGGTAGTCCACGCCGAAGCCGCCGCCGATGTCGATCGCGCGGGGACGCAGTCCGCGCGCGGCGCACTCGTTCATCACGGCGAAGCAGCCTTCGAGGGCGGTGGCCTTCTCGGCGAGTCCGATGGTGTCCAGGTGGTACGCGAGTCCCGTGAGCGTGACGGTGTCCCGGTGCCGTTGCAGGGCGTCGAGGAGCTCGGGGACAGCGGCGACCGGGGTGCCGAAGCGGCTGCGCCGGCTGAGCACAGTGACGCCGGTGCTGCCGAAGTCGGAGAGTCTGGCCAGGACGCGTGCCCGGGGCAGCTGGTGCTTGGCCACGATCCCGGCCAGCATTTCCAGTTCGTCCACCGAGTCGAGGTTGACGGTCACACCGGTGCGCGCCGCGAGCCACAGGAACTCGGGACTCTTCGGACCGGTCGCCATGATCCGGTCGGGCGTGAAGCCGGCGCCCAGGGCGTGCTGGAGTTCGCCCAGCGAGGCGATGTCGATATGTGCCGAGGTGTCGGCGAGGCGGCGGACAAGGGCGCTGGAACGATTCGCCTTGTGCGCGAAGTACACGATGCCGTTCAACCGGTGCCGCTCGTATACCTCTTGGAAGCGCCGGACGTTGTCGGCGATCTGGTCGGGCAGTACGACGTTCAGCGGCGAGCCGAGCGCGTGGGTGAGCCGGTGCAGGAGGTCCGGATCACCGAGTAGGGAGCTGAGGCGGCTCTGCAGGCGTGGCGTAAGGAATAAGGGAGTGCTCATAGAAGGGTGGATTCCACTTCTCATCAGGTATGCGCAGAAAGTGAGCGCAGCGAGCAAGTCGAAGCTAATCAGTCGTCACAATCGTTTGCAAGTGATGTGTGTGACATGCCACTTACCATTCCTTTCCCGAATTGATCAGGTGGAATTCCGTTTTTTCTCGGCGCACAGCCATTGCGCACGGCTGTCCGGGAAAGAGGAGACAGGGCACCGGCTTCCGGAAAAGACAGCCGGCCGTTCGGCCGCCTTCCGGGGACTCAGGTCTCCGCGGAGCAGGAGGCGGCTGTGTCCTCGCTCGGCTGTGTCCTCGCTCGGCGGCGGGGTCCGTGGTCGGTGAGGTGTCGATCAGGGCACGGGTGCGGGGATGCCGGGGACGGTCCAGGATCTCCGGCGCCGGGCCCTTCTCGAGGACCCTGCCGAGGGGGTCGAGGACCCTGCCGAGAGGAGGCCGGGGCATCCGAACCTGCCTGACCTGCCTGCGGGTCTGTGCTTGGATGCTGTCCATCCGCTATTTTCCTGGCATGTCTGGTGAACAAGTACGGCAGCGGCGGCGGCTGCGCGGTTGGTCGCAGGCCGAGCTGGGGGCTGCGGCGGGGATGTCGCGGCAGTCGGTGGCGGCCGTTGAGGCGGGGCGGCAGGTGCCCTCGGTGGAGGCCGGCCTGAGGCTGGCCGCCACGCTGGACTGCACGGTGGAGGACCTGTTCGGCCAGGGCGGGACCCGCGCGGTACTGCCGGTGCTGGCCCCCGGCGAGGAGCCCCCGCTGGGGGCGCCGCTGGCGGTGGCCCGGGTGGGTTCCACGCAGGTGTGGGCGCCGCTCGCGGAGCCGGACGCTTCCGGGTTCTGCCTGGCCGATGCCGTCTGGACCGCGGACGGCCCCCAGCTGCTGGACGGCGCGAGCGGGGACGGGTTCGTGGTGGCCGGGTGCGAACCCGCTCTGGGCATGGCGGCGAGGGCCGCTCCCGGCAAGGGGGCCGCGCGGCTGGTGGTGGTGCACGCCTCCTCGGGCCGGTCCCTTGCGGCGCTCTCCTCGGGGCGGGTCCACGCGGCGGTGGTGCACGGCCCGGCCGACGGGCTGCCGCCGGCCGCGGAGTCCGTGGCGCGGTGGGAGCTGGCCCGGTGGCCGGTCGGCCTGGCCCACCGGGACCGCATGCCCGCGCTGGCCGAGGTGGGGGCAGGCCGGGTGCCGGTGGCGCACCGGGAGGCGCAGGCCGCGTCCGAGCAGGCCCTGCACCGCGCGCTGGTCGCTGCCGGGGCGCGGGAGCAGGTGGCGGGGCCGGTGGCGGCGGGGCATCTGGCGTCGGCCCGGATGACGGCGGCGGGGCAGGTGGCGGCCGGGGTGACCACGGCCGCGGCGGCTTCGGCCGCCGGAGTGGATTTCACCGCGTTCGAGGAGCATGTGGTGCAGCTGTGGGTGGACCGGCGGTTCGCCGAACACCCAGGAATGTCGACGTTGTTGCAGGTGTGGTGCTCGCCGAGGGTGAGTGCCCAGTTGCGCCGGCTGGGCGGTTACGCGCTGGCCGGCGCCGGAGCAGAGGTGAACGAGTGAGCAGAGGTGAACGAGTGAAGCGCACCGGTGCGGGGACAGCCGGGCTGCTGGCCGTGGCCGTCACGCTGACGGGCTGCGGTACGGGCGGGGGCTCGTCCGCGAAGGCGGAGGGGGGCGAGAACGCTACGAAGGTCCTGAGGGTCGCTGCCGCCTCGGATCTGAAGTTCGCTCTTGAGGAGGTGCTGAAGGACTTCCACAAGGACATTCCGGGCATGAAGGTCGAGGTCACCTACGGCTCGTCGGGGAACTTCGCCACCCAGCTGTCCCACGGTGCCCCCTTCGATGTGTTCCTGTCCGCCGACACCTCCTACCCCGACAAGCTTGCCAAGGCCGGGCTGACGGTGGAGGGCTCGCAGTTCGACTACGCGGTCGGCCGGCTGGTCGTCTGGGCGGACAAGGGCAAGAAATTCAACATCGCCTCCGAGGGCCTGAAGAAGCTCACCGATCCGGGCATCCGCAAGGTGGCCATCGCCAACCCCGAGCACGCCCCCTACGGCCGTGCCGCGGTCGCGGCGCTCAAGAGCGCCGGGGTGTATGACGAGGTCGAGCCGAAGCTGGTGAGGGGCGACAACATCGCCCAGGCCGCCGAGTTCGTCACCAGCGGCAACGCCGACGCCGGCGTGATCGCCCTGTCGCTGTCGACAGCCGGCCCGATGAAGGACAAGGGCGATGTCGCCGAGGTGGACCTGGCCTCCTACCCGCGCATCGACCAGGGCGGCGTGATCCTGAAGAAGGCCACCGACATCGACGCGGCGAAGACGTTCACCGCTTACCTGAGCTCGACGAAGACCCATGAGGTGCTGAAGGCGTACGGCTTCTCCCTCCCTGACCAGCTTCCTGAGCGGTAAGGACGTTGTCGTGGACTGGCAGGCCGTCCTGCTGAGCCTGCGCCTGGCGGCGGCGACCACCGGCATCCTGCTGGCTCTCGCCCTGCCGCTGGGCGCCTGGCTCGCCTACGCGCCCCGCCGCTGGTGGCGCACGGGCATCGAGGCCGTCGTCGCCCTCCCGCTGGTGCTGCCCCCGTCGGTGCTGGGCTTCTATGCGCTGATGGCTCTTGGCCCGAGGTCCCCGGTCGGCCGCTGGTACGAAGACCTGACCGGCAGCCTGCTGCCGTTCTCCTTCACCGGCTTGCTCGTCGGCTCGGTTCTGTTCAGCCTGCCCTTCGCCGTTCAGCCCATCGCGGCCGGCTTCGCCTCGGTGGATCGCAGGCTGCTGGAAGCCTCCTGGTCGCTCGGCGCATCCCGCGCCCGCACGCTGGCCCGGATCGCCGTGCCCTTGGCGCTGCCGGGGATCGTGACGGGCGCCGTGCTGTCCTTCGCGCACACGGTCGGCGAGTTCGGTGTCGTGCTCATGCTGGGCGGCAACCTGCCCGGCCATACCCGCACCGTTTCCCTCTCCGTCTACGACTCCGTGCAGGCCATGGATTACTCCGCGGCCGGCCGCACCAGCCTCCTCCTGCTCGCCTTCTCCTTCGCCGTGCTGGCCGCCACCTACACCCTGCAGCGCCGCTTCACCCACGCCGGAGCCACCCCATGACGCTCACCAGCGACACCCGCGCCGCCACCGACACCCGCCCCGCCACCGAACCGCGAGAAGGAGACGTCGCGCTCCGGGCCCACTTCACGGCCCGGCACCGGACCGGCCCCGTCCTCACCGCCGACCTGACCGTGGCCGAGGGCGAGACGCTGATCCTGTTCGGGCCCTCCGGCGGCGGCAAGACGACCCTCCTGCGCGCCCTCGCCGGGCTCCACACGCCCGCCACCGGCCGCATCACCTGCGCGGGGCGGACCTGGTACGACTCCGCCACCCGCACCCACCTGCCCGTCCAGAAACGCGGCGTCGGCTACCTCTTCCAGGACTACGCGCTCTTCCCGCACCTGAGTGTCGCGGCGAACATCACCTACGGCATGCGCCGCGCCCCCCGCGGCCACAAGGCGAAGGAACTCGCTGAACTCCTCGCCCTGATGGACCTGCACGGCCTCGCCGACCGCAAAGCGGGTCAGGTCTCCGGCGGCCAGGCCCAACGCGTCGCCCTCGCCCGCGCCATGGCCACCCACCCGCGCCTGCTGCTCCTGGACGAGCCCCTCTCCGCCCTCGATACCCCCACCAGGGCCACGATCCGCTCCGACCTGCGCGCGCTCCTGCGCCAGGTGGGCATCCCGGCCGTGATCGTCACCCATGAACGGAGCGAGGCGTATGCGCTCGGGGACCGCATGGCCCTCGTCCTCGACGGCGCCACCGCCCCCTCCGGCCCGGTCGCCGAGATCATGGACCGGCCGGCCGGCGTGGCAGCCGCCCGAGCCCTCGGCTACGACAATCTCCTGCCCGCGACCCGGACCGCGCCGGGCACGTACCAGCTCGAAGGTGGCCAGCGCCTCCGCCTGCCCGCCGCTGAAGCGGGCCGGAAGGTGGTGATCGCCGTACGGGCCGAGCACCTCGTCTTGCAGGCGCGGGAAAGTGGTGCCGGTACGGCTGCCGACGGCCGCACTCTCACCGGTACGGTCACCGAAACCGTGCCCGAGGGCCCCCTGACCCGCATCCGCGTGCACCTGCCCGACGGCACCCCGCTGACCGCTCTCACCCCCGCCCGCGCCCCCACCTCACCGCACCTGGGGCAGGCCGTCTCCGTCACCCTCGACCCCGCCACCCGCGCCGTCGTTCTGCCTGCCTCTTGAGCTGCTCGGCAGCGAAGGACAGGGACAGGACATGGCCAGGACGTGGCCAAGACGTGGCCAGGACGTGGCCAAGACGTGGCCAGGACATGGGTCATGGCCGAGGCCGTGGGCATCGGTCTTCGGGCGCGGGCCGCTGGGGAGCGGCGGGCACCATCAGGGGCGTACCGGTCTCCGGGTCGTCGATGATCCGGCAGGGCAGGCCGAAGACGTCCTCGATCAGTGCGGCGGTCATGACGGTCGCCGGGTCGCCCTCGGCCGCGACCTCGCCGCCGGGGCGCATGACGATGAGGTGGGTGGCGTAGCGGCACGCCTGGTTCAGGTCGTGCAGGACCGCGACGACGGTGTGTCCCTTGCGCGCGTGCAGGGCGGCGCACAGGTCCAGGACTTCCACCTGGTGCGCGATGTCGAGGAAGGTGGTGGGCTCGTCCAGCAGCAGGAGGGGGGTCTGCTGGGCGAGCACCATGGCGAGCCAGACGCGCTGGCGCTGGCCGCCGGAGAGGTCGTCGACGGGCCGGTCGGCGAGTTCGAGCACGCCGGTCTGCCCCATCGCCTCGGTCACGGCGGCCTCGTCCTGCGCGGACCACTGCTTCAGCAGCCGCTGGTGCGGGTAGCGTCCACGGGCCACCAGGTCGCCGGCCGTGATGCCGCCGGGCGCGGTCGACGACTGCGGCAGCAGGCCGAGGCGGCGGGCGACCTCGCGGGAGCGGTACGACGCGATGGCGGCGCCGTCGAGATACACCTGTCCCGCCTGGGGTTTGAGCATCCGTGCCAGCGCCTTGAGCAGGGTGGACTTGCCGCAGGCGTTCGGGCCCACGATCACGGTGAAGGAGTGGTCGGGGAGGTCGACGCCGAGGCCGGTGGCGACGGTCCGCTGGTCGTACGACAGCGTCAGGTTCTCGGCTCGCAGGCGGTGCGCCGGGGTGTGCGTTCCTGTCATGCGCGGCTCTTTCGGGACTCGGTGACCAGCAGCCAGATCAGGTACAGGCCGCCGAGGGTGCCGGTGGCCGTACCCACCGGGAGGGGGGTGGGGGCGAAGAGGCGCTGTACCGCGAGATCGCTCGCCGTCAGCAGGACCGCGCCCATGAGGGCGGTGGGCACGAGAGCCGGGCCGCACGCGCCGGTCAGCCTGCGGGCGAGGTGGGGTGCGGCCAGGGCGATGAACCAGATGGGGCCGGTCACCGCGGTGGCGAACGCGGCCAGGGCGACGCTGATGCCCAGCAGGACGGTGCGGGTTCGCGCCACGCTGATGCCGAGCGCGGCCGCCGTGACCTCACCCATCTCCACCAGGGCCAGGCGGCGGGCCAGCACCAGGGCGAGCGGGAGGAGCACGACGACGGCGAGGCCGATGGTGTGGGCCTGGGGCCAGCCGCGGTTGTTCAGGCTGCCGATGAGCCACGCCTGGGCTTCCAGCGCCTCCTGCCAGGTCGCCCGCGTGATCAGGTACGAGTTGACGGCGAGCAGCAGAGCGCTGACCCCGATGCCGATGACGATCAGCCTAAATCTCCGCAACCCCATGCGGGTCGTCATGTTCGGTTACCAGACCTGGGGGCACCGCACCCTGCAAGCCCTCCTGGACTCCGAGCACGACGTGGTCCTGGCCGTGACGCACCCCAAGAGCGAGCACGCGTACGAGAAGATCTGGAGCGACTCCGTCGCCGACCTCGCCGAAGAGCACGGCGTGCCGGTACTGATCCGCGACCGCCCCGATGACGACGAGCTGTTCGAGCGCCTCAAGGAGGCCGACCCGGACATCATCGTGGCCAACAACTGGCGGACCTGGATCCCCCCGCGCGTCTTCGGCCTCCCGCGCCACGGCACGCTGAACGTGCACGACTCGCTGCTGCCGAAGTACGCCGGCTTCTCCCCGCTGATCTGGGCCCTGATCAACGGCGAGCCCGAAGTGGGCGTCACCGCGCACATGATGAACGACGAACTCGACGCCGGCGACATCGTAGGGCAGGAGGCGGTACCGGTCGGGCCGAAGGACACCGCCACCGACCTCTTCCACAAGACCGTCGACCTCATCGCCCCGGTCACCCTCGGCGCGCTCGGCCTCATCGCCTCCGGGCAGACGGAGTTCACCAAGCAGGACCGGTCCCAGGCGAGCTTCTTCCACAAGCGGTCCATCGAGGACAGCCGCATCGACTGGACCTGGCCGGCCGAGGACCTCGAGCGTCTGGTCCGCGCCCAGTCCGACGCCGTACCCCAGCGCCTTCACCTTCCACCAGGGCAAGCGCCTTGAGATCCTGGCCGCGTTCGTGTCCGAGGGCCGCTACGGCGGCACTGCGGGCCGTATCTTCTCCCGCGAGGGCGAGGGCGTGGTGATCGTCGCCGGAGCCGATGCCCGTACGGGCCGCAACCCCGGCCTGGCCCTCACGCGCGTACGGACCGAGGACGGCCGCGAGTTGCCCGCGACCGAGTACTTCACCTCCATGGGCGGCTACCTCACCAGCCGCCCCTGACGGACCGGCCCCAGCGCGGTCCCGGAGGCCGGCCGCGGGCCGCTGCCGGCCGACGAGCGGCGCGAGGCCGGCGGGAAACAGGTGAAACGCCCGCTCCTTGAGGACTGATCGGCCGGTATCCCTGATGATGGAGTCCACTCGGGACAACGATCAAGGGAGTAGGCACATGGCGGTGGAGGCCGGCACACGGCAGGAGGAGCGCGTCGCGGGACGGGTATGGACGGTACGCCTGGACCCTCACGGCCGCCCCTCCGCCGGCGCGGTGAAACTCTCCTGTTCCCGCCCGGCCTGCGCGGAGCAGCGCGTGCCCGGCGGCGCCGCCGCGGGGCGCAAGGCCGCGATCGGCCACGTCAACCTGCATCTGGCCCGCATCCGCGAGGACGGAGGGCCACGCGGCGAGGCATCGTGCGCCTGCCGCGCCGCCGACTGCGCGTGGCACACCCCCGACCCCACTGCCGTACTGCGGGGCGGAGCGAACCCGGCGGCGGGGGCGGTGCGCTGCGGCGGCCCCGTAGTCCTGACGGTGTACGCGGACCGGGCCGGAAGGCTGTGGCGGATCGCGGAGATGTGCGCGCGGTGCGCGGCCGCCACCCCCGGCTGCCGGGTCCTGGACACCGCCCCGCCCGCCTCCCGCACCGCCCCGGCCGGGGCAGCTCAGGCCGGGGCAGCTCAGGCCTGGGGCACGCCGGACAGGAGGCCGGAGCCCGCGGGCAGCACGGTGAGTGAGGGTGCGGCGGCGGTGTTCTCCGACCACGCCCCCGCCACCGACGCGACGTCGGCTGCCGGGCCGACCGCGCTCCCCCGCGCCCGCGCCCGCACCGGCTCACCGGCCCCAGCGTCCCGGCGGGCGAAGCAGTGGGGGAAGATCGCACAGCGGATCGTGCCGCACGACCTCGAACCCGACGTCCTGCGCCTGGAGCTCATCGAACTCGGGGAGGCGTTCCGCGCCTACCAGCGGCGCCCCGAACCCGACCTCGTCCTGCTGGCCGGGCTCCACGAGCGCAAGGCCCGCGCGTTCGCCCTGTGGGCCGATGTCACGGGCGACGGATCTCTGCGCCAGGAGGCGCAGCGCGCCGAGAAGGCCGCGCAGACCACCCTCGAGATGCACGCCCACCGCACCGGTCTGCCCGTCGGCGACACCGCGGGCGGCGACCAGCCGGTGGTGGAACGGCTGCTGACCCGCACGCAGGCCGTGCACGCCCGCACCGTGCTGGACTACGCCGCCGCGCACGCCCCGTACCCGGAGGCCGAGGTGCGTCTGGCGGTGCTCATGCTCACCCTGCGGGCCGCGCGCGCCGGCACCGGGAACATCACCGGCCAGGACCTCACCGGCTGGCTCCAGGGCGATGCCGAGCGGGTACTTCAGCAGCTGGTCGCGGCCGACTGGCTGCGCCTGCCCGGCACCCTCGCCGAGGTGATGGCCTCCCGGTCCGAGGACCCCACCGCCCTCACCGTCCCCGCCCTGCTGCCCGAGCAGCCCCGCTCGTTCACCTTCGGCAAGACCACCCGCGCGAGGATCTCCGGCTGGGCCCAGAAAGTCGTGGGCGACCGGAAGATCCGTAAGAAAAAGGCCACCGCGGCCACCCGGCTCCTGGCCCTGTACACCGCCGCCCACACCCGCCCCGACGGCCGCCTCGGACCCGCCGAGGACAGCGGGCTCCCCCTCGACCAGGTCGCCGCGTTCTGCGCCCTGCCACCCGAAGAGGTCGCCGAGCACGCCGAACTGCTGGTCGCCGCCGACTGGCTCACCGAAACCGACACCGCGGGGGGACGGCTGCGCGGACAGCTCACCGAGCGCGTCCTGCCACTGAGCGGGCTGCTGTGACACGCCTGTGACACGCCCCACCGTGTACCGCCGCGGGTCATCTGGTCGGCGGGCACCTCGGCGAACCCGCTCTCCCGTCACTCGGCGCTCTTGAGTTACCCGGGAGGTGAGCGATTGCCGCAGCGGATCTCGCCGTGGATCTCGCTGCGGATCTCGCCGCGGTCTCGCCGCGGAATTTCGTTGAGCGGCCTTGGCCCGTCACAATCACCCAGTGACCTTCCCCGTCCTCCAGCGGACTCGGTCCTGCCCTCATGCGGTTAGGCTGCCGCAGCCGCCTGTGGGCCCGGGTGCCGCAGGTGGGGGGTGGGCGCTTTCGGATGTGTGAAGGAGATGATCTCCCTTCGAGGAGGCAGATGGTGGGAAGGAAGGCTGGCCATGAGGGCGAACGCGCGTCGTGAGGTCGAGGAATTCATCCTGGGGGACCAGTTCTCCTGCCTGGCGGGTCGCTCCGCCTGGCGCCAGGGCGGCATCACACACCAGCACTATGACCTGCTGGGGAGTGAGGAGTCCGCCCGGCTGATGGCGCTTGATCTCGCGAAGTTCGTGGGATCGGCGAACTGGAGCGCCCGGACGTTCACCAGCTTCATCGCGACCTTCGCGCAACCTCGCGGGGTGGATGAGCTGCGGTTCGAAGAGCTTCTCTGGCAACAGTTGCAGCTGCTCCACGAGCAGGACGCGGAAACCCATCGCTGGGCCGAGGGCTACTCCTCGGATGCCCAGTCCAGAGAGTTCGCGTTCAGCGTGGCCGGCCATCCCTTCTTCGTGATCGGCCTGCACGAGACCCACCGCCGGTGGGGCCGTCGGCCTCCCTTCCCGATGCTGGCTTTCAACTCCCACGAGCAGTTCGACCAGATCAAGGGCGCCGGGATGTGGGACCGGCTGGCAGAGAAGATACGCAAACAGGACATCAAGCTGCAGGGCGATATCAATCCCAACTTGTACGAATACGAGCACCTCTCCGAGGCCCGCCGCTACTCCGGCCGCCCCAAGCCCGCCGAGTGGCAGTGCCCCTTCGTCGCCCGGGAAACGGAGCGGGAGCGTGAGGCGGAGTGTGAATTGCCTCTCACCGGGGCTTGAAGCGTGCAGCCGTCGAGCGAAGCGTGCAGCCGTCGAGCACCGAGCTTTAAGTGCGCTCTCCTCGGTGGAGTCGGCCGAGCCCGCTTTCGGCCATGGCCAGGCGGCCCCGCCGCGCGGCGCGGAGCGGAGCGGGCGGTGGACGCCGCTTCGACCGGTTGCCCTGGGCCTCCCCTCGCGGCAACGGTGAGGGGAGGCCCAGGAGAGGCCGAGGGGAGATCTCGGCCGAGCCGCCTCAGCGGGGGCACGATGGGCCCCCGTGGGGGCACGATGGGCAAGAGCTTCGGGGACCTTCTCGGTCGGCCCCGGACCAGGACAGTCGCGATCGGAGTGCGATGAACAGTGCGAGGAACGCGTTGCCTCTCACCGGAGTCACCGTGGTCGCGTGCGAGCAGGCCGTCGCCGCACCCCTGGCGACCCGCCAGCTCGCCGACCTCGGCGCCAGAGTCATCAAGGTCGAGCGGCCAAGGACCGGTGACTTCGCACGGGACTACGACGAAACCGTCCGCGGCATGTCGAGCCACTTCGTGTGGCTCAACCGGTCCAAGGAGAGCGTCACCCTCAACCTCAAGCATCCCGAGGCGGCGGACATCATCCACCGTCTGATCGCGGACGCCGACGTGTTCATCCAGAACTTCGCGCCGGGCGCCGCACAACGGCTGGGGCTCGGCGCCGACCACCTGCGGGCCCGTGACCCCCGCCTCATCGTCTGCTCGATCTCCGGGTACGGCTCCCGTGGTCCCTACCGGGACGCCAAGGCCTACGACCTGCTCATTCAGGCCGAGGCGGGCCTGCTGTCCGTGACCGGCAGCGAAGAGGCGCCGGCCAAGAGCGGAATCCCCGCCGCCGATATCGGTGCGGGCATGTACGCCTTCTCCGGCATCCTCACCGCCCTCTACGAACGCGAACGCACGGGCGCCGGCAGCACGGTGGAGATCAGTCTGCTCGACTCGCTGGTGGAGTGGATGGGATACCCCTTCTACTACGCCGAGTACGGCGGAACTCCCCCGGCGCGCACGGGAACCAGCCACGCCGCGATCGCACCGTACGGCACGTTCACCGCCAAAGACGGAACCGAGATCGTGCTCTCGGTCCAGAACGAACGCGAATGGGTCTCCTTCTGCCGCACCGTGCTGGGCCGCCCCGAATGGGCGGCCGACGAGCGTTTCGACAGCGTCGGCCGGCGGGTGGCGCACCGCCGGGAACTGGAAGGGAACATCGCGGAAGTCTTCGCCGCTCTGACCGGAGAGCAGGTGGAGAAACGCCTCGTCGAGGCACGGATCGCCCATGCCCGCCAACGGGGGGTCCAGGAGATCGGCGTGCATCCCCAGCTCGTGGCCCGGGACCGGCTGACAAGCGTGGAATCGCCGGTCGGGCCGCTGACCGCCGTACTGCCGGCGATCAACCTGCGAGGACGTTCGCCGCGTATGGACCCGATTCCCGCACTGGGCGAGCACACGGACGCCGTCCTTCAGGAACTGGGCTACGACCGTCCGGCACGCGACCGGCTGCGTGCCGAGTCCGTCGTCTGACCAGTACCCGCTGTGCGGCACCCCCGCCTTCCCCCCCGTCCCCGCGTGCTCCCCGTGTGTTCCTGTACGAGGGTGCGTGGACGAGCCACCCCGCAGAAGGCCCGGTGGTTCTGTATATGCGACGTGTGCCGCCCATACTGGGAGACGTACGCCGAACCCCCAAATATGCGCAGAGTGATCCATGGTCAAGTCCCCCCCTGTCCCTGCCACGGCTCCCGACACCGTCTGGCTGGCCCGCGGGCGCCATCTCGGCTCCACCGCCGGGGATGTTGTCCGGCACCGGCTGTCGGCGCTCCAGCGCGACGAGGTGATCGACGACCACGGGGAGTTCGATGCCCCGCTCGACGGTCTCGACGGTGCGCGAAGGCGTGCTTTCGAGGCTCGTTGGCGGGTCGCGGACGACGTAGTGGTGCGGGCGCGCCTGACGGTCGGCCCGCCGGATGACAAGGACGACGTACGGGACTGGGTGCTGGTCGCGGAGGCGGACCGGCCCTGGGACCTCAACTGGCCGTCGCCCGCCACCATGTTCTGGCCCGAGGACACCGGTGTTCCCTGGGACCACGACATGGTTGCGGGGGTCCGCTTCCGTGAGCTCAATCCGCTTCCCGCGGACGACCAGGACCTCAAGCGCCTGCTCAGGGACTGCGGTCGCCGCAGCTGGAGCATCCACGTCGTCGTTCACGAGGCCATGACGCCCGATCAGGGCGGGCGGCGCCCCCTGGCAACGCTGGTTCCGGCCGGCCTGCGCCACCGCATCGTGGAGCACCGGGCGGCTCCGGAGCAGTTCCAGATCGTCAACTGGGCGCTCTACAACCTGGGGGTGCGGGTGCCGCGCGGGGGCGCCGTCGTGCTGCCCGGGACTCCGGCCCGTCCTGGTTACGAAGACCACGACTTCACCGTGCGCAGTGTCTTCCTCGACGGTTCACAGCCCACGGAGCTCATCGACAAGGTGGTGCGCTACGCCGCGCTGCCCAGGCCGCTGCCCGGATGGGCCGAGCAGGCCCTGTCCGAACTGCGGGAGAAATGGCGCCTGTTCACCGTCGAGGAGGCGCGCCGCCTGATGGTCCAGTACGCCGAAGCCCTGAAGACGATGACCACGTCGCGCGATCTGTACCGGGAGGCCGCCGAGAGTGCCCATGAGGCGCTGGCCGCCTACCAGGCGGTCTCTGCCGACGCGGCTGCCTCTGGGGCGCGGGAGGAGCCGCGCAAGCGCGAACGTTTCTCCTTTCGGGCTCTGACGAAGCCTCTGGAACGGGTGGGAGGCGGCGCGAAGCTGCTCCGCAGGACGGACCCGGACGGCTCCGCACGTGACACGACGTCATCGGGCTCGTCCGGCTCCGCGGGTTCCCAGGCCACCTCGGATTCCCTGGACTCCTCGGATTCCCAGGCCACCTCGTCCCAGGCCACCTCGGGCTCCTCGGGCTCCTCGGGCGGCGATATGTCCGATTCCGGCTCCGCGGCCGGGACTTCGGGGAGCGGCTCCACAGAACCCACAGAACCGGAGCGTACGCAAGCGCCATAAGGCCGCCTTATGAGGTCATAGACCGGAGCCGCGTACCGAGTAAGTATTGCCTTAGTTCACTGTCGGTTAGGGTTGCCTGCGAGTCGCCTGTTGTCGCTCGACCTGTTGTCGCTCGAAGGGAACCTGAATCATGCCCCGCCCTCTGCGGGTAGCCGTTGTCGGAGCCGGACCCGCCGGGATCTACGCCGCCGACGCGCTGCTGAAGTCCGACGTGGCCGCCGAGCCCGGTGTGTCCATCGACCTCTTCGAGCGGATGCCCGCCCCGTTCGGCCTGATCCGTTACGGCGTGGCCCCCGACCATCCCCGGATCAAGGGCATCATCACGGCCCTGCACCAGGTGCTCGACAAGCCGCAGATCCGCCTCTTCGGCAACGTCGACTACCCGACCGACATCAACCTCGACGATCTGCGTGCCTTCTACGACGCGGTGATCTTCTCCACCGGGGCGATGGCCGACCGGACGCTCGACATACCCGGTATCCACCTCGAAGGGTCGTACGGCGCCGCCGACTTCGTGTCCTGGTACGACGGCCACCCGGATGTGCCGCGGACCTGGCCGCTGACGGCTCAGAAGGTCGCCGTCCTCGGCGTGGGCAACGTCGCGCTCGATGTGGCGCGCATCCTGGCCAAGACGGCCGACGAGCTGCTGCCGACCGAGATCCCGCCGAACGTCCACGAGGGCCTGAAGGCCAATGAGGCCCGGGAGATCCACGTGTTCGGCCGCCGTGGCCCGGCGCAGGCGAAGTTCAGCCCGATGGAGCTGCGGGAGCTGGACCACTCCCCCCACATCGAGGTCATCGTCGACCCCGAGGACATCGACTACGACGACGGCTCGATTACGACCCGGCGCGGCAACAAGCAGGCCGACATGGTCGCCAAGACCCTCGAGAACTGGGCGATCCGCGACATCGGCGACAGGCCGCACAAACTGTTCCTGCACTTCTTCGAGTCGCCGGCCGAGATCCTCGGCGAGGACGGCGAGGTCGTCGGCCTGCGCACCGAGCGCACCGCCCTCGACGGCACCGGCAACGTCAAGGGCACCGGTGAGTTCAAGGACTGGGACGTCACCGCTGTCTACCGCGCCGTGGGGTACCTGTCCGACAGGCTGCCCAAGCTGCCGTGGGACGTCGACTCGGGCACGGTCCCGGACGAGGGCGGCCGGGTGATCGAGGAGAGCGGCGCACACCTGCCGTCGACGTATGTCACCGGCTGGATCCGGCGCGGCCCCGTGGGCCTGATCGGTCACACCAAGGGCGACGCCAACGAGACGGTCGCGGGCCTGCTGGACGACTTCGCGAACGGCCGGCTGCCCGGGGCCGTTTCCCCTGCCCCGGAGGCCGTGGACGCGTTCCTCACCGAGCGGAACGTCCGCTTCACGACGTGGGAGGGCTGGTACCGCCTGGACGCCGCGGAGAAGGCGCTGGGCGAGCCCCAGGGCCGTCAGCGCGTGAAGATCGTCGAGCGGGAGGACATGCTCAGGGAGAGCGGCGCATAGCCCTCGCCGGATGACCGGATGACGCGGTGGCCGTGACCGGCGCGCGTGGGGGGACGCGTCGGTCACGGCCACCGCAGTGGCGCCTCCGGCAGTGGCACATCCGCAGTGGTGCCTCCGGACTCGTACGGCGCGACGCCCCCCGTGTACGGCGCGTACGGCGCGGCCACGCGTACGGTGCGGTGCCCCGCCGGACGCCGTACCCCGCCGGACGCCGTACCCTGCATGCGCCGGTTCCCGGCGTCGACGGCATAAGCTCGGCGAATGGCGAAGTACTTCGACGTGCACCCCGACAATCCCCAGCCGCGCACCATCGGCCAGGTGGCCGACAGCATCCGCTCGGGTGCGCTCATCGCGTATCCGACGGACTCCTGTTTCGCGCTGGGATGCCAGCTGGGCAGTCGTGACGGCATCGAGCCGGATCCGGTCGATCCGGCAATCTCGACGACCGCCACCACTTCACCCTCGTCTGCCAGAACTTCGCGCAGCTGGGCCAGTTCGTGCAGATCGACAACGACGTGTTCCGCGCCATCAAGGCGTCGACGCCCGGCAGTTACACCTTCATCCTCCCCGCGACGAGGGAGGTGCCGCGCAAGCTGCTGCACCCGAAGAAGAAGACGGTCGGCGTCCGCATCCCGGACCACGCCGTCGCCCAGGCGCTGCTCGCCGAACTCGGCGAGCCGCTGCTCTCCAGCACGCTGCTGCTGCCCGACGAGGAGGAGCCGATGACGCAGGGCTGGGAGATCAAGGAGCGGCTCGACCACGTGGTGGACGCGGTGGTCGACTCCGGGGACTGCGGCACCGAGCCGACCACGGTCATCGACTTCTCCGGCGGCGAGGCCGAGATCGTACGCCGGGGTGCGGGCGACACCGCACGCTTCGAGTGACCGGCTCACTGTCGCCCACAGAGCCGGGGCTCCGGGGCTCCGGCACTCGGGGGCGCACCGGGCCGCCCCGCCGGTACGTCGGCGTGTCCGTGCATCGGTGCGCCGTCGCGAGGCGCTGCCGGGGACTTGGCGGAAGCGGTGGCTCCGGGACAGCATGCTGGTATGAAGGGTGATCTCTTTTCCAGCGAGCACATGGTGCAACCGGCGTACGCGCCGGGGATGAGCGTCCAGAACGCCAAGACGATCACGTACGCGGTCAACGGCGAGATGCTCGCGCGGCAGGGAACGATGATCGCCTACCGGGGGAATCTGCGGTTCGAGCGCAAGGGCCAGGGCATGGGCGGCATGCTCAAGCGCGCGGTCACCGGCGAGGGGCTGCCGCTGATGGCGGTGCGCGGGCAGGGTGAGGCGTGGTTCGCGCACGAGGCGCGGAACTGCTTCATCATCGCTGTCGAGCCTGGAGACGTCTTCACCGTCAACGGGCGCAACGTCCTCTGCTTCGACCCCACACTGGCGTACGAGATCAAGACCGTGAAGGGCGCGAGCGTCACCAGCAGCGGCCTGTTCACCAGCGTGTTCAGCGGGCAGGGGAAGCTCGGGCTGGTCTGCGAGGGCAATCCGCTGGTCATTCCGGTGTCGCAGCGGCAGCCAGTGTTCGTGGACACCGACGCCGTGGTGGGATGGACAGCTCAGCTGCGCACGTCGCTGCACCGGTCGCAGTCCTTCGGGTCGATGATCCGCGGGGGCTCCGGGGAGGCCGTGCAGCTGAAGCTGGAGGGTGAGGGCCTCGTGGTCGTACGGCCGAGCGAGGCGACGCCGCAGAAGCCTCAGCAGCACGGCTGAAAGGGTGCCCCCGCCACGGTGCGGCGGGGGGGCGGACCGGGTGACTACTCACGGCCCGCGAGCGAACGCGTCTGCGTCGTGCGGGCGAGACGTGGGCCCAGCCAGCGTTTGAAGCGGCGCAGGAGCTCCAGCTGTGCGGCGGCGCGGTCGAGGCGGTAGTAGAGCTGGGGCGGTACGTACGGAAGCAGCGGGGAGTGGCGCTGGCCGAGGAGGGCGAACATCTGCCGCGGGGGCAGGTGGAGATAGCGCGGCAGGTTCTCGTACCACTGGGCGCTCAGGCGGGCCGCGCTCTGGAGCGGGAGGAGGGCGGACTTGCGTTCCTGCTCGTAGCGGGCGAGCGCCGGCCGGAGCTCCGGGTGGGCGCGCAGGACCCCGGCCAGGCAGATGGCGTCCTCCAGGGCGAGGGTGCTCCCCGCGCCGATGGAGTAGTGCGTGGTGTGGGCGGCGTCACCGATGAGGACGAGGTTGCCGCGGGACCATGTGCGGTTGGTCAGGGTGCGGAAGGTGAGCCACTGCGCGGTGCCGTCGGCCTGGGCGCGGCCGATCAGCGGGTGGCCGTCGAGGATACCGGCGAAGAGCTTCTCCAGCAGGGCCAGTCCGTCGGCCTCGCTCATGCGGTCCAGGCCGAGGCCGGTCCAGGTCTGCGGGGAGCACTCGACGACGCAGGTGCTCTGCTCCCCGCTGAACCCGTAGGCGTAAGCCCAGATCCAGCCGTGGCCGGTCTCCTGGAAGGAGAAGGTGAAGGAGTCGAAGACCCGGGTGGTGCCGAGCCAGGTGTAGCGGTTGCGGCCGAGGTGGACCGTGGTGCCGAAGTGGTCGGCGTACTTCTCGCGCAGGGCGCTGTGGACGCCGTCGCCCGCCACGACCAGGTCGGCGTCCGGGAGCTTGTCCGCGGTGATCTCGTGCGCGAACTCCAGCCGTACACCGAGGGATTCGGCGCGCTCGGCGAGTAGCTGGAGCATACGGTGCCGGCCGATACCGAAGCCCTCGTCACCGTGGTGGACCGTACGGCTGTCGCGGACGTGGGCGACGCCGTCGCGCCAGCGGACCGAGTGCGCGCCGAGGGCGGCCGCCGACTCGGGGTCGTGCTCGCGGAGCTTGTCGAGCAGAGCGGCCCAGTAGGTCACGCCCCAGCCGTACGTCGACCCGGCCGGGTTGCGTTCGTGGACGGTGATGTCGCAGGACGGGTCCTGGCGCTTCATCAGGATCGAGAAGTACAGACAGGCGGGGCCGCCGCCGACGCATGCGATCTTCACGCACACTCCCGTGCATGACGTGGAGCAATGGATGGAACGCGCAGCGTAACAGCGCCGGCCTGTTCGACACCGTCTGACGACGGCGCGTCGCATGGCCGGTCAGCGAGGCCGTCAAGTCAGCGAGGCCGTCGAGCCGGCGGGAGCGCCGCGGGTGTCCTGCCGCTCACGCGTCCGTCTTCGCTACCGGACGGCACTCGGGGTGGCCCCATCCCTGGTCGTTCTTCGTGATGGGCTCGCCCGCCGCGTACGGGCGTCCGCAGACGCAGCGGCCGGGGAACTTCGCCTTGATCGTGCGGGAGGAGGTGGATCGGGGGGCGGATCGGGGGGCGGACTTCTTCGGCTTCGAAGAGGCAGGGTTGCCGGCCGGCGCGGGAGGTGGTTCCGGGGAGCTCAGGGCGCTGCCGGCGGGCTGCTGGGCGGTGGCCGCCTGGCTCGCGGCGCGGTCGGCGAAGTCGTTGAGGCGGTCGCCGTCGATCTGGTGGGCGGGGACGTAGCGGAACTCGACCGAGCGGCCTTCGAGCAACTCATCGATGCGTACGACGAGTTCCTGGTTGGCGACGGGCTTACCGGCGGCCGTCCGCCAGCCGTTGCGTTTCCAGCCGGGCAGCCAGGTGGTGACGGCCTTCATCGCGTACTGCGAGTCCATACGGACCTCGAGCGGCACGCTCGGGTCGATGGCCGCCAGCAGCCGCTCCAGGGCGGTGAGCTCGGCGACGTTGTTGGTGGCCCTGCCCAGCGGGCCGGCCTCCCAGCGGGCGGGGGTCTCCTCGTCCTCGCCGACCACCCAGGCCCATCCGGCGGGGCCGGGATTTCCCTTCGACGCCCCGTCACAGGCGGCCACAACGCGTTCCAGCATGGGTCCGATCATGCCATGTCCCGGGCGCGGGCCGCCCACGGGTGGCTGCTCACGGCCTCCTCACTGCCTCCTCGCTTGCTCACGGCCTACGCATGGCCTCCTCGCGGCCTGCTCATAGCCTCCTCGCGGCCTCCTCGCGGCCTGCTCATGCCTCCTCGCGGCCTGCTCATGCCTCCTCGCGGCCTGCTCACCGCGCGGGAGAGTGCCGACCACGTCGCTCGTTTCTGGCATCTCGCCGCTTTTGTGGGGATGAAGTGGGGCGGTGAGGTCGATGACGGAGAACGACACGACACGCTCTGCGGCTCACCGCGGGCCGTGAGAGGGCTGAACGGGCTGCTCGTCGGGCCGGAGCGGCAGGGGTTGTTCGGTCCAGATGATTTTGCCGTTCGTGGTGTGGCGGGTGCCCCAGCGTTTGGTGAGCTGGGCGACGAGGAAGAGGCCTCGGCCGCCCTCGTCCTCGGTGCGGGCATGGCGCAGGCGGGGAGAGGTGCTGCTGGTGTCGGAGACCTCGCAGATCAGGGCGTGGTCGCGCAGGAGGCGCAGTTGGACGGGGCCGGGCGCGTGGCGGATGGTGTTGGTGAGGAGTTCGCTGGCGACGAGTTCGGTGGTGAAGGACAGGTCGTCGAGGCCCCAGGCGGACAGCTGTCCGGCGACCGCCACGCGCCCGCGGGAGACGACTGTCGGGTCGTTGGGAAAGTCCCACTGGGCGAGCCGGTCCGCGCCCAGGACGTGGGTGCGGGCGACAAGCAGGGCCACGTCGTCACTCAGGCGGGACGGGAGCAACTCGTCGAGGACGGCCTCGCAGGTGTCTTCGGGTGCCCGGTCGGTGCGGGCCAGGACGGTGCGGAGTTTGTCCAGACCGGTGGTGATGTCCCGGTGACGGTCCTCGATCAGGCCGTCGGTGTAGAGGACCAGCTGGCTTCCTTCGGCCAGCTCCACCTCGGTCGTCTCGAAGGGCATTCCGCCGAGGCCGAGTGGCGGGCCGGAGGGCAGATCGAGGAAGTCCACCGTGCCGTCGGGGCCGACGATCAGGGGGAGGGGGTGCCCGGCGCGGGTGAGGGTGCAACGCCGGGACACCGGGTCGTAGACGGCGTACAGGCAGGTGGCGCCGACGATCCCGGAGTCCGGGGGGGCGTTCTCGTCATCCCGGCCCTCGCCGCGGTCGAGTCGTGCGACCAACTCGTCGAGGTGGGTGAGGAGATCGTCGGGCGGCAGGTCCAGGGAGCAGAAGTTGTGTATGGCGGTACGCAGCCGACCCATGGTGGCGGCGGCGTGCAGGCCGTGACCGACGACGTCACCGACCACCAGCGCCACCCGGGCACCGGACAGCGGGATCACGTCGAACCAGTCGCCGCCGACTCCGGCATGCGCGGGCAGATAGCGGTACGCGACCTCGACGGCGATCTGCTCGGGCCGCCCGTGGGGCAGCAGGCTGCGTTGCAGGGTGAGGGCGGTGTTGTGCTCGCGGGTGTAGCGGCGGGCGTTGTCGATGCTGGTCGCGGCGCGGGCGACCAGTTCCTGGGCCAGGGACAGGTCGTCTTCCTCGAAGGGGGTGGGCTTCTGCGAGCGGTAGAAGCTCACCACGCCGAGGGTCGTGCCGCGTGCCTGTAGCGGCACCGTGATCAGGGAGTGGATGCCCGCGGTGAGGATGCGTTCGGCACGTGCCGGGTCCTGGGCGCTCCAGCCGCCGAACCGGGCCAGTACGGGTTCCAGCACGGACTGTCCGCTCTCCAGGCTGCGGACCTGCGGCATGGACGGCACGTAGCGGACCCGGTCGCCGGTCTCGTACAGATGGGACTCCGGGTGGAGGGCGCCCAGCGCGACCCGCCGCAGCGGGACGTCCGCGCCCAGCGGCCCTGGTTCCTCGCCTCGCAGCACGGCGTCGGGCAGGTCGACAGCGGCGAAGTCGGCGAACCGGGGGATGGTCACTTCCGCCAGTTCCTCGGCGGTGCGGGTGACGTCCAGGGTGGTGCCGATGCGGACGCTGGCGTCGTGCAGCAGCTCCAGGCGCTTGCGTGCCAGTACGGCCCGCCGGCCGACGCCGGGTTCCCCCACGAGCAACAGCCACTCATCGGCACCGAAGTCGCCCCCGTCCTCGGCCGTCCTGTCCCCGGGGGACGCGGGCGCCATGGGGGCGGGCGCGAACGGTGAGGAGAGCGGGACGAGCTTGCGTACGACAAGGGGGACGGGTGGCACGGAAGGGGCGGTCGGCGGCGTCGCGGCCGGGGCGGTCGGCCCGGGCTCGGTCGGCACCGCCGTGAACGGCACCGACGTGAACAGCGCGGTGGCGGTCGGCGCGGCCGTACCGATCGGCGCGGCCGGAGCCATGAGTTCGACGTGGCGCAGGCGTGGGCCGCCGAGAACGTGGGCCTCGACAACCACGCCGATCTCCCCCGCCGCGCTCATGACCGGGCGCCGCAGCAGGGTCGCCACCCGGCCGCCGGAGAGGGCCACTTCGTCGAGGGTGCGGTGCGTGGAGGCGATGAGTTCCTCGGCTTTCTCCCGCAGTACCGCGAGATCGATCCGGCCGAGACCGTCGCTGGTGTGGCCGTTCCCCGTCCTCAAGGGCGCTTGCTCGGGCTGCCTGGACCACGCGCCGGTACCGCTCGGCTCCGGGGCGGCCCTGCGGTACGCGTCCGGGGCCGCCCTGCGGTACGCGGCGAGCAGCGCCCGCTCCCGCTGCGTGGCCTGCTCCAGCAGCCTGGCTTCGATGTCGTGGGCGGCCTCACTCACCAGCCGCATCATGGCGGGGTCCCCGTCGCCACTCAGGCAGGTGAGGTCGAGGATCGCCTCCGTACGCCCGCTGAGCGGGTTCCGCACGGGGGCGCCCGCACAGGCGAACAGCGACAGGCTGTGGGCGAAGTGCTCGCGGCCGAGAACATAGACGGGCCGCCGCTCGGCCAGCGCCGTGCCTACGCCGTTGGTGCCCGCGACCGCTTCGGAGGCACAGAAGCCGGGGGCGAAGTTCACCTCGTCGAGGCGTGCGCGCAGCGTCCGGTCACCGCAGTGCCGCTGGACCACGCGGCCCTGCCCGTCGCAGAGCATGATGGCCATGCTCACGTTCGTGAGGGATGCCGTCAGTTGCTCGAGTACCGGCTCGGCCGCCCGGAGGAACGGCTCCTCCATGACGAGATCCGGCACATAGGGGATCAGCAGCTGATGTGGCTCGAGCCCCGCGGAACGGCACCGCTTCCAGGAGTCGAGCACCGAGTCCCGGACATCCGGGTCGACCCGCGCACCAGCCAGGAAACGCTCGTGGGCATCGGCGAGCCCGCCGATGCCCTCCCGGGCAACGGACAACGGGATCACTTCCCTCACCTGGAGGTGCCCCGTCGCGCACCGCTGCTCGGCCCGCCTGCCAGAGAAATCCTTCAGGCTGTTTCAGCCTAGACCCAGCGTGATGCAAATCACAAATATCGGACGTCAGGGCTCCTTGCGCGGACGTACAGGGCTCCCGGCACGGATGTCAGGGCTCCCGGCACGGATGTCAGGGCTCCCGGCCGCCAGGGCTCCCGGCGCCTCACGAAGGTCCGGACGACGCGGTCACGGCACGTGCGGCGCTCGCCGAGCGGGACGCGTGGGCGGGACGCGTAGGCGGGACTCCACGGCTCTCGGCGTTCCCCCTCAGTCACTACCCCGAAGGCTGCGGGATCGTCTGCGGGGCACTGCCGACGGTGTCCGTACCGCCCGTCGAATCGGTCGTCGTGTCGCCGCCGGTTGTCGTGTCGCCGCCGGTCGGGGAGCCGCCATCGGTCGTTCCACCGCCGGTCGTTCCACCGCCAGTCGTGTCACCGCCGGTTGTCGTGTCACCACCGGTCGGAGAGCCACCATCGGTCGTCCCACCGCCGGTCGTGTCACCGCCGGTTGTCGTGTCACCACCGGTCGGGGAGCCACCATCGGTCGTCCCACCGTCAGTCGTCCCACCGTCAGTCGTCCCACCGTCAGTCGGAGAGCCGCCATCAGTCGTCCCACCATCGGTCGTGTCACCGTCAGTCGGGGAGCCGCCATCGGTCGTCCCACCATCGGTCGTGTCACCGTCAGTCGGGGAGGTGCTGGCCGGGTGCGACGGGAACGGCTCCTTCGTCGGCGGGGCCGTCTTCTTGTCCTTGCCTCCGGTGTCGCCCTTCTGGCGCTCGAACCAGTCGCCCTTGTCGGCGTCACGGACGACGAAGCCGTCGACGACCGTCTTCGACGACGCCACCACCACGACGCGCTGCGGGCTGTACGAGGGCCACGGGTCACCCGTCAGTCTGGGCGTGGACTTCTGCTCTACGGGCGGCAGCAGAGGGTTGCCGCAGGCGCACCGCGCCCGGGGCACTCCGCGGTCGTCGACGAGGACGGCCGTGCCCGCCTGCAGCACCGCCTGGTAGGGAGTGGCCCTGCCGTCGCGGTAGCCGTGGTTGGTGACGCGGGTGTCCCACCTGAGCTGGAGGGGGGTGAGCGAGCGCAGGTAGCCGGGGACGTCCGAGGGCTGGATGCGCTGCACGGAGGCGAACGCCTTGTTCCTGGTGGGGTCCGCCTGGAGTGCTCTGACCTGCTTCTCGACGTCGCAGCTCGTGTTGTTGCGGGTGCCGCCGTAGAGGCCGGGTGAGGAACCGTCGATGCCGCGTATCTCCTTAGGTGGCTCCCTCGGCGTGCGGGGCGCCGAAGGTGTCGGGGGCGGCGTGGAACTGTCGGTGACCGTCGACTCCGTGTACGGGTCCGGCCCCGGAGAGCCCGCCGGCAGGAGAAACAGCTCGCCACCGTCCCCGCCACCGCCGGGGCGGCCGAGCACAAGCGCCAGAACCACGGCCGCGACAACCGCGGCGGCGATGACGGCGATCCGCGGAGCCGACCTCCACCAGGGGCGTCCGGGCCCCCCGCCACCGCCTCCCGGACCACTGGGACCACTGGGACCACTGGGACCACTGGGACCACTGGGACCGACTGGGACCAGACGGACCGGACGGACCGGACGAGTTTCCCCTGCCCGGCCTGCCGGTGTCACCGCCCGACGGCCCCTGCGGAAAGCGGCCGCTCGACTGTGGCGGACTCGGCTCGGACGGACCGCGCAGTGGGCCCGACGGCGGTCCTGTGGGGTGGCCGGACGACGGCTGTTCGAGGCTCACGAACTCTTCTCCCCGCCGGAGGGATCACGCGGAACTTGGATAGGTCCGCACTTGGATAGGTCGGCCCTTGGACGGATCGGGGCTTGGACGGGTGACGACACTCAAGTCGATTGCAGCACTTAAGTCGCTTTATATCGATTTCTTCTGCTATAAGCCAATTGTGTGCTGCGGTCCCGCACACCGCGCAAGCGGACAAGGCCGGCCCTTCCAACGCGCGAACCGCTCCGGCCCTGCTTAGCGTGGACAGAGTGAGTCCCCGGACCCTGCACCTACGTTCCCAGCCCCCCTCCGACCAGACATCGCGTGGCCGCAAGGCGGCCCGGCACGGTTGGGTGGAGGCCGTCGCGACGGTCCTCGCCGGGCTGGTCGTCATGCTGGCGGTCGCGGCGCTCGGCCTGTGGGCGGCGGGTGCCACGGACCTCCCGGACAACGCCTTCCCCCGGGTCGTCGCGGCCACGGTCGTGACGTCGGTCGGCGGCGTGGTCGAGCTCTCGGGCAGCGCCGGGCCCCTCGCCGACACCGAGGGCGGCCTGACGGTGATTCCCCTGTCGGTGACGCTCGCCGGGGCTCTGGTGATCGCCGCCGGGTTTCTGCGGCCACTGAGACACCGGGCGGTGGCGGGGGCACCCGAACTCGCCGGCTGGGCGGCACGCGTCGCCGTCCTGTGGGTGCTCGCCCTGATCGGCCTCGCCCTCGCGGCCCGTCAGAGATTCGAGATCCCCCTCGGCGAGGGCATCATCGAGGAGCTGGGCGAGGTGTTCGGCATCCAGCCCGAGGTGGGTTTCACGGCTGATGTGCCGCAGAGCGTGTTCTACGGGCTGCTGTGGCTCGCGGGTGTGCTCGTCCTGGCGTTGCTGGTCGCCCGCGGGGCGCCGCTGCCGGCCCGGCTGGTGCGCTTCCAGGCGTCGGTGCGTCCGGCCGCGTACGCGATGGTGGTGCTGCTGCTCGCGTACGTCGCCGTGGGGCTGCTGATCGCGGTGGTGGTGGCGGGCACGCAGGGGCACGCCAGGGAGACCTTCGCGGTGATGGCGCTGGGTCTGCCGAACCTGGTCTGGCTGGCGTTCACGATCGGTCTCGGCGCCTCCTGGGTGGGCCATGTGGAGGGCCCGTTCGGGCTGCCCATGCCGCATGTCCTGGACCAGGTGCTGCGGACGCCGGAGGACTCCACGCTGAACCTGCGGACACTTGCCGAGTACGACGGCAGGGTGTGGTGGCTGGTGGTCGTGAACGCCGTGCTGCTGCTGGCGGCGGCGTTCGTGATGGCCGCCCGGTCCCCGGCCCGGGTGCGGCTGTGGCAGCACGCCGTGCACATGGCGGTCGCCCTCGTACTGACCGTGCTCATGATCAGCCTGGTCGCGCGGATCAGCGCCCGTTTCGGGCTGTCGGTGCTCGGCATCGGCGACCTCGGCGGCGGGTTGTCCGGTGAGCTGTTCCTGCGGCCCAGACTGTGGACCGCGCTCGGCTTCGCCGTGCTGTGGGGGCTGGTGACCGGGTTCCTCGGCGGGGCGCTGGCGAAAGGGGCCCGGCGACGGGGCAAGGTCACCGGTGACTGACAGCGGAAGACCGGTCACCGGGGGCTGCCAGCGGAAGACCGGTCACCGGGGGCTGGAACGGCGGAAGACCGGTCACCGTTGGCTGGAAGACGGTCACCGGCGGCTAAGAGCGGCTGGAAGAGTGGCTGGAAGACGGTCACCGGTGGCTAAGATCGGAAGACCGGGCGGGCCCACAACGGCGGCTCCGGCAGGGCGGGCGGACGCGACGAACGCACCGCGGCGGCCCGCAGCGCGGCCACGAACTCGAGACAGGAGTCGTACCGGTCGTCGGGGCTCTTCGCGAGCGCCTTCGCGAGAACGCCGTCGACGGCGGCGCCGAGGCCGGGGCGCTTCGCACTGACCGGCGGCGGATCGTCGTACTGGTGGGCCCACAGCAGCGCCAGCTCGTCGTCGCGCTGGAAGATCGGCCGGCCCGTGAGGGTCTCGATGGACGACGCAGGCCAGGCTGTAGACGTCACAGCGGCCGTCGACGGGCTTGCCGGAGATCTGCTCGGGCGCCACGTAGTCGAGCGTGCCGACGAACTGGCCGATGGTCGTGAAGCCGGTCAGCGACAGCGACTTCTTCGTCAGGCCGAAATCGGTGAGGTACACATGCTCGGGGCGGTCGCTGTCGGTGCCCGGCGCGACCAGGATGTTGCCGGGTTTGACGTCCCGGTGCACCAGCCCGTGATCGTGGGCCGCGTCCAGCGCCGAGGCGACCTGCGCCGCGATCCGGATGGCGGCCTCAAGCGTCAGCAGGCCCTCCCGGTCGAGCAGATGACGCAGATCGCGCCCGGCGACGTACCGCATGGCGATGTAGAGGACGCCTTCCGTCTCGCCCGCCTCGAAGACCGGCACGATGTGCGGGTGGTCGATCGCCGCGGCCACGTGCGACTCATGGGTGAAGCGGCGCCGGAAGGTGTCGTTGCGGGCGAGTTCCGGGGCGAGCAGCTTCAGCGCGACCCTGCGGCCCAGGCGCAGGTCCCTGGCCTGGTAGACGACAGCCATGCCGCCGCGGCCGATCTCGCTCTCGACGCGGTATCCGGCGATCTGCTGTCCGACGAGGCCGGAGGGGCGTCCCGCGTACGGTGGAGTCTCAGTCATCGGGTGTCACCGGCCGGACGAGACGCGTCGGTTCGTGGTCCGGTCCCCGCCCGGCCGCTTGACCCGGTCCCCGCCCAGCCGCTTGACCCGGTCCCCGCCCGGCCGCTTGACCCGGTTCCCGCCCGGCCGCTTGACCCGGTCGGCTCCGGCGCCGGCCGCCTGACCCGGTTCCCGCCCGGCCGCTTGGCCCGGTTCCCGGAACAGTCGCGTCGGTTCGTGGTCCTGTGCCCGTTCGGGCTGCCGGTCCGGCCCCTGGGGGACGACGCGGGTCGGCTCCGGGGCCGCTGCCGCCGCCGGTTCCTTCGAGGCGGCGTACGGGCTCAGCCGCGCCCCGTCGCAGTACAGCCACCGTCCTGGTCGGCGTCGTACAGCCACAGCGACTCTCCGTCGACGACGAGCCCGATGCGCAGGCCCTGAGTGCGTCGCGGAAGGACTCGCCGTCGAGGCGCCCGTCCGCCAGGTCCTCGATCGCGCTCCGGTAGCGCCCCACCGTCTCCTCGGCGCGGGCCAGCAGCGGCCGGGGATCCTGCCGTGCGGGCGAGGGTGTGTCCTCGGCGGCGGGCGGGTCCTGGGGTACGGCGACGAGGAGGCGGCCGTCCACCCAGGCCGACCAGCCGTTGGCGCACACGACCTGGCCCCAGTCGCCGCGCCGGTCGACGAGTTGGACCGGCAGCAGCGCGTCGAGCGGCACGGTGGGCCGGGACGGGTCGGGGGCCTCCCAGGCGGGCAGCCCGTCCTGGGGGACGACGTGCGTGGGGCGGAAGCCGGGGGTCGGTCATCGGCGGCTACTTCCGCATGACGGCGGGTTCATGGCGGCGCAGCAGCCGGGCGACGGCGTATCCGCAGACGCAGCGAGAGGACGACCAGCATCCCCATGTCGAGCAGCCACACCCCGGCCGTGTGCGCGAACAGCGGGTCGTTGGTCAGCTGTCGGGCGCGATCCGCGCGAGGTCGATCGTGCCCGCCATCGCGGCGAACGCCCACCGGGACGGCACCAGCCAGGCCAGCTGTTCGAGACCGGGCACGCCGTCCAGCTCGCAGCAGCGCTCCGCAGAAGACGACCTGGACGATGGCGAGGAGCACCAGCAGCGGCATGGTCACCTCCTCCTTGCGGACCAGCGCGGACACGACCAGGCCGAGCATCATCGCGGTGAAGGCGAGCAGCGCCACGGCCGCGGTGATCTCGACCAGCGGTGGCATGAGGACGCCCTCGCCGCCGGGGGCGCCGAGGTCGACTCCGAGCAGGGCGACCAGGGTGAGCACGACGGCCTGGAGGACCGTGATGGTGCCGAGAACCACCACCTTGGACATCAGATACGCGGATCTGGACATGCCCACGGCCCGCTCGCGCTGGTAGATCACCCGTTCCTTGACCAGCTCGCGCACGGCGTTGGCCGCGCCCGGTCAGCACGCCGCCGACGCACAGGATGAGCAGCGCGTTCAGCGCGGTCTCGCGGTCCAGCCTGCTCCCGGCCAGGGCCCGCGCCATCGCGCCCATGACGAACGGCAGCGCGATCATGATGGCGAGGAAGGTCGCGGTCGGCGCCGAGCGCGGCCGCGTACCGGCGCACCAGGGTGCCGAGCTGGGCGCCCCAGCTCTGCGGCTTGGCGGGCCTGGCGGGGCGGCTCCCCGGCGAGCTGTTCGAGCTCGGGCAGGTAGCGGCTGGCCCATGGCCGCCGTCGACGTACTGGCGGTGGAACGGCGAGTCCTGGTACTCCCCCGCCCAGTCCCGGTCGCGGTCCTGGTCGAAGGCCTCGAAGGCCTCCGGCCACTGCTCGAAGCCGAAGAAGGCGAGGGCGTCGTCCGGCGGCCCGTAGTAGGCGATCCGCGCCGCCCGGCGCGAGGACGAGGAGCCGGTCGCAGACGTCGAGGCTGAGGACGCTGTGGGTGACCACGATGACCGTGCGGCCGTCGTCGGCGAGGCCGCGCAGCATGTGCATCACCGAGCGGTCCATGCCCGGGTCGAGGCCCGGAGGTCGGCTCGTCGAGGAAGAGCAGCGACGGCTTGGTCAGCAGCTCCAGGGCCACGCTGACCCGCTTGCGCTGGCCGCCGGAGAGGCTGTGGATGGGCTGCCCGGCGCGCTGCTCCAGGCCCAGCTCGCGGATCACCTCGTCGACCCGTTCCCGGCGCTCGGCCTTGGCGGTGTCCTGCGGGAAGCGCAGCTCGGCGGCGTAGGCGAGGGCGCGGCGGACGGTCAGCTGGGCGTGCAGGATGTCGTCCTGCGGGACCAGGCCGATGCGCTGGCGCAGCTCGGCGTAGTCGCGGTAGAGGTCGCGGCCGTCGTACAGGACTGTGCCCGTGTCGGCGGGGCGCTGCCCGGTCAGGGCGTTCAGCAGGGTCGACTTGCCTGCGCCGCTGGGGCCGACCACGGCGAGGAGGCATTTCTCGCCGACGGGAAAGGTGACCTTGTCGAGCAGCGTCTTGCGGCCCCGGTCGACGGCGACGGTGAGTTCCTGGACATCGAGGGAGACCTCGCCGGTGTCGACGTACTCCTGCAGCTGGTCGCCGACCAGGCAGAACGCGGAGTGGCCGATGCCGACGATGTCACCGGGCGTGACCGGGGCCCGGTCGACGGGCTGCCCGTTGAGGAACGTGCCGTTGTGGCTGCCGAGGTCGACGATCTCGTACGTGCCGTCCGGGCGGGCCCGCAGCTCCGCGTGGTGCCGGGAGACGGTCAGGTCGTCGACGACCAGGTCGTTGTCGCCGGGCCCGGCCGATGCGGACGGTCCGGTCGGGCAGCGGGCGCACGGCGGTCGGCTGCCGGAAGGTGCTGCGTGGAGGCCGGGCCGGGGACGCCGGAGAGGCGCTCGGCGGGCGCAGGCCCGGTGACGACCGCCCGGGGGCCGTCGGAGGGGTTGCCGAAGCGGATGACGCTGCCCGGGCCGACGTCCCACTCGTGGACGCGGTGGCCGTCGGCGTACGTGCCGTTGGTGCTGTTCTCGTCCTCGAGCATCCAGTGGCCGGCCTCGGCCCGGAGCACCGCGTGGTGCCACGAGACCCGGTCGTCGTCGAGGACGATGTCGCTCAGCGGGTCACGCCCGACGTGATACGTCGCGGCTCGGGCTCATCACCGTGGAGCCCGCCTCGGTTTCGAGGACGAGTTCGGGCGCGGTCGGCGCGACCTGCCGCTCTGCCATGCCAGAATTCTAACGATTCGTCCTGATGTATGCCTGACTGCCGGAGGCGAGGACCGTACGAGGGGCTGACGGTGGCTGTCATGCGCCTCAGCGAAGCCGAGAGGTGAATAAGTGGAGAGGCAGGAACAAACTATCCAGGCTGGTTTCCGTGCGCGTCCCGGAAGTGCCCTCTCCGACGCATCCCGCCCCGGCCACGGCCGCGCTCCCCGGCCTCTCCTGCACTGCCGCCACCCCCGCACCATCCTTAACCCACACCTCTCTACACATAAAGAAAAAATAAGTGCAGAATGGGGTGAGGTAGCTCTTACCGCACTCCCCACCAGACGCGGTCAGGCCTGCAGAGAGCAAAGGAGACGAGTCATGGCCAACGTCTCACCCAGGAGTGACATCACCACCCACCCGGATGTATCGGAGATGCGGGACAGGTACGCCCGTATGCTCGGTGGTCGTGATGTGGCGCTTGTGGACGGACCGGCGTTCCTGCTCGGTCTGTACTGCGCCGTCTCCCCGTGGGTGCTGCACTTCACGGTCAATCAGCCCGCCCTGGTGCCGCACAACCTGGTCGTCGGCATCGCGATCGGTCTGCTGGCCCTGGGGTTCACCGCCGCACCGGCGCGGATGTACGGCCTGAGCTGGGCCACGTCCGCCATAGGTGTCTGGATGATCATCTCGCCATGGATCGTCGGCGAGGACCCGGACACCGGAGTCATCCTCAACAACATCATCATCGGCGCTCTGGCCGTGATCCTGGGGCTGGTGTGCGCGGCTGCGGCGGCCAGGAGCACGAGGGGAACGACAAGGAGCACCACCAGGTCTCCGATGTGATCCGAGGCGACAGGAACGCCCGCGAGGAGGCGTCGGCCGGCCCGCCCAGGCGAGTCGGCCGACGCCTTTCCGGTGCCAGGACAGGGGGCCAGGGCAGGGTGCCAAGGCAGTGGGCCAGGACAGGGGACCCGCCCAGGCAGGTCAGGCCCCCCAGGAGCGGAGGAACTTACGGGTGCGGACGGCGATGGGCAGCGGCTTGTCCGGCGGGCACGGGTACATGTCCTGCTCGACGATCGCGAACAGCTCCACGCCCAGCTTCTGCGCTGCGGCCAGCACCGGCTCCCACTCCGGTACGCCCGCGGGAGGTTCGCACATCACTCCGCGCTGGACGGCGGGGCCGAACGGGACGCCGTTCTTGACCACTTCGGCGAGGATCGCCGGGGTCGACCTGCTTGAGGTGCAGGTAGCCGATCCGCTCGCCGTAGGTCTCGATCAGCTTGACGCTGTCGCCGCCGCAGTAGGCGTAGTGCCCGGTGTCCAGGCAGAGGTTGACCAGGTCGGAGTCGGTCGCGTCGAGGAAGCGCTCGACGTGCTCCTCGGTGTCGATGTGGGTGTCCGCGTGCGGGTGGACGACGAGGTCGAGGCCGTACGTCTCCCGACCTCGCGCCCGAGCCGCTCCATGCCCCGGGCGAGGTGGCGCCACTGCTCGGCGGTGAGCTCGGCGCGGCTCGATCATCTCGGCCGTCTTGTCGTCCCGCCAGAACGAGGGGATGACCACCAGGTGCTTCGCGCCCATGGCCTGGGTGAGGGCCGCGACCTGGGCGACGTGCTCCCAGGTGGCGTCCCACACGGCAGGGCCGCGGTGCAGGGAGGTGAAGACCGTACCGGCCGACACCTTGAGGTTCCGCGCTGGTCGACCTCGTCGGTGAGGCGGGCCGGGTCGGTCGGCAGGTAGCCGTACGGGCCGAGCTCGATCCAGGAGTAGCCGGCCGCGGCGACCTCGTCCAGGAACCGTTCCCACGGCACCTGCCGCGGGTCGTCCGGGAACCAGACACCCCAGGAGTCGGGGGCCGAGCCGACCCGGATGCGGTGCGGGGCAGTGGTCATGAGGGCTTCCTTCGGGTGTCCGCGGAGGTGCCGCCGGTACTCAGGACTTCGCTCCGTTCAGGGGTGGCGTCGGTCAGCCGCGCGCGAGGAGCTCCTCGACCTCAAAGCCGGTGGGCATCGCGCAGGAGCAGGCGAGCCGGGAGGCGACGAGCGCGCCGGCCGCGTTGGCGTACCGCAGGGTCTTCTCCAGCTTCCAGCCGCTGAGCAGCCCGTGGCAGAGCGAGCCGCCGAACGCGTCCCCGGCACCGAGGCCGTTGACGACCTCCACGGGTACCGGCGGGACCTCGGCGGTGGTGCCGTCGCGGTGGACGGCCAGCACGCCCTTGGGGCCCTGCTTGACGACGGCGAGCTCCACTCCCGCCTTGAGCAGGGCCTGGGCGCAGGCCCGCGGTGCGCGTACGCCGGTGGCGATCTCGCACTCGTCGAGGTTGCCGACGGCCACGGTGGCGTGGCGCAGGGCCTCGGCGTAGTACGGGCGGGCGGACTCAGGGTCCTTCCAGAACATCGGGCGCCAGTCGAGGTCGAAGACGGTGATGCCCGATTTGTTGCGGTTTTCCAGGGCCGCGAGGGTGGCCGAGCGGCTGGGCTCCTCGCTCAGTCCGGTGCCGGTGATCCAGAAGATCTTCGCCGCGCGGATGGCGGAGAAGTCCAGCTCGTCGGTGTGGATCTCCAGGTCAGGAGCCTTGGGGTGCCGGTAGAAGTACAGGGGGAAGTCGTCCGGCGGGAAGATCTCACAGAACGTGAGCGGAGTCGGATACGCGTCGACCGGGGTGACGAAGCGGTCGTCGACGCCGAACTCTTTCAGGGCCTGACGCAGATACGTACCGAAGGGGTCGTTGCCAGTCCTGGTGATCACAGCGGTAACGTGACCCAGGCGCGCGGCCGCCACGGCGACGTTGGCCGCGGACCCTCCCAGAAACTTCCCGAAGGATTCGACCTGCGGCAGCGGCACGCCGGTCCGCAAGGGATACAGATCGACCCCGATGCGTCCCATGGTGAGGAGATCGAACGTGTCGGCGGACTCAGGCATGCGCGTCGCTCCTCGTGCGGGGACACGGGCTGTCGAGGGCCCGCGGTGCGGGGGGTGCGGGCACTCTGGCCCGGACATGTCACAGATGTAGGCCCCGGACAAGCTCATGTCAAGTATTTATACGGACATACTGACCTGCACGTGAAATGATGTCCTAGCAAATCATTGACAGTTCGGTCAGGACGGCCGTTCGCATCCCGTCTTGGCGAAACCTCCGGTTCCGAAACCTCCGGTTCACCGGCAGAATGACCCGGGCTCAACTCCCGGCTCGGCACAGGCCTGCGCCTGCGCCGATCTGTTCCCTTGTCTCCCGGTCGCAACCAGTGAGGTGCAGGAAAGATGGACCGTTTTCGCTCCCCGCTCCCGCAGAATCGTCCCCTTCGTCGCCATAGCCGCGGCGTCCGCGCTGCTCATCGCCGGCTGTTCCAGCAGCTCCGGCGGCAAGGAGGCCGAGGAGGGCGGCAGCGACACCTCCGCGGGCAAGGCCGACACCCCCCGCATGACCGTCGCCATGGTCACCCACCGGCGCCCGGCGACACCTTCTGGGACATCGTCCGCAAGGGCGCCAAGGCGGCCGCCGCCAAGGACAACATCAAGCTCGTCTACTCCGGCCGAGCCCGAGCGCCGGCGATCAGGCCAACCTGGTGCAGAACGCCATCGACCAGAAGGTCGACGGCATCGCGGTCACCCTCGCCAAGCCGGACGCCATGAAGGACGTGGTGGCCAAGGCGAACGAAGGCCGGCATCCCCGTCGTCGGCCTCAACTCCGGCCTGAGCGACTGGAAGGACCTGGGCATGCTCGCGTTCTTCGGCCAGGACGAGAGCGTGGCGGGCGAGGCGTTCGGCAAGAGGCTCAACGAGACCGGCGCCAAGAAGGCCGTCTGCGTCATCCAGGAGCAGGGCAACGTCGGCCTCGAGCCAGCGCTGCGCGGGTGTGAAGAAGACCTTCAAGGGCAAGATCGAGAACCTGTACGTCGACGGCACCGACATGCCCTCGGTGAAGTCGACGATCAACGCCAAGCTCAAGCAGGACACGACCATCGACTACGTCGTCACCCTGGGCGCCCCGTTCGCGCTGACCGCCGTGCAGGCGGTGGACGAGGCGGGCAGCAAGGCCAAGGTCGCCACCTTCGACCTGAACAAGGACCTGACCACCGCCATCAAGGACGGCGACGTCGAGTTCGCCGTCGACCAGCAGCCCTACCTCCAGGGCTACCTGGCCGTCGACGCGCTGTGGCTCTACAACAACAACGGCAACTACAGCGGCGGCGGCGAGGACCCGGTGCTGACCGGCCCGGCGTTCGTCGACAAGTCCAACGTCGACGCCGATCGCCGAAGTTCGCCGCGAAGGGCACCCGGTGAGCGACATGACCCAGCGACAGCCGGCACCGGCGCCGCTGAGCCCCTCACCGCCGGCTCCGCCGGCCCGGCGCAGCAGACCGACGGCCGCACCACCCAGCGCTCCCTGGCGCTGCGGCTGCTGGCCCGCCCCGAGGTCGGCGTCTTCCTCGGCGCCGTCGCCGTGTTCGTCTTCTTCTTCATCGCCGCGCCACCGTTCCGCGAGGCCGGCTCGATGGCCAACGTGCTCTACCAGTCCTCCACCATCGGGCATCATGGCGCTGCCGGTGGCGCTGCTGATGATCGGCGGCGAGTTCGACCTGTCCGCCGGCGTCGCGGTGATCACCTCGGCGCTGACCGCCGAGCATGCTCAGCTACCAGCTGACCATGAACGTGTGGGTCGGCGTGCTCGTCGCGCTGGTCGGTGTCGCTGGCGATCGGCGCGTTCAACGGCTGGCTGCTGGTCAGGACCGGCCTGCCGAGCTTCCTGATCACGCTGGGCACGTTCCTGATCCTGCAGGGCGCCAACCTGGCCGTCACCAAGCTGATCACCGGCAACGTCGCCACCGACTCCATCAGCGACATGGACGGCTTCGACCAGGCCAAGGCGCTCTTCGCCTCCGAGTTCACCATCGGCGGCGTCGAGGTGAAGATCACCGTCTTGTGGTGGCTGGTGTTCGCCGCGCTCGCCACCTGGGTGCTGCTGCGCACCAAGTACGGCAACTGGATCTTCGCGGTCGGCGGCAACCAGGACTCCGCCCGCGCGGTCGGCGTGCCGGTGACCTTCACCAAGATCGCGCTGTTCATGCTGGTCGGCGTTCGGCGCCTGGTTCGTCGGCATGCACCTGCTGTTCTCCTTCAACACCGTGCAGTCCGGCGAGGGCGTGGGCAACGAGCTGATCTACATCGCCGCGGCGGTCATCGGCGGCTGTCTGCTGACCGGCGGCTACGGCTCGGCGATCGGCCCGGTGTTCGGCGCCTTCATCTTCGGCATGGTCACCCAGGGCATCGTCTACGCCGACTGGAACCCCGACTGGTTCAAGGCCTTCCTGGGCGTGATGCTGCTGGTCGCCGCCCTCGTCAATCTGTGGGTCCGCCGCCAGGCGACCCGGAGGTGACCGACCCCATGACCACCGCAACGGCTCCGGCGCCCAACGGCGCCGCTCCGTCGCAGGACAGCCGCGCCGCCGGCGGACGCCGACCGCCGATCGTCGAACTGCGCGGCGCGGGCAAGGCCTACGGCAACGTCCGCGCCCTGCACGGCGTCAACCTTCAGCGTGCGGCCCGGCCAGGTCACCTGCGTGCTCGGCGACAACGGCGCCGGCAAGTCCACCCTGATCAAGATCATCTCCGGGCTGCACCAGCACACCGAGGGCGAGTTCCTCATCGACGGCGAGCCGGTGCGGCTGCTCCAGCCCGCGCGAGGCCCTGGACCGTGGCATCGCCACCGTCTACCAGGACCTGGCCACCGTGCCGCTGATGCCGGTGTGGCGCAACTTCTTCCTCGGCTCCGAGATGACCCAGGGGCGCCTGGCCGCTCCGCCGGCTGGACATCGGGCAGATGAAGCGGACCGCGGACGCGGAGCTGCGCCAGATGGGCATCGTGCTGGACGACCTGGACCAGCCCATCGGCACGCTCTCCGGCGGCCAGCGGCAGTGCGTGGCCATCGCCCGCGCCGTCTACTTCGGCGCCCGGGTGCTGATCCTGGACGAGCCGACCGCCGCGCTCGGCGTCAAGCAGTCCGGGGTGGTGCTGAAGTACATCGCCGCGGCCCGGGACCGTGGCCTGGGCGTCATCTTCATCACCCACAACCCGCACCACGCCTACATGGTCGGCGACCACTTCAGCGTGCTGCGGCTGGGCACCCTGGAGCTGTCCGCCTCGCGCGGCGAGGTCGGCCTGGAGGAGCTGACCCACCACATGGCTGGCGGCGCCGAACTCGCTGCGCTCAAGCACGAGTTGGCGCAGGTCAGCGGTGTTGACGTGGAGGGGCTTCCGGAGGAGGAGGACCTCACCGCCCGCACCGCCACCTCACCGGAGGGAAAACTCACCGGAGGGAAAACCCTGGCATGACCACCGCGTACCACCTCCCCGCGGGCAAGGCCGCCGGTGACGCCTATGCCGTGAACATCACCCCCGAGTCGGCCGGCTGGGGCTACTCCAGCCTGCGGGTGCTCGGAGCTGCCGCCCGGCGGCCACGCACCGCTTCGACGCCGGCGACAGCGAGTGGATCGTGCTGCCGCTCAGTCGGCGGCTGCACGGTCGCCGTACCGACGACGGCGGGACACGTTCCGAGCTGCGAGGGCCGCGCGAGCGTCTTCAGCGGCGTCAGCGACTTCGCGTACGTCCCGCGCGACGCCCAGGCCGCGATCGCCTCCCGCGACGGCGGGCGCTTCGCCCTGACCGGCGCCCGCTGCGAGCGCCGCCTGCCCGCCCGCTACGGGCCGGCGTCCGCGCGTCCCGGTCGAGCTGCGCGGCACCGGCAACTGCTCCCGCCAGGTCAACAACTTCGCGCGCCGGCCGAGGCGCTCTTCGAGTGCGACAAGCTGATCGCCGTCGAGGTGATCACCCCGGGCGGCAACTGGTCCTCCTACCCGCCGCACAAGCACGACGAGCACCGGCCCGGCGAGGAGTCCGAGCTGGAGGAGATCTACTACTTCGAGATCGCCGACCACGAGGGCACCCCCGGCCTCGGCTACCAGCGGGTCTCCCCCTCCGGGCACGGCACCGGCACGGACGTACTGGCCGAGGTGCGCGGCGGCGACGTCGTCCTGATCCCGGACGGCTGGCACGGCCCCTCCATGGCGGCGCCCGGCCACGACATGTACTACCTCAACGTCATGGCGGGCCCGGGCGCCGACCGCGCGTGGCTGATCTGCGACCACCCCGACCACGCCTGGATCCGCGGCACCTGGCCCGAGCAGCCCGTCGACCCCCGGCTTCCGCTGTACACCGCACCGACCGGGCCGGAAGCCCGCGACCGCAGCTCCGGACCGAGTGAGCGACCGATGACGCTCCACGGCCGCCGCGGCTGACCGTCGCCCAGGCGCTGGTGCGGTTCCTCGCCGCGCCAGTACACCGAGCGCGACGGCGTGCGGCACCGGCTGATCGCCGCCACCTGGGGCATCTTCGGCCACGGCAACGTCGCCGGGCTCGGCCAGGCGCTCCTGGAGGCCGGCGAGGACACCATGCCGTTCCACCAGGGCCGCAACGAGCAGGCCATGGTGCACGCCGCCGTCGGCTACGCCCGCCAGCCGAACCGGCTCTCCGCCCAGGCCGTCACCACCTCCATCGGCCCCGGCGCCACCAACCTGGTCACCGGCGCCGCCCTCGCCACCATCAACCGCCTGCCGGTCCTGCTGCTGCCCGGCGACTACTTCGCCACCCGCCCCGCCGACCCGGTGCTCCAGCAGCTCGAAGTCCCGTACGCGGGCGACGTGTCGGTCAACGACACCCTGCGCCCGGTCTCCCGCTACTTCGACCGGATCACCCGCCCCGAGGCGCTGATCCCGGCCGCCCTGCAGGCCATGCGGGTCCTCACCGACCCGGCCGAGACCGGCGCCGTCACCCTCGCCCTGCCGCAGGACGTGCAGGCCGAGGCGTACGACTGGCCGGAGGAGTTCTTCGCCGAGCGCGTCTGGCACGTACGCCGTCCCGCGCCCGACCCGGCGGAGCTCGCCGAGGCCGTACGCGGCCGTCCGGGCCGCCCGCGCGCCCGCTGATCGTCGCGGGCGGCGGCGTCCACCACAGCGAGGCCGAGGAGGCGCTGAAGGCGCTCGCCGACGCCACCGGCATCCCGGTCGCCTCCACCCAGGCCGGCAAGGGCTCGCTGCGCTACGACCACCCCGGCCGACCTCGGCGGCATCGGCCACACCGGCACCGCGGTCTGCCGACGACCTCGCCCGCACCGCCGACCTGGTGATCGGCGTCGGCACCCGCTACACCGACTTCACCACCGCCTCCGGCACCCTCTTCCAGAACCCGGACGTCCGCTTCCTCAACCTCAACATCACCGCCTTCGACGCCCACAAGCTGGCCGCCCGCACCCTGGTCGCCGACGCCCGCGCGGGCCTGGAGGCGCTCACCGAGGCGCTGTGCCGGGCACCGCGTCGAGCGCGGCGTACGAGGCGGAGTACCGCGACGGCAAGGAGCGCTGGGAGCAGGTCGTCGACGCCGCCTACGCGCGCGGACGACGAGCACGCCGCGCCCACCCAGACGCAGGTGCTCGGCGCCCTGGACGCGGTCGTCGGCGACGACGGACGTGGTCATCAACGCGGCCGGCTCGCTCCCCGGCGACCTGCACAAGCTGTGGCGGGCCCGCTGCCCGCGCCAGTACCACCTGGAGTACGGCTACTCCTGCATGGGCTACGAGATCCCGGCCGCGCATCGGCGTCCAGCTGGCCGCCCCGGACACGCCCGTGTGGGCGCTGGTCGGCGACGGCACGTACCTGATGATGCCGACCGAGATCGTCACCGCCGTCCAGGAGGGCCTGCCCGTCAACGTGGTCCTGATCCAGAACCACGGGTACGCCTCCATCGGCGGCCTCTCCGAGGCGACCGGCGGCGAGCGCTTCGGCACCGCCTACCGCTACCGCGCCGCCGACGGCACCTACACCGGCGCCCCGCTGCCCGTGGACCTCGCCGCCAACGCCGCCAGCCTCGGCATGGACGTCCTGCGCGCCAAGACCGTGCGCGAACTGCGCGACGCGCTCGCCGACGGCCCGCGCCTCGGACCGGCCCACCTGTGTCTACGTCGAGACCGAACGGCCGACACAGTGTCGGGCCGCGCCCCCGGCGCAGGCCTGGTGGGACGTGCCGGTCGCCGAGACCGCCACCCGCGCCGGCCGCGGTCGAGGCCCGCGAGGAGTACGACCAGCCGCGCAGACGCCGCCGCCACCTCTGACCGCCGACCCACCTGCTCATGAAAGGAGCCCGCACGCATGAAGACCCTCAACCACTGGATCGGCGGCAAGCCCGTCGAGGGCGCCTCCGGCAGCTTCGGCCCCGTCTACGACCCGGCCACCGGCGCCCAGGACCACGCAGGTCGCGCTTCGCCTCCGTCGACGAGGTCGACGCCGCCGTCGCCGCCGCGAAGGCCGCCTTCGCGAGCTGGGGCACAGTCCTCGCTCGCCAAGCGCACCGCGGTCCTCTTCAAGTTCCGCGAGCTGCTCGACGCGCACCGCGACGAGATCGCCGAGCTGATCACCGCCGAGCACGGCAAGGTCCACTCCGACGCGCTCGGCGAGGTCGCCCGCGGCCTGGAGATCGTCGAGCTGGCCTGCGGCATCACCGCGCAGCTCAAGGGCGAGCTGTCCACGCAGGTCTCCACCCGCGTCGACGTCGCCTCGATCCGCCAGCCGCTCGGCGTCGTCGCGGGCATCACGCCGTTCAACTTCCCGGCGATGGTGCCGATGTGGATGTTCCCGCTGGCCATCGCCTGCGGCAACACCTTCGTGCTCAAGCCGAGCGAGAAGGACCCGTCGGCCTCGTACCGGCTCGCCGAGCTGGCCGCCGAGGCGGGCCTGCCCGGACGGCGTGCTCAACGTCGTGCAGCGGCGACAAGGTGGCCGTGGACCGGCTGCTGGAGCACCCGGACGTCGCGGCGGTCTCCTTCGTCGGCTCCACGCCGATCGCCAAGTACATCCAGCACCAAGGCCATCGCGCACGGCAAGCGCGTCCAGGCGCTCGGCGGCGCCAAGAACCACATGCTGGTCCTGCCGGACGCCGACCTGGACTTCGCCGCCGACCAGGCCATCAACGCCGCGTACGGCTCGGCGGGCGAGCGCTGCATGGCGGTCTCCGTCGTCGTCGCGGTCGGCGACACCGGCGACGAGCTGGTCGGCAAGATCGCCGAGCGCGCCGAGAAGCTGCAAGATCGGCCCCGGCAACGACCCGGCCTCCGAGATGGGCCCGCTGATCACCGCGCGAGCACCGCGACAAGGTCGCGTCGTACGTCGGCGGCGCGGCGCGCGCAGGGCGCCGAGGTCGTCGTCGACGGCACCGGCTACACCGTCGAGGGCCACGAGGACGGCTTCTTCCTCGGCGTCTCGCTGCTGGACAAGGTGCCGGCCGACGGCGGACGCGTACCAGGACGAGATCTTCGGCCCGGTGCTGTGCGTGGTGCGCGCCGACACCTACGAGGAGGCCATCGACGCTGATCAACGGCTCCCGTTGGGGCAACGGCACCGCGATCTTCACCCGCGACGGCGGCGCCGCCCGCCGCTTCCAGCTGGAGGTCGAGGCGGGCATGGTCGGCGTCAACGTGCCGATCCCGGTGCCGGTCGGCTACCACTCCTTCGGTGGCTGGAAGGACTCGCTCTTCGGCGACCAGCACATCTACGGCAACGACGGCATCGCCTTCTACACCCGCGGCAAGGTCGATCACCACCCGCTGGCCCGACCCGGCCGACAGCGGTGGCATCAACCTGGGCTTCCCGCCGCAACTCCTGAAGCACCGGCCGCGGCCGGTACCTGGAGGAAGGACAGCCAACGGCTCCCCGAGGGGAGCCCGCGCCCACCGGTGTCGCATGCGGCGGGACGGCGGGACGGCGGGGACGGGGGGGACGGGGGGACGGCGGGGACGGACGGCGGGACGGCCGGACGCGCACGATACGGCGCCTTTGGCCGTCCCGCTCGTCCAGAGGCGCAGCCAGGAGTGGCCGTCTATCGTGATCCAGGGGGTATCCCCGGCCCCGGCCGGGCGTCCCTGGAGGCATGCATGCGTTTCCCGCACAGACGCTGCGCTGCCGGAGCCGCGGTCACGGCACTGGCCCTGCTGGGAGCCTGTCTGCCGGTCGCTGGCGTCAGCGAGGGCCGTCACTGCCGAAGAGCCCGGTCTTTCCCGCTTCTACAAGCAGCGGATCAAGTGGTCCGCGTGTGACGGCATAGGCATGGGCACGCAGAAGGATCTGCGGTGCGGCAAGGTGACTGTGCCGCTCGACTACGCCCGGCCGGGCGAGGGGACGCTCGAGGTGGCGATGGCCCGCTACGGGGCCACCGGCAAGAACAAGCGGGGGTCGGTCCTGCTGAACTTCGGTGGTCCCGGCGTCCCGGGAGTCCCCGAACTCGCCTATGGCGGCAAGGACTTCATGGGACTCACGGACGGCTACGACGTGGTGACCTTCGACCCCCGCGGCGTCGGCCGCTCCTCTCCCGTCAGCTGCGGCGAGGGCAACGGCGAGGCCTGGGAGGCCACGGACGACGGGGACGACGGAGACGATCCGCAGGCCACGCTCAAGCAGCTGAAGAGGGCCGCCGACGCGTGCGTCAAGCACTCCGGGCCCCGTGCTGCCGCACATCGGCACGGTCAGCGCGTCCCGGGACCTGGACGTGATGCGCGCGGCGCTCGGCGACAAGAAGCTCAACTACCTCGGCTTCTCGTACGGAACACGGCTGGGCGCGGTCTACGCGGCCCAGTTCCCCGACAAGGTCGGGCGGATGGTCCTCGACGGCGTGGACACGCTCACCGAACCCCTCTCCGAGCAGGGGCTGGTGGGCGCCAAGGGCCAGCAGACCGCGCTGGAGGAGCTATCTCGACTCCTGTGCACGAGCAGTTGACATGCCCGTTCGGCCAGGACCCGCGCTCGGCCAGGGAGCAGGTCGTCGGCCTGGTCGACTCCCTGGACGAGCGCCCCGTACCGACGGACCTCGGGGGGAAGTTCACCGGCCAGGACCTCGTGAGCGCCATCAGCCAGGCGCTCTACAGCGAGCAGATATGGCCCGCCCTCACCGCGGCGCTCACCTCCCTCGTCCACCACGGCGACCCACGGGCCCTGATCGAGCTCGCGGGCGGCGGCATCGCGGCAACGGACGCGCCCCGCCCGGACGCCACCGGCAACGGCGGGACTCGTGGACGAGGAGGACATCCCGCTGGACAACCTCCCCGCCGCGCTGATGGCGATCAACTGCGCGGACGACCCCGACCGCCCCTCCGCCGCGCAGATCACCAAGAACATCGACCGGCTGCGCGCCCGCTACGAGGAAGCCTCGCCGGTCTTCGGACGGTACCGGCTCACCCAGGTGCTGACGTGCTACGGCCGCCCCAGGGGAACCGACTTCATCCGCGAGGAGGTGCGGGACCTCGACACCCCGAAGATGCTCCTCGTCGGCACCCGCGGGGACCCCGCGACGCCGTACCGCTGGACCGTGGAGACCGCGAAGCGGCTCGGCGACTCGGCCGTGGTCCTCGACAACAGGGGCGAGGGACACACCGGGTACGGGTCGTCGAAGTGCGTGCACCAGAAGGTCGACGACTTCCTGCTGTACGGGACGCTGCCGGCCGACGGGAGTTCGTGCGGGCCGGACGACTGAGGCAGAGGGCCGCCACCCCCGCCAGAGGGCCGCCACCCCAGGCAGGTCGGCCGCCCGTCGGCCGGCCTGTCGCCCCGGGGCACACAGATTCCGCTTGATCGCCGATTACCCCAAATGCCCGACCGGTGAATCAGTCCTATGGTTCTGCTATGGAGCACACCCTCACTCCCGCGACCCTCACCGAACTGCGCCGCCCGCGCCCGTACCCGGCCGTGTCCGTGCTGACGCCGACGCACCGCCGCGAGCCCGGCAACGCGCAGGATCCGGTCCGGCTGCGCAATGCGCTGGCCGAGGCGAAGAAGCAGCTGGAGAGCGATCCGGCGGTCACCCGGGAGCGGCGCAACGACGTCGCCGGGCAGCTCGACCAGGCCCTGACGGAGGTCGATCTGACCCACACCGAGGAAGGTCTGGTGATCTTCGCGGCGCCCGGTGAGCACCAGGTGTGGTCACTGGCCCGCACGGTGCCCGAGCGCGTGGTGCTCTCGGACACGTTCCTGACCCGCAATCTGGTGGCCGCGCAGGCGGCCGAGCGGCCGTTCTGGGTACTGTCGGTCTCCGCCGACCAGGTGACGCTGTGGAACGGCGAGGGTGACCATGTCGTCGCGGAGCGCACCGGAGGCTTCCCGCTGACCCGCGAACTGGTGGAGAACCCGGACACCGAACGCCAGGAGCGCATCGGCGACGTACCCAGCACATTCCGTGACGAGGGCACCCGCCACTTCCTGCGCGACGCCGACACCGCCATGGGCGCCGTGCTCCGCGAGAACCCTCGGCCGCTGTACGTCACGGGTGACCAGGCCGCGCTGTCCGCCCTGGACGAGGTCGGCACGGCCGCCAAGGGCGCCACGCACATCCCGCACGGCGGCCTCGCGCACGGTTCGCCGGAGGCCGTGTGGCAGGCGGTGCGGCCGGTGATCGCCCACGAGGACCGCAAGAACGTCGACTCCGTCGCCCAGGAGCTCGAACTGGCCCGGGGCCGCAAGGAGTTCGCCGCCGGGGTCGACGAGATCTGGCAGAACGCCAGGGAGGGCCGGGTCCGCCTCCTCGCCGTCGAGGAGAACTACCGCGTGACGGTCCGCGACGACGAGGGCGACCACCTCGTCCCGGCCGAGAGCGGCGACCTGGAAGCCCGTGAGGACATCGTGGACGAGATCGTCGAACAGTGCCTGGAGACCGGGGCGGAGGTCCGCTTCGTACCGGACGGCACGCTCGGTGACGCGCAAGGGATCGCAGGGGTACTGCGCTACTGACAGGGACCCGGGAAGACCGCCCGCGCATCCCACGGCCCTCGCATCCAACAGCCCGTCAAGTCACGTATTCTGTCTACGGCTTGACCCCAGGGAACGCGCACTACAGCGATGCCGTACACCCTCTCGGCACCCGTTCCATGAGGACAATGGCATATGCCAGAGGCACCACCGTATCGTGTGTTGCCAAATCCCTTACAGCGCGTCGCGGGCTGTGCAACAGTCGTAACGGTCCTTCCGTCAGCCTTGGTCGTACCGTGCCTGTATCGGAGTACGTCATGCCGTCCCATCTCTCCGCGGACCGCCCAGCCGCCCAGCCGCCCCGACGCGGCTCGGTCGACGCGCTGATCTCGCAGACGCGTCGGCTGCGCGGCGACGTGGACGCCGTACGGCGGGACGCACGCAACGACGACGGACGGACCCCGAAGGGCGCTGGCAGCGCGCGCTGTGCGACCTCGCCGCTGCATCAACTCAACGACCTCGACGAGCACTTGGCGCAGCTGCGGGACGGCCCGCCGCCGGTGCCCGTCGACACCGGCGCGGCGGCTCCCGCCGTACGGACCGTGCCGCCCGCGCCCCGGCGCGGCTCGCTGCTCAGCCGGGTCGGCAGCGCCGAGTGGAACCTGCTGACCGACGAGGTCGAGCTGGTCCGGCGAGCTGTACCAGATCCTCGGCCGCGACCCCGCCGCGCCCGCCGCTCACCCTCGACGAACTGCCGTCCCTGGTGCTCGACGAGGACCGGCCCGAGGCTGACCGCGATGGTCACGGACTGTCTGGTCGACGCCAAGCCGCATCGACGGCGAGTTCCGCATCGTGCGCCCGGACGGCGGCGTGCGGACCGTGCACATGATGGGCGAGCCCGTGCTCGACGCCGACGGCAGCACCGCCTCGATGTGGGCCGTGCTGCGGGACGTCAGCGAACTGCGCCGCAGCCAGCGGGCGGTGCGCGAGACCCGTGACTCGCTGCAGCGCCAGCGGCACATCGCGCAGACCGAGCACCGGCTCGCGGTCGAGCTGCAGGAGGCCGTGCTGCCGCCGTGGCGCGGCTCCCTGCGGCTCCCGCACCGAGGGCCGCGCGGCCGCTGGATCTGGCCGCCCACTACCTGCCCGTCCTCGACCAGCGCGCTGATCGGCGGCGACTGGTACGACGCCCTCGAACTGCCCGACGGCGACACGCTGTTGAGCGTCGGCGACCTCACCGGGCACGGCGTCACCGCGACCTCGGGCATGGCGATGCTGCTCGGCGCGCTGCGCGGCATGGCCATGGCGGGCACCGAGCCCGGGCCGACTGATGGCCTGGCTCAACCAGCTACTGGACGCCTCCGTCCAGCCGGCCCTCGGCAGCGCCGTGTGCTGCCGCTACCGGCCCGACGACCCGCACCCTCACCTGGGCGCAGGCAGGACACCCCGCCCCGCTGCTGTTCCGCGACGGGACGGGGCGCGCGCTGACGCCGCCGGACGGCGTGCTGCTCGGCGCGACCTCGGGCGCCGCCTACGGGCAGGCCGAAGAGACCGCTCGAACCCGGCGACCTGCTGCTCCTGCACACCGACGGACTGGTCCCGGCAGGGGAGCTCCCGCTCGGGGGATCCGCCTGCGCAGAGCGGTCTCCTCGGTCATGGCGGCCTCCCGGTCGCGAGGAGCCGAGAGCGGGCGGAGGAGCCGTGAGCTGGGCGAGCATCGAGGAGCTCGGTGAGAACGAGCGCGAGGCGACGCCTGCGCTCAGAGCGCTGGGCCTGGCTCCGCGCTTCGAGGGAGCCCGCACGGCACAGGACTGTGTACGGACGGTCGTGGAGGAGTTCGGCGAGACCGAGCGCGAGGACGACGCCTGCGTGCTCGTCGCCAGAGTCGGCTCAACTGAGCACGCGTACCCGTGCGTCAGCTCACCGCGCACGGCTCCCTATGCCCGTGCGCTGGTGCCGCCCCGGGCCTTCGCGGCCCTTGGGCAGCGCCAGCTGGATCTCCTCACGCAGGTCCTGGATCTTCGGGTAGCTGGAGTACTGCCCGGTGAGCCGGTACATCTCGCGCAGCCGGTCCCAGGTGCGGTGGGAGGAGTTCTCGCCCATCGACACCAGGGCCAGCCGGGCGTAGCGGTCGGCCTGTTCGGGGTCGTCGGCGATGAAGCAGGCCGAGGCCAGCGAGATGTAGTCGAAGATCTTCGACCGCTGCCGGCCCTTCGTCGCGCAGCTTGCAGCGCCTGCTTGGCGTGGCGCTGCGCGATGCGCGGCCGCCGCCGGCTCGTGCTCGGCGAGGGTGCGGTAGGCCAGGGCCTGCATGCCGTGCAGGTCCGCCTCGTCGAACATCTGCATCCAGCTGGGCGGCGGCACATCGCCCTTGTCGGAGACGAACAGCTCCTCCGCCTCGCCGAGGGTGCGGCGCATGGCCTGGCCCCTGCCCATGCGACGCCTGCGCCCAGGCCTCGATGGTGTGGAGCATGGCCCGGGTGCGCGGCAGCACCTCGTCGCCGGAGCCGGACTTGGCGAGCTTCATCAGGTCGAGTGCGTCGTCGGGCCGGCCCAGGTGCACCATCTGGCGGGCCGCCCGGGAGAGCGCCTCGCCGGCGCGGGGCCGGTCGCCGCCCTCGCGGGCCGCGTGGGCGGCGATGACGAAGTACTTCTGGGCCGTGGGCTCCAGGCCGACGTCGTGCGACATCCAGCCCGCGAGGACGGCGAGGTTGGCGGCGACGCCCCACAGGCGCCGCTGGAGATGGTCGGGGTGGCGGTAGGCGAGCATGCCGCCCACCTCGTTGAGCTGGCCCACGACAGCCTTGCGCTGCAGCCCGCCGCCGCGGGCCGCGTCCCAGGCGCGGAACACCTCGACCGAGCGCTCCAGTTCCTCGATCTCCTGCGACCCGATGGGGGCGGCCTCGTAGCGGTCGAACCCGGCGGGGTCGGCGTGCAGGGGGTCGTCGAGTTCGGGGAGCGTCGGCCGCGAGGGCCGGGTCGGTGTGCAGCCAGTCGTGCATGGCGCTGCTGAGTGCGGATCCTGCGGCGAGCGCGGCGCCCGCGCCCACCAAGCCGCGTCGGTTGAGCATGAGGTCCATTCCCGTGAATTCGGTGAGGACCGCGGCAGTCCGCTCGGGCGCCCACGGCAGTCCGTCGGGATGTTCCGCACTCCCGCCGCCCTGCCGTTTCCCCGCACGCCCGTGCCGGACCAGACCGAGGTCCTCGATGGTCACGACACGGCCGAGTCGCTCGGTGAACAGAGCCGCCAGCACCCTGCGGCACCGGATCGCGCGGGGTCTCTCCCATGTCGATCCAGCGCCGCACCCGCGAGGTGTCGGTCGCCAGCTGCGGGTGGCCCATGGCCGCCGCCTGCCGGTTGACCAGCCTCGCGAGTTCGCCCTTGGACCAGCCGGCCAGGCCGAACAGGTCCGCGAGACGGGTGTTGGGTTCGTCCGCTCACGTCAAGCCCCCAGGTTCTCGGCTGAGTTGACAGTAACCCGCTGTCAGATGCCGCGCGACTATTCGCCAGGGTTCGCCAGGGTCCGCCAGATGGTGTGCCACCGGCGCACGGGTGTCAGGTAGGAACGCGCCACCCCGACCCGGTCGCCGCAAGGACATTCCCCAGGGTGCGACCGAGGCGGCCGGGCCGGGTAGCGCGGCAACTCGTCGGCACACGAAGGGATCTGTCTCGCCCATGTACGCAGCATCGTCCTCCGTGTCCGCCCCGCCCCGGTCGCTGCGCCCCCGCTCCTGGGCGGCAGCGGCCCCTATCTCGACCCCGCGCCGCCCGGCGGCCCCCGGGCTCGGTGCCGGCCGGACGCGGCGCGTGCCGGGGCCCGGCACCCAACCGCTCAGCGGGAGACTCGACTTGTCCGGCCCTCAGGGCGCGCAGCTGCGCACGGCGATCGCCTCGGTGCACCGGATCTGCCCGGAGTTCGCTCCGGTGCAGGTGCTGCGCCGCAGCGGCCGCTCCGTACTCCTCGTCGGCACGACAGGGCGCAGCACCGCCGTCGCCAAGTGTTTACTGGACCACTCCCCCGTCGTGGGCCGAGCGGTTCCGGCACGAAATAGCGGCATACCGCTCGTTCGTGCGGCACCGCCCGCCGGTGCGGGTGCCGCGGCTGATCGCGGCGGACCCGGACAACTGCACGCTGGTGATCGAGCGGATGCCGGGCCGGGTGGCGGCGCTGCAGCGGCATCCGGCGGAGGCCCCGCCGCGCGCGGACATCAGGGCGGCGCTGGGCGCGATCTGCCGGCTCAACGCGTGGCGGCCGCCGGCGGGGATGTTCGAGCGCCCCGCTGGACTACGCCGGCGCGGATCTCCCGCTATCCACGAGCTGGGGCTGCTCACCGACCGGGACATGGGCGATCTGCAGAAGCTGCTGCACGGCATCGCGCACCGCGGCGGGCCGCCAGGGCATGGGCCAGTTCTGCCACGGCGACGCCCTGCTGTCGAACATCCTGCTCTCACCGGCCGGTCCAGTGCTGGTGGACTGGGAGCACGCGGGCTGGTATCTGCCGGGCTACGACCTGGCGACGCTGTGGGCGGTGCTCGGGGACGCACCGGCTGGCGCGCCGTCAGATCAGTCAGCTCGCGCAGTCCGGCGGGCCCGGCGGCGCGGGACGCGTTCCTGGTGAACCTGATGCTGGTGCTGACCCGTGAGATCCGTACGTACGAGACGGCCGTGCAGCGTTCGATGCACGAGCCCGGCCCCGGCGGCGCCGGGGCCGGCCCACCCGGCTGCCGCTGCCGTCCGGCGAGGAACAGCGGCTGCTGCTGCGGCGGCTGCACGACGACTGCCAGCTGGCCCGCAGGGCCGTTCGCGCGGCGGTCGGCACCCGCTGACGTGGGGTACCTGGCCCGCGGTGCACCCGCCCGCCTGCGGGCGGGCGCTGCCGTCGGCCGCACGCAGGCGAGTGGAAGGGCCGCCGCACGCAGGCGAGTGGAAGGGCCGCCGCACGCAGGCGAGTTGAAGGGCCGGGGAACAATCCCCGGCCCTTCGCTCCCAGCCCTTCGTACGGTGACGAACCCCGGAGGTACCGCCGTCCGGCGACCGCCTTGCACGTTCGCTCTCCGCACCGCGGGGATCAGCCCCGCTGGAACAGCTCCGCCGGCAGCGGCTTCAGGAGCGCGTACAGGTCGTCCGTGATGGGCCGGTCCCAGGTGGCGATGGTCACCAGGACCTTGTCGTTGCGGTCGAACTGGACGCAGGAGATGCGGCTCTCGGAGAGCTTGAGGCGGCGCACGATCAGGAGGTTGTCGCCCTGCATCACGGGCATGTCCTCGGACCCGACGACGGTGACCTCCTCGTCGTTCTCCAGCGCCAGCAGCAGCTGGGCCACCTCGAAGGGGATCTCGCCCTCGGGGAGGTCGCGCGCCGGGGAGCCCTCCGGGAGGTTGCCGATGATCATCGCGGGGCCGCTGCCGCCGAACAGGTCGTAGCGCAGGAAAACACCCTGGCAGCTGCCGTCAGGAGCGGGCAGCAGGCCGGCGCCGAGATTGCCCGGCCAGTCGCCCGGGTCCATGGCCAGGACGTCGAAGTCGGGTCCGGCGGGAGTGGCGCTGCGGCGGCGGAGGAAGGACATGCGGCCATGGTACGTGTCGGCGGCGGAACGGGGCGGGGGCTCTGCCCGGTCACCGGTCGGGCACCCACGAGGGGTTCGGCACCTGCGGCTCGACGGCCGGGTCAGGGCGAGTGCGTCAGGGCTTCGAGCACCGCCATCGCCGCGTTGTGCCCGGGCACCCCGCTGACCCCGCCGCCGCGCACCGCGCCCGCCCCGCACAGCAGGACGTTCGCGTGCCGGGTCTCCACGCCCCAGCGGCCGGTACCGTCCTGGGCGTACGGCCAGGCGAGCTCGCGGTGGAAGATGTTGCCGCCCGGCATCCGCAGGTCGCGCTCCAGGTCGAGCGGGGTCTTCGCCTCGATGCACGGGCGGCCGTCGGCGTCGGTGGCCAGGCAGTCGGCGATCGGTTCGGCGAGGTGCGCGTCCAGTTGCGCGAGGGTCGACTTCAGCAGTTCCTCGCGGACGGCGTCGTTGTCGTGGGTGAAGAGCCGGGCGGGTGTGTGCAGGCCGAAGAGGGTGAGCGTCTGGTAGCCCTGGTCGACCAGGCCGGGGCCGAGGATGGTCGGGTCGGTGAGCGAGTGGCAGTAGATCTCGCAGGGCGGCTCTTCGGGCAGCGCACCGGCCGCCGCCTGGGCGTGCGCGGTCGCCAGTTGCTCGTAGCCCTCGGCGATGTGGAAGGTGCCGGTGAACGCCTCGCGCGGGTCGACCGCGTTGTCGCGCAGCTTCGGCAGCCGTGTGAGCAGCATGTTCACCTTGAGCTGGGCGCCCTCGGCGGGGGTGGGCGGTTCGTCCCCGGTGAGGACGGCGAGTTCGTGGGGGGAGGCGTTCACCAGCACATGGCGGGCGGCGGCCACGGCCTCGCCGTCCGCCGTGCGGTACGTGACCTCGGCGGCCTGCCCGTCGGTGTCGATCCGCACCGCCTCGTGCCCGGTGGCGAGCACGGCGCCCGCGTTCCTCGCGGCCGCGGCCAGCGCGTCCGTGAGGGCGCCCATGCCGCCGGCCGGTACGTCCCAGGCTCCGGTGCCGCCGCCGATGACGTGGTAGAGGAAGCAGCGGTTCTGCGGCAGGGCGGGGTCGTGGGCGTCGGCGAAGGTGCCGATCAGGGCGTCGGTGAGGACGGCACCGCGGACCAGGTCGTCAAAGAAGTGCTCCTCGATCGCCGTGCCGATCGGTTCCTCGAAGAGCGTCCGCCAGGCATCCTCGTCGCCGACGCGGGCCCGCAGCTCCTCGCGGGTGGGCAGCGGCTCGGTGAGGGTGGGGAACACCCGCCGGGCGAGGTGTCCCGTCATCCCGTAGAAACGCTGCCATGCCGCGTACTCCCGGTCCGAGCCGGTCAGCCGCGCGAACGCCTCCCGCGTGCGCCGCTCACCCCCGCCGACGAGGAGCCCGGTGGGGCGCCCGTCGCGCTCCACGGGCGTGTACGAGGAGATCGCACGCCCGCGTACCCGGAAGTCCAGGTCCAGGTCGCGGACGATCTTCCGGGGCACCAGGCTGACCAGGTACGAGTAGCGCGACAGCCGTGCGTCGATCCCGGCGAACGGCCGCGTGGACACGGCGGCGCCCCCGGTGTTCTCCAGCCGTTCCAGCACGAGCACGGACCGGCCGGCGCGGGCGAGGTAGGCGGCGGCGACCAGTCCGTTGTGGCCGCCGCCGACGATCACGGCGTCGTAGGACCGGTGTCCTTCGTGTGCGGGCATGGTTCTTCTTGACTTCCGCTCCCGGGCTAAAAGCCCGGAGATTCCTACCACGGTCGGCTGACCGTCTCGGTGGGTTCCTGCTTCACCGCGCTGGGCCGGTACGAGTACCGGTCTTACCCGCGCTCCACAGGCTGACACCGCCAGTCCGGCGGCCTGGGCGATGGTAGCACGCGGGGATCCGCAGCGGCCACAGGCGCATGCCGGGTGGATCAGTGCCCGCTTGCCGCCCGCTGCTGCCGCAGGACCGCCACTCTTCGGTACAGCTCCACCGCCTCCGCGCCGCGTCCGAGCTGCTCCAGGCAGTGGGCCTCGTCGTTGCGGCTGGCGAGGGCGTCGGCATGGCCGGCGCCGAGGACGCGTTCACGGGCCTCGGCCACGCGCCGGTACTCGGTGAGGGCATCGGCCCAGCGGCCGAGCCAGCCGAGGCCGACAGCGACCTCGCGGCGGCTGACCAGGGTGTCCGGGTGGTCGGGGCCAAGGACGCGCTCGCGCAGGGCGCACACCTCGCGGGACTCGGCGAGAGCCTCCTCCCAGCGGCCGAGCCGGCCGAGGTTGACCCCCAGGCCGTGGCGGGCGCGCAGGGTTTCGGGGTGGGCGGGGCCCAGGACGCGGGTGCGGTCCTCGACCAGGGTGCGGTAGAGCGTGAGCGCGTCGGCGGGGCGGCCGAGCCGGCCGAGGCTGATGCCGGCCTCGTAGCGGGCGGCGAGGGTGTCCGGGTGGTCGGGCCCGAGGGCCTGGGCGCGGGCCTCGGCGACTTCCCGGTACCTCCGCAGGGCCTCCGGCCAGCGGCCCAACTGGCCGAGAAGATAAGCGACTTCGTACCCGGTGACCAGGGTGTCGGGGTGGTTCGGGCCGAGTACCCGGGTGCGGGCGGCGGCCACGTCGGAGGCCATCTCGTACGAGTCCTCCAGGCGCCCGAGCCGGCTCAGGTTGAAGGCGAGGTTGTGGCGGCAGCGCAGGGTGTCGGGGTGGTCCGGGCCCAGGACGCGCTCACGGGCGGCGAGGACCGCGGCGTACGCCTGGTGGGCGTCGAAGTGGCGGCCCAACTTGCCCAGGACATAAGCCATTTCGTGCCGGGCCGCGAGGGTGTCCGGGTGGTCGGGGCCGAGCGTCCGCTCCCTGACCCGGGCGACATGGGTGTACTCGCGCAGGGCGTCGGCGGGGCGGCCGGTGCGGCTGAGTAGCAGGCCTCTCTCGTAGCGGCCGGTGAGGGTGTCGGGGTGGTCGGGGGCGGGGCGGGCGGTCCAGTCGCCGGCGAGGCCCGCCGAGGCGTCCGGCGGGGTGGTGCGCGGTCCTCTGCCTGCCGCCTTGTGGCCGGTGGTCATACCGCGGGTCCAGGACGGCAGGCGGGGCTCGCGGGACGGGATCAGCGGTGCGGCCAGGTGCGCCGAGGGCGCGGCGGGGCGCGACACGGCCATCGGGACGTACCCGGACGCCGTCCGCCCCTCGTGGAGGCGGTGCTCCAGCTCCCGGGCGTCCCGCGGCCGTTCACCGGGCTGCTTGGCGAGCAGGTCCAGGATGATCCGCTCGACATACTCGGGCAGTTCGGCCCGGTGGCTGCGGGGCGGCTCCGGCGGGGTGTCGCGGTGGCCGATGAGGACCGCCCACGCGTCGTCGAGGTCGAACGGCGGCACCCCGGTGGCGATCTCGTACAGCACGCACCCGAAGGAGTACAGGTCGCTGCGGTGGTCGACCTGGTCGCCGCCGATCTGCTCCGGCGACATGTAGTGCGGGGTGCCCATCGCGATGCCGGTGCCGGTGAGCCGGGAGGTGAAGCCGATGTCGTGGCCGAGGCGCGCTATGCCGAAGTCGCAGATCTTCACCGTGCCGTCGGTGAGCCGCATGATGTTCGCGGGTTTCAGGTCGCGGTGCACGATGCTCTGCTGGTGGGTGTAGGCGAGGGCGGCGGCGGTCTGGTCGGCGATCTCGACGATGTCGTCGAGGGGCAGCGGGTGGTGCTTGTTGTCCTCCAGGAGCTGGCTGAGGTTGCGGCCCTCCAGCAGCTCCATGACGAGGTACAGCACGCCGTCGGTCTCGCCGAAGTCGTGGACGACGGTCACTCCGCGGTGCTGCAGGGCGGCGGCCATGCGGGCCTCGCGGCGGAACCGCTCCCGCAGCACACGCGTGAAGGCCGGGTCGGCCTGCGTGTTGAGGGGCTTCAGGCACTTCACAGCGACGTGCCGGCCCAGTGACTCGTCCCTGGCGCGCCAGACCTCGCCCATCCCTCCGCGCCCGATCAGATCGAGCAGCCGGTACCGGCCCTGGATCAGCCTGGTGTCCCCCATCGCCTGCGATCGCCCCCGTGTGTCCGGCCCCGCTCTCCCCTGGCTCGTCCAGTATGGCGAGCTCTCGCCCGAGTGTGTACGGGGCCTGACGGGAAGCCGGACCGATCACGCCTCACGCCTCACCCCCCGCTCCTCACTCTCCGCGTCCCGCGTCCCGCGCCCCGCGTCGAGTGTCGTGAGGAAGGCCGTGCAGGCGTGGACGCAGTCGCGGCAGCTCCGCGCGCTCTCCCGCGCCGGGCTGCTCACGCCGAAAGAACCGGTTCACCGCCACCACAAGGGGTAAGTGAGACATATGGGTACAGAATGGGTGGTTTTTGCGGCAGAGCGCAGTGCATTGGTCGGCCTCTGGACGGCCCTCTTGGGGGTGCTCGTGGTGGGGATGCTGGGCGGCGCCTTCTGGCTGGGCAACCGGGTCCGGGTCCGCGAGCCGCGCCGGCCGCTCCCGGAAGAGCAGCCCCACCTGCCGGACGGCGGCCCGGTCCTTGAGGAACGGGAGAACCGTGAGCCCGACGAGATCCCCAAGAGCGAGCTGCGGCTCACCCCGTACCAGGTGCACGGCAACCTCGGCTCCCGGCCGAACCCGTCCAAGCGACGGCGGCGCTGGAGCAGGGGCACCACCGGTTCCTTCGGTGGCGGCGGCCTGGGCGCCCACTGAGGGGGCGGTCGAGGGGGCGGCGGAGCGGGGGCTCAGGGGGCCGGTCCGAGCGGCAACCCCGTGTAGTTCTCGGCGAGTTCGGCGGCCGCGTGCTCCGAGGTCGCGAAGCGGTCCAGCTGCGAGAGCTGGAGCTTGGTGTCGAACGGGCAGTGGCCGGGGTCGGTGTGGAGGGTCGTGGTCAGGAAGGACGAGAAGTGCTCGGCTCGCCACACCCGGCGCAGGCACGTGTCGGAGTAGGCGTCCAGCCCAGAGGCGGAGCCGGTGTCCTTCAGGTGGGTGAAGGCGCGGGCCAGGACGGTGACGTCGGCGACGGCCAGGTTGAGGCCCTTGGCGCCGGTGGGCGGCACGATGTGCGCGGCGTCCCCGGCCAGGAAGAGCCGGCCGTACCGCATCGGCTCGGTGACGTGAGCACGCATCGGCAGCACCGACCTGGCGGTGACGGGGCCGCGGGTGAGCCGCCAGCCGGGGTGCGTGTCAAGGGCGAAGCGGGCGTCCAGCTCGTCCCAGATCCGCGCCTCGGGCCAGTCGGCGGGGTCCGTGCCGTTGGGGACCTGGAGGTAGAGCCGGCTGACGGACTGTGAGCGCATGCTCGCCAGGGCGAAGCCGCGCCCGGAGTGGGCGTAGATCAGTTCGTCGTAGACGGGCGGGGCATCGGCGAGGATACCCAGCCAGGAGTACGGGTACGTCCGCTCGTACGTCGTCCGCACGCTCTCGGGGACGGCGTTTTTGGCCACGCCGTGGAAGCCGTCGCAGCCGACCACGTAGTCGCAGGTCAGGGTCTGCTCGCGGCCCTCATGGGCGTAGCGGATCACTGGGCGGTCCGTGTCGGCCCCGGCCACCCCGTGCACCTCCGCCTCGAAGTGCAGCGGGCCGCCGTCGGCGAGCTGGAGGGCGATGAGGTCCTTCACCACCTCGGTCTGCGCGTAGGCCCACACCCGGCGCCCACCCGTCAGGGCGGGGAAGTCGACCCGGTGGGCGCGGCGGCCGTAGCGCAGCTCGATGCCGTCGTGGGGCAGGCCCTCGCGGTCCAGCCGCTCCCCCGCGCCCGCCGCCCTGAGGACGTCCACGGTGGCCTGCTCCAGGATCCCGGCCCGCTGCCGCTGCTCGACGTAGGCCCGCTCGCGGCTCTCCAGGACGACGCTGTCGATCCCGGCGTGGTGCAGGAGGCGGGCGAGCAGCAGCCCGGAGGGGCCGCCGCCGATGATCCCGACGGTGGTGTGCGTGACCGTACGCGGCAGCCGCGGTCTGGTCACGACGAGGGCCTCGCTCCCTTGAGCGTTTCCTGATGGGACGTCAACCACCGTATCCAGCGGTACAGATCGGGCGCCGACGGTGTCCGGGTCGGCGGTGTCCGGGTCGGGGGTGTCCGGGTCGGGGGTGTCCGGGTCGGGGGTGTCCGGGTCGAGAGGGAGCATCAGGAGTTCTTCCGGCCCCTCACTCCTCGCCCACCAACTTCCTTGCCAGTGCCTCCCCTTGGGCTTTTGCCTGCTGGTGGTTCTCCATAGGGGTCACGCGGGTGTTCTTGAAGACGACATAGGTGACCCCGAAGGCGGCGCCGCCCGTGCCCGGGTCGGGGCGGATACCGAGGCCTCTGGCCGTGGCGTACGAGGCCTCGCCGATGACCTCGGGAGGGCCGATGTCGCCGACGACCGCGTACTGGACGCGATCCCCATGGATGACTGCGGCAACGGACCCGCCCCGCACGCCGTGCGCACGGTGGTCCCAGATGCCGCTCGGGGCGGGGACGACGATGAAGGGAAGGGTCTCGGAGTTCAGATAACGGCCGTCGGACTGCTGGTAGGCGGTGGAGGACTGGAACCAGGGGTCAGCGGTGCGGTTGCAGCGGGAACCCGACTGGCCGTCACAGTCGATGTCCATGTCGGCCTTCCAGAACACCGCGTTTGCCCTTCCGCAGACGGGAATGTCGGCGGGAGCGCCGATATCACGCCGGTAGCGCCCCTTCGAGACGGGCACACAGTCATCCAATTCGGCCAGCAGGTCGCCCGCGCTGACGCCGCTCTCGAGCCGTATGGGGGGTTCTTGTGGGTACGCCGCGGCGGACACGACCGTGGAGGCAAGCAGGGCGGCGCCGGCCACGGCTGACATCAACGACTGGACACGCACGAGGAGGAACCCTCTCGTCGGCGGACATTGACGGGCACTCACTCACCGTGGTGGTAAGCCGCGTCACACGTCCACCGGGACAGGTCCGGACGGAGCACAGGGCACATCGGCGTCGGCGAGGTGGCCGGGCGGCCCGGATCCGTCCCGGCCCGGGCCGCCCGGCCACCTCGCCGACGCGGGTCCGGCGACGACCGACGACCGACGACAGCGACCGCGACCGCGCCGGACGGCGCGAACTTACCTTGGATTTATTGTGAACTCACCTTGGAAGAAGAGCAGTTGACGCTACGTCAGAATCCCGGCATGCGGATCACACGGATTCGGGTACGGATCCGGCGAACGGACGCACCGGGCACGGCTCCCACCCGGTTCCAGGCGACGCCCCGCCGGGCGGAGAGGGCGTACCGCATCGGCCCGGCCTGGATCCCGCCACGCGCCGAGGGCATGGTCACGGAGCGGGAGGCGGAACGCACTCTGCCGACGCCCTGCCGACGGAGGATGCGGGAGAACCCTGGGCTCAACGAGAACCCCCCCCCACCGGAGGAAAACCTGAAGAAACCTGAGGAAAACCCCCGCAGGGAGCAATCCATCACCCGAATGGGTGCGCTCCGGATGCGGGACGTCCCCAGGGCACGTTGGCTCGCCGTGAGGCAGCACGGGGTTTCCCCGATCCTCAGGCGGCGCTAAGGAACGTACCGCTGACCGTGCCGCCGGGAGGGCAGTTCTATGCGTACCTCTCAGCCACTTGTCCGTTCCGCCCTGACCGTGGCCGCCGCCGCTGCACTGCCGCTCGCCCTGACCGCCCCGGCGAACGCGCAGGCGGGGGTGTCGGTGAGCACCAGCGGGTCCACCGTCACGGTCACCACGAGTGCGTGCGCCACCATGAACGCGAGCGGTAGCTTCGGCCAGGCATCGCTCCTGGCGAGCGGGCAGTCGGGCTTCTCCCAGGGGCGCCAGGCGCTGCTGTCCGGGACGAACTCCCTCCAGTCCGCCGCCTGGGCGAACGTGGCTTCCGGCACCTACACGGTCATCGTGAACTGCCAGAACGGGAGCACGGCCGGAACTCAGTCCGTCATCGTCTCCGGCACCTCGACCGCCTCTCCCACCCCGACCCGGACACCCAGCCCGACCCGGACACCCCGCCCCACCGCCTCTCCCGCCCCCACCCGGACACCCACCGCGACCGCCTCTCCCACCCCGACCCGGACACCCACCGCGACCCCTTCTCCCACCCCGACCCGGACGCCCACCACGACCGCCTCTCCTCCCCGCGGTGTCATGGGCGGCCTCGGCGGGTCCTCCAAGGACTACGGCACGCTCGCCATGGTGGGCGGCGGCGTCCTGGTGACCGCCGGCGTGGGCACCACGGTCTGGTACCTGCGCCGCCGTGCCAGGCTGCACCGCTACTGACGCCTCGGGCCGGACGCCCGGAGTGAGGCGGACCGCGTGTGCGTACGGCTATGCGTACGGCTACCGGGGCACCTCGGGCTTCGTGCCGATCACGACGTGGGCGTACCGCTCCTGCGGTACCGCGAGCCGCGCGGAGAGGCCGCTGCGGGTGAAGGTCTCCACAGCGAGCGGCGCCTGCCGTTCGCTTGTCTCGATCAGCAGGTGGCCGTCGGGGGCGAGCCACCGGGGCGCCTCGGCGGCGACTTTGCGCAGGACGTCGAGTCCGTCGGCGCCCCCGTCGAGTGCGATGAGGGGTTCGTGGTCACGGGCCTCTGCCGGCAGGAGGGGGACTTCGTCGGTGGGGACGTACGGGACGTTCGCCGCGAGGAGACCGACGCGGCCGAGGAGAGTGTCGGGCAGGGCCGTGAACAGGTCGCCCTCGTGGACATGACCACCGAAGGGCGCCACGTTGCGGCGGGCGCACCGTACCGCCGCCGGGTCGATGTCGGCGGCGTGCAGTTCGGCGCCGTCGAGGGACGCGGCCAGCGCGGCACCGACCGCGCCCGAGCCGCAGCACAGGTCCACGACGACACACGCCTCGGGGGCCGTGGCCAGTGCCTGCTCGACGAGGAACTCGGTGCGGCGGCGGGGTACGAACACACCGGGTTCCACGGTGATGCGCAGACCGCTGAACTCGGCCCATCCGAGGACGAGTTCGAGAGGTTGGCCCGCGACGCGCCGGTCCAGCATGGTGACGGCCTGGGCGGGGGTAGACGCGGTGGAGAGGATCAACTCCGCCTCGTCCTCGGCGAAGACACAGCCGGCGGAGCGAAGTGCGGCAACGACCACGGGAGTCGGGAGAAAGAGCATGAAGAGCGAGAGCCTTTCGGTGGGCCGAAGGGCGCTCTCGCGGTGGCCAAGCGTCAGCGCACCGCGCCGTTCCGGGGTGAGAGCACCCGACCTGATACAGCGGTAATGGGTCTCACCTCCTCGACGGTGTCACGACTGGCCTGGACACAGTACACCCCACGGCCGCACTCGTCGGCACGGTCAGTTCCCACGGTCGGTTCCCCCAGCCGGTTCCCACGGCCGGTTCAGTCGTGCGGAACGACCGCCACGGGGCAGGTGGCGTGGTGGATCAGGAAGTGCGCGGCGCGGCCCAGGCCCGGGTCGGCGGAGAGGCGGCGGCCGATCACGAGCAGTCCGGCCCGTGCGGAGGCCTTCACGAGGTGGGGGACGGGATCGCCGTGCAGCACGTGCTCGGAGACGGGCGTCTTGGGGTACTTGTGCCGCCACGGTCGCAGGGTCGCCGTCAGCACACGGCACCTGCTCTGCTCGCGCTCCATGGTGTCCCCGGCCCGCGGAAAGCGGGGCGTGCGGCCGCTGGGCGGGGGTGGCGTCCAGGCGTGTACCACGTGCAGGGGTGCCGGGCGGGCGGCTGCCGTGTCGAAGGCGTAGGCGAGGAGGTCGTCGGCGGGGCGCTCCAGGTCCAGGCCGAGGATCACCGGCAGGTAGGGGGCGAGGTGCGGCGGGGTGTCGTCGCGCACGGGCAGCCGTTCGTCCTCGGGCAGGTCGCCCGCGCGTACCAGCACGACCGGGCGTTCGGCGCGGGCGGCGACGGCGCGTGCGACCGAGCCGACGAGGAATCCCGCGAGGCCCGTGGCGTCACGGCAGCCGAGGACCAGCTCCTCCGCCTCCGTGGCCGCCTCGATCAGTGCCGGGACGGCGGGCGTCGGGGTGCGGCGGGCGACGATGGGCAATGCCGGGTGGGCGTACGTCAGTTGGATCGCGGTGCGGTCCAGCGTTCTGCGGACGGGAAGGGCGTCCTCCGGGTGCGCGGAGGCGGGCGGATCGGTGCCCGCGTGCAGCAGCCGCAGGGGGAGGCGGCGCCGCTCGGCCTCGCGGGCGGCCCAGTCGGCGGCGTCGAGGCTGGCGCGCGAGCCGTCGATGCCCACAGTGATGGTGCGGGTGCCGGGGATCATGACTCCTGCCTTTCGGATGCCTTTCACGAGGCTCTGGCCGCCGGGTGGCGAGGGGCCCCGCGGGTTTCGCGGTGCTCCGGCGGAGAACTGCCGGCGGCAGAGGAGAACCGCGGGAGCGGGCGCGTCGACCGGGGACAGTTGCCGGGGCGGGTCAGGCAGGCCGGACCGCGACGAGGTCGTGCTGCGGTTCGCCGAGCACCACCTTGAGCGCGCCGGTGTCGGCGGCCCGGGCGAAGACGTCGTACGCCTCCTCCATCTGCTCCAGCGGGAAGGTGTGGGTGACCAGCGGCGAGGTGGGCAGTCGGCCGGCGGCCGCCATGCGCAGCAGGGTGGGTGTGGAGTAGGTGTCGACCAGACCGGTGGTGAGGGTCACGTTCTTGATCCACAGGTCTTCGAGGTGCAGGGTCGCGGGCTTGCCGTGCACGCCGACGTTGGCCACGTGCCCGCCGGGCCGCACCATGCGCGTGCACAGCTCGAAGGTCTCCGGCACACCGACCGCCTCGATGACCACGTCGGCGCCCAGCCCGTCGGTGAGGTCCGCGACCAGCTGCTCGGGTGCTTCCCGGGCGTCGGCCACGGCGTCGGCGCCGAGCCGCTTGGCCGCGTCCAGCCGGGTGGCCGTCAGATCCACGGCGACGACCCGCTCGGGCGCGTACAGCTGGGCTGTGGCGATGGCGGCCAGGCCGATGGGGCCTGCCCCGACGACGGCGACGGTGTCTCCGGGCTGCACCCGCCCGTTGAGCACGCCCACCTCGTAGCCGGTGGGGAAGATGTCCGCCAGCAGCACGGCGTCCTTGCTGTCCACGGCGCCGGGCAGCGCGTGCACGGACAGATCGGCGTACGGCACGCGGAGGAACTCGGCTTGCGTGCCGTCGATCAGATGGCCGAGGATCCAGCCTCCGCCGCCCCGGCACTGGCCGTACGTCCGCTCCCAGCAGTAGCGGCAGCGGCCACAGGCGGTGACGCAGGAGACCAGGACCCGGTCCCCGGGCCGTACGGTGTGCACATCGCGGCCCGCCTCGACAATCTCACCGACCGCCTCGTGGCCCAGCACCGTGCCGGGGCGCACCTCGGGCGCGCCGCCCTTGAGGATGTGCAGGTCCGTCCCGCAGAGGGTGACGGCGTCGACGCGCACGATCACGTCGGTGGTGTCCTTGATCCCGGGGTCCGGAACATTCTCCCAGGAGGCATGTCCGGGCCCGTGGAAGACAAAGCCCTTCATGACAATCCCACCTTCCAGGATCCATTGTGCCTGTCCCCCGCCATGCGACAAAGCGCGTGGGGAGCACTTTGTCGCAGGGGCCCCAGGTCACCCGGTGGCGCCGGGCCTTGGACCGTAGGCCGTGAGGAAGCGGTCGCGGAAGCGGTCCATGCGCCAGAGGGGAGCGTCGGCACCGGGTTTCAGGCCGTCCGCCCAGCCCCAGTCGGAGATCCGGTCGAGGACCTTCGGGTCCTGGGCGACGAGGGTGACGGGTACGTCACGACTGGCGCCGTTGCCGCTGACACGGGCCATGGGCTGATGGTCGCCGAGGAAGACGAGCACGGTGTCCTTGCTGCCGTACCGCTCCACGTACTCCAGGAGACTTCGCAGCGAGTACTCGAGGGACTTGCCGTACTCCTCCTTGACCTTGGCGCTGTCGGAGAACACCTCCGCCGGGTCCTTGCCGGCCTTCGGCATGGCCTTGTAGACCGAGCCGTCGCCGACCTCGTCCCAGCCGATCATCTTCGGCAGGGGTGCCCAGGGCTGGTGGCTGGAGGTCAGGACGATCTGCGACATCAGCGGCTTGTCGTGCTTCTTGTCGTGCTTCTTGTCGTGCTTCTTGTCGTGCTCCAGGCGCTGATAGGCGGCGAGGGCGTACTGGTCGGGCATGGTCGACCAGCTGAACTTCGGGCCCCGGTAGCCGAGGTCGCGGGCGTCGTAGACCTGGTCGAGGCCGTAGAACCTGCCCTCCGGCCAGTTGTACTGGACGCCGGGCATGACGCCGACCGTCCGCCAGGCGCCCGTGCGGTGGAAGGCGCCGGGGAGGGTCAGGCGTTCCCCTGCGGTGACGGTGCGGTAGCGGTTCTGGTTGTCGATCCACAGGCCGCTCAGGAAGGTGGAGTGGCCGAGCCAGCTGTTGCCGCCGTACGTCGCCGAGGTGAGCCAGCCGCTCTTCGCCGCGAACCCGGCCTTGCGCAGCTTCCCGGACGCGTCGTCGAGCGTCGCGTTGACGCCCGGCGCGATGGCCGGGTCCTCGAGGGCGGCGCGGCCGTAGCTCTCGACGAAGGCGAAGAGGACGTCCTTGCCGCGCAGCCCGGTCAGCAGCTGGTCGGGCGGCACGTCGGCGAACGCGTCCTTCTTGACTTCCTTGGCGAACGCGGCCTCGTCCTTCATGGTCGCCTTCACCCGCGCCGCGCGGTCCTGCAGGAGTCCGATCGTGTTGTTGGTGGCGACCGGTGTGGTGCCGAGGAGTTGCAGGCCGAGTGCCGAGCAGGTGATCCACACGATTCCGGCGAGGATCGTGGCCCGCTTCGCGGTGTGCCGGTTGCGGCCCATGAGGTTCGTGAGCCGGACGACTGCCAGCGGCATCACGACGAGCAGGACCACCACCAGGGCCACGACCCCGGTCACGGCGGCGAGCGCGCCGGTGCTGCCGAGAGCGTCCTCGACGTACGATTCGGCGTCGTCGAGCAGACCCCAGTCGAGCACCAGGTTGAACCCCCGCCCGAGGAACTGGTTGTAGCCGATGTCCAGCGCCTTCAGGATCACCAGCAGGGCGAGGCCCACCCCGGTGAGCACGGCCGTGACCCGTCTCGTCCGTCTCGGCAGCACCCCCAGCAGGGCCGCCCCGAGAATCGGCTCCACGGGGATCCGCAGGAACTGCTTCGCTTCGAAGTACTCCACGTTGCCCGGCATCATCAACGCGAAGAACACGAGCCCGGCGGCCAGCAGGGTGACCGTCCCCCCGAGGACACGCGCGACGGTGGGGTACGCGGCGCGCAGGCCACGAGGGGTGGCGGCTTCGGCTTCGGCTTCGGCTTCGGCTTCGGCTTCGGCTTCGGCTTCGGCTTCGGCTTCGGCTTCGGCTTCGGCTTCGGCTTCGGCGGGACCGTTTCCGTCCGTGGGTGGCTTGCCCGTGTCCGGCAGTGGGGGAAAGCGTGTGAAGAGCGGCACGCCGAGGGTCCTTCCGGTGCGAAGCGCGGTGGTGGCAGGGCGGACCGGGCTCGGCACTCCAGGGCCGCCCACGGCAGGCGTACCGCACGATGCGGCGCGCCCGCACACCCCTTGGTCCATCCGGGTGTCCGGCGGATGCTACACGCCGTTCCCGCGGGGGCGGTATGACCTTCACTTTTCCCTCCCGCGCCGCTGCCTCCTGACTTTGCCGTCCGCGAAGGTTGCCCGCCAGGCTGCTAAAACACCGACAGTCCCGTGAGCGTCGTGAAGCGGTCGAGCGCCGCCACTCCGGCCACCGAGTTGCCGCGCTCGTCGAGGCCCGGGCTCCACACGCACAGCGTGCACCGGCCCGGTACGACGGCGATGATCCCGCCGCCGACGCCGCTCTTGCCGGGCAGACCGACCCGGTAGGCGAAGTTGCCCGCCGCGTCGTACGTGCCGCAGGTGAGCATCACCGCGTTGATCTGCTTGGCCTGGCTGCAGGTCAGCAGCCGGGAGCCGTCGGCGCGGACCCCGTGGCGGGCGAGGAAGCCGGTGGCCAGGGCGAGGTCGGCGCAGGAGGCCGCGAGGGAGCACTGCCGGAAGTACTGGTCGAGGAGGACCGGCACCGGGTTGTCGATGTTGCCGTACGACGCCATGAAATGGGCGAGGGCCGCGTTGCGGTCGCCGTGCGCGGTCTCGGAGGCGGCGACGTCCTGATCGAAGTCGAGATCCGGATTGCCGCTCTCGGCGCGCAGGAACCGAAGGAGCGTGCCCGCCGCGTCGCCACTGAGCGTGTGGAGGCGATCGGTGACGACGAGGGCGCCCGCGTTGATGAACGGGTTGCGGGGGATGCCGCTCTCGTACTCCAGCTGCACCAGCGAGTTGAACGGGTTGCCGGAAGGCTCGCGGCCCACATGCTCCCAGAGTGTGTCGCCCTCGCGCGCCAGGCCGAGGGCGAGGGTGAAGACCTTGGTGAGGGACTGCGTGGAAAACGGCTGCCGCCAGTCCCCCACGCCGTACACCGCCCCGTCCGTCTCCGCGACCGCCATCCCGAACCGGCCCGGGTCACAGGCGGCGAGTGCCGGGATGTAGTCGGCGGACCGGCCATGCCCCGGAGTCGCCTCGATCTCAGCGGCGATACGGGCGAGCACCGGCTGGAAAGACGACGACGAGGTCACGATCACCCTTCTTCTGTCTTCTTCTGTTTCTGTGCTTCTTCTGTGCTTCTTCTGTGTGGCCGCCAGGGACGTCCCTCCGGCGCCCCCTCACTGGTGTCCCCTGCGAAGTACGGGAGTAGTGAGGGGTGGGGGTCAGGCGTACGTGCTGGGCAGGGGCGAGTCGAGGGAGCGGGCCGGGCGGACATGCCCGACCACCGCCCCGCCGCCGAGCAGCGGGGCGCCTTCGAACTCGGCGAGCACGCCCGGGTCGATGCCCGCACGGGTGAGGGCGGCCGCGGTGACCGGGATACGGGCCCGGTCGGCGCCGTCGGCGATCTTCACGGCGACGGCCCGGCCGTCCGGCAGCGCCGCGACCTGGACACCCTCGAAGCCGTCCTTGGTCAGCAGCCCGGGCACGGCCCGCATCAGCGCGGCGGCGTCACGCCCGGAGCCGGAGGCCATCTCGGGGTGCTCACACATCGCGTCGGCGACCCTCCGCTCCGGGGTGTCCGCAGCGGCGGTGGTGATCCGGGCGGCGGCGCGCGCGAGCCCGTGCAGCGAGACGGAGAACAGGGGCGCGCCGCAGCCGTCGACGCTCACCTGGGCGATGCCCTGTCCGGTGAGGTCCTCGACGCTCTCGGCGACGGCCTGCTGGAGCGGGTGCCTGGGGTCGGTGTAGTCGTCGAGGGACCAGCTGTTGAGCCGGGCCGTGTACAGCATGGCCGCGTGCTTGCCGGAGCAGTTCTGCGCGAGCCGCGAGGGCAGCCGCCCCTCGCGCACCCAGGTGTCCCTTACGACCGGGTCGTACGGCAGGTCGGGCACGTTGCGCAGCTGGTCCTCGCTCAGCCCGGCCAGCTCCAGGATCCGCCGGGTGCCGGCCAGATGCCGTTCCTCGCCGGAGTGGCTGGCCGCCGTCAGCGAGAGCAGCTCACCGTCGAGCGGCAGCCCGGCCCGCAGCATGGCCACGGCCTGCACGGGCTTGAGCGCCGAGCGCGGGTAGAAGGCCGCCTCGATGTCACCGATCTGGAGCTCGACGCTGCCGTCGGCGGCCAGGACGACCACCGAGCCGTAGTGGATGCCCTCGATCACCCCCCCGCGTACGAGATGGGCGACAGGGGCGTGGAGGGGCTCGCGGACCGCGGGGGCCGCGGCCTCCGGCGACGCGGGGGGTACCCGGACGCCGGAGGCCACTGAACTGCTGTATGTCACTGCTTGCTTCACACTTCCGTTCCGGATGTCACTGCTTGCTTCACACTCCCGTTCCGGTCGAACGGCGGCGGGCCCGGGAGCGTACTGCGAACCAGCCCGCCACCAGCGCCCCCACGATCAGGGGGAGACACAGCACCGTCGTGCGGCCTGCGCCGCCGTCGGCATACATGAGGACCAGCACCGACGCGAGGAAGAACAGCGTCACGAGCTCGGTCCACGGAGAGCCCGGGAGCTGGTAATGCGGTCTGCTCAGCTCGCCCTTCTGGGTCTTCCGCCAGAACTGCAGGTGGCAGATCATGATCATCCCCCAGGTGGCGATGATACCGAGTGCGGCGAAGTTCAGCACAATCTCGAAGGCCTCGGCGGGCACCACGAAGTTCAGCCCGACGCCCAGCACGCAGATACCGGTGGTGAGCAGGATGCCGCCGTAGGGGACCTGAGTGCGGCTCATCACGCCGGTGAACTTCGGCGCGGAGCCGGACATCGCCATGGAGCGCAGGATGCGGCCGGTGGAGTACAGGCCGGAGTTGAGGGAGGACAGGGCCGCCGTCATCACGACCAGGTTCATGACACCTCCGGCCGCCGGTATGCCTATGTTGGACAGCACGGTGACGAAGGGGCTCTCCCCCGCCTTGTACGACGACCAGGGCAGCAGCATCGACAGCAGGACGACGGAGCCGACGTAGAACAGGCCGACGCGCCACATGATCGAGTTGATCGCCTTCGGCAGGATCTTCTCGGGGTTCTCGGTCTCGCCGGCCGCGACACCGACCAGCTCGACGGAGGCGTACGCGAAGACGACGCCCTGGATGATCAGCAGCATCGGCAGCAGGCCGTTGGGGAAGATGCCGCCCTGGTCGACGATGAGGGACGGGCTGGGGGTGGTGCCGTTCACCTCGTGCTGGGTGACCAGCAGGAAGATGCCGATCAGCATGAAGACGACGAGCGCGCCGACCTTGATGATCGCGAACCAGAACTCCAGTTCGCCAAAAATTTTCACCGAGATGAGGTTCACGGCGAGGACGACCGCGAGCGCGATGAGCGCGATCACCCACTGCGGGATGTCGGAGAACATGCCCCAGTAGTGGGTGTAGGTGGCGACCGCGGTGATGTCGGCGATGCCGGTGGTGGCCCAGTTGAGGAAGTACATCCAGCCCGCGGTGTACGCGCCCTTCTCGCCGAGGAACTCACGGGCGTACGACACGAAGGCGCCGGAGGACGGCCGGTACAGGACGAGTTCGCCGAGGGCACGGACGACGAGGAACGCGAAGATTCCGCAGACCGCGTAGGCGATGAAGAGGGAGGGGCCCGCCTCGGCGAGGCGGCCTCCGGCGCCGAGGAAGAGGCCGGTGCCTATCGCGCCGCCGATGGCGATCATGTTGACGTGCCGGGACTTCAGGGACTTGCTGTAGCCCGCGTCGCCGGCGTCGACGTGTACGGGCTGTTGTACGGGCTGGGGTACTGCGGATTCCTGGAGGGATTGCTCGCTCACGCCTCGGGTCCGCCTTTCAGGGTGTATGCGTGCGCGGGGAACGCACGATGGTGATGAGAGTGTTCTCGACGCGGTCGAGGTGGTGGGACATGGCCTCCACCGCGTCGTGTTCGGAACCGTTGATCAGTGCCTCGACGATCGCGCGGTGCTCGATGTCGGACTGCTCGCGACGGCCGCTGAGTTCGTTGAGAAAGGCCGACTGGTGTGCCAGCGCGTCCCGGATCTCCTCGATGACCCGGCGGAACACCGGGTTCTGCGCAGCCTCGGCGATGGCCAGGTGGAACAGCGTGTCCCTCGCGACCCACACGGTGGTGTCGGTCTCCCGCTCCGTCCGGTCCAGTAACCGGGCCAGGTGGTCCAGGTTCTCCGGGGTGCGGCGCACCGCCGCGTACCCGGCGACCGGGATCTCCACGTGACGGCGCACTTCCATCAGGTCGCTCGCCGCGTAGTCGCCGAAGGTGGGGTCCTCGACGGCATGGGCGAGCACGAAGGTGCCCTTGCCCGTGCGGGACTGGGCCAGGCCCATCGTCTGCAGGGCCCGCAGCGCCTCGCGCAGGACCGGTCGGCTCACCTTCAGCCGTCGGCACAGCTCCGCTTCGGAGGGGAGCTTGTCGCCGAGGGCGTACTCGCCGCGCTCGATGGCGCCGCGAAGGTGGGTGAGCACCGCTTCCATAGCGCTGACGCGCCGGGGTGCCGAGCCACCTGTCTGGCTGTCTGACAGGTTCACGAAGGTGATAGTGGAGGGGAGGGGATCATGCTGTCAAGGCGCGTAGACAAGGCGCGTAGAACGGAGATCCACTTTCCGCCCTCCGTTACCCTCCGTACCGGTCAACGGGGAGCACAGCCGTGCCGAGCGGGCCGCACAGCAGCGGCTACGCCCACCATGCCTCGGCGAAGCCCACGCCCGCGAAGACCGCGCCCAGCCCCGCGGCCACGCTCGCGACCGCGTTGGCGGCGGCATAGAAGCGGGCGCCGCCCTGAGCGAGGCGCAGGGTCTCGTACGAGAACGTCGAGTACGTGGTCAGCGCACCGCACAGTCCGGTGCCGAGGAAGAGGTGCGGGCGGGAGCCGGCGGCGCCCGCGGCCACCGCCCCCACGAGGAGCCCCAGGACCAGCGACCCGACGACGTTGACCGTGAAGGTTCCCCACGGGAAGACCGTGTCGTGCCGGGACTGCACGGCGCGGTCGGTGAGGTAGCGCAGGGGCGCGCCGACCATGCCGCCGACGAGGACGAGCAGCCAGTTCACCACGGCCTCGCGCCCTTCGTGCCCGTTTCGCCTGGTCCCGCCGCCCTGCCGGGGAGGGGGGCGTCCCCGGCAGGAAGGGCACGGCTTGCGCGTCTCGTCACGAGGGCCCCCGTACCAGGGCCCGGCGCGCTGCCGCCACCGCGAGCCAGACCGCCGCGAGGGCCGCCGACAGCGTGGCGGCGAGGTAGGCGAGGCCTGTCCCGGGGTGCCCGTTGCCGACCAGTCGCTCGATGTCGACGGCGTATGCGGAGAAGGTCGTGAACCCGCCGAGCACCCCGGTGCCGAAGAAGGGCCGCACCAGCCGGGGGGCTGCCCACACCTCGGTGATCACGATCATGAAGATCCCGAGCATGGCGCACCCGGCGACGTTCACCCAGAAGGTCGTCCAGGGAAATTCGCCGGCCTGCGCGGGCCACAGCAGCGACGCACCGTAACGGGCGGCGGCGCCGATGCCACCGCCCAGAGCGACGACCGCCACGACGGGCGCCTGGCCCTGCCACGGGGACTGCGATGGCGACGGCGACGGGCGCCTGGCGGACGCGGGTACGGCCGGGGCAGGGGCCGTGCCGGAGGCAGCGTGGGAACCGGTCCTGCCAGGATGCGAAACCGTCATGTGCATGCGTCTCCTACTCGCCGGGCCCGGACACCAGGCCACCCACATCGCAAGCAGGGACCGTTGGCGGCAGCAGTGCCGCGGTTCGGGTAGCGGCGGGCCCCACCGCCGCGCCGCACGATCGCGGCTGATAAACGCCGGTCAACAGGTTAACGCCACGGACATGCGGCACGCACGCGGGGCCGGGAGCCGCAGCCCCGAGGCCAAAGCCGATCGGGCAAGAACGCGAACGCGAAGGGGAACCTGACCGGACTTGTTCAGCGGGCCGTCTTCAGCAGGCCGTCGCGGGGCGGGCCGTCGCGGGGCGGGCCCGGCGGAGAGCCGCCCCGCGGAGGATACTCATGCAACAGCATGAATTGCATGCTCAATAAGCGTGCACGTATCTGTTACCGTGCACCGATGGCAGCGAACACGGTCGACGCCCGGCTCGAGGACCAATGGCGTGACATCCTGTCGGTGCACGCGCGCACCATGTGCGAGATCGACCGCGCACTGCATCCGCACGGCCTCGGCGCGAGTGACTTCGAGGTGCTCGACATCCTCGCCTCGGGCGCGGCAGCGCACACCGGTGAGCAGTGCCGTGTGCAGAACATCGCCGACCGGGTCCACCTGAGCCAGAGCGCCCTGTCCCGCCTCCTCGGCCGCCTGGAGAAGGACGGTCTGGTGCGGCGCTCGGTCTGCCAGGAGGACCGGCGCGGAGTGTGGGTCGCCCTCACCCGGAAGGGCCGCGACCTGCACGGCGAGGTACTGCCCCTGCAGCGCGCCGTCCTGGCCCGCATGCTGCGCGGCTGACCGCTGGACAGCCGGACGGCGCGGCAGCCCAGGAGACACGGCAGCCCAGGAGACGCGGCAGCCTAGGGACACGGCGGCCTGGAGACGCGGCGGCCCAGGAGACGCGGCGGCCCGGGCGCGCTTCCTCCGGAGACGATCGGCAGGGGCGGCAACTCGCTGCCCGGACCGGCTCGTCGGCGGTGCCGCTCACTTTTTTGTTATCGCCTGCTCCGTGTCCCGTCTCCCGTACGTAGGCACCGTCCCCACGAGAGCCCGAGGAACGACGCAGTGACACTTCGGATCAGCCGACGCAGCATGATCAGGGCCGCAGGCGCGGCGACCGGCGCGGTCGGTATCGGTATCGGCACGGGCGTGGCCGCCGCCCCCGCGACGGCGGCGAGCACGTCCTTCGCGCACCCCGGGATGCTCCACACCCGGGCCGATCTCAAGCGCATGGCCGCCAAGGTGAAAGCGGGCGCAGCCCCCTACACGGCGGGTTTCGCCAAGCTCACCGCCAACCGCCACGCGCAGAGCACATGGCGGCCCAACCCGCAGGCGACCGTGGCCCGGGGAGGGGGCGACGTCCAGAACTACCCGATCCTCTACCGCGACATCCACGCCGCGTACCAGAACGCGCTGCGCTGGAAGATCACCGGCGACACCGCACACGCCGACACCGCGCGGGACATCTGCAACGCCTGGTCCGGGACGCTGAAGGCCGTCGCCGGAGGCTCCGAAGTCGTGCTCCTGACGGGCATTTACGGGTACCAGTTCGCCAACGCCGGCGAGCTCCTGCGCGGCTACCCCGGCTTCGACCTGGCCCGTTTCCAGGACATGATGGTCACCTACTTCTATCCGATGAACCACCGCTTCCTGAACCGCGAGACCAATTGCATCGGCCACTACTGGGCGAACTGGGACCTGTGCTCCATGGCCTCGCTCATGGCCATCGGGATCCTCTGCGACGACCGGGCCAAGTTCAACGAGACGGTGGACTACTTCCACAACGGCGAGGGCAACGGCTCGCTGGCCAAGGCGATCCCCTACGTCTACGACGAGGTGGGCCTGGCCCAGTGGCAGGAGAGCGGGCGCGACCAAGCCCACAGCATGATGGGCATCGGCCTGATGGGCACCATCTGCGAGATGGCCTGGAACCAGGGCGTCGACCTCTACGGCGCGGACGACTCCAGGTTCCGCAAGGCGTGCGAGTACGTCGCCCGGTACAACCTCGGCCACGAGGTGCCGTACACCACCTACACCTGGACAAACGGCCCGCACTGCGTGCCGACGGAGCAGACCGTCATCTCCGAAGGCGCCCGTGGCCAGGGGCGCCCGGTCTGGGAGCGGGTCTACCACCACTACGCCAACAGGCGCGGCATGGCCATGCCGAACACCCGCGAGATGGTGGCCCGCAACAGGCCCGAGGGCGGTGGCGGCGACTACGGCCCGAACAGCGGCGGATACGACGAACTCGGCTTCGGCACACTGGCGTTCACCCGGGACAAGGCCACCGCAGCCGAGTCGGCGGCCGCGCCGTCCAGGTCAGCGCCGACGCCTGCCGCCAAGTCCGGCTCGTCCAGCTCATCCGGGTCATCCGGGTCATCCGGGTCATCCGGCTCGTCCGGGGAGTCCGCCGCCGAGCCGCCCTCCGGCCCCCGCGCACAGGGCGGGAAGAGCGAAGGCAACCTGGCCGCCACCGGTTCCTCCGATCTCCCGCTGTGGACGGCCGCGAGCGGTGTCACCGCCCTCGCCGGCGGTCTCCTGCTGCTTCGCCGCCGCGGCCAAGCGCGCCGCGAAGCGGAGTGACACCGCGGGTGGCCCCCTAGCGGTGGCCCTGTCCTCTCCAGGAGAGGACAGGGCCACACCACTTGCCCACTTGAGCGCGTCTCAGGCGATCTCGACCAGGAGGTCGCCGCCCTCCACCTGCTGGATCTGGTGGATGGCCCGCCGGGACACCTTGCCGGCCTTCGGGGCGGTGATCGCGGCCTCCATCTTCATGGCCTCGATGGTGGCCACCGTGGCACCGGCCGCGACCTCGTCGCCCTCGGCGACCGCGAGTGTCACCACTCCGGCGAACGGGGCGGCGACATGGCCGGGGTTGGCCCGGTCGGCCTTCTCGGTGACCGGGACGTCGGCGGCCGCCGCGGTGTCGCGTACCTGGATGGGCCGCAACTGGCCGTTCAGGGTGGACATCACGGTACGCATGCCCCGTTCGTCGGCCTCACCGATGGCCTCCAGCGCGATGAGGAGCCGTACGCCGGGCTCCAGGTCGACGGCGTACTCCTTCCCGGGGCGCAGTCCGTAGAAGAAGTCCTTGCTGTCCAGCACGCTGGTGTCGCCGTATGTCTGGCGGTGTGTCTCGTACTCGCGTGTCGGCCCGGGGAACAGCAGCCGGTTGAGCGTCGCGCGCCGGTCCTTCTCCAGTCCCCTGCGGTCCTCGGCGGTCAGCTCCTGCGGGGGCCTGGGGTCGGCGCGGCCCTGAAGTGCCTTGCTGCGGAAGGGCTCCGGCCAGCCGCCGGGCGGGTTGCCCAGTTCGCCGCGCAGGAAGCCGATGACGGAGTCGGGGATGTCGTACGTGTTCGGCGCCGCCTCGAAATCCTCGGGCCGCACGCCCGCGCCCACGAGGTGCAGCGCGAGGTCGCCGACCACCTTCGACGACGGGGTGACCTTGACCAGGCGGCCGAGCATCCGGTCGGCGGCGGCGTACATGGCCTCGATGTCCTCGAAGCGGTCGCCGAGGCCGAGCGCGATGGCCTGGGTGCGCAGGTTGGAGAGCTGTCCGCCGGGGATCTCGTGGTGGTAGACGCGTCCGGTCGGGGAGGCGAGGCCCGCCTCGAAGGGGGCGTAGATCTTGCGGACGCTCTCCCAGTACGGTTCCAGGTCCCCGACGGCCTGGAGGTCGAGGCCGGTCGGCGACGCGGAGTGGTCGGTCGCGGCCACGATCGCCGACAGCGACGGCTGCGAGGTGGTGCCCGCCATGGAGGCCACCGCGCCGTCCACCGCGTCCGCCCCGGCCTGGATCGCCGCGAGGTAGGTGGCGAGCTGGCCGCCCGCGGTGTCGTGGGTGTGGAGGTGGACGGGAAGGTCGAACTCCCGGCGCAGCGCGGCCACGAGCTTCGCCGCGGCCGGGGCGCGCAGCAGGCCCGCCATGTCCTTGACTGCCAGGACGTGCGCGCCCGCGGCGACGATCTGCTCGGCCAGGCGGAGGTAGTAGTCCAGGGTGTACAGACGCTCCGACGGATCGGACAGGTCGGAGGTGTAGCAGAGGGCGACCTCCGCGAGGGCCGTCCCGGTCTCCCGTACGGCGTCGATGGCGGGCCGCATCTGGCCCACGTCGTTGAGCGCGTCGAAGATACGGAAGATGTCGATGCCGGTGGCCGCGGCCTCCTGCACGAAGGCGTCGGTCACCTCGGTCGGGTACGGGGTGTAACCCACGGTGTTGCGGCCACGCAGCAGCATCTGCAGGCAGATGTTCGGTACGGCCTCACGGAGGGCGGCCAGCCGCTCCCAGGGGTCCTCGGCGAGGAAACGCAGCGCGACGTCGTACGTGGCGCCGCCCCAGCACTCCAGGGACAGCAGCTGTGGCAGGGTCCGGGCCACCACCGGGGCGACGGCGAGCATGTCCTTCGTACGGACGCGGGTGGCGAGCAGCGACTGGTGGGCGTCGCGGAACGTGGTGTCGGTGACGCCGACGGCCGGTGACTCGCGCAGCCGGCGGGCGAAGCCCTCCGGGCCGAGTGCGGTGAGCTGCTGCTTCGAGCCGGCGGGCGGGCCGGTGTCGGCGAGGCGCGGCAACTTGCTGGTGGACTCGATCAGTCCGGGACGCTCGCCGTGCGGCTTGTTCACCGTGACGTCGGCGAGGTAGGTGAGCAGCTTGGTGCCGCGGTCGGCGGAGTGGCGTGCGGTGAGCAGGTGCGGGCGCTGCTCGATGAACGACGTGGTGACCCGTCCGGCCTGGAAGTCAGGATCGTCCAGCACCGCTTGCAGGAAAGGGATGTTGGTGGCCACGCCGCGGATGCGGAACTCGGCCACGGCGCGCCGTGCCCGCTTGACCGCGGTGGTGAAGTCCCGTCCGCGGCAGGTGAGTTTGACCAGCATGGAGTCGAAGTGGGCGCTGATCTCCGTACCGGCGTGGGTGGTGCCGCCGTCGAGGCGGATGCCCGAGCCGCCGGGCGAGCGGTAGGCGCTGATCCTGCCGGTGTCCGGGCGGAATCCGTTGGCCGGGTCCTCGGTGGTGATACGGCACTGGAGTGCGGCGCCGTGCAGGGAGACCGTCTCCTGGGACAGCCCGAGGCCGGCCAGCGTCTCCCCGGCGGCGATCCGCATCTGCGCCTGCACGAGGTCGACGTCGGTGACCTCCTCGGTCACCGTGTGCTCGACCTGGATGCGCGGGTTCATCTCGATGAAGACGTGGTTACCGTCACGGTCGAGCAGGAACTCCACGGTGCCCGCGTTGCGGTAGCCGATCTGCTCGGCGAACCTCACGGCGTCGGCGCAGATCCGCGTCCGCAGCTGGGGGTCCAGGTTCGGGGCGGGGGCGAGTTCGACGACCTTCTGGTGGCGGCGCTGTACCGAGCAGTCGCGCTCGAAGAGGTGGATGACGTCGCCCTGCCCGTCGGCGAGGATCTGCACCTCGATGTGCCGGGGCTCGACGACGGCCTTCTCCAGGAACACGGTGGGGTCGCCGAACGCGGACACGGCCTCCCGGGCCGCCGCCTCGATGGACTCGCGCAGCAGGGCCCGGTCCTCGACCCGCCGCATGCCGCGCCCGCCACCGCCGGCGACCGCCTTGACGAAGACGGGGAAGCCGATGCCCTCGGCGGCGCGGACCAGTTCGTCGACATCGGTGGAGGGCGCCGAGGAGCCCAGCACCGGCACTCCGGCCTGCCGGGCGGCAGCCACCGCGCGCGCCTTGTTGCCGGTCAGCTCCAGGATCTGCGCGCCCGGGCCGACGAACACGATGCCCGCCTCCTCGCAGGCGCGGGCGAGTTCGGGGTTCTCGGACAGGAACCCGTACCCCGGGTAGACGGCGTCGGCACCGGCCAGGCGGGCCGCGCGGATGATCTCCTCGACGGAGAGGTATGCCCGCACCGGGTGCCCCGGTGCGCCGATCTCGTACGCTTCGTCGGCCTTCAGCCGGTGCAGTGAGTTACGGTCCTCGTGCGGGAAGACAGCGACCGTTCTGGCGCCCAGCTCATAGGCGGCGCGGAACGCGCGAATCGCGATCTCTCCACGGTTGGCGACCAGCACCTTGCGGAACATGCCCGATCCCTTCAGCGTCTCTGATTGGCTTAGCGATCCTTGGTGTTACTCAGGGGCATGGGCCAATCGCCTCCGTGCCCTGGTGCTGAACGGCCGGAACCGTCAGCCCGCGTGGCACGTCCCTCCGGACACTGGTCAGTCAGGTCTTGCGACCTTACCGAGGAGGGTGCCCGACGTCGCCTGGGCGCTGGGCGTGCACGCGACACTCTGCCACAGGATCTCCACGTTTCGCTAATCCGGCTGGTGAGCCTGCCGGTGACGAACACCATGATGTCGGCGCCCTTCCTGCCGCGCCACGCGGAACCCGGCGCTTCGCCCTCAGGTTCACCGTGTTCCTGTTGTCCGACCGCAGCGGTATGGTCACCGGATCCGTGATCGACTGGTCCCAGCTCTGGGACCACATCGGGGACCAGATCGCCTTCGGCGGCCTGGGCTGAACCGGCTTCTGGACCGGAACCGGCATCCAGACCGAACCGGCGTCCGGGCTCGGCCGGCGCCCGCACTGTAAGGAGCTGGATTCCATGCGTATCGGCATCATGGGGCTGGGCCGGATCGGCGCGTTCCACGCAGCGACCCTGGCCGGTCTCGACACGGTGGACTCCCTGGTGGTCACCGACCCGGTGGCCGCGGCCACCGCCTTTGCCGCCGAACGGTTCAAAGCGAGCGTGGTGGACTCCCCCGAGGCCGTACTCGCCGCCGGTGTCGACGGTGTCGTCATCGCCGCCGCGACCGATGCGCACCCCGGCCTGATCCTCGCCGCTGTCAAGGCGGGCGTCCCGGTCTTCTGCGAGAAGCCCGTGGCCAAGGGGGTCGAGGAGAGCCTGGAGGTGCTGCGCGCCGTCGAGGACGGCGGTGTCGAGGTGCACATCGGCTACAACCGTCGCTTCGACGCGGGCTGTGTCGCCGCGCGGAAGGCCGTGGTGAGCGGCGAGCTCGGCCTGCTGCACACCGTACGGTCCACGACCCTCGACCCCGCCCCTCCCCCGGCCGCCTACGTGGCCGTCTCCGGGGGCATCTTCCGCGACTGCGGCGTCCACGACTTCGACCTCGTGCGCTGGGTGACGGGCCGCGAGGTGGTCGAGGTGTACGCGACCGGCGGCAACCGGGGCGCGGACTACATCGCGGCGGCCGGTGACGTCGACACCGCGTCCGCGCTGCTCGTCTTCGACGACGGCACCCTCGCCGTCGTCTCCAACTCCCGGCACAACGCCCGCGGTTACGATGTGCGTCTGGAGCTGCACGGCATGAAGGACAGCATCGCGGTGGGCCTGGAGGACCGGCTGCCGCTGCGCTCCGTCGAGCCGGGGGCCACCTTCCCTTCCGGCACTCCGCACGACTTCTTCATGGACCGCTTCGCCGACGCCTACCGAGCCGAACTCACCGCGTTCACCGAGGTCGTGGCGGGTACCCGCCCCTCCCCGTGCACGGTGGCGGACGCCATCGAGGCGAGCTGGATCGCCGAGGCGTGCACGCTGTCGCTGCGTGAGCACCGGCCCGTGCGACTGGAAGAGGTACGCGAGGCATGAAGCGACCCTGACGGCCGTGTTCCGTTGTTCCCGCGTGTTCCCGTGTTCCCGCGTGTTCCCGCGTGTTCCCGTGTTCCCGCGTGATCCGGGCCGCGCACGAGCGGCGTACGGCTACACGCCACCCGCGCGCCGAGCGCGCGCTCCCGTCCCGATGGCCCATCCGAGCCCACCGGCCGCGACCAGCACGCAGGAGCATCTCGGGCAGCGCTCCGAGGCGGGTGGCGGGGGTCTCGGAGGAGCGCAGCGGCACCTTCTGGACCAGCGAGTCCGCGACGAACATGCCCGTCTTCTGCGTGATCTCTCCGTCCGGCATGATCATGGCGCTGACTCCGCTGGTCACCGGCACGGTGACGGTCCGGCTGTGCTCGACGGCGCGGATCCGGGACATGGCGAGCTGCTGGTAGGTCATCTCGCTGCGGTCGAAGGTGGCGTTGTTGCTCGGCACGGAGATCATCTGGCGCGCCGTCGGTGACGGTGTCGCGCACGGCCCAGTCGAAGGCGGCCTCGTAGCAGGTGGCGAGGCCGACCTCGGTGCCGTCCATGGTGAACACACCGGGCTCGGTGCCGCGGCTGAAGTCCTGGCGGACCATGGACGTCCACTCGCTGTTGATGAGCGCCGATCGACCGAGCGCAGCGGAAGGTACTCGCCGAAGGGCTGGATCTGCCGCTTGTCGTAGGTGTCGGCGGGGCCCTCGTCCGGGTCCCACAGGATCTGCTCGTTGTAGAGCTTGCCGTCCTTCTCGACCACACCGCCGACCGAGATCGGGGCGCCGATCGCCTTGGCGGCGCCGTCGATGACGGCGCAGGCGTCGGGGTTGGTGAAGGGGTCGATGTCGGAGGAGTTCTCCGGCCACAGCACGAAGTCGGGCTGCGGGACCTTGCCCGCCTTGACCTCGGCGGCCAGCCGTTCGGTCTCCCGTGCGTGGTGGTCGAGCACGGCCCGCCGCTGGGCGTTGAAGTCGAGCCCCGCGCGCGGGACGTTGCCCTGGATGACGGCGACGGTCGCTGTGCCGTCCTCGGCCGCGTCGCTCACCAGGGAGCGGGCGGCGAGGGCGCCCGCCACGGGGACGGCCACGCTCAGCAGGGCAGCCGCCGCGGCGGCGCGCCGTACGACAGGAGTGCGGCGTACGACAGGGTGCGCCGTGCCTCGACGAGCAAGGCGCACGCTCTCGTACAGCCCGAAACCGCACAGGACGACCGCGAAGCCGAGCACCGGTGTGCCGCCCAGCGCGGCGAGCGGCAGGAAGACGCCGTCGGCCTGCCCGAAGGCGATCTTGCCCCAGGGGAAGCCGCCGAACGGTACGCGCGCGCATGCCGCCTCACCCGCGATCCACAGGGCCGCCGCCCACACCGGCCACCCGGGCAGCCGTCGACACCACGGCGATGCCCGCGCCGACGAGTGCGACGAACACCGCCTCGATGACGACCAGCGCCAGCCACGGCCCGGGGCCGACCTCCACACCGGTCCACACGAGCAGAGGCAGCAGGAATCCGAGCCCGAAGAGGTAGCCGAGCCCGAGGCCCGCCTTCCAGGTGCGGCCGCGCAGCACCCAGCCGAAGGCCGCGAAGGCGGGCAGGGCCAGCCACCACAGGGTGCGTGGAGGGAAGCTGACGTACAGCAGCACTCCGGAGAGCGCCGCGGTGGCGGCGGGAACGAGCCGGCGCGCCAGTGCGGCCGCCCGTGAGGCGGGCGCGGACGGGGGGTCGAGCTGTTCCGGCTCGCCCACGGAGGTGGTGGTGGCGGTCACTCGGGGAGTGTACGGCGCGTGACCTGACCGCCGGCAGCGCGGTCCACCCGGCCCCGGCTGAGGCATCGCCCCCTCAACGGCACAGCCGCTGACAGATGCGGGGGCGCGGCGCGAGGACGGCTCAACCCTCGCTGTTGATCACCTGGAGTCGTGGGCGTGCACGTCAGCGTGCCGCCTTGGACGGCGTCGGGCGCAGCCGGGCGCGGATGACCTGTACGGCCGCCTCGGCGTCGTCCACCGTGATCGTGAACGTGTGGCCGTCCCAGAGGCGCAGCACCACGGCCTCACCGCGCCGGACGACGACGGCCGTGCCCTTCCCGGGCCACCAGCGGTAGCCCCAGCCGCCCCAGTGGCGGGGGGTGACACGCGGCGCGAAGTCGGCGTCGGCCACCTGCGAGAGAGGGATGCGCCGACGCGGCACCCCGAGGTGACCGCAGCGCACTTCAAGACAGTCCTTGTCGACCTTCACGGCGACGTGCACGAACGCGAGCGTGCCGCACAGGACCAGCAGCCCCGCCGCGATGCAGCCGACGACCGACATGACGAGCGGGGCGATGCCCGAGGTCCATGGAGAGCCGACAGCCAGCTCGATGCCGAGCGCCATGCAGGCGGCACCGCCGAGCGCCAGCACCCACTGGACGCGATTGGTCGCACGCCCGGTCCAGACCTCGGGGGGCCCAGCACTGTCGGGAGTACCGCTCTCGTGGTGGGGATGGTCCCTCATGCTGGTGAGACTACTCAGGTTCCGCAGCCCGGGCACCGGGTTGTGGAGGGGCACTGCTCCAGCCGGGCGGAGGGATCAGCGCGCGGGGCTCACCGTCTGCAGGAGACGGCCCTCCTCGTACGCCAGCGCGGCTGCCGGCAGCCGCGCCTCACGTCCGCTGAGGATCACGGTCAGGGTGCCCTCGGCAGGCGCGTTCGGTGCCGGCGGCTCGTCGAGCCTGCGCAGGGCCTGGGCGGCGACGGCACCGGCAGAGCCGTGCAGGACGAGCGGCGGCAGACCGGGCTGCTGAACCGCCGCGCGGATGTACTCGGCGACGAGTTCGTAATGAGTGCAGCCCAGGACGACGGTCGTTACCTCGGCCGGGGTGCGCTCCGCGGCGTCGGCGATCGCGGCGTCGATGGCCGCCTCGTCCGCGTACTGCACCGCTTCGGCAAGCCCCGGGCAGGCGACCTCCGTGACGGCCACGCCGTCGGCGAAGTCCCGGATGAGGCCGCGCTGGTAGGGGCTGCCAGTGGTGGCGGGGGTGGCCCAGATGGCGACGGGTCCTCCGCCGGCGGCGGCCGGCTTGATCGCCGGGACGGTGCCGATGACCGGCAGGTCCGGTTCGAGGCGGGTGCGCAGGGTGGGCAGGGCGTGCACGGAGGCGGTGTTGCAGGCGACGATCAGTGCGTCCGGGCGGTGCGCGGCGGCCGCTTCGGCGACGGCGAGGGAGCGGGCCCTGATGTCCTGCGGGGTGCGCGGTCCCCACGGCATCCCGTCGGGGTCCGAGGAGAGGACGAGATCGGCGTCGGGTCGCAGTCGGCGTACCGCGGCAGCGGCCGCCAGCAGTCCGATTCCGGTGTCCATGAGCGCGATCTTCACCCGGGCACCCTACCGGATCGGCCCCGACAGCCCTGTGCGGTGGGGCACACCGCGAGCGATGAGTACCGGTGAGGCAGTTTGCGCCACACTCCATTCCCCGATAGTCGTCAATCTTCAGGAACCGTACAGAAAGACGAAGGGGCCAACCCACCAGTAACCCGCCCGGAACTCGGCCTTTACAAGAAAGTCACCTCGGACGCCACCCCTTTTAGGCGACTTCGCTCGCATTAGCGATCCGGCGTCACTGCCGACACAAAAAACAACCCTCTTATCAGTCTCCCCAACCAACACATCGTGGGCTTAACTTATGTGGCATGACGTCCCCGCGCTCCACTTACGGCGGCGGTTACTACTCCGCCCCGTCCTTCGCGAACACCCCCATCTACGACTCTCTCGTGGCCGAGCGGGGCGCCCCGCAAATCGCCCCGATCCGGGTCCCCGCGGCGTACGACACGCCGGGCAGCCACCTGCCCGCGCTCCCGTCGGCGTTTCCCGCACTGCCGGCCGGCCCTTCGCAGTCGGCTCCCGCGTACGGCTATCCGCAGGCCCAGCAGCCCCCGCCGCGGCAGCAGGCTCCGGCCGCGTACATCCCGCAGCAGGCCACGGGCCCGCGCGGGTACCCGGGCACCCATGCTCAGCAGCCGCGTCCGCTGGGGAACAGCTCGGGCTACGAGGCGATGCGCCCCGCGGCTCCGCGCCCGGCTCCGGCTCCGGCTCCGTACCAGGATCCGTACAACGGTCAGCAGTACCGCGGGTACTGAGGCACTCCGCTGAGGCGCTCCGCGTGCGCTGTCCGTGCCTGCTGGCAGGATGACCCCATGGGGAATCCGTCGCTGCACTCGATCCATGTCCACCCCCTGAAGGCGGCCCGGGGCGTCGCGCCCGACGAGGCCGTGGTGGAGCCCTGGGGACTGGCGGGGGACCGGCGCTGGGTGCTGATCGACGAGGCGGGCAAGGTCGTCACCCAACGCCCGTATCCGCGCATGGCACTGGCGGCCGCCGAGTTGTTGCCCGGCGGCGGCCTCGTGGTGTCCGCGCCCGGCCGTGAGCCGCTGGCCGTCACCGTGCCCGAGCCGGTCGGCACGGTGACGGTGGAGATCTGGCGGAACAAGGTGGAGGGGGTCCTCGCCGACGCTTCGGCGCACGCCTGGTTCAGCGACTATCTGGATGTCGGCGTACGTCTTGTCCACCTCGACGACCCGGCGACGCGGCGCCCCCTCGACCCGAGGTACGCGCATTCCGGTGAGACCGTCAGCTTCGCCGACGGGTACCCGCTGCTGCTCACCACGCGCGCGTCGCTCGACGCCCTCAACGACCTCATCGCGCAGGGCGACCACCCGCGCGAGGGGCCGCTGCCCATGAACCGTTTCCGGCCGAATGTGGTCGTGGCGGCCACCGCCCCCTGGGCCGAGGACCACTGGCGGCGGATCGCGATCGGCGAAGTCACCTTCCGGGTGGCCAAGATGTGCGGGCGCTGCGTGGTGACCACCACCGACCAGGACACCGCCGAGCGCGGCCGGGAGCCGCTGCGCACCCTGGGCCGCCACCGCCGCTTCGGCGACAAACTGGTCTTCGGTCAGAATCTGGTGCCGGAGACCGTCGGTACGGTCCGGATCGGTGATCCGGTGCGCATCCTCACGTAAGAAGTGCGCGTCCTCGCGCAGCCGGGACCGGCCAGCCTGATCACGTTTCGCGGACTGCCGGTCGGGCGAGGAAATCTCGTTTCCTGAATTACTTGCCGGGGAACCCAGGCCAGGACCACGCTCGTTGGGTCTGTGTGAGAAATTCATGAGAGACCGCTGGGCATGAGAGACCGCTGGGGAGGATGAGGTCGCTCTCTCCTGGCCGGGCTCGGGCGTGGACGGCTCCGCGGGTTGTCACAGACCGGGTTGTCACAGACGCGGCAAGGGGGTGGGACGGTGCGAGCGATCAGCGGAATCTGGCGTTGGCGGCGCAATCCGCTGCGCCGCACGACGGATCTGGTCGAGGCCTGGCTGGCGTTGGCGGCTGTCACGCTGATTCTCGTGGCCGCGCCGCTGATCGGCGCCGTCGTCGGCTCCGCCGCCCAGGACGCGCTGCAGCGGTCCGTGCGGGAGCAGCGCCAGGCCCGTCACGAGGTGTCGGCCACCGTCGTCAAGAGGGTCGACAGCCCCCCGTTCGATCCGGACCCCGAGACGTCGACCGCGCGTGACCGGCACAGCCGGGTGGTCGCCGACTGGACCGCCCCGGAGGGCACTCGTCGGCACGGCACCGTGCCGACGAGCCTCAAGAACCCGCGCCCGGGTGACCACTTCACGGTGTGGACCGACCGGCAGGGCCGCATAGCGGACCGCCCGCTGGACCCTGCCACGGCGGCGGCACACGCCGTGCTGGCCGGTTTCGGTGCGGCGGCGCTGGCCGCGGGGGCCGTCGAGGGCGTCAGGCGGCTGATCGTCTGGCTCATGGTCCGCCGCAGGTACGCCCGGTGGGACCAGCCATGGGACAAAGCGGGCCCGGACTGGGGCAGGACGGGCACGGGCAGCTGAGGGCCTTGCCGCTGCGGTCAACCGCCCCTCTCCGCGCACGCTACGGTGGACCGGCCGAACTGTTCGGCAGACAACCCGCGCGCGAGGGAGCCGTAGGGGCGTGCCGGTGCGGAGACCGAGGGGGTCCCCTGCTCGAGCGCAGTCGAGAGCGTGGGGGAGCGCGAAGGCCCGAAAGGCTGAGCACGAGCGCCCTCTCCCCTGCCGGCTGGAGCGCCCGGAGGCGAACGAGCCATGAGTACCACGAGGTGGGGGCACAGCAGCGCCATGGCACAGGGCACGGTCCAGGTGACGCACACCGGCACATCGCGGTGGCGGCGCCGCACAGGTGAGTACGCCTCGCTCGCCGCGGCCCTGGAGGCCGCGGGCGACGGCGACGTCCTCACCGTCGCTCCCGGCACGTACCGGGAGAACCTCGTCGTGCAGCGGGCGGTGACCCTGCGCGGCCCCGAGGGCTCCCCGGGCTCCGTGCGCATCGCGCCCGCTGGACGGCGTGCCGCTGACCGTGCGCGCCTCCGCCGTGGTGCAGGACCTGCACATCGAGGGCCAGGACTCGGCCGCGCCCGCGCTGCTCGTCGAGGACGGCACGCCGGAGCTGACTGGACCTGCGGATCGTGACGCGTTCCGCGGCCGGCATCGAGGTGCGCGGCGGGCGCGCGCCCGACGGTGCGCCGCTGCACGGTCGACAATCCGGCCGGGCTCGGCATCGCCGTGCTGGACGGCGGCGGCGGCGTGTTCGAGGAGTGCGAGGTCGTCGTCGGCCGGGCAGGCGGGCGTCGCCGTGCGCGGCGGCGCCCACCCGCGTCTGGAGCGCTGCCGGGTGCACCACGCCTCGGGCGTCGGGCCTGTCGGTGACCGGCGAGGACACCGCGCTGGAGGCGGTCGGCTGCGAGGTGTACGAGATCAGGGGCACCGGCGTGCAGGTCACCGCGCGGGCCACCGCCCACCTCACCGACTGCGAGGTGCACCGCACGACGCGCCGACGGGGTCACCCTGGACACCGACGCCGTGCTGACGCTCGCCGACTGCGACATCCACGACATCCCGGAGAACGCGGTCGATCTGCGCTCCCGCTCGGTGCTCACCCTGACCCGCACCACGGTGCGGCAGCTTCGGGCGCAACGGCCTGTCGGTGTGGGACCCGGGCACGCGCGTGGACGCCAACCAGTGCGAGATCCACGACAGCACCGGCGACTATCCGGCGGTGTGGGTCAGCGACGGCGCGACCGCGGTGCTGGACTCCTGCCGGGTGCACGACGTGCCGGACGCGCTGTTCGTCCTGGACCGCGGCTCGCGCGCCGACGTCGTCGACAGCGACCTCTCGCAGGTGCGCAACACGGCCGTGTCGGTGAGCGACGGCGCGACCGCGCAGCTCGACGACTGCCGGATCCGGGACGCGGCGACCGGCGCCTGGTTCCGCGACCACGGCAGCGGCGGCACGCTCAACAACTGCACCGTCGACGGCGCCCAGACCGGCGTGATCGTCACCAAGGGCGCCGACCCCACCATCGAGCGCTGCACGGTCACCTCGCCCGCCGAGGCCGGCTTCTACGTCTCGGCCGAGGGCCGCGGCAGCTTCCTCGGACTGCCGGGTGACGGGCAGCGGCGGCTACGGCTTCCATGTCATCGACGGCTGCCGTACGACGCTGCGGAAGTGCCGTACGGAGCGCTGCGCGCGCGGGGGCTACGAGTTCGCGGACAGCGGCCCCGGCGACGCGGGCGGCGGCCCCGTGGCGAGGACTGCACGAGCGACGAGAGCGCCGGGGTGCGGCCTCCCGCGGCGCGGGAGACGCGCCGTGCAGACCGCGAGCCGGTCGCCCGGCCTGCTGGGCGCGATCCCCGGCCAGCGCACCACCGAGCAGGAGCCGCTCGTCACGGCCGCCCCGGAGCCCGACGAGCCCGCGCGGACGTCGCAGGACGTGCTCGGCGAACTCGACGCGCTGGTGGGCCTGGAGAGCGTCAAGCGCGAGGTGCGCGCCCTCACCGACATGATCGAGGTGGGCCGCCGCCGCCAGCAGGCCGGCCTCAAGGCGGCCTCCGTCCGGCGCCACCTGGTCTTCACCGGCTCCCCCGGCACCGGCAAGACGACGGTCGCCCGGCTCTACGGCGAGATCCTGGCCTCGCTCGGTGTCCTGGAGCAGGGCCATCTCGTCGAGGTGTCCCGGGTCGACCTGGTCGGCGAGCACATCGGCTCCACGGCGATCCGCACCCAGGAGGCCTTCGACCGGGCGCGCGGCGGCGTGCTGTTCATCGACGAGGCGTACGCGCTGTCCCCGGAGGACTCGGGCCGGGACTTCGGCCGCGAGGCCATCGACACGCTGGTGAAGCTGATGGAGGACCACCGGGAGGCGGTGGTGGTGATCGTCGCGGGCTACACGGCCGAGATGGAGCGCTTCCTTTCGGTCAACCCCGGTGTGGCGTCCCGCTTCTCACGCACCATCACCTTCGGCGACTACGGCCCCGAGGAGCTGCTGCGGATCGTGGAGCAGCAGGCCGAGGAGCACGAGTACCGGCTCGGCGCCGGGCGCCGGCGAGGCGCTGCTGAAGTACTTCACGGCGCTCCCGAAGGGCCCGGCGTTCGGCAACGGCCGTACCGCGCGGCAGACGTTCGAGGCGATGGTGGAGCGGCACGCGGGCCGGGTCGCCCAGCTCGCCGAGCCGAGCACGGACGACCTGACCCTGCTCTACCCGGAGGACCTGCCGGAGCTGCCCTGAGCGTCCGGCACTGCCCGGAGCTGCCCTGCGACCGGTCGCCGCGTCGCGGCTGCCCCGGCATCTGCGCGGCCGCGCAGTCCGGTCCAGGCAGCGCAGCGTCGCGTTCCTCGGCGAAGGCCGGGTCCGCCTGGTAGTCGGAGTGGCCGAGGATCGGCGCGGGCAGCGGGTGGTCGCTCGGTGCGGCCGTAGGCGAGGGGGTCCTTGAGCGGGTCCGCGGTCGACCTGGGGGCCGCGGTCGCCGGGCAGGCGGACGGGGCCGCCGATGGGGTCGGTGAGCGCGGTACAGGTTGCGCCAGCAGTCGACCTCGCGGTGCAGGGCGCTGAGCGCGTGCGGGCCGAAGTAGGCCGGGAACCAGCGCCCGTAGAGCCGCTCCAGCGGGGAGCCGTAGGTGAGCAGCGCGACCCGCTGCGGGCCGGCGGCGTCAGCTGCCAGGCGGCGGCGGCCGCGAGGACGCTGCCCTGGGAGTGCCCGGAGATGACGAGCCGGCCGCCGGTCGGCGCGGTCCAGGTGGCCATCCGCCAGGTCAGGTCGGGCACGGCGCGCTCGGCGTAGCAGGGCGGCGCGAAGGGGTGGGCGGCGCGCGGCCAGAAGGTGCCGACGTCCCACAGGATGCCGATGGTGCGCCGGGCGGAGGCGTCCTGGTAGGCGCGGCGGCCCCAGGTGACGAAGAGTAGGAAGCCGAAGCCGATCAGCCAGGAGCCGAGCGCCTGTGCGGTCTCGGCGGCGCCCTCGACGAAGGCGTACGTCGCCGTCGCGCGGCCTCGCCCGGCGCCTTCGTCGGTCGCCAGGCGCCCCGACCAGGGCGCCGGCGCCCAGGAGCAGCGTCACGGCGGAGGTGATGCCGACGACGCGGGGCGCGCGGTCGGTGAGGGCGGCCATGCGCGCGCGTGCGCGGCGATGCGGCGGGTGCGCGGCGGCGTCCGCCGGGTCTCGCCGCGGTAGTCCGTCGCTCGACCGTCGCGCCAGCCGCGGCGCGGCGCAGCCGCACGGTGCCGCCAGGCCAGCCAGGCGCAGAGCAGCAGCAGGACGACAAGCAGCAGCGGCGGGATCACGGAGGCCTGCCAGGTCAGCAGCACGGGCGGGCCGCGATGGACCGCCTCGCCGGTGCCGTCCAGCCAGTCGGCGACGCGCTGGGCGACGCCGCCGGACATCACGCCGCCGAGCGCGCAGGCGAGCATGGCGACGGCGGGCCCGGCCAGGCCGCACAGGGCGGTGCGCGGGTCGGGGCGGGAGCGGTACAGGGCGTGGGCCGACCACGGCGAGCAGCGATGACGAGCAGGCCCTGCACGAAGGCGATGACGCCGAAGGTCATCGTCGCCCGGCAGCCGCCCCCGCCGACCGCCAGCCGGGGCGCGACCAGCCCGCGTACAGCAGGGCGAGGGCGAGCAGGACGAGCGGCGCCGACGGGCAGCCACCGCACCAGGGTCCGGTCGAGTTCCCGGTCCAGACGGTTCTCGCTGCGGCCCCGGCGGCACACCACCCACACCACGACGACCCCGCCCACCACGAGCAGCGCGTTCAGCAGCCCGCCCAGGCCTTCGAGGAGGGCGGGGCCGCCCGGCCCGCGGTCGTAGCGGGCCGCGGACGTGCCGACGGCCGCCGGCGACCGTCAGGAAGCCGGCCGCGGTGTGCGCGGCGCGCAGCCGGGCCACCAGACGGCGCCCGTACCAGAAGCCGGGCCGGCCGAGGGCGGTGCGTGTCGGTGCCCTCGTCGGGCTCCGGTCCGGCGGTTCAGGGGCTGCTGGGACTCGTACGCGCTCCAGGTGCGGTGCGAGAGGTACCACAGCAGGCCGGTGAGCGCGGCGGGCACCAGGGCGGCCAGGGCGAGACGGCGGCCCGGCTGGCTCCACCAGCCGCCGCCGGACACCTCGGGCGACAGGAAGCCGAGCCAGGAGTGGTCCTCGGCGCACGCGCGGCGTGCCCGCGCACTGCCAGGCGGTCAGGTCGAGGGCGACCTCGCAGGCGGCGGCGACGAGCAGCACGGTCAGGGTCAGCGCCGGCGAGGCGCACGAGCAGGCCGTACAGGCGTACTCGTGCGCTGCCGGCCCCTGGCGGTGGGGCGCATCCAGTGGGCGAGGTTGACCACCATGAACGGCAGCAGCAGCAGCCACAGGGCGCGGGCGCCGTTGCCGGAGGTGAGGTTGCACCAGACGTACGCCTCGGGGACCGGTCTGCCGCGGTAGTCCTCGGGGCGGTCCTCCGCGTCGGTGTCGTCGGTGCGCCGGAAGACGGCCGCGGTTCTGTCGCCGGTGATCCGGACGGTGCGCGGATCGTCCAGCATCTCCTCGGGCGTGGTGCCGCCCACCCCGTGGACCAGCAGTTCGAGCGCCGCTGCCGTGGATCCGGCTGGCCGGTCGGGTCCTTCGTGCTCCCCCGTCGGGACATGCTCCGTCGCACGCGCCACTGTTCTGCCCTTCCCCCGGGATACGCCTGTTGGCAGGTATGTGCACGCCCATGATCTCCGCTCCGGACACTGTGCACACCCCTTGTCACGGAATCTCCCCGATCCGTGTGCCGGTCCCGGCCCGGACATGACGAGTGTGACATGTCTGCGTCAGTCCGGGCAGTGGCACCGCCGGTACCGGGCCGTGCGAGGATGAGACGTCCTCAGGGCCCAGAACGGGGAGATGTGCTCGTCAGAGGGGATCCAGAGGGGGCATAGAGGCGTGATGGGCAAAGGACCGGAGCGGGCGTGAGCGAGAACCAGAACCTCCTCGCGGAGCAGCGGCGCGCCCTGATCCTCGACGAGGTGCGGCGGCGCGGCGGGGTCCGGGTCAACGAACTGACGCGCAAGCTCGGCGTGTCCGACATGACGGTGCGCCGCGACCTGGACGCGCTGGCCCGCCAGGGCGCGGTGGAGAAGGTGCACGGCGGCGCGGTGCCGGTGGCCGAGGCGAGCACGCACGAGCCGGGCTTCGAGGCCAAGTCCGGCACTGGAGCTGACGGCCAAGGAGGACATCGCGCGGGCCGCGGCCGAACTGGTCGCGCCGGGCACCGCGATCGCGCTGTCCGGCGGTACGACGACGTACGCGCTGGCCCACCAGCTCGTGGACGTGCCGGATCTGACCGTGGTCACCAACTCGGTGCGGGTGGCCGACGTCTTCCATACCGCGCAGCGCGCGTCCGGGGCAGCCGGCAGGGCGCGGCCACGGTCGTACTGACCGGCGGGGTGCGGACGCCGTCGGACTCGCTGGTGGGGCCGGTGGCCGACCAGGCGATCGCGCGCGCTCCACTTCGACGTGCTGTTCCTCGGGGTGCACGGGATATCGGTCGAGGCGGGCCTGTCCACGCCGAACCTGGCGGAGGCCGAGACGAACCGGCGGTTCGTGCGGTCCGCGCGGCGGGTCGTCGTGGTCGCCGACCACACCAAGTGGGGCACGGTGGGCCTGAGTTCGTTCGCCTCCCTGGAGCAGGTCGACACGCTGGTGACCGACGCCGGGCTGCCGGCCGGGGCGCGCGAGGAGATCTCGGAGCACCTCCGGCGGCTGGTGGTGGCGGGCGAGCCCGAGGACGGCACCGGCAACTGACGGCCCGTACGCTCCACGCACGTCCCCGGTCACTACGCCCCACGCACGCCCCCGGTCACTACGCTCCACGCACGTCCCCGGCTACTACGCCCCACGCACACTTCCGGCTACTACGCTCCACGCACACCCCCCGGTCACTACGCTCCACGCACGCCCCCGGTCATCCGCCCGTGACGACTGCCTGCTCCAGCCACACTCCCGTCGCCCACAGCGACTCGATCGCCCTCGCGTACGGCGCGATGTCCAGGCCCTGCTCCGCCAGCCACGCGTCCGAGTAGTACTTGTCGAGGTAGCGGTCGCCCGGGTCGCACAGCAGCGTGACCACGCTGCCCTGTGCGTCCCTCCGCCACCATCTCGGCGACGATCTTCAGCGCGCTCCACAGGCCGGTGCCCGTGGAGCCGCCCGCCTTGCGGCCGATGGCCTGCCTCCAGGGCCCGTACGGCCGCCACGCTCGCCGCGTCCGGGACCTTCATCATCCGGTCGATGGCGCCGGGCACGAAGCTGGGCTCCATGCGGGGGCGGCCGATGCCCTCGATACGGGAGCCGCAGTCGCAGGTGACGCCAGGGTCGCCGGTGGTCCAGCCCTCGAAGAAACAGGAGTTCTCCGGGTCGGCGACGCAGATGCGGGTGTCGTACTGCATGTAGTGCACGTAGCGGGCGAGGGTCGCCGAGGTGCCGCCGGTGCCGGCCGTGGCGACGATCCAGGCGGGCTCGGGGAAACGCTCCAGCTCCAGCTGGCGGAAGATGGATTCGGCGATGTTGTTGTTGCCGCGCCAGTCCGTGGCCCGTTCGGCGTAGGTGAACTGGTCCATGTAGTGGCCGCCGGTCTCGGCCGCGAGGGCGGCCGACGCCTCGTACATCTTCCGTGAGTCGTCCACGAAGTGGCACCGGCCGCCGTGGAACTCGATCAGGCGGCATCTTCTCGGCGCTGGTCGTGCGCGGCATGACCGCGATGAAGGGCACGCCGATCAGCTTGGCGAAGTACGCCTCGGAGACGGCCGTCGAGCCGCTGGACGCCTCGATCACCGGGCGGCCCGGCCGGATCCAGCCGTTGCACAGGCCGTAGAGGAAGAGGGAGCGGGCCAGCCGGTGCTTGAGGCTGCCGGTCGGGTGGGTCGACTCGTCCTTCAGGTACAGGTCGATGCCCCACCGCTCGGGCAGCGGGAAGCGCAGCAGGTGGGTGTCGGCGGAGCGGTTGGCGTCGGCCTGGACCTTGCGGACGGCTTCCTTGAGCCAGGCCCGGTACGCCGCGTCGCTGTGGTCGACGTCGAGTGTGCCCAGGATCTCGCCGGACCGGGTGAGGTGAGTGGTGCTGATGGCAGGGCTCCTTCTGCGGGTCGCCGACGGCGGGGCGCGCGGTCGGATGCCCCGATCATAGACACCTTCCGTGCGCGGCTCACCTGCGTGAACGCCCCTGTGAGCCGCCCTGCGAGCCACTCAAAGCGCCTCTGCGGCCGAGGGGAACGGCACGCGCCGCACGCTCACTCCCGGCGAGAGCGACCCCGCTCCGGGGAAGCCCGGACCGCCCTCGGCCCGCCGGTTCATCGAGGTGGTGCGCAGGGCCGCGGGACGGGGGCGTTGACGAGCCCGCGAGTTGCGGGAGCGCACCCCTTGAGTCACTCTGTTCTCACCTCTCACGTCACTCAGGGTTTACCTGTGATAACGCTGCGCACCAGTCCGCCGGTCACGACCGCGGGCGGCCGCCGTACGCAGCCACACCGCGCCAGGAGAAGCGCCCGCCGCGCGCGGTCGCCCCGCAGCAGGCGGCGTCTGTCCCGCAGCCACCTCGCTGGATCCGATCCGTCCTCCGTCTTCTTCCGGACCTCAATTCGGGGAGTCGCAGCCGTGATCAGCAAGCTAAGCAGGCACTGCACGGTGGAGCTCCAGGCCCTGCCGTCGCGGATCGGCCAGGTCCGCAGAATCGTCTCCGCACAATTGCGCTACTGGCATCTCGATCCCTTGATCGACCGGGCGGCGCTCGGGGTGACCGAGCTGCTGACCAACGTCCACCGGCATGCCGAGCCGGACAAGAGGTGCACCGTGGAGATCGAATTGCTGCTCGACCGGCTGACGGTTTCGGTACGCGACAACGACCCCCGCCTGCCGGTCGTGCGGGACGCGGAGCCCTCCGCCACCTGCGGCCGCGGCCTCGCGATGGTCGCCGCGGTGAGCGAGAGCTGGGGCGCCGGCCCGCACGGCGAGTCGGGCAAGGTCGTGTGGTTCACGCTCCCGGCCCGCTCGGACCCGGTGGCGGTGCTGAGGTGTTCGCGGTACGACACCGGACACCGGCCCGTCGCCTTCCGGCGCAGCAGGACGGAGCACACTCCCGCCCGGTCCGCCGTCGCAGACTGAGCGGGCGCAGACTGACCGGGCGGTGACCGGGGAGTGGCAGTGAGGGCCCGCCGGTTCGAGGCGTGGCCCGATCGTCTCGGTCAAGATCGTCTCGGTCAAGCCACGGCTCTGATCCGTACGGCTCTGATCCGTCAGGCCGGCGCCAGCAGCGGATCGTCGAGGACCGGCTGCCACGCCAGCTCGGCGGCTCCCACCAGGCTGTTGTGGTCCAGCGTGCAGGGCAGGATCGGCACACCCCCGCTCCGGCCCCACAGGCTGCGGTCGGCGACGACCGCGCGCAGTCGCCCGGGGTCGGCGTCGAGGAGTGTGCGGTGCAGGCCGCCGAGAATGATGCGGTCCGGGTTGAGGATGTTGACCAGGCCCGCGAGGCCCAGGCCCAGCCGGTCGGTCAGCGTCTGTGTGGCCGTGCGCACGGCCGGGTCGGCGTACTGGCTGCGGATCAGGTCGTCGGCCTGCTGGAGCAGCGACACCTCGGGGCCGGGGTCGCGGCCGGCGGCGGTGAGGAGGGCCAGCGGGTCGGCCTCGACGTCGAGGCAGCCGCGGCTGCCGCAGTGGCAGGGGCGGCCCTCGGGGTGGACCGTGAGGTGGCCGACCTCCAGGGCGAGGCCCGAACTCCCCGATGTGCAGACGGCCGTCGAGGACGAGCGCGCCGCCGACCCCGCGGTGCCCGGTGGCCACGCACAGCAGGTCGTGGGCACCGCGTCCCGCGCCATGGCGGTGCTCGGCGAGCGCGGCGAGGTTGACGTCGTTGGCCGCGAAGGCGGGCCCCTCGATCCCGGCCGCGCGCACCCGCTCGGCGAAGATCTCTCGTCACGGGCGCGCCCGCGGGCCAGGCGAGGTGCAGGGGGTTGAGGGCCAGCCCTTCCGGCTCGGCGACCGCGGACGGTACGGCGAGAGCGGCGCCCACGCACCGCCGCCCGGTCTCGCGCAGCAGCTCGGCGCCCGCGTCGACGACCGAGCCGAGCACCTTCGCCGGGTCCGCGTCGACGGTCTCGCAGCCGGGCGCGGTGGCGACGATCCGCCCGCCGAGCCCGACGAGCGCGGCGCGCCATCCGTCGGCGTGGACCTGGGCGGCGAGTGCGACGGGCCCGTCCCCGGCAACCTCCAGCCGGTGCGAGGGGCGTCCCTGTGAGCCTGCGGCCTCCGGACGCGCGTCGACCCGGATGAGTCCCAGCGCCTCCAGTTCGGCGGCGACGGCGCCCGCGGTCGCGCGGGTGACGCCGAGCTGGGCGGTCAGGACGGCCCGGGTGGGCGCGCGCCCTGTGTGGACGAGTTCCAGCGCCGGGCCGAGCGCACCGCGCCCCCGCTCCAGCCGTGTCCGCGTGGTCCCTTCGCCCGCCTTGGGGGCCGCCTTGCCGTCCATACCGGCGAGTCTCCCATGATCCCCTCGTCGGGGGCGCGCCGTGCGGGTCGGTAGTCTGGGCCCACGATGAACGACCGTATGAGCGCGCCCTGGGCCGAGTACGAACTGGCCCGTTTCCCCGAGGTCCCCCGCGACCGGCTGCGCGCCTGGGACGCGGCCGACGCGTATCTGCTGCGTCACCTCGCGCAGAGCGGTACGTCACCGGCGGGCCCGGTCGTGGTCGTCGGGGACCGGTGGGGTGCCCTGGCCACGGCGCTCGCGGCGCACCAGCCGACGCAGATCACCGATTCGTTCCTGGCCCGGCAGGCGACCCGCGCGAATCTGGCCCGCAACGGGGTCGAGGCGGCCGCGGTACGGCTCCTGACCACCCAGGACACGCCTCCCGACCGCGTCGACATGCTGCTCGTCAGGGTTCCCAGGAGTCTCGCCCTGCTCGAGGACCAGCTGCACCGGCTCGCGCCCGGGGTGCACGAGGGGACGGTCGTCGTCGGCACCGGCATGGTCAAAGAGATCCACACTTCGACGCTGAAGCTGTTCGAGCGGATCCTCGGCCCGACCCGCACCTCTCTCGCCCGGCAGAAGGCCCGGCTGATCTTCTGCGCTCCGGACCCGGCACTCGCGCAGGCGCGGGGCGCCAACCCATGGCCGTACTCCTACCAACTCCCCGGCGACATCGGCTTGTTGGCCAGCCGGACCGTCGTCAACCACGCGGGGGTCTTCTGTGCCGACCGGCTCGACCTCGGCACCCGTTTCCTCCTCCGGCACCTGCCGCAGGGCCGGTGCGCCGGGCGCGTCGTGGACCTGGGGTGCGGCAACGGGATCGTCGGTACGGCGGTGGCGCTGGGCGATCCGGAGGCCGAGGTGGTGTTCGTCGACGAGTCGTACCAGGCGGTGGCCTCGGCGGAGGCGACGTACCGGGCGAACACCGACGGCACCAGCGGCATCGGCAGTACCGGCGGCACCAGCGGCACCGGCGGCAAGGCGGAGTTCCGCGTCGGCGACGGGATGGAGGGCTTCCCGCCCGGCAGCGTCGATCTCGTCCTGAACAATCCGCCGTTCCACTCCCACCAGGCGACGACCGACGCCACGGCCTGGCGCATGTTCAGGGGGGCGCGGCGCGCGCTGCGGCCCGGCGGCGAGCTGTGGGTGGTCGGCAACCGGCACCTCGGCTACCACGTGAAGCTGCGGCGGCTCTTCGGCAACAGTGAACTCGTGGCCAGTGACGCCAAGTTCGTGGTGCTGAAGGCCGTCAGGCGGTAGTTCCCGCAGGGAGCGCGGGGCAGTTCCCGCAGGGAGCGCGGGGAGGCGCCCACGCGCACCGCCGCCTGGGAGGACGAAGCTCCGTTGAGGCGGGAGTTGAGGGTTGAGGTGAGATAAGGCCTCAAGTCCCTTGCCCACAACGGAGCTTCGGTGAGGTGCTTCGTGAGTCTTGCCCGGGCCCGCGCCCGCGCCCGGGCCCGTGCCTGCGCGGCCTGCGCGCGTGTCGCGGAGCTACAGCGCCTGCTCCAGGCGGTCAGCGACCAGCTTGACGAAACGTGCGGGGTCCTTCGGCTGGCCGCCCTCAGCGAGTACCGCCAGGCCGTGGAGCAGTTCGGCGGTGTCGGCGAGCTGCGTGCGGTCCTCGCGTTCCTTGTACGCCTGGTTGAGGCCCTTCACGAGCAGGTGCCCGGGGTTGAGTTCGAGGATCCGCTTGGTGCGCGGCACCTCCTGGCCCATCGCGCGGTACATGTTCTCCAGCGCCGGGGTGAGGTCGTGCGCGTCCGAGACGACGCAGGCCGCAGAGACCGTGAGACGCGACGAGAGGCGTACCTCCTTGATGTCCTCGTCCAGTTGCTCCCGCATCCAGCCGAGCAGCCCGGCGAACTCCTCGGTCTGCTTCTCGCGCTCGCCGTCGGTCTTCTCGTCATCCTCGTCGCCGAGGTCGATCTCGCCCTTGGCGACGGAACGCAGCCGCTTGCCCTCGTACTCGCCCACGGTGTCGGCCCACACCTCGTCGACGGAGTCGGTGAGCAGCAGGACCTCGATGCCCTTGGCCCGGAAGGCCTCCATGTGCGGGGAGTTCTCGATGCTCTGCCGGGAGTCGCCGGTGAGGAAGTAGATGTCCTTCTGGCCGTCCCGCATCCGCTCCACGTAACTCTTCAGCGTGGTCGGCCCGTCGTCGTGTGTGGTCGCGAACGAGGCGACGGCGAGGAGGGCGTCGCGGTTCTCGGAGTCGGTGACCAGTCCCTCTTTCAGGACGGCGCCGAACTCCCGCCAGAACGTGGTGTAGCGGTCCGGGGCGCTCGTCATCATGTCCTTGACCGTGGACAGGACCTTCTTCGTCAGCCGGCGCCGCATCATCCGGATGTGGCGGTCCTGCTGCAGGATCTCGCGGGACACGTTGAGCGAGAGGTCCTGCGCGTCGACGACTCCCTTGACGAAGCGGAGGTACGGCGGCAGCAGCGCCTCGCAGTCGTCCATGATGAAGACGCGCTTCACATACAGCTGCACACCTCGCCGGCCGCCCTGGGTGAACAGGTCGTGCGGAGCGTGCGACGGGACGAACAGCAGGGCCTGGTACTCGAAGGTGCCCTCCGCCTGGAGCCGGATCGTCTCCAGCGGCTCGCGCCAGTCGTGGCTGAGGTGCTTGTACAGCTCGTGGTACTCGTCGTCGGACACCTCCTCGCGCGAGCGCGCCCACAGGGCCTTCATCGAGTTCAGCGTCTCGGGTTCGGGGGCGGCCTCACCGTCACTCGCCTCCGGGTCACTCGCCTCCGGCAGGAGCCTGACCGGCCAGGTGATGAAGTCCGAGTACCGCTTGACGATCTCCTTGATCTTCCAGGTGGAGGTGTAGTCGTGGAGCTGGTTGTCGGGGTCCGCCGGCTTGAGGTGCAGCGTGACCGCGGTGCCCTGCGGCGCGTCGTCGATCCTCTCCAGGGTGTACGTGCCCTCACCGCGCGACGTCCAGCGGGTGCCCTGACTCTCGCCGGCGTGCCGGGTCACCAAGGTCACCTCGTCCGCCACCATGAAGCCGGAGTAGAAGCCGACGCCGAACTGGCCGATGAGCCCCTCGGCTCCGCCCTCGTCCCTGGCCTCGCGCAGCTCCTGGAGGAACGTGGCCGTGCCCGAGTGGGCGATCGTGCCGATGAGCTGCCCGACCTCGTCGTACGACATCCCGATGCCGTTGTCGCGCACCGTGAGGGTGCGGGCGTCGTTGTCGATGTCGATCTCGATGTGCGGATCGGACACGTCGGCGTCGAGTGTGTCGTCCCGCAGGGTCGCGAGACGCAGCTTGTCGAGCGCGTCGGAGGCGTTGGAGATGAGCTCCCGCAGGAAGACATCCTTGTTCGAGTAGACCGAGTGGATCATCAGCTGCAGGAGCTGACGGGCCTCTACCTGGAACTCAAACGTTTCGGTCGGCATGGTTCGCGTATACCTCACTGATCCCTGAGTCGTTGCCGGAACTGGCGCCAGCCACTGTAAAACACCACGTCGGGACGGAACTACAGTCTTCCGGCAGGTGAGGGCCACGAGCCCCCGACCACCCGGTCTTCCGACCAGCCGGGCTTCCGGGCTTCCGGGCTTCCGGGCTTCCGGTCCTCCGGTCCTCCGGCCACCCGGCCTTCCGGTCTTCGGGGCTTCCGGGCTTCCGGGCTTCCGACCACCCGGGCTTCCGGGCTTCCGGGCTTCCGGGCTTCCGGGCTTCCGGCCTTCCGGATCACGGTCAAGCGCCGACCGCCGCCCTCCCCGCGGTCAGCGGTCCAGCGCGGTCAGGGCGCGCTGGGCCACCGGGTGACCGCGGACGATCTCGCCCAGCGACGTCGAGCCGCGCGTGATGTTCCTGAACGCCTTCCACGCGGGCCGAAAGCCGGTGAGAGCGGCGTGGAAGAGGCCGGGACTGCGCTCGAACACCGTGAGGAGCCGCTTCCCCACGCTCATTTCCACACCCAGCCCCGCCTTGATCGCGAACGCGTAGTTCAGCGCCTGGCGCCGGGCGTCCACCGCGTCGTGCGCCTCCGCGATCCGTACCGCCCACTCCCCCGCGAGCCGCCCCGACCGCAGCGCGAACGAGATGCCCTCCCGGGTCCACGGCTCCAGCAGCCCCGCCGCGTCCCCGCACACCAGCACACGCCCGCGCGACAGCGGCGAGTCGTCGGCCCGACAGCGCGTCAAGTGCCCGGAGGAAATGCTCGGTTCGAATCCGGCGAGGCCGAGCCGTCCGACGAAGTCCTCCAAGTACCGCTTTGTGGCGGCGCCTTCACCGCGCGCGGAAATGACCCCCACCGTCAGGGTGTCGCCCTTGGGAAAGACCCATCCGTAACTGCCGGGCATCGGGCCCCAGTCGAGGAGCACCCGCCCCCGCCAGTCCTCGGCGACGGTCTCCGGCACCGGGATCTCCGCCTCCAGACCGAGGTCGACCTGGTCGAGTTTCACCCCGACGTGTGCTCCTATGCGGCTCGCGCTGCCGTCCGCGCCGACGACGGCCCGCGCGAGGAGACTCTCGCCGCCCTGCAGGACGACGGCGACCGTGCGCCGGTCCGGCACCGCGGACCCGTGCTGCTCGACCCGTGAGACCGTGACGCCCGTACGCAGTTCCGCGCCCGCCTTCTGCGCGTGCCGGGCGAGCTGCTGGTCGAACTCCGGCCGGTTGACCATCCCGAACAGCATCTGCCGGGAGCGGCGGGTGCGGGAGAAACGGCCGCCCAGCGAGAACGTGACCGCGTGCACCCGGTCCTGGAGCGGCAGTACGAAGCCGGGCGGCAGCGCGTCACGCGTCGCGCCGATGATGCCGCCGCCGCACGTCTTGTAGCGGGGCAGCTCCGCTTTCTCCAGCAACAGCACGCGCCGCCCCGCGACCGCCGCCTCATAGGCGGCCGAGGCCCCCGCGGGCCCCGCGCCCACCACGACGACGTCCCACACCCGCCGCACGTCATCCGCCGAAGAGTTCTCGCTGCTCACGATGGTCTGCCGCTCCCGATCCAGCCGCCTGCCGCCTGTAGTCCCCCGCATCCTACGGCGGGTGTCTTCGCAGGCCGTCACGGGAGGATCGGCGGCCCATGTGCCCCGGCGCTCGATGGCACTCGGGGCGCTCGGTGGCACAGGCGCTGTCCCTGCGCAACTACCCGGAGGAAGGGACGAGTTGGCAGGTGGGCCCGGTCACACGGGTATGCCCGCCTCCAGGTACAGCACCGCGCCGCGTTCCCGCGCCCGCAGCGCCCACCGCAGCCGCTCGTACCGTACGGACGGCAGCAGGTCGGCGGCCTCCTCCTCCGTGACGAAGCGCCAGCCGCGCAGTTCGGAGCCGGGCAGGACGGGCCGCTGGCCCCCGTCGGTGTCGAGGCGCCCGCCGTCGTACAGCAGGCGCAGTCCGCCGTACCCCGGGGGTGCGGGCGGCTCCCAGTCCACAACCAGCAGCCGGGGTACGGCGTCAAGTCGTATGCCGGTCTCCTCGGTGACCTCGCGCATGCCGGCGCGCGCGGGCGCCTCGCCGGGTTCGACGACGCCTCCGGGGAACTCCCAGCCCGGCTTGTACGTCGGATCGACCAGGAGGAACCGGTCCCGCTCGTCGAACAGCAGGACGCCGGCGGCGAGGGTCTCGGTGGTGGGTTCGGGGCTCTGCACGATGTCGCACACGGGTACGTCTCCGGTGCGGACGGCCCTGGCGATGTGCTGTGCGGTCTCGTACGGGCTCTGGGCGCTGGTGTCGACGAAGTGGGCATCGGCGGTGAGCCAGGAGGCGAGGGCCGTCCGGTAGGGCTCGATGTGGTCGTACGCCCACTGCCGTACGCGTATCTCCCCGTCGGGAAGGTCCGGGGGTATCTCCCGGCTGGCTATTCGCTCACGCAGGATCGTTTCGGCCGGGGCGAGGAGTACATGCCGTACGGGAATGCGGCGTGCGGCGAGGCCGCCGAAGATCTCGTCACGGTACTCCTGGCGCAGCAGGGTCATGGGGACCACGAGGGTTCCGCCCAGCTCGGCGAGCAGGGCGGCCGCCGTGTCCACCACGAGCCGTCGCCAGCTCGGCAGGTCCTGGAAGTCGCCGACCTCGGCGAGGCGCTTGGCCGGCAGCAGGTGGGTGAGCGCGCCGCCGATGACCTCGGGGTCGAAGAGCGTGCTGTTCGGGATCAGCTCGATCAGTTCCCGTGCGGTCGTGGTCTTTCCCGCACCGAACGTACCGTTGACCCAGACGATCACGGTTCCCCCTCTTCCGTTGGCCCCCTGAGGCCTGCCCGCTTCACCTTGCCACGGAAACCAGCCGTTGATGAGGCGCCGAACACACGACGCCGGGTCCGCCGCCTCTGGGACGGTGAACCCGGCGTCGTGTACGGAGAGGTAAAGCCGTTTCGGATATTTTTCGAGCCGTTTCCGCTGTTTCCGCTGTTTCCGCTGCTTCGCCCTCAGCCGTACCGGCCGTGGGGGTCTCAGCCCTTCCGGGCGGCCTGGCCTTCTTGTCCCAGCGCGTTCTTGGCGGCGGCCAGACTGTCTGTGGCGGGCGTCCGGTCGAGGGTGCTGAGGGTGCCGTCGACGTCCGGGCTGCCGAGGGCGCCCGCGTCGAGGGCGTGGGAGGGGGTGATGGCCGCGACGACGAATCCGGTGGCCAGGGAGGCGATGGCGAGCATGCTGCGCTTCTTCATGCCCGGTTCAACGGCGAAACCGGCCCGGGGTCACGCACCACCTCGACACAGTCGTGGCCGACGACGCGGACCACGGCGTGCGGCCTGGAGCGGCTGGAGCGGCTGGAGCGGTATGTGCGGCCGTGGGTACGGCCTCAGCAGACCGGCAGGCCGGGCACCGGCTCGTCGTTGTCACCGCCCTTGAGGTAGACGTCGCTGACGAACACGTTCGTGTTGCCGCTGTCGTCGTCCGTCTTCGCCCACCACACGTTGGTCCACTCGCCGTAGTCCAGCGAGCCGACGAGTTGCCCGCTCCGCGTCAGACGGGTGCTCGCGCCGTCGCCGGGGTCCTCCATGGTCGCGATACGGCCCGCCAGACCACACCCATGCCGCCGCGGCCCAAGCGCCCCACGACCCGGTAACGTCCGGCGAGGACCCGGTCAGCCCTGCCCGTCTGTCCGTTCTCCCCCCAAGTCACCGCTGCCCCGTTCCTGTGACACGCCAATGGAGTCCGTACAGCGTCTCTGATTGGCTTAGTAATCTCCAGTGTTGCTCAGAGAGGTAAGCCAATCGCCTTCGTGCCCTGGTACCGATGGACGAATCCGTCGGCCCGCGTGGCACGTCCCTCCGGACGCTGGCCGACCAGGCACACAGGTCCTGACCGGGGAGGGTGCCCGACGTCGCCTGGGCGCCGGGCGTGCACGTCACAATCTGCCACAGGATCACTACGATTGGCTAATCCGACTGGTGAGCCTACGGGTCGACGGGGACAGTGCGGGCCGGAGAGGGCAGCTGTGACAGGCCCCCGCTCGGACATACCTGAGTGACCGTCAGATCGCCCGTCGTGGTCGTGGGGGAGCGAAGCCCTCCAGGCCGGTCCGGGTCAGACCGCCGGTCAACACCGCTCCCCCGGCCCGGAGTACGCCGAGGCCCCGCGACCGTACGGACGGTCGCGGGGCCTCGTACACCCGAAAGGACGAGCGAAGGAGCGAGCGAAGGGGCGAGCGAAGGGGCGAGCGAAGGGATCAGCCCTTGCGGGACTTGATCTCCTCGGTCAGCTGCGGGACGACGTCGAAGAGGTCGCCGACCACGCCGTAGTCGACCAGGTCGAAGATCGGGGCCTCGGCGTCCTTGTTGACCGCCACGATGGTCTTCGAGGTCTGCATACCGGCGCGGTGCTGGATCGCGCCGGAGATGCCGGAGGCGATGTACAGCTGCGGGCGAGACGCGACTTGCCGGTCTGGCCGACCTGGTTGGTGTGCGGGTACCAGCCCGCGTCCACCGCGGCACGCGAGGCGCCGACGGCCGCACCGAGGGAGTCGGCGAGCGCCTCGATGAGCGCGAAGTTCTCCGCGCCGTTGACGCCACGGCCGCCGGAGACCACGATCGCGGCCTCGGTCAGCTCCGGGCGGCCGGTCGACTCACGCGGCGTACGGGACGATGACCTTGGTGCCGGTGGCCTGCTCGGAGAAGGTCACCGGCAGCGCCTCGACCGCACCGGCGGCCGGGGCGGCCTCCACGGCCGCGCTGTTCGGCTTGACCGTGATGACCGGAGTGCCCTTGGAGACACGGGACTTGGTGGAGAAGGCGGCGGCGAACACCGACTGCGTGGCCACCGGGCCCTCGTCGCCGGCCTCCAGGTCGATGGCGTCGGTGATGATGCCCGAGCCGATACGCAGCGCCAGACGGGCGGCGATCTCCTTGCCCTCGGCGGAGGAGGGCACCAGCACGGCGGCCGGGGACACGGCCTCGTACGCGGCCTGCAGCGCGTCCACCTTCGGTACGACCAGGTAGTCGGCGAACTCGGGGGCGTCGGCGGTCAGGACCTGACCGCGCCGTGCTCGGCGAGCGCGGCGGCGGTGTCGGCGGCACCCGCGCCGAGGGCGACGGCGACCGGCTCGCCGATGCGGCGGGCCAGGGTCAGCAGCTCCAGGGTGGGCTTGCGGACGGCACCGTCCACGTGGTCGACGTAGACGAGAACTTCAGCCATGGGACTTCTTCTCTCCTGCTTGCGAAAGATGAGGGGCGGTAAGCGGGTTGAGCCTCAGAGGAACTTCCGGCCCGCGAGACTGCATCAGATGAACTTCTGGCTCCGCGAGGAACTCGGCGAGCTGCTTGCCGCCCTCGCCCTCGTCCTTGACGATCGTGCCGGCCGTGCGCGCCGGGCGCTCCGTGGCGGAGTCGACGACCGTGCAGGCGCCCTCCAGACCGACCTCCTCGGCCTCGATGTCGAGGTCGGACAGGTCCCAGGACGTCACCGGCTTCTTCTTGGCCGCCATGATGCCCTTGAAGGACGGGTAACGCGCCTCGCCCGACTGGTCGGTGACGGACACGACCGCCGGGAGGGAGGCCTCCAGCTGCTCGGAGGCGGAGTCGCCGTCGCGGCGGCCCTTGACCGTGCCGTCCTCGACGGAGACCTCGGAGAGCAGGGTGACCTGCGGGACGCCCAGGCGCTCGGCGAGCAGCGCCGGGACGACGCCCATGGTGCCGTCGGTGGACGCCATGCCGGAGATGACCAGGTCGTAGCCGGCCTTCTCGATCGCCTTGGCCAGCACCAGCGAGGTGCCCATGGCGTCCGTGCCGTGCAGGTCGTCGTCCTCGACGTGGACGGCCTTGTCGGCGCCCATGGACAGCGCCTTGCGCAGCGCGTCCTTGGCGTCCTCGGGGCCGACGGTCAGCACGGTGATCTCCGCGTCGTCGGCGTCCTCGGCGATCTGCAGCGCCTGCTCGACCGCGTACTCGTCGAGCTCCGAGAGCAGACCGTCCACGTCGTCACGGTCGACGGTCAGGTCATCGGCGAAGTGCCGGTCGCCAGTGGCGTCGGGCACGTACTTCACAGTGACAACGATCCTCAAGCTCACGCCGGCTCTCCTACTGCATCGTCATTTCCGGGCTGCCTTCTTTCAGGCAGCATAGGCGCCTCAAGCGGCCGATCCCGGTCGGGGCGGCCTGCGCTCCGAACCAAATATTACTCGCCAGTACACCCAGTTCCTCGCCCGCTGAGCAAGCGCTTTGAACTGTGACCTTTGCAACGCAGCGTAATCGGAACCGGACGCTCGCGCACAAGCCGTCCCCTCACTCACGCAGACCGTGGAAGCGCCCCTGGTGGGAGAGCAGCGGGCGCCCGGCGCCGGTGGGATCACCGAGGACGACCTCGGCGAGGATCAGGCGGTGGTCTCCCGCGGGATACGCGGGGATACGCGCGACGATCCGGCATACGAGCCAGGCCAGCACGTCTTCGAGTACGGGCACACCCTCGGGACTCTCACACCAGCCGGTGGGCGCGCCGAAACGGCTGGAGAACGGCTGGAGAAGGGGACCAGCGTGGCCCGTTCACCGAGGCTCTCCCCCAACTCAGCCGTGCCGAGCCGCTTTTCGCCGTCACGCCCGCGCACGTTCGCCCCCCTGCTTCCGCTGCCGATGCGGCACTCCGTAGTCGCCCGCCACCGCGAGCACCACGCCCCTTCAGCACGGGTGAAAACCTGAAGATCCCGGCCCACTGGAGCTGGGCTTGTCCCCCGAAGTGACGAGAATCTCGCGGTTCGAAGGAGACAGAGACTGGCTACTCGTCCGTTCTTCGGGCACGATCTGCGCAATGCCGTAAACCTACGGCTGCGTAACTTCCCGCTGGGAGCCCCTCCTTCCCAGGCAGAGAGAAGGGTCCACTCCGTCCATGGCTGAGCTTGCCTACCGTCCCGTCATCGGTCTCGCCCGCACGCTGTTCAAGGCCTGGGACCTGAAGATCGACTGCAAGGGCTCGGAGAACATCCCGCGCTCGGGCGGTGCGGTGCTGGTGAGCAATCACATCAGCTACCTCGACTTCATCTTCGACGGTCTCGCCGCCCTGCCGCAGAAGCGCCTGGTCCGCTTCATGGCGAAGGAGTCGGTGTTCCGGCACAAGGTCTCCGGCCCGCTGATGCGCAACATGAAGCACATCCCGGTGGACCGCAAGAACGGTGAGGCGGCGTACGCGCACGCGCTGGACTCGCTGCGTTCCGGCGAGATCGTCGGGGTCTTCCCCGAGGCCACCATCTCGCAGTCGTTCACGCTGAAGAGCTTCAAGTCGGGTGCCGCGCGCATGGCCCAGGAGGCCGGCGTCCCGCTGATCCCGATGGCCCTGTGGGGTACGCAGCGGCTGTGGACAAAGGGCCACCCGAAGAACTTCAAGCGCAGCCACATCCCGATCACCATCCGGGTGGGCGAGGCGATCGAGGCCTCCCGCGACAAGTACGCGGGCGCGATCACCCGTCAGCTCCGCGAGCGCGTCCAGGAACTCCTGGAAGCAGCCCAGCGCGCCTACCCCGTACGCCCCAAGGACCCGAACGACACCTGGTGGATGCCGGCCCATCTCGGCGGCACGGCCCCCACTCCGGAAGAGGTCAAGGCCGCCGAGGCACGCTGAGCCGCGCTCAGAGTGCGGTGGGGAGCGTCTTCCAGAGGTACTCCCGGTCGGGGGCGGCCTTGAGGACGCGCAGAACAGCCGGGTGAGGTTCGGCATACAGAACTGAGTAGTCCGTCTCGTGGGACTTCGGGTCGGGCACCCAGGCGAGGCGCTCCCCCTCGAGCGAGAACTGGGCGTCGATCCCCGGCTTGTTGCCGCGGGGGTCCTGCCGGTGCCATGCCCCGTTGAACCGCACGGCGATGAGACCGTGCACGCAGAGCGCACTGCCGTCGTCCTGCATCAGCGACTGGTAGCACAGCGCCGTAGGGATGTCCTCGGCCCGCAGCAGCGCGGCCAGTGCGTGGGCCTTGGCGTGGCAGATACCGGTGCTCTGCTCCAGGACGTCCGAGGCGCGCCAGGTGACGCGCGGATCACCGCTGTCGGCCGAGTGCGGGATGCCGTCGCGGACGAACTCGTACGCCGCTCGTGCATAGGCATACGAGTCGGCGACCGTCGAGGCGAGGCGCGCAGCCGTCTCTCGTACGAGCGGATGATGAGGGTCGATGACCTCGTCGGCGGCCAAGTACGCGGAAAGGTCAGGGGTTTCCTGGATCAGCTCCATGCCCGCAGAGCATAGGAACGCGACCAGTCGAGAGTCAATGACTTTTCCAACAACCGCATACTTATGCAATCCTCCCGCCTCACCCCCCTTGCCACACCTATCGAATATCGATAGTTTTCCATCGTGGTTCGATCGAGGGAGAAGCGATGGGAAAGCTGACAGTGCTTGCTCTGCGCGCCGTGCTGGTGGTGCTGCTCGCCGGCTCGGTGTTCGTTCAGGCGGTGATGGTGCCGCTGCTGGGGCGCGATCTGGACGGGGTGGACTCGGATCTCGCGTATCCGCCCGCCGCGTTTCTCGTGGTCATCGTGCTGGGCATCGTGACGGTCCAGGTCGTTCTGGTCTGTGTGTGGCGGCTGGTGACGATGGTGCGGCGCGGGACCGTGTTCTCTCACGCCGCCTTTCGGTACGTGGATGTTGTGACCGGTGCGATCGTGGCGGCCGCCCTTCTGGTGTTCACGCTCGGGGTTCTGCTGGCGCCGGGGGAAGCCATCGCGCCGGGCGTCGTCCTGTTGATCGGCGGGGGCGTCGTGGCGATCCTGGGGGTCGCGTTCATCGTGCTCGTGTTGCGGATGCTGCTCGCCCAGGCCGTCGCGCGCGACGTCGAGGCGACGCGGATGCAGGCCGAGCTGGCGGAGGTGATCTGATGCCGATCGCCGTCGACATCGATGTGATGCTCGCCAGGCGGAAGATGTCCGTGGGCGAACTCGCGGACCGCGTCGGGATCACGCCTGCCAACCTGGCGGTGCTCAAGAACGGCCGCGCAAAGGCGGTGCGCTTCACCACCCTTGCCGCGCTCTGCGAGGTGCTCGAGTGTCAGCCGGGAGACCTGTTGCGCTGGGAGGCGGAGGACGCCGAGGAGGCGCGGACGGGCGAGGTCAGCCGTCGGTGAAGGTGGCCCCCTAGCGCGCCATCTCCTCCTTGAGGGCCGCCAGGAAGCCGTCCACGTCGTCCTCCGTCGTGTCGAAGGAGCACATCCAGCGGACCTCGCCTGCCGCTTCGTCCCAGAAGTAGAAGCGGTAGCGCTTCTGGAGGCGTTCGCTCACGTCGTGGGGCAGCCGGGCGAAGACCGCGTTGGCCTGGACGGGGTGGAGGATCTCGACGCCGTGGACCGCGCGGACGCCCTCGGCGAGGCGCTGGGCCATCTCGTTGGAGTGGCGGGCGTTGCGCAGCCACAGGTCCTTGGCGAGCAGGGCCTCCAACTGCACGGAAACGAAGCGCATCTTGGAGGCGAGCTGCATCGACAGCTTGCGCAGGTGCTTCATATGGCTGACGGCGTCCTGGTTGAGGACGACGACGGCCTCGCCGAACAGCGCGCCGTTCTTGGTGCCGCCGAAGGACAGCACGTCCACGCCGACCGCGTTGGTGAACGCGCGCATCGGCACGTTCAGCGAGGCGGCGGCGTTGGCGATCCGGGCTCCGTCGAGGTGCACCTTCATGCCGCGGGCGTGGGCGTGCTCGCAGATCGCGCGGATCTCGTCGGGCGTGTAGACGGTGCCGAGTTCGGTGTTCTGGGTGATCGAGACGACCTGCGGCATCGCGCGGTGCTCGTCCTCCCAGCCGTACGCCTGCCGGTCGATCAGCTCGGGGGTGAGCTTGCCGTCGGGGGTGGGCACCGTCAGCAGCTTGAGGCCGCCCATGCGCTCGGGTGCGCCGCCCTCGTCGACGTTGATGTGCGCGCTCTCCGCGCAGATCACCGCGCCCCAGCGGTCCGTGAGCGCCTGGAGGGCCACGACGTTGGCGCCCGTGCCGTTGAAGACGGGGAACGCCTCGGCCGTCGCCCCGAAGTGACTGCGCATCACCTGCTGGAGGTGGTCGGTGTACGCGTCCTCGCCGTACGCGACCTGGTGCCCGCCGTTGGCCAGGGCCAGGGCGGCGAGCACCTCGGGGTGGGCCCCCGCGTAGTTGTCACTGGCGAAGCCGCGGACCTCCGGGTCGTGGTGGCGACGCGCGTCGGTCTTCGGAGGGTTCACGGCTTCTCGGTCAGCCACAGACGGTTTCCGTTCACTTCGGCGGCGGGCCGCTGCCAGACGTCGGCGATGGCCTCGGCGAGGTCCTTGACGTCCGTGAAGCCCGCGAACTTCGCGTTGGGGCGCTCGGCGCGCATCGCGTCGTGCACCAACGCCTTCACGACCAGGATGGCAGCCGCGGACGTCGGCCCCTTCTCGCCCCCCGCCTTGCGGAAGTAGTCGGCCAGGGCCAGCGTCCACGCCTCGGCGGCGGCTTTGGCGGCGGCGTAGGCGGCGTTGCCCGCGGTGGGCCTGCTCGCTCCCGCGGCGCTGATCAGGACGTACCGTCCGCGGTCGCTGCGCTGCAGCGCCTCGTGGAAGGCGAGGGAGGTGTGCTGCACGGTGCGGATGAGCAGCAGCTCCAGCAGGTCCCAGTCGTCGAGGTTCGTCCGGGTGAAGGTCTCGCTGCCGCGCCAGCCGCCGACGAGGTGGACAAGGCCGTCGACGCGCCCGAAGTCCTTCTCGATGTGGGTGGCCCAGTCGAGCGTGGACTGCCGGTCCAGCAGATCGACCGTGTCGCCGATGACCGTGGCCCCGCCGTGCGCGTAACGGGCCGCGTCCACGGCTTCGGACAAACGCTCCGGGTCGTTGTCCGAGCCGATGACGACCGCTCCCGCGTCGGCGAGCCGCAGCAGCGTGGCCCCGCCGGCGGGTCCGCCCGCGCCGGCCACCGCGATCACCGCGCCGTCGAGCGCCCCGTTCCCCATGGTCTTCGCCTCCTGGGCTACGTTGTGGGCGCCGCCGTTCACGCGGCGACCCGCTCGGCGCTGTCCGCCCTGATGCCCTTGGCGGAAGCGATCACGGGCTTCAGCTTCTTGGAGAGCGCCTCATAGAACATGCTGAGGGGAAACTCGTCCGGAAGCACGTCATCGACGAGTTTACGGGGCGGCTGGGTCAGGTCCAGGGCGTCCGGGCCCTTGGCCCAGCGGGAGCCGGGGTGCGGGGCGAGGTAGGTGGAGACCAGCTCGTATCCGGCGAACCAGTGGACGAGCTTGGGGCGGTCGATGCCGTCGCGGTACAGCTTCTCGATCTCGGCGCACAGCCGGTTGGTGACCTGGGGGGCGCGCTGCCAGTCGAGGGAGAGCGTGTTGTCGCTCCAGCGGACGACCTCGTGCTTGTGCAGGTAGGCGAAGAGGAGCTGGCCGCCGAGACCGTCGTAGTTGCGTACGCGCTCGCCGGTCACCGGGAAGCGGAACATCCGGTCGCACAGCACCGCGTACTGCACGTCGCGGCCCTGTGCGTAGCCGTCGGACTCCAGCTTCACGGCCTCCCTGAAGGCGGTGAGGTCGCAGCGCAGCTCTTCCAGGCCGTACATCCAGAACGGCTGCCGCTGCTTGATCATGAACGGGTCGAAGGGCAGGTCGCCATGGCTGTGGGTGCGGTCGTGGATCATGTCCCACAGGACGAAGGCCTGCTGGCAGCGATCCTGGTCGGCGACCATCTCGCGGAGGTCGTCGGGCAGTTGAAGCCCGAGAATGTCGACGGCGGCCTCGGTGACGCGGCGGAAGCGGGCGGCCTCACGATCGCAGAAGATGCCGCCCCAGGAGAAGCGCTCCGGCGCCTGGCGCACGGCGATCGTCTCCGGGAAGAGGACGGCCGAGTCGGTGTCGTAGCCGGCGGTGAAGTCCTCGAAGGCGAGGCCGCAGAACAGCGGGTTGTCGTAGCGGGTGCGCTCCAGTTCGGCGAGCCAGTCCGGCCACACCATGCGCAGGACGACGGCCTCCAGGTTGCGGTCCGGGTTGCCGTTCTGGGTGTACATCGGGAAGACGACCAGGTGCTGGAGGCCGTCCTGGCGGCCCGCCGCGGGCTGGAAGGCCAGCAGCGAGTCGAGGAAATCAGGCACCGTGAAGCCCTCGCCGGCCCAGCGGCGCAGGTCCTTCACGAGCGCCTCGTGGTACGCGGCGTCGTGCGGCAGCAGCGGCGAGAGCTCCTCGACGGCATGGACGACCCGGCGTACGGCCCGCTCCGCGTCCGAGGGGTCCGGGGCACCGTCGGCACCGAAGTCGAGGGAGCCGTCCTGGGACTGCCATGGCCGGATCCGCTCCACGGCGTCCTTGAGCACAGGCCAGGCCGGGTGGTCCACCACCCGGTCACCAGAAAGAACCTGCTCCACCGCACCCGCCGGCACAAGAATTTCCGTCATGAACCCTCCTCCACGGGAGAACCTCGCGTCAGCACACCGTAGGCAGGAGGGGATCACTCCCGCAAGACCATCTGCCGTTAATTCATCCGGCCCCGACGGGCATTCCACGTAAATTTTCCTGCCAAACATGACCCTGGCGGCAATTTCCTCTTCATTCAGTCCCGTGAACCGACACGGACGGGCGCATTCGGGTGATGTGGGTCAAGGGCCCGCCCAAATCGCCCACCCAAGGGTGAAGAAAATTCCGCCCGGACGGGTGAAACCTTCCCGCTCCCCGGCACCGTACGACGCCACGACCCCGTGCACGACCGGACGCATCGCGCGCCCGGAGGACTACGCTGCGGCCTTGCCGCGTGGAGCGCTCCCTTCCGGCCACGCGGACCGAGCCGCCGTCGACGGAAGCGAGTCAGCCTTGAACTTCCTCACCATCGGTCATCGCGGAATCATGGGTGTCGAACCCGAGAACACCCTCCGTTCCTTCGTCGCCGCGCAAGCCGCGGGCCTCGACGTCATCGAACTCGACCTCCACCTGAGCAAGGACGGCTCCCTCGTCGTCATGCACGACGCCGACGTGGACCGCACGACGGACGGCACCGGGCCGATCGCCGACAAGACCCTCGCCGAACTGCGCACCCTGGACGCGGGCCGCGGCGAGCGCGTCCCGGCCTTCGAGGAGGTCCTGGACGCGGTGGATGCCCCGCTCCAGGCGGAGATCAAGGACGTGGCGGCGGCGCGGGCGCTGGCGGAGGTCATGCACCGGCGGGATCTGCTCTCCCGCGTGGAGGTGCTGTCGTTCCACGACGAGGCGCTCGCCGAGATCGCCCGGCTCCTGCCGGGCGTACGCACCGCGCTGGTCGCCAGCCGCTACGGCACGGACGTCGTGGAGCGCGCCACGGCCGTCGGCGCCACCACACTCGTCCTGAACATCCGGCGGCTCACCCTGGAGGTCGTGGAGCACGCCCGCAAGGCGGGCCTGAGAATCATCGGCTGGGTGGTGAACACGCAGGACCATCTGCGGCTGGTGCGCGCGCTGGAACTGGACGGCGCGACGACCGACTACCCGGAGATCAAGCGCACCGGCCGCTTCACGGCGTAAGGGTCCCGCGGCGTAAGGGGCCCGCGGCGTAAGGGTCCCGCGGCCGGGCGGAAGACGTCGGCCGCCCGAAGGGCTTGGACCTGCCCGGGCTTTCGGCCGGTGCGGCACGTGGGGGCTCCCACGCCCTTGCGGCAGGGGAGGAGCACGCCGGACGCCACGACGGGCGAACGGTGCCTGCCGGGGCACTAGGCTCCGCGGGTATGGTCCATGTACTGAGCAGCCGCATCCTCCTGCGCCCCACCGACCCCGAGCGCTCCCACGCCTTCTACGGCGGGCAGTTGGGCCTTCCCGTCTACCGGGAGTTCGGCACGGGCTCAGAACGCGGCACCGTGTACTTCCTCGGTGGCGGCTTCCTGGAGGTCTCGGGCCGCTCGGACACCCCGCCGTCGTCCGCGCTGAAACTGTGGCTTCAGGTGGCGGACGTGACGGCGGCGCACGAGGAGCTCGCAGCGGCCGGGGTGGAGGTGCTCCGGCCGCCGGTGAAGGAGCCGTGGGGGCTGGTCGAGATGTGGATCGCGGACCCGGACGGCACTCGGATCGTGCTGGTCGAGGTGCCCGCGGACCATCCGCTGCGGTACCGGCCGGGGATCTGAGCACGCGCGCTCACCGGGACAGTGCTCCCCGTCGCGGTCGGCAGGCAACGGGACGTCGAACCGCCTCCTGCGGGTCCCGTCACGCCATGTGAGTGTCCTCTCACCTCCCGGAGTTGGTCTCCTGCCCCACGGGTCGGGGAGTATCGCCGTATGCACCCCGCGTCCGTCGACTCTCCCCCCCGCCCACGCGGCACCAGGCCCGTCGCACGCACCGCCGTACGGGCCGCCGTCGCCCTCGCCGTGCTCTTCGTGCTGCTCCTGCTGCTGGTGCTCGCCCCCTGGCAGCCGCTCCTGTCGCTCGACGGTGGCATCGCGCGCACCACGCACCGCTGGGCGGTCGAGGAGCAGGGCGTCACCCAGGCGTTCCGCGTCCTGACGGACTGGGTGTGGGACCCGGTGACGATGCGGGTCATCGCCGCGGTCACCGTCGTCTGGCTGCTGTGGAGACACTCGGCCCGGTGGCTCGCCGCCTGGGTGGCGGTGACCTGTGCGCTGGGCACCGTGCTGCAGCAGGGCCTGAAGGCCGTGGTCGGCCGGGACCGGCCCGTGTGGCCCGACCCCGTCGACTCCGCCCACTACGCGGCGTTCCCCTCGGGCCACGCCCTGACCGCCACGGTGGTGTGCGGTCTGCTGCTGTGGCTGACGCACCTGTACGGCACCAGGCGCGTCCTGTGGCGTACGGCGCTCGCCGTATCCGTGGTCTGCGTGGTGGGCGTGGGCCTGACCCGGATCTGGCTGGGCGTGCACTGGGTGTCGGATGTGGTGGGCGGCTGGCTGCTGGGGGCGCTGACGGTCACGCTGGCGGTGTGGTCGTACGAGAAGTGGCATGGCGAGAAGTGGCGTCAGGGCCTCTGCTCGCCCGTCCCGGACCATCCCCCGCATGGCCCGGGACGGGCAGCTCAGGGCGCACCCCCCAGGAGGGTCACCCGGAAGCACTGAGTATAGTTGGCCAGCAGCCAGTCAACGCAGGAGTTACAGGATGTCCCCGCGCAGCGCCTCGGTCAACGAAGAATTGCGGCGGCGTTCCCGGGAACGGCTGCTGCGGGCGGCAGTTGAGCTGGTCAGCGAGCGCGGGTACGAGGCGACGACGCTCGGGGACATCGCGGACCGGGCCGGGTCGGCGCGCGGGCTGGTGTCGTACTACTTCCCCGGCAAGCGGCAGTTGGTGCAGTCGGCCGTGCACCGGCTGATGCACCGCACGCTGGAGGAGGCCCTGGAGCGGGAGCCGCGCACCGAGGACGGCCGGGAGCGTCTGGCGCGGGCGATCGACGCGATCCTGGGACTCGCCCGGGAGCAGCCCGTGCTGATGCGCCAGCACATGGCGGGACTGCTCCAGGCCCAGGGCTTCGTGCAGTGCGCCGAACAGCAGCGGCTCGGCGAGCTCCTGCGGGACACGGTCGCCCGGTACGGCTCCGCGGACGTGGCCGAGGACTATGCGCTGCTGCGCGCGGTGCTCATGGGCACGGTGTACGCGATGGTGCTGCCGAACGTACCGGTGCCGATCGCTCTGCTGCGGGCCGAGCTGTTCCAGCGTTACGGCCTGGACCGGGAGGGGGGTGTCCCGCAGGGCCCCGAAGGACCCGGCGGGACGTGCGACAGGGATCTGTCGCGGTTCTTCTCGACCGGGGGCGCGAGCAGTCCGGCCGTGTGCCAAGGAGACGGTGACCCCTCTGCTGGAGGACGCCCCCGTCCTCGTGCGCCGGGAGGTGCCCGGTGATCCGCTCACCGCGCTGCGGGCGGCGGGGATCACGCCGGTGGAGTGGTCCGGGTGGCAGGCCCTCGAGCGAGCCGGGGCAGAACTCGGGGGCGTCGCTCGGGCGGGGCGTGGTGAAGCTGCCGGATTGGGCATCGTTGCCGGCAGCGGCACGGACGGCACGCGGCTGAGCCGGCAGTCCCCGTGGTGTCGGCGGGGTGTCGGCGTGCTGAGGACGTCAGGGGAAAGACAGCGGCTGCTCCGCCCAGATCGTCTTGCCCGTGCCGCTCGGGCGGGTGCCCCAGCGGTCGGTGAGCTGGGCGACCAGGAGGAGACCGCGGCCGCCCTCGTCGTAGGTGCGGGCGCGGCGGAGGTGGGGTGAGGTGCTGCTGGCGTCGGAGACCTCGCAGATCAGGGAGCGGTCGCGGATGAGCCGCAGCTGGATGGGGGGGCCGCCGTAACGGATGGCGTTGGTGACCAGCTCGCTCACCACGAGTTCCGTGACGAAGGCGGTCTCGTCGAGTCCCCAGCGTGTCAGCTGCCCGAGGGCGTACTGCCGGGCCGTCGCGACCACCGCCGGGTCGGCGGGCAAGTCCCAGACCGCCACCTGGTCCGCGTCCAGGGCACGGGTGCGGGCCACCAGGAGGGCCACGTCGTCGGTGGGGTTCTCGGGCAGGCAGGACTTCAGGACGGTGTCGCACATGAGGTCGAGGCTCTCGGCCGGGACCGCCAGGGCGGCGCACAGGGCGGCGGTGCCCTCGTCCACGTCGACCGTACGGGCCTCGACGAGTCCGTCCGTGTAGAGGGCCAGCACCGATCCCTCCGGCAGCTCCAGTTCGGTGGCCTCGAACGGCAGCCCGCCGACGCCGAGTATCGGGCCCGCGGTCACCTCGAGGACCTCCACGGTTCCGTCGGGGCGCAGCAGGACCGGCGGCGGATGGCCGGCGGCGGCGATCGTGCAGTGCCGGGACACCGGGTCGTACACGGTGTACAGGCAGGTCGCACCGATCTCCCCGCCGGTCTCGCTTTCGGCGGTGGCGAGGTGTCCGACCAGGTCGTCGAGGTGGGTGAGCAGCTCGTCCGGTGGCAGGTCGACGTCGGCCAGCGTCCACACGGCCGTGCGCAGCCGGCCCATGGTGACGGAGGCGTGGATGCCGTGGCCGACGACGTCGCCGACGACCAGGGCGACCCGGGTCCCGGACAGCGGGATCACGTCGAACCAGTCTCCGCCCACGCCCGCCTGCGACAGCGCCGGCAGATAGCGGGAGGCGAACTCGACGGCCGCCTGTCCCCCCACGGCCTGCGGCAGCAGGCTGCGCTGCAGGGCCAGTGCGGTGGTCCGCTCCCGGGTGTAGCGGCGGGCGTTGTCGACGCACACGGCCGCCCGGCTGGTCAGTTCCTGCACCAGCGTCACGTCGTCGCGGTCGAAGACGTCGGGGCTCTCCGGGGTCAGCAGCCGTACGAAGACCGCCACGCCCAGGGTCGTGCCGCGCGCCATCAGCGGCACCGCCATCAGCGAGAGGTCGCGGCCGTCCGCCTCGCGCAGCTTGGCCGAACGGGCGTCGTGCCGCGCGAGCCATCCGTCGAGATCCGGGGAGCCGGTCCGGGTGAGCACCACGTCACCCGAGGCCAGCGCGCGGGCGGGCGGCGAGAAGGGCGGATAGACGTCCGTCTCGCCCAGACCGATCGCGGCCTCCGGTACCCCGGGGTCGGGGAGTGGTGCGCGACCCGGCGCAGCTCCACCTCGGTGTCCACCGCGCCCGGGGTGGGCTCCTCGCCCTCCAGTACCGAGTCCAGCAGGTCGACGCTGGCGAAGTCCGCGAGCCGGGGCACGACCAGTTCGGCCAGCTGCTGGGCGGTGCGGATCACGTCCAGCTTCGTGCCGATGGTCTCGGCGGCCTCGTTCAGCAGGGCCAGGCGCTGCCGTGCCCAGAACTGCTCGCTGCTGTCGAACGCGGCGAGCGCGGTGCCGATCAGCTCTCCGGAGTGGTCCCGGACCGGCCACATCTCGGTGTTCCAGGCGTGCATGCGGCGGCTGGACGGAGAGCGGGCCCAGCTCTCGTAGCGGACCGGCTGCCCGGTCTCCACCACGATCTCCAGATGGCGCAGAAAGCCGCGGTTGTGCTCGGCGTCCTCCAAGGTGTCCGGGAAGTACCGGTGCCGGAACGCTTCCCAGGGCTCCCCCATGACCCGGCACGCCTCCTCGTTCATCCGCAGGTAGCGCTGCCCGGTGTCGAAGACGGACATCGACATGGCGGCCTGCTGGAACGCCAGGTCCCCCAGGGTCCGCTGCCACTCGTCGGGCGAGGCGGTGATCACGTACCCCGGTTGCTCCCCCTGTACGGGGCAGGCACGCAGCGCCAGTTCCACGCGCCGCCCGTCGCGGTGCCGTACGGGCACGACCGCGGCGCCCTCGCGCAGCTCCCGCCAGATCTCGGCGGCGTCCTTGTCGTCTCCGTCCACCAGCTCCGCCGCCGGCCGCCCGGTCACCTCGGCTGCCGCGTACCCCGTCAGCAGGCGGGCCCCCTCGCTCCAGCCCGTGACGGTGCCGCGCGTGTCGACCACGGCCATGGCGTCACCGGCCGGGACCGTCCGCTTTTCGTCGCGCGGAGCCGTCACCATAGGCCCAAGAATGGTACCGCTGAGCATCCACTTCAAGCCGGATACAGCCCCGGATACAGCAAGGGATCCATGGCCGGATTCAGTAGTCGGGCCTATGGCAGTCGGGCCTACGGCAGTCGCCAGTCCACCGGCTGCGCGCCCTGGCGCACCAGGAGATCGTTGGCCCGGCTGAACGGACGCGAACCGAAGAAACCGCGGTCCGCCGACATCGGCGAGGGATGAGCGGACTCGATCGCCGGAAGCTCCCCGAGCAACGGCCGCAGATTACGCGCGTCACGCCCCCACAGGAGGGACACCAGCGGTTTACCGCGCGCGGCCAGCGCCCGGATGGCCTGCTCCGTGACCTCCTCCCAGCCCTTGCCACGGTGCGCCGCGGGCTTGCGCGGGGCCGTCGTGAGCGCCCTGTTGAGCAACAGCACACCCTGCTGGGTCCACGGCGTCAGATCACCGTGGGACGGCCTGGGCAACCCCACGTCGGAGTGCATCTCCCGGAAGATGTTCTCCAGACTGCCCGGCAAGGGACGCACCTCGGGCGAGACCGCGAAACTCCACCCGATGGCCATCCCCGGCGTGGGATAGGGATCCTGGCCGACGATCAGGACACGGACGTCATCGAAGGGCTGCCGGAAGGCCCGCAGGACATTCTCCCCGGCCGGAAGGTAGGTCCGGCCGGCCGCTATCTCGGCCCGGAGGAAGTCCCCCATGGCCGCGATGCGTCCAGCTACAGGCTCAAGAGCCTTCGCCCAGCCGGCCTCAACAAGTTCATGCAAGGGTCGTGGTGCCACGCCACGTCACTCTACTGGTACGCGCCGGGGCCCGGCGCGAGCACAGAAGCCCTCACCCACGGACACCCCACACGGACACCGCTCCCGGCGCTATTCTTCCCCCTCGTCAAGATCTTCTAAGTCGGTCGAGCAGCTCCCGCAGCCGGTCACGGGGAAGGAGGGGAACGTGCTCCGTCCAGCGGTCAAGCCGCTTTGTCATGGCCGTCCCTGTCATGACCGTCCCTGTCATGACCGTCCCTGTCAAGGTCCTCTCGTGCTCGCCGTGGACTCGGGCGGCTCCGGGCTGCGCGTGGTACTGGCCTCGGGCGGGCGGGCCCGCACAGCTCCGCTGGTGTCCGGGGAACCCGTGCGGACCGGTCCGCGAGGGATCGACGCCGCACATCTGCTGGAGCAACTGCTGCCCATGGCACGGCAGTTGCTTGATGACGCCGGGAGCGGGCCGCTGCGGGCGGTGGCGATCGGAGCCGCCGGGTTCGCCACCCTGGGCGAGCACCTGCGTGCCGAACTGCCCGCGGCCCTGGCCCGCGAGTTCGGCGTACGGCGCATCGCGCTGGCCGCCGACGCGGTCACCGCCTACGCGGGCGCTCTCGGCACACGGGCGGGCGCGGTGATCGCCGGCGGTACGGGGCTGATCGCGATCGGCACCGACCTGGAGAGCTGGCGCCGGGCGGACGGCTGGGGCCATCTGCTCGGTGACTGCGGCGGCGGGGCGTGGATCGGGCGGGCGGGTCTGGAGGCGGCGCTGCGCGCCCATGACGGGCGGCCCGGCGGCTCGGCGCGGCTGCTGGCGCGCGCCGAGGAGCAGTTCGGTCCGGTCGCCGGGCTGCCCGGGCAGCTCTACCCGCGCACCGACCGGGCCGCCGTGCTGGCCTCGTTCGCGCCCGGGGTCGCCGCCTGCGCCGAGGGGGACGTGGTGGCGGCAGGCATCCTGCGTGCGGCGGCCCGGCACATGGCCGAGTCCGCGGCCGCGGTCTGCCCCGCCTCGGGCGAGCCCCATGTCGCCGTCACCGGTGGGCTGTTCAAGATGGGCGCCCCTCTTCTCGTACCTCTGGAAGCCGAATTGGCGAAGCGGCTGCCGTATGCGCGGCGCGTGGCCGCCGAGGGCGATCCCCTGCGGGGTGCGGTGCGCCTCGCGGCCGAGTTGGCCGACGGTGTACTGGCGCTGCCGCACGACAAGAGGATGCTGCACGTGCGGGTGACCGAAAAGTAGTATCCAGAGGAAGGGAATCCTTTCGTCCTGCTTCCGCGGGGGAGGAAACGCGCCGCGGGAACTCCCGCACCCCGGGGCGGAGTCACTCCGCTTTCCCCCGGTCGCCACGTAATTCATCAGACAAATCCGGACAGATACCGCTCACCTGCACCCTCCCCGAACAGGGGAGCCCCACAAGCCAGTAGCATGCGGCGCCATGAACTCCCCCACTGGGCCCGTATCCGGCCTGCCTGTACGAATGCCTCGACCCCGCCAGCCCGGACGGCACCGCCGCCCCGAGCCCCTGGCGGCTCCCGAAGGTGCGCCCGTGCTCGTCCTCGCGGTGCCGGGCACGCCCAGCGCCGCCACGCGCAGCCTCACCGAGGAGGTCGTGAGCATCGCGCGCTCCGAACTGCCCGGCCTGGACGCCCGGATCGGGTACCTCTACGGGGATGACAACGAGTTCCCCACACTCCAGTCCGTGCTCGCGCACACCGCCGGGGAGCGCGCCGCCCGCTATGAGCAGGCCCGTGCCGCCGGCAGGGACGTCAGGGAGCCGGACGGCCCCGTCGCCGTCGTCGTGCCGCTGCTCGCCGGTCCGGACAGCGCGCTGCTGCGCCAGGTCCGTCAGGCCATGATGGAGAGCCGTGCCGCGGCCGACCTGACCGATGCCCTCGGTCCGCACCCGCTGCTTGCCGAGGCGCTGCACGTACGGCTGTCCGAGGCGGGCCTGGCGCGCGCCGACCGCGCCCGCCTGTTCACCGTGGCCACCGCCGCGGACGGTGTCATCCTCGCGTCCGTGGGCGGCGACGAGGCCGTGCAGGCGGCAGGGATCACGGGCATGCTGCTCGCCGCGCGGCTCGCCGTGCCGGTGCTGGCGGCGGCGCTGGACCAGGAGGGTTCGATCGCGGCCGTCGCGCGGCAGCTGCGCTCCTCGGGCTCGCAGCGCCTCGCGGTCGCGCCGTACCTGATCGGCCCGGAGATCGATGCCGGCCTGCTCGAGGCCGCCGCCAGGGAGGCGGGCTGCTCCACCGCCGGGCCCCTCGGCCCGTACCCGGCGATCGGCAAGCTGGCGCTCTCCAAGTACACGACGGCGCTGGGCATCGCCCCGCAGCAGCCGCGGGGCATGTCGGTCCGCTGAGCCGTCCGCCTACGTCCGCATACGAAGGAGGACGTGCGGGCCCGCCGCTTCTCACGAAAGCGGGCCTTTGGCGACGGCTGCGAAGTCACCGTCCGCACGCCGGCTTCGCAACTGTCGGTGTGCTGTGAGCAGTTGTCGATGTGCTGTTACCTGCCCCAGATCTTCCGGTACGCCTCCCGGTAGCCCGACGGGTCCCAGGTCGTGGCCCCTGCGCTGTTGTCGGCCGTGGTGATGTGGACGGGAGCCACATATCCGCTGGCGGGACGGCCGGCGAAGGCGCGGTTGAACTCGTCGACGATCTGCCAGCCCTGCAGGGACAGCGGCTCGGGCACGGTGGCGGTCTGGAACTGCTCGCTGTTGACGCGCTGGAAGGCGGAGGGGTCGCCGTCGCCGGCGCCGATGTTGAAGGGCGGGCCGGAGCCGTTCTTGCCGGCCGCGCGGAAGGCGGGGGCGGCGTCGGCGAAGTACAGGTCGTTGATGGCGACGGAGTGGGTCCACCTGTTCCGGAAGCGGGAGAGGAGGGAGGAGATCTCCCGGGGGGTGCGGCTGCTCGCGTCCGGGATCGGGATGTTCTCGCTGCGCCAGCAGTGTCACGCCCGAGCAGGTGGCGAGCTCCTTCCTGATCAGCTCGGACTTGTTCTTGGCGAAGGGGATCGAGGCGTCGGTGATGAGGACGACCCCGGCGCGGCCGTTGGAGTGCGAGATGACCCACTGCGCGCTGATTTCGGCCACGTCCTCGACCCGGGTGGTGACGTTGGTGAAGAGGGGGGGCCGCCGGCTGGGGCCGGGAGAAGCGACCGCGTGCCAGCCGATGAGCGGGATGCGCGCCGCCTCTGCCCGCGCGACCTGCTGCGAGGTCGGTGTCGGGGTCGAAGCCGCCGATGACGATGCCCGAGGGCTTGAGGGCCACGGCCTCGCTCATCGCCGCCTGGATGCCGGCGGGGGTGCCGCCGCCGTCGATCACCCGGACGTTCCAGCCGATGACCCGCGCGGCCTGCCGGACGCCGTCGGCGGCGCCCGCGACTCCGGGATTGGTCATGGTCTGGGCGACGTAGACGAGGGTCTTGCCGGACACCGCCGTGGGGCCGCTCGGCCGGTCCGTTCCAGGAGATGTCGGTCTGCTCGGCCTGTCTTACGGCGGCCTGGGCCCTGGCGTGGACCTCGGGGCAGCCGCTCGGTCCCGTGGTGGAGTCCCCCGGGCCGCTCTGACGAGCCGCGTTCGCAGCCGGCCAGGACGGTGGCCGCGGTCAGCAGGACGGTGACGGCGGACCGGGCCTTGAGGACGCCGGGGAGGGCCTTGCGGTCGTAGTGCACGGAAAACTCCTCGCGGAGGGATGAGCGGGAGGATGCGGCCGGGGCGCGGTGGTGCCGCGCGTAGCGTGGATCATGGAGCGCTGCCCGCCGTGCCGCCGCCCTGTGCCGGGGAGGACGGCGGCACGGCGGGCGCGTCGCGGGCCGCGATGGCTCCGGTGCGCAGCCGGCGGCGGGCGGAGTAGCCGGCCAGGCCGACGGCGAGGAGCAGGGTGGCGCCGTGGAACAGCGGCACCGTCCAGAAGTCGGCACCCATCTGGCCGATACCGGTGAGGCCGACGGCGAGGACCGTGACGGCGACGACGGTGCCCGGGGCGTTGGGACGGCCTGGTGTGATCGCGGTGGAGCCGAGGAGGGCGCCGACGAAGGCGGGCAGCAGATAGTCGAGGCCGACGCTCGGATTGCCGATCTGCTGCTGGGCCGCGAGCAGCACGCCGGCGAAGCCGACGATCAGCCCCGATGCGGCGAACGCGTAGACGGTGTACTTGCGGGTCGGGATGCCGATGAGATCGGCGGCACGTCGGGTTCGAGCCGACGACGTACAGGTACCGGCCCAGCGGCAGCCGCTCCAGCACCAGCCAGAGGGCGACCGCGAGGGCGAGCACATAGAAAGCGGGGAGCGGAAGGCCGAGGAACGTGGAGTCGTAGAGGTCGGTGAAGGCGGCCGGGAGGCCGTGCGGGCCGGGGACGATCCGGCCGCCGTCGGTGATCCAGCCGGACACGGCGTACATCATGCTGCCGGTGCCGAGGGTGGCGATGAAGGAGTCGATCCGGCCGAACTCGACGATCACTCCGTTGAGAACGCCCACGAGCACGCCTGCCGACGATCACCGTGAGGCAGGCGAGCGGCCACGGCCACCCCTCGTTGACGACGAGCTGCATCACCATGACGTGCGCCAGTCCGAGGCCGTAGCCGAGGGAGAGGTCGAACGCGCCGGTCACGATGGGGACCATGGCGGCGAGCGCGAGGACGGCCGGGATCGACTGGCTGGACAGGATCGAGTCGACGGTGTCCCGGGTGGGGAAGGTACGCGGCAGGGTGAGGGAGAAGATCAGGAAGAGCAGTGCGGTGAGCACCAGGAGACCGTAAGCGCCGATGAGATGCCAGCCCCGGCCGCGCCCTCGCCCCGGCCGGGCCGGGAGGGCCGGCCTGCCCCGTCGGCCGAGTCGGCTCAGCGGGCCCGGTCGACGCGGTCGCGGCGGGGGCGAGGAGGGGGAGGGGGAGGCGGTCACGGGTTCGTGGCGGTTTCGGCGGGGGGCAGGGCCGAAGCCGCTCGGGTGAGCCCGGCGACGGTGAGAGCCGGACCGCTCAGCTCGGCTGTCACGGACCCGCGGACGAACACCAGGGCACGTCGGCACACGCCCGCGACCTCCTCGAAGTCGGTGGAGAGGAGCAGTACCGCGAGGCCCGCGGCCAGTGCCTCGTCGAGCAGGCGGTAGATCGCCGCCTTGGCGCCGATGTCCACGCTCGCGGTCGGCTCCTCGAGGATCAGCAGGCGCAGACCGACCCGCAGCCACCGGCCGATCATGACTTTCTGCTGGTTTCCGCCGGACAGGGTGGCGAGGGGGGCCTCGCTGTCGCGAGGACGCACCGAGAACCGGTCGACCAGGGCGGCGGCCTCGGCGCGTTCCCGGCGAACGCTGATCCAGTGCGGCGCCGACGGGCCTCCCGCGCGCGGGTTGGGCAGGAAGTTCTCCCGTACGGTCAGCTCGGCGAGGCAGCCCTCCCGCTGTCTGTCGCCGGAGACGAAGGCGACACCGAGTCCGACGGCGTCGGCGACCCCGCGAGGACGGTACGGGCGGCCGCCGAGCAGGACCCGGCCGTCGAGGAGGGGCCGGGAACCCGCGAGGGCCCGGCCCAGGTCGCATGTGTCCCGCGCCCGAGAGGCCGACCAGGCCGAGGACTTCTCCTGGCCCGAGTTCCAGGCTGACCGGTCCCGCACCTGCGGTCCGTACCCCGTCGAGGGTCAGGACGGCCGGGCCTTTGGCCGGGGCCGGGGCGGGGCGGTGGCCGGTCAGTTCCTCACCGGCGATGTCGTACACAAGACGGGCAGAGTGGTGGCCCGCCAGCGGGCCGTGGCTGACGAGGTGGCCGTCGCGCAGCACGGCGAAGGCGTCGGCGACCTCGTACACCTCGTCCAGGCGGTGGGTGACGTAGAGGATGCCGTGTCCCTGGTCGCGCAGGGAGTACAGGACGCGGAAGAGCCGGGCGCAGTCCGCGGCCGGGAGGCGGGCGGTCGGCTCGTCGAGGACGAGGAATCTCGCCTGTGCCGCCAGGGTCTGTGGGGAGTTTCCCGTGGTCCGCCCGGAGGGCGGGAAACTCCCGACAGGCCCCAGGGCCCGGGCGAGGGCGACCAGCGAACGCTCGGCGGGGGCGAGCCGGGCGATCGGCGTGTCGGGGTCGAGATGTCCGGCGACGACCCGTAGCGCCTCGGTGCAGTGCTCGCGGGTCCGCCGCCAGGAGATCAGTCCGGCACGGCGCGGATACCCGGCGCTCAGGGCGATGTTCTCGGCGACCGTCATCCACTCCACGAGACCGAGGTCCTGGTGGATGAACGACATGCCGCGGGTGGCGGCATGGCTGCCGAGCGGGTGCCCGTCCACCGTGATCTGCCCGGCGTCGGCGGGGTGAACGCCGGCGAGCACCTTGATGAGGGTGGACTTCCCGGCACCGTTGGGACCGAGGAGAGCGAGGATCTCGCCGGCGGGAATATCGAGGTCGACCCCGGCCAGCGCGAGGGTTCCGCCGAACCGCTTGGTGAGTCCGCGGATACGGACCAGGGGTTCCGCCCCGGGGGGCGGGACCGCCTGCGCAGAGGTGTCGGGAGCGTCGTGCACGGCCATCTCCGGGGATCGGGCCTGGCGAGTTCTTCCCGACATGCATCAGCGAGACGTACCTCAGCGATACCAGCGGGATCAATCGCATCATTTCAGATATTTCTCCGCCCGCTGTGGCTTCCACGTGACGTCAACAGGGCTTCAACAGGGCTTCAACGCATCAGGGGGCCGATGGCCGTGCCTCCCGGAGCGCGTGCTCCGTCCTCAAGAGCCGTCGAGCCCGCATTCGGCCCAGATGACCTTGCCCTCCGGCGTGTAGCGCGTACCCCAGCTCTGTGACAGCTGAGCGACGAGGAACAGGCCACGGCCGCCCTCGTCGGTGCTGGCCGCCCGGCGCAGGTGCGGGGCGGTGTTGCTGGTGTCGGAGACCTCGCAGATCAGGGTGCGGCCATGGAGGAGGCGTACCCGGATGGGCCCCAGGCCGTGGCGTATGGCATTGGTGACCAGCTCGCTGAGCATCAGTTCCGCGGCGAACGCGGCCTCGTCGAGCCCCCAGTCGGCCAGCTGCCGGGTGGCGCGCGGCGCGGACCTCGCTGACGAGGGCCGGGTCGGCGGGCAGATCCCAGGTGGCGATCCGGTGGGGGTCCAGGACGCGGGTGCGGGCGACGAGCAGGGCGATGTCGTCGCATGGGCGGGCGGGCGCCACGGTGTCCAGGATCGCCTGACAGGTCTCCTCGGGCGCGCGCCCCGGGTGGGCCAGGGACTCGCGCAGCTGGTCGAGGACCGCGCCGACGTCACGGTGCCGGTCCTCGATGAGTCCGTCGGTGTAGAGGACCAGCTGACTGTCCTCGGGGAGGTGGACCTCGGCCGCCTCGAAGGGCAGGCCGCCGAGGCCGAGAGGGGGCCCGGCGGGCAGGTCGGGGAACGACACGGTGCCGTCGGGGCACACCAGCGCCGGCGGCGGGTGGCCGGCGCGGGCCATGGTGCACTGCTGCGAGGTCGGGTCGTAGACGGCGTACAGGCAGGTCGCGCCGATGATGCCGGTGGAGGCGACCTCCTCCCGGTCCAGGCGTCCCACGAGGTTGTCGAGGTGGGTGAGGACTTCGTCCGGGGGGAAGTCGAGTTCGGCGAAGCTGCGTGCGGCGGTGCGCAGACGGCCCATGGTGGCAGCGGAGAGCATGCCGTGGCCGACGACATCGCCGACGAAGAGGCCGATGCGGCTGCCGGACAGGGGGATGACGTCGTACCAGTCTCCGCCGATGTCGGATTCGGCGGGCAGGTAGCGCTGGGCGACTTCGACGGCGTCCTGCTCGGGCAGGCCGTGCGGGAGCAGGCTGCGCTGCAGGGCCAGGACCATGCTGTGTTCGCGCGTGTAGCGCCGGGCGTTGTCGAGGGACAGCGCGGCGCGGGTGGCGAGTTCCTGGGCCAGCGAACGGTCGTCGTCCGCGAAGGGGTCGGAATCCTCCGCGCGGTAGAAGCCGACGATGCCCAGCACGACGCCGCGGGCGGCCAAGGGCACCGCGATGAGGGAGTGGACGTGCTCCAGCAGGTGCTCCGTGTGCTCGGGGGCCTGCCCGAGCCAGCCCGCGGCGGCCTTCAGATCCGGTTCCAGCACTGCCTGCCCGCTGCTCAGGCACCGCAGCTGGGGCGTGGCCGGGCCGTAGTCGACCTGCTTGCCGACCGGGCTGAAGGGACAGTCGTCGCGGATGCCGTGGACCACCGTACGGCGCAGGCCGCTGTGGGGATCGGCGGGCTCCTCGCCGCGCAGTACGGCCTCGGGCAGGTCGACGGTGACGAAGTCGGCCAGGTGCGGCACCGCCGTCTCGGCGAGTTCCTGGGCGGTGCGGCGTGACATCCAGGGTGGTGCCGATGCGGGCGCTGGCCTCGGACAGCAGCTCCAGGCGGCGGCGCGCGGCCAGGGCGTACGTCCCCACGTGCGGCTCCCCCATCAGTACGAGCCTTCTCGCGGGGGCCGGGGGGCCGGGGTGATCGTCCGTCGCGCCGTCGGCGTCGGCAACGCCGGCGACGTCAGCGACGTCAGCGGTCATGGTGCCCTCACCGCCCACGCCCATACCCATGCCCACGGCGGCCCGGCCGGCTGCGCCGTCGAGAAAGCTGCCGGGCAGCGGGGCGGCGGGAACGACCCCGGGCAGCGGGGCGGCTGGGACGGCAGCAGGGACGGCAGGGGCGGCAGCAGGGACGGCAGCGGGACGGCAGCAGAGACGGCAGCGGGGTGGCAGGTTCGGCGGGAAAGCCCTGCGGCCCGTCGGCCTGACGCGGGATGACGAGGGGCGCTCGCGGTGAGGGGCCGGGCAGGACGGCCTCGATGGCGATCCCTTCCACTCCGCAGGCACTCGTCATCGGACGGCTCACGAGCGTGACCCGCCGGCCGTCCGGCAGGGCCACCTCGACCGCGGCCCGCTGCGCGAGGGAGATCAGCTCGGCGGCCTTCTCCTTGAGGATCGTCCGGTCACGGGGGCGCAGCCCGAGGGCCGGTTCGTCCACACCGACGCCGCGGTGAAGGCCGTCGGCGGCTTCGGCTCCGGTGTCCAGGTACGCCTGCAGCAGGGCGCGCTCACGCGCGGAACTCTGCCCCAGCAGCCGCCGCTCGATCGCCTCGGCCGCCTTGCGTATCACGGTGGCCAGCGAGGGGTCCTCGGCGCTGCGCGGATAGCCGAGGCACAGGACGCCCTCGATACGGCCGCTGAGCGGGTCGCGGACGGGCAGCGCGCGGCAGGCACCGCCCTGGGAGCGCTCGGCGAAGTGCTCGGCACCGTGGACCCGGATGAGTTGCCGCTCTGCCAGGGCGAGACCGATGCCGTTGGTGCCGGCGAATGCTCGGCGAACACGAACCCCGGGAACCTCTGGATCGCCGGGAGGTTTCTGGCCAGCGACGGCTCTCCGAAACGGCGCAGGAGCACCGTCCCGCTCGCATCGGCGACGCAGATGTTCATCTCGCTGCCGGCGAACCTGGACCGCAACCGGTCGAGTACGGGAACGGCCGCGCGGACGATCCTGCCGTCGGGCTCGAAATCCTCCCGGAAGGGGAGGTCGGTCTGGTCCGGCGAGAGACCCAGGGACCGGCAGCGCTGCCACGAATTCAGGATCGACGTCCGTACACCTGCCTCGACCGGTTCGCCCTGCAGAAACCGCTCACGGAAACGGGCGGGCGCCGTGCCGTCCGCCGCACGCCCCGTCGGTGTCGACTCCTCGCCGGACTGAACCACGCTTCACCCCACTCGCGCCTTCGATAATCCGCTCTTCGGAAATATCTGATATTGACGAGAATACGGGTATAAGTGAGACGAATCATGATTCGTGAGCTTCCTCACGCGCAGTGACCGGACCGGGCCGACAGCCACAGGACCGCGACCGGATTGACGGGCGAGCCCGTCCCGCCCGGTACGTTCCAGGGGTGCCAGGAGGTTTCCCTCGATGACGTGGGCGTGCCGCCCGGGCCCCGCGGTCTGCGTACCGCGTTCACCAGCGTTCCCAGCCGTTCCCAGCGTTTCCAGCGTTTCCAGTGGAGCGCTCAGCGGCCGTGCAGTGCCGCGAGTACATCGTCGTCCGTGAGCTGGTCGAAGTTCTCGTACCACTCCCCGACGGCCATGAACATGCGCGGCCGGTCCAGGCAGAGCACGTCGTCGGCCTCCTCCCGCAGCATGTCGGCCGCTTCGGGTGCGCAGACCGGTGCGGCCAGCACGACGCGTCCGGGGCCGCGGGCGCGCACGAAGCGCAGGGCGGCGCGTGCCGTCGAGCCGGTGGCGATCCCGTCGTCGACGATGATCACAGTGCGGCCCTGGAGTTCGGGGGCCTCGCGGCCCTGTCGGTAGAGCGCCTCGCGGCGGTGCACCTCCTGCCTCTCGCGTTCGACCACGGAGGCGAGGCCCCTCTCGCTGAGGCCGAGCCGGGCCAGGGTGCGGTGGTCGAAGAGCGGCGGATCGTCGCCCACGAGGGCCCCGACGCCCAGTTCCTCGTGGAACGGGGCGCCGATCTTCCGTACGACGAGCACGTCGAGCGGGGCGTCGAGCATGCGCGCCACTTCGCGGGCCACCGTGACACCGCCGCGGGGCAGGGCGAGGACGACGGGGTCGGGCAGGGCTCCTTTGTCGTGCAGGATGCGCAGTTGTTCCGCCAGTTCCTGCCCGGCCTGCCTGCGGTCACGGAACAGCATGGGCTTCCCCCTCCCCTCTGGCTTCGCACGGGGAGCTTCCCCGCCCTCACGGGGAGCTATGAGACGGCCGTGTCGTTGCCGCCGGTCGACGCTGCCGTGTACCCGGTCGGCCGGCCCTTACACGGCCGTCAACGGCTCCCGCCACGCCTGAGGGACCGGGGTTCACCCGAATGATCGCCCCGAGTGGTGAGAGGGATGTGGCTGACTGACGGTGGAGCGTGTCAAGGCCGGGTAAATGCCAGCTGGCGAAGGGTCAGCTGCCCGGCTGCGGCGGAAGGACCTTCAGATGCGCTCTGCCCGGATGCTGCTCGCCACCTCGGCGGCTTCGACCGTCCTCTTCCTCGCCGCTCCCGGCGCTTACGCGGCCGAGTGGGACCACCACCAGGGCTCCTCCTACGGCAAGGAGGACTCCTCCCACGGCAAGGAGGACTCCTCCTACGGCAAGGAGCACGGCAAGGAGGACTCCTCTCACGGTAAGGAGCACGACAAGGCTTACGGCAAGGAGCACGACAAGTACGGCAAGGAGCACGGCAAGGAGCACGGCAAGCACGAGTCCCCCCGTGGGGGCATGCACGCGGGTGGCGGTGCGCTGACCATGGTCAACGACACCGGCTGGGGTGCTCCCCGGGACACCAAGCCGACGGAGCCCTCCAAGGGCCACGAGCAGGGCTCGGAGTCCTGGAAGGGTGAGCACCACAAGCCCTGGAAGGGTGAGGGTGAATACCACAAGCCCCGCGGCGGGATGCACGCAGGTGGCGGCGCGCTGAGCACCCCCGCCGTGACCGCGGGCGGGCTGGGCGTCCTGGCGGTCGCCGCCACCGGTCTGTACGCCATGCGCCGGACGAGGACTGCCTCAAGCGTGGCCTGAGGTTCGCACCGGACGCGACAGCAGCCGTACCGCCACCTGTGCACCGTGTGGCGGTACGGCCCGCGTTCCTCCTGCCCCGTCCGCTCTGCTGCCCTGCCCAGTGAGGTGGTGTCCGATGGCAGTCCGCCCTTCTTCCCCCACCGATACCGAGCCGGCGCCGACCGACCAGGGATCCCGCACGGGCGCGATGATGCTGTGCGCCGTAGCCGCCCTGATCCTTGCGGTGAGCCTGCTCGGCGGCCGTGACACGTCGTCGGACGCCTCCCGCCCGCCGCGGCCGGATGCCGCACCAGCCGCCGCGTCGGCCTCGCCCTCCGGGCCCGAGGCGGGAAAGCACTCGGCCTCGCGCCCCACGGGAAAGCATCTGCCGCGGTCGGAGCCTGTGCGCCTGCTCATCCCGAAAATCTCGGTCGACGCCCCCTTCACGGACCTCGCCATCGCTCCCACCGGGCAGCTCGAAGCCCCGCCCGCCGACGACGTCAACCTCGTCGGCTGGCACGCGGAGGGAGTGTCCCCCGGCGAGACAGGCACATCGATCATCGCCGGACACGTCGATACGGCAACATCTCCGGCCGTCTTCGTGCGCCTCAGCGAGCTGCGGAAGGGGGACACCTTCCACGTCGTACGAGCCGACGGGCGCAAGGCGTCCTTCACGGTCGACAGCGCGGAGACGTTCGACAAGAAGCACTTCCCCGACGAGCGCGTGTACGACGACACTCCCCAGGCCCAGGTCCGGCTCATCACCTGTGCGGGTGACTACGACCGCAAGGCCAGGGAGTACACGGGAAACCTGGTGGTCTTCGCCCATCTCATCTGAGCCGCCCCTCTCAGCCCGTCTCCTCCGAGCCGCCCGTCTCCTCCGAGCCGCCCGTCTCCTCCGATGCCGGTCGCCTTCTCGGCCGACGCCGCACCCCTCGCCCGGGCCGCTGCCGTGGCAGCCCGGGCGTCGGCGTTTCCTCTCCGTGTTTCCCCTCCGCCCGGGAACAAGTCGACGAGGCCCGTCACTCGCGGAGTTCACTCGCGTAGTTCATACGAGTCGCGCACGGCGCGGGACAGGCACACGATCGATGCACGCTGACGTCGCGTCACCGCGGCCGGCGTTCACCTCTGCCCCCGCGAATGGAGATGTGCTCAGCATGACCACTACGTCCGCACACGTTTCAGGACCACTGACGCGACCGTTGCCGAAACATGTCTCCCAGTCCGTTTTCGACGGCTCTCCGCTCCGGGTCGTCCTGCTGGTGGATGTCTACGAAGGAGCCCAGCAGCAGTTCCTGGAAGCATACGAGCAACTCCGCAACCAGGTTGCTTCCGTTCCCGGGCATGTCAGCGACCAGCTGTGCCAGTCGATCGAGAATCCGTCCCAGTGGCTCATCACCAGTGAATGGGAGAGCGCCCCGCCCTTCCTCGCCTGGGTGAACAGCGAGGAGCACGTACGGATGGTGGAGCCGCTGCACAGCTGTGTCCGGGACACCAGGTCACTGCGCTTCCACATCGTCCGCGAGACCGGCGGCACGGCGGCGGACGCCGAACCGGGGAAGCGCCGGCTCCAGGCGGCCCCCCGGATCGGTGACGGGGTGATCCGTCACGCGCTCACCTTCACGGTCAGGCCGGGCAGTGAGCAGGCCGTCGCCCGGATCCTCGCCGACTACGCCTCACCCGAGCCACGGGTCGACGACACCACCCGGCTGTGCCGCACCTCCCTGTTCCTGCACGGCAACCGGGTCGTCCGGGCCATCGAGGTGCGGGGCGACCTGCTCACGGCGCTGCGTCACGTCGCCCGGCAGCCCGAGGTGCGGGCCGTCGAGGAGGCCATCAACCCGTATCTGGAGGAGCACCGGGACCTCGACGATCCGGAGTCCGCCCGGGTCTTCTTCACACGGGCGGCGTTGCCCGCCGTACACCACGTGGCGGCGAACCCGCAGGAGGCGGAGGCGGAGCGGCACGCCCTGTACTACCCGGCCCGGCCTGGCTGCGGTATGCGGCTGGCCGAGCTGCTCGCCCGGCAGGACGAAGCGGCTGCGGACGATCCGCGCAGCCCCGTCCTGCGCGGCACGATCTTCCAGCGCGACGATGTCGTGGTGCGGCTGATCGACGTGCGTGACAGCCTCGACGCCGCCGACCCCGCCCTGTCCCTCGGCCTCCCGGACGCCGGGCGGGCGGCCGAGCTGACGACGCTCCTCGACGAGGAGGGTGCCGTCGGTGCCGTCGGTGCGGACGCTCCCGCGCCGAAGGGCCGCGGCGGCCTCACGCACTGTGTCGGACTCGCCCGCATGGAACTCCTCACCGACCGCCGGACGCAGGACGCCTGAACCCCCGCTCGCGCCGGTCGCCGGCCCGCGGCAATCGCGGGCCGGCAACCGGCCGTACGCCAGCGACCAGCCGTACGAGAGAACCGGCGTGCGCGAAGGAAGAGAACCGGCCGTGCGCCGACCACCGGCCGTACGAGAGAACCGGCCGTGCGCCGGCCACCGGCCGTACGAGAGAACCGGCCGGTGCCGGCGCGTCCGCCGCGGGTTACCCGGGGACAGTGCAGTCGAACGCGTGCAGATAGGCGTTGACCGGGCGGATGCCGTCGATGACCAGGCCCGCGTCGGTCAGTCGTCCGGTCATGCTCCCGGTGGTGTGCTTCGCCCCGCCGACGTTGAGGAGCAGCAGCAGGTCCATGGCGGTGCTGAACCGCATCGAGGGAGTGTCGTCGACGAGGTTCTCGATGACCACGACCCTCGCCCCCGGCCCGCCCGCCTCGATGACGTTGCGCAGCGTTCGGGCGGTGCTGTCGTCGTCCCACTCCAGGATGTTCTTGATGACGTAGACATCGGCCTGGACCGGGATGGCCACGCGGCAGTCGCCGGGCACGATGCGCGCCCGGTCCGCCAGCGACGCCGCCCTCACGCAGCCGTGGGTCGGCGTTCTCCACCACCCGCGGCAGATCGAGCAGGGTGCCGTGCATCGACGGGTACTTCTCCAGCAGACTCGCCAGCACGTGCCCCTGGCCGCCGCCGATGTCGGCGACCGAGGAACTCCCCGAGAGGTCGAGGAGCTCCGCGACGTCCCGTGCGGACTGCACGCTGGAGGTCGTCATGGCGCGGTTGAAGACGTCGGCCGATTCCGGGGCGTCCTCGTTGCAGGTAGCTCGAAGAACTCCTTGCCGTACAGGTCCTCGACGACGTTCCGGCCGGTGCGCACCGCCTCGTCCAGCCTGGGCCAGGCGTCCCAGGTCCAGGGCTCGGTGCACCACAGCGAGATGTGCGCGCAGGCTGTTCGGATCGTCCTCGCGCAGCAGCCGGGACATGTCGGTGTGGGCGAACGTCCCGTCCTCCCGCTCGGCGAAGACGCCGTAGCAGGACAGGGCCCGCAGCAGTCGGCGCAGCGGCTTCGGCTCGGCCTTCACCGCGGCCGCGAGGTCCTCCACGCTTGTGGGAGCGTCCCCGAGCGCGTCGGCGACACCCAGCCGGGCGGCCGCGCGGAGGGCGGCGGCGCACGCCGCCCCGAAGACGAGCTCCCTCAGCCGCATGGGCGGCGGCGGGGCGGTCTGTGCGGTGCGTCTGTGCGCTGTCACATCAGCAGTGATGGTGGTCGTCATGTGCCGCCTTGTCCTCGTCGTGATCCACATCGGTACGGCCGGGCCGGTCAGCACAGTCCCGCGGGCTTGGACGGTCTTGCAGGTGTTGCCCGGAAGGTGTTGCGCCGGGCCGGTGTCCGTGTTGACGAGGTCGGCCGGGGCGTTGCGTGCCAGCCTGTTGTCGCTGATGCGGTTCCGCTCGTTGGTGGCGCCCACGAAGCTCTTGAAGAGCACGATGCCGCCGGACAGCGGGGAGGCGCCGGCGTTGTCCGTGACGAGGTTCCGGGTCACGAGGGTGTTCTCGGCGCCGGTCAGGACGATGCCGGAGCCCTGGAGGAAGGGCAGCCGGGAGTTCCCCGGGCAGAACTTGTTGTTCTTGCACGATGCGGTTGCCGCGCACGGTCAGGGCGCCGGCCCGCGGGCGGCGTCTCGTCGCCGACGACGAACATCCCCGCGCAGTTCTCGGTGAGGTTGTTGCGGGTGACGGTGAGGTTCCTGAGGCGCCGGACGGTGACGCCGATCCGGTTGCCCCGCAGCTGGTTCCGGTCGATCACCGCCCCGTGGGTGTCGGTGGCCCCTCCCTCGCTCGTGACCGTGTTGGCGAGGAACAGGCCCGCGTCGCCGTTGTCCCGGGCGGTGTTGCGCTGGAAGACGCCACGGGTGGAACTGCTCCTGGGCGATGCCCCACTGCCCGTTCTTCTCGGCAGTCACCTTGCGTACGGTCAGCCGGTCGGTCCTCGTCGCCCACAGTCCGTTCTTGGCGAAGCCGGACAGGGTCAGTGCGGAGAGGGTGGTGTCTTTGACGGGACGGGTGCTCGTTCCCTCCACGCAGATGCCGTTGCCGGCCTGGGCGCAGCTGTCGGCGGCCTTCTTGGTCGCCGGTCGCAGTACGGTGTCGCGGCCCACGCCGCGCAGGGTCAGCCCGGAAGTGGTCACCCGGACGCTTTCACGGTAGGTGCCGGCGGTCACGAGGACGGTGTCTCCCGGTCGCGCGGCGTCCACCGCCTTCTGAATCGACTCTCCCGGATGTACCGCGAGGACCGTCGGGCCGGAGACCGGCTGGGCAGCTCCGAGTGAGGACCCGGCGAGGGCCGCGGAGCATGCGAGATAGGTGATATGGCGTTTCGTCATATTCTGTACGTTATGGTGCGGGTGAGCCGGCTGGACGGCTGGATAGGCCATTCGGCGGCGTGTCCTGCGCGCCGTACGTCTGTGCCCCATGGGTGCCACTCCGTAGCGGCTCGGCCCTCTGTACGGTGGCAGCCGGCCGCATCTGCCGGGGCATGCCGCGCGCCTGTCCGGCGGGCGGAGCCGTTACCCGTGGGTGGCTTGGGCGAGCAGGCCGCAGAGCCGGAAGGTGACGCCGCGCCGGGGCCGCGTCGGCGCCGCGTCAGTGCCGAACAGTGCCCGGCCGAGCCGTATGCGGTCGTCGTGCGCGGGCGGCAGGCACAGGCCGACAACCGCCCGCGACGGCCCCTCATGCCTGCGAGGGCCGGACCAGGGTGTTGTCTCCGGTACGGCCGGCGAAGTAGTCCTCGACGTTATGGACCGTGGTCTCGGCGATCTGCCCCACGGCGTCCCGGGTGAAGTACGCCTGGTGTGAGGTGACCAGCACGTTGTTGAAGGTCATCAGCCGGGCGAGGCGGTCGTCGGTCATCACCTCGAGGGACTTGTCGAGAAAGAACAGTCCGGCCTCCTCCTCGTACACGTCCAGGCCGACACCACTCAGCCGTCCCGCCCGCAGGGTTTCCAGCAGGGCGTCGGTGTCGACCAGGCCGCCACGGCTGGAGTTGACCAGGACCGCGTCGTCCTTCATCAGCGCCAGGGCCTCGGCGTCCACCAGGTGGTGGGTGTTCGACAGGAGCGGGACGTGCAGGCTGATCAGGTCCGCCTCGCCGAACAGCCGCTCCCGTGCGACGTACCGCATACCGAGCGCCAGACACTGAGGGTTCTCGGTGATGTCCCAGCCCAGCAGCCGCATGCCGAAGCCGTGGGCGATCCGGGCGAACGCGGTCCCGATCCTGCCGGTGCCCGCCACGCCCGCCGTCCGGCCGTGCAGGTCGCGGCCCATCAGCCCGTCGAGCCGGAAGTCGAACTCCCGGGTGCGGTGGGCGGCCCGCACGATCCGGCGGTCGACGGCCAGTGCCAGTGCCCAGGCGAACTCGGCGACCGAGTACGGCGAGTAGGACGACACCCGGGCCACCGTCAGGCCCAGCCTCTCGGCCACCGTCAGATCGATGTTGTTGAAGCCGGTGGCCCGCTGAGCGATCATCCTCGTGCCGCCCGCGGCCAGCAGGCGCAGCACCTCCGCGTCCAGGGTGTCGTTGACACCGCAGAGCACCACTTCGTGGCCCCCGGCGGTCGGGGTGGTGTCCCGGTTCAGGAACAGCCCCAGGCAGCGCAGCTCATGACGGCCGGCGAACGCCCGGTCGAACGCCTCCCGCAGCAGCGGCTCCTCGTCCGCCAGGACGCCATACGCGACGATCTCCACGCGTTCTCCTCCCCTCGGGACGGGCGGTCATCTCTCCACCGTAGGACGACGCCTGTGCGGTGACAGGGGCGACGGACTCGCCGTTAGGCCCTCTGGCTCAGCAGGGCGAGACTCGTTTGCGCGATCGTGCCCCGACGGTGCCGGGCCGGGCTCTGGACGGCCTGCCCAGGACGGGGCCGAACCACCTCGGTGACATGGTGGCGCGCGGACTTACAGGATCGGCCTTCCCCCGGAGGTCCACCACCGTGTCGAGCGCAGAGGACAGCCGGCCCGGCGCCTGGCTTCGCCTACGTCGGCAGCCGCGCTCCTCCCGGCCCCCCTCACCGGCCTCTCCACCGTCCGCCGGCAGCAGTACGCGCCGCAGCGGCAGCGTCCACCGACTCCGAGATACTGGAAACGTCGCCGGACCGCGCGATCCTCCCGGGCCGGCGTGGCGCATGGCTCGACAAAATCCACATCGCCGGCGACACACGCCTCACTCACGCACTCGCACATGCCCCAGCTCGCACATGCCCCAGGAGGAACCGTCATGAGAACAGCGATCAAGGCGGTCTGTGGCGCGACTCTGGCAGCCGTCGTTCTCGCCGGCTGCAACGCCGACCCGTCCGGGAACGACACCGACGCGGCCCCCGCGAAAAGTGGTCAGCCTTTCATCATCAACATCTCCGGGCCGCTGACCGATCCGTTCTTCGGTGCCGTGAAGCAGGGCAGCGACACCGCTGCCAAGGAACTCGGCGTCAGGTACGAGTACAGCGCCGCCAAGGACTTCAACGACATCGTCGCCGTCTACACCCGCCTCACGGAGTCCGCGATCGGACGCGAGCCCGACGCGCTCGTCATCGGCGACTTCTTCCCCGACGCCCTCAACCCCCTGATCAAGAAGGCGACGGCCGCCGGAATCCCGGTCGTCGTCACCAACTCCGGACGCTCCACGTGGCGCGAGCTGGGTGCGATCGGGTTCGTCGGCGAAGACCCCTCCGCGATGGGGAAGGCTGCGGGCGAAGCCCAGGTGAAGGCCGGCGTCAAGCGGGGTATGTGCGTGAACCACGTCGCCAGCAACCCGGTGCTGGAACAGCGCTGCGAGGGCTACCAGGAGACGCTCGAAGCGGCGGGCGGGAGCGTGGTGAACCTCACCATCCCGAGCGAGGACGCGACCAACGACCAGAAGATCCAGCAGAGCATCGCCGGAGCGCTGCGCTCGCACAAGGATGCCGACGGCGTCTTCACCCTGGGCTCGGCTGTCGCCATGGACGCCGTCGCCGCGGCCGAGCAGGTCGGCCGCGAGCTCACCATCGGCACGACCGACCTGTCCACGAACGACCTCAAGGCGGTGAAGTCGGGGGATCTGCTGTTCGTCCTCGACCAGCAGCCGTTCCTTCAGGGGTACTACGGGCTCCTGGTGGCCGAGCAGTACCTCACCTACAAGGTCGCCCCCACCTCCGAGGTCTCGACCGGCCCCTTGATGATCACCAAGGACAACGTTGACGAGGTCCTGAAGGCCAGTACGACACACCCTGGCACCCGCGGCGCCAGCTGAGACCGGGGCCCCGCTCCGCGCCTCCTGACAACCGCCGGGCAGGGGCGCCCCCACCCCCACAGCTTCCTGAAGGACGACAACCATCATGAGGCAGAGCGCCCCCTCACGCCGGCGGATGGTCCGCCCCGGCGCCCCGCTTGACGCACCGCTCCTCAGCCGACTGGCACGGCACCCCGAGTTCGGAGCCCTCGTCGCCGCGGTCGCGCTGTTCACCTTCTTCGCCATCGTCGGACGCGATGCCGGCTTCCTCAGCTTCTCGGCCACCGCCGGCTGGCTCAACGCCGCCGCGGAACTCGGCATCGTCGTGGTGCCGGTCGCGCTGTTGATGATCGCCGGCGAGTTCGACCTCTCCGTGGGCTCCGTCCTCGGCGGAGCCACGATCATCACCGCGGCCGGCTCCGGCTACTACGATCTGCCGCTGTTCGTGAGCGTCGCCCTCGCACTGGCCTTCGGCGTCGTCGTCGGACTGGGCAACGGCCTCCTCGTCAACCGGACACGTCTTCCCTCGTTCATCGTCACGCTGGCCGCCAACTACGTCTGCCTGGGTGTCGCGCTCGGGGCCTCACGCGCCCTTACGGGCACCAGCACCATCTCGCTGGAACTGTCCGGGTTCTGGAAGCAGGTCTTCGCCGCCAAGGTCGGTGACTTCAACATCGCCCTCCTGTGGTGGCTCGTGATCTGTGCCGGCGCCGTGTGGATACTGCGCAGGACACCCTTCGGCGCCTGGATCTACGCCACCGGCGGCGACGCCGAGGCCGCGCGCCGCGCCGGCGTCGCCACAGCCCGGCTCAAGCTGATTCTCTTCGTCGCCACCGCCGCCGCGAGCGCACTGTGCGGAGTCATCCAGACCGCGGAGTTCAACAGCGGGAACGCCATATCAGGACAAGGGTTCGTCTTCCAGGCGCCCATCGTCGCCGTGATCGGCGGCATCCTCCTCAGCGGCGGCTACGGGTCCGTCCTCGGCGCCGCGCTCGGCACCCTCACCTTCGGCATCGTCGGTGTCGGCCTCTCGTACACCGGCTGGAGCACCGACTGGACCAGCGCCGTCATCGGAGTCCTTCTCGTACTCGCCGTCATCGGCAACAACGCCATCCGCAACCTGGCCCTGGCCCGGGGCCCCGGCCGGCCGGAGGAATCCACCCGATGAGTACCGCACCCAAGACGGCGAGCGTCGTCGGCCCCGCCTCCGTCCCCGCACTCCGGCTGCGCGACGTGTCCAAGGTCTTCGGCAAAGTCGTCGCCCTGCACAGCGCCTCCCTCGACGTCCACCCCGGCGAAGTCCACTGCCTGCTCGGTGACAACGGCGCCGGAAAGTCCACCCTCATCAAGATCATGTCCGGGGTGTACACCCCCTCCGGGGGCACCATCGAGGTCGCGGGAGTACCCCAGTCGTTCTCCTCACCTCGTGACGCCCAGGCGGCGGGCATCGCCACCGTGCACCAGGACGTCGGCGTGATCCCCCTCATGAGCGTCGCGCAGAACTTCTTCCTCGGCAGGGAGCCGACAAAGGGCCGCGGACCCTTCCGTCACACCGACACAGTCACCGCCGAACGCGTCGCGCTGGAACAGCTCGCCTCCATGGGCATCCGCCGTGTCACCGATCCCCGTCAGCTCGTCGGCACCCTGTCGGGCGGAGAACGACAGGCCCTCGCCATCGCACGGGCGATGTACTTCGGTGCACGCGTGCTCATCCTCGACGAGCCCACCTCCGCACTGGGCGTGAGGGAAGCCGCCGTCGTCCTGCGCCAGGTCGACAGCGCGCGCCGGTCCCCCATCGGCGTCGTCTTCATCACCCACAACGCCACCCACGCCATCAAGATCGGCGATCGGTTCACGGTACTCATCCGGGGAGAGGTCGCGGCCCAGTTCTCCCGTGGTGAGAGGACCCGCAACGAAGTCATCGACCTGATGGCGGGCGGAGCGGCCCTGGAGGACCTCGCAGACTCGCTCGACGGCGAAGACTGACAGTGAGGCAGCGTAAGGCAGCGGCTGTGCCAGGCCCTGGCAAGCGGCGAGAGGAGACCGACGGCAGCCACCGCGAAACGCCACCCCACGAGCGGAGAGCGCCGACAGAATCGTGAACCGAACGGGAGGTCCTCTCTCCCGACCTACAGACCCGTCAAGTCAAATGCGACGGGATTCCCCTCTTCGAGCGGCTGTTCGCCCCAGATGGTCTTGCCCTGCTGGCCGTAACGGCAGCCCCAGCGGGTGGTGAGCTGGGCGACGAGGAACAGGCCGCGTCCTCCCTCGTCGGTGAGGAGAGCCCGCTGCAGCCGGGGCTGGGTGTTGCTGGGGTCGGTCACCTCGCACACCAGCACTTCCCCCCGGATCAGGCGCAAGCCGACCGGTGCGCCACCGTAGCGGATGGCGTTCGTCACCAGCTCACTGATGACCAGTTCGGTGGTGAAGGCCATCTCGTCCAGGCCCCAGACGCCCAGCTGACCGGCGGTCGCCTTACGCGCGTCCGCCACGGCGGCCGGATCGGCGGGGAACTCCCAGCAGGCGGTGTTCTCCGCGGGGACGGCGCGCGTGCGCGCCAGCAGACAGGCGATGTCATCCCTGAGCGGCTGATCGCCGAGCCCGGCGAGGAGGGTGCGGCCTGCCTCCTCCAAAGGGCGGTCGGGATGGCAGAGCCCGGGAAGGGTCGCGGTGAAGTGCCGCAGTCCGGCATCGGGATCGTGGCCGTCGCGTTCGATCAGTCCGTCGGTGTAAAGGGCGAGAACGCTGCCAGGGTCCAGGTCGATCGTGGTGGTCTCGTACGGCATGCCGCCGACGGCCAGGGGCGGCCCGGGGGAGAGCTCGACGACGTAGGAGGTACCGTCGGGCCGGACGACGACGGGCGGCGGGTGACCGGCGCTGGCCAGGACACAGCGGCGGGTGACCGGGTCGTAGACGGCGTACAGGCAAGTGGCGCCGACCGCGTCCTGATGCTCCATCGGCGCTTCCGCGGCCAGGCGCTGGACCAGGTCCTCGACGCGGGTGAGCAGTTCGTCGGGGCCGAGTTCGAGGTCGGCGAGGGTGTGGATGGCCGTGCGCAGCCGGCCCATGGTGGCCGTGGCGTGCAGACCGTGGCCGACCACGTCCCCGACGACGAGAGCCATGCGCAGGGAGGGCAGGGGGATGACGTCGAACCAGTCACCGCTGATCTCCGCCCCGCCGCCGGCAGGCCGATAGATGCTGGCCGTCTCGGCCGCCGGAGTATCGGTCGTGGGTGGGGGGAGCAGGCGCTGCTGCAGGGCTACCGCCTCGCGGTGCTCGCGGGTGTAGCGGCGGGCGTTGTCGATGGCGAGTGCGCCTCGCGAAGCGATCTCCTTGACCAGGTTCGCGTCCTCCCCGGTGAACGGATCGGGCTGATCCACGCGCCAGATCGACAGGTGACCGAGCCACAGACCGCGCGCGGACAGCGGTGCTCCGATCGCCGAATGGCCGCCTGGGGGAAGGAGCTTCTCGACCAACCGCTGATCGCCGCCGAGCGCGGCGATCAGCTCATCGTGCCTGGCGACGAGTGTCTCGCCGCGCTGAAACTTGCGCAGAAGGGAGGCGTCCGGCCACCGGGGAAGGACCTCCCCCAGCTGGACGTGACCGGCCGGCCACTCGCCAGTGGCCGAGGCCACGGCGACCTTGCGCAGGTGAAGCTCTCCGCCGCCCTGCCACTTCGAGGGCTCGTCACCAGCGAGCACGGGCTCGGCCAGGTCCACCGACGCGAGGTCTCCCAGGGCGGGAACGGCCACGTCGGCCAGCTCCTGCGCGATGCGGGCCACGTCCAGGGAGCCGCCGACCCGCAGGGCCGCCTCATGGACAAGGCGCAGATGACGACGGGCCCGCAGCTGCTCGGTGATGTCGGTGAACACCGAGACGACCCCGGTCGGAGACCCTCGGGCATCCTCCAGCCGGAAAGCGGACAGCGAAAACGCCCGCTCCCGGCCGGGAATCCGCGGCGTCCGCATGCGCTGGTCTTTGTTGACCAGCGGTACTCCGGTCTTCAGCACCTCGCGCAGCGCCGACTCCAGGGCCTGGGCATCTTCCGTGGACAGAAGCTCCCGGAGGCTGCTGCCCGGCTGCACGGCGGGTCCGCCGATCATCTCGGGCCGGACGTTGGTCCGCACCAGGCTCAGGTTCGTGTCGTGGATACCAATGCCGATCAGGTCCTGGGAGAACAGCGCCCGCATGAGTGACACGCCATGATTCCGCTCGCTCACGTGTGGTGTCGGAACAGCCAGGACCAGCCGATCGGAAACGCCCTCCATGCGAACCACCCGGAAGGTGACATCGATCATGCCGCCGGAGCGGTGCCGGAGCCGTGCCCGACCCGCCGCCGGAAACCCCGCCCCGCTGGTGGCGCCGGACGGGACGTCGGCGAGCAGTTCGCGGACCGGGCGTCCGCATACTTCCCCGGCCGTCCGCTCCACCAGGTCCGCCGCGGACCGGGACCACCCGAGGACCGTGCAATGTTCGTCGAGTACAGCGGTGGCCAGGGCATCGAAGACGAACGATCCGTCGTCGGAATGGTCGATGGACACGCTCATCGCTCCTCGCTGATGGAAACCCTCCACCATCAGGAAGACACATCCTATTCCTCGCGCAATCCCGCGAAGGGCGTCCGAATCGGTCGGGCCGGATGTGCTGTTCGGGCAGGTCGGCGCTGCGGTCCCCCAGCCGGCGAGCAGCACCTGATCCGGACGCTGCGACCGGCCATGGCGGCCCTGATGCGGGACTTCGATGACGACCTGCGAAGGGCTCTTCGCCTGAAGTCGGCGAGCCGGGCGCCGCTGCGTGGTCCCGGCCGGTGGGGGACGTACTCGCGCCAGGTGTCCTTGCTCAATTCATTGCTCAATGGCCTTCGCGGCGAGGGGCGAGGGGCGAGGTCGGTGAGCATGCGGTGGTCACCGATGACTCCCCGGGCCCCTACTCGGCGTCCACGAGCACGACAGCCGCTTCGGCGGTACGCCGGAGCACCTGCGCGAGATCCAGCTCCCGCCCGACGGAGAGCGCTGCCTCCAACAGACTGTGCACGCGGTCCTGGGCGCCCCGCGCAGCGTCGATCCGCGCCTGCGGTTCGTCCAGCAACTCGTCCAGCAACTCGTCCAGCCGCAGCTTCGGCAGGTGCTGATCGGACCTCCCGCGCCGTTCCCCGCTCATCGTCGCCTCCGACCGGCGCATACCTAACCGAGGAAGCTCAATCGGACCTGACGGTGGGGATTATCCCTGTTCGTATCGACGAGGCACACCGACTGCCACGTACCCAGTTCCAGCCGGCCGCCGAGGACCGGCAGCGTGGCGTGCGGGGCCACGAACGCCGGGAGGACGTGGTCGCGGCCGTGGCCGGAGCTGCCGTGGCGGTGTTGCCAACGGTCGTCCGGGGGGAGGAGAGAGTGCAGTGCGGCGAGAAGGTCGTCATCGCTGCCGGAGCCGGTCTCGATGAGGGCCACGCCGGCAGTCGCGTGGGGGACGAACACGTTGAGGAGGCCATCCCGTCCGGCGGCCACCTCCCGCAGGAACGCCTCGCACTCGCGGGTGAGGTCGACGACCGCCTCCCGGGAGCCGGAGGCGACGTTCAGTACTCGGGTGGTGAAGGCATCAGACATGGTCCCCATCCTCGCTCACGCGAAGAACCGCGGGTGGGAGCACTTGCCGCGTCAGGGAGTATGGGAGCACCTGCGCGTCAGGGAGTAAGGGTGTATCAGCCCTTCGGTGAGAGCAGACCGTTCGGCGGTAGCCGGAGCAGATCTTCCTCGGTGGATCGTCGGCGGCTGCGGGGCCGGCGCTGGGTCCGGTGCTGGGGCCGGTCGCGGGCCGGTCGCGGGCCAGTCGCGGGCCAGTCGCGGGCCGGGCACGTGCCGGCGCGCGGATGTCTGCCCAGTGGGGTACGGGTCTGCGGTCAGCACGATCGGCGCCAATCTGACAGGGCGCCAACCGGGCAGGGCGCGCGGCGGGCAGGGCGCGCGGCGGGCACGGGACGTCAGGCGGCTGCCGGCCGAAAAGCCGCTCGCCGCTTGATGACCCGCTGCCGGTCACTTCGCCGCCTGCGCACTCTGCCGGTTCCGGTTGAACTCCGCGACGTTGCGCTGGTGTTCTTCGAGGTTGGCCGTGAAGCGGGTGTCGCCCCGCTTGACCGTGACGAAGTACAGCCAGTCCCCGGGAACGGGGTTGATCGCGGCACGCATTGCCTCCTCACCGGGGTTGGCGATGGGCGTGGGCGGCAGACCCATGCGCTGGTACGAGTTGTAGGGGCTGTTGAGCCTCGTCTCGCCCTGGGTGGTATCCGTCGTGAAGCGGTTCAGCGCGTAGTTGAGGGTGGAGTCCATCTGCAGCGGCATGCCGCGCTCCAGGCGGTTGAAGATCACCCGGGCCACCTTGCCCATGTCGGCCTTGGTCGCGGCCTCGGCCTGGACGATGCTCGCGAGGGTGATCGCCTGGTAGACGTTCATGGCGTTGCGCTGCGCACCGGCGGTGATCTGGCCGCTGTGGAGTCTCTGGTTCGTGGTGTCGACCATGGACGACAGCAGGGACTGCGGGGTCGTCTTCCCATCGAGGGGGTACGTCGCCGGGAAGAGGTAGCCCTCCGGGTTGTCCTCTGCGTCGGGCGGAAGCTTCAGCCGTGCCTTGCCCAGGGACTTCTTGGTGGTGCCCGTCGGCAGGGCGAGGGCTTTATCGACGGCTTCATAGACCTGGCTCGCCCGCCAGCCCTCCGGGATCGCCAGGGACCTGGGGCGTTCCTCCTCACCGCCGATGTCGATGCTCAGCAACGGCACCGCCACGGCGGTGGCCGCCACGACAGCCCCGGTCGCGATGAGCGCGACCCGGCCCCGGCGCGTCAGTCGAATCGTGCTCCGTGACGGAGTGTTCCTCTGCATGCGGGCACGGTAACCCGCTAAAGCTTACAAATCCGACATATCTCCACCTTGTCGGCTACGGTCAGCGGCACGGTCCTCCCGACGTCACGACCTCGTCGGCCCCAGCGGGACAGAGAAGGCATCACGATCTCGTCGCCTCCTGGGACGGAGGGCATCACGATCTCGTCGCCTCCTGGGACGGAGGGCATCACGATCTCGTCGGCTCCAACTGGGCGTCCCGGCGCACGAGGGTCGCATAGCGCCCGTCCTGTTCCAACAGCTCCTCGTGCGTGCCCCGTTCGGCCACGCGGCCGGCGTCGAGGACCACGATCTGGTCGGCGTCCCGGACGGTGGACAGCCGGTGGGCGATGGTCAGCGTGGTGCGGTTGGCCGAGAGCGCGTCGATGGCCTTCTGCACGGCGTGCTCGGTACGGGTGTCCAGGGCGCTGGTCGCCTCGTCGAGGATGAGCACGGGCGGGTCGCGCAGGATGGTGCGGGCGATGGCAAGGCGCTGCTTCTCACCGCCGGAGAAGCGGTGGCCGCGCTCGCCGACGAGCGTGTCGTAGCCGTCGGGCAGGGATGCGATGTGGTCGTGGATCTGGGCGGCCTTCGCCGCCGCGTGCAGTTCTTCCTCGGTGGCGTCCGGCTTGGCGAAGCGCAGGTTGTCGGCGACGGAGGCGTGGAAGAGGTACGTCTCCTGCGAGACGACGCCGACCGCGCGCGCGAGGGTGTCGAAGTCGAGGTCGCGCACGTCGACCCCGTCGAGGGTGACGCGGCCGCCGGTGACGTCGTACAGCCGCGGCACGAGGTGGCTGAGCGTGGACTTGCCGGCGCCGGTCGGGCCGACAACGGCGAGGCTGCCGCCCGCGGGGACGGTGAGGTCGATGCCGTCGAGGATCGGGCCGCTCTTGTCGTCGTAGCGGAACTCGACGTTCTCGAAGCGGACCTCGCCCTTGACCTGGTCCAGGTGGACCGGGCGCTCGGGCTCGGTGATGTCGATCGGGCAGGTCGAGGTACTCGAAGATGCGCTGGAAGAGCGCGAGCGAGGTCTGGATCTGCACGCCGGTGGACAGCAGGCTGACGGTCGGCCGGAACAGGCCCTGCTGGAGCGAGACGAAGGCGACGAGCGTGCCGATCGAGATGGCCGGGCCGCCGAACTGGAGGGCCAGCCCCGCGGCCCAGTAGATGAGCGCGGGCATGGCGGCCATGACGATGCCGATGATGGACATCCGCCAGCGGCCCGCCATGCTGGACCGCACTTCGAGGTCGACGAGACGCTCGGACTCCTCGGCGAAGGACTTGGTGAGCGAGTCGGCGCGGCCCATCGTGCGGCCGAGCAGGATGCCGCTGACGGACAGCGACTCGGTGACGGTGGCGGCCATGGCGGCCATCTGCTTCTGACGCTGGGTGGTGATCTTCTTGCGCTCGCTGCCGACGCGGCGGCTGATCCACACGAACAGCGGCAGCAGGAGCAGCGAGACGACGGTCAGCCGCCAGTCCAGGGCGAGCATCGCGACGATCGTGGCGACGACGCTGGTGAGGTTGGAGACCAGCGAGGTGGCGGTGGAGGTGACGGTCGCCTGCATGCCGCCGATGTCGTTGGCGATGCGGGACTGGACCTCGCCGGTGCGGGTCCGGGTGAAGAAGGCGAGCGACATGCGCTGCAGCTGGCCGTAGACGGCGGTGCGCAGGTCGTGCATGACGCGCTGGCCGACCGTCGTGGAGATGAGGGTCTGCAGCACGCCGAAGACGCTGGTGAGGACCGCGCTGACGATCATGCCGAGCGCGAGCAGGCTCAGCAGGCCCGGTGCGGCCCTCGGGGATCGCGGTGTCGAGGATCTCCTTGAGCAGGAAGGGTGTGGCGACCGAGACCAGCGACGCGGCGCCGACAAGCAGGCCGACGACGGCGAGGCGGCCGCGGTACGGGCGGAAGAGCTGCAGGATGCGGCGCACCTGCCGCGGCTGCCCGGATTCGGAGGTGGAGAGGGATGTGGAGGTGAATTCGGTGCGTGAGGGCGCCCAGGGGGCGGGTTCGTCGGGATGCATGGGCTCCTACGGAGGGTGGGAAACGGCTCCTGCGCATGGGCGGCGGGCCCGGCCGGAGCAGGCCGGTCCCACGAACACGTGCGGGATCTGACGACTGAGGGAGCATAGCTCATTGTTACCTATACTCACAATGAACAGCGTCCTGATATTGTTCCCGCATGACCACACCCGATGCCGACGGCCTGCTCGCCGAGCAGTTGCTGCGGCTCACCCGCCGTGTGCACCGCATCCAGAAGCGCCATCTGGAGCGGTGCGGCCTGGACATCACTCCGGCGCAGTCCCGACTGCTGCGCACTCTCGCGCACTACGGTTCACCTCCACGTATGGCCGACCTGGCCGAGCGTCTGGAGGTGGTGCCCCGGGCCGTGACGACTCTGGTGGACGGACTGGAGGCGAGCGGCCGGGTGCGCCGGGCGCCCGACCCCTCCAACCGGCGGGTGATACGGATCGAGCTGACAGACCAGGGACGCAAGGCACTGCGGGAGCTGCGCGGCGCCCGGCGGGCAGCGGCGGAGGAGATCCTCGCGCCGCTGACGGAGGAGCAGCGCGAAGTGCTGGGCGGGCTGCTGGACACGCTGATCGACGGCGTGATCACGCCCCAGGGATCCGAGCGCCGCTGCTGATCCGCAGACGCCACACGCGCACCAGGCGGACGCCGTACGCACCAGACAGACGCCGTACACACCAGACAGACGCCGTACACATCAGGCGGGCTGCCGGCGAGGGCTGCGGGGTGCGTACGGAAGACTTCGACGCCGCCGAGACACCTCAGGTCATATGAGCACACCTCTCAGGCCTTCAATTCGTCCTTGTCCCCCATCACGATCACCGGGTGCTGGTCGGGGTCCAGGGTGCGCAGCAGGTATTCCATGCCCGGCTTGGACAGGCTGACGCAGGCTGACGTACCGCTGCCGTGGTCCATGTGCAGCCAGATACTGCCGCCCTTGGACTGGCCCTGAGGGCGGGTCGGGTCGTTCGGCGGGGTGCCCTTGACGCGGTTGTAGTCGATGGCGATGACGTAGTCGAAGTCATGCCAGTGCGACTTGGCCCAGTAACGCGGTGCCTGGAAGGACGCTGACTGGGCGTAGGGCAGCTGGGTGCCCGGGTCGGCGAGAAGACCGCCCGCATCGCTGAGCGTGAACACGCCAACGGGGCTGCGCTTGTCGCCCTCGCGGTGGTTCATGGTCCAGCCCTTCTTGCCGTTGTGCCCCTGCCAGCTGCGGGTCTTGTCCCAGGTGGAGCCGTTCTTCGTGTAGAGGACGATCGTGGAGTCCGCATCGTGCTTGCCCTCGCCGTAGACGGCCACCACCTGGCGGGAGTTGGCCGGGAGCTGCTGCTGCAGGCGGTCACCCACGCCCGGGATGCGTGTGAGGGCGGCGGTGCGCGCCTTGGCCTGAGCAGCCTTGCCTCGGGGGCCGGGGCCGGCCTTGGTGGGATTTCCCCCGCCCGAACCGCCGCATGCCGTCAGGGACATCACCATCACGCCGCAGACCGCTGCCGTGATCCGCGTGCATATCATGCCGCTCGTACCGCCCATTCGCATGCGTTCCATCGTCGCACCCCGTATCGGGCGTTTGCCCGTGCCCCCTGGCTTACCTGGCCATATGCGGATGGTCCGGGCCGGAACTTTGCCCCGCAGCGGAAAACCGTTTGCCTCCGACCACGCGGTGACGCGAACCTTTCACGGTTTGTTGTAGGCCTGCGCGGCCGGCGGCCGTCGCTCTCTCGGCCGCTCCGCCACCCGAGTCCGTATAAGCCTCACGCCCTTCCCCTCCTGATCCTGCCCTGATCCTGCCCTGATCCTGACTCGAGCCACTGGGACGTCATGCAGATTCAAGACCTTCCCTATCCCGACCCGGCCGCCCCGACCACGGCGAGTACTCTGCCCGTCGGTGCCCCCTCGACCGTACGCGCCTACGTGGCCGAACTGCTCCGCCGGCACCGGCGGGCCTTCGCCCTGCTCCTCAGCGTCAACGTGACTCCTCCCCCTCGGTGAACGAGGGGGCTTCTCGCTATGCCGGGTTGGCGTCGCGACGGACCAGCCCGGCCCGTAGAACGTTGATCGCACCCACGGTGTCCGCGTGCGCCTGGTGGTCGCACGCGACGCAGTGGAACTTCTCCTGGGTGGGCCGGTTCTCCTTGGCGGTGTGCCCGCATTCGGGGCACCGCCGGGAGGTGTTGCGGGGGTCCACCGCCATCACTTGCCGTCCGGCTCCTTCCGCCTTGGCGGCCAGGATCGCGAGGAACACCCCCCATCCGGCATCGGCGATCGAGCGGTTGAGTCCTGCTTTCGCGCTGGCCCCGTTGGGCAGGAAGCTGCCCGGCTGTTCTGGGTCCGGCTTCGGCGCGGGAGCCTTGCTCATGTTGCGGATCTTGAGGTCTTCGTGCGCGATGAAGTCGTGCTCACGGACGAGACCGAGCGCGGTCTTGTGCGCGTGGTCCAGACGCTGACGGCGGACCTTGCGGTGCAGCCGGGCCACGGCTTCCACGGCCTTGCGGCGGCGCTTGCTGCCGCGCTCGCATCGGCTGAGGGCCTGCTGTGCGGCTTCGAGTTTCGCGGCGGCCTTCGCCCCGTGGCGCGGGTTGGGTACGAACTCGCCGCCTGAGTCGGCGAGGAAGTTGGCTATACCCATGTCGATGCCGATCACAGATCCGGTTGCCGGAAGCGGTTCGGGTTGGGCATGCTCAGCAGTCAGGATGACGTACCAGCGGCGTCCTTCGCGCTTCACGCTGATCGTCTTGACCTTGCCGACCACAGGACGGTGCTGGTGCACCTTGATGTGACCGACGCCTTGGAGGCGGACGCGGGTGACGGGGTCGTGCGGGGTGGAGTCCCAGCGGCAGCCGTCGCCGTCCTGGGGGAAGTCCACGGTGTCGAACCGCTTGCCCGACCGGAAACGCGGATACCCCGGCTTGTCCCCGGCCTTCACGCGCCGGAAGAACGCGGCGAACGCCTTGTCCAGACGCCGCAAGGTCGCCTGCTGGCTGGAGAACGACCAGCGTCCTTGCCGTTCTGGGTCGAAGGCACGGATGTCCTTGAGCTGCGCGGACTGCTGCCCGTAGCGAATCGTCGTCTTCGAGGCGTGCCGGTAGGCGTCGCGGCGTTCCTGCAAGGCTCCGTTGTAGAGCGAGCAGTGATCGCGCAGCATCTCGGCGAGCGCGGCAGCCTGGCCCACGGTGGGCCGCATGAGGAACTTGTACGCACGGATCATCCGGCCCACCCCCTTTCACGTCGGTTCGCGTGATCATACTACGCTTGGTGCATGTCACCGCGTTGGGAACCAAACCCCGATATCCGCACGGGCCGTCACGTCGCCTGTCACCTGCACGCGCACTTGGTGTTCGTCACGAAGTACCGCAAGGACGTCTTCGATGACGCCATGCTGAAGCGGTGTGAGGAGATCATGCGGGAGGTGTGCGGCAGCTTCGAGACCGAACTGAAGGAGTTCAACGGCGATTGTGATCACGTACACCTGCTCGTGCACTACCCGCCCAAGGTCGCCCTGTCCAAGCTGATCAACAGCCTCAAGGGTGTCAGCTCCCGCTACCTGCGCGCCGAGTACACCGGCCGCATCAACCGCATCGGCCTGGGCTCCGTCTTCTGGTCCCGCTCCTACTTCGCCGGATCCTGCGGCGGCGCACCACTCAGCATCGTCCGCCGGTACATCGAGAGCCAGAAGCGGCCCACCTGACCGTCACCGAAGAAGCGCAGCGGCCTTTGGCGCTGCGCGCCTGCGGGGCGAGGATGCGTTTTTCTCCCCGGCTGAAGCCGGGGATACCCACGCAAGATCAGGGATGGCCGGCCCCTGGCTGCTCGGCGGGCTCGTCGAGCGCGTCGAGCGCGTCTGCGACAGCGCCCGTGAACTTCATCTGGAGCTCACTGCCGCGCTGTTCGTCGTCGCCCTCGTCGTTCAGCGTGATCCTTCGAGGAACCCCGGGCGTTCACGCCCGGGAGGAATCGAACTCCCTGCGGAGCAGGGCAAGGAACGGGATTTCGCCTCCAAGGCGAAACACCGCCCCACCCGGATGCGGTAACGTTCCCCGCACGGGACTGCGAGCGAGAAGGCACGAACCACACGCCGGTGGGGACACGGTTTCCACGCCAGGACCAGCCCGAACAGACTTGAGTCGCCCCTAGGCGGCTCGCGGCGACTCCCTCGTCCTTCGGGACGTGTGGTAGCGGGGCGCAGTCAATCGCCCCAGTGCGGCTTGCCGCACCGGACGCAGGGGATCACGTGGCACCCAGTCACGCTCCACTTGCAATCAACGCCTTTCGGACCGAGTCAACAAGCTCGGTCCTTTGAGGACCGAGAAGTTGACACGGGCGCCCTCCGCCTACCGCTCGGAGGCCGCCGGGTACGCCGCGGTCGCCGCCGCGCTCGCCGAGACCGTGGACGCCGGCCGGACCGTCGAGGCGCACCGGCTGGGCGACCGCCGGATCGCGCTGTCGGACCGGCGGATCAAGGAGTGGACCGCGTGGGAGCGGTACACGCTCTGGCTGCGGTCGGTGCTCTTCCCGGTCGTCAACATCACGCATGTCACGGTCCTCGGCTCGGTGCTGATGATCGGCGGTGTGTTCGTGCTCCAGGGCTGGATCGGGGTCGGCCAGCTGACGACGGGCGCGCTGCTCGCGCAGATGCTGGTCGACCCGGTGGGCCTGATCCTGCGCTGGTACGACGAGCTCCAGGTCGCCCAGGTGTCGCTGGCCCGCCTGGTCGGCGTGCGGGAGATCGAGCCGGACGCGGGCGACGGCTCGTGGCCCCCGACGGGCGCGACGTGCACGCCGACGAGGTGCACTTCGGCTACCGCGACGGGCGTCGACGTGCTGCACAAGGTGTCGCTGGAGGTCGCGCCCGGGCACCCGGCTCGCGCTGGTCGGCCCGTCCGGCGCGGGCAAGTCCACGCTGGGCAGGCTGCTGGCCGGGATCTACGCGCCCCGGGACGGGCCGGATCACCCTCGGCGGCGCCGAGCTGTCCCGGATGCCGGCCGAGCGAGGTCCGCTCCCATGTGGCCCTGGTCAACCAGGAGCACCACGTCTTCGTGGGCTCCCTGCGCGACAACCTGCTGCTGGCCCGCACGGGCGCGCAGGACGCCGAGCTGTGGGCGGCGCTCGGCGCGGTCGACGCGGACGGCTGGGCGCGGGCGCTGGACGACGGCCTGGACACCGAGGTCGGCTCGGGCGGGCTCGCGCTCACCCCGGCGCAGGCCCAGCAGATCGCGCTGGCCCGGCTGGTGCTGGCCGACCCGCACACGCTGGTCCTGGACGAGGCCACCTCGCTGCTCGACCCGCGCGCGGCCCGCCACCTGGAGCGCTCCCTGGCCCGGGTCCTGGACGGCCGCACGGTGGTGGCCATCGCCCACCGGCTGCACACCGCCCACGACGCGGATGTGATCGCGGTGGTCGAGGACGGCCGGATCAGCGAACTGGGCAGCCACGACGAGCTGGTCGCGGCGGACGGCGCGTACGCGGCGCTGTGGCGGTCCTGGCACGGGTGACGGGGCCGGGTCTGGGCATCGAGGTGGGGATCGGCGGCGACCGGGTCTGTGGATTCGGTCGTCCCCGGTCGCTTCGGCTTCTGCCGTTGCACAGTGCCGAAACCGGGTGGAAGGCTGGAGGTGGCACCGGGCCCGCCGCGCCACCGGGCCCGCCGCACCACCTGGAGGTAGCCGTGGACAGCGCCGAGGGATGGGGAGACGACGTCTACCAGCCCGACGGATCCGAGATCCAGGAAGACTCCGGGCTGCTGGACTCCGAGGACACCCTGGAGACCGACGGTGTCGACGATCCGCTCGACCGGGGCTGGTCCCCTCCGGAGCGGCCGTGGGCGGTGGAGCACACCGGTGTGACCGCCGCGGAGCGCCAGCGGGGCGAGAGCCTGGACCAACGACTCGCGGAAGAACTGCCGGATATCCAGGCCCCCGACGGAGACGGCATCGGTGACTGCCAGGACACCGACGGCGAACCCCTGGACAACGAGGTGGGCGCCGCCCGCTCCGGCCGTCTGGTCGCCCCCGACGAGGGTGCGCACGAGGACGAGGAGAGCGGGCTGATCGCCACCGACGTGGGCATCGACGGCGCCGCCGCCTCGGCCGAGGAGGCCGCGATGCACATCGTCGACGAGGACACCTGTCCGGCTGACCCGCTCCGAAGAGGCTGGGCGGCACGAGCGCCCGGGCGTGCCCGCTCAGATGACGTTGAGCGCCGCCGCGCCGCCCACTCCGCCGAGCAGCATGAACACCGGCATCAGCACCTTCAGCTCCACCCAGCTGCCCGCCCGGAACCGCATGGCCTTCGGCGGGCCCAGCGGGTACCAGCGCTTGCGGCCCATCGGTATCGGCCACAGGATCGGGCAGCCGGAGACCGTCAGCGCGTCGCCGATGTCGTGGACCAGGGCGCCGAGCACGATCGGCAGCCCGAGCCACAGGTACTCCTGGCCCGGGCGCGGTGAACAGCCAGTCCGCGCCGTTGCCCGGCTTGTCCAGCACGCCCGCCAGGATCCAGGCGCTGGTCGCGCCGAGCAGCCACACCAGGACGTCGCTGGAGACCCGGGCCGCCCGCCACAGCAGGCCCTCGACGGCGAGCACCATGTGGACGAAGAGGATGCGCCAGCACCGCCCAGCGGCCGCCGGTGATCGCCAGCGCGGAGGAGCCCGCGCCGATCAGCACCGCCCACAGCCAGGTGTGGGTCAGCGTGCGGTGGCCGCCGGAGCGGCGCGTGTCGCCCTGCTTCTTGGTCGCCTTGTAGACGGCGTACGAGAGCTTGTCGACGATCTCGCACAGCCCGCGCGAGAGCGGGCCGAAGGCCCGCGAGATGGTCGCCGCCTTGTGGTCCAGGTCCGGGGCGAGCGCGGCGCCCGCGCAGATCAGCGCTCCGACGACGAGGACCGGCCAGGGCATCGGGTGGCCGGCGGCGGCGGCCGCCGCGCCCACCCCCAGCCAGGCCGCCGCCCCGGACAGTGAGTGTGCCGGTCCCATCATGGCCGCATCCCGCCCCATTCCTTGTGTGCTGTTGCGTCAGGTGTCCGTGTCGCTGTGCCGCTCCGTCGGCGCCACAGCGTAGCGTTCGTGATCTTCGCGTCCGGCAGCCGGTTCCCCCATCGGCCGGGACGCGCAGGCAAGATGGGGGCGTGACCCTTATCGATCAGCTGCCGCACGACGCCGACCCCGACGCCCTCTTCGAAGCCTTCTCGTCGTGGGCCGAGGAGCGGGGCATCACGCTCTATCCCGGCTCAGGAGGAGGCGCTGATCGAGGTGGTCTCCGGGGCGAACGTGATCCTGTCGACGCCCACCGGCTCCGGCAAGAGCCTGGTCGCGGCGGGTGCGCACTTCGCCGCGCTCGCCCGGGACGAGGTCACCTTCTACACCGCGCCGATCAAGGCGCTGGTCTCGGAGAAGTTCTTCGACCTGTGCAAGCTCTTCGGCACCGAGAACGTCGGCATGCTGACCGGCGACGCCTCCGTCAACGCCGACGCCCCCGTCATCTGCTGCACCGCCGAGGTGCTGGCCTCCATCGCGCTGCGCGACGGCAAGCGACGCCGACATCGGCCAGGTCGTGATGGACGAGTTCCACTTCTACGCGGAGCCGGACCGCGGCTGGGCCTGGCAGATCCCGCTCCTGGAGCTGCCGCAGGCGCAGTTCATCCTGATGTCGGCGACGCTCGGCGACGTCTCGCGGTTCGAGGAGGACCTGACCCGCCGCACCGGCCGCCCCACCGCGGTGGTCCGCTCGGCGACCCGGCCGGTGCCGCTCTCCTACGAGTACCGGCACGACCCCGCTCACCGAGACGCTGACCGAGCTGCTGGAGACCCAGCAGGCGCCGGTCTACATCGTGCACTTCACGCAGGCACAGGCCGTGGAGCGGGCGCAGGCGCTGATGAGCATCAACATGTGCACGCGCGCGGAGAAGGACGAGATCGCCGAGCTGATCGGCAACTTCCGCTTCACCACCAAGTTCGGCCGCAATCTCTCCCGTTACGTGCGGCACGGCATCGGTGTGCACCACGCCGGCATGCTGCCCAAGTACCGGCGGCTGGTGGAGAAGCTGGCCCAGGCCGGTCTGCTGAAGGTCATCTGCGGCACGGACACCCTCGGCGTCGGCGTCAACGTCCCCATCCGCACGGTGCTGTTCACCGCGCTCACCAAGTACGACGGCAACCGGGTGCGGACGCTGCGCGCCCGTGAGTTCCACCAGATCGCGGGCCGGGCCGGGCGGGCCGGCTTCGACACCGCGGGCTTCGTCGTCGCGCAGGCTCCCGAGCACGTCGTCGAGAACGAGAAGGCGCTCGCCAAGGCCGGCGACGACCCGAAGAAGCGCCGCAAGGTGGTCCGCAAGAAGGCCCCGGAGGGCTTCGTCGGCTGGACGGAGAACACCTTCGAGAAGCTCATCGCCTCCGACCCGGAGCCGCTCACCTCCCGCTTCCGGGTCACCCACACGATGCTGCTGTCGGTGATCGCCCGGCCCGGCAACGCCTTCGACGCGATGCGGCAGCCTGCTGGAGGACAACCACGAGCCGCGCAAGCAGCAGTTGCGGCACATCCGCCGGGCCATCGCCATCTACCGCTCGCTGCTGGACGGCGGCGTCGTCGAGAAGCTCGACGACGCCGGACGCCGAGGGCCGCATCGTCCGGCTGACCGTCGACCTCCAGCAGGACTTCGCGCTCAACCAGCCGCTGTCCACCTTCGCGCTGGCCGCGTTCGAGCTGCTGGACCCGGAGTCCCCCTCCTACGCGCTGGACATGGTGTCCGTCGTCGAGTCGACGCTGGACGACCCGCGCCAGATCCTCGCCGCCCAGCAGAACAAGGCGCGCGGCGAGGCCGTCGGCCGCGATGAAGGCGGACGGCGTCGAGTACGAGGAGCGGATGGAGCGGCTCCAGGACGTCACCTACCCCAAGCCGCTGGAGGAGCTGCTCTTCCACGCCTACGACCTCTACCGCAAGAGCCACCCCTGGGTCGGCGACCATCCGCTGTCGCCGAAGTCGGTCATCCGCGACATGTACGAACGGGCGATGTCCTTCACCGAGTTCGTCTCCTTCTACGAGCTCGCCCGCACCGAGGGCATCGTGCTGCGCTACCTGGCCGAGCGCCTACAAGGCCCTCGACCACACCGTCCCCGACGACCTCAAGTCCGAGGACCTCGAGGACCTGATCGCCTGGCTCGGCGAGATGGTGCGCCAGGTCGACTCCAGCCTCCTCGACGAGTGGGAGCAGCTCGCCAACCCGGAGGAGGAGACCGCCGAGGAGGCCCAGGAGAAGGCCGACCAGGTCAAGCCGGTCACCGCCAACGCGCGCGCCTTCCGCGTCCTGGTCCGCAACGCCATGTTCCGCCGGGTCGAGCTCGCCGCCCTGGACCAGGTCGACGAACTCGGCGAGATGGACGCCGAGTCCGGCTGGGACGCGGACGCCTGGGGCGAGGCGATGGACGCGTACTGGGACGAGTACGACGACCTGGGCACCGGCCCCGACGCCCGCGGTCCCCGGCTGCTGCTGATCGAGGAGGACCCGCAGAACGGACTGTGGCGCGTCCGGCAGACCTTCGCCGACCCGAACGGCGACCATGACTGGGGCATCAGCGCGGAGGTCGACCTCGCGGCCTCCGACGAGGAGGGACGCGCCGTCGTCAAGGTCACCGACGTCGGCCAGCTGTGAGCACAGGAGAGGGCAGCACATGACGACCAACCCCGCCGAGCGGCTCGTCGACCTGCTCGACCTGGAGCAGATCGAGGTCAACATCTTCCGCGGCCGCAGCCCGCAGGAGTCCCTGCAGCGGGTCTTCGGCGGCCAGGTGGCCGGCCAGGCCCTGGTCGCCGCCGGGCGCACCACGGAGGGCGACCGGCCGGTGCACTCGCTGCACGCGTACTTCCTGCGTCCGGGCCGTCCGGGCGTGCCGATCGTGTACCAGGTCGAGCGGGTCCGGGACGGGCGGTCGTTCACCACCCGGCGGGTCACCGCCGTGCAGCAGGGCCGCACGATCTTCAATCTGACCGCCTCCTTCCACAAGCCTGAAGAGGGGAGCTTCGAGCACCAGCTGCCGCCGCGCCCGCGAGGTCCCGGACCCCGAGTCGCTGCCGACGGTCGCCGAGGAGATCACGCGAGCACCTGGGCGCGCTGCCCGAGCAGTTGGAGCGCATGGCCCGGCGCCAGCCCTTCGACATCCGCTACGTGGACCGGCTGCGCTGGACCCACGAGGAGGTCGAGGACGCCGAGCCGCGCAGCGCGGTGTGGATGCGGGCGGTCGGGCCGCTGGGCGACGACCCGCTGGTGCACACCTGCGCGCTGACGTACGCCAGCGACATGACCCTCCTGGACGCGGTCCGCATCCCCGTGGAGCCGCTGTGGGGGCCGCGGGGCTTCGACATGGCGTCGCTGGACCACGCCATGTGGTTCCACCGGCCGTTCCGCGCGGACGAGTGGTTCCTCTACGACCAGGAGTCGCCGATCGCCGACGGGCGGCCGCGGGCTGGCCCGCGGCCGCATCTACGACCTGGAGGGACGGCTGCTCGTGTCGGTCGTCCAGGAGGGTCTGTTCCGCAAGCTCGGTGCCTGACCGATCCCGGTGGCGCACGTCCCGCGCCGGTCGGTCAGGGGGTTTCTGCGGCGCAGCCATCCGAGCAGGCCGCGTGGTTTCTCCGCGGGTCCGCCGGGCTGTGGTCGGCGCCCCGGCCGCGGGCCCTCCCGACCGTACGGCACTGGATGCTTTGGCCACAGGCGCTCCGTGCTGTACCGCATGCGGCGCTGGTGCTTTCGGCCCCGGTCGCGGCGCTGCGCGGTGCTCGCGGGCCTCGGCGACGGTCTCTCGCAGGTCGGACCGCAGCCAGTCGATCTCGTCCGGGTCGTCCGCCGTCATGATCCTTGCGGCAACCTGGGCGGCCGGTGAATCGGGCGCGCCATGGGCGGGCCGTGGGGGCCGGAGGCGGTTCACGTACGCCCGCTCATAGGGGTCCCGTACGATCTCCGCGACCTGGACGGGATCGAGCAGGGACGCCACGGCCGCGGCCCGCCCCCACGGGCTCTCGGCCTGACGCAGCAGGAATCCGAGGTGACGCCCGCGCCAGTTCCGGGGACGGAGGTCCAGGCCCGCGTCCAACTGCTCGCGCAGCCCCTCCGGCGTGCGGCCGCTCATCAGCGGGGCGTTCTTCTCGTCCGCTGCGAATTGCCGGAGTTCTTCTGCCAGATAGAGCCAGACCACCGCGCGGTAGCGGTTGAGGTAAAACGTGATAGGCGTCACCTGGCCCAGGCGGGCGAGCCGGGTGAACCGGGTACTCGTCACGTCCATCAGGGCCGCGCCGTCTGCCGTGCCCACGGCCTTGACACGCTCCCGCAGTGCTTCGGGAAAGCCGTGCTCGGAGCGCACCCGGTCGATCTCGGCGCGGGTGACGCGAGGGTCCCCTCCTCGGTCCTCGACGACGGTCCGGATACATCCGAGGTGGACTGCGAGGTCGAACTCTCTCCGCTTCAGTTCCAGTTCCCGCGCGGCGCGGCTCTGTGAGAGCGAGGGGTTGTGCGCCCCGGTCTGGGGCGGCGCGGCAGGCGCGATGGTCGTGACGGACTGCGTGATGGTGGTGTCGGACATGACGGTCCTCCCCCGTGCGGTGACGTGCCGGCGCTGATCTGCGCCCGCTTCGGAAAAACCGTAGCCGGTTCGCCGGACATCGTGGCGGGCCTGTGGATAACTCCTTCAGGGGCAAAAAATCCGCAGGTCAGCGGCTCAGGGCGGCTTCGCCGCCCTCCGTGGGACCAGTAAATCGAAGATGCCGAAGACGCCAGAGCGCCGGTGTCCTTGGAACCGATCTCTGTGCGCGTCAGCTTTCTCTCGCGGTACGCCCCACCTGGGCACTCGTCGGCCACCGGCCCGCAGCGCGGGCCGGGACGCCTCAGCGGCCGAGCTCCTTGCGGGTGACGCGGCGCAGCCTGCGCCGCTGTGAGGGGTCCAGCATGAGGTACACAGCCGCCGGGATTCCCAGGACTATCAGGAGGTTGGCCCAGAAGGGGAAGGGCAGCAAGATCAACAGAACGATCCCGATCGCCGCACTCCCTGCGGCTGTCTTCGCGCTTTTCGACATCTCCGTCGCCTCCTTCGCGGCCACTGCCGCTCTCTGCCCTGAGAACGACTCCGGGCGTCACACAGTTCCAGGCCCCGGCCCTGATACGGCACCCTGACGTACTCCCGTAACTCCCGAGGACAACAGAGGTTGACCCACATCACCCCTGCTGCGCCGCCGCAAGGCGGAGGAGTGCGGACGTCGGCCCGAGGGGCTGTGGCGTCGGCCCGAGGGGCTGTGGCGTCAGCCCGAGGGGCTGTGGCGTCGGCCTTGCGGCACGGAGCGTCAGGCGATCGTCGCCGTACGTCCCTTTCCTCCAGCCTTTCCTCCGGCCTTTTCTCCAGCCGTTCCTCCAGCCGTTTCTCCAGCCGTTTCTCCAGCCGTTTCTCCAGCCAGGATGCGGTTGAGCGCGCTGTCCGTGCGGGAGGTGAGGTCGTCCCAGGTGCCTTCCTGCGCGATCCGGCCGGATTCGAGGACGGCGATGCGGTCGGCACGGCGGATGGTGGCGGGGCGGTGGGCGATGACGAGGGTGGTGCGGTTGCCCTTGCCGAGCGCGGTGGCGAGTTGGGCGTCACCGGCGTTGTCCAGGTGAGCGGTGGTTTCGTCCAGCACCAGGACCCGTGGCTGGGCCAGCAGGGCGCGGGCGAGGGCGATCCGGGCGCGCTGGCCACCGGAGAGGGTGGCGCCGCGTTCCCCGACGAGGGAGTCCAGGGGGGCGATCTCGTCGGTGCCGCACAACCGGGCTGTTTCGGCGAGGAGTTCGTCGTTCGCGTCCGGTGCGGCAAGGCGCAGGTTCTCGGCGAGGGTGCCGTGGAAGAGGGGGGTGTCCTGGCCCACGACGGCGACGGCACGGCGCAGTTCGGCGTCGGCCAGGTCGCGGAGGTCGACGGGGTCCCCGGCGCGGGGTATCAGGTGGACTGCTCCTTCGGACGGGTCCCAGAAGCGGGCCAGCAGGTGGGCGCAGGTCGACTTGCCGGCCCCCGAGACACCGACCAGGGCCAGGGTCTGCCCTGCGGGAACCGTCAACTCGACCTCTTTCAGCACAGGTCGGCCCCCGTAGTCGAAGCTCACGCCGTGCAGTCGGACACCCAGCGGGCCCGGGGGCAGCGGGCGGGGTGTGGTGGGCGGCGGGGCGAGAGTCGGGGCTTTCAGGGCGGCGTCCACGCGGGCGGCCGCGGCGCGCAGGCTCACGGCCTGGCTCAGTGCTCTGGCCGACTCGGCGACCGGGCCCAGTACCGACAGGGCCAGTGCCATCGCCGCCGGGGCCCATGCGCCGTGCAGCCGCCCAGAGGTCACGGACTGCGCGGCGGCGGCCACCACGCCGAGGACCGCGAGCACGATGAGGGCGTCGCGCACGGCGGCGGCCATGGCCTCCCAGGTGGCCTCGGCCCGCTGGGCCTCCCCCACCCGCCGGCCCTGCTCGGCGAGACGGCGGCGCCGCTCGGTCAGCCCGCCGAAGGCGAGCAGTTCGCGCAGCCCGTCGACGGTCTCCACGGTGTCGGCCGAGAGCACGGCGGCGGCCTCCCGGGTGCGGGCCCCGCGCGCGGCGCGTCCGCGCGCGTCGGCGAAGGGCGCCACGGCGAGCAGCGCGGCGACCGGCAGCAGCGCGACAAGCAGCCACGGCTCCACCGTGGCCAGTGCCGCGGCTCCGCCGGTGAACACCACGCTGGACGCGAGGAGTTGGGCCGTCGTGTGGGCGTAGAAGAACTCCAGCGCCTCCACATCGGCCATCGCGGTGGCGGCCAGGTCCCCGCTGCGCCTGCCCGCCACACGGGCGGGTGCGCTGCGGGCGAGCCCGTCGAAGACCCGCACACGCAACTCGGCCAGCACCCGGTAGGCCAGGTCGTGCGAGAGGTCCATCTCGTGCCAGGTCGTCAGGGCGCGTACGAGGACGAGGGCGGCCAGAGCGGTGACCGTACCGGCCGAGGGGGCGCGGCCCTCGACGACCGCGGTGGCGACGGTGTACGCGGCCAGCGTCAACAGCGCGACCAGCGAGCCCTGTTCGCCGAGTGCGGCGGCGCAGGTGCGGGCCATCATGGCGCGGTGTCCGGCGAGGGCGGGCAGCAGGGCGCGCAGTGCGCCCCGCGCGGGCACGGCCCCGGGGGCCGGAGTGTCGAGGGTGCCGCTCATGCGGCGAGCCCCCCTTCGTACACGTGGCCCGACTTGACGAGCTCGGCGTAGACGCCCCCGGCTTCGACGAGGGCGGCGTGCTCGCCGACGGCGTCCACGCGTCCGCCGTCGAGCACCACGATGCGGTCGGCGTGCCGGACTGCGGCGAGCCGGTGGGCGACCACCAGCACCGTCCGGCCGTTCACGGCGGCCGGCAGTTCACGGACGATGTCCGCCTCGCGGCGTTCGTCGACCGCGCTCGTCGCCTCGTCGAGGACGAGTACCGGAGCGTCGGCCAGCAGGGCCCGGGCGAGCGCGAGCCGCTGTCGCTGCCCGCCGGACAGGGTGGCGCCCCGTTCGCCGAGGACGGTGGCGTAGCCGTCGGGGAGGGCGGTGATCTCGTCGTGGATGCCGGCGGTCCGTGCCGCGCGTGTCAGGTCGTCGTCCGTGGCGGCGGGCCGGGCCAGGCGCAGGTTGTCGGCGATGCTGGCGTGGAAGAGGTAGGTCTCCTGGGAGACGACGGCGATGCCCTGCCGCAGCGAGTCGAGCGCGTACTGGCTCACGTCGCGGCCGTCCAGGGTGACGCGCCCCCGCTGCGGGTCGTGGTGGCGCAGGAGCAGGGCCAGCAGCGTGGACTTGCCCGCGCCGGAAGGGCCGACGATCGCGGTGGTCCGCCCTGCCTCGGCAGTGAAGGTGACGCCGCTCAGCGCGGGGGTCTTCGCACCGTCGTAAGTGAACCGCACGTTCTCGAAACGTACGGGGGGCGGGCCCGGCCATCGCGCTGCCGCTGTTCCCGTGTCGGGGACCGCCGGTTCGGCGGTGCGCAGCGCCGCGAGCCCGTCCGCGGCCGACACTCCCAGGTACCCGGCGTGCCACTCGCGGGACAGGTCGCGTACGGGCCGGAAGCACTCGGAGGACAGGAGCAGCACCAGGTAGGTGCCTGTCGCCGTGGTGGATCCTGTGACGGCCGACCAGCAGGCGAGCAGTGCGGCGGCCGCGGTACCGCCCTGGAGGGCCAGGTCGGTGAGTGCGGTGTCGACGAGCGACACGCGGAGCTTGGCGACGGTGGCACGGTGCAGCGCCGCTGAGCGTTTCTCCAGCCGCTCCCGGGTGCGTCCGAGGGCGCCCGCGGCTCGCAGCGCGGGCATGCCTTGCAGCGCTTCGAGATAGTCGGCGCCCAGTTCTTCGTAGGTGTCCCAGTGTTCCTTGCCGCGTCTGGCGAGGAGCCGGTCCCAGGCACGTGGTCCGCACAGGGCGAGCAGCAGGGCGGGTACGAGGCCGAGGAGGGCGGCCGGTTCGACGGCGGCCAGGGCGGCGAGCACCAGGGGCGGCACGGTGAGGGTGATGAGGAGCTGGGGCAGGTAGCGGGAGGTGTAGGCGTCGACGCCCTCGACGCCGTCGACGAGGGTGGTGCGGACGGCCCCGGCGCGCGCTGGGGGTCCCCCCGGCCGAAGGCTGGGGGAGGTCAGGTGCGCGGGTCCCAGCTGTCCGAGGTGGGCGAGGAGTTCGTCCCGCAGGCGGACCCTGGCCTGTGCTCCGGCACGAGTAGCGGTGCGCCGCTGCCACCAGGTGAGCCCGCCCCGGGCTGCGACGACGCCGAGTACCGTCCCGAGGAGCAGCGGGAGCCGGTCCATGTCGCCCCGGGCCACGTCGGCGAGGGCGACGGCCAGCAGGACGGCCTGGGCGAGGTGGGTGAGGGTGACGGCCCCCTGCAGGAGGGTGGCCGCGAGCAGGGGGCGCTGGGCGTGGCGTGCGGCGCGGCGCAGCTCGGGGTGGACGATCACGAGGTCTCCTCTTCGGAGTGGGTGGTGCCAAGGGCCAGACCGTGGACGATCCAGTCCCGGCCCGGCGTGGCGCCGAGCGCGGCGCCCAGGTCGGCCTGCTGCCAGGAGCCGATGGGGCGGCCGGCCAGGCCGTGTCGGCCCGCGGTCACCTGGGCCAGGTGGACGGCGAAGCCCGCGCGCAGGTGGGCCCGGCGGATCTGCGGGGCTTCTGCGTCCGCCGGGCAGCCGTGGCCGAGCAGGACGGCGCCCGCGTCCGCGATCCATGCCTGGCCCGCGGCCCAGGCGGCGAGCGTCGGCCTGGCCTCCCCCGCGGCGAAACGTCGCAGCGTGCCCTCGGGCGCCAACTCGACGAGTTCGGGCTGTGGTGCGCCGACGGCCAGACACCAGGCGAGCTCACCGGCGCTCGCCTCGGTGGCGGTGGCGAGGACTGCCCGCAGGGCGTCACGGGGCGGGGTGCCGCGCAGCGGTGGCCGGGCGCTGCGGCGGGCCAGCAGCTCACGGGGGGTGGGCGTGTCGATGGCCCGGTGTGCCGCCTCGGGCGGAGGAAACGGCCGCGTCTCGTAGGCGGGGGCAGCCCGGCCCGCCACCTCGGCGTGACCAACGGCGGGAACAGCCCGGCCCGCCACCTCAGGCGCGGGGACCGGACTCATCCCCTCAGGCGCGGGGACCAGACCCGCCCCCTCAGGCGCGGGGACCGGCCCCCTCCCCTCAGGCGGGGCGAAGTGCAGTACCGCGAGGGGGTTTTCGGCGCCCCCGTCGAGGCGAACCGCCGTCGGGCCCGCACCGAGCGCGCGCCCCGCGAGCCACAGCGCCCCCGCGGCGTGCCCGGTGTCCAGCAGGATCAGCGGCCAGGCCCGGTGACCGTAATGCGCAACCGTGCGCTGCGCGGTGACGGACAGTTCGACACTCGCCCCGGGCAGCGCGTCCTCGGGCAGCGCGTCCCCGTCCCCCGGACCGAGCCGGTGCACGCGGTGGCGCAGCGGGTCGTAGCCGTAGCTCCCGGGCGGCAGCGGGCAGCCGGTGCCCACGACGAGCCGGGCGTCCACCGGGTGCAGCGCGCCCGCGGACGGCACGGGCCGCAGCCGTCCGGCACTGTCCGAGGCCGCCAGGGAGAGGCGGAGCAGTCGGCCCAGGTCCAGTTCTGCGGGGCCTGCGTCCGGCAGGGGGCACGGCGGCCTGGGCCATGGGCGGACGGCGGGCCCGGCGGGCGTGTCCGGGCCGGGCTTCTCGGGGGAACGGGCGCGGGCGAGGGCGGTGACGAGGTCCATGGGCCGGCCCTCACATGTGGGGCGGAGGAGCCAGCGTGAAGTCCTCCGGTGCGCGCGGCGCGGTCGTACGCCAGCCACGGCCGACGGCGGCTTCGGTGAGGCGCGGGCAGCCGAAGTAGCCGAAAGCGGCCGGGGCGTTGGGGACGAGCCCGGAGACGAGGACCCGGGCGACGCGCAGCGGTGTCTCGGCCACGTCCTCGGTGGTGAGGTCGAACGTCATGATGCGGTGACCGCCGTCGTGCAGCGCGCGCTCCAGCCGCTCCCGGCTGCCGGGCTCGACCGCCTCGACGGGTACGGTCCCGAGGGCGGGCTCGGTGAACCGCCGGGCCTCGGGCGCCATCCGCTCGTCCAGCCATACCTGGACGTGCGCGCCCAAGTCCCGTACATGCTCGAAGTGTTCGCCGCACGCGTCGAGGTAGCGGCGGTCCTCGCGGTGGTCCAGGTAGAGGCCGCGGGCGAGCAGCCCGGCCTCGACCGCCTGGAACACCCAGCCGCCGGGGCCGGTGAGGCCCTGGGTGAAGACCCAGGTGTGGACGGCTTCGAGTACGGCCTTGCGGGCGGCCTCGGCCGGGTCGTACTTGCAGGCGAACCCCGCGGCGTAGAGCCCGAGCCGGGAGTCGTGGACGAGTGCGGCCATGCAGGGGGCGAACTCCGAGGGCATCTGGGCGAGGTGGACGTCGAGTGCGGACCCGGCGAGGTCGTCGGTGAGGCCGGGCACACTGGCCGGGTCGATGCCGCGGGCCGGGCCGTCGAGGTGCCACCACACTTCGAGCGCGTCGCGTTCGACGATCTCCAGCAGGCCCCGCTCGACCGCGTCGTCGAGGCCCTGCCCGGTGGCGATCCCGGCATAGTTGAGGTGGTGGGTGCGCGGCAGCGAACGCAGGTCGCCCTGCCGCCAGTTGAGGTGGGTGAGCGCGACGGGCGCCCAGACCTCGGCACTTTCGCCGCCGGGCAGCCGTTCGCTGCCGCGGGTCCACAGGGCCGGTGTGTCGGGGGTGAGGGGACGGTACGGGAACTTCTCGCGGGCGTACTGCCAGTCGGCGTACGCCGGCAGCTCCTTCGGCCCGTACAGCCGCAGGCCCTTCTCGGTCAGCTCGGCGGCCGTGGCGCGCAGCGGGGCGTCGGGGTGGCCGGGCGGTGGTACGCGGTTGCCGCAGTACCGCTCGATGCCCTCCGCTATCGCGGCGATGCGGGCACCCTCAAGGTCGCCGAAGGTGGTGCCGAGCGACACCCGGTCTGCGGGCCACAGGCCGAGCCTGCGGGCGTCGGACACCTCGGCGGTGAGCGCGGTGTAGCGGGGCGGGGCGCCTGCCGGGTGCTCGACGGGCTCGACCTTGCGGACGATGCCGCAGACGGGGTCGACCAGGGCTTCCAGCGGCAGCGGCGTCATCGCAGGATCTCCTGTGCGGGATCGGTGGGTATGGGACGGGACCGGAGTACGGGCAGCCGCAGCGCCACGCGCGCGGGGTCGACCGTGCGCCGGGAGGCGAGCAGCCGGGTGGCCGTGACGGGGTCGTCGCCGGTGTGGGGGTTGCGGGCGTGGGCCGGGAAGTGGTGCCCGGCGATTTCGAGGCGGAGCCGGGTGCCCGCGGGCAGCCGCCGCGCCAGGCGGCCGAGGTCCACGGTGAACTCGGCGGCGTGCCCTGGCGGATCCGTCCGTCGTACGACACCGACGGCGAGCCGCTCGGCCGCCCCTTCGGGGCTGACCGCGACGAGCCGGGCGGCCCAGTCGGCGGACGGGGTGTCGGCGGTGGCGCGCAGCCGCACCCCGGCGGTGCCGACGACGTCCAGCGGGCGCGGCAGCGGCGAGGTGACGAGCAGGCAGCGGTCGGGCGTGCCGTCCGTGGGGACAGCCAACTCCTCGGATGACACGGGATGTTCGGGGTCTGCGGTGAAGGAGGGGCCGTGCAGGAGCCGTACGGTCTGCGGGCGCGGCTCGCCCTGCGCGTCGGCGGGTATCCACAGGGGGCTGCCGCCCAGCCCGATCGCCCCCCGGTGACCGGGCTGGAGTTCCCCGGCGAGGGCGCGGCGGGCCCAGTGCGCGTAGAGGTCGCCGAGGCTCACCCGGTGCGCGGGCCGGGCGTCGGGACCGGGTTCGGCGACGAGGGCGTGGCCCCAGGGGCCCAGCAGCAACCGCGCCGAGGGACCGCCCCAGCGGCGCCACAGGACGACGGTGTCCTCGGTGAAGTGGTCGTGGTGGCCGCCCACCGCGAGCAGCGGCATCCCGGCATGCTCCGCCCGCTCGGTGAGCAGGCCTCTTGTGGGGTGCCGCCACAGGCCGGGCCAGGAGGGCAGGCTCCGGCCGAGCCGCTCGGGCAGGTCGACGACCGGGAGATGGGCGAGCAGAGCGGGGTCCGTGGCGAGGGCCTTCGCCAGGGCGCTGTCGTCGGAGTCCCGCCGGTCGCCGTGAGCGGCCCACCACCCGGCGCGGGCCGCCAGCCGTTCCACGCCGGAGGGTTCACGGGCGGTGTCTGCGGGGCCCGGTGCGGGCACGGCGGCGATGACGGCGTCCGGGCGGGCGTCCTCGGGTGAGTCGAGCGCGAGAGCGAGGGCGCAGTGGGCGGCGTAGGAGGCGCCGACGGCCACGAACTGGCCGTCGCACCAGGGCTGTTGGCGGATCCAGCGGGCGGTGGCGGTGCCGTCCGCGGCCTCGTTCTCGTACGGACGCCACTCCCCTGGCGAGGCGTGCCGACCGCGTACGTCTTGGACCATGGCGGCGAATCCGCGCCGGGTCCAGCCGCGCAGCTCGGCGTGGTGCCGGCGGCGGTCGTAGGGCGTGCGGATGAGGACGGCCGGGAACGGGCCGTTGCCGTCCGGGAGTTGGACGTCGGTGGCGAGATCCGCGACGGCCACGGTGGACGGTGTCATCCGGCGTTCCCGGGGAGGGCGACGTTCCCGGGTATGACGGCCTTCTTCGGTATCGCGGCGACGTCAGGGACAGCCCTCTTCGGTGTGGCGGCGACGTCAGGGACAGCCCTCTTCGGTATCGCGGCGACATCAGGAGCGGGCGGCACGGGGCATTCGGTGCCGGTCGTTCCCGGCGTGGCGGCGGCGTCGCGAGCCGACCGCACGGCGTGTTCCGGCACGGCCTGTTCCGGCACGGCCTGTTCCGGCACGGCCCTCTTCGGTATCGCGGCGACATCCGGCACCGGCAGCACGGCATGCTCGGTGACGGTCAGTGTGCGCAGGTCGATGCGTCGCAGGCGGCGGCGGGCGGGCAGTTCGCCGGCGTCGGGGGCGTCGGTGGCCCAGCGGGTGAGGTCGTCGGCGAGCAGGGCGGCGAGCAGTCCCGCCGCGGGAGGCGTGAGGTGTACGGGCGCGCCGGAGGTACGCGGCCCGCTCCAGTAGGCGTCCAATTCGCGGTGGGCGGGCGTGGCGGCGAGGCGGCGGGCGCGGACGTGGGCCGAGGTGACGTCCCCGACAACGGCCGCGAGAGGTTCGACGTAGGCCTGCCAGCCCTCGCGGTGGCAGCGCAGCCAGGCGATACCGCGCTCGGGCAGCCGGTCGGCGGCGTCCCACAGCCCCGCGGGCACGGGCCCGTCGAGGCACCACACGACGGCGGCGGGTCGCGGCTCCTCGGGGCGCCGAAGCCACTCGGCTGCCGTGCCGGCCACGTCGCCCGGCGCAGCCGGGCGCGGCTCGGCTCCCGCGGCCCGCAGGTACGCGGCCAGCGGCTCGGTCAGCCAGGGCTCACCCAGCAGCAGGACCTCCCGGCGCTCCACGGGCCATTGTGCGCGCCGCGGCCCCTGGGCCAGATATCCGGCGTCCTTGAAGGCGCCTACAAGCCGGTCGAGTTCTGCGTCGGGTTCTGCGTCGGGTTCGGCCTCGAGTTCTGCGTCGGGTTCGGCGTCGGGCCCGCCCGTCGCTGCCCCGGAAAGCCGGGAGAGCAAGGCGTCCTCGTCCGCGTGGCCCGTCCTGACGCTGAGGAACTCTCCGTCGGCCGTACGGATGGCGAGACCCCGGCCGGGCACGGCGACGACCTCGACACCGGGGGCGAGCTGGCTGCGGGACACGTCGAATCTCCTGGGGGAAGGGCCGTGGAGGGCGGTGGGCCCGCCCGTAAGGCAGTCGGGCGGGCCCACGATCAAGGGTGGTCGACCCTCGCTTACTCCTCGGTGTCGTCGAAGGGGTTCTCGACGAGCGCGTTGGAGTGGGTGGCCGAAGCGTGGGCCAGCTGACCCTGGTCGGCGATCGGAGCGAAGATCTGCTCGTTGTCCATGAACTCTCCTTGTTCGTAAGGGAGATGCGGTGTTCGGACGAGCACCGCACAAGGAACACTACTGAATACGATTTTCATATTCTAGTCCTGGGAGGGGGTGATCTGGATAACACACCGGCCAGCCGCCCTCGGGATCCCTGCCGACCCGGCCGGCCACCCGCAGGACATCCGCCAGCAGCCCCGGTGTGACCACCTCCTTCGGCGCCCCGTCGGCCACCACACGCCCCTCGCGCAGCGCGACGATCCGCTCGGCGAACCGGGCCGCGTGCGCCAGGTCGTGCAGCACCATCACGACGGTCAGGCCGCGCTCCTCGCGCAGGCGCGCCACCGTCTGCAGCACGTCGAGCTGGTGATGCAGGTCCAGGTAGGTGGTCGGCTCGTCGAGCAGCAGGACGCGGGTGTCCTGGGCCAGCGCCATCGCCAGCCGTACCCGCTGCCGTTCACCGCCGGACAGCGCGTCGACGGCCCGCTCGGCCCACTCCTCCACGCCCACATCCCGCAGCGCACGCCGTACGACGGGGTCGTCGCCCTCGCGCAGCATGCCGAGCGGGCCGCGCGCCGCGTACCGCCCCTGCCGTACGAGCTGACGTACCGTCATGCCCGGTACGGCCGGGGCCGACTGGTGCAGCAGCGCGACGCGCCGGGCGGTGGCCCGCCGGGAGAGCCGGGCGAGATCATCCCCGCCCAGCAGGACGCGTCCTTCGTCGGGGCGCAGCAGTCCGGCGGCCAGCCGCAACAGGGTTGATTTTCCACAGCCGTTGAGGCCGACGAGGGCGGTCAGCTCGCCCGGCCGCACGGTCATGTCGACACCGCGCAGCACGGGTCGGCCCGGGTAGCCGAAGCGGACCCCTTCGACGCGGATCCCCATGGATTCGGTCATGTTCCGTCCTTCGTCCCTGTTCTGTCCCTGTTCTGTCCTTGTTTTGCCCTTGCTCTGCCCTTGCTCTGCCCTTGTCTGTCTTTCGCCGGGATCAGAACGTTCCGCTCGGCGTACGGCGTACGACGACCAGCAGCAGCACGGCCCCGACGCAGGTGGTGAGCGCCCCGACCGGCAGCGTGAGCCGCTCGGCGTCCAGCGCGAACGCCAGCAGCCGGGAAGCCAGTTGGGCCGCCGCGTCCGCCCCGCACACCACCGCCGCCCCCACGAGGGCGGCACCGGGCAGGGCCACGCGCAGGTCGGCGCCGAACACCGCCACCGCGAGGTGCGGCACGAGCAGCCCGACAAAGCCCAGCGCGCCCACGGCGGCCACCGCGCCCGCCGTCAGCGCCACCGCGCACACCAGGGCGAGGGTCCGGGCCCGCGCGGTGGCCAGCCCGGCGGCGGTGGCGAGCTCGTCCCCGCAGCGCAGCAGGGTCAGCGGCCCGGTCAGCAGCCACGCCGCGGCTCCCCAGGCCAGCGCCCACGGCCACAGCAGGTGCCAGTGCTGCCACACCCGGCCCTCGGTGGTGCCGACGAGCCACTGGACGACGCTGCCCAGCTCCCCGGGCGCGACGAGCAGCACCATGGCGGTGAGCCCGCCGAGTACCGCCGACACCAGCACCCCGTGGACAACGGTCTGCGCGGCCTCGCCCTGGCCTCGCCCGGCGAGCAGCCACAGCAGCGCGCCTCCGGTGCAACCGCCCGCACACGCGGCGACGACCACGGCGAGGGGCGACTGCCACCCCGCGAGCCCGAGCCCGCTCGCGGCGACGGCCCCGAGCACCGCGCCCGGCGTCACGCCCGTGACCTCGGGTCCGGCGAGGGGGTTGCGCAGCGCCGACTGCAGTACCAGCCCCGCCACGCCCAGGCATGCCCCCGCGCCGAGGGCCACCAGCAGCCGGGGCAGCCGAAGCTGGAGCAGGAGGTGCCGCTCCGTCGTATCGCCGCCCCCACCGAGCACCTCCCCGACCCCGGCCGGGGACATGCCGCGCCCGGCCACCAGTTCCACACCGGCGCATACGACGACGAGCGCCACGAGCGCGACGAAACGCCGGGTCACCGGGCCTCCTCCGTGCGCTGTCGGCCGGAGCCGGGGCCGGGGGTGCGTACGGCAGCGGATGCCGCGCTCCGCCTCCGGCTGCCCGACCGGAGCAGGGCGACCCCGGCGGGCACGCCGAGGAGGGCCGTCCAGGCGCCGGCCGGTGTCTCCACGGGCGCGAGCGCGAGCCGGGCCGGAACGTCGGCGACGGCCACCACGACAGCGCCCCACGCCGCCGACCAGGGCAGCCAACGCACCGCGTCCCCCTCGGGGTTGAGCCGCCGTGCCAGGTGCGAGGCGAGGAACCCGACCCACGCCACCGGCCCGCACACCGCCGTCACCGGCGCGATCAGCACGACGGCGATGCCCAGCGCGCCCAGCCGTGCCCGCTGGGCGCGCACACCCAGCGCCTCGGCGTCCTCGTCCCCCAGTCGCAGCACCGAGAGCACCGGCGCGCACAGCACGAGCGCGGGCACCGCGACGAGCAGCCAGGGCCACAGCCCGGTGACGTCGTCCCAGGTGCGGGCGGAGAGCGAGCCGAGGAGATAGCGGTAGATCAGCTGGAGGTCGAGCTGGTCGGCCATCACCATGAGCACGAGCAGCGCCGCCTGCAACGCGGCGGCGACCGCGGCCCCGGTCAGCAGGACGGCGGCCGGACCGCGCCCCAACCCCGCGGCGAGCAGCGTGAGTCCGCCGCCGAGCGCGGCCCCGCCGATGGCCAGCAGCGGCTGGACCGCGGCCGGGAGGGACACCGCCAGCACCAGCGGCGCGGCCACCCCGAGCGCGGCACCGGACGACACGCCGAGCATCTCCGGGACGGCCAGCGGATTGCGCAGGGCCTCCTGCAGCACGAGCCCCGCCGCGCCCAGACAGGCACCGGCGACCAGCGCCAGCACCAGCCTGGGCACGCGGAGTTCGTTGACGACGACCCCGGCGAGCGTGACGTCCCCCTCCCGCAGCGCACCGGGCAGCCGGTGGAGCGGGACGTAGGGCGTGCCGAGGCTCAGCGCACAGACGGACGCGGCGGCCAACAGCACGACCAGGAGGGTGAGTTGGACCCGCAGTCCCCCGGACCGCCCCTCGCCGGAACTCACCGCACCCACCGCCTTCCCGGTCGCGGTGGGCGCACTCACCGCAGCGCGGCCGTGGCCTCGTCGAGGATGATGCCCAGCGAGCGTGTACCGCGTCCCTTCGCCCACACCTCGGCGTTCACCTCGTGGACGTCGTCGTTCTCGACAGCCGGGATCTTGCCCCACAGCGGGTTCTTGGCGAGCTTCTCCGACAGTGTGCCGGCCGCCTCGCCGAAGGCGATCGTCTCGACGAACAGCACGTCGACGTCCCGGGCGAGGATCTCCTCCAGGCTGTAGGTCCCGTCCACGCCACGGGACTTCCACGGGTAGTCGGCGATCTTCGGGAACAGGCTGGCGGCCACATCGCTCTCCGGTGTGGCGACACCGAAGTTCTCGTCGCTGCCGAAGACGATGAGCGCGGTCTTGTCGCTCTTGGCCTTCTCCGCCTTGGCGAGCTTGGTACGGAAGGCCCTCTCGGCCTTCTCACCCTCAGCGGTACGGCCGGTCAGCGCGGCGACATCGCGCAGATACCCCACGCTGTCCTCCCACGTCCCGGGCTGCATGGGCCAGAACGTGGTGGCGCCCTTCAGCGCCGGGGCGAGCTTGCCGTGGGTGTCCTTCAGGCCGATCACGAGATCGGGCTTGTGGGAGAGGACCGCCTCCACCTCGGGAGCGATGAACCCACCGGGAATGACGTCGACCTCCTTCGCCTTTTCCTTCCCCAGGAAGCGGGGGTGGGCGAGGAGCGCGCTGTTCGTGGCCGTGGGGACGATACCCAGCTCGGTCAGGATGTCGTCGCAGAGCGCGAACAGGCAGACGATGCGCTGCGGCTCCTTCTCCAGGGAGACCTTGACACCCTTCGTGTCGGTCAACTCCCTTGTGGCCTTGATGGGTTCGACGGTGACGTCGGTCTTCGCAGGGGCGGCGCTCCCTCCGCCCTCGGGCTCGGCGGACGAGCCGCACCCCACGAGGACGGAACCCACTATCACCGCGGTGACCCACTTTCGGACGAATCTCGATGGTGAACGCAGCATCGATGCCCTCGCTTCTTCTTCAGGGTGTCCGGATTCAGGGGGTCCGGAACGCATCGAAGATACATGATAATCGTTTTCACTATGGCCCTCCGTGGCCATAAAGGCACAGATCCCTGAAGGCACGCATGATCTGCACCTGGAGACAAAGATGACCGCCACACCACCCCTCCTGCTCGTCTCCGACCACGTGGCGGGCTCCGTCCACGTCCTGACCGTGCCGGACGGCACCGAGACGGCCCGGCTGACCGGCCGTCACCTCTCCGAGCACGCCGGGCTTCTGGCGCTGCCGGGCGGGCGGACGGCGTGCGTGGACGACCGCAGGGGCGAGCTGCTGGTGCTGGACCCGTTCGGCGACGAACTGGTGGAGGCCGCGATCCCGGTCGCCGTACCGGCCGAGCACCTCGCGTGCGACCCGTCCGGCCGCTGGCTGGCTGTCACGACGGGCCTGGGCGAGAACGCCGACCCGTGGTCGGACCTCCTGACGGTCGTCGACCTCACCACGGGAGAGGCGACCCGGATACGCACGCAGGTGGGCGAACCGGGGGTGACGGTCCTGGGCAACGGCGCCCCCCTCGTCGTCCTGCGCCACCGGGAGCCCGGCGCGCTGGCCGTCCACCGCTTCGCCGACCTGCTGGACGCCCCGCCCGGCTGCCCAGTGCTCACCCCGCACGCCCGCCTCCCGCTGCCGGCCGACGGCCACGGCGACGCCCAACGCCCCTGCCTGGCCCAGGTGTTCGCGGCCACGGGCGAGGGCGTACACCGGGCACGCCGCGAGGGCGACGCACTGGTCCCGGAGCCGGTCATCCCCTGGGGTGCGCCCGCACGGGGCTGGTACCTACGGCTCGACCCGCGCCGCCCGGCCCTGTGGTCGACGCTGCGGGGCGGCCCCGCGGACCCGCTGCGCTGGCCGCAGTGGACGAACCAGGCATGGCACCACGATCTGGAATCGGACCGCACGACCCTGACGGAGCTCGGCCCGGGACTGGTCTTCCGGCTGGCCCTCGCCCAGGACCACACCGCGTTCACCCGCATCCACCCGGAGGGCGACGAACTGATCCTGCTGGCCGCCGATGCGGCCGTACGTCGCGTCCCCCTCCCCGCCATGGACGGCTCCCCCCGCCGCGGAGGCACCCCCTGGGAAGGCGTCCAACGCCGTGCGGTGGCCGCCTCACCGGGCACGGACTGGATCGCCGTCACCCGCGGCGGCCACGGCGAGGTCCATGTCGTCGACGCCCGAACGGCCTGCGAAGCGGCCCGGCTGAAGCTGGACACACCCCTGCACCACGGCGGCCACGCGATGCTGCGCACCCGGAACGACGGCGCCGAAGGCGATCCCGTGGGCCGGTAACAGCCCACGCGGCACACGGTCACCCAGCACATGGTCACGTAACACACGGTCACGCAGCACAGGGCGTCGGACCGCTCACAGCGTCATGGCTTCAGGCTGCCCACGAGGTCCGCTGTCACGGTGAACCCGCTGTGGAGGGCCGACGCCATGCTCGTGCCGGCCAGATAGAAGCCGAGCAGGACGCAGACCACGGCGTGCGAGAGCTTCAGCGAGCTGTTACGCAGGAAGATCACCACCAGGATCAGGAGCAACAGCACCACAGAGATGGAAACGGCCATCGTCAACCTCCTCCGCCACGTCCGCTTCGCGGCGTTCGGCCGTAAGTGTGGCGTAGTGGAGGGTTCGTCCGGGTAGCTGACGTGTCCTCCGAACGTGTGGTCTCCGCCGTCCGGTCGGGCCAGGCTCTGTCGTCGGACTCCCGTCATCCGCCCGAAGGGCGGGCTTCTCCCGGTCTTTTCGCGCGCTTCTCCCCGGTGTCACGTCAGGGAGCGCGCGGGTCGCCCCATTCGGTCGGTGTCCCGCGGTGGCTGCCCGCCGTGCCGTACGCGATCGAGATGGCACGGAGCGTGAGCTCTCCGCGGTTACGATCCCCCCTGTGAACCGCGAAGTGACTCTGCCTCTGATCGTCGACGACCGCGGCACGTTGCAGGTGGCGGCCGCTGACGTCAGCAAGCTGCTGCGCACGGTCGGCGGCCGCTGGCTCCACCTGGTGGAGGCCGGTCAGGACGGGCTCGACGAGGAAACGGTGGCGACCCTCACGATCGAACTCGCCAAGCTGGCCGACCGGATCGATGTGGCGTGCATCGCGCACAGCAGCGGGGGCGCCGGCTAGGAGCCGGGTACCGGACCGGCCCTACCGGCCCTACCCGTCAAGGGTCGACGACCGCGACGGCCGCGACGGCCACCGGGACGTGGGCGAGAGCGCTGCTGGTCGCCGAGGCCTTGGTGCCGCTGGTCGCCCAGGTCCTGGTGCCGCTGATCACTTGACTCACCCCTGCCTCGCCCTGCCTCGCCAAGAGAAGTCACCTCCTGGAGTGAGCTCGGCAGCCCGTTCGAGACTCACCTACCAATGAGTGTTAGTTTGCGCAGGCGTCACCGAATCAGCGCGGGGTGGGAGACTCATATGGACACCACACAACGGACCGATCAGGAGCGGTCCGCCGACCGCCGTCGGCGCGAGCTGCTGGAGGCCGCGGACCGGGTGGTGCTCCGCGACGGCCCCGGGGCCTCGATGAACGCCATCGCAGCCGAGGCAGGCATCACCAAACCGATCCTCTACCGGCACTTCGGTGACAAGGGCGGGCTCTACGCGGCCCTCGCCGAGCGCCACACGGATGTGCTCCTCGATGCGCTGCGGGCGGCACTGGACGCCCCGGCGGAGCGCCGTGAACGGGTCGAGCAGACGCTCGACACCTATCTGGCGGCCATCGAGGCACGTCCTCAGGTGTACCGCTTTCTGATGCATCCGACGGAGGGCGGCCCGCAGGGCGAGGGCTTCGACCTCGGCAAGCACTCCGCCCCCCTGCTGCGCCGCATGGGCGAGGAGCTCGCCCAGGTCATCGAGGAACGACTCGACCTCGGCCCGCGCAGCGAGCAGCTCGCGCGGGTGTGGGGCCACGGCATCGTCGGCATGATGCACGCGGCCGGCGACTGGTGGCTGGGCGAACGCCTGTGCACGCGCGGGGAGTTGGTGCGGAGCCTGGCGGACCTGTTGTGGGGCCGGCTGGCGGCGGCGGGGGACAAGGCCGGAGGGCCCGGCTTCTGAATCGGGGCGTTCCCCGCTGTCCCGGGGCGTTCCCCGCTCATGTCGCGCGGGCGCCGCAGAGGCGCCGCGGTTCGGGCGCGTGAGCGGATCTCGATAGGCTGAGGTCCGCACCACGGTGCCGGAAGACTCAAAGCGCGGCGCACGCGCAAGGAGGATCGAGAACTGATGGCAGGCAACTCGGACCCGCTCACGCCGCGGGCCAAGCTGGCCGTGACGGCGGCCAAGGCCGTCGCGGCGGCATCGCGGGCCGCGGGTCGCGGCAGCGGATCGGTGATCGGCGGCCGGGTGGCCCTCAGGCTCGAACCCGACCTCCTCGTACAGCTCGCCCAGCACCTGGACGTGATCCTCGTCTCGGCGACCAACGGCAAGACCACGACCACCCGCCTGATCGCGGAGGCCCTGCGCGCCGCAGGCCCGGTCGTGTCGAACGCGCTCGGCGCCAACATGCCCGCGGGCATCACCTCGGCACTGGCCGGCGGCTCGGACGCCCGGTACGGCGTCATCGAGGTCGACGAGAAGTACCTCGCCGGGGTGGCACGGGACACCGACCCGAAGTGCATCGCGCTGCTGAATCTCTCCCGTGACCAGCTCGACCGCGCCGCCGAGACCCGCATGCTCGCCGAGAACTGGCGTGAGGGACTGACCGGTTCGAAGGCCGTCGTGGTCGCCAACTGCGACGACCCGCTGGTGGTGTGGGCGGCGTCCTCCTCCCCCAATGTGATCTGGGTCGCCGCCGGGCAGATGTGGAAGGACGACGCCTGGTCCTGCCCGTCGTGCGGCGGTGTGATGCGGCGGCCCGGCGAGGACTGGTTCTGCGGCGAGTGCGGTTTCCGCCGGCCCCTGCCGACCTGGGCGCTGTCCGGTGACCATGTCCTGGACCCGCACGGCTCCGCCTGGCCGATCCGCCTCCAGCTGCCGGGCCGTGCCAACAAGGCCAACGCCACTTCTTCGGCCGCTGTCGCCGCCGTCTTCGGCGTACCCCCGCAGGTCGCCCTGGAGCGCATGTACCAGGTGCAGGCGGTGGCCGGACGCTACGACGTCGTGCAGTTCATGCAGCGCGACCTGCGTCTGCTGCTCGCCAAGAACCCGGCGGGCTGGCTGGAGACGTTCTCCCTGATCGACCCGCCGCCGACCCCGGTCATCCTGTCCGTGAACGCGCGCGCGGCCGACGGCACCGACACCTCCTGGTTGTGGGACGTCGACTACACACAGCTGACCGGCCACCCGATCTTCGTCGTCGGTGACCGGAAGCTGGACCTCGCGGTACGCCTGGAGGTCGCGGACCAGCACTTCCAGGTCTGTGAGAACCTCGACCAGGCCGTGCGGGAGGCCCCGCCGGGCCGCATCGAGGTCATCGCGAACTACACCGCGTTCCAGGACCTGCGCCGCCGCATCGGCAACTGACGTACCCGGACGTTTCCGTAAGGATTCGTATGGATTCGTATGGATTCATAAGGTTTCGCAAGTAAGGATTCGCAAGGAAGTGACTTGATGAGCGACAGCAGCATCCGGGTCGTCTGGGTCTATCCCGACCTGCTCAGCACCTACGGCGACCAGGGCAATGTCCTCGTCGTGGAGCGCCGGGCCCGCCAGCGCCGTCTCGACGTGTCCCGCCTCGACGTACGCAGCGACCAGCCGATCCCGACCTCGGGTGACATCTACCTGATCGGCGGCGGGGAGGACCGCCCCCAGCGGCTCGCGGCCGAGCGGCTGCGCCGCGACAGAAATCTGTACCGGGCCATCGAGAACGGTGCCATCGTCTTCGCCGTGTGCGCCGGCTACCAGATCCTCGGCCACGAGTTCGTCAACGACCTCGGGCAGCGCGAGCCCGGCCTCGGCCTCCTCGACGTGACCACGGTGCGTGGTGAGGGCGAACGCTGCGTCGGCGACGTACTCGCCGACATCGACCCGCGCCTCGGCCTGCCGTCGCTGACCGGCTTCGAGAACCACCAGGGCGTCACTCGTCTCGGCCCCACCGCGCGCCCGTTCGCGCAGGTACGCATCGGCAAGGGCAACGGCACGGGGGACGGCACGGAGGGCGCGTACAACGACACGGTCTTCGGCACGTACATGCACGGGCCCGTGCTCGCCCGGAACCCGCAGATCGCGGACCTGCTGCTGAAGCTGACGCTCGACGCCAACGCGCTGCCGCCGGTCGACGACCGCTGGTATGAGGCACTGCGGGGCGAGCGCATCGCGGCTGCGCAGCAGCCCGCGTGAACACGGTGACGCGGCAGCCCGCGTGAACACAGTCGCACAGCAGCCTGCGTGAGCCCGTACGGCGGCCTTTCCGACAGGGCCGCCGTACACGTGTGCGGGGGCGTCCAGGAGGCGGACGCCCCCTACGGTGACGGTCCCTACGGTCCCCGCTCCCTCGCGCCGGTAGAGTGGCGGAGATCCTGCCGGACAGCGTGGTCCGGTCCCCGGCCCACGTGGAGAAGGTATTGCGGGCTATGCGCATTGGTGTCCTCACGTCCGGCGGCGACTGCCCCGGGCTGAACGCCGTCATCCGGTCCGTCGTACACCGTGCCGTCGTCGATCACGGCGACGAGGTCATCGGCTTCCGGGACGGCTGGAAGGGTCTCCTGGAGTGCGACTACCTCAAGCTCGACCTCGACGCGGTGAGCGGCATCCTGGCGCGCGGCGGCACGATCCTCGGCTCCTGCCGGGTCCGTCCCGGACACCTGCGTGACGGGGTGGCACGGGCCAAGTGCCATGTCGAGGAACTCGGCCTCGACGCGATCATCCCGATCGGCGGTGAGGGCACGCTCAAGGCGGCCCGCCTGCTGTCGGCGGGCGGCCTGCCGATCGTCGGTGTGCCGAAGACCATCGACAACGACATCGCCGGCACGGACGTCACTTTCGGTTTCGACACCGCCGTGGGCGTGGCGACCGAGGCCCTGGACCGGCTGAAGACCACCGCCGAGTCCCACCAGCGCGTCCTCATCGTGGAGGTCATGGGCCGCCACACCGGCTGGATCGCGCTGCACTCCGGGATGGCGGCCGGCGCCCACGCCATCGTCGTCCCCGAACGGCCCTTCGACATCGAGGAGTTGGCCGCGCGTGTCGGCGAGCGCTTCGAGGCGGGCAAGCGGTTCGCGATCGTCGTCGCCGCGGAGGGCGCCAAGCCGAAGCCCGGCACCATGGACTTCGACGAGGGCGGCAAGGACGTCTACGGGCACGAGAGGTTCGCCGGGATCGCCCGGCAGCTCTCCGTCGAGCTGGAGGAGAGGCTCGGCAAGGAGGCGCGGCCGGTGATTCTCGGGCATGTCCAGCGGGGCGGGACGCCCACGGCGTACGACCGTGTGCTCGCCACCCGGTTCGGGTGGCATGCCGTGGAGGCCGTGCACCGGGGGGAGTTCGGGATGATGACGGCGCTGCGGGGGACGGACATCGTGAGGGTGTCGTTGGCCGAGGCGGTGGAGACCTTGAAGACGGTGCCGCAGAGGCGGTACGCCGAGGCCGAGTGTGTGCTCTGAACGCTCCGCCGGGGATGCCGTCACACCACCCGCCGTGAGCCTGCCGGTCGTCTGTGAGCTGCGGGTTGTCTCTGGCTGGTCGCGCCCCTGAGGGGAACTGCCCCGGCGACTGGTGTCACCGGGGGCAGTTCTACTCTGGTGCGGACAGACAGCGCTCAACCCCCACGAACCCCACGCATCAGGAGCCGGCGGATGGATCACAGCGGGCACGGCACGACCATGGATCTTCTGCCCTTCACGCTGGGGCGGGGGCTCGAGTGGTCGGCGGACCCGTTCTTCCTGGTCGGCTGCTCTGGTGGCGCTGGGGCTGTACGGCTGGGGCGTCGTCCGGCTCGTACGGCGCGGTGACAAGTGGCCGGTGGGGCGGACGGTCGCGTTCGTCGCCGGGGTGCTGCTCGTCGCTGCTGGTGATGTGCACCGGGCTGAACGACTACGGCATGGTCATGTTCAGCGTGCACATGGTGCAGCACATGGTGATCAGCATGCTGTCGCCGATCCTGCTGCTGCTCGGCGCGCCGGTCACGCTGGCGCTGCGGGCGCTGCCGGTCGGCGGGCCGGGGCCGCAAGGGGCCGCGCGAGCTGCTGCTGATGCTGCTGCACAGCCGCTTCATGCGGATCATCACGCATCCCGGCGTTCACCATCCCGCTGTTCATCGCGAGCCTGTACGCGCTGTACTTCACGCCGATCTTCGACTTCCTGATGGGGTCCGAGGCCGGGCACATCGCGATGATGGTGCCACTTCCTCGCCGGTCGGCCTGGTCTTCTTCTGGCCGATCATGGGCGTGGACCCGGGCCCGCACCGGCCCGGCTATCTGATGCGGATGCTGGAGCTGTTCGCGGGCATGCCGTTCCACGCGTTCTTCGGCATCGCGCTGATGATGGCGTCCGAGCCGATGGTCGAAGACGTACGAGAACCCGCCCGCCTCGCTCGGCATCGACGCGCTCGCCGACCAGAACGCGGCGGGCGGCATCGCCTGGGCGTTCAGCGAGATCCCGTCCGTGCTCGTGCTGCTCGCGCTGCTCTTCCAGTGGTACGGCTCCGAGCAGCGGCAGGCCAGGCGCACGGACCGGGCCGCCGACCGCGACGGCGACAAGGAACTCGAGGCGTACAACGCCTATCTGGCCTCACTCGACGCACGCGGTCGCTGAGCCCCGCTTTCTTCGCCTCTTCGCCTCACTCCGGAGGGGGGATTCGGTCCGGAACAGGGGCACCATGAAGGAAGACGCGGTCTGAGGAGGGTGTCGCGATGCCCGGTTCCACGAAGACGAAGACGATGGGGGTGCTCACCGTAGGGGGGCTCGTCATGGTGACGGCCTACACGGTGGCCCTCGGCTCCAACGGCTGGCTCTGGTTCGGCTGGGTCGTCCTCGGCCTGATCACCCTTGGCATGGTGGCCTCGCACAGCACCTGACCTCTCAGGATCTCGTTCTCAGTTCCTCGGCCACGGTGCGGGCCGTCGGCGCCCGGCCGGCGCACGGAGACGTCGGGGGAGGCAGAGCGCGAGCCACGTCTTCCTCGCGCCGCGCGCCGCGCGCCAAGAGGAGCTCGCCGCCCCGCTCATACGGCAGGGTTATGTCCCCGTCCCCGTCCCCGTCCCCGTCCCCGTCGACCTGTCGGAGTTCCACAAGGCCGGCGGCGGCATCAAGTGCTGCACTCAGGAGATCCGCTCATGACCGCTCCCGTCCGTACGCAGTCCTCCGCCGACGCCCCTGTGCCCTCCTCCCCGGGGACCCGCTCGTCCGCCGAGCTGATCCGCGCCGAGGAGCCGGTCCTCGCGCACAACTACCACCCGCTGCCCGTGGTCGTCGCCCGCGCCGAGGGCGCCTGGGTGGAGGACGTCGAGGGCCGCCGCTACCTGGACATGCTGGCCGGCTACTCGGCGCTCAACTTCGGCCACCGCCACCCGGCGCTGATCGAGGCGGCCCACCGCCAGCTGGACCGGCTGACCCTCACCTCGCGCGCCTTCCACAACGACCGGCTCGCCGAGTTCGCCGAGGGCGCTGGCCGCGCTGACGGGCCTGGACATGGTGCTGCCGATGAACACGGGCGCCGAGGCCGTGGAGAGCGCCGTCAAGGTGGCCCGCAAGTGGGCGTACGAGGTGAAGGGCGTCCCCGCCGACCGGGCGACGATCGTCGTGGCGGCGGCAACTTCCACGGCCGTACGACGACGATCGTCAGCTTCTCGACGGACCCGGTCGGCCCGCACCGGCTTCGGCCCGTTCACGCCCGGGCTTCCGGATCGTCCCGTACAACGACCTCGCCGCGCTGGAGGCGGCCGATCGACGAGACGACGGCCGCGGTGCTGATCGAGCCGATCCAGGGCGAGGCGGGCGTGATCATCCCCGACGACGGCTACCTCACCGGCGTCCGCGAGCTGACCCGCCGCGCGGGCTGTCTCTTCGTCGCGGACGAGATCCAGTCGGGACTGGGCCGCACCGGCCGCACCCTGGCCGTCGAGCACGAGGGGGTCCTCCCGGACCTGGTCCTGCTCGGCAAGGCGCTCGGCGGTGGCATCGTGCCGGTGTCGGCGGTGGTCGGCGCGCCGCGAGGTGCTCGGGGTGCTGCGGCCGGGCGAGCACGGGTCGACGTTCGGCGGCAATCCGCTCGCCGCGGCGGTCGGCTCCGCGGTCGTCGGACTACTGGAGACGGGTGAGTTCCAGCACAGGGCGGCCGAGCTGGGCGGGTCCTGCGCGACGGTCTGGACGGCTCTGCTGGGCAGGGGCGTCGTCGGCTTCCGGGCCCGCGGGCTGTGGGCGGGGGTCGACATCGACCCCGCGTTCGGTACGGGCCGCAGATCAGTGAGCGCCTCATGCGGCGAGGGAATCCTGGTCAAGGACACCCACGGTTCGACGATCCGCCTCGCGCCGCCGCTGACCGTCACCGCCGAGGAGCTCCGGTCGGCGCTCGGGGCCGTGAAGAAGGTGCTGACGCAAGGGGCCTGAGAGTCCTGGGGACGGTCAGGAAGACGACGCCGACGGCCCGCACCGGCACAGTGCGGGCCACCGAGGTCGTGTCCGCCGCTGATGATTTCCGCCGCTGATGAGGGAGGGAGCGGCGCAGCATCCCCACAGTGTCTGGCTGTCTGACAGCATGAGTCCGATCAGCTCCGGTCACAGACGGCCGCGCCCTTCAAAGTGACCGCGTCCGTAGATGCGTGCGGTGCCGCGGCAGAACGCACCTACAGAGCCGATACGGTAAAGCGAGAGGGATACTGTGTTCTATTACATACTCAAATATGTGCTTCTTGGGCCACTGCTGAGACTGGTCTTCCGGCCACGCATCGAGGGCCTCGAACACGTACCGTCGTCGGGCGCTGCCATTCGTCGCGGGCAACCACCTGTCGTTCTCGGACCACTTCCTGATGCCCGCGATCCTCAAGCGGCGTATCACCTTCCTCGCGAAGGCCGAGTACTTCACCGGTCCCGGCGTCAAGGGCCGGCTGACGGCTCACTTCTTCCGCAGCGCCGGACAGATCCCGGTCGACCGCTCCGGCAAGGACGCGGGTCAGGCCGCGATCCGCGAGGGCTTGGGGGTGCTGGCCAAGGACGAGCTGCTCGGCATCTACCCCGAGGGCACGCGCTCGCACGACGGCCGCCTGTACAAGGGCAAGGTCGGCGTGGCGGTGATGGCGCTCAAGGCCAAGGTCCCGGTCATCCCCTGCGCGATGATCGGCACGTTCGAGGCGCAGCCGCCGGGCAAGGTCATCCCGAACATCCACCCCGTCACCATCCGCTTCGGCAAGCCCCTCGACTTCTCCCGCTACGCCGGCATGGAGAACGAGAAGGCCGTCCTGCGCGCCGTCACCGACGAGATCATGTACGAGATCCTCTCGCTCTCCGAGCAGGAGTACGTCGACCAGTACGCGGCCGTGGTCAAGGCGGAGCAGGCCGAGGAGAACGCGGTGAAGGAGCGCAGGTTCCCGCGGATGCCCCTCAGTTGACGGAGCCCTCCACTCGGTCGCCCGGCCGACGCGCGGGCTTCGCCCGACACCTCCGGTCCGGATCTCAAACGGACCGGACGACGTACCCACCAACGGCGTAGGTTTTCCTCCCTCCCCCTCGCCAGGGAAGGTGCGCAACACGTCTGCCACCGCAGCGGAATCAACCGTTCCGTTGCTGGTCCGGCCCCCTCGGCGCCCTCGGCGCCCTCCTCGGCCTCCCCGGCTCCCGGGCAGTAAAAGACTGTCCATCCGAACGGGTGAGTGGTGAGTAACCCCACAAATCGCCGATCAGGTTCGCCGTTTCCCCTGTTTTTACGTCAAGATCCCTACCTGACGACAAGCCCCCGCCACGGCGGCGGGGCGATCCGGGCGGACGCCGAGTCCTGCCGCCGCCCGGATGACCGGTCGACAGAAGTGGATCGGCAGGAGTGGAGGACCCACGCACGACGGGCCGCCGGAGCGTCAGTTCCGAGCAGTCCTTGGGGTGAAGCCGCGGCAACGCGGCCGGGCAACTTCGCCAGCCCGAATCCGACAGGTCATCCTTCACAGGCGGATGACGAAGGGTTGCGCATGACTGCGCTCAATCGTGTCCCGTCGCTCATGGCCCGGGTGGGTACGGCCTCGGCCCTCACCCTCGCCGCCGTCGGCGGCAGCATCGTGGTCCCTGGCGCCGCGTCGGACGCCGAGGCAGCCTCACCAGCGAGGAAGGCACTCAAGGTCGCGGCGTCCAAGAAGGGTTCGCCGTACAGGTGGGGTGCCGCAGGCCCCCGCAGGTTCGACTGCTCCGGGCTCACGCTCTACGCGTTCAAGAAGGCGGGCAAGCAGCTGCCCCGTACGGCCGCGGCACAGTACAACAAGACGAAGCACATCTCCGCCACCAAGCGCACGCTCGGGGACCTGGTCTTCTTCCACTCGGGGTCGAGCGTCTACCACGTCGGCATCTACGCCGGGCAGCGGCAGGATCTGGCACTCGCCGAAGACCGGGGACGTCGTGAAGCTGCGAGAAGATCTGGACGAGGAGCGTCTGGTACGGCCGGGTCCGCTGACCGTCCCGGGGGGCGGCGGCGGTGAGGGTCGCCGTCGCCCCCGGGGGTCCCGGCCCGTCATGAGCCCGGCCCGTCATGAGCCCGGCCGACCACCCTCGCGGTGCGTGACACGGGCGCGGTGCGTGGCACGGGGCGCCGCATGACACGGGCCGAAATGGTTACTTGTCCAGATATGGCCGACCACCACACTGCTCAGTGGGGACGCAACGAGACCCCTCTCGAACGAGCCGACCGCAACTTCGTCGAGCTGCTCCAGGAACTGCGCGTCACCCAGACCGGGGTGCAGATCCTCTTCGCCTTCCTGCTGACCCTGGCGTTCACCCCGCGCTTCCCGTCGATCGACACCTTCCAGCGCACCACCTACGTGACCACGCTGCTGCTGTCGGTCCTGGCGGCCATACTCTTCACCGCCCCGGCCGCCCTGCACCGCTCGCTCTTCCAGAAGGGCGCCAAACCTGTGATCGTCCAGGTCTCCTCCCGGCTGGCCGGCATCGGCCTGGGAGTGCTCACGCTGGCGTTCACCGGATCCGTACTCCTCGTCGTGGACGTGGCGCTGGGCCGGGGCGCCGGTATCGGGACCGGAGCGGGCACGCTCGTCGTGTGCGTGGCGCTGTGGTGGCTGCTGCCCCGCCTGGTGAAGAGGTCGGAACTCGGCCGGGGCGCCGGGGCTCCGGGAGCAGCGCCGCCGCGAGAACCGTGAGAGCCGTGCCGGTGACGGGCTGGACCGCCCGTCACCGGGTACCGGGAGTGGGGCTGATCGAGTGATACGGTCGGCGGTGCCCGACCGGCGATAACCAAGCTGGCCGGGTCTACCGCCGGGCTGGCGGGAAGTCAGGTCTGTGGAGCTTGTGTAAGACCGATGGTTGGCACACCAACCCTGGCCGTTGATTCGGTTCGGCGACGGGCTGTGAAGCAGAAAACTCAACCCGCGAGGGAAGAATCCCCCTGCTTCAGCTGGGGGAGAAGTCAAGGTCGCGCCTGCTCGATCACGTGTACGGCGCGGTCGAGTTGCCCGTCGGTGAGGTCCGCGCGGGCGGTCAGCCGCAGCCGGGAGATGCCGTCGGGCACGGACGGCGGGCGGAAGCAGCCGACGGCGAGTCCCGCCGCACGGCAGTCGGCCGCCCAGCGCACCGCCTGCTCCGGGGACGGCGCGCGCACGGAGACCACGGCGGCGTCCGGCCGTACGCGCGGCCAGGCCCGGCGGCCGTCAGCCGTGCGTGCAGCGTCGCTGCGCCACTGCGCGCGCCCGCGCGGCGCGCTCCGGTTCCCGGCGCAGCAGCCGCAGCGCCGCGAGGGCGGCGCCGGCCGCCGCCGGGGCGAGGCCGGTGTCGAAGATGAACGTCCGGGCCGCGTTGACCAGGTGGTCGATCACCCGGGCCGGGCCGAGCACGGCGCCGCCCTGGCTGCCCAGCGACTTGGACAGCGTGACGGTCACGACGACGTCCGGCGCACCCGCGAGCCCGGCCGCGTACGGGGCGCCCCGGCCGCCGTCGCCGAGCACGCCCAGCCCGTGCGCGTCGTCGACGAGCAGCCCGGCGCCGTACTCCCGGCAGGCGCCGGCGAGTGCGGCCAGCGGGGCGGCGTCGCCGTCCACCGAGAAGACCGAGTCGGACACCGCCAGCGGCAGGCCCGTCGTGCGTGCCGAGCGCCTTGCGTACGGCCTCCGGGTCGGCGTGCGCGACGACCTGGGTCGTGCCGCGCGGGAGAGGCGGCAGCCGTCGATCAGCGAGGCGTGGTTGCCCGCGTCCGAGACGATCAGCGTGCCGTGCGGCGCGAGCGCGGTGACCGCGGCGAGGTTGGCCGCGTAGCCGGAGGAGAGGACCAGGGCCGCCTCGAAGCCGCAGAACGCGGCCAGTTCGCGTCTCGAGCTCGCGCGTGCAGTTCGGTGCGTGCCGGTGACGAGCCGGGAGCCGGTGGCGCCGCGCGCCCCAGCGCCGCGCGGCCTCGGCGGCGGCCTCGGTGATCTCGGGGTGGCGGGCGAGGCCCAGGTAGTCGTTGCTCGCGAGGTCGAGGAGCGGGGAGTCGGCGGGGCGCGGGCGCAGGGTCCGCACGAGTCCGGCGCGGCGGCGCGCCCGCGCCTGCTCGTCGATCCAGCCGAACGCCATGGGAGTCCTCCGCGCCGTGGTGAGGTCGTGGGCGTCGTGGGGCCTGTGCGGGACCGTGCCGTTTGCAGGCAGTGCCCAGACCGCTGATGTCCCCGCAGGCACGTTCGCCTCCCGGAGACACCTAACCGCCCGGCCAGGCGCCCACGGTGTGGCGATACCCACACCTCGAACCGACTGCTGTTGTGCGAACCCTCCTTGGCCCGGAGCACCGCGCGTAGGCCAGGATCGGCTCTCATGGACCTGCTGAACACGCTGGTGGACAAGGGGCTTCGGCGCGAGCTGCCGACCCGCGAGGAGGCGCTGGCCGTGCTGGCGACCTCCGACGACGAACTGCTCGACGTGGTGGCCGCGGCCGGCAAGGTGCGCCGGCAGTGGTTCGGCCGGCGGGTGAAGCTCAACTATCTGGTCAACCTCAAGTCCGGGCTGTGCCCCGAGGACTGCTCGTACTGCTCCCAGCGGCTCGGCTCCAAGGCCGAGATCCTCAAGTACACCTGGCTGAAGCCGGACGAGGCCTCCGCAGGCCGCGGCCGCCGGGCTGGCGGGCGGCGCCAAGCGGGTCTGTCTGGTGGCCAGCGGGCGCGGGCCCGACGGACCGGGACGTGGACCGGGTCTCCGAGACCATCAAGGCGATCAAGGAGCAGAACGAGGGCGTCGAGGTGTGCGCCTGCCTCGGGCTGCTCTCCGACGGCCAGGCCGAGCGGCTGCGCGACGGCGGGCGCGGACGCGTACAACCACAACCTCAACACCTCCGAGGCCACGTACGGGGACATCACGCACCACGCACACGTACGCCGACCGCGTGGACACGGTGCAGCAAGGCGCACGCGGCCGGGCTGTCCGCCTGCTCCGGGCCTGATCGCGGGCATGGGCGAGAGCGACGAGGACCTGGTCGACGTCGTCTTCGCGCTGCGCGAGCTGGACCCGGACTCGGTGCCGGTCAACTTCCTGATCCCCTTCGAGGGCACCCCGCTCGCCAAGGAGTGGAACCTCACCCCGCAGCGCTGCTGCGCATCCTGGCGATGGTGCGGTTCGTCTGCCCGGACGTGGAGGTGCGGCTCGCGGGCGGCCGCGAGGTGCATCTGCGCTACGATGCAGCCGCTCGCCCTGCACCTGGCCAACTCGATCTTCCTCGGCGACTACCTCACCAGCGAGGGCCAGGCGGGCAAGGCCGACCTGGAGATGATCGCGGACGCCGGGTTCGAGGTGGAGGGCACGGACCAGGTGACGCTGCCCGGAGCACCGGGCGGGCGGCTGCGGGTCCACGGGTGCGTGCGGCTCCGCGGCTGCGGACACGGCGGCTTCAGGCGCCGCGGCTTCGGGCACGGCGGCTTCGGGCACGGTCCCCGAGGCGCGTACGGACCTGGTCGCCGTACGCCGCCGGGGCGCCGGAACGGATCTCGCGCCCAATGCCTGAGCCTGCCCGCACCGGCGAGCTGCTGGCCCTGGACCGGCGGCACGTCTGGCATCCGTACGGGCCGATGCCCGGCCGGCAGGAGCCGCTGGTCGTGGAGTCGGCGTCCGGGGTGCGGCTGCGGCTCGCCGACCGGTCGCGGGCAGCGCGAGCTGGTCGACGGCATGTCGTCCTGGTGGTCGGCGATCCACGGCTACAACCACCCGGTGCTCAACGAGGCGGCGCGCGAGCAGCTGGGGCGGATGAGCCACGTCATGTTCGGCGGGCTCACCCACGAGCCCGCCGTACGGCTGGCGAAGCGGCTGGTCGAGATGCACTCCCGAGCGGCTGGAGCACGTCTTCCTCGCCGACTCCGGCTCGGTCTCGGTCGAGGTCGCGGTCAAGATGTGCCTGCAGTACTGGCGTTCGCTGGGCCGCCCGGCGCAAGCAGCGGCTGCTGACCTGGCGCGGCGGCTACCACGGCGACACCTGGCAGCCGATGTCGGTGTGCGACCCGGAGGGCGGGATGCACGAGCTGTGGCGGGCGTGCTGCCCCGGCAGGTGTTCGCGGACGCCGCCGTCCGGCTCGACGTACGAGGAGGCGTACGCCGGCGCATCTGCGCGAGCTGATCGGGCGGCACGCGGACGAGCTGGCCGCGGTGATCGTGGAGCCGGTGGTGCAGGGCGCGGGCGGGATGCGGTTCCACTCCCCCGCGCTATCTGCGGGTGCTGCGCGAGGCGTGCGACGCGCACGGCGTGCTGCTGGTGTTCGACGAGATCGCGACCGGGTTCGGGCGCACGGGCGCGCTGTTCGCGGCGGAGCACGCCGGCGTCGACGCCGGACGTGATGTGCGTGGGCAAGGCGCTGACCGGCGGCTATATGACGATGGCGGCGACGCTGTGCACGCCGCGGGTGGCCGAGGGGATCTCGCGGGGCGAGGTGCCGGTGCTCGCGCACGGCCCGACCTTCATGGGCAATCCGCTGGCCGCCGCCGTCGCCGACGCCTCGATCGACCTGCTGCTCGGCCAGGACTGGCGGACCGAGGTCAAGCGGATCGAGGCGGGCCTGCGGGAGGGGCTGGCCCCGGCGGCGGAGCTGCCGGGCGTGCGGGACGTACGCGTGCTCGGGCGCGATCGGCGTCGTCCAGCTCGACCACGAGGTGGACATGGCGGCGGCGACGCGGGCCGCGGTGCGCGAGGGCGTGTGGCTGCGGCCGTTCCGCGACCTGGTCTACACGATGCCGCCGTACGTCACGGGCGACGAGGACGTGGCGCGGATCGCGCGCGCGGTGTGCGCGGCGGCGACGGGAGGTGATGACGGATGCGCGGGATGCGTGGTCGATCACGGGCACGGGCACGGAGGTCGGCAAGACGGTCGACCACGGCGGCCGTCGCCGCGGCGGCGCTGGCGGCCGGGCGGTCCGTGGCCGTGCTCAAGCCCGCGCAGACCGGGGTACGGCGCGGACGAGCGCGGGGACGCGGCCGAGGTCGGCCCGGCTCGCGGGCGCCGGTGACCGCGCGCGAACTCGCCCGCTATCCCGAGCCGTTGGCCCCGGCGACGGCCGCCCGGCGGGCCGGGCTGCGCTCCGGTGCGGCCCGAGGAGGTCGCCGAGGCGGCGGCCAAACTGGCCGCCGACGCACGACCTGGTGCTGGTCGAGGGCGCGGGCGGGCTGCTCGTACGGTTCGACGAGGCGGGCGGCACGCTGGCGGACGCGGCCCGGCTGCTGGACGCGCCCGTGCTGGTGGTCGCCTCGGCGGGGCTCGGCACGCTCAACACGACCGCGCTGACGGCCGAGGACTGCGCGGCGCGGCCTGCGACTTGCCGGGCGTGGTGATCGGCAGCTGGCCCGGCGAGCCGGATCTGGCGTCCCGCTGCAATCTCGCGGATCTGCCGGTGGCGGCGGGCGCGCCCCTGCTCGGCGCGGTTCCGGCAGGGGTGGGGGCGTGGCGCCGTCCGGTTTCCGGGCGGGGGCGGCGAGTTGGCTGGCCCCTGTCCTGGGCGGGGCGTGGGACGCGGAGGCGTTCACGGCCGCGTACCGCTGCTGAGCGTCTCTGATTGGCTTAGTGATCCCCAGTATCGCTCAGAGAGGTAAGCCAATCGCCTTCGTGCCCTGGTACCGATGGACGAATCCGTCGGCCCGCGTGGCACGTCCCTCCGGACGCTGGCCGACCAGGCACACAGGTCCTGACCGGGGAGGGTGCCCGACGTCGCCTGGGCGCCGGGCGTGCACGTCACACACTGCCATAGGATCACTACGATTGGCTAATCCGACTGCTGAGCCTGCGCTGGCAACCTACCCCGGCCACGCGCCCACCTCGCTCGGCTGCCCGTCCACCTCCGCCGTCCGGACGACACGCGGGGAGCCCGGGACGGCGATACCCAGTCGGGGACCGCCGGGGCCCTCGGTGCGGACGGTCAGGCGGCCGTCGTCGGTGAGGTGGGCCGTGACGAGGGTCCGGCTGCCGCCCTCGTCGGTCAGGACCGCCCGGGCCGTGTGCGAGGGCTCCGGGCGCACCCAGACGGCGGTTACCTCCGGGAAGGGGGCGCTGCCCGCGCGGTCGGCGGGGGTGGTGGTGAGGAGCAGGGCCCCGGCACGCAGCCAGAGCGGGGCCGTCCGCAGCGGGAGATCGACGGCGTGCCAGGCCGGGCCCGTGAGCGGGTCTCCGCCTTGGTACGGCACCCAGTCGCCCGGCGGGAACCAGACCTGCCGTCCCTCGCCCGGCGCGTACAGCGGGGCGACCAGCAGGTCGGGGCCCAGCAGGTACTGGAGGTCGGCGGCGTGGGCGTCCGGGCGGTCGGGGTGGTCCAGGGGCATGGGGCGGGCGAGGGGTTCGCCGGTGCGGACGGCCCGGGCGGCCGCCGAGTGGAGGTAGGGCAGCAGGCTCATCCGCAGGCGGGCCGCGTGCAGGACCGCCGCGTACGCCTCCTCGCCGAAGTCCCAGGGCAGCCGGGAGGTCATGCCGTGGAACCGGCTGAGCGGTGACAGCAGTCCGAACTGGGCCCAGCGTACGAAGAGTTCGGCGTCCGGTGTGCCGTGGAAGCCGCCGATGTCGTGGCTCCAGAAGGGGTGGCCGGAGAAGGAGAGGGAGAGGCCGGCGCGGAGTGTGGCGGCGAGGTCCGGCCAGCTCGCGTTGGGGTCGCCGGTCCATTTCGCGCCGTGCCGCTGGCCGCCGGTCCAGGTGGAGCGGCCCCAGGTCAGGCCGTGACCAGCGATCTCGCGGGTGACCTCGGCGACCAGGTCGTTGTAGAGCAGGGGGTAGAGATTGTGCAGGCGATCGCCGGTCATGCCGTTGTGGGCGACGGCGTCGGCGGGGACGGCCTCGCCGAAGTCGGTCTTCAGGACGGACGCCCCGCCGGCGAGGGCCTGGCGGACACGGCCGCGGAACCAGTCGACCGCACCGGGGTGGGTGAGGTCCAGCAGGGCGACGGGGGGATGAGCGCCGCCCCAGACCTGGCCGAGCCAGGTGGGGCCGGATGCGGAGGCGGTGCGCAGGAACCAGCCGTGGCGATCCGCCTGCGCGTAGTGGGGGCTGTCGACGCCGATGTACGGATTCATCCACAGGCAGACGTGAAAGCCCTGCCCCGCCAGGTCCGCCACCAGCCCCGCCGGGTCGGGGAACGCCTTGGTGTCCCAGCTCATGTCGGACCAGGAGCCGTGCGGCTGCCAGTACGTGTCGAGGTGCAGGACGTCGCAGGGGAAGCGGCGGGCGCGGATGCGGCGGGCGCGGTCGCGGACGTCGTCGGCGCTGTCCTGGCGGAAGCCGCCGGAGATCCAGGTGCCGAAGGCCCAGGGGGGCGGGAGCAGGGCGGGGCCGGTGAGATCGCGGTAGGCGGTGAGGCACTCGGCGGGGGTGCCGGTGATCAGGTAGTAGTCGAGCACCTCGTCGGGGACGGTCATCGACCAGGCGCCGGTGTTGCTGTGGGCGAGGTCGAAGGACGCCGCGGTGGTGGTGTCCACGAGGACGGCGTAGCCCCGGCTGGAGAGCAGGTAGGGGACGGCTTTGTAGGAGCGGGTGCCGGTGGAGCCGAGGGCGTCCCGCACCCAGCAGTCGACCTGCTGGCCGCGCAGGCCGGGGCCGGTGAAGCGTTCGCCGAGGCCGTAGAAGTGCTCGTCGGGTGCGGTGGTCCAGCTGTCGTGGTGGGCGAGGCGGCCGTCGGTGAGTTCGGTGACACCGAGCGGCAGTACGGTCGGGCGGCCGTCGGGGTCCCCTGCGTCGGTGGCCTGGCGCAGGGTCCGGCCGTGGCGGTCGGTCAGTTCCATGGTGAACGGCGACAGGCGCACCTCCACCCGCAGGGTGTCGAGCTTCAGGGTGAGCGTGTGGGGCGACGGCTCGGCGGTGCACCGGCTGTCGGGCGGTGCTGTGACGAGGGCGGCCCGGGGTGCGGTCGGTACGTCGGCCATGCGCAGGGTGACGCGGAGGACCGTGCCGGTCGCGGGCCTCAGACGGAGCGTGCCGGTGCGTCCGGCCGCGGTGCGTACGTCCAGGGTCGCGCCGTCCGGGCCGGCGTGGGCGACGGCGGCGCTGACGACCGGGTCGAGCGCGGTGGGCCCGGCGGGGATCAGAGGCGGGGGCGGGGCGACGTAGGCCAGGTGGTCACGGGGATGCACGGAGGACATGGCTTTCCGTCTCTGAGGTCGCGGGGGTGGGCTCACCGTCAGTCCCTGACGCTGCCGGCGGTGAGCCCGCCGACGAGGAAGCGCTCGGAAGAGGGCGAAGACGCAGACCACCGGAATGCTGACGAGGGTGGCGGCGGCCATCAGCGGCTCCCCATGCCGGTGCCTTGCTGGCCGACGAAGGCGTTGAGCAGGACGGTGACGGGTTGGACGTCGGGGCCCTCGGCGAGGGTGAGCCCGAAGAGGAACTCGCCCCAGCCGATCAGGAAGGACAAGCCCGGCCACCGCGACCAGTCCCGGCACCATGAGCGGCAGGACCACGCGCAGCAGTACGCCGGGCAAGCCCGCAGCCGTCGACGAGTGCGGCCTCCTCCACGCTCGGGCGGGACGCTGCGCAGCACGGGGCGCAGCAGGATCACGGTCGAAGGGCAGGGTGAGCGTCGTGTCGGCGGCGATCAGGCCGATGTAGGTGTCGTCGAGACCGGCGCGGCGTTCGAGGATGAACAGCGGAGCCGCGAGCACGATGCGAGGGCGGCAGCTGGGCGACGAGGAGGGCGAGCACCATGGTGCCCGAGCCGCGCATGCGGACCCGGGCGAGCGCGTAGGTGAGCGGGACGCCGAGGAGCAGGGTCAGCGCCATCGACTCCGCTGGAGATCACCAGACTGTTGATCAGGGCCCTGCTGAGTCCCGGCGGAGCCCAGCGCCGTCGCGTAGTTCTCGCCGGTGACCGGTGCGGGGACCCACTGCGGGGTGGGGGCGAGGACCCGGTCCGGCGGTGTGAGGCTGGTCTTGACCATCCAGTACACGGGCAGCAGGAAGGCCGCGGTGATCACGACGGCGGTCGTGGTCAGCAGCCAGGGGTGGCGCGGCGGTTTCACGTCATACCTCCTGCCGACTCCTCGCGGCGCAGCCGTCGTACGTAGAAGACGCCGGCGAGCAGCGGTACGACGAGCAGCAGCAGGCTGGCGGCGGCACCTTGCCCGAACCGGAAGAATGTGAAGAAGACCTCGTAGACGTAGAGGGAGAGCACGCGGGTGGCGTCGACGGGGCCGCCGCCCGTCATCACGAAGATGATGTCGAAGACTTTGAAGGTGTAGATCAGGTCGAGCAGCAGCACGGTCACCGAGACCGGCCGCATCAGCGGAAGGGTGATCCGGTAGAAGCGCTGCCAGGGGCCCGCGCCGTCGATGGCGGCGGCCTCGTGGAGCTCGGGGTCGATGGTGTGCAGGCCGACCAGGAGCAGCAGCATGTTGAAGGGCACGCCGACCCAGTATGTTGGCGAGGACGACGCCGGCCAGGGCGGTGGACGGGTCGGTGAGCCAGTCGTGGGCGAGGGCGTCCAGGCCGACCGCCCGCAGCAGGGCGTTGTAGGCGCCGGATTCGGCGTCGAGCATCCAGCGGAAGAGGGTGCCGCTGACCACCGGGGGCAGCAGCCAGGCCACCAGCAGCAGAGACGCGGAGGAGGCCGCCCAGCGGGAAGGGCCGGGCGAAGAGCAGGGCCAGGGCGAAGCCGATGAGTGAACTGGAACACCAGCGAGCCCAGCGGTGAAGACCAGCGAGAGGCGCACGGCGTGCCAGAAGGCCGGGTCGTCGACCACGGCCCGGTAGTTGTCGAGGCCGTTGAACGGCCCGCGCCCGCCGAGCAGATCGACTGAGCTGCACGTCGTGGACGGACGTCCAGAGGTTGTAGAACAGCGGGTAGGCCAGGAAGAGGGCGAGGAAGGCCATCCCCGGGAGGCAGAAGAGGTAGCCCGCGCGTTCGGCGGCCGTGCGGGACGGGGAGGTGCCGCGGCTGTGGCCTCAGCGGTCGGGCTCACCGGCTCAGCGCCTTGTCGATCTTGACGGCGGCGGTCTTCGCGGCTGCTGAGGGGGACACCGAACCGGTGAGCACGGCCTGTTCCGTCTCCGCGACGGTCTGCGAGATGTCGGCGTAGCGCGGTCCGTACCGGCGAGGACGGGCGAGGGGCAGCTGGCTGAGGAAGAGCCGCAGGGTCGGATCGGAGGCCCAGGTGCCCTGGTCCGCCAGGTCCTCGCGGGACGGGAAGCCCGCCGGACGCCACCAGGTACGGCACCAGGACCGACGGTCGCTGGGTGTACTCCAGAACCTGCCACGCCTTGTCCACGTGCTCGCTCTTCGCCATCACGACCCAGTTCTCCCCGCCCAGGCAGGTGGCGGCCTCCCGGTCCCGGGGCAGGGCGACGACGTCCCACTCGAAGTCCGCCGACTTGAGCGTGGGCGCTCTGCCAGGGGCCGTTGATCTGCATGGCCGCGCGACGGTTGAGGAACCGCGTGTTGACATCCTGCTGGCTCCAGCCGACGCACTGTTCGGACAGCGAGCCCTTGGCGACCAGGTCGTCGAGGAAGGACAGTGCCGTCGCGCCGTACGTGGCGAAGGTGTCCAGGTCGCCGCCCGCCTGCCACAGGAACGGCAGGAACTGGAAGACGCCCTCCTCGGTCCTGATCGCGCTGAGCGCCAGGCCGAACCGGTCCCCGCTGGTCAGCCGCTGGGCCGCGGCGGCCAGTTCGTCCCAGGTGGTGGGAGGTGTCACGCCGGCGGACTCGAGCATCTCGGGTGTTGTAGTACAGGGCGAGGCAGTTGCTGTTGTTGGGGATGCCCAGGGTCTTCCCGCCGACCTGGCAGCCCTCCCAGGGGCCCTTGTAGTACTGGTCGGCCTGGCCCCATTTCTCCACCCGGTCGGTGAGGTCGGCCAGCAGGTTGCTGCCGGCGAGGGTGTTCATGGCAGACGTTGTCGACGATGGCGATGTCCGGCAGGTCGCCGGAGATCGCGCCGAGGGTGATCTGCCGGGTCGAGCTCCGCGAAGGGGAAGGTCCGCCGCTCGATCCTGACGCCCGGAACGTTTTCCTCGATGTCCTTGATCAGGCGGTTCATGTCGGGCTGGAGACTCTCCAGGGTGTTGTAGTCCCACCAGGTGAGCGTGACGGTGCCCGTTTCCTCGGAGCCGCAGGAGGCGAGGGCCCCGCCGAGGCCGAGGGCAGCCGCACCCCCGCCCGCGATGCGCAGGAAGCCGCGGCGGTCGACGGTGTACGACATGGGCTGCTCCAGAGTCGGTGAGCGAGGGTCCAGAAGCCGACGTATCAGAAATCTATGCCAAAATCGGGCAGATCGTCGTCGGGCTCCGAACCGGGTACGGATTGGAAGGGCCCCGTGCTGGAGCGCAAGGTGATCAGGGGCTTCAACAGGACGTGCCGGGGGCGTGAGCCGGGTGAGCTCAGTCGCTTCGCCATCAGGTCGATGGCCACCTGGGTCATCTCCTTGGCCGGTATCTCGGCGGCGGTGAGCGGCGGGCTCACCTGCTCGGCCCAGGGGCTGGCGACTACACCGACGACCGAGAAGTCACGCGGCACGCCGTGGCCGCGCCGCATCAGCTCCCGGTAGAGGCCCTCCAGGGCCGCCTCGTTCATGGGTGATCAGGGAGGTGGTCGTGGGGTGGTCCCGCAGGATGCGCTCCACCACCTCCTCGCCCGCGGCGAGGTCGTCGCCGCAGAGATACGCGTGCGGGGTCAGCCCCAGTTTCGTCATCGCCTCGGTGTAGCCCTCGTGCCCGAGCCGCGCGGGCCCGTACCCGATACGGAACAGCTGCTCGGACCGGTTGACGAAGGCGATATGACGATGGCCCAGGTCAAAGAGGTGCTGGACGCAGCCCGCCGCCAGTCCGGCGAAGTCCAGATCGACCCAGCTGGTCACGTCGACCCGGGGGTTGCGGCCGATGGCGACGAAGGGGAAGCCGGTGTCGGCGAGGTATTCCACACGGTCGTCCTCCCGGCGGACCTCCATGACGATCACGCCGTCCACCCGCCGCCGGCCCACCATCCGCCGGAACGAGGGATCGTCGGGGGTACTGGCCGGGGAGAGCAGCACGTCGTAGCCGTACGCGGTGGCGGCCTCGCGCCACGCCGCCGATGAAGGCGAGCTGCATCGCGGTGTACTCCACGCCTCGGTCGGCCGGCGGGAAGAGCAGCCCGAGCGTGTGCGTCCCGCCGGACTCGGCCGGGTCGGTGTCTGCTGGGTCGGTGTCTGCCGGGTGCGGCGGTGCCGGGTCGTCCGTGCGCTCTGTCATCATCCGCTGACCGGGAGGGATTGCTCGGCCCAGATGGTCTTGCCCCTGGTGGTCTGCCGGGTGCCCCAGCCCTGGGTGAGCTGGGCGACCATGTGCAGCCCCCGCCCGCCCTCGTCGTAGGTGCGGGCCCGGCGCAGATGCGGAGCGGTGCTGCTGGCGTCGGACACCTCGCAGATCAGGGTCCGGTCCCGGATCAGCCGCAGTCCGATCGGTACGCCCCCGTAGCGGATGGCGTTGGTGACCAGCTCGCTCACCACCAGCTCGGTGATGAACGCGGCGTCCTGCAGCCCCCAGGTCGCGAGCTGACGGGCTGGCCTGGGCGCGGGCGTCGGCCACGATCGCCGGGTCGGAGGGCAGGGCCCAGGCGGCGACCTGGTCGGCGTGCAGGGCGCGGGTGCGGGCGAGGAGGAGGGCCACGTCGTCGGCCGGGCTGTCGGGCAGCAGGGCCTTGAGGATGGCGTCGCAGGTGACCTCGAGCGAGGGAACCGGACAGGCCAGGGCCTCGCAGAGCCGCTCGAGGCCGACGCCGAGGTCGCGGTCGCGCGCCTCGACCAGACCGTCCGTGTAGAAGGCGAGCAGACTGCCCTCGGGCAGTTCCAGCTCGGTGGACTCGAAGGGCAGCCCGCCGACGCCCAGCAGCGGGCCGGGAGAGAGGCGGACCATCGCTGACCGTGCCGTCGGGGAAGCAGCACGGCGGGCGGGAGATGGCCGGCGCTGGCGAGGGTGCAGATGCGGGAGACCGGGTCGTAGACGGCGTACAGGCAGGTCGCGCCGATCTCACCGGTGCCGTCCCGGACGGGCGCTGTCGGCACTGTCGTCGTCCGAGGTGAGGTGGGTGACCAGGTCGTCGAGGTGGGTGAGGAGCTCGTCCGGCGGCAGGTCCACGTCGGCGAGAGTGCGCACGGCGGTGCGCAGCCGCCCCATGGCGGCGGAGGCGTGGACGCCGTGCCCGACGACGTCACCGACGACGAGGGCGGCGCGGGTGCCGGACAGGGGGACGACGTCGAACCAGTCGCCGCCCACCCCGGCGCCCGTACCGGCCGGCAGATAGCGGTACGCCACTTCCACGGCCGCCTGCTTGGGGAGATCGCGGGGCAGCAGACTGCGCTGGAGGGTGAGCGCGTTGGCGCGCTCACGGGCGTAGCGGCGCGCGTTGTCCACCCCGACGGCCGCCCGCCCCGCGAGTTCCTCGGCGAGCAGCAGATCGTCGTGCACGAACGGCTCGGAGCCTTCGCCGCGGGCGAAGACCGCCACCCCGAGGGTGATCCCGCGGGCCCGCAGCGGGGCCGCCATGACCGAGTGGAAGCCGTACTCGCGGACGCGGGCACTCCTCGTCTCGTGCTCGGTGACCCACCGGACGAAGTCAGGGTCGTCCTCGCCGCTGAGCAGGGGTTGGCCGGTGGCGAGGGAGCGTGCGGGAGGCGATACGGAGGGTAGGTGTCGACGGCGCCGAGGTCGACGGCGGCCTCGGGAACGCCGTCGGCGGGAACGGTGGGGTTGGTGACGCTGACGGAATGGTGCGCGACGCGGCGCAGCACCACGGCCGCGTCGACGGGTCCGGGGACCGGCTCCTCCCCGCTCATCACGGAGTCCAGCAGGTCCACACTGACGAAGTCGGCGAGTCGGGGGACGGCGAGATCGGCGAGTTCCTCGGCGGTGCGGGTCACGCTCAGGGTGGTGCCGATACGGGCGCCGGCTTCCTTCAGCAGGGCCAGCCGCTGACGGGCCGAGTGCTGCTCACTGCTGTCGAACGTCGCGGTCCCGACCCCGACGACCCACCGGTGGGGATCCCGGACGGGCCACAGCTCGATCACCCAGGCCCGCTGGCCGGCAAAGGCGGAGGGCGGGGCCGGGGGGACGTACTCATACCGCAGGGACCTGCCCTCCTCGGCGACACGGCGGACGCAGCGCAGGAAGCCCTCGTCGCCGGGGGGCTCGCTCAGGAGGGCGGGGCAAGGGGCCTGCTCGCCGGACTCCGCGGCCGCGTTCCTCTGCCACGAGCGCGAGGCCGTGGTGTACGTGGTGAGCGCGATCGAGGACTGGACGAACGCCCACTCCAGCATCCCGTGGCCGCGTTCGGGCTCGGCGGGCCCGACGGTGGCGGAGACGACGAAGCTCTGGGCCGTGCCGTCGACGCCCAGCGAAGGGTGCGCGTGCAAGGTCACGTCGACGCGGTGGCCGTCCCGGTGCCGCGCTGCCGCCGTGCCACTCCACTCCTGGGATGCGCCCGGGGAGACCCCCCTCACCTCGGGGCTCTCCCCGGTGAAGAGGAGATCGACCGCGGCGCGCCCCACCACCTCCGGGGCATGGTGGCCCAGCAGCCGCCGTGCGCCTTCGCTCCATCCCGTGACGATGCCCTCCAGGCTGACGGTGGCTGTCGCGACATCTGGTGACCACCTGCAGTGACCGTCGCTCTGATCAAAAGTGGCCATTATCGCCCAATTCGACCTGGTGAGGCTACTCACAGTCCCAGCGTGCCCGCCGGGCGGGGATCGGACAAGTCGGTTGCACGGACGGTGCCCACGGCGGGGAAGCAGGACCACCGCCCGCTCCACTTTGCTGATCCTTTACCATGGGTGGACCAGTCCCGACCCGTACGGAAAGGTGTGAGCGTCCGCCCATGGGCGAGCCTCCCAGTAGCCGGCGCATGCGGTCCTCCGGTGCGCGCGACCCGCGACATCGCGCGATCCGTCCGCCCCTGCCCGACCATGGGACGGAGGTGAGCCGATGACCGAAGTGCTCCTCCTTCTGGTGGCGGTGCTGCTCTCGCCTGGCCTGCGGCGCCTTCGTCGCCGCCGAGTTCTCGCTGACCACGGTCGAGCGCGGCGAGCTGGAGCGGGCCGTGGAGCGCGGCGAGCGGGGCGCCCCGGGCGCCCTCAAGGCCGTACGGAACCTGACCTTCCAGCTCTCCGGCGCCCAGCTCGGCATCACCGTCACCAACCTGGTGGTCGGCATGCTCGCCGAGCCGTCCATCGCCAAGCTGATCGCGGGTCCGCTGGAGGCCGCCGGGTGTGCCGCGCTCGGCGTCGCGCTCGGTCGCGCTGGTCATCGGCACGGCCCTGTCGACCGTCGTCCTGATGGTCGTCGGCGAGCTGGTGCCCAAGAACTGGGCGATCTCCTCGCCGCTGCCCGTGGCCAAGCAGGTGGCGACCCCGCAGCGCTGGTTCAGCGCCGCGTTCCGCCCGTTCATCACCCACCTCAACAACACCGCCAACCGTCTCGTGCGCCGCTTCGGTATGGAGCCCGCCGAGGAGCTGGCCTCCGCGCGCGGCCCGCAGGAGCTGGTCGCCCTGGCCCGGCACTCCGCCAAGGAGGGCGCCCTGGAGGCGGACACCGCCGAGCTGTTCGTGCGCACCCTGAACCTCGCCGACCTGACCGCGGAGAACGTGATGACGCCGCGCGTCCAGGTCATCGCCCTGGAGGTCCAGGCGACCTGCGAGGACGTGGCGAACGCGACCCGGGCCACCGGGCCTGTCCCGCTTCCCCGTCTACCGCGGCAGCCTCGACTCGGTCGTCGGCATCGTCCACATCAAGGACGTGCTGGCCGTGCCCGCCGAGCGCCGCGCTCGCACGTCCCCGTCGCGCGAGCTGATGCGCGAGCCACTGCTCGTCCCGGAGTCGCTGACCGTGGACCGGCTGCTGGACCGGCTGTCGCGGCAAGCGCACGATGGCCGTCGTCATCGACGAGTACGGCGGCACCGCCGGGCGTCGTCACCCTGGAGGACATCGTCGAGGAGGTCGTCGGCGAGGTCCGCGACGAGCACGACCCGCACGAGACGCCCGGACCTGGCCCCGGCCGGCACGGACGACGACGGCCGCGCGCTGTACTCGGCCGACGGCGCGGCCCGCACCGACCAGCTGGCGCGCGTCGGGACTGCGGGTGCCGGACGGGCCGTACGAGACGCTCGCCGGTCTGTCGCGACCGAGCTGGGCCGCATCCCGGCCGTCGGCGACACGCGTCGAGGTCGCCGGCTGGCGGCTCGACGTGGTGGACGCCGCGCGGGCGCCGGGCCGCGCGCGTGCTGCTGCACGCGCCGCTGCCGCCGAGGACGCGACGACCGAGGAGACGAGGAGGAGGCGCCGATGACCGCGGTCCAGCTGCTGATCGGTCTGCTGACGCTGGTCGTCAACGCCTTCTTCGTGGGCGCCGAGTTCGCGCTGATCTCCGTACGCCGCAGCCAGATCGAGCCGCACGCCGAGGAGGGCGACCGGCGGGCCCGCAGCGTGCTGTGGGGCCTGGAGCACGTGTCCGCGCTGATGGCGGCGGCCCAGCTCGGCATCACGCTGTGCACGCTGGTGCTCGGTGTGGTCGCGGAGCCCGCGATCGCGCATCTGCTGGAGCCGGTGTTCCACGCGGTGGGCGTGCCGGAGGGCGCCGGGCACGCGATCTCGTTCGTGATCGCGCTGGCCCTGGCCACGTATCTGCACATGCTGCTCGGCGAGATGGTGCCGAAGAACATCGCGCTGGCCGAGCCGGTGCGCACGCGCGCTGCTGCTCGGCCCGCCGCTGGTGACGCTGTCCCGGGCGCTGCGGCCGGTGATCTTCACGGTCAACGCCTTCGCCAACGCGCTGCTGAAGCTGATGCGGGTCGAGACGCAAGGACGAGGTGACCGCGACCTTCTCGGACGACGAACTGGCCCGGATGGTCGCAGGACTCCAGCGAGGCCGGGCTGCATCGACGACCGCGCGCAGGAGCGGCTGCGCGACGCGCTGGAGCTGGGCCGCCGGCCGGTGCGGGACGTCGTGCTGCCGCTGGAGCAGGGTCGTCTACGCGCGCGTGGGCGTCACCCCGGAGGAGCTGGAGCGGCTGTCGGCCGAGTCCGGCTTCTCCCGCTTCCCCGTGGTGGACGACGGGCGCCGCATCGTGGGCTATCTGCACGTCAAGGACGCGCTGGACGCCGACGCCGCGCGACGCTGCCGTTCCCGGTCACGGCACATGCGGCCGATCGCCCGGGTGCGGGAGACGACGCCGCTGGACGACGTGCTCACGCGCGATGCGGCGCAGTCGTACGCATCTGGCGGCGGTGCTGGGCGCGGACGGGCGGCTCGGCGGGGCTGGTGACCATGGAGGACGTGCTGCGGGAGCTGTTCGGGCAGGCGGCCCTTTGAGGTCCGGCCGATCCGGCCCGGGGCCACCCCGTCTCCCGCGTGTCTCACCCACGGCGTTTCACCCACGGCGTGGGCGGGCTTACGGAGGACCCCGGCCGGCCGTACGCGCCCGCCGCACCGTCAGAGCCGCGACAGCTCGTCCACCAGGTCGTCCAGGCCCAGCGAGCCCTGCGACAGCGCCGCCATGTGCCAGGCCTTGAGGTCGAAGGCGTCGCCGTGCGCCTCGCGCGCGTTCTCGCGGCCCGAGCAGCCAGGCGCGCTCGCCGAGCTTGTAGCCGATGGCCTGGCCCGGCATGCGTCAGGTAGCGGGTCAGCTCGCTCTCCACGAAGTCCGCGGGACGGCCGCTGTGCGCGCCGAAGAACTCCTGCGCCAGCTCGGGCGTCCAGCGCTCGCCCGGGTGGAAGGGCGAGTCCGCCGGGATCTCCAGCTCCAGGTGCATGCCGATGTCGACGATGACCCGCGCCGCGCGCATCATCTGCGCGTCCAGATAGCCGAGCCGCTGCTCCGGCGTCCGTGAGGAAGCCCAGCTCGTCCATGAGCCGCTCCGCGTACAGCGCCCAGCCCTCGGCGTTGGCGCTGACCATGCCGACGGTCGCCTGGTAGCGGGAGAGGCTCGTCGGCGACGTGCACCCACTGCGCGAGCTGGAGATGATGGCCGGGCACGCCCTCGTGGTACCAGGTCGAGACCAGGTCGTACACGGGGAAGCGGGTCTGCGCCCATCGTCGGCAGCCAGGTGCGGCCCGGGCGGGAGAAGTCCTCCGACGGGGGCGTGTAGTACGGGGCCGCCGCGCCGCCCGGCGGGGCGATGCGGGACTCCACCTTCCGTACCCGCTCGGCGAGTTCGAAGTGCGTGCCGTCCAGCGCCTCGATCGCCTCGTCCATCAGGCCCTGCAGCCAGGCGCGGACCTCGTCGACGCCCTCGATGTGCCTGCCGTGCTCGTCGAGGTGCGCGAGCGCCTCCCACGGGGTCCCGGCGCCGGGCAGGATCTTCTCCGCCTCCGTGCTTCATCTCGGCGAGCAGCCGGTGGTACTCGGACCAGCCGTACGCGTACGCCTCGTCCAGGTCCAGGTCGGTGCCGTTGAAGTAGCGCGACCAGCGCGCGTACCGCTCGCGGCCCACCGTGTCCGGCGCGCCCTCGACGGCCGGGCGCGTACACGTCGCGCATCCAGTCGCGCAGCTCGCACGACGGCCGCCGGTCGCCGTGCGGGCGGCCTCGTCCAGCTCCGCGCGCAGCGCCTCGGGGCCCGCGGCCGCGAAGTCCTCGAACCAGCCGCGGCCCGAACCGTCCGTGTCCGACCCACTCGGTGAGCTGGCCGATGAACGGTCGCGGTCGGGCGCGGGCCCGCGTACAGCTTGCGCTCCAGGCCGAGCGGCGAGGGACTCGCGGTAGCCCTCCAGCGCGGCCGGCACCGCGCGCAGCCGCTGCGGCGATCGCCGCCCAGTCCTCGTCCGTCTCGGCCGGCGTCACGGTGAAGACCTCGCGCACCGAGTGCGGCGGGCGTGTGCAGGTTGCCGACCGCGCGCAGCCCCTCGTCGGCCTCGTGCACGGCGAGCTCCGCCGTGAGCCGCTCGCGCAGCAGGCGTGCGCAGCGCCGCTCGGCGTCGCTGTCCGCGCCCGGCTGCCGCTCGGCCTCGTCGAGCTGCGCGAGCGTCGCCCGCGCTCAGCTCGGCGACGGCCTCCTGACCGGCGGGCGAGAAGTCGGGCAGCCGGCTGCGAACTCTCCTTCACGCCGAGGTAGGTACCGGTGATCGGGTCGAGGGCGATGAGATCGTCGACGTACGCGTCGGCGACCTCGCGGGGCAGCGGGCTCTTGGTGTCAGACATGCGGCCATCTTGGTACGGCGGCGGGGGCGGAGTCAGCCCGTCGCAGCAGGCCGCATGCCCTGTGTGGGGAGGGGAGTCCCGGACGTCACCGCTCCGCCTGGGTGAACCGCCTCAGAGGATCGCCCCCGGCGCGTAACCGGCGGCCTCCGGGTGCTGCTTGACGATCTCCTCGATCCGGGCGACGACCGCGGCGACCTGGTCGGCCGCGGCGCCGGTGAAGGACAGCTTGTCGGCCATCAGCGCGTCCGAGCCGCGCCCGGTCCAGCGGGATCCGCTCGTCGGCGGCCAGCTTGTCGAGCAGTTCGTTGCGCTCGGCGCCCTGCTCGCGCATCGCCAGCGCCGAGGCGACGGCGTTCTCCTTGATGGCCTCGTGCGCGACCTCGCGGCCGACGCCCGCGCGCACGGCACCCATCAGCACCTTGGTCGTGGCGAGGAACGGCAGGTAGCGGTCCAGCTCGCGCGCGACGACGGCCGGGAACGCGCCGAACTCGTCGAGCACCGTCAGGAACGTCTCCAGCAGCCCGTCGAAGGCGAAGAACGCGTCCGGCAGCGCGACCCGGCGCACCACCGAGCAGGACACGTCGCCCTCGTTCCACTGGTCGCCCGCCAGCTCGCCGGTCATCGAGGCGTAGCCGCGCAGGATCACCATCAGGCCGTTGACGCGCTCGCAGGAGCGGGTGTTCATCTTGTGCGGCATCGCGGAGGAGCCGACCTGGCCGGGCTTGAAGCCCTCGGTCACCAGCTCGTGCCCGGCCATCAGCCGGATCGTCTTCGCCAGCGACGACGGCGCGGCGGCCAGCTGCACCAGCGCGGTCACGACCTCGTAGTCGAGCGAGCGCGGGTAGACCTGGCCGACCGAGGTGAAGGCCTGCGCGAAGCCGAGGTGCCCGGCGATCCGCTGCTCCAGCTCGGCGAGCTTCGCCGCGTCGCCGCCGAGCAGGTCGAGCATGTCCTGCGCCGTGCCGACCGGGCCCTTGATGCCGCGCAGCGGGTAGCGGCCGAGCAGCTCCTCGAGCCGGCCGTACGCGACCAGCAGCTCGTCGGCGGCGGTCGCGAAGCGCTTGCCGAGCGTCGTGGCCTGCGCGGCGACGTTGTGCGAGCGGCCGGCCATGACCAGCTCGGCGTACTCGCCCGCCAGCTTGCCCGAGCCGCGCCAGCACGCGCCACCGTACGGTCGCGCATCAGCTCCAGCGAGAGCCGGATCTGCAGCTGCTCGACGTTCTCCGTGAGGTCGCGGGAGGTCATGCCCTTGTGCACGTGCTCGTGCCCGGCGAGGGCGTTGAACTCCTCGATCCGCGCCTTCACATCGTGCCGCGTGACCTTCTCGCGCTCGGCGATCGAGGCCAGGTCGACCTGGTCGAGCACCCGCTCGTAGTCGGCGAGCGCCGCGTCCGGCACCTCGATGCCCGAGGTCCTTCTGGGCCCGCAGCACCGCGAGCCAGAGCTGCCGCTCCAGCATCACCTTCTGCTCGGGGGACCACAGGACGGCGAGCTCGGCGGAGGCGTAGCGGCCGGCGAGGACGTTCGGGATGCGGGGCTTCGCAGGCGCGGCAGTCACGTGTCCGGAGCATACCGGCTGTACAGGGCACCCGCGCCGCTTCCCTGCCGTCCACGGACGCCCTGGTCAGAGATCTGCGATCCACCCCGCTGCCGTACGACCGACCCCGACCTGCCCTTCACGACCTCCAGCTGCGCGTGGATGCGGCGCCGCAGGTCCGGGACGTGGCTGACGATGCCGACGCTGCGGTCCCGCTCGCGCAGCGAGTCGAGGACGTCCAGGACCTCGTCGAGGGTCTGGTCGTCGAGGCTGCCGAAGCCCTCGTCGATGAAGAGGGTGTCGAGGCGTACGCCGCCCGCCTCGTCGGTGACGACGTCCGCGAGGCCGAGGGCCAGGGCGAGTGAGGCGAAGAACGTCTCGCCGCCGGAGAGGGTCGCCGTGTCCCGTTCCCGCCCGGTCCAGGCGTCGACGACATGCAGTCCGAGGCCGCTGCGGCCACGTCCGGTGCGGTCGTCGGAGTGGACGAGGGTGTAGCGGCCGCGCCGACATGCGCCGCAGCCGTGCGGTCGCCGCGGCGGCGACCTGTTCCAGGCGGGCGGCGAGCACATACGACTCCAGGCGCATCCTGCGTTCGTTGTCCGCCGAGGTGCCTGCGGCGAGACCGGCGAGGCGGGCGACCCGGTCGTACGCCTCGCGCAGCGGCGCGAGACGGCGGACGGAGGCGGTGGCGCGGGCGGACAGCCGGTCGAGTTCCGGTGCAGCGGCGCAGGGCCGCGTCCTTCGCGCAGACGGCGTCCTGCGAGCCGTCTGCCCGCGGCTTCGGCGGTCTGCTCGGCGGCAAAGAGCTCGGCGGGCGGCTGCTGGGCGGCGGCCGCCGTGTCGCGTCTCCGTCGAGCACGGCGCGTACGGCCGCCTCCTCCGACTGCCAGGCGTCGAGCCGCCGTTGGAGATCTTGGTGCGCCGCGTCGTCGAGGAGCGCGTCCGCCGCGGCCTGCGGGGTGTCGAACCCGGCACGGAAGGCCGCGTCGGCGAGCCGTGCGTCGGCGTCCTTGAGCCGCTGCGCGGACTCCTCGGCCGCGCGGCCTGTCGGCGGCGTCGGTGAGCAGCGCGGCCTGCCGCTCCCCCTGCGCGGCCCGTGCGGCCACGGTGTCGGCGGTGCCGCGCGCCTGGGCCAACTCCTCTTCCAGGGATGCCTGTTCGCGCTCCAGCGTGTCGCGGCGGGCGTCCCGGGACGCGGCGCTGACCGTGGCCTCCTGCTGCGCGGCGAGCCGCAGCTCCCGCTCCCGCTCGGCCCGGCGCAGCTCTTCCCGCGCGGCGTGCAGTCCGCAGGCCGCACGGCGGGACTGTGCGTACGACTCCTCCAACTCCACGTACTTGAACGGCGAGTTGTTCGGTCGATGTGTCGCCGGCCTCCGCGGTGGCGGCGGCCAGCGCCTCCCGTACGACACCGAAGTGCCGCTCGGCCTCGGTGCGCTCCTCGTCGGCGCGCTGGTAGGCGGCGAGGGCCCGCTCCTCCGTCTCGCGGTCGACGTGCCCGGCGATCTTCCGGGCGGGCGCCGGGTGTTCGGTGGCCCCGCAGACCGCGCAGGGCTCGCCGTCCGTCAGGCTCGCGGCCAGCTCGGCGGCGATGCCCCGCAGGCGCTGTTCCTTCAGGTCGAGCCAGTGGGCGCGCGCTGTCAACGCGCGCTCTTCCAGGGTCAGTACGCGTGCCTGGGCCACCTTCGTGTCGCGTGTGAGCCGGTCGCGCAGCCGGGCGGCGTCGAGCCGTTTTCGCGCGGGGTCGCGCTGCACGGCGAGTTGTCCGGCCCGTGTGGCGGCCTCCTGCGCGGACTCGATGCGGCTCTGGAGGCCGGCCCGGGCCGTGTCCCAGCCGGAGAGCCATCTCTCGGCCTCCTGGAGCACGTCCTCGTCGGCCTGCTCTTCGCGGTCCAGACCGGCGCGCTCGGCGACGAGGCCGGCCAGCCGCTGCTCGGCGCGGCGGGCGGACTCCAGGCCGCCCAGTTCCTCGGCGGCCCTGCGCGCCGCGGCGGCGAGTCCGGCCGCACCGGCGTCGGCGTACGTCTGCGGGAGCAGGGCACGCGCGCGTGCCTCGGCGTCGGCGGCGCGACGGTGCTCGCTCTCGGCCGCGTCACGCAGGTCCAGTGCGGGGGCCACTGCCTCGGCCTTGCGGGCGCGCTCCATGCCGCGCCTGGGCCTCCCGGTGGGCGTCGGCGTGCTCCTCCAGGCGTGCGGCCCGCTCCCGTGCCTCGCGCGAACCGCTGTTGCAGCCGTGCCACTTCGCGTACGCCGTCGAGGGCGCGCTCGGCAGCGTCCCGCGCGGACTCGGCGGCCACCCGCGCGCAGTGCGCGAGGGTGAGCTGCTCACGTGCCGTGCTGCGGGCGACGGCCGCCCAGGCCAGGACGGCCTCGGCGAGCCCCGGATCGCCCGGCGCCGGCCCCCGGTCGCCCGGCCCCGGCCCCAGCCCCAGCAGCGGCATCCCGTCACCGGCGGCCTGCTGCATCCGGTGCGCGTCGGCGAGCAACGTCGGCGTCCCCTGCGCGCACTTCGGTCTCCGCTCGCGCGGCGCCGCTCGGCGAGATGCTTCTCGACCTCGGCGAAACGGTGCGTGTCGAAGAGGCGGCCGAGCAGCCGGCCGCGGGCCTCGGCGTCGGCGCGCAGGAAGCGCGCGAAGTCGCCCTGCGGCAGCAGCACCACCTGGCAGAACTGCTCGCGGCTCATGCCGAGCAGCTGCGTGATCTCCTCGCCGATCTCCTGGTGGGAGCGGCTGAGCTCCTTCCAGGAGCCCGCCACCGGGTGGTACTCGCGCAGCCAGCTGTGTGCCTTGTCGAGTGTCGTGCCTGTGCCGCGCTTCTTGGGGCGCTCCCAGGGCGGCCGGCGCGTGATCTCCAGCCGGCGCCCGGCGACGGTGAGTTCGAGCCGGACCTCGGTGCGGGTCGCGGGTGCGGCGTGGTCGCTGCGCAGGGTCAGCCCCTGGCCGCTCTGCCGGGCGCCGGGCACGGTGCCGTACAGCGCGTAGCAGACGGCGTCGAGGACGGAGGTCTTGCCCGCGCCGGTCGGGCCGTGCAGCAGGAAGAGCCCGGCGGCGGACAGCTCGTCGAAGTCGACCTTCTGGGTGCCGCCGAAGGGCCCGAAGGCGGTGATGTCAAGCCGGTGCAGCCTCATCGGGTCCCTCCCGTGTCACGTCGGTACACCCTCATCGGGTTCAGCGGACCCTTCCCCCTGCCGAATCGGCCCGCGGTCACCGGACCCTTCTCCTTGCCGAATCGGCCCGCGGTCACCGGGCCCTTCTCCCTGTCCAATCGGCCCGCGGCCACCGGCCTCTTCTCCCTGCCGAATCGACCCGCGGCCACCGGGCCCTTCTCCCTGCCGAATCGGCCCGCGGCCACCGGACCGGCTGTCACACGGCCTTGCCGACGCGCTGTCACCGAGTCACCTCCCGCGCACCCCCGTCGGCGCGGACCGCGTCGAACGCGTCCCGCAGCACGCCCTGTTCGTGCTCGTCAGGTCCGCGCCCCGCGCACATGGGCGACGAAGTCCTCCGCGATCTGCTGGTCGCTGCGCCCGGCGAGGCGCCGGGCGTAGGAGACGTCCGGGTCCTCGGGGGACCGCTCCGGGGCGAAGACGAGGCTGAGCGTGTGCGGGAAGCGCTCGCTGAGCCGGGCCATCGGGTCGGCCGGGCGGACCGGGTCGGTGAGGGTCGCCTCGACCCACGCGTCCTCGTGCCGTGCCAGCCCCGGGTCGGCGAGCAGCTCCTCCAACTCCCCCCGGATACGGGCGAGTGGGCGCGGCACGGGGCAGTCGACCCGCTCGGCCGTCGACCGAACCGTCGGCCCCCAGGTCGACGAGCCACATGCTCTTGCGGTGGGCGGCCTCCGAGAAGGAGTACGCCAGCGGGGAGCCCGAGTAGCGCACGCGCTCGGTGATGGTCTGGCTGCCGTGCAGGTGTCCGAGCGCCACGTAGTCGACGCCGTCGAAGACCCCGGCGGGCACGGAGGCGACCCCGCCGACGGTGATGTCCCGCTCGCTGTCGCTGGCCTCGCCGCCGGTGACGAAGGCGTGGGCGAGGACGACGGAACGGGTGCCCCGCGCGCGCGTGGCGAGATCGGCGCGGACCCGGTCCATGGCGGCGGCGAGCACCGCCTCGTGGCCCGCCTTCTCCACCCCGAACTCGTCCTTCACCAGGGCGGGTTCGAGATACGGCAGCCCGTAGAAGGCGACGTCGCCGTGGGCGTCGGCGAGCAGCACGGGCGTGCCGCACGCCGACGGCGTCGGTCCGCAGGTGGATGCCCGCGCGGTCGATGAGCCCGGCGCCGACGCCGAGCCGGCGCGCCGAGTCGTGGTTCCCGGAGATCATCACCGTCGGCACTCCGAGCTCGGCCAGCCGGTGCAGGGCGTCGTCGAACAGCTCGACCGCGGCCAGCGGGGGCACCGCCCGGTCGTACACGTCCCCCGACACGACCACCGCGTCCACCTCGCGCTCGCGCACGGTCGTGACGAGGTGGCCGATGAACTCGGCCTGGGCGCCGAGCATGCTGACCCGGTGGAACGCCCGGCCGAGATGCCAGTCGGAAGTGTGCAGAATTCTCAAGACGCCGCTCCGACCTGCATGCTTCCCCCTACTTCGCCCCTGGACTCAGCACCGAACCAGCACGGTCCTCGCTTTCAGCACCGACCACGCTAACGCCTGTCAGTACCTGATCCCTCACGGACCTCAGTCTGCCACCGGCATCCGGCGTCAGATGGCCGTAGATGTCCGCGGTGATCTGGATCGTTGCGTGGCCAAGCCACCGCGACACTTCGAGGAGGGAGACACCGCCCGCGAGGGCACTACTCGCGAAGAAGTGACGCAACGTGTGCGCAGTCCAGGGCTCGTCACCGTATCCTGCCTGACCGGCCCCAAGGGCTTCCCGTTCCGGACTGTCCTGATCGGGTTGCTCCTGTCGCAGTACGTGCGCAAGGAAACCAACCTGAGTTCGGCGTGGGAAGTGCTGTTCTTCGGGCTGAGCAAAGCCTCCAAGCGACTGCTCGACGTGCCTCTGGACGATCTGCGCATCCCTCACGGCGCATCGCAAGAGGAGATCGACCGCATCGCCGAACTCCAGTACCGGATGTCTAAACGCGTCTACCGTTCGTGGGAATCGATGACGGAACGGCTGGCGCTGGGAGCGCTGATCTGGTCCTTCGGGCGGGACATCGGGTGGCTGCTGCGGACACGGGAGGAGCGCACAGGCGAAAGGCCCCCCACACGGACGCCCTCTTGACCCTGGACCGCCGTCACTTCCGGACGGTGCGCCCGCTGACCGGGCACCCCGCTTTCCGCCTTTGGCCGGACGACCTCTGATTCCGCTCACCCAGTGGCCCTCCACCGGCGGGGCCCCCAGGACTGGCAGATCGTCGCGCTGTGAGCCGCCGGGCAGGCAGCGGTGAGCGTCGCAGGGCTGCCTCAGCTCCTCGCACTGTGCCGGCTGTCGCGCTCGCCGGGACGCTCATCCGGCAGAGGCTGTTCGGCCCAGATCGTCTTGCCGACGGAGGTCTGACGACTGCCCCAGCGCTCGGCGACCTGGGCGACGAGCAGCAGTCCGCGTCCGCCCTCGTCGTAGACGCGGGCCCGCCGCAGGTGCGGGGCGGTGCTGCTGCCGTCGGAGACTTCGCAGATCAGCGCGTCGGCGCGGAGGAGCCGCAGCTGGATGGGCCCCTTGCCGTACCGGATGGCGTTGGTGACCAGCTCGCTGACGATCAGCTCGGTGGCGAACTCGAGCTCGGCCAGCCCCCAGGCGGCCAGCTGTTCGTCCGCCATCCGGCGGGCCCCGGCGACGGCCGCGGGATCCCTGGGCAGCTGCCAGGTGCGTACCTGGTCGGCGCCGAACGTGGAGGTGCGGGCCAGGAGCAGGACGATGTCGTCGGCAGAGGGGTCGGGCCGTACCTTGCGCAGCACTTCGTCGCAGGTTTCCTCCAGGTCGGCGGCCGGGCAGCGCAGCGCTTCACTCAGCAGGTCGAGTCCGACATCGATATCGCGACCGGGGGCCTCGATCAGGCCGTCGGTGTAGAAGGCGAGCAGGCTGCCCTCGCCCACTTCGATCTGGGCGGCCTCGAAGGGCAGTCCGCCCAGGCCGAGCGGTGGCCCGGCCGGCAGGTCCAGGACTTGTACGGTGCCGTCGGAGGTCACCAGGACGGGCGGCGGGTGCCCTGCCCGTGCCAGGTCGCATCGGCCGGAAACGGGGTCGTAGACGGCGTAGAGGCAGGTGGCCCCGACCTCTCCCGAGGCCTCCTCCGCCTGCCCTCGCGCATCCGGGCCCTCCTCCCGGTCGAGGCGGACGACCAGGTCGTCCAGCCGGGTGAGCAGCTCGTCGGGCGCGAAATCGGCGTCGGCGAGGGTCCGTACCGCGGTGCGCAGGCGGCCCATCGTGGCGGAGGCGTGCACGCCGTGGCCCACGACGTCGCCCACCACCAGCGCGACCCGTCCGCCGGACAGTGCGATCGACGTCGAACCAGTCTCCGCCGATCTCGTCCCCCGAACCGGCAGGGAGAGTACCGGTAGGCGAGGTCCACCGCCTCAGCTCCTGACAGCCGCTCGGGCAGCAGGCTGCGCTGGAGGGCGAGCGCGGTCCGGCGCTCGCGGGTGTAGCGGCGGGCGTTGTCGATGCTCACCGCCGCCCTGGCGGCGATCTCCTCGGCGAGCACCAGGTCGTCCCTCGCTGAAGGCTTCCGCCGTCCGGTGCCGCAGGAAGTACACCAGGCCCAAGGTCACCCCCCGGGCGCGCAGCGGCACCACCATCACCGAATGGATCATGCACCGTCCCAGGGCCTCGGCGCGGGCCGGGGAAGTCATCGACCCCATCCCCGCAGCAGCGGGATCGCCCGCCTGGTGCCGGCTGCCCCGGCCGGTGACCAGGGTCTGGACCGGGAGTGAGTCCCGGAGGGTAGACGTCCGTGCTCCCCCGGCGCGACCACGGACTCCGGGCACCCTGGGAGCACGGACCGCTGCGCGGCGCGGCGGAAGACGACCGGCCCGGTCGGGCGGTACCGGTTCCGGCTCGTCACCCCGGACGACGGACTCCAGCAGGTCGACGGTGGCGAAGTCGGCGAACCCCGGTCACCGCCACCTCGGCCAGTTCCTCGGCTGTGCGGGTCACGTTCAGGCGTGCTGCCGATGCGCAGGCTGGCGTCGTTGAGTACCGCCAGGCGGCGCCGGGCCCAGTACTGCTCGGTGGTGTCGATCACCAACGCCGACAACCCCTGCACCGTGCCCGCCCCGTCCTTCAACGGGGAGAGGAACATCGACCTGCGTGCGCGCCGGGTCTCGCCGGGGGCCAGCGCGGTGTACTCGCGGAAGAGTATCTCCCCGGTGTGCAGGACCTGCCGCTGGAGACGGTCGATTTCGTCGAAGGGCGGTTGGGGCTCGATCTCCCACAGGGTGAGCCCCCTCATCTCTTCCTGCGTCTTGCCCAGTGCACCGGAACATGAACTCGTTGGCGGCCACAAACCGCGCTTCGCGGTCGTAGATCGCCACCGGCTGCGGGAGCTGCGCGAGCGTCCAGTCCCACAGCTCCGCCGCTCCCGGGGCGGCCGGTGCGGAAAGGTGTCGTCACCGTCGCACAGGTGACGAGCCAGAGCGTCTTGCGGTCCGCGTTCACCAGCGGCGTTCCCTGGAGCTGCGCAACGACCCGACTTCCGTCCCGGTGCCGTAGCGCCACCTCGCTTGCCCACTGCTTCCCGGCGGCCATGCGGCGCTGCACAGCGACGGACAGCTCCGCGGCGAGCAGGCCGGCGGCGTCCCGGCCCACGATCTCCTCGGGCTCGTAGCCGAGCAGGCGCTGGGCGCCGGCGCTCCACACCATGACAGCTCCGCGGGCGTCGATGACGACCGCGCAGTCCTCGGGTGCTGCTGCTGCGTCCCCTGCTCCTGTGGTGGTCTCTGTGGTGGTCTCTGATGCTCCTGTGGTGGTGTCGGGCTCGTTGTCCATGGGCGTATCCCGACCTCGTTCCTGCCGCGCCCCGGCACGGCGCTGCGTCACCCCTCACGGGCGATGCCTCCAGCATCCCGCCGCGGCATACCCCGCTCAATCCGATCAGGACTTTTCGATGACCTCGAAGATGTCGGCGACCGTCTCCTGCTGCCATGCCGGGAGGTCGGGCCAGTCGGCGACGTACCCCCGTTTGGGGTCCTCGAAGTGCTTGAACATCTGCGCTGTCCAGCACACTGCCACGAACCGGCCCTTCTGCTCCCGAGACAGCTTGGCTGTTGTCTCAGGCACTCTCTGCAAGGTGACGGTGAGGGTGGCGCGGTGGACTCCCAGCGCCTTAGCCCGAGAAACAGAGAAACCCCAGATCAACTGGGGTTTCTGCTGGTGTCCGAGGGGGGACTTGAACCCCCACGCCCGATAAAGGGCACTAGCACCTCAAGCTAGCGCGTCTGCCATTCCGCCACCCGGACCAGGTGTCTGCCGCCCTGCCAGGGGGCTTCCCCGCGGCGGCATGGACAACGATACCAAGGTTTCGGAGCCGCTTTCACCTGTGTATCGGGTGTATCGGGTGTATCCGCTGCCTTGAACGGCGCCCTCTCAGGAGCCGGGCGTGCACGCATCACGGACGGTGCACGCAGGGTCGTTGTCGGCCCCCGAGCCCCGAGCTCTCACGTTCGGCCCCCGAGCCCTCACGGGCAGTGGATGACCTGCCCCGCGTACGACAGGTTCCCGCCGAAGCCGAACAGCAGTACCGGGTCCCCGGTGGAGATCTCGCCGCACTCGACCAGCTTGGAGAGGGCCAGCGGGATGCTCGCGGCCGAGGTGTTGCCGGAGTCGATCACATCCCGCGCGACCACGGCGTTCACGGCGCCGATCTTCTGCGCGAGTGGTTCGATGATCCGCAGGTTGGCCTGGTGCAGCACGACCGCGGCGAGTTCCTCAGGTACGAGTCCGGCCTGCTCGCAGGTCTTCCGCGCGATGGCCGGCAGTTGCGTGGTCGCCCAGCGGTAGACGCTCTGTCCCTCCTGCGCGAACCGCGGGGGCGTGCCCTCGATGCGTACGGCGTGCCCCATCTCGGGCACCGAGCCCCACAGCACCGGGCCGATGCCGGGCTCGTCGGTGCCTCGACGACGGCCGCGCCCGGCGCCGTCGCCGACGAGCACGCAGGTCGTGCGGTCGGTCCAGTCCGTCACCTCGGACATCTTGTCGGCGCCGATGACCAGGGCGCGGGTGGCGGAGCCGGCCCGTACCGCGTGGTCGGCGAGTGGCGAGCGCGTGGGTGAAACCGGCGCAGACGACGTTGACGTCCATCGCGGCCGGCGAGCGCATGCCGAGGCGGGCGGCGACGCGGGCGGCCGTGTTCGGGGAGCGGTCGATGGCCGTGGAGGTGGCGACCAGGACCAGGTCGACGTCGGCCGGGGTCGAGTCCCGCGGCGGCGAGCGCCTTGGCGGCGGCGTGCGCGGCGAGCTCGTCGACCGGCTCGTCGGGCCCGGCGATGTGACGCGTACGGATGCCCGACCCGGGACCTGATCCACTCGTCGCTGGTGTCGACCATGCCCACCAGGTCCTCGTTGGTCAGCACCTTGGCGGGCTGGTAGTGGCCGACGGCGGCGATGCGCGAGCCGATCATGGGTGGGTCCCCCTCGGTGCCTTGGGTAGCGGGATCCACCAGTCTGATCAGTGACCCACGGGTACGAGGGCACGTACTGGCACAGGATTGGGCGGCCTGGGTTGTGGGCTTCCATCAGACCCGGGACGGCTCTGGGAGGCGCGGCGGGCACCTGGGACGGGGTGCGGCGGGCCAGGACGACCACGGCGGGCGCGTCCTGCTCAGTGGGCCGCTCAATGGGCCGCGACCTCACGCTGTACGTGCGGGACAATGAGATCGTGGAGATCGTGGAGGTCACCTCGCCGCACGACGCTGCACAACAACCCGGTGGCCCATGGCAATTCGGTGGCCCGCGGCAGCTTGCGCATCAAGGGCCGCTTCGGCTGCCAGCACGTGGGGAACCGGGATTGACCGGCACCAATGGTGACTGACCGGCATCAATGGTGACTGACGGGGACCGGCGGGGACTGAGGGGAACTGAGGGGACATGGGACGAGTCACGGAACGACGCAAGGTGATCCGCATCCGGGACGGCGCGGTCTCCACCCGCCCGGACACGCTCGTCGCCGAGGAACCCCTGGAAATCCGCCTCAACGGCAGGCCTCTCGCGATCACCATGCGCACCCCGGGCGACGACTTCGCGCTGGCGGCGGGCTTCCTGGTGAGCGAGGGGGTCCTGGCGGAGCAGAAGGACGTGCGGAACATCGTGTACTGCGCGGGTGCCCTGGCGGACGGCTCGAACACGTACAACGTGGTGGAGGTGACCACGGCCCCGGGCCTCGCGATCCCGGACATCACGCTCGAACGCAACGTCTACACGACCTCCTCCTGCGGCCTGTGCGGCAAGGCGTCGCTGGACGCGGTCCGTACGACGACCCGCTGGCCCCTCGCCGACACTCCCCCGGTTCAGGTGGCTCCCGAGCTGCTCGCGTGCCTCCCCGACCGCCTGCGCGCGGCCCAGCGGGTCTTCGACCGGACCGGGGGGCTGCACGCGGCGGCCCTGTTCGGTGAGGACGGTGAGCTTCTCGACGTACGGGAGGACGTGGGCCGCCACAACGCGGTGGACAAGCTGGTGGGGCGTGCGTTGCGGGACGGCGCGCTGCCCCTGTCCCGCACGATTCTGCTGGTGTCGGGCCGCGCCTCGTTCGAGCTGGCGCAGAAAGCGGTGATGGCGGGCGTTCCGGTGCTGGCGGCGGTGTCGGCCCCGTCGTCGCTGGCGGTGGATCTGGCGCTGGAGTCGGGCCTGACCCTGGTGGGCTTCCTGCGGGGCGCCTCCATGAACGTGTACGCGGGCGAGAACCGTATCGCTCTGCGGGCCGCAACCGCCCGGGACTGACCGGCTGTCGGGGTTCCCTGCCCCCTTTTTTCCTTGCCCTTCCCCTTCCCCTTGCCCTGCCCTTCCCCTTCTCTTCTCCGGCCCCCGGCCCCTGGCCCCTCTTCCCTTCTCCGGCCCCCTTCTCTTCTCCGGCTCCCTCCTTCTCCTCTCCGGCTCCCTCCCCCGGCCAAGGGTCGCCCTGACGAGTCGTCACCGACGTGGCCGGAAACGGTCCTTGTAGCGCTCATGGGTGCCCCGTAGCGTCTGCGCTTTGCGCGTGGGACGTGGGATGTCCGACGTCCCATTCGTCTCGACGCATGAAGGGCGGGCCGTAGCATGCCGTCAAGTCACCGTGCACGCCTCAGATCTCCCCTCGCTTCTCCCCTCGCCGCCGCGTTCTGCGCGGCGCTCACCGTGACCGCGCAGCTCACCTCGCCGGGCCCGGCGGGCGCCGAACCTGTGACGGCAGCCCAACAGAAGCCGGTGAGGGGGAAGTTCGACGAAAAGATCCTCTTCAAGGCCTCCCGGGATCCCGGCTACGCGTGCTTCCGGATCCCGGCGATCGTGAAGACCACCAAGGGCACGCTCCTGGCGTTCGCCGAGGGACGTGTCCTCAACTGCGGGGACGCGGCCGACATCGACATCGTCGTCAAGCGCTCCACCGACGGCGGCCGCACCTGGAGCCCGCTCCAGGTCGTCAACGAGGGCGCGGGCGACACTCATGGCAATCCCGCGCCGATCGTGGACCGCGAGACCGGCCGCATCGTGCTGGCGGAGACGTACAACCCGGGCCGTACGGACAGCGCGAACTGCGCGGTGCCCTGCGAGCGCACCCCGCACCTGCAGTACAGCGACGACGACGGCCGGACCTGGTCCGAGCCGCGCGACCTGAGCGACGAGATCCTGCCGCGGCGCTGGAACTCCTGGTACGCCACCGGCCCGGTGCACGGTATTCAGCTCACCCGGGGCAGGCACGCCGGGCGGCTTGCCTTCGGCGTCAACGCCGAGACCTGGGACGGCAGCCGGGTCAGCGCCAACCACGCCGCGCTCGTCGTCAGCGACGACGGCGGCAGGCACTGGAAGACCGGCGCGACGGACTCATGGCCGATCGCGGACGACGGCACGTTCCGCCAGAAGCCCTCCGAGCTCACGCTCACCGAGCGCCAGGACGGTTCGGTCTTCGTCAGCGGGCGCGAGCAGGACGGCACCAGCCTCGGCCACCGTACCCAGACCGTCAGCCGCGACGGCGGCGACAGCTTCGCCACCCCCTTCCGGGCTCTCCCGGACCTCTACACGCCCCAGGTGCAGGGCTCTTCGCTCCGCCTCGGCAACCGCATGCTGCTCGCCTGCCCCGGCGATCCGGAGCGCCGCCGGACGATGATGATCCGTTCCTCCTACGACGGCGGCCGCACCTGGGACAGCGTGGACCGCGGCACGGTCGTGACGAAGGACTGGTCCGGCTACTCGGACATGGTCCATATCGGCGGGGACACCGTGGGATTGATGTACGAGGGCGGTGCCGTCGACGCCCGCGACGAGATCCGTTTCGCCCGCTTCACCGAGGACTGGCTGCGGCCGCGGCGCGGCCCGGACCCGATGACGGCCGACAAGGCGCCCGGCGCCGGGCCCGCGCTGGTGCTGGGCGGTGCCCGCAGGACGAAGGGCGTGTTCGGCGGGGCGGTCCGGTTCGACGGCTACGACGACGCCGTACGGCTGCCGTATCGCCCCCAACTCCCCCTTCGCAGCGGTGACTTCACTGCCTCCCTGTGGTTCCGCTACAGGGCGGCGACCGGTGAGCAGCCGCTGCTGTGGATGGGCGGCGTCGGGACGTCGCAGCCGCAGGTGTGGCTGCGCGGCGAGCCCGCGTCCGACCGGCTCCAGGGCCTGATCACCACACGCAAGGGTGCCTCGCCGCCCAGGACCGCGTCCGTGCGCACGACCGGCGCGTACAACGACGGCCGGTGGCACCATCTGGCGCTGCGCCGGGGCGGAGGTCAGCTCACGCTGTTCCTCGACGGGACGGCGATCAGTACGGCGGACGTGCCCGGCTCGGTCAGCCGCGACTCGCCGTTCGGGGTGCACATCGGGCAGAAGCCGGACAGCCGGGCGCACTTCACCGGGGCGATCGACGAGGTGCGGGTGTACGACCGGGCGTTGGGCGACGAGGAACTGACACGGCTGCGCGCACGGGGCACGGCAACGCCCAGCGGTTCGGTCCTGTGGCTCCCCCTGGACCGGGTGCGCTGAGCGCCCGGCGGCCGCCGGCTCACGCCCGGCGGCCGCCGGCTCGTGCTCGGTGGCCGCTGCCTCGTGCTCGGTGGCCGTCGGCTCACGCTCGGCGACCGTCAGCTCCCGCTCGGTGGCCGCTGCCTCGTGCTCGGTGGCCGTCGGCTCACGCCCGGCGACCGTCGCCTCGTGCTCGGTGGCCGCTGCCTCGTGCTCGGTGGCCGCTGCCTCGTGCTCGGTGGCCGTCGGCTCACGCTCGGCGACCGTCAGCTCCCGCTCGGTGGCCGCTGCCTCGTGCTCGGTGGCCGTCGGCTCACGCCCGGCGGCCGTCGGCTCCCGCTCGGCTACGACGTCAACTGGCTGGACGCGAACGCCTGGCGGGGAACGCCCTGGCCGCGCGGGCGAAGCTCAGCCGGAAGGTGTCCCTGTACCGGCCTCGGTTCGTACGCTTGGCTCTCGCTCCCCGGTGGCGTCCGGCTCCACCGGGTCGTGGGAGCGGCGCTTGGCGAGGACCGCGCACACCATGAGCTGCATCTGGTGGAAGAGCATCAGCGGCAGCACGGCGAGCGAGGCCTGCGCGCCGAACAGCACGCTCGCCATGGGCAGTCCGGAGGCGAGGGACTTCTTGGAGCCCGCGAACTGGATCACGATCCGGTCCTCACGGCTGAACCCGAGCACCTTCGCCCCGTACCAGGTGAGCGTGAGCAGCACGGCGAGCAGCACGGCCTCGACGACCAGCAGGCCCGCGAGCCGTACGGGGCTGACCTGGTGCCAGACGCCCCGCACCATGCCCTCGCTGAACGCGACGTAGACGACGAGGAGGATCGAGCCGCGGTCGACGAGCCCCAGCACCTTCCTGTGGCGGGTGACAAAGCTTCCGATCCAGCGGCGCGCGATCTGCCCGGCGACGAACGGCACCAGCAGTTGCAGCGTGATCTCGATGAGCGAGTCCGTGGAGAACCCGCCCACGCTGCTGCCGAGCAGGGCCGCCGCGAGCAGCGGGGTGAGGACGATGCCCGCGAGGGAGGAGAAGGAACCCGCGCAGATCGCGGCGGGCACGTTGCCGCGCGCGATCGAGGTGAAGGCGATCGACGACTGGATGGTCGACGGGACGAGGGTGAGGAACAGCAGGCCGGTAGAGAGGGAGTGCGTCAGGAGCACCGGCTCCAGGGTGCGGGCGGCCAGGCCGAGCAGCGGGAAGATCACGAAGGTGCAGGCCAGGACGGTGACGTGCAGCCGCCAGTGTTTCAGCCCGTCGAGCGTCTCGCGGCTGGAGAGCCGGGCACCGTAGAGGAAGAACAGGAGGGCGATCGCGGCCGTGGACGCGCCCGAGGCGACGTCGGCGGCCGTACCCCGCGCCGGGAGGAGGGCTGCGAGGCCCACCGTCCCGAACAACAGCAGGAGGTACGGGTCGATCGGCAGCCGACTCGGCCACTGCGGGCGTTTCACGGAACGGTGCTCCATTGATGCGTTTCTGATCTGATCATCTCGGTTCGGTCCTGGAACGTGCCCCCTCCCCATCGTCCTCCCCCTCGTCCTCCCCCTCGTCCTCCCCCTCGTCCTCCCCATCGTCCTCCTGATCACGTCGACCGGGAATGCCGCGCTAGTCTGACTGGCTGGCGTGACCTGGCTGGCGTGACCTGGCTGGCGTGACTGCTGACTGGCGTGACCTGGCTGGCGTGACCTGGCTGGCGGGCTGTCCGGTGATCCGTCCGACGGTCTCACCGGCCTGGAACCGGCAGCGTGAGGGCGTCCATGATCGTTGACGAGGTAAGTCCCACCCTACGACTGAAAGATCGAGAGCTCGTGAGCACCAAGGTCCCCCCGATCATCCTGAACAACGGCGTCGAAATGCCCCAGCTGGGCTTCGGTGTCTGGCAGGTGCCGGACGACGAGGCGGAGCAGACCGTCGCCACCGCGCTGGAGGCCGGGTACCGCAGCATCGACACAGCAGCGGCCTACGGCAACGAGGAGGGCACCGGCAAGGCGATCGAAGCCTCCGGTATCCCCCGCGAGGAACTCTTCGTCACCACCAAGCTCTGGAACAGCGAGCAGGGGTACGACTCCACGATGCGTGCCTTCGACGCGTCGCTGGAGAAGCTGGGCCTGGAGTTCGTGGACCTGTATCTGATCCACTGGCCCCTGCCCGGCCGGGGCATGTTCGTGGAGACGTACCAGGCCTTCGAAAAGTTGTACGAGGACGGCCGCGCCCGCGCCATCGGCGTCTCCAACTTCCTTCCCGAGCACCTGGAGCAGCTGATCGGCGCCACCTCCGTGATCCCCGCGGTCAACCAGATCGAGCTGCACCCGCATCTCCAGCAGCACGCGGCCCGTGAGTACCACGCGGAGCAGGGCATCGCCACCGAGGCCTGGTCGCCGATCGGCCAGGGCAAGGGCCTCCTGAAGATCCCGGCGCTCCTCGCCCTCGCCCAGAAGCACGGCCGCACCCCGGCCCAGGTCGTCCTGCGCTGGCACCTCCAGCTCGGCAACGTCGTGATCCCCAAGTCCGTGACCCCGTCCCGGATCAGGGAGAACATCGAGGTGTTCGACTTCTCCCTCGACCCGGAGGACATGGCCGCGATCAGCGCTCTCAACGAGGACCGCCGCCTGGGCCCGGACCCGGCGGCGTTCCACATGGCCTGACAGTCATCGTCCAGCGCAGTCGTACGTCCAGCGCAGTCGTGCGTCCAGCGCCGCTCAGCCCGCACCGTGGCCGGGTGCGAGCTCCTCCACCCTGCGGGCGAGTGCGAAGTCCCGCTCGGTGACCTTGCCACCCACGCTGTGGGTGTTCACCGTGAGGGAGACGGTGTGGTAGCTGAGGGTGAGGTCGGAGTGGTGGTCGAGCTCCTCCTGCACCTGGGCGATGTGCACGATCATCGCGGTCGCCGCGAAGTGCGAGCCGAGCCGGTAGGAACGGGTGATCCGGTCACCGTCCAGCGACCAGCCCGGCAGCTCCGCCAGCCGCTCCTCGATCTTCTTCTGCGACAGGGGTTCGAGGGGCATGAGCGTGCTCCTTCCACGAGATCGGGACTGACATCGGCACTCCTTGCTCCTTCCTTCCTTACTCCTTCCTTGCTCCTTCGGGCGTCAGGTGAGCTTGGCGGACAGCGTGATCGTCGTGCCCGTCAGCGCCTGGCTCACGGGGCAGTTCTTCTTGGCGTCCTCGGCAGCCGACACGAAGGCCGCTTCGTCGAGGCCCGGTACCGTGCCCTCCACCGTGAGGTGGATGCCCGTGATGCCCTCGCCCGGCTGGAACGTCACGTCCGCGGAGGTGAGGAGCTTGGTGGGCGGGGTTCCGGCGCCGGTGAGGCCGTGCGACAGGGCCATGGAGAAGCAGCTGGAGTGAGCGGCGGCGATCAGCTCCTCCGGGCTGGTCTTGCCGTTCGCCTGCTCGGCGCGCGACGGCCATGACACCGGCTGCTGCCCGATGCCGGAGGAGTCGAAGGTCACGACACCCTTGCCCTCGAGCAGGTTGCCTTCCCAGACGGTGTGTGCGGAGCGTGTGGTAGCCACGGTTCTTCCTTTCGCATGGGGCCCGTTGGGGGGTTCGCTCTCCCCTGGGGCTTACGTCACCCCCATCCGATCACACTTAGGCCCCGCGCGGGTGCAGGGCGGGTCACCACGCCCCGCACACCGGCCGCCCCGCACACCGGCCGCCCCGCACACCGGGCCCGCGCCCTCCACACCAGCCCGTGTCCTTCACACCAGCCCGCGCGGTGAACGGGCAGCCGCGCGCCCCGTCGGCGCGTCAGGCGCCCCGTCGGCGGTTCGTCAGCGGTACCTGGGGGCCGCCGCACTCACGCAGCCAGCGGCGCAGCACGCGGTGGACGTGCTCGGCGCCGACGAGGTCCTCCCCGTCCTCGACCGGCGCGGAGAAGCGCGAGGGGCGACAGCAGGAACGGCCGGCTCTGCTCGCCGCCGAGCCCGCCGTGCGAGCCGATCTGCTCCTCGAAGGCGAGGACCTCGCCGTCGACCGGGTCGTACCAGGAGTTGACCATGATGTCGGCGGCGTGCGGGAAGCCGGTGCGTGCGCCGTACGGCGGCGGCCGCGCCGGGCCCGAAGCCGGCGAGCGGGCCGCGGCCGGCCGTCGTCGAGCTCGGTCCACGGCGGATCTCGCGCGCCGTGCGCGCCGAGGACGACACCGCCGTGCTCCTCGCTGCGCACGAGCAGGAAGCCGATGCCGGGGTGGTTGGCGAGCGTGGTCAGCAGCGCGGGGTGCCGCGCGTCGATCTCCTCGCGGCTCATCCGGTGCGGCACGTCGGGGAAGGAGACCAGCCCGAGGTTGCCGGAGGCCAGCACGACGGGTCCGGAGCGCGCGCGGACGGCGCGGTGCTCGCTCGCCGCCCTCCTCGCGGGCCGGTGCAGCGCGGCCCGTACGGCCGCCCGCGCCTCGGCGCCGCTGTGGCGTGCGCCCGCGCGCCTGCGCGGCACGGGCAGCCCGCAGCCGGCCCGGACCAGGTCCTCCAGGGTCAGCCCGTAGCGCGCCGCGGAAGGTCTCGCCCGGGCTCTGGCCGTGGTCGGAGAGCAGCGACGATGCGGTACGGCGCGCGGGGCGTGCTCGGCGACCTTGCGCGATCAGCGCGAGGGACCGGTCGAGGCGTGCGCAGCACCTGCTCGGCGTCCCGGCCGCGCGGGCCCGGAGTGGTGCGCCACCTCGTCGTACGCGACCAGGTCGGCGTAGACGGCGGTGCGGCCGGCGAGCATGTCGCCGATCACCGCGGCGACCACCACGTCGCGCTCGACGACGGTGGCGAAGGCGCGGATGAAGGGGTAGAGCCCGCCGCGCCTGACCCGCGGGCGCTGCCGGCGCAGCCGCGCCCGCGTGGACTGGCCGATCTCGCGGACGACCTCGGCGACGAAGGACACGGCGGTGCGGACGGCGTTGGCGGGGTCGGAGAAGTACGCGAAGTAGCCCGGCGCGGGAGCGGTTCTCCCGGCCGCGCCGGGCGGCGACCGACAGCACGAGCGCGAGCTGGTCGGCGCCGCCGCTGAAGAGGTTGCCGCGGCTGGCGCCGTCGAGCGGTGAGCAGCCCGCCGTCGCCGGTGCGCTCGACGGCGCGGCGCTGGAGTTCGGCGGCGCTGGTGGGCCGGTTGCAGACCATGACCTCGCCGGTCTCCTTCTCGTACCAGCGGAAGGCGGGCACGTCGTTGTTGCGTGCCGTGCAGGATGCCGAGCTGGCTGGCGCCGGTCTGGCTGGACCAGTCGGTGCGCCAGCGGGTGAGCCGGTGGGTGGCGCCGCGTACATCGCCGGCGAGCGGCTGGGCATCAGCGGCGGGCATGCGCCGTCGTGCCGACGGCGGCCTGCCGCAGCACGTCGTGGCCGACGCCGTCGAGCTGGAGGAAGACGGTGCCGGGAGCCGGTCGGCCCCGGTCCTCGCCGGCGCCTCGCGGCGGCGCGCGGTCGGCGAGGCGGTACAGCCGGCGCCGGTAGGCGTCGTCGTCCCGTACGGCGAGGGCGGTGCCGGTGGCGGAGGCGACGGCGGACATCACGGCGGCGACGACGACGGCCGTCTCCGGGTCCGCCTCGCCGCGCCCGGACGGGATCGAGGCGCAGGGCGACCAGCAGCAGCGAGCCGTTGAGGAAGAAGACCAGCAGCCCGAGGACCAGGGCGGGCACGAGCAGCAGCGCCCGGACGAGCAGCGGCCACACCAGGGCGCGACAGCAGGCCGAAGGCCCCGCGCCGAACGCGGCGGTGACGGCGATCGTGGTGGCGCTGTCGCCGTCGGCGGACTGGAGCCGGAAGTCGGGCAGCGCTCCCGCGAGCGCGAGCATGGTCACGGTGGACACGGCCCACACGGCGACGCTCCGCCACACCCCGCTGAGTACGCGTCGCCAGCCCCCGCCCTCCACAGCCACCTCATGTCCCGGCCCGCCCGCCGCACGGGCTCCCGTCCTCCCGTCCCAGCCTGTCACAACGGGCGGGGGTTGTTCGGCGCTCGGGTGTGCGGGGAGGGGTGTGCGGGGAGGCGGATGCGGGGAGGGGTGTGCGGGGAGGCGTGGGCCGGGGCACAGGACGCGGCAGGGGCACAGGACGCAGTGGTCGGGGCACAGGCCCTGCTCCCGCCCGTAGGGCTCCCGCCCGTAGGCTCAGGGAGAGTCATGCGAAGGAGGCAGAGGACGTGCCGGTGGAGATCACTTGGTGGGGTCATGCCACCTGCACCGTCGAGGACTCGGGCGTACGCGCGTGCTCACCGATCCGCTGTTCGCGCGCCGGCTCGCGCATCTGCGCCGGCGCCGCGGGGCGCCGCCCCCGCCCGAGGCCGCCGTGGCGGACGTGGCGCTGGTCTCCCATCTGCACGCCGACCACCTGCACCTGCCCTCGCTGGCGCGGCTCGCGCCGGGCACCCGGCTGCTGGTGCCGCGGGGCGCGCCGCGCGCGGTGCCGGGGCTGCGGCGGCTCGGCCGCATCTGCGGCTCACCGAGGTGGTGCCCGGGGACGAGACCCGGGTCGGCGACGTGGTCGTACGGGCCGTGCCCGCGCGGCACGACGGGCGGCGGCTGCCGGTCGGGCCGCACCGGGCGCCCGCGCTCGGCTATCGTGGTCGAGGGCGAGGCGCGGACGTACTTCGCCGGGGACACCGGGCTGTTCGACGTCGATGGCCGAAGGAGGTCGGCCCGGTCGACGTGGCGCTGCTGCCGGTCGGCGGCTGGGGGCCGTACCTCGGCGACGGGCATCTGGACGCGGGGCGGGCGGCGCGAGGCGCTGGCCCGGCTCGCGCCGCGCAGCGCGGTGCCGGTGCACTACGGCACGTACTGGCCGATCGGCATGGACGCCGTGCGCCCGCACGAATTCCACGCGCCCGGCGACGAGTTCGTCCGCCTCGCCGCGCGCCCGCGCCCCCGAGGTGGCGGTGCACCGGCTCGACGCACGGGGAGAGCGTACGGCCGGAGGTGGCGCGGTGAGGCGCGGGCGCACCGTAACGGCGCCCCTGCCGCTGGTGGACCTGCCGTCGGTGGACCCGGGGCCGGAGAACGTGCCGTCGGTGGATCCGGGGCCGGAGAACGTGCCGCTGGTGGACCCGGGGCCGGAGAGCGTGCCGCTGGGGGGCCTGGGGCCGGAGGGTGTGCTGGCTGCGGCCCGGGAGGGCGTCCCATGAGGTTTCTCGCGGTGGCGGGCAGTACGGTGCCGCCCGAGTCCACCCAGCAGGCGCTCGGCTATCCGACGCTGTTCCTGCTGGTGTTGATCGGGGCGCTGGTGCCGGTGGTGCCGACGGGGGCGCTGGTGAGTTCGGCCGCGGTGGTGGCCTTTCATCAGACAGCGCCGTTCTCGCTGCTGCTGGTGTTCCTCGTGGCGGCCTGTGCCGCGTTCCTCGGGGACATCGCGCTGTACTGGCTGGGGCGGCGCGGGATGCGGTCCAGAGAACGGCTCGCGCTGGCTGGAGGCGCTCCATCGGCGCGTTCCCGAGGACCGGCTCGCCCAGGCCCGGGAGAAGCTCGACGACCACGGGGTGGCCGTGCTGGTGCTGTCCCGGCTGGTCCCGGCGGGCCGTATCCCGGTGATGCTGGCCTGCCTGATGGCCGATATGCCGCTGCGCCGCTTCTCCCGCGGCAACCTCCCGGCCTGCCTGGCCTGGGCCGTCACCTACCAGCTCATCGGTATCCTCGGCGGCTCGCTCTTCAGGGAGCCGTGGGAGGGCGTGGTGGCGGCGGTCGTGCTGACGCTGCTGATCAGCGTGGCGCCGAGCGTGTGGCGCAGGATGCGCGGGACCGCCGCCCACTGATCTGAAACGCCCACTGATCTGAAAGGGGAGCGGTCTGATGTGAAAGGGGAGCGGTCAAGAAAACCGGAGTTCGTCGAAGGCCGAGCCGAACAAGGTCAACGCGCGTTCCACGTGCGGCAGTTCCAGGGGGGCGGGAGAGACGAGGGACTCGGCCCTCTCCTCGGCGGTGGCACCGAGCAGCGGACCCGTGGACAGCCGGACGCGCAGCGCTCCCAAGTCGTCCCCGAAGCGGTGGCCTCCGGGGGCGGGCATACCGAGCCGGGCGGTGAGGAAGTCCTCCAGTTCCTGTGCGTCGCCGACGCCGTGCGGGGCGAGCGCCGAGCGCAGCGGGCCGAGGTCCGCGTACAGATGGCGTCCGGCCCGCGGTGGCAGGGCGAGCGCTCCGGCGGCGACCACGGCGTGGTGCGCGGCGGCAGCCACGCGCGCGTGCAGGCGTACGGCCGCGGTGAGCCGCGCCGTGACCTCGGCGGGCTCGCCGAGCGCGTACGCGGCGGCCACGGCGACCGGGACGGCGATCCGGGCGCCGAGCGCGGTGAGCACGTCGAGGACGCGGGCGCGCAGTCCGGCGCCCTGGCCGGTGTCCGGGAAGCGGGCGACGGCGGCGGGCCAGCCGGGCGGCAGGAAGGGACCGTCGAGGTCGGTGACGACGGTGACCCGGTCGGGCAGCATCTCGGCGGGGCTGAGCAGCACGGTGTCGTGCGGCTCGTGCACGGTGTCGCGCCAGGTCTCGTCGCTGACCAGGTGCAGCCCCTCGCCCATGGCCGCCTCGACGGTCTCGTGCACCAGTTCGGGCGGGGCCACGGTGGCGGTGGGGTCGTCGGCGACGCACAGCACGAGCAGGCGCGGATCACCGCCCTCGGCGCGGACCCTGCGGACGGTCTCCAGCAGCGCGTACGGGTCCGGGACGCCGCCGCACTCGGCCGGGGTCGGCACAGGGAAGGCGGACCTGCCCAGCGCCCGGGTCCCGGGCGCCCACCAGGCGGCGCACGGCCGCGGGACCAGGACGTCGCCGCCGAGCGCGACGGTCAGCGCGTGGAACAGGGCGGGGGCACCGGGTGCGGCGGCCGTCCGCTCACGTGCGGTGGGCAGGCCACGCCGGTTCCAGTAGCCGCAGGCGGCGTCGAGGAGAGCGGGACCGCCGCCGGTGGGTTCGGCGTCGGGGCGGTCCGCGGCGGCGGAGAGGCGGGCCGCGAGTCCGGGCAGCACGGGGAGCCCCTGGTCGGGGAGGGGCGGGCCGTAGCGGACAGGGCCGTGCCCTTCCTGTTCTGTCCGCCGCATCTGTGCCTCCGTGCAGTTCCTGGTGCCTGTACCTGGCCGCCGGGTGCCTGTACCTGGCCGCCGGGTGCCTGCCGTCCCGTAAGGTGCCGGTGCCGTACGCGTCCCTCGGGCTGTGAGTACCCAGGGTTCCGCAGCGCCATGGGCGGTCCGGCCGGGGTGCGAGCGGGGTGTGGTCCGGGCGCGGCCCGGACGCGGCCCGGGTGCCAGCGGGATGTGGCCGGGAGGGCGCCGGTCACAGCGGAGGCGCTCCGCTGCGGCCGGCGGGCCCATCCTCACGGCTCCTGCGGGAGCCCGCTGGTCAGCGGCTCCTGAAGGGCTTCCTCCCGAGGATGCGCTGGATGGCGGCGCCGAGCGCGCCCGCGATGAGGAGCCCGCCTGCGGCCATGGACGGGACGGAGTCGGTGAACGCGCCGCCCCAGCCGGCGTTCACGCCGTGCTGGGCCCCGCCCGGGTGGGTGGAGGGCGCGCGGGTGGGGTCGCCTTGGGGTTCCTTGCCGTGCTGGTCGCCGCCGGGCGACACGGTGAGGGTCGCGCTCCACTGCTTGCCCTGGCTGCCGGGTGCCGCCGGGCAGGCGCCGTTGACACTCCACTCGGGGGGCATGCCCGCCCCGTCGGTGCCGCTCTCGAAGTTCGCGGCAGGAGCGATACGGGCGGTGCCGCTGTAGGCGGGGCCTGCGGCGGAGTTGTGGGGTGCCGCGGACTCCTTGCCCGTCACGGAGCCGTCCCCTGTGGCGGACTCCTTGCCCGTCACGGAGCCGTTCCCTGTGGCGGAGCCCTTGCCTGGGGCGGGGTCGTTCCCTGTGGCGGAGCCCTTGCCTGGGGCGGGGTCGTTCCCTGTGGCGGAGCCCTTGCCTGGGGCGGGGTCGTTCCCTGTGGCGGGGGCGAGGCTCGTCGCAGGGTCGCCCGTCGTAGTGACGTATCCCTCCATGGGGCCGGTCCCCGCCCCGGGGTCGCGCTCCGCCGAAGGGTCAGGGAGCGCTGCGGAGCCGTTGCCTGTCGAGGGGCCGAGGCCGGCCGAGGGTTCACTCCCGGGCACCGGAGCGAGACCCGCCGCGGGGTCGTTCCCGGCCACAAGGTCGCCGTTGGCGGGATCGTCGTGGGCGGAGCCGTCGTTGCCGGTGACGCGGTGCAGGGTGACGGTGCCCTGCTCAAACGCCTGGGAACTGGCCTTGATGATGTCGGGCGCGAGGCCGCCGGTCGGGCCGCAGGAGACGGAGATCGTGACCGTGCCGCCGGGGGCGACGGTCTGCGGGCTGACCTCTGCGGCGGGTTCCGCGGACGTGGCCGGGGCTGGTTCCGCGGACGCGGCCGGGGCGGCGGAGCCCACGACGGTAGCGGACAGGGCGGCAGCGGACAGGGCGGCAGCGGACAGGATACGGGCGCTGTGGGGCATGGGCGGCGGCATGGGCGGGGCTCCTTCGGCCGGCTCCGACGGTCTCCGGGGCATGACGGCACCACCGCCGTGCCCCGCCGTCCATCAGAGCCCGCCGACCGCCGCACCGCACGCGGCCACACCCCATAAGCGGGATACCGCACGGCCAAGCGAGTGACCGCGGCCCCGGAGGGCGAGCAGCGGTCCGCGCTCCCCGGACACGGCACGGGCCCCCCGGCTCATCCCCTCATCCCCTCAACTCCCCTCAACGCCTCAGGGCACTTCCGGGCCGCGGTACTCGCTCATCGCATCGATGAGCCAGCGCGCCAGGTAGTCGGCGAACGAGGACCGCGGGAACAGCCGGTACGTCGGCACTTTGTCGACCTGCCAGAGCAGCACCGCGACAGGTCCCACCGTGGTGGACACCGCCTGGCCTGGCCCGAAGGCCCGAGGATGCAGGTCCAGCGGGCAGCCCTTCTCCAGCACCTGCCGAGCGGCCGGGCCGCTCAGCTCCAGCGTGGTGCGGTTCGCCGAGACGTCCACCACCGAGCCCGGGTCTGCTCCGAGTGCCTCCCGCAACTCGGCGGCCACAGCGGTCATCTCTGCCTGGGACAGCACGAGCCACTCATCGGGGCCGAGCCAGAGGACCGTGTGGGCGCCGGATGCGGTGGTGTGGCCACACTGCCTCGGGAGCGGCGCCCCCAGGGTCTTCTCGATGCGGTCTGCCGCTTCGGAAGCGGGGTCGACGCGCAGGTTCACCATGGTGAGATACGGCCGTTCGGTCAGCGTGACGCCGCGGGCCCCGGTGACGGTGGCGGCGCGCATCCGCTCCTCCCGATGTGTCAGGGGGCTTGTGCGCAGTGCCACCGGGCCTGCGCCCGCACCTGCGTCCGGCCCTGCGCCCGCGCCCGGGCCCGGGCCCGTATCCGGGCCTGCGCCCGCACCTGTGTCCGGGCCTGCGCCCGCGTCGATCGTCGGCTCAGCCCTCTCGCTTGGTCCCTTCGGAGTCGTCGGCTCAGCCATCTCGTTTGGTCCCTTCAGGGTCGTAGAGGACGGAGTCGGTCACCAGGACGGGTACCAGGTCCTGGCCCACCGGGGCGAGGAGGGTCTCGCCGATCCTTGCCCGCCCGTCGGCGACGAGAGCGAGGGCGAAGGGGCGGCCGAGGGCCGGGCTGTGGTAGCTGGAGGTGACGTGGCCGAGCATCGGCACCGGTCCGGCCCCGGGGGTGAGGGGCACGTCCGGCGCGACGAGCTGGGTGCCCTCGGGCAGCCGGGTCGTGCGGTCGCTCGGCAACAGGCCGACCAGCTGCTTGCGGTCGGTGCGGGAGGTGTCGGCGCGGGAATGGGACCGTTTTCCGACGAAGTCCTTCTGCTTCGAGACCACCCAGGACATGCCCGCGTCCTGCGGGGTGACGGTGCCGTCGGTGTCCTGGCCGACGATGAGGTAGCCCTTCTCGGCCCGCAGGACGTGCATGGTCTCGGTGCCGTACGGGGTGATGCCGTACGGCCGGCCGATCGCGTCCACCTCTTCCCAGACGGCCAGGCCATACCACGCGGAGACGTTGATCTCGTAGGCGAGTTCGCCGGAGAAGGAGATCCGGCAGATACGGGCCGGGACACCGCAGGCCAGGGTGGTCTCGCGGAAGGCCATGAACGGGAAGGCCTCGTTCGACAGGTCGACGTCGGGGGCGAGAGGGGCGAGGACCTCGCGCGCCCGAGGGCCGACGACGGCGATCGTCGACCACTGCTCGGTCACCGAGGTGCAGTGGACGTCGAGTTCGGGCCACTCGGTCTGCAGCCACTCCTCCAGCCAGTCCAGGACCGCGGCGGCGCCGCCGGTCGTAGTGGTCATGAAGTAGCGGTTGCCGTCGAGGCGCAGCGTCACACCGTCGTCGAAGATCATTCCGTCGGGCTTGCACATCACGCCGTACCGGGCCATGCCGGGCTTCAGCTTCTTGAAGGCGTTGGTGTAGACGCGGCCCAGGAACTCGCCCGCGTCCGCCCCCCAGATCTCGATCTTGCCGAGGGTGGAGGCGTCCATGAACGCCACGCCCTCACGTGCAGCGCGGCACTCGCGGGCCACTGCCGCGTCCATGTCCTCCCCCGGCTGGGGGTAGTACCAGGGGCGCTTCCACTGCCCGACGTCCTCGAACAGCGCCCCGTGCGCGACGTGCCAGCGGTGGAGGGAGGTCGTGCGCTCCGGATCGAACAGCTCGCCGCGCTCCCGCCCGGCCAGGGCGGCGAAAGCCACCGGCGTGTACGGCGCCCGGTAGGCCGTGGTGCCGATCTCTCCGGGGGACGCGCCCGCGCCGAGGGCTTCGGTGATCACACCGATCGCGTTGACGCCGGATGTCTTTCCCTGGTCGTTCGCTGTGCCGAGCGAGGTGTAGCGCTTGACATGTTCGACACCGCGCATGCCCGCACCGGTGGAACGCCGGACGTCGGCGACGGTGACGTCGCGTTGCAGGTCGACGAAGTGGGTGTCCCAGGTGCCGGAGTCACCGTCGGGGCTGATGCCGGAGTCACCGTCGAGGCTGATGCCGGAGTCACCGTCAGGGCTGGTACCGGGATCACGGTCGGGGCCGATGCCGGAGTCACCGTCGAGGCTGATGCCGGAGTCACCGTCGAGGCTGATGCCGGGCGCGGGCACCAGCCACAGCGCGCGCACCGGGCCCGGGCCTTGGGCATCACCGGACGGCGGTGCGGGCACGGGAACCGGGAACCCGGCGTCCGTCGCGGCCCTCGCACCGGCCCGCGTTCCTTCGGCCAGGCAGCCGTCGAGGTCGTACGTCCCGCGAGCCGCCCCGATGACGTGCTGGTCCCGTACGGTGCCGTCGGGGACGAAGGCGACCAGGTCCTCGTCCCAGCGCAGTCGGCCCTGGCGCTGGCTGTGCAGGTGCACCACCGGGCTCCACCCGCCCGAGACGGCGAGCAGATCGCAGTCGAACGACTGCGGGGCGCCGGTGAGTCGACCACGGTCGTCGAGGGCCTGGACGGTGACGCCGGCGAGCCGCCTGTGCCCCGCGGCGTCGACGGTGTCGACCACCGCACAGCCCGTCAGCACCCGCACCCCGGTCGCTGCGGCGATCTCGGCGGCCCGGGGGGACAGTTCGGGGCGCGCGTCGGCGACGGCGGCGAGGTCGATCCCGGCGGCGTGGAGGTCGGCGACCGTGTCGTAGGCGCTGTCGTTGGTCGTGCTCACCACGGCCCGCGAGCCCGGAGCCACGGCGTACCGGTTGAGGTACGAGCGCACGGCCGCGGCGAGCATCACTCCGGGGCGGTCGTTGCCGGCGAAGACCAGCGGACGCTCGTGCGCGCCGGTCGCCAGGACCACCTGGCGGGCTCGTATGTGCCACAGCCGCTGGCGCGAGACGCCTTCGGACGGGTCGGGGGCGTCGGCTCCGAGGTGGTCGGTGCGCCGTTGCAGGGCCAGCACATAGTTGTCGTCGTAACTGCCGAACGCCGTGGTGCGCCACAGGACGACCACCTCGGGGGCGGCGTCGAGGCGTGCGCGGACTTCGGCGACCCACTCGAGGGCTCTCTGCGCGCCGACCGTCTCGGTGCGCCCGGAGAGCAGAAAACCGCCGGGCTCGGGCTGGTCGTCGACGAGGAGCACGCGGGCACCGGAGTCGGCGGCAGCGGCGGCGGCCGCGAGCCCGGCAGGGCCGGCGCCGACGACCAGGACATCGGTGTGCACGTACTTCTTGTCGTAGACGGCGGGGTCGGGGGCCGGATCGAGCCGCCCCCTGCCGGACAGGGTCGTGGCGGCCAGCCCGTCGTACAGTTCCACGGTCGTCGCCGGCAGCATGCCCTCCGAGCACGCGCCGCACGCCCCGTCGATCCGCACCAGGGCGTTGGGCTCCTCGACACCCGCGGCGACGATGCCGCGCGGGCGGTTGCGGTAGAGCGACGGCGCGACCTCGACGAGCCCGCTCGCCAGCATCGCGGAAGCGACGGTGTCACCGGGGTGCCCGGTCAGCTCCCGCCCGTCGACGGTGAAGCGCAGTACGGTGCCGCGGTCGACGCGGCCCCCTTGGGCGAGCCGGAAGTGCTGGTCGGTCATCGGTTCCCTCCGGCCGGTGCGGCACTCTGGCGGACATCCCCCACATCCCCCACATCCCCCACATCCCCCACATCCCGGATATCCCGGACATCCGCCGGGTCGGGGAGTTCGGGGCGGGGCTCGCCGAGCCGGTAGACGGCCAGCACTTCATAGGTGACGGTGTCGCGCAGGACGTTGAACCAGCGGCGGCACCCGGCGCTGTGCATCCACCGCTCGGCGAAAGGGCCCTTGGTGTTGTCGCGGTAGAAGACGTACTCGGCCCACTGCCGGTCGTCGAGGTCCGCGGGGGCCTTGGGGTAGGGGACGTGGGCCTGTCCCCCGTAGTGGTACTCGGTCTCGTCACGGGGACCGCACCATGGGCAGGTGATCAGCAGCACGGTGTCCTTCTCTCAACGGGCCCGGGCGGGCTCGCCCGGGGCGGACTCTCAGCGAGTCCGGGGGCTCTTAAACGGGCCCGGGCGGACTCTCAGTGAGCCCGGGCCCGGGCTCCCAGCGGGCCCGCGCGGGCTCTCAGTGGGCCACGGCCGCGGCGCCGTGTTCGTCGATCAGTGCGCCCGCCGTGAAGCGTTCGAGGGCGAAGGGGGCGTTCAGCGGATGCGGCTCGCCTGTGGCGATGGTGTGGGCGAAGGTCCAGCCGGCGGCCGGGGTGGCCTTGAATCCGCCGGTGCCCCAGCCGCAGTTGACGTAGAGGTTCTCGACGGGGGTGGTGCCGATGATCGGGGAGGCGTCCGGGGTGACGTCGACGATGCCGCCCCAGGTCCGCAGCACGTGCGCCCGGGCGAAGACGGGGAACAGCTCGACGGCGGCGGCCATCTGACGCTCGATCACAGGGAAGGAGCCACGCTGCCCGTAGCCGTTGTAGGCGTCGACGCCCGCGCCCATCACCAGTTCGCCCTTGTGCGCCTGGGACACGTAGACGTGCACGTGGTTCGACATCACCACGGTGGGGTGTACCGGCTCGTGCAGCTCGGACACCAGCGCCTGCAGCGGACGGGACTGCACCGGCAGCCGGAAACCAGCACGCTCGGCCAGCACGCTGCTGTGTCCGGCGGCCGCGAGTGCGACCCGGCCGGCGAGGATACGGCCGCGGCTGGTCTCCACGCCGACGACCCGCTCGCCGTCCTTGAGGAAGCCGGTGACCTCGCACCCCTGGATGAGGTCCACGCCCCTCTCGTCGGCCCGGCGCGCGAGCGCCCAGGCGACGTGGTCGTGCTTGGCGATGCCGGCCCGCGGCTGGAAGGTGCCGCCGAGGACCGGATACCGGGTGTGCGGCGAGACGTTGAGGATCGGGCAGACCTTGGCGACCTCGTCCGGCTCCAGCCACTGGGAGTCGACTCCGCTCAGGCGGTTGGCGCCCACGCGGCGCATGCCCTCGCGGACGTCCTGCGGAGTGTGCGCGAGGTTGAGCACGCCGCGCTGGCTGAACAGGAAGTCGTAGTCCAGCTCCTCCGGGAGCCGCTCCCACAGCCTCAGGGCGTACTCGTAGATCGCCGCGCTCTCGTCCCACAGGTAGTTCGAGCGGATGATCGTGGTGTTGCGCGCCATGTTGCCGCCGGCCAGCCAGCCCTTCTCCAGGACGGCGACGTTTGTGATGCCGTGGTTCTTGGCGAGGTAGTAGGCGGTGGCCAGGCCGTGGCCTCCCCCGCCGACGATGACGACGTCGTACGAGGAGCGCGGCTCGGGATTGCGCCAGAGCCGGTCCGGGTGCTCCGGCAGCGGATACTCCGGCAGCGGCGTGACCGACGGGTTCGTTGCCATCCACGCACCCTTCTGAGAGAGAATTCTGCGTCTGAGAGTCAATTGATGAACGACTGATATATCAGTCTCTGCGGTAAGGTAGGGGAGCTCGCCGGACAGGTCAAGGGGGCCTCCTCATGCGGCACGTGGCGACCGAGCCCAGGGACACCGAGCCCAAGGGCACCGCGTCCAGGGGGACCGAGTCCAAGGACACCGAGCCCAAGGGCACCGCGTCCAGGGGGACCGAGTCCAAGGACACCGAGCCCAAGGGCGAGGAACCCAGGGGCGAGGAACCCAGGGGCGAGGAGCTGTCCCTCGCCGAGCGCGCCTACCGCGCCCTCCGCGACCGGCTCGTCATGCTCGAGATCCGCCCGGGCGCGCCGATCAACGAGGACCAGCTGGCACAGTCCCTCGCCGTCGGACGGACGCCGGTGCGCGAGGCACTCAAGCGGCTCCAGTACGAGCGCCTGATCACGACCTACCCCCGGCGCGGCACCTTCGCCACCGAGGTCAACATCACCGACCTGGCCCATATCTCCGAGGTGCGTCAGGAGCTGGAGCCCCTGGCCGCCGCCCAGGCCGCGCGGCGCGCCACGGCCACGGACCGGGCGGCCCTGACGGCCGTACTGCGGGAGCTTCAGAGTGCGGAGCGCCGTCGGCATGACGCCGCCGGGCTCATGCGCCTGGACCTTCAGGTCCACCGCGCCATCTACGCCGCCACCCACAACCCGTACCTGGAAGACACCCTCGTCCGCCACGACAACCTGGCCACCCGCATCTGGTGCCTGTTCATCGACCGCCTGTCCGACATGGCCGGCCACGTCGAAGAGCACGGACCGTTGATCGAGGCGATCGTCGCCGGTGACCCCGAGAAGGCGGCACAGCTCGCCCGCAGTCACGTCGAGGGCTTCGCACGGGCCATTCGCGACGCCCTCTGAGCCTGGCTTTGCACCGCTTGGCTTTGAACCCCACCAAGATCGGTTCTTGGTGGGGTCCGGAGCCGAGCGGTGAGGTGGGAAGCCGAGCGGTGAGGTGGGAAGCCGAGCTAACGAGCTAAGGGCGCCGTCCGAGCAGGCACAGCAGCTTCGTCTGTACGTCCGCTCCGGGCGGCGGCTCCACCGGTTCCGCGAAGAGCCCGCTCTTCGTCAACTCGGCGGCGTACGGCGTCACTTCGCGCACCGTGAACTGCAGCAGACCGTCCGGGAGGCGCTCGTCGGCGCCGATGGCGCGCGACAGGTCCCAGGTGTGGACAACGAGATCGGCGGTCATCTGCCCGCAGTAGGCGGCGGCCGGGGTGTCGCCGTACGAGAGGTGGACGACACGGTCGAGCGCGCCCGGCACGGCGAACGCGTCGTGGGCGGCACGGGCCGCCGTGTCCCAGCAGGCGGCCGGGTCGGAGCCGAGCATGTCGCCCTCGAAGGTGTCGCCAACCTCTTCGATCATGCAGCCGTTCCGGACCAGCGGGGGCACCCAGAGCTGCTCGGAGACGAGGTGGTTGACGAGGTCGCGCACAGTCCACTCGCTGCAGGGCGTGCCCGCTTCCCACTGGTCGTCGCGGACGGCGTGGACGCGGGAGCCGAACAGATCGAGGGCCTCCGTGAACTGGATGAGCAGCGGGTTCGTGTCGGCCTTACCGGTCATGGCTGCCTCGCCTGTCTTGCCTGCCACGGCTGCCTCGTCTGCCTCTCCTGTCTTGCTTGTCACTGCTGCCTCGCCGGTCACGGCTGCGCGAGTCCGCGGCCTCGCGCGCCCTCGCGTGTGCGTCCGGCTACGACCGGGCGGCGGGGGTGGCGGCGCAGGTACTCGCCCTCCAGCTGCGCCATGCGCTCGTTGTGGGTGCGCAGGGCGTCCTTCGAGCCGTACAGCAGCGTGTCATGGCGTGTGCGGTGGATCGTCTCCAGCTCCTTCATCAGCTGCTGGTCGTCCAGCCGTCCCGGGTCGACTCCGGTCATCGTGGTACCCCACTCGTCGTGTCCATCGGTGCCGTCCGGGTACCCGCCCGGCAAGCGTTACCCCGAGCGGCGACCGGGAGGGAGCCATGGATCTCGCTTTTCTCCCTCCACTGTACGAATATCCGCACCGTACGAAATATCCGCACTGTACGAAATATCCGCGGCCCTGAACCTCCGTGCAGGGCGGCACGTCCTCGCGCACAGGGTCCGCAGCCCACCAGCGCGACGGCCGCCCCCGCGCCGTACCCGACTTGACAGGACGTGCCTGCTCTGAGCTACCTCTGTGCCCCATGACCACAGATGTCGATCTCACCGTACGCCCGCCGGGCCACCACATCCTCCGGGACCGTTTCCTCACCGCGGACTTCCGGCTGTTCGAAGCGGTGGCGGCCCGCCACTGGCCGGGCTGCGACACCGTACTGCCCTGGCTGAGCCGCGCCGCGAACCACGGCGTGCTGTGGTTCACCACGGGAGCGGCCCTCGCGGCGACGCGCAGCCCCCGGGCCCGCCGCGCCGCCGTACGCGGCCTGGCCTCGCTCGCCCTCGCCTCGGCGAGCATCAACACCCTCGGCAAGCGCTCGGTGCGCCGCCCCCGCCCGCTCCTGGACAACGTCCCGGTGATACGGCAGTTGAAGCGGCAGCCGATCACCACGTCGTTCCCGTCGGGGCACTCGGCGTCCGCGGCGGCCTTCGCGGCGGGCGTCGCCCTGGAGTCCCGTGGCTGGGGTGCGGCCGTGGCGCCGGTGGCCGCCGCGGTCGCGCTGTCCCGCGTCTACACGGGCGTCCACTTCCCGAGCGACGTCCTGGCCGGTGCCACCCTCGGCGTGGGCGCCGCCTACGCCGTACGCGGCCTCGTACCGCCCCACGCCCCGCTCCCGCCGCCCGGCCCCACACCCGCCGACAACGTCCGCCACGGACACGCTCCCCGCACACGACAGTGAAGTCACCCCGGCGGCAGGCGAGTTGGCGCCGCACAAGCTTCCGGAAGCGCTGCCGGTCCACCACCGCCCGTCACCTGTGCGCTGTCGAGCTGTCGCGCTTCGGCCAGACGCTGCTGATCGCCGTACAGGCTGCCGCTGATCAGCCGCTGATCGAGGAACGGTGGCGTGTCAGACACGGTCCGCGCCCCCGGGCCGGTGCGTAGGGGTTACGCGGGCTGCGCGGCTTTGAGCTGCGTCAGAAGGTCGCGGGCCTGCCATCTGCTGGTCACGGTGTGCACGGTGGCGTGCTCCCCGATCAACTCCCGCACGCGAGGGGCCATGGTCCTGCGATACCCCCACACGTACTTGATGAAGTTCCAGGTGATCCGGTCGTACACACCCGTGCTGTCGCTCTGGCCGCCGCCGTAGCGGAGCCGCCGCTGAGCGATGCCCCAGAGACAGACCGCGGGCGGGATGTCGAGGAAGATCACCATGTCTGCGGCCCGCAGCCTGATGGGCAGCGTTCCCGCGTAGTTCCCCTCGATCACCCAGGAGGGGGCCGCTACCAGCTCCTCCTGGATCGCGGCGAACTTCTCCTTGTCCAGGGTGTTCCTCCACGGACGTCGCACGGCTACTCCGGCGCCTCCACGGCCTTCCGACCCCTGACCTCGAACTGGGTTACCTCGATCCGTTCGTCAGGATCCGCGAGCGGATCGAGAATGCGGTGACGTTGGAGGAGCCGGACCGTGCATGGCTTCGAAGCCTTCACCAGGACCTCGTCGCCGCTTGGGCCGACCGTCCCGCCGGGCGGCCGTGCCGCGCCCTCCACGGCGACGCATGGCCCGGGAATCTGATCCGCACGGCGAACGGTCCTCTGATGATCGACTTGGAGCGGTTCTCGCTCGGCCCGCCGGAGTGGGATCTCGTCTCGACGGCCGTACGCGCACGTACGACCGGGGCGGTCACCGAACCTGAGTACCAGGAGTTCTGCGTCACGTACGGGTACGACGTCACCGAGCGGGCCGGTTACGAGATCCTGGCCGGTGCCCGGGAGCTTCGGATGGTGACGTACGCCGCCCAGTACGCGGCCGGCAACCCGAATTGGGCCGAGCAAGCACAGTACCGACTCGACTGCCTCCGAGGACGCCATGGCTCCCGGCCTTGGCCATGGAAAGGGATCTTGTAGCGAGACGATGCGGCCCCTGACCGCCACGTCGTAAGGCCCGGATCCCCCAGTCGACAGCGGGGGATCCGGGCCTTGCTCGTATTCAGGGCTGAGCAGGGATTTACCGCTTGAGCGTGATCCAGGTGTAGCTCAGATTGTCGTTGGCTATCACGATGTTGTCGGATGTCAAATCGGAGACTGCATTACCGCCGTCACAGTTCGGCTCGCTCCACTGTTGAATATAAATGGTGTCGTTCGGTGACAGACCTGACTGACCCTGGAAAAATTCCTCGCGGCTCGACAGATACAGTCGCTGACCGGGGCTGATGTTGTAGCATCCCGTGACGACGGGATTGCTGCGGGAATTACCCTCCGTGATGGTCTGGCGGACCACAATGGAGTTCATGGCGGGATGGTCATCGTCCTGGTAATGCATTTGATTGTCGATGGCCAGGCACTTGTACGGGCTGGGCTGCTGGCACGGGGGGGTTGAGTCCGCGCTGGCGCTTCCCGGAAATATCGCCGCAGTGATCGACAGCGCCGCGGCGCCGATCCCTGAAGCCGTCATTTTCCACCGCAGAGACATCATGAACCACTCGCTTTCTCTTCTTACTCGGATACGCACCGATTCGCCCCATCCACATCCACCGCCGCATCGCAGGCTGCACCTCCAGAAAGGCGGAAGATGACCGTGACGCATACACGCAACCAAGGAACTGATTGGTCGTATTTGGTCAGATGACGACCAAAGAAATTCCTGCGACAGTATTGCACAACACAGTTCGAACGGCACCGAAATAAATAGGACATCGATACCGAAGGAAATAGGCCAGCCGCATGCGTGCCCCCGCCCCTCGCCCCTCAGCCCCCTAGGCCGTTCGCAGGAAGCGGTCCAGGACACGTACTCCGAAGTGCAGCGCCTCGACCGGTACGCGCTCGTCGACGCCGTGGAACATCGCCCCGTAGTCGTAGCCCTCCGGCAGTTTCAGTGGCGAGAACCCGTAGCCGGTGATGCCGAGGCGCGAGAACTGCTTGGCGTCCGTGCCGCCCGGCATACAGAACGGCACCACATGCCCCTCGGGCGCGAACTCCTCGACCGCGGCACGCATCCGCGCGTACGTCACCGAGTCCACCGGCGCCTCGAGAGCCACCTCGTGGTGGTGGAACTCCCACTCCACCTCGGGTCCGGTGAGCCGGTCCAGGGTCGTGCGGAACTCGTCCTCGCCGCCGGGCGGATACCTGCCGTCGACGTACGCGACGGCCTCCCCGGGGATCACGTTGACCTTGTAACCGGCCTCCAGCATGGTCGGGTTGGCGCTGCTCCGCAGGCTCGGCTCGACGAGCGCGGCGACCGGGCCGAGCCTGCCGAGGACTCCACCGAGCTTGCCGAGGAGTCCGTCGGCAGCACTGTCAGCAACGCGGCCGACAGTGTTCTCGGCAGCACTGCCAGCAGTGCTGCCAGCAGCGTTGAGGTGATCAAGTGCGGGCTCGATGCCGTACAGGGAGGCGAGTTCGGTGAGGGTCGCGCGCACGGTCGGGGTGAGCCTGACCGGCCACCGGTACGCGCCGATGCGGGCGACGGCCTCCGCCAGCCGGGTCACCGCGTTGTCGTGGTTCACCTTGGAGCCGTGGCCCGCCCGCCCGCGCGCGGTGAGCTTCAGCCAGCCGGTGCCGCGCTCGCCCGTCGCGATGGGGTAGAGCTGCCGGCCGGCACCGTCGTGGACGGTGAACGCCCCCGACTCGCTGATGCCCTCCGTGCAGCCCTCGAACAGTCCGGCATGCTCGTCGGCGAGGAACCCGGAGCCGTCCTCGGCGCTCGCCTCCTCGTCGGCGGTGAAGGCGATCACGAGATCACGCCGGGGACGTACGCCCAGCCGTGCCCAACCGCGTACGACCGCGAGGATCATCGCGTCCATGTTCTTCATGTCGACCGCGCCCCGGCCCCAGACCACGCCGTCGCGGACCTCCCCGGAGAACGGGTGCACGGTCCAGTCCCCGGCCCGGGCGGGCACCACGTCCAGGTGACCGTGGACGAGCAGCGCGTCGGCTTCGAGGGTCGGTGCCCTCGATGCGCGCCACGACGTTCGTGCGTCCCCTGGTGCGCTCCAGCAGGGTGGGCTCCAGACCGGCTCCGGCCAGCTGCTCGGCGGCGTACTCGGCGGCGGGCCGCTCCTGGCAGTCCCCGCCGCCGCGGTTGGTGGTGTCGATGCGGATGAGGTCGGACGTGAACCGCACGACCTCATCCAGGGCCTGCCCGTCGACCTGGCCGTCGATCTGCCCGTTGGTCCGCCCGTCGACCTGGCTGTCAACCTGCCCGTCGACGTACTCGTCGACCTGCCCGTTGGTCCGCCCGTCGACCTGCCCGTCGACCTGCCCGTCGACCTGCCCGATACGTCCTGTCAGCCATACTGCTCCTCCACCGCGGCCGAGACGATCGTGGTGACCGCCTTGAAGGTCCGGATGCCCTCGTACATGGTCGCGCTCGTGTAGGCGACCTTCCGCTCCCCGATGTGGTCCACGCCGGGGACGACGGTGGCCGCCATCGCCAGGTGCACCGCGTCGAACTCCAGCGCCACGGTGAACGGCCCTGCGCTGACCGGCTCGTGACGCACGGCCAGCGACACCGCCTCCTTGGCCGCCGCGCGGATGTCGGCGGCGGTCCTGGCCGGTGTCCGGCACACCGCCGCGTACCGCGACACGTGGTCCTTGACCGCGACCTTGAGCGCCTCGGGCGCGTACCCGAGGGCGTCCTCGCAGGCCACGTCGTCGCCGGTGACGAGGACGACCGGGACGCCGTACTCGGCGACGACGTGCGCGTTCAGCAGGCCCTCGCTCGCGCGTACGTCGTCGACCCACACCCCCGTGATCGAGTTCGCGAGATACGTGTGCGCGAGGACGCCCTCCATGCCCGCACCCGCGTGGTAGCCGACGAACGCGATGCCGTCCACATCCCCGTGCTGCACGCCCTCGACCATGGACAGGGACTTGTGGCGGCCGGTGAGCATCCGGGCCCGCTCGTCGAGGCGCTCCAGCAGCAGGTTGCGCATCGTCCAGTGCGCCTCGTTGATCAGTACCTCGTCGGCTCCGCCGTCGAAGAAGCCGCGCACGGCCGCGTTCACGTCCGACGTGAACATCGACCGGCACCGCTCCCACTGCGGTGTGCCCGGCAGTACGTCGGCCGGCCAGGTCACGCCGGTGGCGCCTTCCATGTCGGCGCTGATGAGGATCTTCATGACAGTCCGTCCCGTCCACAGTCCGTCCCGTCCCAGGTCAGAGGCTTGTCGTCCGGCTGGTGAGAGCAGTTCGCGACAGCGTGCGGCGGTGACGGGGATCTTGGGGATCTTCTTGTCGCTTCACGGTACGTGTCGAGGAGACGCTCGGCTCTCCCTTCCGGGCTGCCGGTTCACCGGCGCGTCCGCTGCCTGTGCGGCCGCCTGCGCGGATAGCGTTGCTCTCCCTGAACTCCAATAAAAGGGGGATGAGTTGAGGTGGGTGGGCGGCCGGGGCGCGGCACAGGCGGGCGCGAGGCAGGACAGGAAGGACATGGAGGACGCGGACGAGCGGCGTCGGCTGTCCACCCTGGACCTCGTGGGCCTCGCCGCCGGCGGTGTCGTCGGCTCGGGATGGCTGTTCGCCGCCGGTCAGGCCTACGCCGTGGCCGGCCCGAACGCCTGGCGGACATGGATGATCGGCGGAGCACTGCTGCTGCTCATCGCCGCCGTCATGGTCGAGTTGGGGATCGCCGTCCCCAAGACAGGCGGGCTGATCTTCCTCCCGCTCCAGGCCGCCGGGCCACTCCTGGCCACAGTGGTGGCCGCCGGACTGTGGATCGCGTACGTGGCGAACCCGGCGAGCGAGGCGGCAGTCATGGTCCGCGGACTGGCGCACTGGTTGCCCTGGCTGCTTGACAAGGGGGACGGGCTGAAGGACGTCGCACCAAAGCCCCCGGAGCAACCCTACGACCTCTCCATCGAGGGCTGGCTCTGCGCTGTCGCGTTCATGGCACTGATCACGGCCCTCAACCTGCTGCCCTCACGTCGACTGATCAGGCTGAACCTCTTCGTCACCGTGGTGAAGGTCCTGATCCCGGTACTGATCATCGTCTATCTGGGGTTCGACTGGTGGAGCCAGTTCGGCGACACCCCAAGCTGCCCGGACAAGGCCAAGTATTTCAGTGGGGACGCGGAGAGCCGGCCGGAGAGCCGGACCGGGGGCCTGTCGCTGCATCTGATACTGAACAGCGCCGTCATCTACGCGTACCTCGGTTTCCAGGCCCCGCTCGACTCCGCCGGCAACGTCAAACGGCGCGGCATGGGGGAGGCGGCACGGCTGAGGTGGGCGGTGTACGGCACCCTCGTCGGCGCGTTCCTGCTGTACACAGCCCTGCAGTACGTGTTCGGCATGCACTGCCACAGGCTCGGAGCGAACATCCTCGAATCCCCGTACTCCCAGTTCGCCATGGTCTTGTCGATGACCTGGCTGGCCTGGCTGATCCGCCTGGACTCGATCCTGTCCCCGATGGGCGCCGGCATCGTCTTCACGCACGCCCTGACCCGTGAGGTCGCCGCCCTGAGCAGCGCCCACCTCACCCACCGGGGACTACAGACGGCCCGCCGGGCCTCGTTCCGCTTCCGGGGCGCCGAGATCGACGTGTACTGGATGATCCTGCTGGTCAACTTCGCCATCGGCCTGGTGATGCTCGCCGTGGTGGGGGGCCACTGGGAGGATCTGGCCGCCCTCAACAGCGTGCTGACGCTCGTGGTGTACACCATGCCTGGTGTCGTCCTGGTGGCGCTGAAACCGCAGGGGTTCCGGGGAGCACGCCGGATGGTGCATCTGGCCCTTTCCTACGGCGCGTTCGTCGCGGTCGCCGTGGTGATCCACGAGGCGCGGTGGGACACCGTATGGCCGGGCATGGCCGCCATGGGAATCGGCTCGGCGCTGCTGCTCGCGCTGCCCCGGCTGGCGAGACTCGACCTGCCCTTCGTGGGATACCTGTTGCGACGCTACGACGCACGGGACCAGGTCTCCCGCTTCGGCACCCCTGGCGACCCCGCGGTACGGCCGGTGCTGCTGTTCCTCGCGCATCTGGCGGTGGTCGTGCTGTGCACGCTGTTGCGGCACGTGGACGAGAAGGACGGCCCGGGCGGCACCCTGGCCCTGGTGACACCGCTGATCGTCGCCCTGTCAGCAACCGTCGTGTTCCCGCTGCTGGTCAGGGCCTCCCGCCACTACATGGACCACGTGCCGCCCACCCTGCCCACTCCCCGCCACGAGCACGAACACGAGCCACAGGTGAAGTCATCCGTCACTGAAGGGACTTGATGACCCACTGAGCCGCCTCGGGCCGCCCGGCCTCCCGCAGCGCGGCCACCGCGTCGTCGCGGTGCCTCATGTCCGACCAGCGGCCTACGGTGGCCCGCAGCAGCAGCTCCGCGTCCGGCAACGGCAGCGCCAGCACCGCGCCCACGACCACGACCACAGCGGCCGGAGTCACCAACTGCTCGTTCTCCAAGAACCGTTCGAGCACCGTCCAGGACGCCTTGTGCAGCCCGGCGTGGTGCAACCGTCCCGCGACATCGGTGACCAGCGCGGCGTCGACCGTCAACCCATCGGAAGGATCGGAGAGTTCACGGCAAGCGGCGCGTACGGCGACCGAGTGCTTGGCGTCGTGCAGCGCGCGCAGGCACTCCACGAACCAGTCCCGGTCCGCGTCCGGGCGCATGACGGCCATCGCCAGCCGGCGCCCTGCCTCATGCACGGCGCGGGTCCGGTCACGGCTGCGCTCGACGTCGCCCAACAGGGCCACCAGGTCGGCGCCGGAGCGTCCCTCCACGCCGATGGCGGCGACGTAGCACAGCAACCGGGAGCATTCGGGGGCGGTGGCGTCCAGGGACAGCCACTCGCCCAGCTGCCTCAGCTCCTTCAGGGGGCGGGGGGAGCCTGAGGTGGCGGAACCCGCCACGATGTCGACCAGCAGCTCCCGGGTGGTGCGCGTCAGGGCCGGCTCCTTGTGCCAAGCGGCCACGAGCACGGCCAGCTCCTGCACGTTCTCGCGCTTGGCCGCGTAGCGCCGCACCAGGGCGCACTTGGCGGGGGCCGCCTCGTCCTTCGCCAGCATCGCGCAGAGCTTCACCAGGTGCCAGGGCCGCGTGGTGCGGCCGATGTGCTCGGCGAGGGCGTCGTGGCCGGCGCCGCGCCAGGCGATCAGCTTCGCCACCAGGCGCCAGGTCCTCTCCACCTCGGTCGGGTCCGAGACGTTCAGCCTCTTCTCGACCCAGCCCTCCAGGACCTGCCTGCCCGGGCTGAGGTGCTGGAACGCACCCGCCAGGTCGGCGATCTCCTCGCTCTCCTCGCCCTCCTCGCCCGCCCCGGCGGCGCCCGGCGGGCCGTCGGCGATCGCCTGCAAGGTCAGCCCGAGCAGCCGGTCGGCCTCGCCGTGGCAGCCCTCGTCGAGGAGCGCGGTGTGCAGCAGCGCCTTGTCGAGGTTGGTACGGCCGGAGCCGGGACTCGCGAACACCTTCACAGTGCGCTGCGCGAGCGCCGACTGCCGCCGCTCGAGAACGCGCACGAACACCGCCACGTCGAACGCCGTGCGCTGGCAGGCCACGTTGTGCACGAGGCTCGCGGTGATCGGGGTGATCGGGGTGATCGGGGTGATCGGGGTGATCGGGGCGTGCTCGCTGCGGGACTCCGCCTCCTGCTGCATCGCGGCCAGCTCGGCCGCCTCCCCGACGGGCCGTGACAGGGCCGCCGTCGCCAACAGCATGACCGCGTCCCGCCGGTCGAAGTGGTGGGCGAGCCCGACCAGTTCGTCCACCGGGCGGCGCAGCGCGAAGGCGTGCAGGGCACGCATGGCCATCGCCTCGCGGTGCTCCTCCCGCATCTTGCGCAGGATCCCTGTGAACTGCTGGACCTGGATCCGTGTCACCCAGGAGTACGCCTCGTTGAGCGACTCGGCCAGGTCAAGCTGGAACAAATGGTCCGTGCGGCGGGCACCTTTGATGCTGTCGGAGCGGTCAGCGCTGTCGGAGCGATTGGCGCCGCTGGTGCCGTTGGTTCCATCGGTGCCATTGATGCCGCCGGTGCTGTTGGTGCCGTCGGTGCCGGTCATTCGCCGCCCAGCATCGCGGGTTCGATCTCACCCCAGTACCTGACGAAGTCGACCGGGTTGGTCAGCAGTTCACCGGCCCTCCGGTCGACGCGGCGGGCCAGGTCGCGGCTCTGCTCGTCCCCGCCCTTCAACCGCACCACCACGCGGCCCGCGAGATCCGGGCGGCTCATCAGACCGGGCAGGTTGCGCTCGCCGTTGAGGAGCAGTTCGCGGACCCACTCGTCCACCGTGTCCGGCATACGTGTCCGGGGCCAGCGGCCCTTCGCGTGGTTGGTGAACAGCGGAGGCGCCTCCGGAGCGACGTTCAGCAGCATCCGGGGCGTGTGGTGAACGCCGCACTCCCGCATGCCCTCGTCGATGCCGGTGCGGAGCGCGCCGAGCGTGAGGTCGTCGGGGTGATCGGGCATCCCCTGCCCCAGCACGTTCAGCAGATGGCCGCTGAACGTCGTGCAGCCGTCGAGAGGGGCAGGAAGGTTCGCGCAGGCGCCCGCCCACGCATTGTGGACGTTGCCACCGACCGCGGTGAGCACGCAGGTGCCCCGGAAACGGGTACCGAGGACGCCCGGCAGGGCGGACTCGGGGCCCAGGTGGGGCAACATGTTGGAGTAACAGCAGTCCGCGATCAGTACTTTGAGACCGGCCTCGCTCTTCCTGATCGCCCGGTACACATACCAGGCGGACAGCCATGTCCAGGGCTCGTTGATCCGGGAGGAGCCGACCGCGAAGTGGACCTGGCCATCGGGCACGTCCTGCCAGTACGCGCCGTGCCCGACATACACCACGAGCAGCGTGTCCTGCGGCCCCTTGCCGGCCGCGGCCGCCTCGTGGAGGGCGCGCATCACGCCGTCCGCGGTCCGCGCCTGGTGCGGCTCCAGCACCGGAGACCGGGCCGCGGTGCCCCACCGCGGGTCCCGGGCCAACGCTTCCCCGTACGCATGGGCGCTGGCCTCGATCGTCGGATACCCGTGTATCCCGGAGTCGTCGTCGTACGTCCCGACCCCTACCACCAACGCCCGGGACGCCATTGCCCGTCAGCTCCCCTCGGGGGCGTCGGAACCGTCGAAGCGCTGCGGAGGCTGCGGGTGCTGCGAAGGCTCCGGGTCCTGCGAAAGCTCCGGGTAGGGCGAAGGCTCCGGGTGCTGCGAAGGCTGCCGGTAGGGCGAAGGCTCCGGGTAGGGCGAAGCCTCCGGGTCCTGCGGAGGCCGCAAGGGCTGCGGAGCCTGCGGGGACAGGACGACGATGGTGACGGACGGCGGGTCGAGCCTCCGGCCTCGCCAGGTGTCGATCGCCCGTTGCGTGGCGACCTGCACCGCAGCCCCCACAGCGCCGCTGAGCACGGCCTGCAGCATCATCTCGGCGAAGCCCCCGTCGAGAGTCCCGTCCCGCCCGGCCGGCTCCCGCCGCCAGGCCAGCCCCGTCGCCCGCCCGAGCTCTTCGAGAAGTTCCTCCGGGTCGTCCAGCCCGACCGGCCCCTCGACCTTCACGGAGATAGTCGCCGTCATGTCTGCCATACCTCCCCAACTGCGGTGCACCGTACCCCTCCACTCTGCCAGGCCGGACCCCGGCCGCACGAGGGCGAACCGACGCCCGTTACAGGGCCAGTACGTCCCTGAGCGCCACCCGTAGGGGTACGTGACGCTGGACCGCTGGAGGCGGACAGGAATACTTGAGCGATGGACGCAGGTGGGTACGCGGCGTGGGCCGCCGCGGTGACCAGTGCCGCCACGTTGGTGGTGACGACGGTCGTCGGGGGACGCAGGGAGAAACGCCAATGGGCGCGCGAGGCGCTGACGGACGCGTTCGTCGCGTTCCTGGCGGCGAGTTGGCAGCATTCCGACCTCGCGAAGGCGTCGGCGACTCCACCTGACGCCTCGTCTGACACCTCGTCTGACGCCTCGTCTGACACCTCGTCCGACACCTCGTTTGACGCCTCGTTTGACGCCTCGTCGGCCGAGGCGATGGACAGGCAGTACGGCGAGATGCGCAATCAGCTGACGCGGCTGCGTCTGCTGTCGCCCCCCGACGTGGTGCGCGCCGGCGAGGCGCTCCTGCGTCTTCAGCGCGGAGTGCGGAAGGCGGGGTCCGCGTCCGAGCGAGCGGAAGCGCTGGCAGCGGCATCGATGGGGCGCCACGACGTGGTGGCCGCGGCGCAGAAGGCGATGGGGCTCCGCCGGACGCGGGGCGCCGCACCGAGAGAACCGAGGGAGCTGCGGCGCGCCTCCACCGCTCCCGGCCTGCCGGACCCCCGACAACCCCTCGGCGCCCCAAGGACGCGCGCCGACGAGAACGCGTAGGGGGCAGGCGCGGCCCGACACAGCCGAACCCGAACCCGGAACCACAGCCGGCATCAAACCCGGCATCAAACCCGGCACCACACCCGGCCGCCGCTCCAGCCCCCGCAGTGCTCCTGGGCACGGACGACCCTCAAGCGACAGAGGCCCCTCGAGAGCGCAACGACAACAGCTGAGGGGGGCGGTGGTCGGGCAGCGGCTGCTCGGTCCAGATGCACTTGCCGTCGGGGGTTTGACGGGTCCCCCAGCGTTGGCTGAGCGCGGCGACGAGCTGGAGTCCGCGGCCGCCCTCGTCGGTTTCGCCGGCCCGGCGGATGCGGGGCGTGGTGAGGCTGCCGTCGGAGACCTCGCAGGTGAGGGTGCGGCTGCGGAGCAGTCGCATCTGCACCGGGCCTTTGGCGTGGCGGACCACGTTGCCGATGAGTTCGCTGGCGATCAGTTCGGTGGTCATCACCAGTTCGTCGAGATGCCAGTCGGCGAGCCGCTGGCGGACGTACTCCCGCGCCAGCCCGGCTGCGAGCGGGCCCTCGGGGAGTGGCCAGGCCGCCACGTCCTCGCTCGGGAGGGTGTGCAGCCGTGTGACAAGCAACGCGGCATCGTCGTTGGTGTGTTCCTGGTGGGGCAACAGGGCGGAGACCAGGGAATCACAGAGGGCACCGAGGCGGTCGGCCTCATCCTTACCTCCGACTGCCGGGGAGCCGGTGGGTGCGTCAGCCGGGCCACCGGCAAGAAGTCCGGCCAGTTGCGCGATACCCCTCTCGATGTCGCGCTGGGCGGATTCCACGACACCGTCGGTGTACATGACCAGCAGGCTCCCCTCGGGGAGTTTCCACTCGGTGGTCTCGAAGGGGGGCGTGGCCGCGCCCAGGGGCGGGTTCACGGCTATGTCGGGGAGGTGCACCGAGCCGTCGGGGCGCACCACCACCGGTGGGGGATGTCCGGCGCAGGCCAGGGTGCAGATACCGCTGACCGGGTCGTGCAGGGCGTACAGGCAGGTGGCGTAGAAGTCGTCGCCGAGGTCGCTGACCACGTCGTTGAGGTGTGCGAAGAGTTCCCCGGGCGGCAGCTCCAGGCCCGCCAGCGTGTGTACGGCGGTGCGCAGCCGGCCCATGGTGGCCGCCTCGGGGAGGCCGTGTCCCATGACGTCGCCGATGACCAGGGCGACCCGGTCGGCGGAGAGAGGGATGACGTCGTACCAGTCGCCGCCCAGTGTGCCGGCGCCGGCTGGAAGGTAGCGGGCAGCAGTGGCGACGGTAGGCAGGGACGGCAGGGTGCGCGGCAGCAGGGCGCGCTGGAGCTGCTGTGCGCGGGCGTACTCAGCGTCGTACAGCCGGGCTCGCGCAAGGGTCTGGGCGATCATGCCGCTGAGGGCGATGATCAGGTTGCGTTCCTCGCCGGTGAGCACACGCGGATGCTCGAAGGAGATGACGCAGGTGCCGACGGGCCGACCGGAGACCAGGAGGGGGAGGAACACCCAGGCGTTCTTGCCGCTCTTGAGCGCGAAACGCGCCGACTGGGGGTACTCCTTCCGGAACTGCTCCGGGGAGGCGATGAACCTGGGGGTGCCGTCCCGCAATGCGTCCTGTAGGAGACGGTCCTTCAGGACATCTCGGCGGGCGAGCATATCGACGAAGGTGCTGGGGTAGCCGATCGCCTTGACTGCTTCTACCCGGTCTCCGTTCAGGGCGTGCACCACCAGACCGGTGGCACCGAAGAGCGGCAGCACCCGGTCGGCGACGGCAGCCACCACGTCCTCGATGGTCAGGGCCTCGGCGAGCGCCGTCGTCAGCTGACCGATCAGTGAGGCGCGCTCGGCTGTCCTCCGCTCCGCGGCCAGGCGCTCCTCCTTCCGCCGCCGCTCCTCGGTGATGTCGGTGACGTAGCAGGTCAGCACGTCGGGGACGGGGATCAGCCGCAGGTGGTACCAGCGTCCGCCGGGCAACTGCATCTCGAGGTCGGCCGGGGTGCGGTCGGCGGCAGCGCGGCGGCAGACCTCCTCGAATCCGGGCGCGCCTGCTGCCGGAAGTTCCCACAGCACCCGCCCGCTGATCTCCTTGGAGGCGCCGAGCAGCTGCTCGGCCTCGTCATTGACGTACAGCACCCGCCAGTCGGGTCCTACGACGAAAAAGCCGTCGGTCATGTGCCGCAGGGCACGGCCCACCAATTCCAGGCCCGCATGGGGTGCGTTGGTCTCCCACAGCCGCCCGACCGACAGGGTCGGTCTACCGTCACTACTGGCGACTGGCTTCCCGAGTGACTCCACCCAGCGAACGGTGCCGTCCGGCCGGATCACTCGGTACTTTATGCCGATTTCGCAGGCGTCCCGCAGACTTTGCTCGATCTGCGCCGTCACGCTTCCCAGGTCCTCAGGGTGGACCAGCGCCCGCCAGGTCTCGGCCCGCCCATCGAAGGATCCGGGGGCGAACCCGAGAATCTGCTCCATCGCCTCATCGAATATGACCTTGCCCGTAGGGAGATCCCACCACCAGGTGCCCACCTTGACCGCGTCGCGAGCCTGCTGCATCGGGGAGCACACCGGCTGTGGCTCCTCTTCGGGGCCAGGACCCGGGCCCGGCGGCCGCTCGGAGAGCCAGCGGGCGACCGCTCCGAGGAATGCCCAGTGCGCGGGGGTCGGCGGGTGCGGTCCCCCCGTCAGCACGGACAGTACCCCCGACGATTCTCCGGAGGCCTGGAACGGCACGGCCGCGACACCGGTGCAGTCAGCAGGCAAGCCGCCTGCCTTCTGCGGGCGCGCCGGAGTCCACAGCGGGGCCCCCACGCGCAGTGCTCGGGCGGAGGGAAAATCCTCGTCGGAACGGAGATACCGCCATTCATCGGTGACATCGGGCGGCAGTCCGGTGGTCGCTATCAGACGAAGCCCTGAGGTAATCCCGCCCGCATGAAGATGCACCATGCCGCCCAGCCCACCGAGGCCCGCCACCGCCTGCTCCAAGGCAAGCCACAGCGCCCCTGACCCGCTCCGGCCGTGGCCCGCGCGGTTCAAGAGCTGCATCTGGTCCGCCACCCAAGATGCCTCAGAGGCCGTATTCTCCACCTTGACGCCTTCACGCCGGCCCTGCACATAGGTGCTATTGATGCACATATCCATCTTTAAGGCATTTTACCTTGAGATGTGCTCTCGCCTGCGCCGCTTTCCCTCGGCACCCGGACGAGACCGGCGGCGGGGCACTCCGCGGGTCGTCTACCCCACGGACGCCCGAAGTTCCGCCCACGAGCCGGACCCCCTCCAGCCAGAGCCGAAAGGGGGTCCGCGCACGCGACGAGCTGAACACAGGGAGCGTCACGACGGCTCCAACGGCCGCTCCTCAGGAGCGACTTCGCCAGAGCCGTGACCTCAGTTCCGTGACATCAGTGGGGAACCAGCGGGCTACTTCTCTACTTCCGCCGCCAGCTTCGCCAGGATCATGTCGTAGATCCGGCCGAGGCCCTTGGGCGCGAAGGTCCTCTCGAAGAAGCCGCCGATACCGCCGGCACCGGTCCAGACGGTGGTGACGACGACGCGGGACTTGCCCTCCCCGGCGGGTGTGACCAGCCAGGTGGTGACCATGGAGGAGTTGCGGTCCTTCTCGACGAGCTCACTGTCGGTGGGCTCCGTGACCTCCAGGAGGCAGTCGCGGACGCGCTTGCTGGTGGCCTGGAGCTTCCAGTGGACGAGGGTGCCCTCGCCGTCGCCGCCCTCCCGTACCTCGTATTCGCTGAAGTGCTCGGGCAGCAGCTTCGCGCGGGTGTCGCTGTAGTCGGCGAGGGTGTCGAACACCTTCTCCGGGTCCGCCGCGACGACTCGCTCCGTGGTGGCCTGGACCTGCGCCATTGCATTTCCTCCAGCACTTGGTGTTGCTCGGGTCGGGGCAAGCCAACCATCAGGCGGCGGAGCCGCCCAAATCGGGGTCCACAGCGGTCCCAGAAGTGGTACCAAGCGGGCCCCGCAGTGGTACCAGCAGTACCAGCGCCGGATCCCCGCTCAGGTCCACGAACCGGCCCAGCACGAACCGGCACGACCCGGCCTGATCCGATCTGACCCGGCCTGACCTGGCCTAACCCCGGATGAGCATCCGGGCGCTTCCCTCAGACCGTTCGGGTCAAAGTATGACAGAACGAGTTCTTTCGGGCATCCATCCCGGGACGATGCGACGAAAGCCGTGGCATGCACGGCTCACTTCCTCCGTCCTGGGAGAGCCGACAATGAAGAAACGCGCAGCTGCTCTGTGCGGTACCGCCGCCGTGGTGGCCGGGATGGTGACGGCGGCCCCGGCCGACGCGGGCGCCGACTCCGCGTCCGCACCGCGCACCACCCTGAACTCCCCGACCCTGAACTCCCCGACCCTGAACGCCCCGACGGCAAAGCTCACTTGGAAGAAGTGCGGCACAACCGACTACCCGACGCTCCAGTGTGCGTCCCTGAAGGTGCCGCTCGACCACGAGAACCCGCACGGCCGCCAGATCACGCTGGCCCTCTCCCGCGTCCCGCACACCGCGAAGAAGTACCAGGGGCCTCTCCTGGTCAACCCGGGCGGGCCCGGCGCCAGCGGCATCACGCTGGCCGGGTTCGTCGCGTCCTCGCTGCCCAAGAAGGTGGCGGCACAGTACGACGTCATCGGCTTCGACCCGCGGGGCGTCGGCGACAGCAAGCCCGCCCTCAACTGCCGCCCCGGGCACTTCGCCCCGGCGCGCCCCGACTCCCTGCCGTCCACCCGGGCCGTCGGGAAAGCCAACCTCGACCGTGCCGAGGCCTTCGCCAAGGGGTGCGCCACCAAGCACGCGGACCTGCTGCCGTACATCAACACGGTGAGCACGGCCCAGGACATGGACGCCATCCGGCGGGCCCTCGGCGCCAAGAAGATCAACTACTTCGGGTACTCGTACGGCACCTACCTGGGCGCCGTCTACGCGAAGCTCTACCCGCACCGCGTACGGCGTGCGGTGCTGGACTCCGTCGTCGACCCCACCGGCGTGTGGTACGACAACAACATCCAGCAGGACCACGCCTTCAACGACCGCCACCGGGCGTTCCTGGCGTGGGTCGCGAAGCACCACACGACGTACAAGCTCGGCACCGATCCGGCGAAGATCGAGGCCAAGTGGTACGCCATGCGCAAGGCCCTGGCCAAGAAGCCCGCGGACGGCAGGGTCGGCGCCGCGGAGCTGGAGGACACCTTCGTCCCGGGCGGTTACTACGACGGCTTCTGGCCCCACCTCGCCGAGGCGTTCGCGGCCTTCGTCAACAAAAAGGACAACGCCCCGCTGGTCGACGCGTACGAGGACTTCGGCGCCGTCGACGCCGCGGGCGACAACAGCTACAGCGTCTACACCGCCGTCCAGTGCGGTGACGCGGCCTGGCCACGCGACTGGCGCCAGTGGCGCAAGGACAACTGGGCCGCACACGCGAAGGCACCGTTCATGACCTGGAACAACGCCTGGTACAACGCGCCGTGCGCGTTCTGGCCGACGGCATCGCAGCGGCCCGTGGACGTCTCCAACGACGCGATGCCGCCGGCGCTGCTCTTCCAGGCGACGGACGACGCGGCCACTCCGTACCAGGGCGGCGTCGCCGTCCATCACCTGCTGCGCGGTTCCAGCCTGGTCGTGGAGGAAGGCGGCGGCAACCACGGCATCACGCTGAGCGGGAACTCCTGCCTGGACAAGCACCTGGAGGCCTACCTGACCGACGGCACGGTGCCGCGCGGCAACGGCGAGGCCGACGCCACGTGCGAGCGGCTGCCCGATCCCAAGCCGCTGACCGCGAAGGAGGCGTCCTCGTCCTCACGGGGCGCGACGCTGCACGGGCTGCTCGGCTTCCGCGGCTGAGGTCCCGCACGGTCCCGTCGGGGGCGTGGTCAGACCCGTAGTCCCTAGGGGTACTCGACTTCGCCCCCGCTCGCTGTTCCCCCGCGCACGGTTCCTGAGGCCTGCTCGCGGGGCAGTCGCTTCAGCGCACCGGCCGCCGCCTTCGCGAGGGCCGGGTGCGCGAGAGCCTCGTTCAGCACAGGCCGGGCTCGCGCGTCGCCCAGCGTGCCCAGGCCCTCCACGCAGGCGAGCGCGACCCGGTGGTACGGATCGTGCGGCCGGAGCCGCCGCTCCAGGGTGGTGATCAGCGCGGGCACGGCCTCGGGGGCGCGCAGCGCCTCCAGGAGCCGGACGGGATGCAGGGCGTAGGCGACGCGGAGTTCGTTGGTGGCGAGCGAGGCCGCCGCGCGGGCGGTGCGCGGATCACCGAGCCGGGCCAGGGCGTACGCGGCACAGGCGCAGCGCGGCGGATCACGGTGGTTGAGCAGCAGGACGAGCGCCTCGAAGGCCCGCCGGTCCCCGGCGAGGCCGAGCCGGAAGGCGGCCAGCTCCCGCGCCCACAGCGGCTGCCCGGGAGCGGTGAGCACGTCGGCCAGTTCATCGAGGTCGGTGCTCGCCATGAGCCGCTCGTACGCCGCCGACGCCCCAGACTCCTGGGACTCCTGGGACTCCTGCCGTAGGCGCTCCATGAGTGAGCGTGACTCTTCGTCCATGGCGCCGAGCCTACGGGCGTCCCGGCCGGCGGGGACGTACCTCACCCATACAGGGGCTGACACAGGGGCTGGCGCGCTCATTACCCACGAGTTAACCTCATACGAGCGAGCTACCCGCTCGTGCACCTCCTTGTGGTGGCCTGGTGACGCAGCCGCCACGCGGGAGGTACCCCGCTCTCAAGGCAGTCGCTCTCAAGGCAGTGGGGAAGTCGGTTCGGTACCTCGTATCTCAGTACGGCTTGGCTCCGGGACAGGGCCGGTCGGTCATCACCGTCGCCGGGTGCGCCGGGTGCATGGACGCCTGCGGCGACGGCGCCGGGCGTGTGCACTCGCAGCCCGGTAACACCCGCCCTCCTTCGCATCCGGGGCGCCTTCCCGGCACACCCGGGGCGCACTCCCCGTCGTCACCCTCATTCCTGGAGCCCGCGATGGCCACTCCCCTGTCCGGCACCTCTGTGTCCTCCCTGTCCTCTCCGTCCCCGCTGTCCTCTCCGTCCCCGCTCAGGACCATCGCCGTCGTCGGCCTTGGCACCATGGGCACCGGCATAGCCGAAGTCCTGGCCCGCGCCGGCCGCGAGGTCATCGGCATCGACATCAGCGAGGCGCAGGCCGCGCAGGCCGTCGCCGCCCTGGAGTCGTCGACCGCCCGTGCCGTGGAGCGCGGCCGGATCACCGAGCAGGAGCGCGAGGACGCCCTCGCCCGCTTCCGCACCTTCACCGATCTCCAGGCCGCGGCCGACGCCGACCTGGTCATCGAGGTGACCCCGGAGTCGTACGAGGTCAAGCAGCAGGTCTTCCGCGAACTGGACGCCCTCGTACGCCCGGAGACCGTGCTCGCCACCGGCACCAACGCGCTCTCGGTGACGCGCCTGGCCGCCGACTCCGCCCGCCCCGAGCGCGTGCTCGGCCTGCACTTCTTCAACCCGGCGCCCGCGATGAAACTCGTCGAGGTCGTCTCGTCCGTGCTGACCTCGCCCCAGGCCATCGCCGCGGTCACGGACCTGGCGATCGAGCTGGGCAAGGAGCCTGTGGCGGTGGGCGACCGGCCGGGCTTCGTCGCCGACGGGCTCCTCTTCGGCTACCTCAACCAGGCCGCCGCGATGTACGAGTCCAAGTACGCCTCCCGCGAGGACATCGACGCGGCGATGCGGCTCGGCTGCGGTCTGCCGATGGGCCCGCTCGCGCTGCTCGACCTGATCGGCATCGATACGGCGCGTACGGTCCTGGACGCGATGTACGCCGCCACGCGCGACCGGCTGCACGCGCCCGCGCCCCTCCTCAAGCAGCTCAGCGAGGCGGGCCTGACGGGCCGTAAGTCGGGGCGCGGCTTCTACACGTACGAGGCACCCGGCAGCGCGACCGTCGTGCGGGACGCACCGACGCCCCCGTCCGGCGCACCCACGGACCGCCGGCCGCACCCTCCGCACCGTCCGCTCCCTCGGTGTCGCGGGCTCCGGGACCATGGCGTCCGGGATCGCCGAGGTGTTCGCGAAGGCCGGGTACGACGTCGTGCTCGCCGCGCGCAGCGAGGAGAAGGCGCAGGCTGCCAAGGCCCGTATCGGCAAGTCGCTTTCGCGCTCTGTCGACAAGGGCCGGATGACGGCCGAGGCGGCGGCCGAGACGCTGGACCGGATCACCCCGGCGGGCTCGTACGACGCGTTCGCGGACATCGACCTCGCTCTGGAGGCCGTCGCCGAGGACCTGGACGTCAAGCGGCAGCTGTTCGCGACCTTCGACAAGGTCTGCAAGCCGGGCGCGATCCTCGCCACCACGACCTCCTCACTGCCGGTCGTGGCCTGCGCCCGCGCCACCTCACGGCCGCAGGACGTCATCGGCATGCACTTCTTCAACCCGGCCCCGGCGATGAAGCTGGTCGAGGTGGTCCGCACGGTCCTGACCGCGGACGAGGTGCACGCCACGGTCCGCGAGTTGTGCACCACGGTCCGCAAGCACCCGGTGGACTGCGGCGACCGGGCCGGCTTCATCGTGAACGCGCTGCTGTTCCCGTACCTCAACAACGCGATCAAGATGGTCCAGGAGCACTACGCGTCGCTCGACGAGATCGACACGGCCATGAAGCTGGGCGGCGGCTACCCGATGGGTCCGTTCGAACTGCTGGACGTGGTGGGCCTGGACGTCTCGCTGGCCATCGAACGGTCCTGCACCGCGAGTTCCGCGACCCGGGCCTGGCTCCGGCACCGCTGCTGGAGCACCTGGTGGCCGCGGGCTGCCTCGGCCGCAAGACCGGCCGCGGCTTCCGCGAACATGCCCAGCGCTGAGCTGCCCGGCGGCCGGTCCGGGGACGGCTCCGGAAACGGCTCCGGAAACGGCGGTGGAGACGGCGGCGGGGCGCGGCGGGCTCGGCGGATCCGCGCCTCATCCTGCGGGGATGCAGTACGTTCGGATCATGTCCCAGCCCGCCAGGTCCTCACGTACACCAGCCGCGCCCGGCACTCCGGAAAGCGCCGCGGGCGGTCGCGCCGCCGCCCAACGGCTCAAGATGCGCCGGGAACTGGCGGCCGCGGCCATGGAACTGTTCGCGACCAAGGGGTACGAGGCGACCACCGTCGACGAGATCGCGGCGGCGGCCGGAGTCGCCCGCCGCACCTTCTTCCGTCACTTCCGGTCCAAGGAAGAGGCGATCTTCCCCGACCACGACGACACCCTGGTGCGCGCCGAGGCGGTGCTCAACGCGGCACCCGCGCACGAGCACCCGCTCGACACCGTGTGCCGCGGCATCAAGGAAGTCATGAGGATGTACGCGGCCCGCCGGAGGTCTCCGTGCAGCGCTACCGGCTGACCCGCGAGGTCCCCACCCTGCGCGAGGCGGAGATCGCCTCGGTCGCCCGCTACGAGCGGCTGTTCACCCGCTATCTGCTGGGCCACTTCGACGAGCACGCGCACGACGACGACGCGCAACGACGACCCGCTGCTCGCGGAGGTCGCCGCATCCGCGGTGGTCACCGCGCACAACCACGTGCTGCGGCGCTGGCTGCGGGCCGGCGGCGCGAGGGCGACGTGGAGGCGCAGCTGGACCACGCCTTCGCGATCGTCCGCAAGACGTTCGGCACGGGCATCGGCGCCGGCCGCGAGTCCGCGGCCCGGCCGGCCACCGCGGCGTCGGCCGCCGCCGCAGGGCGAGGTGCTGGTGACGGTGGCCCGGACGGACGCACCGCTCGACGAGGTCATGCAGCACGATCGAGCAGGCCCTGCGGGAACGGGCATAGCCGCCAGGACCTCGCACCGTCCGGCCGCACCTCCACGCACCACTCGGCCCGCGCGCGAGTTCCGGGAGTCGGCCCGCTCAGCGCCACTCAGCCCCCTCAGCGGCAACCTTGATCGATCATCGCTCATTTGTTACGTCAAGATTTCATCTGAGGGAAATTTCTGGCACCCAGTGCCTTGCCGCGCTGACACGCCGTGCCATACCTTGATGGTGTCCGGGCGGCCGGCGTGCAGAGATCCTCGTACGCGGCTGTCCCCGCAAGCCCTCGGGCGTGCGCGCCCGGACGCCTGCGTCACAGGCACCCCGCGCCACCAGCGCTGCCGACAGCACCACCCCCGCCGAACCGACGGCACACTGCCTCACCCGCAGCAGCACCCGACGTAACCCTCAGCAGCGTCTCCTCTCAGGACGCTCGTCGCCGGAGGCACCACCGTGAAGGAGATCCTGGACGCGATCCTCGCGTCAGACACCACGCCCGCCGACTTCGCCGCGCTGCCGCTCCCCGAGTCGTACCGCGCGATCACCGTGCACAAGGACGAGACCGAGATGTTCGCGGGCCTCACCACCCGCGAGAAGGACCCGCGCAAGTCGCTGCACCTGGACGAGGTGCCGGTGCCCGAGCTGGGCCCGGGCGAGGCCCTGGTGGCCGTCATGGCCTCCTCGGTCAACTACAACTCGGTGTGGACCTCGATCTTCGAGCCGCTGTCCGACCTTCGGCTTCCTGGAGCGCTACGGCAAGCTCTGCCGAGCTCGACCAAGCGCCACGACCTGCCGTACCACATCATCGGCTCCGACCTCGCGGGCGTCGTGCTGCGCACCGGCCCCGGCGTCAACGCCTGGAAGCCCGGCGACGAGGTCGTCGCGCACTGCCTGTCCGTCGAGCTGGAGTCCTCCGACGGCCACAACGACACGATGCTCGACCCCGAGCAGCGCATCTGGGGCTTCGAGACCAACTTCGGCGGTCTCGCCGAGATCGCCCTCGTCAAGTCCAACCAGCTGATGCCCAAGCCGGACCACCTCAGCTGGGAGGAGGCCGCCGCCCCGGGCCTGGTCAACTCCACCGCGTACCGGCAGCTGGTCTCCCGCAACGGCGCCGGCATGAAGCAGGGCGACAACGTCCTGATCTGGGGCGCGAGCGGCGGACTCGGCTCGTACGCCACCCAGTTCGCGCTGGCCGGCGGCGCCAACCCGATCTGCGTCGTCTCCAGCGCCGCAGAAGGCGGAGATCTGCCGCGCGATGGGCGCCGAGGCGATCATCGACCGCAACGCCGAGGACTACAAGTTCTGGAAGGACGAGCACAACCAGGACCCGAAGGAGTGGAAGCGCTTCGGCAAGCGCATCCGCGAGCTGACCGGCGGCGAGGACGTCGACATCGTCTTCGAGCACCCCGGCCGCGAGACCTTCGGCGCCTAGCGTCTACGTCACCCGCAAGGGCGGCACCATCGTCACCTGCGCCTCGACCTCGGGCTACAACCACGAGTACGACAACCGCTACCTGTGGATGTCCCTGAAGCGGATCATCGGCTCGCACTTCGCCAACTACCGCGAGGCCTGGGAGGCCAACCGGCTCATCGCCAAGGGCAAGATCCACCCGACGCTGTCGAAGGTCTACTCCCTGGAGGAGACCGGCCAGGCCGCGTACGACGTGCACCGCAACCTCCACCAGGGCAAGGTCGGCGTCCTGTGCCTGGCCCCCGAGGAGGGCCTGGGCGTGCGCGACGCGGAGAAGCGCGCCCAGCACCTCGACGCCATCAACCGCTTCCGGAACATCTGAGGCGACCAGAGCGGCAAGACAGCTGAGCGTGAGCCCGCAGAGCGCCAGAGAAGGACCGGCCGTGGCTCATGCGGACCTACGCCGGTCACTCCACGGCCGAGGCGTCCAACGAGCTGTACCGGCGCAACCTCGCCAAGGGCCAGACCGGCCTGTCGGTCGCGTTCGACCTGCCGACGCAGACCGGCTACGACCCCGACCACATCCTCGCCCGCGGCGAGGTCGGCCGGGTCGGGGTGCCGGTCTCGCACCTCGGTGACATGCGGCGGCTGTTCCAGGACATCCCCCTGGAGCAGATGAACACCTCGATGACCATCAACGCCACCGCCATGTGGCTGCTGGCGCTCTACCAGGTCGTCGCGGAGGAGCAGGGCGCGGACATCACCAAGCTCCAGGGGACGACGCAGAACGACATCGTCAAGGAGTACCTGTCGCGCGGGACGCACGTCTTCCCGCCGGGTCCCTCGCTGCGCCTGACGACGGACATGATCGCGTACACGGTCGCCCACATCCCCAAGTGGAACCCGATCAACATCTGCAGCTACCACCTCCAGGAGGCGGGCGCCACGCCGGTCCAGGAGATCGCGTACGCGATGTCGCACGGCGATCGCCGTGCTCGACGCCGTACGCGACTCGGGCCAGGTGCCGCAGGAGCGCATGGGCGACGTCGTCGCGCCGTATCTCCTTCTTCGTGAACGCGGGCGTCCGCTTCGTCGAGGAGATGTGCAAGATGCGGGCGTTCGGCCGCATCTGGGACCAGATCACGCGCGAGCGGTACGGCATCGAGAACCCCAAGCAGCGCCGCTTCCGCTACGGCGTCCAGGTCAACTCCCTCGGGCTGACCGAGGCGCAGCCGGAGAACAACGTCCAGCGGATCGTGCTGGAGATGCTGGCCGTCACCCTCTCCAAGGACGCCCGCGCCCGCGCCGTGCAGCTGCCCGCCTGGAACGAGGCGCTGGGCCTGCCCCGGCCCTGGGACCAGCAGTGGTCGCTGCGCATCCAGCAGGTGCTCGCGCACGAGAGCGACCTGCTGGAGTACGAGGACATCTTCGCGGGCTCGCACGTCATCGAGGCGAAGGTCGACCGAGCTGGTCGAGGAGTCGCTCGCCGAGATCGACCGGATCCAGGAGATGGGCGGCGCGATGGCCGCCGTCGAGTCCGGCTACCTCAAGTCGCAGCTGGTCGCCTCGCACGCCGAGCGCCGGGCCCGGATCGAGTCCGGCGAGGAGAAGATCGTCGGCGTCAACAGCTTCGAGTCGACCGAGCCGAACCCGCTCACCGCCGACCTGGACACGGCGATCCAGACGGTCGACCCGGCCGTCGAGGCGCGGGTCGTCGCGGCGCTGCGACCGCTGGCGCGAGACCCGCGACCAGCCGCCGTACGGCCACGCGCGCCGCGGCAAGGCGCTGGAGCGGCTGAAGGAGGCGGCGGCGGGCACCGAGCCAACCTGATGGAGGCCACCCTGGAGTGCGCCCGCGCGGGTGTCACCACCGGCGAGTGGGCCGGGGCGCTGCGGGAGGTGTTCGGCGAGTTCCGCGCGCCGACCGGCGTCTCGTCGCGCGCCCGTCGCGGTCACCGCCGAGGAGGGCTCCGCCGCTCGCCGACGTCCGCCGCGAGGTGGAGCGGACGGCCGACGAACTGGGCGTCGGCAAGCTGCGGCTTGCTGGTGGGCAAGCCGGGCCTGGACGGGCACTCCAACGGCGCCGAGCAGATCGCCGTACGGGCCCGCGACGCCGGGCTTCGAGGTGGTCTACCAGGGCATCCGGCTCACGCCCGAGCAGATCGTCGTCGCGGCCGTCGCCGAGGACGTGCACGCGTCGGCCTGTCCATCCTGTCCGGCTCGCACGCCGAGCTGGTGCCCGGACGTGCTGACACGGCTGCGCGAGGCCGGTGCGCGCCGACATCCCGGTGATCGTCGGCGGCATCATCCCGGCCGCGGACGCCGAGGCAGCTGCAAGGCCGCCGGGGTGGCCGCGGTCTTCACCCCGAAGGACTTCGGCATCACCGGAGATCATCGGCCGTATCGTCGACGAGATCCGCACAGCGAACAAGCTCGACCCCCTGGAGGTCCCCGCATGACAGCCCCGCATGACAGCGCCCCGTCAACCGGCTGCGTCCGCGGCGCTCCTGCCTCGCCGTGCCGGGAAGCAATCCCGCGCTTCCTGGAGAAGGCCCAGGGCCTCCCCGCCGACCAGGTCTTCCTCGACCTGGAGGACGCCTGCGCGCCGCTCGCCAAGCCCGAGGCGCCCGGCACACCATCGTGAAGTTCCTCAACGAGGGCGACTGGACGGGCAAGACCCGGGTCGTGCGCGTCAACGACTGGACGACGGAGTGGACGTACCGCGACGTCGTCACGGTCGTCGAGGGCGCGGGCCAGAACCTGGACTGCATCATGCTGCCGAAGGTGCAGGACGCCCAGCAGGTCGTGGCGCTGGACCTGCTGCTCACCCAGATCGAGAAGACGATGGGCTTCGAGGTCGGCCGGATCGGCATCGAGGCGCAGATCGAGAACGCCAAGGGCCTGGTGCAACGTCGACGAGATCGCCGCCGGCCTCCCCGCGCATCGAGACGATCATCTTCGGCCCGGCCGACTTCATGGCGTCGATCAACATGAAGTCGCTGGTCGTGGGCGAGCAGCCGCCCGGCTACCCGGCGGACGCCTACCACTACATCCTGATGCGGATCCTGATGGCCGCCCGCGCCACGACCTCCAGGCGATCGACGGCCCCTACCTGCAGATCCGCAACGTCGACGGCTACCGCGAGGTCGCCGGCCGCGCCGCCGCCCTCGGCTTCGACGGCAAGTGGGTGCTGCACCCGGGCCAGGTCGAGGCGTCCAACGAGATCTTCTCGCCCTCCCAGGAGGACTACGACCACGCCGAGCTGATCCTGGACGCGTACGACTACTACACGTCCGAGGCGGGCGGCAAGAAGGGCTCGGCGATGCTCGGCGACGAGATGATCGACGAGGCCAGCCGCAAGATGGCGCTGGTCATCGCGGGCAAGGGCCGGGCCGCCGGGCATGCCGCGCACGACCAAGTTCGAGACCCCGGAGGCGTGAGCGCCATGCAGTTCGGCCGCACCTACGAGGAGTTCGACGGTCGGGGCCGTCTACAAGCACTGGCCCGGGCAAGACGGTCACCGAGTACGACGACCACCTCTTCTGTCTGCTCACCATGAACCACCACCCGCTCCACATGGACAGCCAACTACGCGGAGAAGCACGACCGACTTCGGCAAGAACGTCGTCGTGGGCAACTACATCTACTCGCTGCTGCTGGGCATGTCCGTGCCGGACGTCTCCGGCAAGGCCATCGCCAACCTGGAGATCGAGTCGCTCAAGCACGTGGCGCCGACCTTCCACGGCGACACGCTCTACGGCGAGACGACCGTGCTCGACAAGACGCCCGTCCAAGTCGAAGAACGACCGCGGCATCGTGCACGTCGAGACCAAGGGCTACAAGCAGGACGGCACGCTGGTCTGCGTCTTCCGCCGCAAGGTGATGGTGCCCACCGAGACGTACATCAAGGAGCGCGGCGGCGAGCAGCCGGGCCGCCCCGAGCTGCGCGAACCCGGCAGCCGAAGGGAGAAGTAGCCATGGGCCGACTCGCCCAGACCGACGGTCTGACCGACGATCCAGCAGGAGATCCTGTCCACCGTCCGGGACTTCGTCGACAAGGAGATCCTCCCGGTCGCGACCGAGCTGGAGCACCGCGACGAGTACCCGCACGGAGATCGTCGAAGGCCTCAAGGAACTCGGGCCTGTTCGGCCTGATGATCCCCGAGGAGTACGGCGGCCTGGGCGAGTCGCTCCTCACCTACGCGCTGTGCGTGGAGGAGATCGCCCGCGGCTGGATGAGCGTCTCCGGCATCATCAACACCCACTTCATCGTGGCGTACATGCTCAAGCAGCACGGCACGCAGGAGCAGAAGGACCACTTCCTGCCGAGGATGGCGCGCGGGCGAGGTCCGGGGCGCGTTCTCGATGTCGGAGCCGGGGCTCGGCTCGGACGTGTCGGCCATCACGTCCAAGGGCGGTCAAGGACGGCGACGAGTACGTCCTGAACGGCCAGAAGATGTGGCTGACGAACGGCGGTACGTCAACGCTGGTCGCCGTGCTGTGCCGGAGTGACGAAGGACACCCCGAGGGCACGGCGCCCGCACAAGTCGATGACGACCTTCCTCGTCGAGAAGGAGCCCGGCTTCGGCGAGGTCCGGCCCGGCCTCACCATCCCCGGGAAGATCGACAAGATGGGCTACAAGGGCGTCGACACGACCGAGCTCATCATGGACGGACCTGCGCATTCCGGCCGATCGGGTGCTCGGCGGCAGTCACCGGCCGGGGTTTCTACCAGATGATGGACGGCGTCGAGGTCGGCCGCGTCAACGTGGCGGCGCGTGGCTGCGGCGTCGCGCAGCGTGCGTTCGAGCTGGGCGTCGCCTACGCCCAGCAGCGGCACACCTTCGGCAAGCCGATCGCCCAGCACCAGGCCATTCAGTTCAAGCTGGCCGAGATGGCTACCAAGGTCGAGGCCGCTCATGCGATGATGGTGAATGCGGCACGCAAAAAGGACTCCGGGCGAACGAAACGACCTCGAAGCAGGGATGGCGAAGTATCTCGCCTCCGAGTACTGCAAGGAGGTCGTGGAGGACGCTTTCCGGATCCACGGCGGCTACGGCTTCTCCAAGGAGTACGAGATCGAGCGCCTCTACCGCGAGGCACCGATGCTGCTGATCGGTGAAGGTACCGCCGAGATCCAGAAAATGATCATCGGCCGCCGGCTGCTCGAGGAGTATCGATTCCAGGGCTGAATGTCCCGTTTCGGGGTGTTTTCTTCGAGGAGAAGATCACACCCCGTCAGCGGTCTTCGGCCGCCGACTCGGCTTCCTGGCTTGCCCAGTTGTGGCCCGCAACCGGTAGCATCCCGGGAAAGCCGCCGTCCCCCTGTCACTGCGCGGCATCATCCGCTACGAAGGTCATCCATGCCCCACAGCCAAACCTCTGCACCACGCGACAGCCTGGTCGGCGTACGCCTCGCGCGCGGAGCATCGCCGTGGCTTCTCCCGACCGTCGCCACCGCAGCCCTCAGCCTGCTCCGCGCGCGCCGCTCCGGCGCCGCCAAGGCCGTGGCCGTGCCCGCCACCGCGCTCGCGGCGGGCATGCTGTGGTTCTTCCGCGACCCCGAGCGCGAGATCGCCCAGGGCCGGGTCATCTCGCCCGCCGACGGTGTGGTGCAGAGCATCATGCCGTGGAAGGACGGCCGCACCCGCGTCGCGATCTTCATGAGCCCGCTGAACGTCCACGTCAACCGCGCGCCGCTCTCCGGCACGGTGACGTCCGTGGAGCACATCCCCGGCGGGTTCGTTCCGGCGTTCAACAAGGAGAGCGAGAACAACGAGCGCGTCGTCTGGCACTTCGACACCGAGCTCGGCGACATCGAGATGGTCCAGATCGCCGGCGCGGTCGCTCGCCGCATCGTCCCGTACGTCCCGCAGGGCACCAAGGTCGAGCAGGGCGAGCGCATCGGGCTGATCCGCTTCGGCTCGCGCGTCGACATCTACCTCCCCGAGGGTGTCGAGGTCGCGGTCGAGGTCGGTCAGAAGACCACGGCGGGGGTGACTCGCATTGACCGTGATTGATCCCGACACCCAGGCCGGCTGGGTGCCGGAGGCGCGACGAGGACGACGACGAGGAGGAGATGCCGCTGTCGACTGCGCCTGTCGATAGCGGACACTCTCACCCTCGGCAACGCCACCTGCGGCTTCATGGCGGTGTACTTCACCACCACCGGCATCCTGATCCCGCACCTCACGGGCAGCCAGGAGGCGGGCATGGCCCGCCACAGCGCGGCCACGGCCGTGATCCTGATGCTGTGCGCGGCGGTCTTCGACCTGTTCGACGGCCTGGTGGCGCGCAAGCTGCGCAGCTCCGCCATGGGCGCGGAGCTGGACAACCTCTCCGACCTGATCAGCTTCGGCCTCGCGCCGGCGTACTTCGTGCTGGTCTACGGCATGGTCGCGGACGACGCGCACCAGCGGGTGTCGGCGGTGGGCGCGATCGTGGTGCTGCTGGCGGTGGTGCTGCGGCTCGCGAGATTCTCCTGCGTGACGATGACGGACGGCATGTTCCAGGGCATGCCGAGCCCGTTCGGCGCGCTGACGGTCGTCTCGATCGTGCTGCTGGAGCTGCCCTTCGTGCCGACGCTGCTGGCGATCATCGGGTACGGCCTGGCTGATGGTGAGCCGCGTCGAGTACCCGAAGCCGCGGGGCCGTCTCGCGGTGGCGATGCTCTCGCTGGATCGTGCCAGCATGGGGCTGCTGGCGGCCTGGGCCTTCGACGCCCCCGGCGGTCAGCTGCTGCTCCAGACGGGCTGCGCGCTGCAGCTGGTCATGGGCGCGGTGATTCCGCTGTTCGCCACGGCCCGCCGGGTGAACAACTTCCGCGACAACCGGCGCGAGGCGCGGGCAGCGCAGCTGCCGTAGCCAGCCGTCCGGCGTACGGTCCGGGTGCGTCTTGGGTGTGTCCCGGGTGCATTCCGGATAGTCCCCCCCGCGCGTACGTTCGCGAAGAGGGCCCGAATCTTCTGGTTCGGGCCCTCTTCGCATGGGCTGCTCGGGGCTGGGGCTGCGCTGGTCCGGGCTGGTCTGTGCTGGGCGGAGGTCCCGGCCGCGCTGTCACTCCTGAGGGGTGGCGCCGCTGTGGTCGTACAGCTGGTGCGTCGTCATGTTGCCGTCGCCGCGCGCCATGCTCATGTGCTCCTGCACGTCCTCCAGGATGTCGAAGTCCCCGGTGAGGACATTGACGTCGCCGGGCTGGACGAGGGGCTCCGAGGGCGCCGCGTGGGCGGGGGCCGCGGCGGACAGGGCGGCGAGGGACAAGGCCGCCAGCAGGATCGTACGGCTACGGCTCATTGGGGTCATGACACTCCTGACACAGGTTGGACGGACGAGCTGAACAGGCAGCTGGACGCACAGAGCCGACCCAGGAGCGACACAGGGTCGGACCGTCCGCGTCCCGCACCAAACGGACGCCCGGCAGTAAACCAGACGAACATCTCATGGGGCTGCGGACGCGGACGAAGGTTGACGCCTCCGCGGACGGATGTTGACGCGGCGAAACATGGCGAAAAACGGCGAACCACAGCAAAAAATGAGCAAAAGGGAGTTACGGGGAGGGAAGGGGAAGAAAGGGGAGGGAGGGGAGTGGCAGGGAGCGGCGCGGAGACCGGCCGGGCGCAACCGCGCCGGATTCGGTAAACCGGACGTATGACCCCTGTGGGCACCGAACTCGCCGACCGCGTCCTCGGGGGCTGGCTGGGCCGGATCGCGGGCAACATGCTCGGCAAACCGGTCGAGCAGGGCGACCACTGGACGCGGGACCGCATCGACCGCTACCTGCGGCAGGCAGCGGCACTGCCGCTCACCGACTATCTCCCCGGGCCCACGAACGAACGCGACGGCCTCGACCTGCGCCCGGAGTGGCGCCAGTGCGTACGTGGCTCCATCCACGGCAGCTGCCGCGACGACGACGTGGACTACGCGATCCTCGGCCTCCACCTGCTGGAGACGTACGGCTTCGGCTTCAGTACCGAGCAGGTCGGCAACCTGTGGCTGCTGCGGCTGCCGTACCTCCAGACGTTCACGGCGGAGCGCGCCGCGTACCGCAATCTCGCGAACGGTCTCAAGCCCCCGCTCACCGCCACGTACGACAACCCGTACCAGGAGTGGATCGGCGCCCTGATCCGCGCCGACATCTACGGCTGGACCTGCCCCGGCGTGCCCCGCCGCGCGGCCTCACTCGCCCGCCGCGACGCGGTCCTGTCCCACACCGGCAACGGCGTGTACGGCGCGATGTGGGCGGCGGCGCTGATCTCGGCGGCGTTCACCGCGCCGACCGTGCGCTCGGCAGTCGACACCGCGCTCACGGTGATCCCGGCGAGCAGCCGCCTGGCCCGTACCGTACGTCGCGTCCGCTCGCTCCACGAGACCGGGCTGAGCTGGGAAGAAACCCTGGCCACACTGTCCGAGGAGACCGCCGGACCCGGCTGGATCCACACGATCCCCAACGCCGCCGTCCTCGCCGCCGGCCTCCTCTACGGCGACGGCGACTTCACCCGCACGATCACCCTCACCGTCCGCGGCGGCCTCGACACCGACTCGAACGGCGCGACCGCGGGCTCGGTGGCCGGTGTCCTGTGCGGCGCCGAGGCGATCCCCTCACAGTGGAAGGACCCCCTGGAGGACACGGTCCGCAGCGCGGTGTTCGGCTTCGACGGGGTACGGATCAGCGAACTGGCGGAGCGGACGGTGCGGTTGGCGGAGCCGGCCCTCCGGCACAGGCCCTGGAAAGTCCGGCACAGGACCTAGAAAAGCGCCGTTCCCCGCTCGAAGTCGAGCAGCCGCTGCTTGCGGCTCAGGCCGCCTCCGTAGCCGGTGAGGCTGCCGTCGGCGCCGATGACGCGGTGGCAGGGGACGATGATGCTGAGGGGGTTGCGGCCGTTGGCGAGGCCCACCGCGCGTGAGGCCTTCGGGTTGCCGAGGGCGTCGGCGAGTTCGCCGTAGGAGCGGGTTTCGCCGTACGGGATGCGGAGGAGTTGTTCCCAGACCGTGCGCTGGAACGGTGTTCCGTCGAGGTGGAAGGGGAGGGTGAACTCCTTCAGCTCTCCCTCGAAGTAGGCCTGGAGCTGCTCCTCTGCCTCTTTGAAGTGCGCGTCGTCCCGGTCGCCGAAGGTCTCCTCCGGTGGCCGGTGACGATGGTCGGCCATGTAGAGGCCGGACAGGACGCCGTCGGTGGCGACGAGGGTGAGGGGGCCGTACGGACTGTCGGTGACCGTGTGGTGCTTCATCTGGGTTCCCTGGGACGTCCTCAGCCGGTGGGACGGAAGAAAGTTTACCGGGCGACTGTCGCTCGCCCCCAGGTTGTCGGTCGCCCCCTGGTACGGGACGGCGTGCTCCCGCCAGAACCGCCAGGCCGCGGCGTGTGCCATCAGGTTCTAGCGAGGGGACCACCGGCTTGAAGCCGGTGGGGGAATCGCTTCCTTGATCTGGTATGTTCTTCGTGCCCCGCAAGGGGTCGGTTCGGGCTGGACCGCAACCCTAGGGTTGGAAGCCCCCCTCCTTTAGGTGGGGGAGCGGAGTCACGAGTGCGGCCGGTGTCGACGGCAGCCCGGCCTCCTGTGCCCGCGGTGGGTGACCGTGCCACGCGGCTCCGGCGCGTGGCACGGTCACCCACCGCCCGCAGACGCCGGACGGTCTACTCCCCCTCCCCCTTGGGCGCCCCCGGCCCCCGCCACGCGGAATCCCGCAACAACCGCAGTCCGTTCAGCCCCACCACCACAGTCGACCCCTCATGCCCCGCCACCCCGAGCGGCAGCGGCAGATGACCGGCCAGGTCCCACACCACGAGCACGGCGATGCAGACCCCGGCGATCACCAGGTTCTGGATGACCAGCCGGCGGGCCGTGCGGGACAGCCGTACGACCGCCGCGATCGCCGTGAGTTCGTCGCGCACGACGACGGCGTCCGCGGTCTCCAGCGCCAGGTCGGACCCGGCGCGCCCCATGGCCACACCGCAGTGCGCGGCGGCGAGGGCGGGCGCGTCGTTGACGCCGTCGCCGACGAACAGCACCTTGCGGCCGGCCCGTTCGCGTTCCCGTACGGCGTCGACCTTGCCCTCGGGCAGCAGGTCCGCGCGCACGTCGGTGATGCCGGTGCCGGTGGCCACCTGGGCGGCGGCGGTGCGGTTGTCGCCGGTGAGCAGCACGGGGGAGGTGCCCGTGACGTCGGTGAGGGCCGCGACGGCCGCGGCCGCGTCGGTGCGGAGCCGGTCGGTGAGGGTGAGCGTGCCGACGGGCATGCCGTCGCGTTCGACGAGCACCGTGGTGCCGGGGGCGTCCCCGGCGTACGGCTCCCCCGCGCGCCCGACGGTCACCACGCGCCCCTCGACGGTGGCGCGCACGCCCCGACCGGGCGTGGCCGTGAAGTCCTGTGCGGGGGCGAGGTCCAGGCCGCGGGCCCGGGCGGCGGCCACGACGGCGCGGGCCAGCGGATGTTCGCTGGAGTGCTCGGCGGACGCGGCCAGGGCGAGGAGGGCGTCCTCGTCGAGCCCGGAGTCCGGCAGGGGCCGTACGGCGGTGACCTCCGGGGTGCCCTCGGTCAGGGTGCCCGTCTTGTCGAGGGCGGCCGTGTCGATCTCGCCGAGCCGCTCCATCGCCACAGCCGACTTGACCAGTACGCCGTGGCGGCCGGCGTTGGCGATGGCGGAGAGGAGCGGCGGCATGGTCGCCAGCACCACCGCGCACGGCGAGGCGACGATCATGAAGGTCATCGCGCGGAGCAGCGCGCTGGTGAGGTCCGCGCCGAAGGCGAGCGGGACACCGAAGACGGCGAGCGTGGCGAGGACGACACCCACGGCATAGCGCTGTTCGACCTTCTCGATGAACAGCTGGGTCGGGGCCTTGGTGCGGGACGCCTCCTCGACGAGGGTCACGATGCGGGCGATCACCGAGTCGGCCGGGTCGCGTGCGACGCGGACGCGCAGGGCGCCGGTGCCGTTGAGGGTGCCCGCGAAGACCTCGTCGCCGGGGGCCTTGGGGACGGGCAGGGGTTCGCCGGTGATGGTGGCCTGGTCGGCCTCGCTCTCGCCGGCCAGGACGCGCCCGTCGGCTCCGATGCGTTCGCCGGGGCGGACCAACAGGACGTCTCCGAGGGCGAGTTGGTCGGTGGGGACGGTCTCCTCGGTCTCGCTCCTCCGCAGCCTTGTCGCCGGTCGACAGGCGGGTGGCCGTCGTGGGGGCGAGGTCGAGCAGGCCGCGTACGGAGTCGGCGGTGCGGGCGGTGGCCAGGGCCTCCAGCGCGCCGGAGGTGGCGAAGATGACGATCAGCAGCGCGCCGTCCAGCACCTGTCCGATCGCTGCCGCGCCGAGCGCCGCGACGATCATCAGCAGGTCGACGTCGAGCGTCTTCTCGCGCAGCGCCCGCAGCCCTTCGAGGGCGGGTTCCCAGCCGCCGGCCGCGTACGCGATCACGTACAGCGGGCCGTACAGCCACGGGGAGACGCCGGACAGGTCCAGCGGGAACGCCAGCAGGAAGGCGACGGTCGAGAGGAGGGCCCACCGGGCCTCGGGCAGAGCGAGGACGCGGGTACGGCGCCGGGGTGGCGCCTGTGCGCCGGACGGCCGGACCGAGGGCGGGGCGGGGGCGGGGGGCGGAGTCAGGGTGGCAGACACTCCCCCACCATACAGGAACACATGAAGACCCGTTCATGCTTTCATGTGCGGCCGGTAAGATGGCGGCCATGGGTCATGGAGCCGTCACCGCCGCGCAGGACACCACCCCTCGCGTACGCCTCGACGCCGACAACGTCGCGAAGGTGGCCACCACCCTCCAGGCCCTGTCCACCCCCTCCCGCCTGCTGATCCTGGCGCGGCTGCGCGAAGGGCCGCTGGCCGCGACGGAGTTGGCGGCCGAGGTCGGCATGGAGCAGTCCGCGTGCTCGCACCAGCTGCGGCTGCTGCGCAACCTGGGGCTGGTCGTGGGCGAGCGGCGGGGCCGTTCGGTGGTGTACGCACTGCACGACCACCATGTCGCCGAACTGCTCGACCAGGCGGTGTACCACGTGGAGCACCTGCGCCTGGGAATCAGCGACGCACCCGAAGGGGACTGACCCACAGGGGACTGACCCACATCAGAACCTGCTGGAGAGCTTCGGCTGGCCCCGGACCCGGCCCCGGCCCTGGGCGAGTCATGTGACCTGGGCCCGCAGCCGCCGCCACACCGCCTTGGCCGCGTTGTGCCCTGACATACCGTGCACGCCGGGGCCCGGTGGGGTCGCCGAGGAACAGAGGAAGACCGCCGGATGCGGGGTGCTGTAGGGGTACGGGGAAAGCTTGGGGCGGAGCAGGAGCTGGAGGCCGGAAGCGGCACCGCAGGCGATGTCGCCTCCGACGTAGTTGGCGTTGCGGGCGGCCAGTTCGGGCGGGCCGGCGGTCGCGCGGGCCAGGACCCGGTCGCGGAATCCCGGGGCGAAGCGCTCCAGTTGGCGCTCGATCGCGTCCGTGAGGTCCCCCCTCCAGCCGTTCGGCACATGGGCGTACGCCCAGAAGACGTGCTTGCCCTGGGGGGCGCGGGTGGCGTCGGCGACGCTGGGCTGCACGGTGATCAGGAACGGCACGTCCGGTGCGCGGTCGGTGCGGGAGGCCGCGTGCAGAGCGGCGCCGATCTCCGCCTGGCCGGCCGCGACCTGGACGGTACCGGCGCCGCGCGCCTGCCCGGCCGTCCATGGCACGGGGCCGTCCAGCGCGTAGTCGACCTTGAAGACGCCCGCGCCGTACCGGTACGTCTCGTAGAAGCGGCCGAAGCCCGCGATCCGGGCCAGGGCGGACGGGGAGGTGTCGAAGACGTACGCGCGCGCGGGCGGCAGGTCGTCGAGGCGCTTGACCTCGTAGGCGGTGTGGACGGTGCCGCCGAGGTCCTTGAGGTACGCGGCCAGCGCGTCCGAGACGGCCTGGGAGCCACCGCGGGCGACGGGCCAGCCGGCGGCGTGCGCGGCCAGCGCGAAGACCAGGCCGACGGCGCCGGTGGCGAGGCCGTCGAGGGGGGCCATGACGTGGGCGACGAGCCCCGAGAACAAGGTCCTGGCGCGCTCGCCGCGAAAACGGCGCATCAGCCAGGTGGCGGGCGGCAGCCCGACGAGGCCGAAGCGGGCCAGGGTGACGGGGTCGCGGGGCAGGGCGGTGAGCGGCAGCGACATGAAGTCGCGCACCAGGGTGTCCCACCGGCGCAGGAACGGCTCGACCAGCCTGCGGTACGCCCCGGCGTCACGCGGCCCGAACGAGGCCGCCGTCTCGGCCACCGACCGGGACAGCACCGCGGCCGTGCCGTCGGGGAACGGGTGCGCCATGGGCAGGGGGGCGTGCAGCCACTCCAGGCCGTACCGCCGCAGCGGCATCGCGTGGAACGCGGGTGAGGTGATGCCCAGCGGATGCGCGGCCGCACACGGGTCGTGCCGGAAGCCGGGCAGCGTGAGCTCTTCGGTACGGCAGCCCCCGCCCACGGTGCCCCGGGCCTCGAACACGGCCACGGAGAAGCCCCGGCGGGCCAGCTCCACGGCAGCCGTCAGTCCGTTCGGCCCCGCACCCACCACGACCGCATCGAGCATCGACGGCACCTTCGGACTCCTTAACGTCAGCCGATGGCCAATCGGGACGGGATCAGGATATGCCGGGGGACTGACAGCGCCGGGGCGCGGGGGGATACGCAGGGTGACGGTCTCCTTCCGTTTCCGGGTGCCGGATCGCTTTCCGTTTCCAGGGGGAGCGGCCTGGCGCTTCCGCCCTGCTCGGCACTTCCGCCCCGCTCGGCACTTCCGCCCCGCTCGGCGCTTCCGCCCTGCTCGGCACTTCCGCCCCGCTCGGCACTTCCGCCCCGCTCGGCACTTCCGCCCCGCTCGGCACTTCCGCCCCGCTCGGCACTTCCGCCCCACAGAGAGTCATGTGACACTGGCCTCCCCCACCGCCGTGCGGCCCCCCGCACCGACTCCCCCGAGACCGAGAGCCACACCGTGCGTGATCTTCCTCTGCCGCTCGCTCTCACCGCGCGTCTGCTGCCGGTCGCCGTGCTCGCCTCCGCGGGCTGGGCGCTGACGTCCGGTCCGTTCGCGGCGGCTCCGGCCGCGAAGCACGACCCGGCCCAGAAGGCCGCCGCCTCGGAAGAGCCCCCTCCTTCGACATCCGAGGCCGCCAAGACATACCCGAAGGCGCCCGCGCCCTGCGACAGCCTCTCGGAGAAAATGGTCGAATCCCTGGTTCCCGGCGCCAGGACGGCGGGCCAGGAAATAGAGTCGACCAGCAGGTCCGTGCGCCGTACCTGCTCCTGGAACGCGCTCAAGGGGTATGACTACCGCTGGCTCGACGTCTCGTACGAGATCAAGAGCACCGATGCCCAGGCCCGGACCTCCTTCGAGGACCGGACCGCGGAGAAAAGCGGCGGAGGGGCGGTGCCCGGGCTCGGTGACGCCGCCTACTCGGTCGTGAATCTCACCACCGAGGCCAAGCAGCAGACGCGGGAGGGCGTGGTACTCGCCCGCGCCTCCAACGCCCTGGTGATCGTCACGTACAACGGCAGCGACTTCGAGACGAAGAAGGCTCCCGGTACGGACGAGATCAACAAGGGCGCCATCAAGGCCGCCAAGGAGGCCGTGGCCGCGCTGGACGACTCCCCGTAGCCCCACAAGCAACAAGTAGCCCCACAAGCAAGGGGATATCCGCCGGGCGCGTCGGTGGGGCACCGCGGTGGCCCTCGGTCAGGGTGTGGGGCCCGCCTGCCGCTCGGCGGCGGCGATGACCTGCTCGCGCCGCCGGTGCTGCTCCTCGTACTCCCGCACCTGCCGGGCCAGGGCGGGCTCAGCGGTCCGCAGGCGGGTGGTGATCTGGCCGGGGCTCATGGTGTCGTAGTCCGGCCAGGGCTGCCTGCCGCGCAGCTCCTCGATGGCGTTCAGGACGGTGGACCGGTTGGCGTGGGCCCGTTCGAAGCCCTCGATGACGGTCAGGTCGCTCTGGGAGAGATCGCGCAGCCGCCGGGTGATGCCGGTGGGGGCCATCTGCCCGTAGCCGGAGATCGGGAGGTCTTCCTCCCGGATGACGGCGCCCTGCACGTGTTCGGCCATCCGCGTCACGCTCGCTTCCCGGGCTGCCCCGGTGGCCGCCCGACCGGTCCGCTGCCCGCCGGTGCGGGTGGCCTCGCGGATCCGGGCGACCGCGGTGCGCACGGCCTGTGCGGCCGCCGCGGCGGGCCCGCCATTGCCGTGGGCCGGCCGGCTGCCGTTGGCGGTTGCGGCGGCCAGGGCCCGGGCCTGATCGTCGACACTGCTCTCCAGCCTCAGCAGCAGCTGCTCGTCCTGGCGGCGCAGCGCGGCGAGCAGGTCCACGGCTTCATGATCATCGGCGAGGGCGGCGATACTCTCTCCGGCCCGGCAGGTCGCCAGGGCCCGGGCAGCGGCCGCGTACTCGCCTTCGGTGTTTCTCAGCAGTTGACGTTCGGTGACCGGACGAGCCCCGCGCAGGAGACTGCCGGCGATCACCGCGCCGATCTCCAGCGGGACTCTGGCGGTGCGGACCGCGCCGCCGGAGACGCTGCGGACCAGCTCGGTGGTCTCCCGCAGCAGCGTCCGCGGGCGGATCTCGCGGACATGGTCGCCGATCCGGTCCATCTGGTCCTCGGTGTCGACGACATGGCGCTGGAGCGTCTGGCGGTACGGGCCGACGGGGGTGACGGCCATGTCGGCGCGGAACCGGTCGATGACTGCGGCATGGGCCTCCCGGACGTCTTCCAGCGCCGGGACGAGTGCATCCGTCATCACTGTCATAGCCGTACTCCCTGGGATGTCGAGCTGGCGAGGATGGAACGGGGACGGTCCGCCCGGGCGGACACCGGGCGGAACGTGGTACGGGACCATGCTGGGGGACCGGGCTGAAGATTGCCTGGTGACCGGCCGCCGTCCGGCAGGGGCGGCCGGGCGGTTATGGCCGGTGACAGACGCACTGGCCGCACGTCCGCCGGGCGGGCCGTGCTCTCGCCCGTCCGGGTGAATGGCGCGCAGGCGGTGACGTCTGCCAGGGAGGAGCCGCGGGCGAGGGTGGGGTGCGGGGGCTGGCGCGGGGAGTGAACAGCTGGACACGATCGTGACGTGATCACGTGATCAAAAGGCCCGTATGCACACCTCCGGGTTCACCCGGCAGACCGCGGAGCCCGGGGTTTCGGCACTGGTAGGTCCACAGCTGGTCGACGAGGGTGAAGCCGAAGGAGCCGAAGAGCCGGGGCGCGGCCTGGCTGTCCTGGCCGGAGGGGGGAAGGTCGTCGACGACGAGGGCGACCTCGGTGGCACCTTGCTCGGCCAGCAGGGCCAGGGCCTGGCCGAGCAACTCATGGCCCAGGCCACGGTGGCGGTGAGTGGGCCGGGTCTCGATCCAGTACACCGTCGCGGTGCGGTCGGGCCCTGGGCTGACCACTGCTTCCGCGACCGGCTCGGCCGCCTCCCTGACGATCAGCCGCTGGCCCGGCGGGAAGTCACAGGGGACGACGTCGGCGACCGGTGGGGCCGGCGGGAGCTCGGCAGGCAGCGCGCAGTGCAGATAGCGGCCCTGGCGACGGCCGGTGAAGCCGCTGCGCAGCAGGACGTCATGGGTGGCGGCGCGGTGGGCGCGGGGCAGGCCGCCCGGGCCCAGCGGACCTGGCGGACCGCCGACGAATGCCTCGATCAGCGGGCAGGGGGCGAGCGCGGCGAGGGCGTGCTCGATCAGGGCCCGCAGGGCAGAGGGTTCCTCGTGGGCGTAGAGCCAGCAGATCAGCCCGGTGTGCACATCGGCCCAGGACAGGTACGCGATGATGCCCTGGGGGCGGTCCCCGGCACCGGCCAGGACGCTGAGCTGTGGCCGGGCCGGTACCGCCCAGCCGGCCGGGGGATCAGGGCCGCGCCGCGCGGCGGCCAGCCTTTGCGGGGTGCAGTGTGGCTGGCCCGGCAGTCGCTCGGTATCGATCAGTTCTCGTACCCGCGGTTCGTCGTCGGGACGGAACGGGCGCACCGTCGACTCGCTGTCGGGGCTGGGTGAAGAGGCCATGGGTATCCGTCCGCACAGGTGCTGACGTCTTTCCGGCTCTCTTTCAGCGTCCTGCGTTCCGCTCCCGCTGTCACGGGAAACCGGCGTGTGTACCGCCGGCGACCGGCCTGCCGGGCTGCGGAGAGTCGCCGTTCGGGGCACCTACGGCGAACAGGACCTGGGCCGCGGCCAGCAGCGCCCGTATCTCGTCGATGACCGGCCGGTGAAGGGGCAGCGTCAGATGGCCGACACCCGGCACCAGCACGTTGCGGGCCTTGAGGTCCGGATGGTCGATACGGCCCCTGGCGGCGGGGATGACAGCCTCGTCCAGGTCGCTGTAGAAGGCCACGAACCGGGTGCGGCAGTCCGGGGCCGGTTCGGCGAGTTCGCTCAGCAGCTCGCTTCCCGGCCGCAGCTGGCGCAGCAGCGGATGGGCCGGGGCCAGCAGGGCGGTGGCGGTCCCGCCGTGCGGCGTCGCCAGCGTGATCAGCAGCGGCACGTGTGCGTCACCGCCGAGCCGCTGCACGTAGTAGCGGGCGATCAGCCCGCCCAGGCTGTACCCGATCACGACCGCGACCCGCCCCGCGCCGCCGCCACACACCGACTCGACCTGCTGGCCCAGCGCCCGGGCCGCCGTGCGGATGTCCGGACCGAACGCGTTGCAGGCGACCTGGAGGAAGGGGCCCACGCCGTCGCCGCGCAGCTCACGCTCCAGCGGCGGGACGACCGACTGCCCGTCGGCCAGCCCATGCACCAACAGCACAGGAATCCCCGAACCGGCGGGTAGCGAGTCACCCGGCCCCGTCGGCCGCCCGTGCAGGGCACGCCCCAGCAGCCCGGTCAGCTGTCCCACGCCCTCCGCGGCCATGTCGAGCGGGAGCCGGGCCAGACGTAGCACCGCCCTGCTCGCTTCGACACCCACACCGCGCGCCGGTGACAGCCCCGGCACTGTCAGCTGCGGCCCGAAAGGAATGCCCGTAGCCGTTCACCCTCCTTGCACGAACCGCGCCTGCCCTGCCTGACGGAAGAGCCGGACACAGAGCACTACATGGGGAACGTCGCGCAAGTCTGCTCGATTCCGCCATTCGCTACGGTTCACTTTGACCTCCTCCCCCTCGTGAACAAGGGGGATTCCAACCCAAGTGGGTTGAGGTTCACGGACGCTCGAACGACCGTTGGCCGCTGTCATCCCTCCGGCAGGCCCTGCCGCGACATGGGGGTAAAGCTGTGTGCCCGCTTCGCGGGCGGATGGCTCAGCTTGGCTATCGCTTGAGCCATCCCAAAACCTATCAGATGCCTGGTGCCGCTGATCGTCGGAGCGGTCTTTCGCCCGGGGGGCGAAACCCCGTTCCTTGCCCTGCTCCGCAGGAGTCGCATTCACCCCCGGCCCGAAGGCCGAGGCACCCTGCGAAGAAGGCCGGTGGCAGGGGAACTTCACCTCGCCTCACACCCTGTGCGGTGGGCGCTCCTCGTACAGCGGGCGCTCCTCGGACAGGTCGAAGAGGTTGCCGCGCTGGACCACGCACAGGGCCCAGATGATGAAGCCCGAGATGGCGATCATCACGACCGACCACACCGGGTAGTACGGCAGGGAGAGGAAGTTGGCGATGATGACGAGTCCGGCGATGGCCACGCCGGCGACGCGCGCCCAGGTCGCGGTCCGGAGCAGTCCGAAGCTGACGATCACGGCGACCGCGCCCAGAGCGAGGTGGATCCAGCCCCAGCCGGTCAGGTCGAACGCGAACACGTAGTTGGGCGTCGTGACGAAGATGTCGTCCTCGGCGATGGCCATGATGCCCCGGAAGATGTCGAGCAGGCCGACGAGGAAGAGCATCACGGCCGCGAAGGCCGTCAGGCCGGTTGCCCATTCCTGCTTCGCGGTGTGTGCCGGAGGGGTGTGTGCCGCGGTCATCTTGCGCCTCGTTTCCTGTGATCCGGATGCTCAGCGAGGGGAGGTACGGGAGGTGGAGCCCGAGGGCTCCGCCGGACCGTGGCCGGTCAGGACCAGGTCCTTCGCCCTGCGGAACTCCTCGTCCGTGATGTCGCCGCGGGAGCGGATCTCGGACAGCCTGGCGAGCTCGTCGACGCTGCTGGGCCGGCCTGCCGGCCGCGGTCTGCCTGATGTAGGCGTTGAACTCCTCCTGCTGCCCACGCGCATGCGCCGCCTCCCGGCGGCCCATGTTCTTGCCGCGGGCGACCACGTAGACGAAGACGCCCAGGAAGGGCAGCAGGATGGTGAACACCAGCCAGCCGGCCTTCGCCCAGCCGCTCAGGTCGTCGTCACGGAAGATGTCGAAGACGACGCGGAAGAGCAGGACGAACCACATGATCCACAGGAAGAACAGGAGCATGCTCCAGAAGACGCTCAGCAGGGGATAGTCGTACGCCAGGTACGTCTGCGCGCTCATGTCTCTCCTCCGTCCCGGGCGCCCGCCCGGCCGCCGTTGAGGTGCTGTCTTCAGCGTGGGCACGGCAAGGACCGGGCCGCCTCACCCGATGCGGGTGAGCGTGCACCAGCCCCGTAGCCCCGGTCGACGCGCTCCGGCGGCCTGGTCAGGGGGCGGTCTCCCCACGGCTGCGGGGTGCGGCGGCCGACCGGTAGCAGCACCATGGCTCACGGGGCCGCCCGTTCCGTCGCCTGGTCCGCCGCATGGCCGGCCGGTCCGGCGGCCGCCGCGAGGATCGCCAGGATGATCAGGACGGCCAGGGCGATGCCGAGAACGAGGGCCACCGCTCCGACCGTGGGGTGGTTCCAGAGCACCAGCGTCAGCGCTCCCGCCGCGATGACGCCACCGGTGATCCATGCCCGGTGGTCTGTCAGCCAGCGACCGGTGGCCCCGGTGCGCAGTCCGGCGCGGCGCAGCCCCCGGCCGGCGGCCGTCGTTCCCCGGTCCGTCACCGTGCGGACGGCGCGGGCGGGGCGTCCGGGACCGTACAGGTAGGCGACCAGTGCCGTGATCACTGCCACGACCAGCAGGGTGCGCGTGCTGTCGCGCAGGAAGCGGACGAACGTGTCGTAGATCGCCGCGCCCGCGTCGGTGGGCAGCGCCGTGGGCGGGACCGAGTCCAGATAGACCCGTCTGACGACGGCCAGCGCGACGAGCAGCACCACCATCATCACGCCGACACCCGTCGCGGTGATCATCAGCATCACCCGGTGCGCCGGAGCGGTCCACACGGCGAGCGCGGCGAGTACCACGGTCAGGACGGGCAGCCAGGTGCCGAGGATGTCCAGCAGCCGCATCGCGTCCTGCGCCTTGCCCAGCTCCTCCGTCTGGAACAGCGTGATCGTCCGGTCGGTGTCCGGGATGGCGGCGGCCTTGTCGAAACCCGCGTCGACGAGCCGCTCCCGTACCTGGTCGACGACTGCTCCCACGTCCAGTTGGATGGTGTCGCCCTCGGCGCGCACGGCACCCTCGCGCTCTCCGGTGAGCATGTTCACCACTGCGGCGTGTGACCGCCGGTTGGCGCCCTCCCACACCTGCTGGAAGGCGTCGCTGGTGATCACGCGAGTGATCGTGCGGTCCACGACAGTCCTGACCGCGTTGTGCAGCGGACCTTCGAGGGCCTCGGCACCCTCCACGACGCGGGGTGGTGCCCCGGCGTCCTGGAGGGCCCTGGCGAGCGAGTCCGTCACCGCCGCGACGTCCACGTTGGCCACCACGCGGTCCGTGAGCCGGTTGATCACGACCTCCTGCACGGCAGGCTCGGACGCCAGCGGCGCGACGGTCTCCACATACCGGTCGGTGTCGGAGACCGTGTCCTGGACCCAGGCCGCGACGACGGCCAGGGGCGCGAGCAGCAAGGCCAGCAGGAGGAGGACCGAGGAGCCGGCTTGGCGCAGCCGCCGGTGGCGCACCGCCGCGTGACGGCGCAGTCGCTCGTATTCCGCTCGCTCCTCGGCGGTCATGACGTGTTTCTGGTGCGAGGTTCCGCCGGACTCCGGCGAATCCGGGGTCGAGGCCGGGTTCATGAATGCTCCTTTCCGTGTGCGCCGCTCCGCCCGTGACGGTCGCTGGCGCGTCCGCCGGAGCGGCGGTCAGTCCCTCTCGGCGGGGGCCCGCGGCCCCGCGGGGTACGTCTTTCGGAGCGCGGCCCGCCATGCGAGGGCGACCACCGCCTCGCCCAGGCCGAACAGGACGAGCCACAGGCCGAGCAGCCGGGTCAGGGCGCGGGCCGACTCGGCCGGCAGCGCGAGCACCACGATCCCCGCTACGATGCCGAGCACCGCGACGCCCAGCACGACGCCACGGTGCGGCAGGTCCTCGGCGGCAAGCGCCGTGTAGAGGGTGAGGATGCCGGACACCAGCCAGACGACCCCGACGATCAGTGAGAGCGCGGCGATCGTCTGCAGCGGATTCCGCAGGCACAGCACCCCGGCGAGGACGTACAGCACGGCCAGGAGCAGCCCGGGGAGCCGTTCGTGCCCCTCCCGAGCGAAGACGTCCACGAACCGGAACGCCCCGGTCACCAGCAGGTGCAGGCCGATGAGGACCGCCAGGATGTGCAGGGTTACCTCCGGCCAGACCAGTACCAGGACGCCCAGTACCAGGGTCGCGACGGCCGAGGCCAGGAGCCAGGTCCATGAACGGCCGAGCCGCGCCAATGCCTGCGCGGGATCGTCCAGCGGACCGGGGGCCGCCCCGTCTGGCTCGTGTTCCTGTCCGGTGCGCGATGCCGGACCACGCGGCATGGTCATGGCTCCTCCTCGCGTGATCGAGCGGTCGCTTCCGGACCGCCGAGGGGCGGTGTGTGAGGGGGCGGTGTGCGAGCACCTGACCGCTCCAGGGTCACGCCTGTCGCCCGGTGCCGTGGTCACCCACCATGGGTGATCCGGCGATGCCGCCGTGGCGGTGAGGTGGGAGGTGCCGGCGCCCGGCCCACCGGTCTTCCGGACGGAACGAAGAGACACGAGATGAGCGATGGATCCGAGCACTGCCCGGACGGACCGCACCCGGTCCGGGCCGGACGCGCACCGACGGCGCCGGCGGCTTCGCCCCCGCCGGTGGGCGGCGGTCGTCGCCGTCGCCCGCGCCGTGGTCATCGCCGCCGGCCTCGTCACCGCCTACTACCTGCTGCCCCTGGACAAGCGCGGCACGGCTGGTGCGTCGGCGCTGCTCGCGTGCGGCCTGGCGGCGGTGCTGCTGGTGTTCGGGTGGGAGGTGCGGGTCATCGCGCGCTCACCTCACCCGCGGCTGAGGGCCGTCGAGGCCCTGGCCGCCACGCTGGTGCTGTTCCTGGTCCTCTTCGCCGGCGCCTACTACCTGCTGGACCGCTCCGCCCCGGACTCTTTCAGTGAGCCGCTGACGAAAACGGACGCCTTGTACTTCGCTCTGACCACGTTCAGCACCGTCGGCTTCGGGGACATCACGGCCCGCTCTCAGACCGGGCGCGTGCTGACGATGGTGCAGATGGCGGGAGGGCTGCTGCTCGTGGGCGTCGCCGCACGGGTGCTGGCGAGCGCGGTGCAGGCGGGGCTGCGTCGGCAGCGCCGCGACCCGTCGGCTGAAGCGCGTTCCGGCACCGACACCGGGACGCCGGACAAGGAGGCCGGACCATGACCGTGCCCAGCGCTTTCACCGTGTCCCTGTCACCGGCCGAGCGAGCGGCGTACGGCAGGAACGCGCGCAGGCGGGCGTCGCGTTCGTCGCACGGCTGGTACGAGACGGAACAGCAGCGACCCGACCCGGTAGAGATGATCGAGAGTCAGTCGGCCGCGCGAGTACCGGAGCTGGTGCCGATCCGCTACGGCCGCATGCTCGAGTCGCCGTTCCGCTTCTACCGCGGCGCTGCCGCGCTCATGGCGGCGGACCTGCGGCCCCTCCCCAGCACCGGGCTGCTGGTGCAGCTCTGCGGGGACGCCCACCCGCTGAACTTCCGGCTGCTCGCCTCGCCGGAGCGCCGTCTGGTCTTCGACATCAACGACTTCGACGAGACGCTGCCCGGACCGTTCGAGTGGGACGTCAAACGGCTGGCGGCCGGTTTCGTGACGGCGGCCCGGGCGAACGGCTTCTCGATCAAGGAGCAGAACAGCACCGTGCGGGCCTGCGTGCGGGCATACCGGGAGCGGATGCGCGAGTTCGCCGGCATGCGCACCCTTGACATCTGGTACGCCCAGGACGACGCCGACCGGATGCGGGAGCTGATGGCCTCGGCGAGGGACGAGGAGTCGGCGCGCCGTACCGCCCGCGGCGACGAAGCGGGCCCGCACACGTACCCATCTGCGGGCCTTCGCGAAGCTCACCCAGGTCACGGCCCAGGGCCGTCGCATCACCCCCGACCCACCACTGATCACTCCGATCGAGCAACTGCTGAACGACCCCTCCGAAGAGGGGCGCGAGAGGGAGCTGCGGACCCTCCTGGACGGGTACGCGCGGACCCTGCCGTCCGAACGCCGCCACCTGTTGCGCCACTACCGCCTGGTGGACATGGCCCGGAAGGTGGTGGGCGTCGGCAGTGTCGGTACGCGCTGCTGGATTCTGCTCCTGCTCGGCAGGGACGACGACGATCCGCTTCTGCTTCAGGCCAAGGAAGCCCAGGAGTCGGTGCTGTCCGCCCACACGGGCGGCGACCGCTACGACAACCAGGGGCGCCGGGTGGTGACCGGACAGCGCCTGATGCAGACGACCAGTGACATCTTCCTGGGCTGGACGCACGTCGTGGGCCTCGACGGGCAGGACCGGGACTTCTACGTACGCCAGCTGTGGGACTGGAAGGGCATCGCACAGCCGGAGACCATGGGGCCGGGCCTGCTCGCCCTCTTCGGCCGGCTGTGCGGGGCATCCCTGGCACGGGCGCACGCCCGCTCGGGCGATCCCCTCGCCCTCGCCGCCTACCTGGGCGCCGGCGACCGCTTCGACCGCGCGCTCACCGAGTTCGCCCAGTCCTACGCCGACCAGAACGAGCGGGACTTCGCGGCGCTGCAAGCTGCCCGCCGCTCCGGCCGGATCAGGGCGGAGCGGCTCTGAGCACGGCGCCCCGGTTCCGTCACTCCGGCAGCTGGCGCATCTCCAAGACCCGCAGTCCCAGTGACTGGCAGCGTGCCAGCAGCCCGTACAGGTGCGCTTCGTCCACGACAGGGCCGAACAGGACGGTCTGGCCGGACATCACCACGTGGTCCAACTCCGGGAAGGCTTTGGCCAGCGTTTCCGACAGGTGTCCTTCGACTCGGATCTCGTAGCGCACGAGCTGTCCTTTCACGGACTGCCTTGGACAGGCGGACGGCGCCCTCACCTGCGATCGTCCGCCTCGGTGCTCCTTCGGGCCTCACCCGGTACAGGTGACCGTCGCCCGGCGACCGGACGCCAGGGCTCAATGCTTCAGAAAGATCTTGAAGGCGATGATCAGCAGGCCGAGCAGCAGGTTGACCGATGCGGTGGCGGCCATGAGCCGCGGCGAAGCACCGGCGCGGCGTGCCGCCGCCACGGACCAGCCCACCTGACCGGCCACGGCGACGGAGAGAGCCAGCCAGAGGGCACCTCGGACGTCCAGGCCCAGGAGCGGACTGACGGCCACCGCGGCGGCCGGCGGGATGGCGGCCTTGACGATCGGCCACTCGTCACGGCACACGTTCCATACGACCCGGCGGTCCGGAGCGTGTTGCGCCAGGCGCGCCCCGAAGAGCTGGGCATGCACGTGCCCGATCCAGAACACCACGCCGGTGAGCAACAGCAACAGCACCAACTCGACGCGGGGGAACGAGCCCAGGGAGCCGGCGCCGACCACCACGGAGGCCGCGAGCATGGATCCGTAGACGCCGCCCGTGTAGTCCGCGCGGGCCCGGCGCTCGGCACGGCGCTCCCGCCGGTCCGTGGCCGGGCCGGTCGTGGCTCTGGCCCTGGACACCGACGACTCCCTCCGCACTCAGTGCGTCGATCCGGTCGTGGCGTTCGGAGCATCGGCGTCCGGCTGCCGCGGACGGCCTGCCCGAGCGGTCGGCAGGTGCGGTGTGACCAGGAAACTGGCGAGAGCGATGCCGCCCGTGGCCAGGATCGCCGCCTTCAGGCCGTCCAGCTGCGCGGAGGCGTAGGAGTCCGCGACGGCGTCGACCTCGGACGGCGGCAACCCGGCACGCTCGGCCGCCGAGCGCACCTGATCGGTGGCGACAAACGTGACCCCTGCCTGGAGAGCGACACCGACCTCCTCACGGGTCTCTTCAGACAGCTGCGGGTTGTCCGCCACCTGCGAGGTGAAGGCGTGGGCCAGCGCACCGATGAGGATCGACCCGATGAGCGCGGTGCCCAGGGCCGAGCCCAGATTCTGTGCCGTGAACTGGAGCCCTCCGGCCTCACTGCGTTCCTCCTCGCCGACGCTGGACTGGACGACGTTGCCGAGCTGCGAGGCGAGCAGGCCGACGCCCACACCCAGCAGGGCCATGGCTCCGGCGAACTGCGCGTCGTCGATGGCCGGGTCGATGGTGGCCAGCAGCCACACGATGGCCGCCGTCAGGGTCACCAGGGCCAGCCGGACCACCCGGCGCGGCCCCCACACCCGTCCCAGCGAGGACGCCGAAAGCGAGGTCACCAGCATGGTGGCGGACACCGGGAGCAGGCGCAGCCCCGTCTCGAAGGCGTCGAACCCCTGAACCACCTGCAAGTACAGCGGGATCGTGAAGAACAGCCCCAGCAGGATGAGGTTCTGGCTCAGCAGCGTCATCAGGCCGGACCGCAGCACCGGCCTGCCCAGCAGAGACAGGTGCACGAGGGGGTCGGCGCCCTGGTGCTCCCGCCGCCGCTCCCAGTGCCGGAAGAGGGCCAGGACGGCCGCCCCGGCGCCGACGACGAACAGGGTCGGAGCGAAGCCGAGGACGGTGAAGGGAGGGTTGCGGGGCTGCACCCATCCCCAGGTGCTGCTCTGCAGCACCCCGAGCACGCCCAGCCCCAGTCCGGCCGCGGAGAGCACCGCGCCGACCCCGTCCAGCCGGGGACGCGGACCGGTCGGGGCGGGCGTCGCGATCACCCGGCGGCACAGCAGGACGGCCACGACGATCACGACCTCGCCGGCGAAGACCAGCCGCCAGGTGAGATACGTCGTCACCCAGCCGCCCAGCAGCGGGCCGACCGCGATCCCGGCGCCGGCGAGCCCGCCGATGACCGCGTAGGCGACGGCCCGGTCCTTCCCGCGGTACGACTCCGCGACGAGGGCGGCCATGGCCGGCAGCACCATGGCGGCTCCGAGTCCCTCGATGACGGACCAGCCCAGCGTGAGGACCCACAGCGTGGGTGCCACGGCGGTCAGGGCCGACCCCGCGCCGTAGACGACGAGCCCCAGAAGGAACATGCGGCGACGCCCCAGGATGTCCCCGAACCTGCCGCCGATGATCATGAAGGCGGCCATGACCAGCGCGTACAGGGTGATGACGGCCTGGATGGCGGTGACCTCCGTGTCGAAGTCCTCGACCAGCTGACTGATGGACACGTTCATGACGGAGGTGTCCAGGACCATCAGGAACTGGGCCGTACCGAGGACGATCAGAGCCCGCCAGTGCTTCACGCTGTCCACCTCGCCGAGTGGGCCCGATACGCCGGCGGAGTCTGCCGGGCAGTGGGCCGGCGCACGCCTCGCCGTTCCTCCCACCGCATCTGAAACATGCGCCCCGCGCCTCACCCGCCACGGGGGAAGGGCTGCGCCGCGGTGGTGTCTGCTGGTGGGGAGGGCGGGCGCAGACATCGACGGTGAGCCAGCGGCCGCAGTCCGCGGGTCCCGTCGGCGGTCGGCAGGGTCCTGCCGCGCTCCGGCCGCCCCGTTGACCAGTGCCAACGGCGTGCCGAGAGCCTGGTCAAGGTGTGCACCAGCTACGCGCACGGCTCGTCATCCGCGCGTCCGGGACGGCGCATGTGAGCGACGCACCAGAACAAAAGGAGAGAGGCCGATCGCTCGTCCTGATTAGGGTGATTCGTGATAGATACGATGTGTGCCGCCTCGGGAGAAGCTGAGAACTGCGGGTTCCCGCAAGGAGCCCTCCCCCGAGCGCTCGCTGCTGGCGTCGGTCGTCACCGATCCCGGGCACCTCCCCGAACTCCTCGCCGACTTCGCCGTCCGCCGCATCGGTCCGGCCGTGCCCGAAGCAATCGCCTCGCTTCGGCGGGACCACCCCACCGCCACCGAGGCGGAGCTCCGGGCCCGGGTGGTCGCTCGCGGCCGACGGGCCGTCGTATCGGAGGGCTCCCTCGTGGGCGGCCCGTTCCTCGTGCTCATTCCCGTCGCGTTCTGCGCGGCGCTGCTCCGCCAGGCGCATACGGTCCTGGAGCTGGCCGCCCTCGACGGCCGCGACCCCACGGCGAGCGCCCGCGCCGGCGAACTCCTCGTCCTCCAGAGCGTGTACGAGGACACCCGGCAGGCGCAGGACGCGCTCGCCCGGACGCCACGCGCCGTCGGCGCACCCGCCCGCTGGAAGCGATGGGTGGCCCTGTGGGACGTCACCCTGCGCATGGCCCACCTCCTCGGCATTCTCGCGCCGGCCGACGAGAGCCAGGACGCGGGCCGACGCGTACGCCGAGTCGCCGTCCAGGCTTGGCGGTGGCTGCTCCTCGGCGTGGTCTTCCTGGTCGGACTGGTCGCCCCCCTCGTCTGGCTCCCGTACATGGCGGTGATCTACCAGCGCGCCGACGCCCGCATGGCAGACCGTGTCCTCGCCTACTACTTCGCCGACACCGCACCCGCCCCGCGCCACCGGACCTCCCGCCTCGAACCGGAAGTAATGGCGGCCGCACTCCGCGCGCTCCTCTCCCTCCTCGTGCCGCTCGTCCTGACCGCCGTGACCTTCCTGACGGGCCTGCGCATCGCCGACAGCCGCTGGCCGGTCCTCGGCATCGCCCTGGCCACGGCGTCCGCCGCGGTCGGCGCGCTCTGGTACTGGCGCCGCCACCGGCGCCGTTGACCGTCCTCCAGGAGTTGACGGACGACCTCCGCGATATCAGGTCGTTGCGGAAGATCACCGCGCTGGTGCGCAGGGCGTTGCGCTTCCTCGCCTTCTCGGGGTCGGTTATCGGCGACGACGTCCTGGTTGTCCCCCCGGTGGGAGGCGGGCGCCCGGACGCTCTGCCCGACGCGCGTTCACAGCAGCCGGAGGTCGCGCGCGCGGCGCACAGCGTCGCCCCGCCGGTTCACCGCCAGCTTCCGGTACACGCTCTTGAGGTGGGTCTTCACCGTGTTCACCGACACGTACAGATCGGCGGCGATCTCCTCCGACGACATCATCCGGGCCAGCCGCTCCAGGACGTCACGCTCGCGTCCGCTCAGCTCCACCGCGACGAGCAGCGAGGGCAGCGATTCCGGGCCGGGCCGCTCACCCCGTCGCGCGGGGGACGGGCCGGGCGTGAGCCAGCCCGCTGCCAGCTCCTGCAGTGACGCCGTGGCCAGGAGGGGCCGGATCCACGCTCCGGCATCGAGGAACGGACGCCGCAGCCGCTCGCGCCGGGCGTCGAGGAGCGCCTGTGCCACGAGCCTGCGGGCGGTGGCGGTGTCTCCCGCCCCCTCCGCGGCCTGAGCTCTCACCAGCGCCGCCCTCACGGTCACCGCCGGACCCGTCCCGCCCTGGGTGCGGATGCTGTCGAGCAGGTCGACGGCCGCCTCGGGACGCCCTGCGGCGAGCTGGATCGCCGCGGCCTCCACGGCACACGCCGGCTGGTCGCCGGACACACGCTGGAGTACCTCGGTGGCTTCGTCCGGCCGTCCTTCGGCCAGGTGGGCGGCCGAGACGACGAGCGCTTCATGGCTTGCCGCCCAAGGTGATTCCACGGCGGCAGAGACGGCCGGGTCCGCCGCCTCGACGGCGGCTCGTGCCCTGCCCCTGGCCATCAGCAGACGAGCTGTGGCGAGGGCTCGTCCCGCCGCCGGCACTGGATCACGCGCTCCCGAGGGGAGGGCCGCCTCGTCGAGGAGGGCTTGGGCCCGGTCCAATTCATGGCGGTCGACGGCCACGGCGGCCAGGACCAGCCGTTCGATGCCGGAGCCGGACGGCTGGGGCAGGCCGACCCGCTCCGCCTCGGACACCGCCGCCAGGGCCTTGCGCTCCGCCCGGCCGAGCCAGCCGTTCAGATAGTCGAGCAGAGCCAGGTGCCCCATCGACTCCTCCCGGGGCAGCACTGTCGAGGCTCCGCCGTGAATGCCGGCCACGGCGGTCAGGGCAGCGCGCGCGTCCTCGAAACGCCCGGCCCACAGGCGCGCCGATCCCAGATGGGTCAGCAGCAGAGCGGAAATCTCGGGATGCTTGTCCAGCAGGTGCGCCGGGACGTCCCGCCGCAGCTCATCGGCCGCTTCGGCGGCCTTCTCGGCCTGTGGGGGACATCCGGCAAGCCGGGCGGCCAGTGCCTCCAGCAGTGCGCAGCTCAGCTGGGCAGCCGCCAGGTCGGACGGGTCGTCGGCCAGGTGCTTCTCGGCGTGGCGCAGGCGGGTCAGACCGCGGTCCAGGTCACACCGGGACAGGTCGCGGGCCGCGCGTACGAGGTCCGTCGCCGGACTCCTGGCCTCGGGCCCCATGTGGGAGAACAACTGGGTCAGATCATCCGAGCGCAGGCCGGTGAAGAGCTGTCCGATCGCCAGGTCGTCGACGAGGGCACCGGCGGCGAAATCCCAGTCGCCCGCGGCGGCGCCGTGGGCGAGTGTCTCCGGCAGGAATCCGGAAGGGCGCAGCCACCGCGCGGCCCGCCGGTGGAGTTCCGGCTCCAGGCCGGGCAGGCGCTGGCGCAGATGGGCCCGGAGTATCTCCCCGAACAGCGGATGGAGCTGGTACCACGAGTGCCCGAGGTGCTCGACGAACGCGTTGCCGCGGTGCAGCCCGGCGAGAAGGGGCTCGGCATCGGTCCGGAGGGTCAGCGCGTCGGCCAGATCGGGACAGAAACGCTCCAGGACGCTGACCCGCAGCAGGAGGTCCTGTGTCTCCTCCGTCTGCCCTTTGAGGACCTCGGCCAGCAAGAAGTCCGCGACCGTACTGCGGTCCGCCTCGAACTCCTTCAGGTAGAGCTCCGGGTCGGCGCTCTCCCGAGCGGCCAGAGCGGACAGGCGCAAGCCGGCGGCCCAGCCCCGGGTGCGGTCCACCAGGGCGCGCGCGGCGTGGACCGGAAGGCTCAGACCGTGCAGTTCCAGCAGTGCGACGGCCTCCTCGGGGGTGAAGGCCAGCTCGGCGGCGCGGATCTCCGTCAGTTCGCCGGCCGCCCGGTAACGGTGCAGCGGAAGCAGCGGTTCGGTGCGCGTGACGAGGACCAGGTGCAGGCCGCGCCCGGCGTGGTGCAGTACGAACTCCAGCTGCTCCGCGACCTCCGGGGCGGTCACGCGGTCGTACTCGTCGAGCACGAGGACCACGGGCCGGTCGCGAGCGTTCAGCTCGGCGGCGAGCGCCGCCAGCAGCTTGTGGTCCACCCCGGTCGCATCCGCGGGGGCGCCGACCACGTCGGACGCCGGCGCACCGCAGGCGCGCAGTGCCTGAAGGACGTATGCCCAGAACACCCCGGGACGCCGGTCCCCCGCTTCGACGGTGAGCCAGGCGACCGGCTGCCCCAGTCCGGCGGCCCAGTCGGCGGCCAGCAGGGTTTTACCGGCCCCGGCCGCACCGTTGACCAGTGCCAACGGTGTCCGCAGAGCCTGGTCGAGGTGCTGGACGAGCCGCTGCCGCCGCAGGAACGTGGCGGGCCTCGCGGGGGCGGCGAACCGGATGCGCAGGAACGGGTCTCCCAGGGGATCGGCGCACGCCACGGCCGGAACGCTCGGTCCTTGGGCGTTCGCATAGGTCTCGGCCACGGCGCTCACCATCCCCTGTCCGTCAGGTCCACGTCATGGGCAGCGCTCCCTCCCCCCAGAATCCCAGTCTTCCTGCCCCAGCGCGCGGCACACCGGGTCACTGGCCCGTTCACCGGCTTGCTGATCAGTCTCGACGGCCCCGCGAGGGCGGGACGACGAGGACCGGGTGGGGAGGACCGGGTGGGCCGGCTGTCCAGGACTGGTGCGTCAGCCGTTGAGCGCCGGGATGACCTTCTGCCCGTACGCGTCGATCACGGCCTCCTGCGCGTCGTGCATGTCGTACACCGCGAACTGGTCGACGCCCAGCTCGCGCAGCGCCTTCAGCTTCTCGATGTGCTTCTCGACCGGGCCGATCAGGCAGAACCGGTCGACGATCTCGTCGGGCACGAACTGGGTGTCCGGGTTGCCGCTGCGCCCGTGGTGGGCGTAGTCGTAGCCCTCGCGGGCCTTGATGTAGTCGGTGAGCGCCTGCGGGACCATGTCGGAGTGGTCGCCGTACCTGGCGACGAGGTCGGCGACGTGGTTGCCGACCATGCCGCCGAACCAGCGGCACTGCTCGCGCGCGTGGGCCAGCGCCTCGGGCGAGTCGTCCTCGGTGACGTACGCGGGCGCGGCCACGCAGATCGTGACCTCGGCCGGGTCGCGGCCGGCCGCGGCCGCGGCCTCGCGCACCGCCTTGACCATGTACTCGGTCAGGTACAGGTCGGCGAGCTGGAGGATGAAGCCGTCGGCCTCCTCACCGGCCATCTTCAGCGCCTTGGGGCCGTACGCGGCCATCCAGACCGGGAGCTCGGCGCCGGGCTTGATCCACGGGAACCTGATGACCGTGCCGCCGCCCAGGTCGGCCTCCTCGCCCCTGCCCAGCTCCCGGATGACCTTCATGGCCTCGCTGATCCGGGCCAGGGTGTTGGGCTTGCGGCCCGCGACCCGCATCGCGGAGTCGCCGCGGCCGATGCCGCAGACCGTGCGGTTGCCGAACATGTCGTTGAGGGTGGCGAAGGTGGAGGCGGTGACCTCCCAGGTGCGGGTGCCCGGGTTGGTCACCATCGGGCCGACCGTCAGCTTCGACGTGTTGGCGAGGATCTGGCTGTAGATCACGAACGGCTCCTGCCACAGCACGGCGGAGTCGAAGGTCCAGCCGTAGCGAAGCCGTTGCGCTCGGCGCGCTGCATCAGGCTGACGACCCGCGAGGCGGGCGGGTCGGTCTGCAGGACGAGTCCGAAGTCCATGCTGCACCACTCCTTAGTTGAGGTACTGGCAGGTGGAGCGGGGGGTGTACACGCCGTGACCCGCGCGTCCGGTGAACTCCCGCTCGGTCGATGACGAGTTCGCCGCGCGAGAGGACCGTCTCGACCCGGCCGGTGAGCTGCTTGCCCTCGTACGCCGAGTAGTCGACGTTCATGTGGTGCGTCTCGGCGGAGATCGATCTGCTCGGCGTGCGGGTCGTAGATGACGACGTCGGCGTCGGCGCCCGGGCGCGATGGTGCCCTTCTTCGGGTACAGGCCGAACATCCGGGCCGGGGTCGCGCAGGCGATCTCGATCCAGCGGCGGCGGGAGATGTGCCCGTCGACGACGGCCTGGTGGAGCAGGTCCATCCGGTTCTCGACGCCCGGCAGCCCGTTGGGGATCTTGGAGAAGTCGCCGCGGCCCAGCTCCTTCTGGCCGACGAAGCAGAAGGGGCAGTGGTCGGTGGAGACCACCTGGAGGTCGTTGGTGCGCAGGCCCCGCCACAGCGCCGCCTGGTGCTCGCGCGGCCGCAGCGGGCGTGGAGCACACGTACTTGGCGCCCTCGAAGTCCGGCTCGGCGAGGTTGTCGGTGGACAGGAACAGGTACTGCGGGCAGGTCTCGCCGAAGACGTTGAGCCCCTTGTCGCGCGCCCGTGGCCAGCTCGGCGACGGCCTCCTCGCGCCGAGACGTGCACGACGTACAGCGGGCGCGCCGGCCACCTGGGCGAGCTGGATGGCGCGGTGGGTGGCCTCGGCCTCCAGCAGCGCCTTGCGGACCTCGCCGTGGTAGCGCGGGTCGGTCTCGCCGCGCGGCCAGCGCCTGTTCGACCAGGACGTCGATGGCGATGCCGTTCTCGGCGTGCATCATGATCAGGCCGCCGTTCTCGGCGGAGCGCTGCATGGCGCGCAGGATCTGCCCGTCGTCGCTGTAGAAGACGCCGGGGTAGGCCATGAACAGCTTGAAGGAGGTGACGCCCTCCTCCACCAGCAGGTCCATCTCCTTGAGCGTCTCCTCGTTGACGTCGGAGACGATCATGTGGAAGCCGTAGTCGATGGCGCAGTTGCCGTCGGCCTTGGCGTGCCAGGCGTCCAGGCCCTCGCGCAGCGAGTGGCCCACGCTCTGCACGGCGAAGTCGACGATGGTGGTGGTGCCGCCCCAGGCGGCGGCCCGGGTGCCGGTCTCGAAGGTGTCGGAGGCGAAGGTGCCGCCGAACGGCAGCTCCATGTGGGTGTGCGCGTCGACGCCGCCCGGGATGACGTACTTGCCGGTGGCGTCGATGGTGCGCTCGGCGGTCCAGGCCTCGGCGGCCGGGGTGCCGGTGGCGGCGAGGGCGGCGATACGGCCGTCCTCGATCAGGACGTCGGCGTGCGATCTCGTCGGACGCGGTGATGACGAGGCCGCCGCGGATGACGGTACGACTGCTCGTGACGCTCCGCTGGTTGCGATGCGTCGTTCCCGGGTCCGCGATGGTCCTGGCGCGTACCTTACCGATGCCGCTACGCAGCGGCCAGTGCTCGCTCCAGGATCGTCGGCGCCCTCCTCCGCCTCGGCGACGGTCAGCGACAGCGGCGGGGCGATGCGCAGCGACGCTGGTGTTGTGGCCGCCGCCCTTGCCGATGCAGCAGGCCCGCCCTCGCGGGCGGCCTCCAGCACGGCGGCCGCCGCGTCCGGGTCGGCCTCGTCGGTGCCGGGCTTCGACCAGCTCGACGCCGAGCATCAGCCCCCGGCCGCGTACCTCCCGTACGGCCGGAACCTGCGCGGCGATCGCCCGCAGCCGCTCGATGAGCAGCCCGCCGACGCGGCGGGCGTTGCCCTGGAGGTCGTGCTCCAGCAGGTAGGTGAGGTTGGCGAGGCCGGCGGCCATGGTGATCGGGGTGCCGCCGAAGGTGGAGATGGAGTTGGCGTCGAGGCAGTTCATGATCTCGGCGCGGGCGACGACACCGCCGATGGACATGCCGTTGCCGATGCCCTTGGCGAAGGTGAGGATGTCCGGCGGGCCGCTCTGGCCGTGCGCCTGCCAGCCCCAGAAGTGGTCGCCGGTGCGGCCCCAGCCGGTCTGCACCTCGTCGGCGATCCACAGGATGCCGTGCTCGCTCGAGCACCTCGCGGAAGGCGGCGTACAGGCCGTCGGGCGGCGAGGTGAAGCCGCCGACGCCCTGGATGGGTTCGGCGATCAGGGCGGCCGGGCGCCGCGGGTGTGGCCGAGCAGGTCCTCCAGGTCGGCGACGCAGGCCGCGATGAACGTCGGCGTCGCTCAGGTCGGCGTACGGGCCGCGGGTGCGGACGCCGCCGTGCACGTACAGCGTCTGGAGCGGCGAGAGCGAGGTCGGCGACCAGCCGCGGTTGCCGGTGATGCCGACCGCGCGAGAACGAACGGCCGTGGTAGCTGTTGCGCATCGCCAGGATCTGGTTGGAGCGGCGGTACGTCGGTCGCCAGCAGCAGCGCGGTGTCGTTGGCCTCGGTGCCGGAGGTGGTGAAGAAGACCCGGGCGTCCGGGATGCCGGACAGCTGCGCGATGCGCTCGGCGAGCTCGACCATCGGCCGGTTGAGGTAGAGCGTGGAGGAGTGGATGATCCGCCCGGCCTGCTCGCTGACCGCCTTGGTGACCTCGGGCAGCGCGTGCGCGGTCATCGTGGTGAGGATGCCGCCGAAGAAGTCGAGGTAGCGGTTGCCCTCGGCGTCCCAGACGTGGCGGCCCTCGCCGTGGGTGATCTCGATGGGCTCGTCGTAGTAGAGCGCGAGCCAGTCGGGAGACGGCACGGTGCGCTGTGTGGCGCGGTCGCAGCAGGTCCGGGTCTGGCTCACGGCTGCACCAGCCCGTCGTAGGCGTCGGGGCGGCGGTCCCGGTAGAAGGCCCACTGCTCGCCGCACCTCGTCGATCAGGTCGAAGTCGAGGTCGCGTACGAGGAGTTCCTCCTCCTTGTCGCTGGCGACCTCGCCGACGAACTGGCCGCGCGGGTCGACGAAGTAGCTCGTGCCGTAGAAGTCGTTGTCGCCGTACTCCTCCTGGCCGACGCGGTTGATCGCGGCGACGAAGTACTCGTTGGCGACGGCGGCCGCGGGCTGCTCCAGCTGCCACAGGTAGGCGGACAGGCCGCGCGAGGTGGCGGACGGGTTGTAGACGAGCTGGGCGCCGTCCAGGCCGAGCTGCGCGCCAGCCCTCCGGGAAGTGGCGGTCGTAGCAGATGTAGACGCCGACCTTGCCGACGGCGGTGTCGAAGACGGGCCAGCCGAGGTTGCCCGGCTTGAAGTAGTACTTCTCCCAGAAGCCCTTGACCTGCGGGATGTGGTGCTTGCGGTACTTGCCGAGGTAGGTGCCGTCGGCGTCGATCACGGCCGCGGTGTTGTAGTAGAAGCCGGACTGCTCGACCTCGAAGACCGGGACGACGATCACCATGCCGGTCTCGCGGGCCAGCTCCTGCATCCGTGCGCACGGTCGGCCCGTCCGGGACGGGCTCGGCCCAGCGGTAGTGCTCGGGCTCCTGGACCTGGCAGAAGTACGGGGCGTTGAAGACTTCCTGGAAGCCGATGACCTTGGCGCCCTGCCGGGCCGCCTCACGGGCGTGCTCCTCATGCTTGGCGATCATCGACTCGGTGTCGCCGGTCCAGGTCGCCTGGACGAGAGCGGCGCGTACGACGTCGGCCATCAGTCTCCTAGCGAGGGGACCACCGGCTTCAGCCGGTGGGGGAATCGCTTCCCTGTCCTGTGGTAGGTTCTTTCCGCCCTGAAAGGGGCCGGTTCGGGCTGGACCGCAACCCTTGGGTTGGAAGCCCCCCTCCTTCAGGTGGGGGAGCGGAGTCACGAGCTGCTCCTTCGACGAGGGGACGGCAGAGCCTCTACACCCGTAGACACAGGTCGTAGAAGCTCGAACGTAAGCTTCCCCGCTTACCTGGGCAAGACCATCGCCGCCACCCGGAAGAGTCGGTCATGTTTCGCACTCCTCCGGGTGACCGCCTGGGTACCTCTTCGGGACGCGCCCCGGCCTCCGGGCCGGTCAGGTGTAACCCCGAGAGGGCCGGGCACTCGCGTGCCGAACGGACACGTCGAGCGGTGAGGGTGCCCGGGGCGGGCCGCGAGGCCGGCCGAGGGACCCGGAACGGATGGCCATGACCAGCGGGTTCCCAGGTCCGCAGGGCTACGGCCCGGACCCCTTCGGAGAGTTCTTCGCGCGCTTCTTCGGCGGGCCGCGCCCTCAGCGCGTCGACATCGGACGGCTGATGAGCAGGCAGGCCCGGCAGCTGGTCTCCGACGCGGCGACGTACGCGGCCGAGCACGGCAGCACCGACCTCGACACCCAGCACCTGCTGCGCGCCGCGGTCGCCGTCGAGCCGACCCGGAGTCTGCTGACCCGCGCCGGCGCCGATCCCGACTCGCTGGCCACCGAGATCGACGAACGGACCGGCCCGGCCGCACAGCAGCAGAACGGGCCCTCGCCCGCGTCGCTCGCCCTGACCCCCGCGGTCAAGCGTGCCCTGCTGGACGCCCACGAACTGGCCCGGGCCAGGGGCGCCGGCTACATCGGCCCCGAGCACGTCCTCAGCGCCCTCGCCGCCAACCCCGACTCGGCGGCCGGGCACATCCTGAACGCCACCCGGTTCGGCCCCTCCCCGCTGCCGCCCGAGCCACCGGAGCAGTCCGCGGCGGGCCTCCAGCCGGGCGACCGGACACGCCCCGACGGCCCGTACCAGACCCCCACGCCGACGCTGGACAAGTACGGCAGCGATCTGACCGCGCTCGCACGGCAGGGCCGTATCGACCCCGTCATCGGGCGGGAGGAGGAGATCGAGCAGACCATCGAGGTACTGTCCCGGCGCGGCAAGAACAACCCGGTGCTCATCGGCGAGGCAGGCGTGGGCAAGACCGCGATCGTGGAGGGCCTCGCCCAGCGCATCGCCGACGGGGACGTGCCCGACGTCCTCGCGAGCCGCCGCGTGGTCGCCCTGGACCTGTCGGGTGTGGTCGCCGGCACCCGCTACCGCGGCGACTTCGAAGAGCGGATGACGAACATCGTCGACGAGGTCCGTGCGCACTCCGACCGGCTGATCGTCTTCATCGACGAGCTGCACACGGTCGTGGGAGCGGGGGCCGGCGAGAGCAGCGGAATGGACGCGGGCAACATCCTCAAGCCGACCCTGGCCCGCGGCGAGCTGCACATCGTGGGCGCGACGACGCTGGAGGAGTTCCGCAGGATCGAGAAGGACGCGGCCCTCGCCCGCCGCTTCCAGCCGGTCATGGTGCCCGAGCCGTCCGTCCGGGACGCGCTGGAGATCCTGCGCGGCCTCAGCGACCGCTACGAGGCCCACCACCAGGTCCGCTACACGGACGGGGCACTGGTGGCCGCCGTGGAACTGTCCGACCGCTACCTCACCGAACGGCAACTGCCGGACAAGGCCATCGACCTGATGGACCAGGCGGGTGCCCGGGTCCGGCTGCGGGCCGGTACGAAGGGCACGGACGTACGGGCCCTGGAGCGCGAGATCGAGCAGCTCACCCGGGACAAGGACCAGGCGGTCGCGAGCGAACAGTACGAGCAGGCCACGCAGTTGCGCGACCGTATCGCCGAGCTGAAGGAGAAGGCCGGTGCCGGACACGAGGAGGACACACCGGAGGAGGGACAGCACCTGGAGGTGCTCGCCGAGGACATCGCCGAAGTGGTCTCCCGGCAGACGGGCATCCCGGTCAGCAGCCTCACCGAGGAGGAGAAGGACCGTCTGCTGGGCCTGGAGGAGCACCTGCACCAGCGGGTCGTCGGCCAGGACGAGGCCGTCACCGCGGTGGCCGACGCCGTAGTGCGTTCCCGCGCCGGACTCGCCGGCCCCGACCGGCCAATCGGCAGCTTCCTCTTCCTCGGCCCCACCGGCGTCGGCAAGACGGAGCTGGCCCGCGCGCTGGCGGAGGCCCTGTTCGGCAGCGAGGAGCGGATGGTGCGCCTCGACATGAGCGAGTACCAGGAGCGGCACACCGTGAGCCGCCTGATCGGCGCGCCGCCCGGTTACGTCGGCCACGAGGAGGCCGGTCAGCTCACCGAGACCGTGCGCCGCCACCCCTACTCACTGCTCCTGCTGGACGAGGTGGAGAAGGCCCATCCGGACGTCTTCAACCTCCTGTTGCAGGTCCTCGACGACGGGCGGCTCACCGATTCCCAGGGCAGGACGGTCGGCTTCGCCAGCACCGTCATCGTGATGACCAGCAACCTCGGCTCGGAGGCGATCACCCGGGGCGGCGGACTGGGCTTCGCCGCAGGCGGCGCCGAGGCCGACGAGGAGAGCCGGCGCGAGCGCGTCCTGCGCCCGCTGCGCCAGCACTTCCGGCCCGAGTTCCTGAACCGCGTCGACGAGATCGTGGTGTTCCGGCAGCTCACCGACGAGCAGTTGCGGCGCATCACCGACCTGCTGCTGGAGCGGACCCGGAGCCGGCTGCACGCGCAGGGCGTCGGCATCGAGTTCACCGAGCGGGCCGTCGACTGGCTGGCCCGGCACGGTCACGAGCCCCAGTACGGTGCCCGCCCGCTGCGCCGCACCATCCAGCGGGAGGTCGACAACCACCTGTCCCGGCTGCTCCTCGACGGCCGTCTGAAGGAGGGCAGCCGGGTGGTGGTGGACGTGGACGGCGGGGACGGGCGGCTGACGTTCGACACGCCGCCCCAGCCCGTCCCCCTCCCCGGCACCGGCACTGGCACCGGCCTCAGCACCAGCGGCGATCCCGGTACCAGCACCAGCAGCACCCACCCCGGTACCGAGGCCGGCACCGGCACCAGCCTCGGTACCGGCAGCTGATCCCGTACCGGCAGCCGATCCCCGTACCGGCAGCCGATCCCGGTACCGGTAGCTGATCCCCGTACCGGCAGCCGATCCTCGTACCGGCCGCCGATCCCGGCTACGGCGTCGGCCACACCACCATCGCCGAGCCGCCCCCGCGCCGTACCCTCTCGGCGGCGGCCAGCCACCTGCCGTCCGGCAGGCGCTGCACGCCGACCGCGGCACCGATCTCCGGGTTCTGCCGGAAACCGTGCCCGAGGGCTTCCAGCTGCCCCTTCAACGGGCTGTTCCACAGGCCCGGTTCGAGCTCGGTGGCGGTCTGGTTGCGCTGACTGGCGCGCGGCGCGGCGATGGCGTCGACGAGCGGAAGGCCGCGGTCGAGGAAGCCGGTCAGCGTCTGCAGCACGGTCGTGATGATGGTCCCGCCGCCCGGCGACCCGAGCGCCACAACCGGCTTGCCGTGCTGGTCCAGCACGATCACCGGGGACATCGACGAGCGCGGACGCTTGCCCGGACCCGGCAGGTTCGGGTCGTGGACGGCCGGGTCGGCCGGGGTGAAGGAGAAGTCCGTCAGCTCGTTGTTGAGGAGGAACCCGCGGCCCGGGACCGTGATGCCGCTGCCGCCGGTCTGCTCGATGCTGAGGGTGTACGAGACGACGTTGCCCCACTTGTCGGCGACCGTGAGATGGGTCGTGCTGTCGCCCTCGTACGTCGTCGGGGCCGCCGTACCGCCGGCCGCGCACGGCTGCGGATCGCGCGGGTCACCCGGCGCGAGGGGACTCGTCAGCACCGCGTCGTCCTTGATCAGGCACGCACGCGAGTCGGCGAACTTCTGCGACACCAGCTCCGTCGTCGGCACGTCCTCGAAGGCGAAGTCGCCCACCCAGCGCCCGCGGTCGGCGAACGCGATACGGCTGGCCTCGATGTAGCGGTGCAGGTACTGGACGTCGCTCGCCTTCGAAAGGTCCGTCCGCTCCAGGATGTTGAGCGCCTCACTAACGCTCGTGCCGCCCGAGGAGGAGGGCGCCATCGCGTAGACACCGAGGCCGCGGTACGAGGTCTTCGTGGGCGCCTGGTGCTTCGCGCGGTACGCGGAGAGGTCCTTCAGCGACAGCTCGCCGGGGCGGGCGTGGTGGCCCGAAGCCGGGTCCACCGGCGGCTTGTTGACGGTGTCGGTGATCTCCTTGGCCAGCTTGCCCCGGTACAGGGCGCCGACGCCCTTGCGGCCCAGTTCCTTGTACGTACGGGCCAGAGCGGGGTTCTTGAAGGTGGAGCCCACCACGGGCAGCTCGCCGCCCGGCAGGAACAGCTCGGCTGTGTCCGGGAAGTGCCGGAAGCGGGCCTCGTTGGACGCCGTCTGGGAACGGAAGGTCGCGTCGACGGGGAACCCGTCGCGGGCGAGCCGCTCGGCGGGCTTCAGCAGGGTGCCGAGCCGTTTGCTGCCCCAACTGTCCAGTGCCGTCTGCCAGGTGGCCGGGGTGCCGGGCGTGCCGACGCTCAGGCCGCTGGAGACCGCCTCGGCGAAGGGGACCGCCTGCCCGTTCTCCACGAACAGGTTCTCGTCGGCGGTCAGCGGCGCGGTCTCACGGCCGTCGATGGTGTGCACCTTGCGGGACTTGCCGTCGTAGTAGACGAAGTAGCCGCCTCCGCCGATGCCCGCCGAGTACGGCTCGGTGACGCCCAGGGCCGCGGCCGTGGCGACCGCCGCGTCGACCGCGTTGCCGCCCTTGCGGAGAACCTCGATGCCGGCGGCGGAGGCGTACGGGTCGACACTCGCGACGGCACCGCCGTAGCCGACGGCCACGGGCACCCGCTCGGCGGTATCCCGCTCAGCGGTGTCCCGCTCAGCGGTGTTCCGCCCGGCGGAGGCCGACACCGCCCCCACCGACATCACCGCGGCCGAAACCGCCAGCACCGCCAGTCTTCGAACCGCCAGCCTTCGTACGACAGGGCGAGCCATCCCTTACCTCCAGTTGACGAGATGACGATCTTCCGCGCAGCGTAACCAACACGGTCGCCATGGCCGCGTCAGGGCTCCCGTGACCGCGTTCGAGTGAGCCCGCTACTATGCGCGCCCATGAATGACGCCCCCGGCCCGGCCCGGACCGGGACCCTGCTACGCCCTCACCTGCTACACCCCCACCTGCCGTACCCCCGCCTGCTACACCCCCACCTGCCGTACCCCCGCCTGCTACACCCCCGCCTGCTATACCCCCGTTGTGCGGCCGTATCGGCCTGGGCCTACTCCCTCCGCCACCTCCGCGTAGAGCTGGGAGAGTTCCGGCACCCCGCCGGCCGCCCATGTGTGACCGGCGGCGGCCACGTCGATCTCACGGCCGGAGACCAGCCGCACCACGGGCTGTCCGCTCGGCAGGATCGCCCAGCTCGCTCCCGGGACCGTGCGCACGATGACGGTGCCGAGGTACAGCCCCGCGTCGTTGCCCAGCCAGGGCAGCGTCTCCTCGTCGTCGCGCCAGCGTGGCAGGAGCTGGTCGAGCGCCTCCAACGAGGCGGTGGAGTCGTCGAGTTCGACGCCTGCGTCGTCCGCCTGTGAGCGCAGCAGCTCGCACTCGGAGAGGAGGTCCGCGATCCCCTCGTGATCGCTGTCGCTGCCGGAGAACACCGCGACACCGAAGGCGGGACCGTGCTTCTTGCGCCAGTTGCCCAGGAAAGGGATGTTCATAGGACCAGCGTGTCACTCGCACTCCCCGGCGCACCACAGGCGCGCGGGGTTGTGTTCCCGGCGAGTTCACGCTGGTGTTCCAGTGGAGTTCGCCTCGCGTTCGCACACGGCTCATGGGCGGGGAACCGGGCGAGCACACGCAGAGGGGCGAGCACACGCAGAGGGGCGAGCATCCACGGAGGGGCGAGCACCCACGGAGGGGCGAGCACCCACAACGGGAACTACACCTCCAGGTCCACCACCACCGGCGCGTGGTCGGACGCGCCCTTGCCCTTGCGCTCCTCTCGGTCCACGTAGGCGTCCTTGACCGCCTTGGCGAACGGCTCGTTGCCGTAGACGAGGTCGATGCGCATGCCGCGGTTCTTGGGGAAGCAGAGCTGGCGGTAGTCCCAGTACGTGAACGGGTGGTCGTACTTGAGGGGGCGCGGGACCACGTCGGCAGAGGCCGGCCTCGCGGAGGGAGGCGAGGGCGGCGCGCTCGGCCGGGGTGACGTGGGTGGAGCCCTCGAAGGCGGCCACGTCGTAGACGTCGTCGTCCGTCGGCGCCACGTTGTAGTCGCCCAGCACCGCGAAGGGGCGGCTGCCGGACGCGTCGCCCGCGACGGCCGCCTTCAGGGCCTCGAACCACTGGAGCTTGTACGCGTAGTGGGCGTGGTCCACCTCGCGGCCGTTCGGCACGTACACCGACCAGACGCGGACCGGGCCGCAGGTCGCGGAGACGGCGCGGGGCTCCTGGACGCCGTCGTAGCCGGGGTCGCCGGGCAGGCCCTTGACGACGTCTTCCAGGCCGACGCGGGAGAGCACCGCCACGCCGTTCCACCGGCCGGTCGCGTGGACCGCCGTCTCGTAGCCCAGCTCGCGCAGCTGGTCGAACGGGAACCTCTCCTCGGCGATCTTGGCCTCCTGGAGGCACAGCACGTCCGTGCCGCTGCTCTCCAGCCAGGCCAGCAGCCTGGGCAGACGGGCGGTGATCGAGTTCACGTTCCAGGTCGCGATGCGCATGTCCCACAACCTACCGGGCGGGTCTGACAACGCCCCGCCCGGCCGCCGTCACCGTGCTGTCTCCATCACCGTCCCGCCCGGTCCCCCGTCACAGCTGTGCTGAGTCCCCCGGCGTCAGCCGCAGGTGCTCCGCGCCGCCGAGCGCGCCGATCTGGCGGTCGTAGATCGGGCGGGCGAGGTCGGTGAGGAGGGCGTCGTGGATGTCGTAGGCGCGCTGCGGCCTGACCTCGCGGACGTAGTCGATGACCTCGGAGATCTTGTTCCAGGGGGCCATGACCGGCAGCATCAGCGTCTCGAACGGGTGGTCGGGGACGGTGAGGGCGTCGCCGGGGTGGAAGACCGGCCGCCGTCGACGAGGTAGCCGACGTTGGTGATGCGCGGGATGTCGGGGTGGATCACGGCGTGCAGTTCGCCGTGGACCTGGACGTCGAAGCCCGCCGCGGTGAACGTGTCGCCGTGGCCGACGGTGTGCACGCGGCCCGGGAACGCCGCCGAGATCTTCTCCGCGACGGACTTGCAGGGTCCAGATCCGCGCGGCCGGGTTGGCCTCCATCGCGGCGCGCAGCCGGCCCTCGTCGAAGTGGTCGGGGTGCTCGTGCGTGACGAGGATGGCGTCGGCGCCGAGCGCGGCGTCCTCCTCGCTGAATCCGCCGGGGTCGATGACGAGCGTCCGGCCGTCCTTCTCAAGGCGGATACAGGCGTGCGACTTCTTCGTGAGCTTCATGAGTCCATCGTGCCGCTGTGCTCAAGAGTCCCTCGTGCCGCTTGCTGTGGCCGGGATCCACTCCTGGGGTGCCGGGGTTCACTCCTGGAGCGTGGTCTCCTCCCGGATGACCTGCTGCGCCACCTTGAACGCGCTGTTCGCGGCCGGTACGCCGCAGTAGACGGCCGTCTGGAGGAGGACTTCCTTGATCTCGGCCGGGGTGAGGCCGTTGCGCAGGGCCGCGCGGGTGTGGAAGGCGAGCTCTTCGAGGTGGCCGCCCGCGACCAGGGCGGTGAGCGTGACGCAGCTGCGGGAGCGGCGGTCGAGGCCCGGCCGGTTCCAGATCTCGCCCCACGCGTAGCGGGTGATGAACTCCTGGAAGTCGCCGGAGAACTCGTCGGCCTGCGGCCAGCGCCCGGTCCACATGCGCGTCGCCGAGCACCTCGCGGCGGACCTTGATGCCCGCGTCGTACGGGTCCGGTCGGCCCTGCGCTCTCGGGCTGGGCGGCGGCCGGGGCGATCTCGGCGACGGGCGCCGGACTGCGGCGGACGCGGCGAGGACCGGCCTGACCGGGGCCGCCGAGAGCGCCATCTGGCCGGTGGTCGAGTCGTAGGCGGGCTGCCAGGCGGTGGAGAAGTGCCGTACGAGCAGGTCGGTGACGGCGGCGGGCTGCTCGACGGGGACCAGGTGCGAGGCGCCGGGGACGACGGCGAGGCGGGCGTCCGGGATTCCGGCGACCAGGGTGCGGGCCTCGGCGGGCCCGGTGACCTGGTCGTCGGAGCCGACGAGGACGAGCGTGGGCACGCCGACCCGGCCGAGTTCGGCCGCGTACGTCGAAGGCGGCGAGCGCCTCGCAGGCGGCGATGTAGCAGCCGGGGTCGGTGGTGCGCACCATCTGCACGGCCCACTCGGTGATCGCGGGCTGCGCGGCGGCGAAGCCGCCGGTGAACCAGCGCTCGGGTGCCGTACGGGCGATGGGGTCGAGGCCGTTCGTCCGGACGATCACTCCGCGCTGGCGGAACTCGTCGGCCGTGCCGAAGCGGGGCGAGGCGGCGATCAGCGCGAGCGAGGCGAGGCGCTCGGGGTGGCGCAGCGCGAGCTCGAGGCCGATGGCGCCGCCGAGCGCGCAGCCCGCGTAGCCGAAGCGCTGGACGCCGAGCCCGTCGAGGGTGGCGAGCAGCCGGGCGGCGAGCTCGGTGACCGAACCGGCCGGGTAGGCGGGCGCGCCGCCGTGGCCCGGCAGGTCGAACCGGAAGACCCGCCACTGCTTGGTCAGCTCCGGGACCTGCCGGTCCCACATGTGCCATGTGGTACCCAGGGAGGGACCCAAGAGCAGGACAGGGGCGTCTTCTGGCCCGTCAAAGCGGTATTGCAGGGTGTTCATCGGTGTCTCACTCACTCGCCTGAGCCTCTCATCTGTCACGAGATGTCACATCGCCGGGGTGGACCTGGCGGGCCTTGCCCCGCTCCGGCGCTGCCGGACCTGCCGGACCTGCCGGACCTGCCGGACCTGCCGACGAGAGTCCAGGTACATGTTCTCCGGCGTGCACTCGTGGCCGTGTCGACAGTAGGTCCTCCGGGCGCGTGCCGTCCCTCGGTCGCTACCCGTCTTCTTCGCAGGGTGCCTCGGCCTTCAGGCCGGGGGTGAATGCGACTCCTGCGGAGCAGGGCAAGGAACGGGGTTTCGCCCCCAGGGCGAAAGACCGCTCCGACGATCAGCAGCACCAGGCATCTGATAGGTTTCGGGACGGCTCAAGCGATAGCCAAGCTGAGCCATCCGCCCGCGAAGCGGGCACACAGCTTTACCCCCATGTCGCGGCAGGGCCTGCCGGAGGGACGACAGCGGCCAACGGTCGTTCGAGCGTCCGTGAACCTCAGCCCGCCAAGGGCTGGAATCCCCCTCGTTCACAAGGGGGAGGAGGTCAAAAAGCCCCTGAATGGCCCCAGCACGAGGCACGGGCCACCTGCAGACCACCCGATCCTCCAGTTCAGCGAGGCGGATCTCGTCCTCGCGGCCGAGGGCACCTTCCTGGTGCCCGGCCCGTTCGTCGGTGGCCGTCAGCTGGCCAGGCTCGAGGGTCGCTGGACGGTGCGCGGCGGACTGCTCGCCACCGCCGTCACCGTGGCCTGTGACGGCACCCGGTCGGGACGCCCCGGCGCCCCGGCACGGGCCCACATCCGCCGAAGGAGGACAGCCGGACGACTACCGTCCGGCTGTCTCTCGCCGCGGGACCGGTTCCGGCACCAGCAGCTCCTCGACCGGCCTGCGGTACACCCAGCCCAGCAGCGGCCCTGTCATCGCCGTGGTGACCAGCGCCATGACGACCATGAGCGAGTACAGGCTCCGGTCGATCAGGCCGAGTTGCAGTCCGACCCCCAGGATCACCAGTTCCGTGAGTCCACGGGTGTTCAGCAGGATCGCCAGCGCCCCCGCAGCCCGCGGCGGCAGTCCCTGGCTACGCGCCCCGAGGAAGCCGCCGCCGAGCTTCCCGAGCCCGGCAACCGCGATGATCGCCGCGAGTTCACCGAGCCGGCCCAGCGTGAGGTGGCCGAGGTCGACGTTGAGGCCCGCCACGACGAAGTAGACGGGTAGCAGCAGGTCGGCGATGCGGCCGGTGTGGTCGTGCAGCTCGGCCCGGAGGGGGGAGTGCTCCTGGCGCGGCATCGCCACGCCGAACAGGAAGGCCCCGAAGATGAAGTGCATCCCCATCGCTTCGGTGGCGGCACCCGAGAGCAGCGCTCCGGTCAGCGCGATCACCGTGCCGCCGCGGCCGGTGGGCAGCAGGCCGCGGGCGAGCAGCGGCCGCAGGACGAACACCATCGCCAGTACGAAGGGCACGAAGAGCAGCACCCGCGCGTGCTGGGAGTCTGCCGCCACCACCCCCTGGAGCACCGCCAGCGCGGCCCAGGCCACCACGTCGACCACGGCCGCGGTGGCCAGTGCGATGCCGCCGAGTGCGGTGGTGCCCAGACCGCGGTCGTTCAGGATCCGGGCGAGCACGGGGAAAGCCGTTACGGACAGCGACAGGCCGACAAAGACCACGAAGGAGGCGTGCTGTGCACCCCCATGCCCCGACGGCAGCGCTTCGGCCAGCAGCACGCCGAGAACGAACGGCACGAGCGTCGCCCCGACGGCTGCGCCTGCCACGCTGCGCGCCCGGCGGCCCTTCAGGCCGGCGAGGTCCAGTTCGAGACCGACGGCGAACATGAACATCGCCACACCCACGTTCGCCATGCAGGTCAGCAGCGGCTGCACATCAGCGGGGAAGAGCAGTCCCGGGATCGCGCCGTTCCACAGGGTGGGGCCGAGCAGGATGCCGGCCAGGATCTCACCGACCACCGGCGGCTGTCCCACCCGCACCGCCAGCCGGCCCAGCACCCGGGCCAGCAGCACGATCACGGCCAGATCGACGAACACCAACTGCACCTGTTGGCTGGTCATACCGGCCCTCTGCCTCCGTCCCCGCTCATATCTTCAACCACCTCAGCACGAAGGTGCCGTTGCCCCAGCTGTCGATGTCCAGGGCCGCGGCGGGCGTACGCGGCCCGTCCCCGCCACCGGCGGGCAGCCCCTCGGACCGGTCCGCGACCCGGAGCCGGATCGGCGTCTCGTCTACCTCCAGCTCCACCCGCAGACCCTCCGCTCCCGGTGCGTAGAGCCACAGTTCCCAAGGGCGGTCCTGACCGGTCTCCTCCGGTCGGGCGGGCGGGCAGGAGCGGCCCTCCACCGACCAGCCGTGCACGCCGCCGTCCGGGACGGCGAGGAGGAGCTGACGGGCACCGCGCGGCGAGGCGACGTGCAGGGTGAGCCGGCGTCGGCCCGGACCGGCAGGCTCGTCCCCCAGCACGTCGACCGCCGGCGCCGGCAGGTCGAGCGGCTCGGCGTCGGCGTACAGGAAGTCCCTGTCCCAGCCGGGGAAGTACTCCGGCAGCAGGCCCTTGTCGGGGCGGTCCCCCAGGAAGCTGCGGGTCCACCCGGTCGGCCGGGCATCGCTGCTGAAGTACACGGCCCGGCCGGCATCGGCATCCACCAGGTAGCTGAGGGTCACCGGTGCGGCTGCGGCGTTGTCCGGGGAGCGGAGCCGATGCGCCACCACGCCCGCCGCGGCCATCAGAGCGCCGACCGCCAGTGCCCGGCGCACCGGGCGGGGCAGCGCCCCCAGGGCGGGCGCGGCCAGCTCGCCGCCCAGTTGCAGGGCGAGCATCGGCGCAGCGGCGGCACGCGGGGTGAGGCCCTGATACAGCAATTGGGAGAGCGGACCGAGCAACGCCGCTGCGCCGGCTGCGGAGCCGAGGGCGCCGAGGGTGCGCACTGCGGGCCGGGAGTCACCGGCCAGCGCGGCCACCGCACCTCCGATCAGTGGCCAGGTCGGCAGGTAGCTGCCACCGGGCAGGAGGGCGGAGAGCGCGACCGAGGAGGCGGCGAGGGGAGGCAGCGTGCCGCCGAGGCGCTGCCAGGGGTCGGCGACCTGGGCGCGGTCGTCGGCCAGGGTCAGCGCGGCCGCCAGAGCGACCAGCGCGCCGTACACCTGCCCGGAGTTCGGGAAGTCCCCGTGCCGCCGGAACTGCGGAGTGCGGCTGCCCAGCCCCAGGGTGAGTGCCGTGGCAGCACCGGCGCCGGCCAGCAGCCGGGCCGCCTGCCGGCCGGCGCTGGCCCCGGTGATCCACCGGCCGGCGGCGGGGGTTCGGCGCCTGACCAGCGCGTGGGTCGCCGCCGCCGCGCCGAGGAGGGCCAGCGGGAGGGAGGCATGCACCGGGTAGTGCACCAGCCGGCCGCCGAGGCTGAAGAACACCCGGTCGCAGGAGCGGAGTTCGTCCAGGTCGGCCCGGCCCAGCCGGCGGAGCAGGCCGAGCATGTTCGCCCCGTGGTGTTGCAGCGTGCCGGGATCGACGTGCGCGAGGTCGTCGTCGGGTCCGTGGTAGTGGATGAACCCGCCGATGTTGGCGAAGTTCAGCCCGGGAAGCCGGTGTTCCTTGGCGAACGCGAAATCGGTGGCATTCGGCATACGCTGGTATACCTCGTCGAACAGCGAGCTCGCCACGGCGGCGTCCGGGGTGTCGGCGAGCAGCCGTACCAGCGATCCGCTGCCCGGACCTGTCTCGAACATCAGCGCCGGGCCGCTGGTGCCGCGGGCCTCGAAGTTCAGCACCGCGCGGACGTGCGCCGCCGCCGGGTGCTCCGTGAAGAACGCCCGGGCCCCGAGCAGGCCGGCCTCCTCGCCGTCGGTGAGCACCACGATCACGTCGTTGCGCAGCGCGGGCCCGGCACGCAGCGCCCGAAGCGTCTCCAGGACCGCAGCCACCAGCATGCCCGCATCGCTCGCGCCCGGGCCCTGCTCGACGGAGTCGTAATGTGTCATGAGCAGGACGGCCGGGCCGGGTGCGGTGCCGGGCAGGCGGGCGACGATGTTGCACACCCGCCCCCCGGCGCGGTACTCCACCCCGAACGGGGCCGGCCCGAGATCGCCGACGGCCACCGCGTCCTGGACCATCACCTCCGCGCCCAGCGCGCGCAGTTCTTCCACCAGCACCGCACGTGCCCGCGCGTTGCCCGGTGAGCCGATCGGCCGGGGTTCGACGGCGATCCTGCGCAGCAGCCGCTCGGCGCGGCGGGCGGAGAAGACGTCCTCGGGTGCGTCGGCATCGACCGGGCGTGGTGCCCGCGGCGCGCGGCCGGCAGCCGCCATGGCCCCTGGCAAGGACACGGTGCGCACGCCGTGGCGCAGCAGTCGGGTGATTCGGTTCATCATCATGTGGCGCCCCCGGTACGGGCAAGGATCAGCTGATCGCCTGCGGGAAACGGAAGAAGTGGTGCGGGTCGTAGGCGGCCCGCACCCGGGTGAGCCGGTCGTAGTTGGCGCCGTAGTACCGCTCCTGCCAGTCCGTGAGCTGGGGGTCCACGAAGTTCTGGTAGGTGTACGGCGCGGACCAGTTCTGCAGCTCGGCCCAGCAGTGGTCGACCCAGTCGGCGGCGGCCTGCTGCTCCGCCTCGGGGACCTCCTCCATCATCCCGACCGCGAACCCCAGGTAGTACCGGCTGTCGCGGTGGACGAAGGCGGTCGCGTCGGCGGGCACCCGGTTGATCGCACCGCCGAGGGTGAGGAGGTCGAGGTTGCGCATCTGGCCGGCCCGGCGCTGCGCGTCGAAGACCGTGAGCAGCGCCGCCACCCCCTCGGTAGGTACCGACGCGGTGCAGAAGTTTCCACGGGCGCGGGCGAAGGCCACCCGGGGGAGCTTCGCCTCGGGGTTGTGCCCCACGGTGTGACACTCCGCCGTGGTCATCCCGTCGCAGCCGAACCAGTGCTTGAGGCCGTCGGCGTACGACACGGTCTCCTGCGAGCTGCTCGCCGGGTCCCTCCCGACCAGCTTCACCAAACGCTCCAACAGCGGCTTCAGGTCGGCCGGTTGGTCCAGCCAGGCACCGTGCACGGTGAGGCGGGGCTGTGCGCCAGGCGCGGCGTCCTCCAGCTCGACCGTGAGCACCGGTGTCATCCCGTCGGGGGTGGACACCGCCCACTCCTGCCAGCCGTCGAGCACGGCCACAGCGTCCAGCCAGTCCCAGCTGAGCGCGTAGTTGGTCATCGCGTCCACCTCGACGGGCCGGAAGCCGAGCTCGGTGACGATCCCGAAGTTTCCCCCGCCGCCACCGCGCAGCGCCCAGAACAGCTCCGGGTCGTGCTGCTCGTCGCACCGGACGATCCGCCCGTCGGCCAGTACCACCTCGGCGTACACCATGTGGTCGACGGTGAGACCGTGCCGGCGGCCCTCCAGCCCGAGGCCGCCGCCGAGTGCCAGCCCGGCGATGCCCACGGTCGGGCACCACCCGGTCGGCACCGCCAGGCCGTGCGGCAGGGTGTGGTCGTACAGGTCGACGATCTGGGTTCCGGCCTCCGACCGGACCAGGCCGTCGCCCACCGTGACCGCGTTCATCCGGGAGACGTCGACGACCATGCCGGGGGTCGTGGAGAAACCCGCGAAACTGTGTCCACCGCTGCGCGGCACGGCCGGCAGGCCGAAGGCCTGGGCGAAGCGGATCGCCTCGGCGACGTCCTCGGCCGACCGGCAGTGGACAATCGCCTGCGGACGGGTGACGCTGAATTCGAGATCCGCCAGGGCGCGGGCCTCGGCGTACGTTTCGTCGACGGGCAGCACCACATCGCCGCCGATGCTCCGGCGTAGTGCCTGCCAGTCCAGCGCGGCGGGGCCGGCCGACGGCGCCTCGCCACCCTGCTCCGGAGAGAAGTTGCGGTTGATGACGTTCCTCCAAGGTCAACGATCGCGGCGCGGAGCGTCTCCACTGATGCCGGGCAGGGCCCGGCAGAGCGTGGCGATCCACGAGAAGCCGGCGACGGCGACGGCGGAGAGAGTTACCCCGCTGATCACCCACAGGCGGCTGCGCGGCACGGCTGCGCGACCCCCGCTCAGGCGGCCGGACGGACCCAGTGCAGCCCGTCCGCTGAGCTCACCAGGCCGCCCGGGAAGAGCGGGTCCATCTCGGCGCCGTCGGGGCCCAGCAGCGCCTGGGCCTGCACCCGGGCGCCCTCGCTCATCGCACGCGACACCACACCGCTGGCGTGCACCGCGCCGACCCGCTCGGACATGTCGCCGGCCGCGTCGGCCAGCGCCTCGGCGCTGCCCGCCAGCTGGTCGGAGAGCGCCGAGGCGTCGGTCAGGCCCGCTTCGCCCGAGGCGACGCCGCCGACCAGCTCCACGAAGGCCTCGAACTCCGTCAGCGGGCAGTTGGTGATCTTCTTGGCCTCCCAGAAGTAGGACTCCTCGTTGGCTTGCATCGCGTAGAAGGAGACCAGGAACTCGTAGAAGACGCCGTACTCGCGGCGGTAGCGGCGCTCGAACTCCTGAAAGGCCGCGTCCTCGTCGACCAGTCCTGCGCGACAGCTGTTGAGGGAGCGGGCGGCGAGCATGCCGCTGTAGGTCGCCAGGTGGACGCCCGAGGAGAAGACGGGGTCCACGAAGCAGGCCGCGTCGCCGATGAGCACCATGCCCGGCTTCCAGAACCGGGTGTTGCAGTAGGAGTAGTCCTTGCGCACCCGCAGTTCTCCGTACGGCCCGCTGGTGACCCGCTTGGCGTCCGCCAGGTGCTCCTTGATCAGCGGACACGAGTCGATCAGGTTCTGCAGGGCCTGCTCCGGGTCGCCCTGCACCTTCTCCGCGGCGTTCCGGTGCACCACCGCACCGACGCTGGTCAGATCCGGGGTGAGCGGTATGTACCAGAACCAGCCGTCCTCGAAGGCGGCCGACAGGATGTTGCCGGAGTTCGGCGCGGGCAGCCGCTTGCCCCCTTCGAAGTAGCCGAACAGGGCGAGGTTGCGGAAGAACTCTGAGTAGTGCCGCTCGCCCCCTACGAACCGGTGGGTACGGCTCTTGTTGCCCGAGGCGTCGACCACGAAGTCGGCGGTAACGCTGTGCTCCCGCCCGTCGGAGTCGACGTAGCGCACGCCGCCGATGCGCTCGCCGTCCTCGAGCACGTCGACCACCGTGCACGCCTCGCGCACCTCGACGCCGTGCTCCCGGGCGTTGTCGAGCAGTATCTGGTCGAACTTCATCCGCTCGACCTGGTAGGCGAACGACGTGGGGCCCGCGAGCTTGGGCGAGACCGCGAAGGAGAAGGTCCACGGCTCGGGGTTGCTGCCCCAGCGGAAGGTGCCACCGTTCTTCTTGGTGAAGCCGGCCTCCCGCAGTTTGTCCGTCACGCCGAGCAGCTTCCCGATCCCGTGCACGGTCGAGGGCAGCAGCGACTCGCCGATCTGGTACCGGGGGAAGGTGTCCCTCTCCAGCAGCAGCACCCGGTGGCCCTGCTTCGCGGTGAGCGTGGAGACCGTGGATCCGCCGGGGCCACCGCCGATGACGACGATGTCGAACGTCTCCGTCGTTTCTGAGCTCACTTCATCCTCCTGAGGACGCCAAGGGGGTTTGCTGCCGGACGGGCTGCGGAGCGTGGTGGCTGGTTTCCCGGATCGTCGGCTGCGAGGCACGCGGCGATCACCGGCCCGATCCGGGACATGGGCTCGGCGCGGCCCATGTCCCGGTGTTCGCAGTCGACTTCGTACTCGTGGATCTCGCTGCGCGTGAAGGGGCGCCAGTCGGCGGCGGTCAGGCCTGCCGCCCGGCCTCGTACGGCGCTGAAGAAATGGAGGTCGCCGGTGACGGTTTGGGGCGTGTAGCGGCGCAGCAGCGCGTAGTTGGTGGCGAACACGTCGATCACCCGCTCGACGGTCCGGGTATCCAGGCTCGCCAGCGCGCTGCCCTCCCGGCGGGCCAGGGCCAGCACCCCGGCGCGGTCGAGCGGCCTTTCGGTCACCGCCTCGCCGGCGGGCAGGTTGATGAAGTGCAGCATGTCGGCCAGGAAGGCCGTCTCGTCGTCCTCGTGGTCGAGCTCCGGCGGCAGCACCGGGTAGGCGTCGAGGAGCGCCAGCACGCCGATCCGGCCGCCGTCCCGCTGGATCCGCGCGGCGAGGGAGTGGGCGACCAGGCCGCCGAAGGACCAGCCCAGCAGATGGCAGGGGCCCTCGGGCTGCACCTCGCGGATTGCCCGCAGGTAGTGGTCGACCATCTCGTCCAGGTCGCGGACCGGAGGATGCGCGCCGGTCAGCCCGCGCGCCTGGATGCCGTACACCGGGCGATGCGCGTCCAGATGCGCCAGCAGTCCCGTGTACGACCAGCTGATCCCGCCCGCGGGGTGGATGCAGAACAGTGGCGCCCGCGCACCCGCGGTACGCAGCGGCAGGAGCATCTCGAGGGCCTCGTCGGCGCGGTCCACACCAAGCCAGCGGGCGACCCCTGCCGGGGTGGCGGCCTCGATCACCGTGTGCACCGGGAGGTCCACACCGAAGGTGGCCCGCACCCGGGCGGCGAGCCGGGTGGCCAGCAGCGAGTCGCCCCCGAGCTCGAAGAAGTTCTCCTCCCTGCCAACCTTCGGCAGGGCCAGCACGTCGGCGAAGAGCCCGCAGAGCACCTCCTCCTGCGGGGTGCGCGGCGCGGGACCGGTACGGTGCCGGTGCCGGTGATCCGGGGAGCGGGCAACGCCGCCTGGTCCAGCTTGCCATTGGCGGTCAGCGGGAGGCGGTCCAGCGCGACGAAGGCCGCCGGCACCATGTGGCCGGGCAGCCGCGCGGCCACCAGCCGACGCAGTCCGGCCGGGTGCACCCGGCCGCCGCCGGCGGGGACCACGTACGCCACCAGTTGCGGGGTGCCGGTGTCCCGCCGGACCGTCACCCGGGCCTGGAAGACATCGGGGTTGTCGCGGAGCACTTCCTCGATCTCGGCCGGCTCGATCCGGAAGCCGCGGATCTTGATCTGGTCGTCCACCCGGCCCAGGAAGTCGAGCGAGCCGTCGGGCCGCCAGCGCGCCAGATCACCGGTGCGGTACATCCGCTCGCCGTCGACACCGAACGGGTCGGGAAGGAATCGTTCGGCGGTCAGGCCGGGCCGGCCCAGGTAGCCACGTGCCAGCCCGGGCCCGGAGACGAACAGCTCTCCCGGCTCGCCGACCGGCACCGGCCGCAGCCCCTCGTCCAGCAGGTGGACCTTGGTGTTGACGATCGGGCGGCCGATCGGTGGGTTGCCCACACCGTGCGGCAGGGCGGTCATCGTGGTGCAGACGGTGCTCTCGGTGGGGCCGTACGCGTTGAGCATGAGTCGACCTTCCGACCAGCGGGCCGCGACGTCCGCCGGGCAGGCCTCACCCGCCACGATCAGCGCCAGATCCGCGGGCAGCCGGTCCGGCCCCTCCTGCAGCGGCAGCACCGCGGGGGGCAGGGTGGCGTGCGTGATGCCCTCGCTCGCGACGAGCTCGGCCAGCGCGGCGCCTGGCGCCAACCGCTCCTGCGGCGCCAGTACGAGAGTGGCGCCGCGCAGCAGTGCCATGCAGAGTTCGGACACGGCGGCGTCGAAGCTCAGCGAGGCGAATTGCAGCACCCGGCTGCCTGGTCCGACCTGGAACGCCTCGCCCTGGGCGCAGACCAGGCTGGGCAGTCCGCGGTGGGTGACGAGCGCTCCCTTGGGGCGGCCGGTCGAACCCGAGGTGTAGATGAGGTAGGCCGGGTGGCCGACGCTCAGGGGCGCTCGGCGCTCCGGGTCGGTCAGGTTCCCGGCCGGCGCATCGGCCGCCTCGGCGAGCAGGTCCTCGACGCGCAGCGTTCCGGCCCTCGCCGGGCGGCCGTCGCCGCCAGTCCCCAGGACCAGCAGCGGCCGGGCGTCCGAGAGCATCGCGTCGATCCGGTAGGCGGGGTAGCAGGGGTCCACCGGCAGGAACGCGCCACCCGCCTTGAGGACGGCCAGCATGGCGACCACGACCTCGGCCGAGCGCGGCAGGGCGAGGGCGACGATCGACTCCGGCCCGACACCGCGCGCCACCAGGACCCGGGCCAGTCGGTTGGCGTCCGCGTTGAGCTCCGCATAGCTGCGCTGCCGGCCCTCGAACCGCAACGCGACGGCGTCCGGTGTGCTCGCGGCCTGGGCTTCGAAGAGCTCCGCGCCGGTGGCCTCGGGCACCTCCCTCTCCGTGGCGTTCCAACGGAGGTCCGGCAGCCGGGCAGGCGCAGCGTCGGCTTCCTGACCAGGTGTCGCATGGGAGCAGTCGGGTGGCGCGAATCGGCTCACGGGCGATCTTCCCCTGACTCGTCCTGTTTCACGTCGGCGTCCTGTCTCACGGCGGCGCTCCCGGGCCGGACGTCGCCGGGCTCGCGCGGCGGAACGCGGCAAGCGGGTGACGCACGTGTGGGCCTCTCCGCACATCGATCCACAGTCTTGACTGACTACTTGTCATGGGATCCTAAATTTCCATCACACGCTAGTCAAGTAATTGTTGACACGACTCGACTGCCAAGTCGGTGTCACACAGTGATCGCTGACCACTGAAGGAGTGACACTGAATCAAGCCGTGGGCTAGCCTCGGCAGCAACCTCGGCCGCCTGGAGCTCGGGGGCACGTGCGAGCAGGGAGGACGGACTCGAGTTCCTCATATCCCACTTCTGGTCATGGACTGCCTGTCATGCTCATGTACATGCACGCCACTTTCGGGGGAAAGATGCAACTGGGCCACTCGGAACAACCCTCGTCCGCACTCACCGAACAGCTGCCCCTCGCTCGTCCCGGCAGCCTCGGACGCCGACTCGCCGCCATCCACTCGAGCCCCGCCGCCCTCTCCTGGCTGTCCCAGTGCCACGGCACTCTGCTGGGCTCCCCGGCCGATCTTCCGGACCGCGGCACAGGCCGCCGGGTCACCCCGGTGACCTGCTGGTCCTCCGCCCGCGAGCTGGGCGGACTGATGCTGGAGTACGCCCGCCGCACCACCGACCCCGAGCGGCTCGACATGGCGATCGCACTGCTGCGGCAGGCCTGCGAGGACGGGCCGGCGAGCGGCGAGGCACGACTGATCAACTGCTGCCAGCTCGCCACCGCGCTCTGCGCCCGGTTCGACGTGTGCGGCCAGCGCGCCGATCTCGACGCGGCGATCAGCGTGCTGGAACGCGTGTGCTCGCCCCTCGCGGCCTTGACCGGAGAGGAATCATTCGATTACTCTGAGCAAGTTTATCTTCTTCTGGCCCGGTCATTACAGCGCCGTTTCGAGTTGACTGGCGTGTTGCGCGATCTTGACACGGTTGCCGAAATCTCAGCGATCATCCACGCAGCTCAACTCCCTTCGAGGCGCTCGATTCGGTCTCTGCCCGACGGGTGGCAGGCGTCGGCAGCCGTTCAGTGCGTACCTGGCGAGGGGGTAAACTCTCCACGAATATTGACGGATACATCGCGGGTGACTGTCCGGGTCGATTGACGCGCACTCCGAGCAGTCGCCCTCACGATCGACAGAACTTGTTCCTGACAAGCTGGCTTGACAGGCTGGTCATCCCGCGAGCAACCTGGTAGTCATCCCGAATCTGGTAGTCATCCCGAATCTGGTAGTCATCCCGTGAGCAATCTGGTACGGCCCACTGATAAGACCATGCAGGCGCCCCAGACCTTCGGCACCCGTCTGCGGCAACTGCGCGGCGAACGCGGCCTGCGCCAGCTTGATCTCGTCGGCGACAACATCTCGGCCAGCTACATCTCCCTCCTGGAGGCGGACCGCCGTGACCCGACGGACCGGGTGGTGCGGCACCTCAGCGAGCGGCTGGGCTGCGCCCCGGAGGATCTCTGGCTGCCGGGTGAGGAGACCGCCCGCCGGCCCGCCGAGGTGGAGCTGCGGATGGCCCGGGCGGCCCTGGCGGTCGGCAAGGTCGACGAGGCGGAGGCCTGGTACCGACGGGTGCTCGCGGAGCACGACGGGGACACCGGCATCAGCCAGGAAGCAGAGTTCGGGCTGGCCCGCGCATCCGAACAGGCCGGCCGGCACGCGCAGGCCGCGGAAGGTTACCGGGCCTGCCTGGCCGCCGCCGAGGACCCGGCCTATCCACACTGGCTGGGCGCGACGATGGGCCTGGTGCGCTCGCTGGCGTGCGGGGACGACGCCGAGTCGGCCGTGGCGGCCGCCCTCCTGGCCAAGCGGCAGATCAGCGAGGCGGGCCTCGACGTCTCGGACGTTGCGGTGGAGGTCCGCGCGATCCTCGCCACCGTGCTGTGCGAACGGGGCGACTACGCCAGTGCCGAGGAGCCCGTCGTCGAGGCGCTGAAGATCGTGCCGAAAGTCGGCGACCACCAGGCGCTCACCAAAACCTACTGGCAGGCGGCGGCAGCCGCCTACAAGGCGAACCGGCCCGGGTACGCGCAGGAGTTTGCCGGCCGGATCACCGACATCGACGCACACGACTACGGCCACACTCTCGGCATGCTGCGCGCCGTGTACGGCAGCCTGCTGCTGCGGCAGTCGCCGCCGGATCCGCAGAAGGCGCGCGAGATGCTGGAACTCGCCGTCACCGATCTCGACGCCAGTGGCGCGGTCGGCGACGCGATGCGCTGCCGCAGCGATCTGATGCGCGCACTGATCATGCTGGACGACTGCGCCGAGGCACTGACGCTCGCCGACGCGATCCTCGGCGACGCCGACACCCCGCCGATGGAGCGGATCCGCGCCCGGCTGCTGCTGGCGACCGCGCAGTGTCTGCTCGGTGACACCGAAGCCGCCCGCGCCGCGTGTCAGGCGTCCCGGGCGGAGCTGGAAGACCAGCCGCACGGTTCGCAGACCTCGCAGCTGTGGTCCTTGCTGGGAGAGGCGATGACCCAGGTCGGCGACACCGAGGGTGCCATCCACGCATACCGCTGCGCGATCAACGGCCTGGGGATCGATCTGCCGCCCACGCTGCTGTCGGCCCCCGTCCGCAGGCCGGCGGACCGGAACGCTGGGCGGCAGTCGCGCGGCGGCTCCCGCTGAGCGGTCTGCTACCCGCCGGGCCTGCGTGCCTTGCGTGAGCTGACGTCAGCACGCCGTCGGCGCTGTACCTCCCGGGAGGTACAGCGCCGACGGCGGTTGCGAGGCGGGCGTCCCGGCGGCGATCAGCTCGCGCGCAGCGACTTCGGGCGCATGTCCACCCAGGTCTCGTCGATGTGGGCCAGGCAGTCCCGGCGGGCTCCCTGGAAGCCGCCGTCCCGCCAGCCGTCCGGTATCTCACGGTCCAGCGGCCACAGCGAGTACTGCTCCTCGTGGTTGACCACCACGCGGCAGGGGTAGCTCTCGTCGTCGGACAGGAATCCAGCCATCGTTCTCTCCTCTCGATCCCTCTCGGGGCCACCGGCCGCCGAGGGGGAATCGGTCGTCAGCGCTTGACGGCGACGGTCAGGCCGTCGGCGTAGGGGAGCAGGCTCAGGTCGATCCGGTCGTCGTCGTGCCGGCGGCGGTTGAACTCGCGCAGCGCGACGGCGTCGCCGTCGGTGGTGTCCGGGTCCGCCACCAGGCCGGACCAGAGCACGTTGTCGAACACCATCGTTCCGCCGGGCCGCAGCAGCTCCAGTGCGGCCTCGTAGTACCCCTCGTAGGACACCTTGTCGGCGTCGATGAAGGCGAAGTCGAACGAGCCCGCCGCCCCCTCCTCGCCCAACAGCCGGCGCAGGGTCTCCTTGGCGTCCCCGAGCCGGAGATCCACCTTGTCGGCCACCCCGGCGCGTGCGCAGTACTTCATGGCGACGGACGTCCACTCGGGGCTGATGTCGCACGCCACCACCCGGCCCTCGGCGGGCAGTGCCAGTGCGGTGCTCAGCAGGCTGTAACCGGTGAAGACACCGACCTCCAGGGTCCGGCGCGCCCCCAGCGCCCGGACCAGCGTGCTGAGGAACTGCCCCTGCTCGGCCGAGACCTGCATGGTCGCCAGCGGCATTGCGAGGGTCTCCGCCCGCAGTTCGGCGAGGAGCGGGGTGTCCCGCAACGAGACCTCCCGCACGTACTCGGACAGGTGGTCGGACAACTCGACCTGGGTCAACATGACTACCTCCAGGAGGGAGCGCGCGGCGCTCAGTCAGGGATGTGTTGCAGGCGGACGCGCTTGTACTGGGTGAGCACCCCCACCGCCGACTTCTTGGACTTGGGCGTCATCAGCAGGCTTCCGACGTCCTCCCCCACGAACCGGGCACAGACGAACCGGTGGGCGTCGTACGCTGCGGCGTAGGCCTCGCGGAACCTGGCCCGCAGCGGAACCAGGGAGGGATCCACCGCCGCGAGCAGCTGCCGGGCCTCTGCGAGCCGTTTCACCAGGTGCTCGTGGTCGCGCCAGTGCAGGCCGCTGAGTCCCGGCGGAGCGGCCGGGGGCATCAGCGTCGGGCGGACCAGGTCCTCGTACTCCTCCGGGGTGAAGTCGCCGGCGAACCGCAGTGCGGCCTCCGAGGCCCGCATCAGGGACACGGCCAGGTCCAGCGACTTCGCGGCCTGGTCGGTCTCGGCCCGAGCGACCGCGTCGGTCAGCTCGTCCACCGCGATCACCAGGCCCTGGATGAGCACCATGAAGATGCGGTGCCCACGTACCCAGCGGCGCAGCGCGTCGGAGGGCAGGCCGTCGGCGCCGCGCGGGCCCGGCCCCGGGTCGCTCTCGGGCGAGGGGGCGGGGAAGCCCGCCAGGTGGCCGAGCAGCGCGGCGAAGCCGTGCCGCAGTGCGCGCCAGTGCTCCGGGGCGAGGTCGGTCCCGCTGCGTACGGCGTCGTCCAGCAGCAGTTCGGCGCCCTTGAGCGTGCTGTGCAGCAGGATCGCGGCGCGCTCGCCGTCCACCCGGACGATGTCGAACGACTGGTCGTTGTCGCGGTTTCCGCCGGACTCGCCCGGGTCGTCGCGCACCGGGGTGGTGCCGGCCGGGAGGCGCACGGTGGTGAGCGCCGCGCGCAGCGCGTCGAGCGCGGCGGCGGCATCCGCCCGGACCGTGTCCGCCAGTTCGGCGGGCAGGTCCGGGGCGGAGCCGCTCACGTACGCCTGCACCTCGGCCCGGCCGGGCAACCGCTCCGGACGCAGCAGCGGGAACACCGGGTCGCCGCTCATCCGGCGCTCCCGGCCCGCTCGGCCTCGACCGTTCCCGTGGAGGGCAGGAAGCCGTCCTGGACCAGGTACTCCAGGCACGCGTGCGCCATCTCCTCGGTCATCGGCGGACAGGCGATCCCGGTGCCGGCGAGTGCGTCGAGCACGTTGCGGCACTCGGCATCCGGCTGCAACTGATCGATGAAGGCGGGGTCCAGGGAGGGCTGCGGTGCCACCTCGGCGTCCCGGATCAGTGGCACCAGCGGGTACAGCGGATGGCTGGTGTCGACCTCCAGTGCCCGGCGCCGGGCCTCCTCGAACGGCACGATGTCGAAGTCGTAGCCGTAGGACTGGATCCACTCGCAGAACCGCCGGATCGACACCGGGGCCGGGTTGAAGAGGTGGAAGAACCGGCCGACCGCCTCGGGCTTGCGGGAGATGCCCACGATCGCCTTGGCGACGTAGTCGACCGGAACCGTGTCGAAGATCCGCGGGTAGTCGGGCAGGATGCGCATCGGCAGGTAACCGCGGAAGGCGACCAGCAGGTAGTCGCTGTTCTGGGTGGCGCCGGTCTCGGAGTGCGACATGATCAGGCCGGGCCGGTAGATGCTGACCGGGATGCCGCGTTCGCGGGCCAGGTGCACCATCTTCTCGGCGACCCACTTGCTGCCGGTGTATCCGCCCGGCACCTCGACCGGGTTCCGCAGCGGCCCGTCGTCCTCCAGGAACGGACGCGGCGTGTGCGTGGCGAGCAGGACGTCGATGGTGGACACGTAGTGCACCGCCTTGACCTGGTGGGTGCAGGCCAGGCGCAACACCTCGTGGGTGCCGCGGACGTTCGGGCCGCGCAGCGCGGAGTAGGGGTAGACGAAGTTGACCAAGGCGCCGTTGTGATAGATCACGTCGACCTGCTCGGCCAACTCCCGCCAGCTCTCCTCGCTCGTGCCGAGCCGGGGCAGCGCCAGGTCGCCCGCCAGGGCCTTGATGCGCTCCCGGTAGCTCTCGTCCCAGATCAGGTACCGCCGCATCGAGTCCTCGATGCGGCGGGCTGCGGCGGCGTCGTCCGCCGCACGGACCAGGCAGTACACCGAGGCGGTGGTCTCCTGCAGCAGCTGCTCGAGCAGGAAGGCGCCGAGGTATCCGGTCGCGCCCGTGAGCAGCACTGTCCGGGGGTCGAGTTGACGGCCGGCCGGCAGACCTCCGGCGTCGATGTCGTCGTCCAGCCGGGCGTCCTCGTCCAGCCGCGTGGCGTGCTGCTGCGACATGACGCCCTCGATGCCCGCCCGGTTGTACGTCTCGACCACCGAGGAGACCCCGGCGACGGTCGGCACCCGGAAGAACTGGTGCACCGGGATGTCGAGCTGGTACTGCGCCAGGAGCCGGGAGGCCAGTCGGGCCAGCATGATCGAGGTGCCGCCGAGCTCGAAGAAGTCGTCCTCGGCGCCGATCTCCTCGATCCCGAGCACGGCGCCGAAGGCCTGGGCGATCTCCGTCTCCAGCGGGGTGCGCGGCGCCGTACGGCCCGCCGCCGCGGCCGGCGCGGACGGCGGTTCCGGCAGCGCCCGTCGGTCCACCTTGCCGTTGACGGTCAGCGGCAGGGCGTCCAGCGGAACCCAGAGCGAGGGCACCATGTAGGAAGGCAGCACGTCACCGACGAACTCGGCCAGGTCGGCCGTGGTGGGCGGGGCGGCGTGGTCGCTCGGGACCACGTAGGCGATCAGCCTGCTGCCGTTCTGCCCGTCCGGGCGGGCCACCACGACCGCGTCACGTACCTGGTCCGACATGGTGATCACGGATTCGATCTCGGCCAGTTCGACCCGGAAGCCGCGCACCTTGACCTGCTGGTCTGCGCGACCGAGAAACTCGATGGCGCTGTCCGGCCGCCAGCGGCCCAGGTCGCCGGTGCGGTACAGCCGCCCGCCGGGGACGGCCGAGAACGGGTCGGGGACGAACCGCTCGGCTGTCAGCCCGGGCCGGCGGTGGTAGCCGCGGGCCAGACCGACGCCCGCCACGCAGATCTCCCCCGGCACCCCGGGCGGCACCAGCTGGCCGTCGCTGTCCACCAGGTAGACCCGGAGGTTGTCCACGGGGCGGCCGATCGGCGCCGCCTGCGGGTCCCTGTCACGCGCGCACTGCCAGTAGGTGGCGTCGATGGTGGTCTCGGTGGGCCCGTAGAGGTTGGCGACCGAGGTGCTGAGCCGCTGATGGACCGCCTGCTGCAGTCCGCCGGTGAGCGGCTCCGCACCGGAGAGCAGATGGCGCAGCGAGGTGCACTCGCCGATCTCGGGGTGCTCCATCAGCACGGCGTTCACGGACGGGACCGCGCCGTAAAGGACGATCTCCCTGTCGCGGATCAGCCGGACCAGCGCGCCCGTGTCGAGCTGCTGCGAGGGCGCGCTGATGACGCACTCGGCGCCCACGGTGAGCGGCCAGAAGGTCGCCCACACCGACGGGTCGAAGCTGAACGGGTGGTTCTGCAGGACCCGTTCACCCGGCTTCAGCGGCCAGATCCGCTGCCGCCACGCCAGGTTGTTGACGATCCCGCCATGCGTCACGAGGACGCCCTTGGGGAGCCCGGACGAGCCCGACGTGTAGATCAGGTACGCCAGCGAGCCGGGGTCGACGGTGACTTCCGGGCGGGTGCGCGGCCGGTCTGCGACCTCGCCCCACTCCGCGTCCATCAGCATGGTGCGCACCTGGGGCGCCGGGAGCCGGTCCAGCAGCGCGGTCTCGGTGATGAGGACCTGGCTGTCGCTGTCGGAGAGCAGATAGCCCAGACGTTCCGCCGGATACTGCGGGTCCAGGGGTACGTAGGCTGCGCCGGCCTTCAGGACGGCGAGCATGGCCACCACGGTCTGCGCGGATCGCCGCAGGCACAGGGCGACCCGGCTCTCCGCCGTGATGCCCAGCTTCAGCAGGTGATGCGCCAGCTGGTTGGCCCGCTCGTCGAGATCCCGGTAGCGCAGTTCCTCCTCCTGGTCGCTCACCGCCACCATGGAGGGGGTGCGCTCCGCCTGCTCCGCGACCAGCCCGTGCAGGCCGCGGTCGTGCGGATAGGCCTGTTCGGTGGCGTTCCAGTCCGAGGTGATCAGGTCCCGTTCGGCGGCGCTGGCGAGCGGGACGGTGGCCACCAGACCGTCCGGGTGGCTCGCGAAGCGCGTCAGCATCGCCGTGAGCTGGTCGAGCATCCGCTCAGCCGTGCCGCCGTCGAACAGATCCTCGTTGTAGGTGAGCTGGAGGGTCTGGGCGCCGGGGCCGGTCAGCGCGGTCAGTGCGAGGTCGTAGGGCGTGGTGTCGGCGGGCGCCGGTTCGGCGGTGACCGTGAGGTCGCCGACGGCCACCGGCTCCAGGGCCTCCCGGGCGGTGAAGAGCACCTGGAAGAGCGGCGTACGGCTCAGGTCCCGTACGGGGTCGACGGCGTCCACCACCCGGCTGAACGGCATCCGGCCGTGCGGCGCCACGTCCTTGCGGATCTCCCGTACACCGTCGACAAGTTGGCCGACGGTCAGCTCCGGGAAGAGCAGCGTGCGGATCACGACCGTGTTGGCGTACGGGCCGAAGGCCCCGCGGGGGCCGGGTATCCGGACGCCGACCGCGATGTCCTCCTGCTGGGCCCAGCGTCCGAGCAGGGCCTGGAAGGCGGCGAGCACCACGGTGTCCCGGTCGGTGCCGTAACGCGGTCCCAGCCCGTCCAGGGCGGCCGCCAGGTCAAGCGGGACCGTCCGCCGACGGGTGCCGCAGCGATGCGTCTTCACCGCCGGACGGGGGCGGTCGGTCGGCAGCCGCAGCACCGGGACCCCGTCCAACACCTCCTTCCAGAACGCCAGCGAGGCGGCGGCCTCGTCTCCGTCCAGCCAGCTCCGCTCGGCCTGCACGACGGCGGTGAAGTCGTCGGCGGTGAGCTCCGCGTCGTCGTCCCCGGCGAGCAGGGCGCGGTACCCGTCCAGCAGTGCGCGGCAGAGGGTGTCCGGCGTCCACTCGTCCGCGATCGTCTCGTGCAGGGCGGTCAGCAGCAGGTGCGTGCCGGCGTCAATCCGGACGACGGTCAGCCGGGCCAGGGGGCCCCGTGCCACGTCGAACGGGCGGGCCAGCTCCGCCGCGCACCGCTTGGCGAACGCGGCGGGTTCCTCCTGCCCTGTCGCCTCGACCAGGTCGCAGTGGAGTTCGGCGTAGTTCGCGACCACGCGCAGCGGCCGGCCGGCGAACTCCTGGAAGCTGCTGCGCAGCAGCTCGTACCGCCAGCCCAGGCCGGCCACCGCCTGCTGCAGGGCAGCCGGATCCAGCGGTCCGCTCAGCCGGTACACGCCAAGCACCACACCTGGTGCTCCGTGGTCCAGTTCGTGCAGCATCCAGGTGCGCTGCTGGTCCGGCAGGAGGCCGGAGGCGGTACCGCCGTCCCGCGACAGCCGCTCGGCCAGGGCACGCCGCACCACGTCCACGGCTGTGGGTTCCTCAGTAGTCATTGGCCCGCTCCCCTTGTCGGCGCCGTCAACGACGGATCCGCCAACATCGCTTCGAATGTGCCCCTCGGAAGCCGTGCCAGGTTGTCCAGCAGGCTGTCCTCGGCGCCGTTCCCGCCCATGCCCTGAGCCGTGGATCCGCGAGCGCGGTCCACAGAGGCCGCAACCGCTTCGAGTGTCGAGTCGAGAAAGACGTCGCGCATCGGGACGTCTGCGCCGAAGGTCTCCCGGAGTTCGGCGACCATCCTGGCGGCGAGGAGGGAGTGGCCGCCCAGATCGAAGAAGTTGTCCCGCAGCCCCACCCGCTCCAGCCCGAGCAGCTCCTGCCACAACACCGCCACCCGACACTGCGTCTTCGACACCGGCGCCACGAAATCGGCCACCACCGCCGACGCACCACCCGCATCCGGCAACGCCCCACGATCCACCTTGCCGTTCGGCGTCAACGGCAAAGCCGACAAAACCACCCAACCCGAAGGCACCATGTACTCCGGCAACCGCCCACGACACCACTGCCGCACCGACGCAACGAAGCCCTCACCACCCCCCGCACCACCCGGCACCACATACGCCACCAACCGAGCCCCCCACCTGAACCCACCATCGACACCACACCGGCACGCACCCCCGCATGCCCCCGCACCACCGCCTCCACCTCACCCAGCTCGATACGGAACCCCCGCACCTTCACCTGGTGATCAGCACGCCCCACGAACTCCAGACACCCATCCGACCGCCACCGCACCACATCCCCCGTCCGATACAACCGCCCCCCACCCCCACCGAACACATCCGGCACAAACCGCTCCGCCGTCAACGACGACCGACCCCAGTACCCCCACGCCACACCCGCACCCCCGATGAACAACTCCCCACACACACCCACCGGCACCGGAGCCAACCCACCATCCAGCACGAACACCCGCGTATTCGCCACCGGACCACCCACCGACACCCCATCCCCCTCGACCAGCTCGGTCGCGCAGGACCAGATGGTGGTCTCGGTCGGGCCGTAGAGGTTCCACAGCCGGACGCCGGCGCGGAGCAGTTCGTCGGCGACGTCGCCGGGCAGTGCCTCTCCGCCGCACAGAGCGACGAAGTCCGCGGGACCTCTCCAGCCGGCGTCCAGCAGCATCCGCCAGGTCACCGGGGTGGCCTGCATCGCGGTGGCTCCGGAGCGGGCCAGCAGGCCGGCGAGTTCGGTTCCCGAGGTGGTGTGTTCCCACGGGGCCAACACCGTGCGCATCCCGAGCGTCAGCGGCAGGAACAGCTCCAGCGCGGCGATGTCGAACGAGGGCGTGGTCACTGCCATGAACACGTCGTCGCTGTTCAGGGGCAGTTGCGCGGCCATCGCGGTCAGGAAGTTGCCGAGGGCGCGGTGCGGCACCATCACTCCCTTGGGCCGGCCGGTCGAGCCCGAGGTGTAGATCAGGTAGGCGAGGTCCTGCGGATCCACGTCGCCGCACCACTCCCGCGCGACGTCGCCGGGCGCGAGGCCGGCCGCCCCGTCCTCCGGCGTCGGTGGCACGAGCATGGCCAGACCCGCCGCGAAGGGCGCGGCCGGGTCCTCCAGCACCACCAGCTTCGGCTCGGCGTCGGCGAGGACGTACCCCAGCCGGTCGTCCGGGTGGTGCGGGTCCAGCGGCAGGTAGGCGGCTCCGCACGCCAGCACCCCGAGCAGGACGGACACCAGGTCCGGGCCACGCTCCAGGCAGACGGCGACCCGGTCGCCATGCCCCACTCCCTGCCGGCGCAGTGCACGGCGGATCTGCTCGACCCGTTGGCACAGCTCGCCGTAGGTCAGGCTGCCGCCCGCGTGCTCCAGGGCGATGGCCTGCGGGGTGCGGGCGGCCTGCTCGGCCAGCCTCAGCGGCACCAGGAGGGGCTCGGGAACCGCTGTGTCGGTGTCGTTCCACTCGACGGTGATCCGCTCCCGCTCCTCGGACGAGAGCAGGGGCACCTCGTCCACCGGGCAGGCCGGCTCGTACGCCACCGCCGCCAGCGCGGCGAGGAAGTGCTGCCGCAGCCGGCGCACCGTGGCCGCGTCGAACAGCGAGGTGCGGTACTCCAGCATCGCCTGCAGCTGCTCGCCGTCCTGCGTCAGGAAGAGCGACAGGTCGAACTTGGCGCCCTCCGGGTCGTCCTGCAGCGGCGTGAGCGTCGCCTCCCCCAGCCGGATCGGACCGAGCTCAGCCTCGTGCAGCCCGAACATCACCTGGAAGAGCGGGTTGCGGTCGGGGGTGCGGTGCGGGTGGAGGGCCTCCACCAGCGACTCGAACGGGACCTCGCTGTGGGCGTAGGTGTCCAGGCAGACGGCGCGCAGCCGCTGCAGCAACTCGCGGACGCTCGGCCCCTCGGCGAGATCGGCGCGGATGACCACCGTATTGGCGAAGAACCCGATCAGCGACTCGAGTTCCGGCAGCGGCCGGTTCGCCACCGGCGTGCCGACGCCGAAGTCCTCCTGGTTCGCGTGCCGGCCCAGCACGATCGTCCAGGCGGCCAGGGTCGCCATGTACAGCGTGACGTCCTCGTCCCGGCAGCGCTGCCGCAGGGCCCGGACCAGCTCGGCCGGGACCGGGAAGCGCACCGTGGCGCCCTGGAAGGTCTGCACCGCCGGCCGGGGCCGGTCGGTGGGCATCTGCAGGTCAGGGAGTCCCGCCAGCTGCGAGGTCCAGTAGTCGCGCTGTTCGGTCAGCCGGTCGCTGCGGGCCTCGGTGCGAACCCACTCGGCGTAGTCGGCGTACTGCAGACGCGGCTGCTCCGGCTCGGTCGGCCCGCCCGCCACGTGGTGCTCGTAGCGCTCGATGAGTTCGCGGACCAGGACTTGCACGGACCAGCCGTCGGAGACGATGTGGTGTGTGGTGACGGCGAGAACGTGCTCTGCCGCGCCCAGCCGGAACAGGGTGGCGCGCAGCAGCGGCGCCCGTTCCAGCGAGAAGGGACGCCGGCCCTGCTCGCGGGCTGCCGCCCGGACGGCCTCCTCGCGTCGTTCGGCGGGCAGACCGCGCAGGTCGGCGACGCCGAGAACCACCCCTGTGCGGGGCTCGACGATCTGCCGCAACTCCGCAGCCACACGCTGGAACCGGGTCCGCAGAGTGTGGTGGCGCTGCACCACGTCGTTGAGGGCACGTTGCAACGCCACGCGGTCCACCGGCCCGTCGACCCGGAAGGTGCCGTGCAGGTGGTACGCGCGTCCGGCGCCGGGGTCGAGCTGTTGCAGGAACCACAGCCGTTCCTGCGCGTTGGTGGCGCGGGATTCGTACACCTCGTCGCCGCGGCGGCCAGGGGCGGCGATCGCAGCGGGAGGCGCAGGTGCGCCGGTGAGCTCGTCCAAGCGGTCGGCGAAGTCGCCCAGCAGGGGGTGCGCGAAGAGCATGCCGAGCGGGATCTCGATCCCGCGCTCCGCGCGGAGCCGGGCCACCGTCCTGACGGCGAGGAGGGAGTGGCCGCCCAGATCGAAGAAGTTGTCCCGCAGCCCCACCCGCTCCAGCCCGAGCAGCTCCTGCCACAACACCGCCACCCGACACTGCGTCTTTGACACCGGCGCCACGAAATCGGCCACCACCGCCGACGCACCACCCGCATCCGGCAACGCCCCACGATCCACCTTGCCGTTCGGCGTCAACGGCAAAGCCGACAAAACCACCCAACCCGAAGGCACCATGTACTCCGGCAACCGCCCACGACACCACTGCCGCACCGACGCAACGAAGTCCTCACCACCCCCCGCACCACCCGGCACCACATACGCCACCAACCGAGCCCCCCCACCTGAACCCACCATCGACACCACACCGGCACGCACCCCCGCATGCCCCCGCACCACCGCCTCCACCTCACCCAGCTCGATACGGAACCCCCGCACCTTCACCTGGTGATCAGCACGCCCTACGAACTCCAGACACCCATCCGACCGCCACCGCACCACATCCCCCGTCCGATACAACCGCCCCCCACCCCCACCGAACACATCCGGCACAAACCGCTCCGCCGTCAACGACGACCGACCCCAGTACCCCCACGCCACACCCGCACCCCCGATGAACAACTCCCCACACACACCCACCGGCACCGGAGCCAACCCACCATCCAGCACGAACACCCGCGTATTCGCCACCGGACCACCCACCGACACCCCCTCCCCCTCGACCAGCCGGACGAAGGTGGAGTAGGTCGTCGTCTCCGAGGGGCCGTAGAGGTTGTAGATCTCCCGGTCCGCAGTGCCGGCCGCGCGGATGCGGGCGACCAGTTCCGGAGCGAGCGCCTCGCCGGCAAGGTTCACCACGCGGACGGTGCCCGGCAGCCCGTCGTTGTCGAGCAGTTCCTCCACGGCCGAGGGAACCGTGTTGACCAGCGTCACCAGGTCCCGGGCCGGATGGTCCAGCAGGCTCAGCGCGTTCTCGGCGAGGATGACGGTGCCACCGCAGGCGAGCGGCACGAACAGCTCGAAGACGGAGAGGTCGAAGCTGACGGAGGTGGCGGCGAGGACGCCCGAGAGGTCCTCCCTACGGAACTCCTCCAGCGCCCAGCGCACCAGGTTCACCGCGCTGCGGTGGGCGATGGCCACCCCCTTGGGCCGGCCGGTCGAGCCCGAAGTGAACAGCACGTAGGCGGCGTCCCCGGAGGTCGGCCCGGGGGTGCCGTCAGCGGGCTGCGCGACGACGCCGTCGTCGGCGGTCGCGTCCGCCAGCAGCACGGTCGCCTCGGTACTCGGCAGGTTCGTGCGCATGGCGTGCGCGGTCAGCACGACGGACGCGCCGGAGTCCGCCAGGATCGCGGTCAGCCGGGCGTGCGGGTAGCGGGGATCCAGCGGCACGTACGCCGCTCCGGTCCGCAGCACCGCCAACAGGGCCGTGACCAGCTCCGGGCCGCGGTCCAGGAACACCGCCACCCGGTCGCCGCGCCCCACTCCGGCACCGCGCAGCCGGTCGGCCAGGCGGACGGTCCGCTCCTCGAGTTCGGCGTAGGTCAGGACCGTGGTGCCATGCCGCAGGGCCGGCGCGTGGGGGGTACGGGCCGCCTGCTCGAGGACCAGCTGGTGCAGGCAGGTCTCGTCCCCGAAGTCACGCTGGGTGCGGTTCCACTCCTCCAGGGTGAGCCGACTTTCCGCCTCGGTCAGGCCGGACAGCTGGGCGATCGGGCCGTCCGGGGCGTCCAGCGCACCACGCAGCAGCGTGGCGTACCGCTCGCCGACGGCCTGCGCGACCTGCGTGTCCACGCGGGAGGGGTCGTACTCGATCCGCCCGAGCAGGGCGTCCGCGTCGGGCGCGAGCACCAGGCTCAGGTCGAACTGGCTGTCCACAGCGGGCAGGGGCACCGCGCCGGCGCGCAACCCGTCGAACTCCAGGGCGGCGTCCGGTGCGTCGACCGCGAAGGCGGTCAGCGAGTTCTGCTGCGCAGCCCTCAGGTTCTGCAGCACGAACATCGTCTGGAACACCGGGAAGCGGCCGATGGTGCGGTGCGGCTGCAACTGCTCCACCAGGGCAGGGAAGGGCAGATCCCGGTGGTCCAGCGCAGCCCCGAGGGTGCCGGCGGTCTGCGCGACCAGGTCGGTGAAGCTGGGGCCGCCGGTCAGATCGCTGCGAATCGCCACCGAGTTGACCGCGTAGCCGACGAAGTCCGGGGAACCGGGCCATTCGCGCGTGGCCACGGGGGTGCCGACCACCAGATCGTCCTGACCGGTGAGCCGGTGCAGCAGTGCGGTGTAGGCCGCCAGCAGCACGGTGAAGACGGTGGTGCCGGACTCCGCCGCGTACCTGCGGACGCGTGCGGCCAGGGCGCCGTCGAGAGCGAAGTTCGCCGCCGCCGCGCGCGAGGCCCCGGGCGTCACGGGCACCGGCAGGCTGAGCTCCGGGAGCGGCGCGGCGAGCTTCTCACGCCAGTACCGCCAGTCGCGCTCGCGGGAGGGATCATCGGCGCGGAGCTCCTGCCAGCGGGCGAAGTCGGAGAAGGCGGGAGCGGGCGGCAGAGGGTCGGCGCCGTCCGCGCGGGCCGCGCGGTAGCACTCCTGCAACTCCGCGACCAGCACCGACAGCGACCACAGGTCCACCACGAGGTGGTGGACAGTCAACACCATGAGGTGGCTGTCCGGAGCCGTGCGCAGCAGCCGCACCCGCAACAGCGGACCGTCGGCAAGGTCGAACGGCTCGGTGGCGGCCCAGCTCAGCTCCGCGGCGAGCGCGTCGGCGGACAGCCCGGTGGCGTCGCGGGAGTCGAAGTCGGGCGCGGCTTCGTCCCGGACCCGGGCCACCGGCTGGTCGCCTTCCAGCGGGAAACAGGTCCGCAGCGCTTCGTGCCGACTGCTCAGGAGGCCGAAGGCGGCGCGCAGCGCCTCGACGTCGAGGGCGCCGTCCAACCGGACAGCCCGGGCGATCAGATAGGCCGTGCTCTCCGGCTCCAGCTGCTGCAGGAACCACAGGGCCTGCTGGCCCGCCGTCATCGGAGTACCCGCCCGTACCTGCTGCGCATTCGTGTCCGGCCCAGCCGGGGACCCCGTGCGCATCCGGTCCGCGATCTCGGCCGCCAGACTCGCGACGGTCCCGCCGAGCACCGCGGATACCGACAGGTCGGTCCCGGTCTCGGTGCGCAGTTCCTGCGTCAGCTCCACCGCTCCGAGCGAGTCCACACCGAGCGCGGGCAGCGGAACGTCCACTGCCTCCGACGGGACGGCCGTGCCGGTCCTCGCAGCGAGCAGTGCCCGGATCCGCTCCTGCAGGGCCTCGCCCACCGACCCGGCGGGCAGCGCGCGCCACGTCTGCGGGGTGTGCTGCCCGGATACGCCGGCCGGGGCCGCCGCATGGGGAGCTGCGCCGAGCCGGGTCAGCTTCCCGTCGAGGAACGCGGCCCGGCAGGCCCGGCGCTGCACCTTGCCGCTGGAGGTCTTCGGCACTGCCCCGGCGGCGACCAGCACGACGTCCTGGACGGCGAGGTCGTTATCGGCCGCGACCGCGCGCCGCACCGCCGTCGCAAGTTCGTCCCAGTCGGCACCGTCGTACCGGCGGTCGACCTCCTGGACGATGACCACGGCCTCGGTGCCGTCGCCCTGCACCGCGAACGCGGCTGCGCCGCCACGACGCAACCCCGGGTGGCTGTTCTCCGAGCTCAGTTCAAGGTCCTGCGGGTAGTGGTTGCGCCCGCGGACGACGATCAGATCCTTCCGGCGGCCGGTGACGAAGACCTCGCCCGCGTCCACGAAGGCCAGGTCGCCGGTTCTCAGCCAGTCGGTGGCGTCCGCGTCCGCGCCGGCCAGGCGGGCCGCGAACGTGTCACGGTCCGCCTCGCCCGGCTTCCAGTAGCCGGAGGCCACGCTGGGGCCGCTGAGCCACACCTCGCCGACCGTGCCGTCCGGGACCGGCAGCCGGGTGTCCGGGTCGACCACCCGAAGCTGCTGGTCGGGCGCGCCGGTCCCGCAGCCGACCAGGGTACGGCCGTCGGCGGCGGGCACGGCCTTGCCAGCAGCCAGCTCGTCGCGCGCGAACTTCCGTACCACCGGCGGCGCGCCGCGTCGGCCGCCCGTGGCGATCAACGTCGCCTCGGCCAGGCCGTAGCACGGGTAGAAGGAGTCGTGGCGGAAGCCGAACGGTGCGAAGACCTCGGCGAAGCGCTCCAGGGTGGAGGGACGGATCGGCTCCGCCCCGCAGAAGGCGACCTGCCAGCGGGACAGGTCGAGCCCGTGGGTGTTCTCCGGCGTGGCGCGGCGCGCGCACAGTTCGAACGCGAAGTTGGGCCCGCCGCTGGCGGTGGCTCCGGCCTCCGAGAGGGTGCGCAGCCAGCGCATGGGGTCGGTGAGGAAGGCCATGGGGGAGAGCAGGGTGACCGGGAAGCCGCCGTGCACCGGACCCAGGACACCACCGATGAGCCCCATGTCATGGTAGGGGGGCAGCCAGATCACCCCCTTGCTGCGGGCGTCCAGGTCGAAGAAGTCGCCGATCAGCCCGAGGTTGTGGAGCAGGTTCGCGTGGGTGAGGCGTACGCCCCTGGGGTCCGAGGTGGAGCCGGAGGTGTACTGCAGGAAGGCCAGGCTGTCCGGGGCGAGTTCGGGCAGCGTGCCGTGCTCCTGCGCCGGCAGCGCGTCGGTGCTCATCCACTCGATCCGGCCCAACTCCGGCGCCTGCTGGGCAAGCAGGTCGCGGGCCAGGGCGGTGATGTCGGCAGTAGTCAGCACACAGTGCGGCTCGGCGTCACGGGCCACGGCCCGTAGGCGCTCCACTCCGCGCTCCCAGCGCTGCAGGTCCGGCGGGTAGACAGGCACGGCGACGACGCCGGCGTACAGGCATCCGAAGAACGCCAGCAGGTAGTCCGGGCCCGGGGCGTAGAGCAGCAACGCCCGGTCGCCGGGCTGTACTCCCCCGGCGTGCAGCCCGGCTGCCAGCTGCCGAGCACGTCCGTCCAGCGCCTCGTATGTGACATGGGTCGGCTCACCGGTAGCGGGGTCGTCCGGCAGGAAGGTGAACGCCTCGTGAGCGGGCTGCTGATGGGCCCTTTGCCGTAGCAGGTCGGCAAGTGTCTCGGGTGCGTGCGTCAGGCCGTTCGGGATGCGCATGCCGCCCTCTCTCGTCTCCGGAGCCGTACTGTCATGCGACTCTAGATTTACATGACAAACTTGTCAACAAAAAATGTCATGCGGGAAGTAGGCAGGAAGTAGGGTGACCACGCCGGAGACAAAAAACGACCGGGGCGTGCCCACAAGGGCACGCCCCGGTCGCGCGGCAGCGCCGCGGATCAACTCGCGGCGTCGGTCTTCAGCAGTGATCCTGGAGGTCGAGCTGGGGCTGCACCTTGTCACGGGAGGCATCGAACGCCGCGGAGTCCGCGGAGCGGGATGTTGCCTCAAGGTGAACCCGCCCAGCCGATGCGGGTGAGTTCCCCGCGGGCCGAGAGAAGGCACGGCACACGTCGGTGGGGACACGGTTTCCATGCCAGCACCGCCGGACAGACTCGAGTCGGCCAGCGCTCCGGCGGCCTTCGGGACGTGTGTCAGCGGAGCGTGAGTCAATCGCCCACCAGTGACGGCTGCCGCACCGGTCGCGGGGATCGCGAGGCCCGTCGAACGATCAGTTCAATCGCCGGACTTTCGGGTGAGTCGAAGAAGTCCGCCGACTTCAGGTGAGTGTCACGGTTGGCGTCCCGGGTGTCCACGGACGTCATGTCGACCTCGACCGCCACCGTCGACGCCTCGATGTCGTCGGTGACCGTGATCTCCCCCTGGAACGCCGTGAACGAGCCACGCACCTTGAACAGGCCCAGGTGCTTCACAGTGAACGACACCTCGGAGTGGGCGGTTTCTATGCTCCAGGTCCCGGCGACCAGACCAGCGGGGACGACGGAGGCGAGTGTCATGCTGTTTCTCCCTTGACTGTAGTGCTGCTGAGGGTGCTGGCCGGGTCGGCGGTGCGGCCGCGGGTCAGCGCGAGCGCCGCCACCAGCGCGAGCGCCGGAACCGCCAGCCCGGCGAGGTAGCCGACCCGGTAGCTGTGGATAAGGGCCACCGGGTCGGCGCTGTCCGGATCGGGCAGCGCCGCTGCGGCCACACTGGTCAGGATGGCGAACCCCACCGCGCCGCCGAGCTGCTGCGAGGTGGTCACCAGGCCGGAGGCGAGACCCTGTTCGTCATCGGGCACCCCATCGGTGGCCGCGATCATCCCGGGGGCGAAGCCCAGTCCCTGCCCGATTCCGAGCAGCATCAGACCGGGCAGCACGGTGGTCCAGTAGCTGCCGTCGACCGCCATCGCGCACAGCGCCAGCAGGCCGGTGCCGGTCAGCACGGCACCGGCTGCGAGCAGGGTGCGGACGCCGAAGGCGGCGACCAGGCGATCCGTCAGACTGGAGACGCCGAGGATCGCCAGTGTCACCGGCGCGAAGGCCAGTCCGGCGACGAACGGTGAATAGTTCAGAACGTGCTGCATGTAGAGGCTGGTGAAGAAGATCGTGGTCAGCGCCGCGGCAGCGTTCAGCACCGAGACCAGATTGCCGCCGACCAGGCTGCGGTTGCGGAAGATGCCGAACCGGACCAGCGGGTCGTCGTGCCGCTGCTCGTGCCGGACGAACGTTGCCAGGAGCACGACCGCGGCCGCGAACGAGACCCCCGCCAACGCGTCCAGGGCGTGTTCGGCGGTTCGGCTGATACCGAAGACCGCCAGCACGGTGCCGAGGGTCAGGGTCACGGCCCCCGTGGTGTCCAGGGCCGCGGTGCGCCGTTCCTCGTCCCGGGGTAGTACGTAGCGGCCGGCCAGCATTGCCAGAACGCCGACCGGCAGGTTGATCAGGAACACCCAGCGCCAGCCCCAGGTATCGGTCAGCGCGCCGCCGACCAATTGGCCGGCCACCGCGCCGCCAGAGGCCACCGCGCCCCACAACCCCATGAGCCGGTTGCGCTTCTCCGGGTCGGCGAAGCTCGTGGTCAGGAGCGACAGCGCCGCCGGGGAGACCATGGCCGCGCCGATGCCCTGGACCGCCCGGGCGACGAACAGTTGCCAGTCCTGCTGGGCCAGCCCGCAGACTGCCGAACTGAGGGTGAACAAGGCAGTACCCGCCAGGAAGAGCCGACGCCGCCCAAAGATGTCGCAGGCGCGGCCGGACACCACGAGCAGTCCGCCGAAGGTCACCGTGTACGCGGTGCTGGTCCACTGCAGGTCACCGGCTGGAATGTGCAGGCCCTGCTGGATCTGCGGATTCGCGACGCTGACCACGGCCACGTCCAGGATCAGCATGAACTGCACGGCCAGCAGCACCGCCGCGGCCGCCCTGCCCCTGACAGCCGGAGCTTCGCTCATCAACACCGGTGCCTCCATTGTGAGTTGACTCAAGTTCACAGTATGGCTGTGACTGGAGAATTACAAGGGAAGACGATTTCCCGGTCACCACTGCCGGAAGGGACAGGACACGCGCCTGACGTGGCGTGTCAATGAGCCTCCAACTGCTTCACCGGCCGGACGGCCGGGCCGGGCCGGGATCAACGCGAGCTCGTCAGCACCCGGTTGTATGCCTGGAGTGCCTCGTCGGCCTCTCCGGCCTCGTGGAAGAGCCTGCCCAGCTCGTTCCAGATCGCCGCGGTCATCCGCGAGTCGTCGAACTGCGCCAGGGCCTCGGCCGCCTCCGTGTAGCAGGCCACGGCGCCCGGGCCGTCACCGGCCATGAAGCGGCTCTCCCCCAGGGCCATCCGGGCGTGGATCCGCTCCACGCCGCCGATCCCGGGTCCGCGCCGCTCCAGCGCGGTCTCCGCCCACCGTGCCGCCTCCGCCGGCTGGTGGCGGACGAGGGCGACCTGGGACAGCTGGGTCTCGCAGCAGACCAGAGTGTTCAGATCGCCGAGATGCTCCAGCTCGCGGCGGGCCTCGAAGAGCAGCGACTGCGCCACCCCGGCATCCGGCTGCTCCTGCCGCAGAAGCAGCCACGCGAGCGTCATTCGTAGCGCGGCGTGGGAGTTCATCCCGTCGTCCTCGCGCCTGATCCGTACCGCCCGTTCGGTGAAGTACAGGGCCTCCAGGTCGCAGCCCTGCGCTGCGGCACGGTCGGCGGCCCGGCGGTAGGCGTCGGCCCGGTCGGCGGGTGCCTGCGTGACGCCTTCGAGCAGCTTCCGCGCCTCGGTGGCTGCGGTCACAAGGTCGCCCCCGTCCGCGAGCGCTCCGACGACCACGATGCCCAGCCGGACGTATTCGTCCAGACCTCCCAGCCCCAGCCAGGCGATCCGGTCGAGCGCGGCCCGCACGGTGCTGCGGCACTCCCGCAGTTGCCCGCTCCCCCGTTGGATCCGGGCCAGCACCTCGCTCACCGCGAGGGGGACGGCTGCGCGCTGGTCCGCGAAATCCGCGATCAGCCCTTCGAGCAGGGCGATCGCCTCCTCGCCGCGGCCCTCGGCCTCGGCCACCTCGGCCAGGCCGATCCGCGCCCGCATCGCCCGCCACGGATCGAGTACCCCGCCGGCCAGCGCCTCCTCGAAGTGCCGGGCCGCGACTTCCTGGTTTCCGTCACGCAGGGCCAGCTCGCCCAGGCCCACCAGGCGCGAGCCGTCGGTGACGACGAGGCGTCCGACGCCGTCCGCCAGGGCTGCGGGAGTGCAGCCGAGCCGAGCGGCGAGCGTCTCGATGGTCCCCCAGGAAGGCTCGCGGCGCCCCGCCTCCAGCAGGGACACGGCGCTCGGGGAGAGGACGTCACCGGCCAGATCCGTCTGGGACAGGCCGCTGCGCCGACGCAGCGCCCGCAGCCGCAAACCAAAAGAGGGTTGCCTGCGCAACGCTCGCACCCCCTCCGCGTCCGGATCCTGAGATGACCGGGTCCTCAGAGTAGGCGGCCGGTCGAGCGGCAGTCAAAGCCCGGGACGGGCCGACCGCCCCGCACGTTCCCGGAAGCCGCTCGTTTACCGGTCAAGTGCCTGTCAATCGAACTGCAATGTTTGTGTACCGCCCTCTGACAGTCGACTAGTGTGCCGTGATCGATGCAGCCCACTGCCAGGGGAGAGGCATGGAAGAGCACGCTGTACGGGTAGGCACGGCCGGGTGGATCGAGGTGACGGGCGCCCGCACACACAATCTGCGCGGCGTGGACGTACGGATCCCCCGCGGGGCGGTGGTGGCGTTCGCGGGGGTCTCCGGCAGTGGAAAGACCTCGTTGGCCATCGACACACTGCACGCCGAGGCCCAACTGCGCTACCTGGAAGGGCTGGCGCCGTTCGTGCGGCAGTACGTCACCCCCAAGGACCGTCCCCAGGTGGACCGGATCACCGGTCTGGGCGCCACCCTGGCCGTGGACCAGCGGCACCTCAACCACAACGCCCGGTCCACCCTGGCCACGCTCACCGGCGTGGACGCCTACCTGAGCCTGCTCTACTCCCGGGTGCCCGTGCTGGCCCGCGAGGGCGCCGTCGGGCTGTCCTCCGCCCACTTCGACCGTTACAGCACCGAGGGCAGCTGCACAGTGTGCCGGGGCGCGGGAGCCACCCTGCACGCCGATCCCGATCTGATCATCACCGACCATGACCTGCCGCTCACAAAGGGCGCCTCTCCATGGTTCGACCGCTTCCGTTCCGGCGAGCAGGCGGCCGTCCCGTTCCTCTTCGAACGCCACGGAACCGACCCCGAAACACCGTGGCGGGATCTGCCCGAGGGGCTGAAGCACGCCCTGCTGTACGGCACCGGCGACGAGTCGGTGGCGGTAAGTATCGACCTGCCGAACAAGAACTCCGACGCGGAGCTCACCTACCGCTACAACAAGCCCGTGCGCGGCGCGGTGGCCGAGGTGGAACGGCTGTTCTCGGCGGCCGGCACCGAGAACGCCAAGAAGCGCTACCTGCCGTACATGCGGATGGCCGACTGCGCCGAGTGCGGGGCGAGCGGCTACGGCGTGCACAGCCGCACCCAGCGCCTGGGGGCGATGACCTACTCCGAGGTGGTCCTCGCGCCGGTACGCGAGGCCTGCCGCTGGCTGGAGGGGGTGCCGGACGGCCTGGAGGGTGCACAGCTGGAGGTGGCACAGTCGCTGCTGCCGGAGCTGTCCGGGCGGCTGAAGCTGCTGTCCCGACTGGGACTGGGACACGTGCAGCTGTCCCGGCCGGCCCCGACGATGTCCGGTGGGGAGATGCAGCGGGCGCGCGTGGTGGGTCAGCTGGCCAGCGGCCTCACCGGGATCGTGTACGTCCTGGACGAGCCGACCTGCGGCCTGCACCCTGCCGACAAGGAGCATCTGGCGGACATCGTGCGGGGGCTGCGGGACGCCGGGAACACCGTCCTTCTCGTCGAGCACGACACCGGGCTGATCGCCGACGCGGACTGGGTCGTGGAGATCGGGCCGGGCGCGGGCGAGCACGGTGGCCGACTGGTGGCCTCGGGGCCGCCGGCCGACCTCCTCGACAATCCGGAGTCCCGTACCGCGCCGTATCTGGTGGCCTCCGGCCCGCGGGTGGTCCGGCAGCGCCGCTCCGCCGGGGCGGACCGCCTGGAGCTGCACGGTGTCCGCAGCCACAACGTCCGGATCCCGCGACTGGAACTGCCGCTGGGCGTGCTCAGCTGTCTCACCGGGGTGAGCGGCAGCGGCAAGAGCAGCCTGCTGCACGACTGCATCGCGGCCGCGGTCGGCGCCGCCGTCGCGGGTGGTCGGGTGGATACCGTCGACAAGGTCGTCGGTGCGGACGCCTTCGGCTGGGTGAGCGTGGTGGACCAGGAGCCCATCGGACGCACCCCGCGGTCGAACCCGGCCACCTACTCCAAGGCCTTCGATCACCTCAGGTCGCTCTTCGCCGGTACCGAGGACGCCCGGCGCAAGGGACTGAATTCCTCTGCCTTCTCGTTCAACTCCGGCGGCGGGCGGTGCGAGACCTGCGCGGGCTACGGTCGGCGTTCGGTGGACATGCACTTCCTGCCGGACGTCACGGTCACCTGCGAGGGGTGCGAGGGCCGCAGGTTCGGCCCGGAGGTGCTCTCGGTACGGCACCAGGGACTCGCGGTGGACGAGGTGCTGGCCCTGACCGTCGACGAGGCGGCGGAGGTGTTCACCGAGCCTGCGGCGCTGGTCGGCATCCTCGGCACGCTGCAGCGCGTCGGACTGGGCTATCTGCGACTGGGGCAGAGTTCGACCGAGCTCTCCGGCGGCGAGGCACAGCGGCTGAAACTGGCCGCGACGATCACCCGCGGGGCACGGGGCCGGCGATCCGGCCTGGTGCTGCTGGACGAACCGGTCACCGGCCTGCACCCGGCCGACGTGCAGCGCCTGGTGGACACGTTCGACGCCCTCCTCGTCGAGGGGAACACCGTGGTCATCGCGGAGCACGACCTGCACGTGGCCGCCGCTGCGGACTGGATCGTCGATCTGGGGCCGGGGAGCGGCGAGGCGGGCGGGCTGATCTGCGGCGAGGGCACGCCGGAGGCGGTGGCGGCCACCGACGGACCGACCGCCCGTTACCTGCGGCAGATCATCGGCACCGACCGGCAGGGCGGCTGAACCGAACGACACACGTCGGGCCCGGCAAGAGGCCGGGCCCGACGTTCCGTGCGCGCAGCGCGCTCAGCTCTTGCGCGGTATCAGTTTCGCCATCGGGAACTTCCGCTCCGTGCGAGCCTGGTAGTCCGAGAAGAAGGAGGCCAGCGAGGTCGCCTTCGCCCACAGTTCGGGGTGCTCCTCGTCGGTCGCGATCTCGACGTCGGCCTCGTAGAGTTCATTGCCGACCTCCACGATCACGGTCTTCGCCTCCCGGAGGTTGCGGAACCACAGCGGCTCCTGCGGCGCTCCGCCGAGCGAGCCCGTGACCACGTAGGCCCCGTTGTGGGTGAAGTAGACCAGCGGCTTGGTGCGCGGCTGGCCGGTGCGGCGGCCCTTCACCGTCATCAGGAGCACCGGCATTCCCAGCATCTTGTTCCACACGCGCCCCTTGGTGGCCCGGTAGACCTTGATGTTGGTCTTGCTGATGGTCCGTGTGAAAGCTCTCTCCAGTGCGTTCGGCACCGTCACTCTCCTTGTCGCTACGGGATCGCGGGATGGCTCCAGGGCGCGGTCAAGCCACGGAGTCGCCCAGCCAACGGCCCAGCTCGGCCCGGAAGGCCGGCTGATCGGGGTGCTCGGACGCCCAGCCGACATGACCGTCGGGACGGACCAGGAGAGCCTCGGGGAGCCGGCCGGACGCTCGGCGTACGTGCACTGCGGTGAGGTGCTCCGGCCAGAGCCGCTCGGCGGCGCGGGCCAAGCCGCCTGCGGGCGAGCTGTCGAGGAAGACCGCCTTGCCGCTGTTCAGCAGCGAGAACAGCGAATCCTGGGCGCCCGAGGCGAGGGTCAGTGTGGTGTCGGGTATCCGGCGGCCGGTCATCCGGTGGGCGCCCTTGCCGTAACGCGTCATGGTGCCGGCCATCTCGGTGATCACGCTTCGCTGGAGGGCGGGGATGAGGAGCAGCTGCTTGACCGTCCAGCGCGCCCCCCGCAGCAGCGGACCGCGCGCGGTGTTGAACCGGAACACCTTCTCGGTCTGCCGGAGGATCCTCGCGGCCAGTGGCCGCAGCTCCGCCTCGTAGCTGTCCAGCAGGTTCGCGGGCGCCCAGCCCTGCACGGTCGCGGCGAGCTTCCAGCCCAGGTTGACCGTGTCCTGGATGCCGAGGTTCAGCCCCTGGCCGCCGGCGGGGGTGTGGGCGTGTGCGGCGTCACCGGCGAGCAGCACCCTGCCCACCCGGTAGCGCTCGGCGAGCCGCTGCTCGCTTCGGAAGCGGCTGAGCCACCGCGGGCTGTGGATGCCGAGGTCCATCCCGAGGATGTCGGCTGCGCTGCTGCGGATCTCCTCCAGTGTGACCGGTTCGCCGACCGGCACCTGCATGCGTCGGTGATCCTGGATCATGAGCCGGAAGTGCCCGTCGGGGAAGGGCATCACGGCCACCATGCCGCGGTCGGTGTGCCGGGCGAAGACCTGCTCGTCCTCGGGAACGTGTTTCAGCTGGACGTCGGCGATGATGGCGGAGAACTCGGACGGCATGCCCGGGAAGGAGATCCCGAGCAGACTGCGCACCGTGCTCCGGATGCCGTCGCAGCCGACCACGTAGGACGCCCGCTCGGTGCGCTCGCCCTCCGGGCCCCGGACTGTGACGGTCACACCGTCGGCGTCCTGCTCCAGGTCAGTCACCTCGGTGTCGCGCTCGATGACCGCGCCGCGCTTGAGGGCCCAGGCCTCGAGGACCTCTTCGGTCTGCACCTGGGGGAGGATCAGGTTGTAGGCGTGCCGACTGTCGATGTACCGCCTCATGTCGAGGCCGCGGCCCTTGGAGCCCAGGGAGACCACCGGTGACTCGAGCCCGCGGGTGAGGAACTCCTCCACCTCGCCGCGCATTTCCATGATCTCCAGACAGCGCGGCGTGAGCGCGAAGGCGCGCGAGTGCGGGTAGCGCTCGGAACGCCGTTCCAGGATCCGGCACGGCACCCCGGCCAGCCCCAGCTCGGCCGCGAGGGTCAGCCCGGCAGGTCCGGCGCCGACGATGAGGACCGTCATGATGTCTCCTTTCGCAGTGCTGTCCGAGTCCCGTGTGCGATGTGTTCCGCCCAGGTCGTGGGGTGCGGTCGGCCCGCGGACTCCGGTCGCGCCAGCAGGCGGACGAAGCCGCCCTCCTCCCGGGTGACTCGCAGTGGGTGCAACCCGCCGGCCCAGGCGAGACGGGCGAAATCGGTCGGGGAGTGATGCCGGACCATCCGGCCGGTCAGGCGCAGCAATGCGCCCATCAACAGCCCCGGCGGGGCGTGTTCGACCACGACGACCAGTCCGCCGGGACGGGTAACCCGGGCCGCTTCCCGCAGTGCCGCCCGGTGATCGGACCAGTGGTTGAAGGACGTGGTGCTCAGTACCAGGTCGGCGCTCGCGTCGGGCACCGGTAGTCGCTCTGCGGTGGCGACCGCCAGCTCGGCCTGCGGCAGCCGGCGGCCGGCCACGTCGATCATGCGCTGCGCGGGGTCGACCCCCCGCAACCGGGCCTGCGGCCAGCGCTGTGCCACCAGGTCGAGCAGCACTCCGGTGCCGCAGCCGATGTCGAGCACGGACCGCGGGACGGTTCCGTGCGCGGTCACCGCGGCGAGAGCCAGTCGGTGCGCGACTCCGCAGGTCGCGCCGTGCTGCTGGTCGTAGGTGTCCGCGGCCTTATTGAAGGCCGCCACGAATCCGGGATCCTTCACGCCAGTTCGACCGACTCTCGTACGGAGCCGGTCACCGCGGCCAGCTGCCGGTCCCGGCCGGGTGCGGCGACGGTGACCGGAAGGCCGTGGTCGGGCACCAGGGATATCTTGATCTTGCGGTCGATCTGGGTGTCGTCCACCACCGGCAGCCGGAAGCGCTGCAGGAGGATGCTGAGCACGATCTTCATCTCGAGGAGCGCGAAGGCCCGCCCCAGGCAGCTGTGCGGGCCGGCGCCGAACGGGAGATACCCGTACGAGTCCGGGGAGGCCCCGGTCCAGCGGTCGGGGAGGAAGGCGAGCGGGTCGGTGAAGACCTCGGGCAGCCGGTGCGAGATGTAGGAACTGAAGAACAGGGTGGTGTCCCGGGGGATCGCGTACGGGCCGAGTGTGCAGTCTTCGGCCGCGTAGCGCAGGCCCATCGAGGCGGGCGGGAAGAGCCGCAGGGTCTCCTTCAGCACCCGGTCGAGCAGCGGGAGCCGGTCGAAGTCGGCGGCCTCGGCAGGAGCGCCTCCCAGCTCGGCCTCCAACTCGTCGCACAGGTCGTTGCGCACCTGCGGGTGCTGGTCGAGCATCAGCAGGGTCCAGGTCAGGGCGGAGGCGCTGCTGTCGTGACAGAACGAGGTGTAGGCCTCGCCGACCAGCTCGTCCTCGGTGAGTCCTTGGCCCTGGTCGTCCCTGGCGGCGATCAGCATCGAGATGATGTCCTCGCCCGGGTTCTCCCGCTTGGCGACGATGATCTCGCGAATCGCGGAGTCGAGCTGGTCGGCCGCGCGCAGCGTCCGGCGGTAGGACATGCCGGGCACGTCCAGCGGCAGCAGCAGCGTGGTGGGGGCGGTGGCCGAGGCGAGCAGTCGCTCCATCAACCCGTTGAGCCGGTCGACGTCATCGGTCTCCGCGACGTCGAAGAGGGTCCGCATGCCGATGCGGAGCATCAGCCGGGAGAGATCGTGGTCGATCCACCGGACCTCGCCGACCTGGAACCGGTCCAGCTCCTCCTCGGTGACCTCCACGATCGCCTTGTGGTGCTGCGCCACCGCCCGGGAGTGGAAGGCGGGTTGCATCAGTCCCCGGTGCCGGCGGTGCGGCTCGCCGTTCAGCTTGAGCAGGCCCTGGGTGAGCCGGGCCATCCCCGAGCGCGGTGGCATCCGCAGTTCCCGGAAGGCGTCGGCGATGAAGCTCTGCGGCCGCCCGAACATCTCGCGTTGGTACTTCGGACCGAAGACGAAGACGTGCTTCGGAGCGCGCGGCGTCGTGGTGCTGATCTCGCCGTACCGCTGGTGCATGGAGGTGAAGAAGGCCAGGGGGTCGGCGAGCATCTTGAGCGCGCGCAACTGCCACCCGAGAACCGGCAACTGTGCCGGACCCGGCAGACGGGGAGCCGCGATTCGCCTGGGCACGGGACCTCCAGTGTGTAAATCACCCTGTCAAAGATGCAGAGTAGGCCATGACAAAATGAATGACAACACTTGTAATCTTGACTCGACTGGTATCAACTTGCCCCTGGCGCGGTCGATGCCCTGCCGCCACGTGAAAACGCCACCGGTTCCGCCGCGGGTGAGCGGCGGAACCGGTGGCGTACTGTGGTTGTGGCTGGGAGCTCAGTCCTTGTACAGCTCCGCGGTGAAGTTCTCCCAGTGCGGCTGCCGGCCGTCGCGATCGGTGAAGCCGTAGCGCTCCATCAGATGCCAGGAGGCCATGGTGCGCCCGGCGAGCTTGGCGACGTCCGGGTCGGCGGCGAGCGCCGCCACCGCACGGCCGACGTAGTGCGGGGTCTCGGAGCCACCGAAGTGACGGTCCTTCACGATGCCGTCCCGCCACGTCTCCTCGGTGACGCCGAAGGCTTCGAGCATCGCCTCGGAGCGCAGGAATCCCGGCGTCACCGCCAGCGCGGTCACTCCGTGCGGCCTGAGCTCCTCGGACATCCCGAGGGCCAGCCGGATCACCGAGGCCTTGGCCAGGTCGTAGAAGAGGTTGCCGCGGTAGTCCGGCTTGTACCCGTCGGTGATCTCGATGATCAGTCCGGACTTGCGGGCCACCATGAGGGGGGCGCCGTAGCGTGAGGTGATGAGGTGCGAGTGCACGGCCCGTTCCTGCATGAGCAGGCCCTTGGCCAGATCGTGTTCCCAGAACGGCGTCTGCCAGGAGGTGAGTTCGTCACCACCCCAGACGTCGTTGACCAGGATGTCGAGTCGGCCGTCCTGCTCCTCGGTGATCCGTGCGAAAAGCGCCTCGACCTGTTCGGGCACCGTGTGGTCGACCCGGACGGGGATGCCGACGCCGCCCTCCTCGCCGACCAGTTCCGCCGTCTCCTCGATCGTTTCGGGACGGTTCCCGGTCGCCGGACGGCCGGCGACGCTTCGGCCGGTGCAGTAGACCGTGGCCCCTTGGGCGCCCAGTTCCCGGGCGATGCCCCGGCCGGCCCCTCGGGTGGCACCCGCCACGACCGCTACTCGGCCCTGCAATGTGTTGGACAACGACTCTCCCCTGTCGGAGCTGTGAGATTGATCGATCATTCGGGCCCGGCGCGGCACCGGGTGGGGACACCCTGCGACGGCGCGTCCGGGCCCGTCACCACCGTAGTGGCACCGACTGGGCCCGACCGCCCGTCCGGACCAACTCCAGGGTGGGTCAGCTTGGTGGATCAGAACCCGATCGGCCGTACGCCGCGGTCCCATCCTGCGAGTACTCGAAGGCGTTCGACGCGATGCGGGTGCTCTTCGCGGACACCGACACGGCGCGTTGCCAAGGGCCTCGTCTCTTCGGTGTTCTCCTTCAACTCAGGAGGGGGCGCTGCGAGGTCTGCGCCGGCTACGGCCGCCGGTCGGTGGACATGCGCTTCCTGCCGGATGTCATGGTCATCTGTGAGGCGTGCGAAGGAGGTTCGCTCCTGACGTGCTCTCGGTTCGGTACCGGGGCTCGCCATCGGTATAGATGCCGGCGCTCACCCCGCCGACCCTGGCCGCGGTTGACGAGGCCGCCGAGATCCTCACCGAACCAGCTCCGTTGGCAGCCGTTCTCCAGACCCTGCGCCAGGTCGAACTCGGATACCTTCAACTGAGCCAGAGATCAATACAGTTGTCCGGCGGAGAAGCGCAGCGGCCCAAGCCGGCGGCCACACTCATGCGCGGTTCTCGCAGCAAGCGGCCCGGCCTGGTGCTGCTCGACGAGCCCGTGACCGGTCTGCATCCCGACGATGTGCAGCGGCTCGTCGACACCTTCTACGCGATCCTCGACGAGGGAAGCACGGTGATCAACGCCGAACACGATCTGCACGTGGCCGCCGCGGACTGGGTCATCGACCTCGGTCCGGGCAGGGGGGATGCGGGTGGCCGGGTATGCGGGGAAGGGCGCACCCGAGACGGTGGCCACCGCAGACGGACCGACTGCCCACTATCTCAGCAGGCTGTTTGCGCTCTATCCGTCCTCTGCGTAGAGCCTGCCGGGCGTCGCGCTTCCGTCCTCGTCCAGACGCTGGGCTTCGCGCTGCCATGCGTCCTTGCACAGCCCGACGGTGCCGACCCGCGGTCGGCATCGTGCGACTTCATGAGCAGCGGAGGCCGGGCCCCTCGGGTCGGGCCCGGACCGATCAAGCGGACGTCACGCCTTTGCCAACGATGCCGAGCGTGAGCTGACGGCGGTTCCACATGACGACCGCTGTCAGGATGAGCAGCACCGCTGCTGGTACCGGACTCTGGTCGATCACAAACAAGCAGGCCAAGACTGCGCCCGTCATGACTCCGGTGAGCACCAGACCACCCAGGGCACTCAGCCGGGGAACGAGCAACAGTACAGCCCCGGCCAGCTCCAGGGAGCCGGTGACGTACCGAAGCCATTGCCCGACACCGACGTCCTGGAAGACTTTGACCATGTCCTGTGCGCCGGCCAGCTTCGAAGCCCCGACCATGACGAACAGGACGGCCAGTATGACCTGAAGGACCCACAGGACGATGTTCCGGGCCCTCCCCTCCACCTTGGGCACACTCTGCACAGAACGGGACATGTCTTCTCCCTTGACGCGCTTCCGCAGGCGGAAATTATTACGAGTTCGTAGTATCTTAGCAGCCTTGCCTTGTCAGGGGCACAACTTGAGTCGTGCGGCGATGGCGCGGGGCCGTTGGTGGCCGGTGCGGCTCGGGGTGGCGGAGTCGCCCCTGAAGCGTGGTGTGAGCGGCAGGGCGAGCCAGGATCAGCGACCTCGCCGCAGAGTGGACCGGGTGTGCCGGGTGAGTGCGGACCCGTCGCCGCGCCGCTGAAGGTCGAGGGGTTCCTGCCGCAGGGCACGTCCACGGTGACCGAGCGAGCCCGCCATCCGAAACGGCCCCGTGAGCACGTTCCCCCAGCATGCATGGGCCAGCGTCAGCTGTCCGCAGCCAACTCAGCCAGTACTGTGACGACCTTGTCGAACCCGATAAGGGCAGGGATTCCCGCCTCCTCCAACAAATCGTCAACCCCCTCGAACGCCTTTGCGGCATCGGCTGCCGCTTCCGCCCCTTGTGTCGTGGGGGTAACGATGAGGGACCGCCTGTCCGCCGGGCTTGGTATCCGCCCCACCAGCCCCTTGTCCTCAAGCCGCTTGATGATGCTGGTGACGGTGGAAGGGCGCACCCAGAGGGCTCTCTGGAGAGCGGACATCGGCGCCGGACCTTCGCGGTTCAAGTAGGCGAGGACCATGGCTTCGGCGAGGTTGAGGTTCCAACCCGCAAGTCCGCTCAGAAGCACATGGCCAACGCGGTGACCGGCGAGCACCAGAGCTGCGGCGGTTCCCGGAAGGTCGCCCTGGCGAGCACCATCACGGCTCCGCCGTCCTGTGCCCTCTCCTTCTGGCGCGGTCATCTCCCACTTCGGCTTTCACGCGGTAGGTCCCCGGTACGCGACAAGCTACCAGCACCTTCCGACGCTCGGTCGACTGTCGACAGAGGTGTCCGTGCCCACGGCGTGGACGGGTGCGGGAGACGAGGACCCCTTCGTCGTGTTCGCCGCGGGCCGCAGCTCGTTCCGCACTCAGAACCTCCTGACCCTGGCCGATCTGATCGACCAACTGGACAGCCGCAGTGACAGTGCCAGGGAGATTACGCCGTCTCTGCAAGGGCGTGGACGGAGCCCGGCGATCAGGACGGCGCACGCCGTGGTGACCGCCCCAGCTCTGATGGGTGCACAGTTCCTGACCCGGTGCCCCGTCCGCTCTTGGCCGTCACCGGTGGCGACGCGATCCTTGAGGCAGAGCCCGGGCGAGGGAGGCCGCATGGCACGCAGGGCAACCAGCGATCCGAAGGAGGACGCGCTGCGGATGACGCGGACGCTGTACCCACGGCTGGAGGGGGTGATCGACGCCGTGTTCCTCTCCTGATCGTTCTGCGATCCGCGGGTTCTGGTGCAGGTGAAGTACGAGATGGTGCGCCGGGTGTGGGTGGACAAGGTGCCCATGGGCCCAGGCCGCGCGGCTTGTCGTTCGCCTTCTCCCGGTAGGTCTACTACGACGCTGTGGCCTCGCTGGACGTCGGTGGGCCGGCCGCCCTGGTGCCGGGCAAGCCTGACCCGAAGGGGCCGCGGAAGCTCACCGACGAGGTGATGGAGTACATCGAAGCGCGTCTGGACGCCGAGCTGTCCCTGCGATCCACGGACCTGGCCATCGCCGTCGGCGAGGAGTCGAGATGAGTGTCCACACGCGTTCCATCGAGCGGGCGCTGGCCCAGCGCGAGAATTCACGCACGCCGGAGTTGCCCAAAAGCCGCAGATGAGAGCCCTTCCCGGGTGGGAGTACACAGGGACGGTATCGGCCCGCTATGGAGAAGGGCGGGCAGCGGTGGTCGGCGGGGCGGGTGTGGGCTGGCAGCTGGGCTGGGGCGTGCTCGCCGCCAAAGGCATGGCCGCCTGGGCCACGGCCTGGCGGGCCCTGCCGCCACCGGCGGCCCGTCCAGTCACCGAACTGCCGCATCCCGGCCTGGCCCGGTGACAGCCGTGAAGTCGTAGGAGTCCTGCCGCGATGGCCCTGGCCCACCTTCGCCCCATCCTCCCGTCAGGTATTGGGAGCCTTACCGGTACGGCGCAGCTTCCGGAATGCACTGGCCAACTCGGCGAACGCATCCGCGATGGCGGCTTCGCCGTCGGCGCGCTCCATACCGGGGAATGCCATCTACGCGGCCACGGTACTCCTGCTCGTCCACCGTCTCGGCCAGACGGCTGCATGACTTTTCAGACACCCTCTAAATACAACCACGAGTCACAAGATCAACTCGGTTACTGTCACAAATCCTCGCTACGGTACTCGGCGCCTCGCGCCCGGAAACGAACTATCGGGGAACCCCGGTGCCCGAAGCCCTACGTTCACCGTTCCGGTGTAAGCATTCAGAAGGAATGCGGCTGATTGGTAACGGTGTGTGAGGTTTGCTGGTCAGGTGGCTTGTTCGATCGGGGGCATCCAGAGGTTGCCGGTGAAGGCACGGTGGATGGCCTCGAAGGCGCTCAGCCCGTGTTTGCGGGCGGAGTCGAGGTAGGAGCGCACGGCGAGCCAGACCGTCGCACCGTGTTCGCACTGGTGGCAACCGGAGATCTTCAGCTGGGTCTTGACCGGCCGAAGTGCCCTCTCCCCGCAGTTGTTGGTTCGGCCGCCGCGTCCTGCGTGCCTGCACCATGGCGGACATCGCCCAGGAGGTCTACGCCTTGCTGACCGTCTACCAGGTGATCAGGATCGCCATCGCCGATGCCGCCAGCACCGTTCCCGACGCCGACCCGGACCGGGCCAGCTTCACCATCGCCCTCCAAGCCGCCCGTGACCAGGTCGTCCAGGCCGCCGGTGTCATCGCCGACACCGTCATCGACCTCGTCGGCGTCATCGGGCAAGCCGTACTCGACCAGCCCATGCCTGCCCGCTGCCTGCGCGTCAGCCCCCGCGCCGTCAAACGCCCCCTGTCCCGCTACGCCTACCAGAGCCTGCGCGTCGACCGCCACACCTACAAGGCCACCGTCAGCATCGACATCCTGTTGACAAGGCCGATCAGTCCTTAGGGATTGCCGGGAAATAAGTCGTTGGCGAGCATGGCTCCTGAGCTGCGGTGTCAAGAGCCAGAACACGCAAGTTATTTCCCGGCAATCCCTTAACTTCATGGCCTTGCCCGAAGGGAAGCCGGCCTTACCGAGGCTGCGGGATCAGGCGGGGCGGGATCAGGCGGGGCGGATGTTCTCCGCCTGCGGGCCCTTCTGGCCCTGGGTGACGTCGAACGTCACCTTTTGGCCCTCCTGCAGCTCGCGGAAGCCCTGGGCGGCGATGTTGGAGTAGTGGGCGAAGACGTCGGGGCCCCCGCCGTCCTGCTCGATGAAGCCGAAGCCCTTCTCGCTGTTGAACCACTTGACAGTGCCCGTGGCCATGACCGTCTCCTTCGGGAGAAAACACTGTGGAGAAAACCGGGCCCGCGGCCTGCGCGCCCGGGAGGTGATCGCCCTGGTCCGGAGAGGCGCTGAACAGCAAGAACGCCCGTGATGGCGATCACGGGCGAACGGGACTTCGGAACCACGACCGCTGAGTCACCACGCTATACCGGCGCAGCGGCAGCCGCTAGCGAGTGGGGGGTTTTGCCGCGCTGATCCGGCCCGGCGAGGCCGGCCTTTGCGCCGAAGGTGCCGAGGGTCGGGTCGCTGTCCGGAAACTTCGGGGCCCCTCACCCTGACATTCGTAATGGGATCCATTTTCATGTAGCGTCCTTCTTGCTCACCCGAGGAGGAGAACCATGGCCGTCCCCAAGCGGAAGATGTCCCGCAGCAACACCCGCCACCGCCGCGCCCAGTGGAAGGCCACCACCTCGCAGCTGGTGCCGATCACGGTCGACGGCGTGCGTCACCTCGTACCGCAGCACCTGGTCAGGGCCTACGAGCGCGGGCTGCTGCGCCCCGAGGGCTGAGAGGGACAGGGATGGCGCACGACCAGCTGCCGGTGACCGTTCTGCCGGTGACCGTTCTGTCCGGCTTCCTCGGCGCGGGGAAGACCACGCTGCTCAACCACGTGCTCGGCAACCGTGAGGGGCTGCGCGTCGCGGTCATCGTCAACGACATGAGCGAGGTCAACATCGACGCGGCGCTCGTGCGCGGCGGCGAGGCGGCACTGTCGCGTACCGAGGAGCGCCTGGTCGAGATGACCAACGGGTGCATCTGCTGCACGCTGCGCGACGACCTGCTGGTGGAGGTGGACCGGCTGGCCCGGGAAGGGCGCTTCGACTACCTCCTCATCGAGTCCAGCGGCATCTCCGAGCCCATGCCGGTCGCGGCCACCTTCGCCTTCGCCCGCGACGACGGCGCCACCCTCGGCGATCTCGCCCGCCTGGACACCATGGTCACGGTCGTCGACGCCGCCAACTTCCTGCCCGAACTGGCGAGCGGCGACGAGCTCGTCGAGCGGGGCCTCGACCAGTACGAGGAAGACGAACGCACCGTCAGCGACCTGCTGATGGACCAGATCGAGTTCGCCGACGTCCTCGTGCTCAACAAACTCGACCTGGTGGACGGCGACACCGCCGAGCGACTGCGCGCGACGCTCACCCGCCTCAACCCGGTGGCCCGGATCGTGCCGGCCACCCACGGACGCGTGGAGCTCAAGGACGTACTCGGCACCCGGCTGTTCGACCTGGAGCGCGCCCAGCAGGCCCCCGGCTGGGTCATGGAGCTCAATGGCGACCACGTGCCGGAGACCGAGGAGTACGGCATCTCCTCCACCGTCTTCCGCTCCGAAGTGCCCTTCCACCCCGGGCGGTTGTGGCGGTTCGTGACCGAGGAGATGGACAGCGGCGCCTACGGGCAGATCCTGCGCTCCAAGGGCTTCTTCACCCTGGCCAGCCGCCCGCGGGTGCCAGGGCTGTGGTCGCAGGCCGGCTCCGTCGCCCGCTTCGAGCCCTCCGCCGCCCACGACACCGACAGCCCGGCACGGCAGGAGCTGGTCTTCATCGGCACGCACCTGCACACCGAGGCGCTCCACCGCGCGCTCACGGATTGTCTGCTGGCGGACGGTGAGAGCCTGCCGGCCAACGATCCGTTTCCCGCCTGGGACACCTACGGCATCGACGACACCTGCGACCACGAACATCCCGAGTTCGTGGCGCGGCCCTGAGATTCCGGGCGGGCGGTGGTCGCAGCCACGGCACCGCCCGCCCGGTACCTCCCGTACCCACGGAGACCACATCAGGAGGCTGGTATGACGGAGCACGGTGTACGGCTGGGCACGGTCCAGGAGACCCTGCTGATCCCGCTGTACGGGCGCGCGGTGGACAACCGGAAGCCGGACGCCCTCCTGCGCGACACGCGGGCCGAGGAGATCGTCGCCTCCCTCGACTACGACTTCGCCCGCTTCGACAACCTGCCGAGCCTGACCGGCACGGTGCTGCGCACCAGCCTGTTCGACCGGTGGGCCGCCGACTTCCTCGCCGCCCACCCCACGGGCACAGTCGTCGAGATCGGGGCCGGGCTCAACACACGGTACGAGCGCCTCGACACCGGCCGCGCGCGCTGGTTCGACCTCGACCTGCCCGACGTGATCGACTTGCGCCGCTCCTTCTTCGCCGACGCTCCGAGCCGGACGGCAATCGCCGCTTCGGTGACGGACGCGGCCTGGGCCGACACCGTGACCTCCCAGGCCGGCGGCCCATACTTCCTCGCCGCCGAAGCCGTCCTGCCCTTCCTGGTCGCGACAGACGTACGCCAGGTCCTCGGGCTTCTCGCCGACCGCTTCCCCGGCTCCCTGCTGGCCCTGGACACCGCGGGCCCCGGCATCGTCACCACCCAGGACCAGCATGACGCGCTGAGCAAGGTGGACGCGAAGATGCAGTGGTCCTGCACCGGCCCGACCGAGCTCGCCGAGTGGCTGCCGGGGCTGACGGTACTCGCCTCACACACCCTCAGCAGCCTGCCGCAGCCGATGCACGACGCGCTGCCCGCCTCGCTGCAGGACATGCTCTCCGGGCTCGCCCGGCAGCGGCTGCCGCAGGTCGAGGACTACCGGCTCAACCTCGTACGGCTGCCCGGGGCGTCCCTCGGGCGGTGACGGGCGGTGACGGCGCGCACGCATGCTCTGGCGGGCCTTCTCAGTTCACCGCGGCTCGGGCTCGGAGAGGGCCTGCGCGCACCAGATCACCGCGGCTCGGGCTCGGGGAGGGCCTGCGCGCACCAGATCGTCTTGCCGTTGGTGGTGTGCCGGGTGCCCCACCCCTGGGTGAGCTGGGCGACGAGCAACAGGCCCCGGCCGCCCTCGTCGAAGGCGCGCGCCCGGCGTAGGTGCGGGGCGGTGTTGCTGCCGTCGGAGGCCTCGCAGATCAGGGAGGTGTCGCGGATCAGCCGCAGCCTGATGGGGGGCTGGCCGTATCTGATGGCGTTGGTGACCAGCTCGCTGACGACCAGTTCGGTGACGAACGCCGCATCCCCCAGGCCCCAGGCCTCCACCTGGTCGAGGGCGAACTTCCTGGCGCGCGGCACCTGCGCGAAGTCGGGCTCGATGTCCCAGTCGGCGACGTGGTGGGGATCCAGCGCGTGCGTGCGAGCGAGCAGCAGGGCGGCGTCGTCGGTGCGGCGATCGGGAAGTATGGCGTCCATCACCGTGCCGCAGAGGGCTTCCAGTGAGGTGGCCGCGTGGTGGTGGTTCAGGGCCCGCAGCAGTTCGGCGATCCCCTGGTCGACGTCGCGCTCGCGGCTTTCCACAAGTCCGTCGGTGTAGAGGGCGAGCAGGCTGCCCTCGGGCAGTTCGAGCTCGGTCGCCTCGAAAGGCAGCCCGCCGATGCCGAGTGGCGGTCCCGGCTGTGCTTTCACCTCGGTCCTGGTGCCGTCCGGGGAGATGATCAGCGGCAGCGGATGGCCGGCGCTCGCCAGTGCGAAGCGGCGGGAGACCGGGTCGTAGACGGTGTAAAGGCAGGTGGCCCCGGACTCGCCGGTCGGCTGGAAGTAGCCGGCGGGCTGGAGGTCGCTGGCGAGGTGGATGACCAGGTCGTCCAGGTGGGTCATCAGCTCGTCCGGCGGCAGGTCCACGTCGGCGAGGGTGCGGACCGCCGTGCGCAGCCGCCCCATGCTCGCCGCGGCGTGCAGGCCGTGGCCGACGACATCGCCGACGACCAGGGCGACTCTGGCCCCGGACAGCGGAATGACGTCGAACCAGTCACCGCCCACTTCCGCGTCGGCACCGGCGGGCAGGTAGCGGGATGCCACCTCGACCGCCTCATGAGGGGGCAGCTGTTGCGGCAGCAGGCTGCGTTGGAGGGTCAGCGCGGTCGTGCGCTCGCGTGAGTACCGGCGGGCGTTGTCGATGGCGACGGCTGCCTTGGCGGTCAGCTCTTCGGCGAGGATCAGGTCGTCGGCGGTGAAGGACTCGGGCCGCTCGCGGCGGGAGAAGGCGACGACGCCGAGCAGCGCGCCGCGCGCCCGGAGCGGCACGGTGATCCGGCCGGTCAGGTGGTCCGCGGCGAGGGACTCGTCGACCAACGGATTGCCTGGCGGCCAGTGAGCCGGGTCGGCGGCGAGTCCGGGCCCGAAGGCCCATTCGCCGCCCTCGCCGGGTTCGACCGCGAGCTGAACCGTGGACCTGCCGGTGGCCATGCAGCGGGCGGCGACGGAACCGGGAGCGTGGCTGACCGGCATCGGGGGCCCGGGACCCGGTCGGTGTCCTCCTCGGTGTCCTCCTTCGCGCTGTGCTGGGCGGCACGGCTGAGCACGAGGGTCCCGCCGGGGGTGAAGGAGGGCGCGGAGGGCGGTTCCTCTCCGCGCAGCACCTCCTCGAAGAGATCTACGGTGACGTGGTCGACGAATCCCGGCACGGGGGTCCTGGCCAGTTCCTGGGCGGTGCCGATCACGTCGAGTGTCCGGCCGATGCCACGGGTGGCCTCGTTGAGCATGAGCAGACGCTGCCGGGCCCAGTATTCGGCGCTCATGTCGAATCCCCAGTTGGCGACCGCGCGGACCCTGCCCTCGGCATCTCGGACGGGCCATATGCTGGTGGCCCAGGCGTTGGCGTAGTTGCTGCCGAGCGGCTGGAAGACGGTGATGAGACGCGCGGGCTTGCCCGTCCTCGCCACTTCGGAGAGCGTGTCGGTGTAGGGCCTGTCGTTCCTTTCGGGAAACAGCTCGCGGTCGTATTCGGGCAGCACCTCGCGGTACTTCTTACCGAGCACCTGCTCCTCGGAGTGCGCTATCACCCGGCCCGAGGAGGCGTTGATCCACAGGAACCGCAGTTCAGGGTCGTAGACACCCAGAGCGAAGGGGGACTGCTCGAAGGCCCGGTCGGCGATCACCGGGCGGCGTCCCCAGCGCTGGACGGTCACCACGTGGCCCAGCGCCCGCCCGTCGGGGCCGAGCAGCGGGTGAGCCTCCACCACGGCGTCCACCGTGGAACCGTCCCGGTGACGCAGGGGGAGGAACCCCGTGGGATCGGAGCCGGCGCCGTAGCCCTCGGGGAAGCCGGGCGGTGGGGGATCGACCAGCAGGTTCGTCACGGGGTGCCCGACGGTATCCTCCGCCGTCCAGCCCAACAGCAGCCGCCCGCCCTCGCTCCAGCCACTCACCAGGCCGTCCGGGGCCACCACGACAGCGGCAGTGGGGGCATCCCGCTGCTCGTCGGCCATTTCCACGCGCCACGCCTCCATCCGGACAGCCATGCCCGTCAGGGCTGGTTTCCAGTGGCTGCTGCTTCCAGCCTCGATCCTAGATCTGCCACCGCTTCACGGCGCTCCGGCCGGTGTGTGCGGGATCGCCGGGGTACCGGAAGTGCCCCCGGGATGCGGGTGCGGGTGCAGTGCGAGTGCGGGTGCGGGTACGGGGCAAAGGCGGGCCCGCCAAGGAGCCACCAAGGAGCTACCAGGGAGCCGCCAAGGAGCCCCGAGGAGCCGCCAAGGAGCGTCAGGGAGCCGTCAGGGAGTGGTCCGCGAGACGACGTACACCATGGGATACCTCGGGTTCGACCGGTTCACGACAATGTCCAGGGTCGGCGTCGGGTTCTTCCGCGCGCGGACGAGCCCGAACCACGGGCCCTCCCCCGTGAACTCCCAGCCCACGACCCGCCGGTCGCGGGCGTTGATGGTGATCTCGCCCCGCGTCAGCTCGTCAGTGCTGGTACCGAGCTGGGCGAGGAACCTGTCCAGGCGCTCGTCGCTGGTGAGGAACTGGACGTAGAGGCGGCTGGTCCTCCAGTTGTTCGTCTCGTAGGAGGCGACGTTCTCCGCGTACGGCGGGACGGGCACCTGGTAGAGGCGGCTCTGGAGGCGGGAGGGCCAGACCGGGGTGAGACCTCTCGCCGCGTACTTCCGCTCCTTGTCCTTGCCGCTGTCGCGGCTCTGGTCGGCGGAGATCGCCAGGTAGCCGGCGGGCACGCCGATGAGCAGCAGGATGATGAGCAGGGTCAGCGCGCGGCGGCGGATCACGTGGGCCCGGTTCCCGGACGGCCGGGGGGAGTCGTCCGGGTGGGGCAGCGAGGCAGTCATACGGAGTCCTGGGTCGTACGGAGGGCTTGCGCGTACCGTGCGTAGCGCTCGTACCGCTCCACACGGCGGCGGTTGGCGCGGCGGAAGCGGCGGGCGACGAGCCGGGCGAGGTCCGCGGCGCCGACCATGCCGGCCTCGGGGCCGAGCCGGGCACGGGCGATCCGGGCCTCGGGGCGGTAGCCGCGGCCGGTCAGATGGCGCCGGAAGGCGTCCCGCGCCGGCCCGATGAGCAGGTCGTCGGCCGCCGAGACACCGCCGCCGATCACGAAGCAGGACGGGTCGAGGGCCGCCGCGAGGTTGGCGATGCCGACGCCGAGCCACTGGCCGATGTCCTGGAGCAGCTCGATGCACATCGCGTCGCCCTCGCGGGCCAGCTCGGTGATCACCGGGCCGGTGATCTCGGAGACGTTGCCCTTGACGTGCTCGATGATCCCGTACGCCACCGGGGAGTCGGCGAGGGCCAGCTCCTTGGCCTCGCGGACCAGCGCGTTGCCGGAGCTGTACTGCTCCCAGCAGCCGCGGTTGCCGCACGGGCAGCGGTGGCCGCCGGGTACGACCTGCATATGGCCGAACTCACCCGCGACGCCGTACTTGCCGCGCTTGACCTGGCCGTCCTCCAGGATGGCGCCGCCGATCCCGGTACCCAGTGTGATCATGACCAGATGGTCCTCACCACGGCCGGCGCCGAAGCGCCATTCGGCCCAGGCGGCGGAGTTGGCGTCGTTGTCGACCAGGACGGGGACGGCGAGACGTCCGGCGAGGCGGTCGCGCAGCGGCTCGTTGCGCCAGGACAGGTGGGGGGCGAACAGCACACGGCTGCGGTCGGCGTCGACCCAGCCGGCCGCGCCGATCCCGACCGCGTGCACGTCGTGCCGGTCGGAGAGGTCCAGGACCAGCTCGACGATCGTGTCCTCGACGACCATGGGGCTCTTGGACTTGTCGGGTGTCTCCGTGCGGAGCTTCTCCAGGATGTTGCCGTCGGCGTCGACGACGCCCGCCATCACCTTCGTACCGCCGATGTCGATACCGACCGTCGGCACGCGCGGTGCGGTCAGGTGGGAACGGCGCTCGCGCGTTCCCACGGTCCGCAGGACAGTGGCCCGCGCGGAGCCGCGGTGGGTGAAGTCGCGGTAGGTGCTCATCGCGCCGATTCTGCCGTACGCTCCCGCGAGGCGCGCCGCGGGGAGCTGCGGGGCGCCGTGTGAGCCCACAGGCGCCGCGTGGGCCCCTGGGCGCTACGTGTTCTCGGGCAGCTCGTACGAGCCGTATGTCGGGCGCCCTGCGAGTTCGTACGTCTGGATGGAGACGCCCCGGCTGGTGATACGGCCCTCGACGTGCCGGAACGCGGTCGGGACCGAGCCCTCCGCGAACAGGCGGAGGCCGGAGCCGAGGACGACCGGGAACGTCAGCAGGTGCACGGTGTCGACCAGGTCGAGGGCGAGCAGGGACCGGGCGAGGGCGCCGCTGCCGTGGATCTGCACCTCGCCCTCGGTGCGCTCCTTGAGGTCGGCCACCTCCTTCTCCAGATCCTTCTCCAGAGCGCCCGCGAGCACGGTCGTGCCGGCCCATTCGGGCTGGGTGAGGCTGCTCGAAACGACGTACTTGGGCAGGGAGTTGAGCTTCGAGGCGACCGGGTCGGCCGGGTCGGTGACCTTCGGCCAGTAGCCGGCGAAGATCTCGTACGTCCGCCTGCCGAGCAGGAATGCCCCGGCACGGCCGAAGGCCTCGTCGACGAACCGTCCGAAGTCCTCGTCCGCGTACGGGAAACTCCAGCCGCCGTGCTCGAAGCCGCCGCGGCGGTCCTCGTCGGGGCCGCCGGGGGCCTGGTAGACGCCGTCGAGGGTGACGAAGGTGGTGAGGGTGAGCTTGCCCATGAGGGGATGCCTTTCGCGAGTGGGTGTGCTGTCGTCCGAGTGAGGTGCAGTGGGGTCTGCTGTCATCAGTGCAGACCCCACCGGAACCGGCAACTCATCGGTCAGCCGCCCAGCTCGTCAACGGAGGAACCCAGATGACGGACGACAACAACCAGGTCGCCGGGCTGCTGCTGGCCGCAGGAGGCGGGCGGCGCCTCGGGGGGCGGCCCAAGGCGCTCCTGCTCCACCGGGGGCGCCCACTTGTCGAATACGCGGCCGGAGTGTTGCGGGAGGGCGGCTGTTCCCGGATCCATGTGGTCCTCGGAGCCGAGGCGGACGCCGTGCGCGAACGGGCCGTGCTGCCCGGCTGCACACTCGTGGACAACGCGGAGTGGGCGCGGGGCATGGGCTCGTCCCTGCGCGCCGGGCTGGAGTCGCTGGCCGGTACGGGCGTCGGGGCCGCGCTGGTCTCGCTGGTCGACCAGCCGGGGATCGGGCCGGAGGCGGTGGCGCGCGTGCTGGCCGCATACGAGTCCAGGGCCTCGCTCGCGGCGGCCGCGTACGACGGGGAGAGGGGTCATCCGGTGCTGTTCGGCACCGGTCACTGGGCGGGCATCGCCGCGACCGCCACGGGGGACCGGGGGGCACGTGCCTATCTGCAGACCCACGAGGAGGAAGTGCTGCTCGTCGAGTGCGGGGACGTGGCACTGCCGTACGACATCGATACGGAGAGCGACCTGGTCCACCTTGAGTGAACTCCCTCCCCCTTGAGGGAACTTCGACCACCTGGGGGGAACTTCGGCGCCTGACCGGCGTTTTCCGCGGGCTGTCGCCCTGGACACGACCGCGGGCTCCCCAAGAGCGGACTTCCCAAGAACAGGGGACCCAAGAACAGGGGACCTCCCAAGTGCAGCGGACTTCCCAAAGAGCAGGGGCAGTTTCCCGCTTGTCATCGACCCTGGGCGGGCACTACTGTCACCACGCCTTGGTGAACGGGAAATCCGGTGTGATGCCGGTGCGGCCCTCGCCACTGTGATCGGGAAGTCCGGCTCCGGCCCTCACGGGCAGCCACTGGGTCCTTCGGGACCCGGGAAGGCGGAGCACGGGCGGTGGTACCCGTAAGCCAGGAGACCGGCCAAGGCGCGTCAACCATCCACGAGGTGCTGGAGAGGGTCTGCTCGAGCCATGCACATAGCCGAGGGTTTTCTGCCTCCGGCGCACGCGGTCGCCTGGGGCGTCGCGTCCGCGCCATTCGTCGTCCACGGAGTCCGCTCCCTCACCCGTGAGGTCAGGGAGCACCCCGAGAGCACGCTGCTCCTCGGCGCCTCCGGGGCCTTCACCTTCGTCCTGTCCGCGCTGAAACTGCCCTCGGTGACCGGGAGTTGCTCCCACCCCACCGGCACCGGGCTGGGCGCCATCCTGTTCCGGCCGCCGGTCATGGCGGTACTCGGCACCATCACCCTGCTCTTCCAGGCCCTGCTGCTCGCGCACGGCGGCCTGACCACGCTGGGCGCCAACGTCTTCTCGATGGCGATCGCCGGGCCCTGGGCCGGATACGCGCTCTACCGGCTGCTGCGGCGGTACGACGTGCCGCTGATGGTCGCCGTCTTCTTCGGCGCGTTCGTCGCCGACCTGTCCACCTACTGCGTCACCAGCGTCCAGCTCGCGCTGGCGTTCCCCGACCCGAGCAGCGGGTTCCTGGGCGCGCTCGGCAAGTTCGGCTCCATCTTCGCCGTCACCCAGATCCCGCTCGCGGTGAGCGAGGGGCTCCTGACCGTGCTGGTGATGCGGCTGCTGGTGCAGTCCAGCAAGGGCGAACTGACCCGGCTGGGCGTGCTCGCTGACCGGCAAGCGCGACCGCGGACCGAGACCGAGGCGGTGGCCTGATGAGCCGGAACACGAAGATCAACGCCCTGCTGCTGCTCGTCGTGGCCGCGCTCGCCGTCCTGCCGCTGGCCCTCGGCCTCGGCGACCACAAGGAGGAGCCGTTCACGGGGGCCGACGCAGAGGCGGAGACGGCGATCACCGAGCTCGAGCCGGACTACGAGCCGTGGTTCTCGCCTCTGTACGAGCCGCCGTCCGGCGAGATCGAGTCGGCGCTGTTCGCCCTCCAGGCGGCCCTCGGCGCGGGCGTTCTCGCCTACTATTTCGGCGTTCACCGGGGGCGGCGGCAGGGCGAACAGCGGGCCCGGGAACGGCGACGCCGGGAGCGTACCCGCCGGCACCGCCGGACAAGTCCGCCACCGGCAGGTCCGCCCGCCGGCAAGTCCGCCGTCGGCAAGTCCGCCGTCGAAAGGGCCTGAGCCCTCATGCTGCCGATCGACGCGGCGGCGCACAGCAGTCGCTGGCGCCGCCGCCATCCCGTGGACAAGGCCGTGCTGGGGCTCGGGCTCACCGTGCTCGCGATCTCGCTGCCGCCCTGGCCGGGCGCGGCCCTGGTCCTGGTGACGGCGCTTGTCGTGCTGCTGGGCCCGGCGGGCGTGCCCGGCACGGCGGCTGTGGCGGGCCTACCGGGTGCCGCTGGGCTTCTGCGTGACCGGCGCGGCCACGCTGCTCGTCCAGGTCGGCGGACAAGTCGGCGGAGAGGTCGGCGGACCGGACGGGTTCGTGTCCCTCGCCGACGACGGTCCGCTGCGGGCCGGGGAGTTGCTGCTGCGTACCTCGGCCGCCTCCCTCGGCGTCCTCCTGTTCGCCTTCACCACCCCCATGTCCGACCTGCTGCCCCGCCTGGTCCGGGCGGGGGTGCCCGCGCCGGTCGTGGACGTCGCCCTGGTGACGTACCGCATGAGCTTTCTGCTCCTGGACTCCGTACGCCGGATCCGGGAGGCCCAGGCCGCCCGGCTCGGCCACACCACCCGGGCCGCCACCTGGCGTTCCCTGGCCGGACTCGGCGCCACCGCGTTCGTCCGGGCCTTCGACCGGGCCACCCGGCTCCAGGCCGGACTCGCGGGCCGCGGATACGACGGCACCCTGCGTGTCCTGGTGCCCGAGGCCCGCGTCTCCGTCCGCTTCACGGCCGCGAGCTGCGCGCTCCTCGCCACGGTGGCCGCCCTCACCCTCGTACTGGAAAGGCGTTGCCATGAGCGAACCCACCGCCCTGGTCGCCCTGCGGGGCGTGTCCTACGCCTACGAGGACGGCCCGACCGTGCTCGACGGCCTGGATTTCGAGGTACGCGAAGGGCGTGCGCTGGCCCTGCTCGGGCGCAACGGCAGCGGCAAGACCACACTGATGCGGCTGCTCAGTGGCGGACTGCAGGCCCCGCGAGGGCCGGCTGACCGTCGAGGGACAGCCGGTGACGTACGACCGCAAGGGGCTGACCCGGCTGCGGACGACCGTCCAGCTCGTGGTGCAGGACCCCGACGACCAGCTCTTCGCCGCTTCCGTCGCCCAGGACGTCTCCTTCGGGCCGCTCAACCTCGACCTGCCCGATACCGAGGTGCGCGCGCGGGTCGACGAGGCGCTCGCCGCCCTCGACATCACCGCCCTGGCCGACCGACCCACCCATCTCCTCTCCTACGGTCAGCGCAAGCGGACCGCGATCGCGGGCGCCGTGGCGATGCGGCCCCGGGTGCTGATCCTCGACGAGCCGACCGCCGGGCTCGACCCGGACGGCCAGGAACGCCTGCTCACCGCCCTCGACGGGCTCCGCGAGAGCGGCACCACCGTCGTCATGGCCACCCACGACGTCGACCTCGCCCTGCGCTGGGCCCACGACGCGGCGCTCCTCACCCCGTCCGGCGCGCGCACCGGGCCCGCGCCCGAGATGCTGGCCCGCACCGATCTCCTCCAGCAGGCCGGCCTGCGGCTGCCGTGGGGTGTCGCGGCAGCCCGGCTGCTTCACGCACACGGCCTGTCGACCGACCCGGCCATCGGTCCGCGCACCCCGCGCACCCCGGACGCTCTGGCCGCCCTCGCCTCGGCACCCGTCTCAGCACCCGCCACCGGCCCGCCCCCCGCCGGCCCGCTACCCGCCGAGGGCTGACGCATCCGGGGCCTGGCCTGGCCTGTCGTGGCCGACGGCCGGAGCTGGTCGCCGTGTCCGGCGAAAGCTTCACCTCGCGCGGCTTGTGCGGCTCGTGCGGCGCAAAGGGCCGGGAATGTGCGGTGTCGCCTTGCCCAATACCTCAGCGCTAGGCTCACGCCATGCCCACATCTGACAGCGTGACACTTCGGACGCTCGATGGCCTCCACCTGGCGGGCACACTCGTGCGCCCTGACATGCCAGCCTCGCGCGCTGTCGTACTTGTGCACGGCGGTGGCGTCACTCGCGAAGAGGGCGGGTTCTTCACGCGACTAGCCGCCGGAATGGCTGAGAGTGGTGTGGCGTCTCTCCGATTCGACATGCGCGGTCACGGCGAAAGTGAAGGCCGACAGGAAGAGCTGACCCTGACCGCTATTCTTAACGACATTCGTGTAGCCATTGCCTATATCCGCGAAGCCGCCAGCACTCAGGAAATCACGTTGTTGGGTGCCAGCTTCGGTGGCGGTATCTGTGCGTACTATGCCGCCAAGCGCCCGGAAGATCTTTCACGACTGGCACTATTTAATCCTCAGTTGGATTACAAATGGCGCACTATCGACACGCGAAGCTATTGGGTCGATGATTCAATCAGCGAGGAAGCGGCGCAACAACTCACCGAACACGGATTCATCCAATTCACGCCGACGCTGAGGCATGGGCGACCTCTGTTCAATGAGGTGTTCTGGCTGCATCCACAGGATGTGCTTGGCGAAGTGCAAGCCCCGACGCTGGTCGTGCACGGCACGGAAGACACATTCGTGCCAATCAGATTGTCAAGGACTGCTGTGCAGAAGTTCAGCGCCCCCTGTGAACTCATAGAGATTGAGGGGGCGCAGCACGGTTTTGCTGTGCACGATGATCCACAGTATCTGAATCCTCAGAGTCAGGAATGGCAGGCGTTCGTCATCCGCACCGTGACCGACTGGCTAATCGCCGATCCCTCGTACAATTAGGCAGCGCTAAGCGCGTCGCGGAACTCTCGCACCGCAGGTCGACTGCGCCAACGGCTCAACGTCTGGAGTACATCACCCAATACCCTCAGGGTGCGTTCCGATTGCACTACTTGGGCCACATCGGCGGAAATAATTCCAATTCTGGCCGCCTCGTCCGGCTCGCCGCTCAACGCCAATGCCGCCGCTCTCCGGGCATTGAAAAAACCCGTGTCGCGACGAGAGAGCGTACCAGCAGAAATGATTTCACCGAACAGACCGGCGGCAATACCTGGCTTGCCAGCCTCGGTATAAGCTACGGCATTCCGGAGCAGCAACGTGTGCTCATTGAAGTACGCCCCAAGGCCACTTGGTTCGCCGCCAGAGGCTCGTGTAAGCAGTTCACGGGCAGTATCGAGTTTCCGCTCAACCACCGAGAGCGGTTCCCCAAGCATGGCGCACCCAAGCGCTTCCTGCTGTTGCAACTCTGCTTGCACTCGGATGGGGAGGCGCCACCGCTCATGCTGGCCTGCCTGTGCCAATGTCAGCATGCGCACTGCATCTCCATCGTCATACGCCATTTGAGATTTCTTAAGCAACATATAGCCTTGCATGGCGGGGTCATCAGCTTCTTGAGCCCATTCCATAGCCCGGTCATACCAGAAGACAGCCATTTCCGGTTGCTGGACATCTCGATACAACCATCCAGCGAATTCTGCGCCATCTGCGCCAACTGACAGCAATACTCGCCGAACGGCAGGCTTCACATCCCGGGCTTGCTGCTCAATGGCACCCAGCAATCCCAGAACCACTGGCAGGGTTTTCTGCGCACCAAGCCTGCCATCGTCGCATTTCGCCGTTTCGAGTTGACTGCGAATATACTCAACTACCGTTCCGTCGAAATGGCCGCAGGCGTCGTCCAAAGCGGCGGCCACACGCTGGAGGTCTTCAAAGCTCGCCTCTGTCAGAGCGGTAGCGGCAAATCCACCTTTAAGGAGTGTGCGCCGATTGAGCGGGCCCATAATCTCGTGTTCCATAGACGAGGCAGCACCCCCTGCCGGGTTACCCGGAAACACCATTTTCTCAAGTAGGCTACCGAGTTCACAAGATTCCAGCGCTTTTCTGTCTACCGGAACCAGGGCCATACGGCCATCCACAACAATGGGCAGTAGCGCACTCTTAGGCGCATTAGGAATAGTCGACCGCACATCGACCGATGTGTCGCCTTGCGCTTTGACCTCAGGTTCGATCGTAGCCCCGAGATTACGACGAGTGTTGCTGGTTCCGTCAATGCCCTCTGGGGAACCCTCCCATGGCCGCCTCGGCAGGCCGAGCATCTCTCCGGGAATGCCGAATCCGTCGGCCACGCGCTCGATGACCTCACGTCCTCGGATGCCCCGGACGCCCCGGATGATGTCGCTGACCCGGGAGCTGGTCATCTTGCCGATGGCCGCCGCCATGACGGCGTAACTGGAGCCTGTGCGCCGGTTGACGAGACGGAAGATCTCCCGGAAGTCCCGTGCGGCGCAGGCCTGTTGCATGGCCTCGCTCTGCAGAAGCGCGTCGGGGATGGTCAGCGGATAGCCGCTGCGCCGGGTCTCGCGTTCGTCCATGGGCCACCTGAGCAGGAACGGCAGTGATCTCCTCCCAGCGTAGCCCCGGCCTCGGAACGGAGTTCCCCAAACGGGCCGGAACGGGGTTCCCCAAACGGGGTTGCGGGGTTCCCCGTTCGCGCTTCTCTCCGGTGACCCGTCTGCTCGAAGCTCTTGAGACGGCACGCATCCGTGCCAGGCAGCGAGGACCCCCGCGACGCGGCGAACGTCCGGGGGCGCGGCCACCAACCGTCAGGAGGTTGACGACAGTGCCCAAAGCTACAACCAGAGTTCCCAACAGTCGCCAGCGGGCGGAGGCGAACACCGACGCACGTCAGTGGGAGTACTCGACCTACGCCCCGGCTGGTGAGACGTGCCCGGGATGCGGAAAGCAGATCGAGAGCCTGGAGAGTTGCCGCCGGGGGATGCTGGCCCGCCGGGACTCGTCTCCGATCGTGGCTTACTGGCACACGACTTGCGCCCCGAAGGAGGAGGGGCAGTGATTTCCATGGACCAGTACAAGAGCGCACGCGCCGAGGCGGAGCACACGGCGGCGCTGCTGCGGGCAGCCCTGCGACGCGCCGGAATCCCCGGGGACGAGACCGCGCGGGTGCGTGCCCTGGTGACCGGCAGAGGGCGCGCGTACGTGGAGATCGGGGCGCTGCCGGTCGGCTCAGCGGTGCAGCTGCTGAACGCGCTTCCTCTCACTCTCGTCAGGAGCGACGTTGGCAACAGCCCCGTACTGCCCGCTGAGGTGACAGGGTGACCCGCGCCGTTCCGCGGTTCGTGCGCCACACGATCCGGCACGAAGCGGAGTGCGGAGTCACCTTTCAGGCGTTCGGCGTCGCTTCTGACTGTGGCGAGGAATTCGGCCCCCAGAAGGATCAGGAAGCGGTCCAGGACTGGTGTCTGCGCCACGCCGGCCGCACAGGGCACGACCTCTTCCGGCGAGTCGTGACCGACCACGCCCGTGTGACACGGGACGAGTAGACCCCCGCCCCGGTAGAGCCCCCGGACTTCTGGACAGGTCGAGCGCCTGCCGGGGCGGGTAGCTGGACGGCGCGGGGACCGACTCCCCGTAGCAGCACGGCGAAAGGGTAAGCACATGACGACAGTCCCCGAGTTCGAATTCCGCACATCTATTGCGTGCAAGTACAACAACAACGACCCGCGCTGTGTCGAGGTGGCGACGAACGTTCCCGGCAAGGTAGCTGTCCGTAACTCCGCCACTGGTCGCACGGTCGAGTTCACGGCCGTCGAGTGGACCGAGTTCCTGACCGGTGCCAAGCTGGGCGAGTTCGACGTGACGGCGTAGGGAGTCCTCATGGGGCAGTGTCCGCAGTGCGGCAGCAGCGCAGAGCCCGACCCGGAGCATTCCGGGGTGAGGTGGTGCCTGTCGTGCTGGCGCGCCTGGACGCTGCCCCGTGAACGGGGCTGTCCCGGTTACCGGCCGACGCTGAACAGCGCGCTGCGCAAGCTGGACGAGTACCGGGACCTGCACCGCTGAGTCTCGCGATCGGACCCCGTCATGCGCTTCCCCGTCATGCGCTTCCCCGTGGCGCATGGCGGGGTGCCCGCGCCCCCGCACCAAGGGCGTTCTCTTCGCGGTGCGTTCGGTCGTCGCCCTCCACTCGGGTCATCGTGAAGTGCCCTGGTGCGACAAGGTGTTGGGGTACGACAAGGGATTGGGCAGCGGCTGGTAGCGGGTGTCTGCCCCGGCCGCGCCCGTCCACCGCAGCAGGAGGTTCGTCTTGCCGGGAAGGGTGGGTGAGGTGAGCAGCGTGCGGGCCTCCGGGAGGTCGTGGCGGGCCAGCTCGCGTCGGGCGGCGGGCCAGGGATCGAAGCCGGGGTGGCGTTCGGCCAGGAGTGCGGCGATCTCCATGAGGTGGTTGACGATCAGGCAGTACACCAGTCGCTCCCACCCGGCGGCCCGGGACACCTCCGGCAGCAGCTTCAGGCCCTCGGCGTCCCGGAACAGCGCCTGTACGGGCAGGCCGTCGGCGTCCACGGCGATCAGCGAGTTCTGCACGTGGGCCTCCAGGACGACGCCGTGGCGCGCGAACACCTCCAGGGCCGGGGGCACGACCTGGCGCAGATACGCCGCCCACCAGGCCGTCGGGTCGGTGAGGCCGTCGAGCGGACTGCCCTCGAAGCCCTCGATCAGGGCGGCGGCGAGCAGCGGGGTCGCGCCGGGCAGGACGTGCGGGCGCAGTCCGTCGCGGACGAGGACGGCGAGTTCCTCGAAGGCGAAGTCCGCCGTGCGGTAGCCGCGGTCGCTCAGCCAGGCCGCCGGGCCCGGCGTCGCCGCGAAGGCGTGTGCCGCCGCCGTGTCCGTGCGGCGGAGCTTCAGCAGGTCGTGGCGCCAGAGTCGGCGCACGTCGTTGGTGATGCGGACGTCCAGGCTGAACTTGAGGAAGAGGTCGTCCCCCGGGGCGTACACCGTGCGGACCGCGGCCGTGGGCCGGACCTGGCCGCGTGTGTGGCCCAGCCGTACGAGCCGGCCGTCCGCGAAGGCGGGGGCCAACTTCCCGTCCCAGGAGGTCGAGTTGCCAGGGGTGGGCGGGGAGCAGCCGGTAGCCGGGCGGGGCGGGCGCGAGGGCGAGGGCGTCCAGGGCCGTGGTGTCGCCCTCCTCCACCACCGTGTCCTCGCGCACACCCAGCAGCGTCAGCGGGAAGCGGGCGTACGCCTCGGGCGCGTACGGCAGCCATGCCGCGACCGGGCCGCCACCGCGCGCCTTGGGCGCCGGGTGGTAGGGGTGCCCCGTGATCAGCGACTGCTCCGAGCGGAGGTACGGGTCCGCGGGTGCCGTGGCGTGGGCGCGGGCCCTGAGGAGGGCGGCCACGGCGTCCCGGCTGTCGAGCATCTCGGCGGGCAGGTCGGAGTTGGGCAGGCCGGTGTGGCGGCGGAGTTCGTCTGCGGTGAGTTTGACCAGGTCGGCGTGGGTGAGGCGGTGCCAGGCGCCGTCCGCGTGCACCTCGGGGTCGGCCGGGCGGCGGCTGCCGCGCACCCGCAGGAGGCGGCCACTGCCCCGCAGCCGGTACACCTCCGGCCTATATGCCTCCGCCCGGTGCACCTCCGGCCGGTACGCCTCCGGCTCGATAGGCTCCCCGACCTCCCTCAGCAGACAGTTGAGCAGCGGTGCGGCGGCGTACGCGTCGGCTGCCGCGCCGATGTCGTCCCTGGGGTGCTGGGGGTACTTGGGGTACGTGGTGTCCACGGGGTCCATTCGTTCTTTACGGTGCGGTGGTGATCAGTATGTCGGTCGTCGTACGCCGGCGCGCAGCTGTCCAGGGCGCCGTACGCCGGTATGCGGCCGTCCCGGTCCTCGTACGCCGGTACGCAGCCGTCCGGGCCGCCGTACGCCGCCCCCGCCCCCTTCCCCTACCCGTACCCGTACCCGAGGAGCCCGCCCGTGCACCGTCCCTCCCCGTCCGAGGCCGAGGCCCTGCTCGCCGACGAACTCGCCGACGTGCGCCCCGACTTGACGCTTCCGTACACGGACGCGCTTCCCGGCGCCCGCGCGGCCGTCCTGACCCGGCTGTGGCGCGCGCTCGCGTACGAGCCGCTGCCCTGGATCGCCCGCCGCGCGCCCGGCCGCGACGGGCTCACCCTGCACCTGACCGACGGCCGCCGGCTGCACGGCCCGCACGCGGACCCGTACGCGACCACCGCGTACGTCACGGAGATACGGCTCGACGACCGGCCGTACGACCGTCCGGCGCGGCTCATGACGGCCCTGGCCCTCCCGCACGGGCCGGACTTCGCCGCCGAACTCGACCACAGTGTCGCCTCGTTGGCGCTGTCCCGCGCCAACCAGCCGGCCGATGCCGCAGATGCCGTCGATGCCGTCGATGCCGTCGCGCCGGTGACGAGCTGGGAGTGGGAACAGCGGGTGGTCGACGGCCATCCCTTCCACCCCAACTGCCGCTCCCGGCCCGGTTTTTCCGCGGCCGAGCAGCTCGCCTACGGGCCCGAGCACCGGCCGGTGGTGCGGCTGGTGCCGGTGGAGGCGGACGAGTGTCTCGTGGTCGGCGCGTGGCCGGAGCGGTTCCGTGCCGGGCAGCGGGTGCTGATCCCGGTCCACCCGTGGCAGGCCGACCACGTGCTCAAGTGCCCCTCGCCGGACGGTACAGACCGTAGGGATGGTGCGGACGGTACGGATGGTGCGGACGGCATCCCTGCGCATCCCCTGATGTCGCTGCGCACCCTCGCCCTCCCCGACGGCGGCCCGCACGTCAAGACCGCGCTGAGTACCCGGCTGACCTCCTCGGTGCGGGACATCTCGGTCTACTCGATCGAGACAGCGGCGGCTGTCTCGGCGTTCGCGGAGCAGATCGCCACCCGTACGGACGGGCTGCTGCACATCACCCGCACCCTGGGCGCCGTCACCGCGGGCTCCCCCGACCTGGCGGCCGTGCTGCGCGAGTCGCCGGAGACGTACGCGGCGGCCGACGCCGGTGAACGCGTCGTCCCGGTGGCCGCCCTGACCTCTACCGCCCTGACCTCTACCGGCCTGCCCCACTCCCCCTCCTGGCAGTCCTCCTCCTGGCTGGCCGACTTCACCCGTCTCACCCTCACGGTCTGTCTCCGTCTGCTCGACCTGGGCGTGGCCCTGGAGGCCCATGGCCAGAACCTGCTCGTGGTCCTGTCCGCCACGGGCGCCCCGCTCCGCCTGGTCTACCGCGACCTGGCGGACATCCGGGTGAGCCCGGCGCGCCTGGCCCGCCACGGCATCCCGGCCCCGGACTTCGCCGGCCGCATCGTCACGGACGACGAGACGATCCTGCGCCGTAAACTGTTCGGCTCCCTGGTCACGGGCGCACTGGGGGCGACGGCCGGTTCGGCGCCCGCACTTCGTGAGGCGCTCTGCGACGTCGTACGGGACCTGCCGCGCACTCCCGATCTCGCGGGCGCTGCTGGAGGGGCCGGTACCCACGAAGGCGCTGACCTTGATGCGGCTGTCGCCCGAGCGGGCGGGGGACAGCTGGGCGGAGGTGCCAAGTCCGCTCCGGTGAAGGCCGGGGCCACTCCGTTGAAGGCCGGGGCCACTCCAAGGAGGTCACACCTCCCGCAGCTCCTTCAGCTCCTTGGCGGGCGCGCCGTCCCCCAGTACCTCGACGCGCCCCTCCCGCACCGCGTCCCGCAGGCTCAGCTCGCCCCGGCTCACCGCCGTACAGGTCGGCGTGTCGAAGGAGAGCCGGAGGTCCGGTTCCCGCGGGGCGGGCCCGTCCCCGTACACCGGCCCCTCCTCCGCGCCGGCCCACAGGTGGAACTCCCCCTCCTCCAGCCGCGCTTCGACGAGCCCGGCGCCTATGCCTTCTTCGTGCAGCACCCGCGACAACGGCAGTGCGAACCAGTGCGCCCGTATGGCGTCGGTGGGCCGCCGCTCGCCCAGCAGGGGCGCGCCCCACTCACCCAGCGCCCGCAGCACGGTCAGTCAACTCCCGTCCGCGGTCGGTGAGTTCGTACACGTACGCCGCTCCGGGCGGCGCCAGCCGACGGCGTGTCGTCAGGCCGTCCCGTCCCATGTCCTTCAGCCGCGAGGCGAGTACGTCCGTACTGACGCCCGGCAGGTCCGCGTGCAGGTCGGTGTAGCGGCGCGGACCGGCCAGCAGCTCCCGGACGATCAGGAGGGTCCAGCGGTCGCCGACGGACGTCGAGCGCCCGGGCGGCGGAACAGTACTGGTCGTAGCTTCGGCGAGGTGACATGCTACGCAGTCTAGACAACTCGTTGGACTTTCCAAGCTGCTACTTGGTAAAACCAAGCAACACCACGAACCGGAGGGCGAAAGCACATGGAGTTCCGGCAGTCGAACAAGCTCAGCGAGGTCTGTTACGAGATCCGGGGCCCGGTGATCGAGCACGCCAACGCGCTGGAGGAGGCGGGCCACAGCGTGCTGCGCCTGAACACCGGCAACCCCGCGCTCTTCGGCTTCGAGGCGCCGGAGGAGATCATCCAGGACATGGTCCGGATGCTGCCCCAGGCGCACGGCTACACCGACTCGCGCGGCATCCTCTCCGCCCGCCGCGTCCGTGGCCCAGCGCTACCAGGACCTGGGCCTGGAGGTCGGCGTCGACGACGTGTTCCTCGGCAACGGGGTCTCGGAGCTGGTCTCGATGGCGGTCCAGGCACTGGTCGAGGACGGCGACGAAATCCTCATCCCCGCACCGGACTTCCCCCTCTGGACCGCGGTGACGACCCTCGCGGGCGGCAGGGCGGTCCACTACCTCTGCGACGAGCAGGCCGACTGGTACCCGGACCTGGACGACATGGCGTCGAAGATCACGGACCGTACGAAGGCCGTGGTCATCATCAACCCGAACAACCCCACCGGCGCGGTCTACCCGAAGGAGATCATCGAGGGCATCCTCGACCTCGCCCGCCGCCACGGCCTGATGGTCTTCGCCGACGAGATCTACGACCAGATCCTGTACGACGACGCCGTGCACCACTCGGCCGCCACCCTCGCCCCCGACCTGGTGGTGCTCACCTTCTGCGGCCTGTCGAAGACGTACCGCGTGGCGGGCTTCCGCTCCGGCTGGCTGGTCGTCACCGGCCCCAAGCAGCACGCCCGCGACTACCTGGAGGGCCTGACGATGCTCGCCTCCATGCGGCTGTGCGCCAACGCCCCCGCCCAGTACGCCATCCAGGCCGCGCTCGGCGGCCGCCAGTCCATCCGCGAACTGACCGCGCCGGGCGGCCGGCTGCGCGAACAGCGCGACGTGGCCTGGGAGAAGCTCAACGAGATCCCGGGCGTCTCCTGCGTCAAGCCGAAGGGCGCGCTGTACGCGTTCCCCCGGCTCGACCCCAAGGTGCACAAGATCCACGACGACGAGAAGTTCGTCCTGGACCTGCTGCTGCGCGAGAAGATCCAGGTGGTCCAGGGCACCGGCTTCAACTGGCCGCGCCCCCGACCACTTCCGCATCCTCACCCTCCCCCACGTGGACGACCTGGACGCGGCGATCAGCCGGATCGGGCGGTTCCTGAGCGGGTACCGGCAGTAGAGCGGGTACCGGCAGTAGCTCGAGGACGTCGAGCTCCGGGGAACAGTGGCCGTCGGCACGCTGTCCGGCCCGGTCCGCACGGGCGGCCGGTGAGCGCGGGGTGGGATGTCAGACCCTCCCCGTAGTCTTCGTAGTCTTCAAATGGGTCTGCGTGTGGGAGGGAAGGAGGGCGCCGTGACACGACCGCCGACCACCGCGCAGCGCCGGGTCATCGGCGCCGCCGATGCCGTGACCGGGCGGTTGAAGGGTACGGAGGCGCAGCTGGCCGCGCTGGTCAAGCGGGGGCTCGCCTTCCGGCACCCGCGCCCGCCGCACGGCCACTTCCTGACTCCGGCCGGCCACCACATACGGGAGGCGGAGGCGGATGCGGAGGCGGATGCGGTTCAGGAGCCGGACACACCCTCCGCCACCCCGTCCCCCTCCCCCTGCTTCCGCTTCCGCTTCCGCCGGGACGGGGGTGTTCGCCGCGCGGATCGGCGGCGAGGAGACGCCCCGGGCTGCCGGCCCGGCCCGTATACGGGAGGCCAGCGGCGCCTGGCAGGGGCTCTTGGAGCTGCGCCGGATGACCAATCCGGACGGGGCCGTGGACCGGCCCTGCGGCTGGGAGCGCACGCATCTGGTGCAGGCGGCCGCGCTGGCCCTGGAGGCGGCGGGCCATCCACCGGCCACGGGCACGGAAGGGGGCGGCTACCGGGTCCGGGCCACCCCGCAGCCGGAGGCCGTCGCCGTGCGCGAACCGGACGTCACGGTACTGCGTGCTTGCGCGGCCACGCTGGAGAAGGCGGGCTGGCAGGTCAGCGAGCACGGGGAGCCGCGTACCGGGGCGCGGTACGTGCTGGCCTCGCCGCGGCGGGTGTGAGGGGCACCCGGCAGGCGGCCAAGGTAAGGGCCGCGAGGAGGGCGGCGGGGGGAGGGCCGCCCGGCAGCTGGACGACGGGGGTGAGAGCTACCGGCAGCTGGCGCGGCCCCGAAAGGGCGTACGACACTGGGGAGTTGGAGCAGGATCTCGCCCCGGCCGGTCCTGTCCGGCGACCCGGTCCTGGCCGGCGAGACCCGGTCCTGGCCGGTGGCGGGTCAGGCCCGCCCGGCGATCTCCGCCAGGCGCCGCGCCTCCGCCCGGGTGGAGCGGGCGATGGCGTCCTCGTCGACGTGCAGCAGACGGCCGTCCTCCACGATCTGCTCGCCGTTCACGAAGGAGGCGGTGACCGGTGCGGCCGCGCCGAGGACGAGCGCGGTGACCGGGTCGGCGATCGAGGCGTGGGCCAGGGTGTCCATCCGCCACAGCACCAGGTCGGCGAGCTTGCCCGGCTCCAGGGAGCCGATCTCCGCGGGCCCGGCCCAGGACCTGGGCGCCGCCGTAGGTGCCCAGGCGCAGCGCCTGGCGGGCGTTCAGCGCGGCCTCCTTGTGCGGGCCGAGGCGGTTGATGAGCAGGGCGTTGCGCAGTTCGGTGTGGAGTTCGCCGGACTCGTTGGACGCGGTGCCGTCGACGCCGAGGCCGACGGGGACGCCGGCGGCGAGCATGTCGGGGACCCGCGCGATACCCGCCGCAAGGCGGGCGTTGGACGAGGGGCAGTGGGCGACTCCCGTCTTCGTACGGGCGAAGGCGGCGATGTCGGAGTCGTTCATGTGGACGCAGTGCGCCATCCACACGTCCTCGCCGAGCCAGCCGGTGGACTCGAAGTAGTCGGTCGGGCCCATGCCGAACAGCTCGTGGCAGAACTTCTCCTCCTCCACGGTCTCCGAGCCGTGGGTGTGCAGCCGTACGCCCTTGCGGCGCGCCAACTCGGCGCCCTCCTCGCAGCAGTTCGGTGGAGACCGAGAAGGGCGAGCAGGGGGCGACGGCGATCTGGGTCATCGCGTCGAAGGAGGCGTCGTGGTGCTCGTCGACGGTCGCCTCGGTGGCGGCGAGCGCGCCTTCGAGGGTCTCGACGGCGAAGTCCGGGGGCAGCCCGCCGTCCTTCTCGCCGCGGTCCATCGAGCCACGGGCGAGGGTGAAGCGGACGCCCAGTCTCGCGCGCCGCGCCGGATGATCGGCGCCCGACAGGTCGCCGGAGCCCCGCGGGAAGACGTAGTGGTGGTCCATCGCGGTGGTGACCCCACCGCGGGCCATCATCGCCGAGCGAGCCCTGCGCGGCCGCGTACGTCATCCGCTCGTCGATACGCGCCCAGGTCGGGTAGAGGGCGACCAGCCAGTCGAAGAGGTTGTGGTCCGTGGCCAGGCCCCGGGTGATCCACTGGTAGAAGTGGTGGTGGGTGTTGACCAGTCCCGGGGTCACGAGGTGGCCGGTGGCGTCGATGCGGCGTACGACGTTCTCCAGGCCCTCGGGGGCCTTGCCCGCGCCGACGCGACTCGATCAGGTTGTCCGCCGACGACCACGTGGCCCGAGGCGTACTCGGTGTCGTTCGCGTCCACGGTCGCGATCGCCGCAGTTCTCGATGACGATGCGCTGAGTCACCGTTGCCCTCGTTGCCCTCGTTGCCCTTGTTGCCATCGTTCGTCCGTCCTCTGCTTCCGCTGCTTCCGCTTCCGTCAGCATCTTGCGCGGTACGGCGTCGACAGCGTTGAGCACCGCGTCGGCGCGGCCCTCAGGCCGCGGCCGCGGCCGGGCGCCCGCCGGTGACGTAGGTCCTCCAGAGCTGGACGAGCAGACGCAGGACGATGGCCTCGATCACGGCGACGGCGACCTGGGTGAGGACGGTGGAGAGCAGCTGCGACATGGTGGGCCGCCTTTCTGGTGCATGCTTGCCCGTGCCGTTCCTTTGTCCGGTGTTCGAGCTTCGTACGACCGGACCTCAGGTGTCCAACAGGTGAACTGTCAGTGACGTTGGGGGGGCGGACCCTGGGGAGTCGGGACGCCTGCCGAGCCTGCCGAGGGTGGCGATGCCGGTCAACGCGGCGGTCAGCGCGGCGGGCAGGGCGGGCAGCAGGACGGAGGCCGCTGCCGCGGTCAGGCCGATGGTCCAGCCTACGGGGCCCAGGGGCCGGTTGCCGAAGAAGTGGCTGAGGCCGGGGACTGCCACCACGAGGACGAGGGCCGCCAGGGATCCCACGGCGGCGACGGCGACCACCGGGTCGCGGCCCGCGTCCACAAGCGTCTGCAGGAGCTGGGAGGCCACGAGGGCGACCAGGGCGACCGTGTCGGCGCGGGCCCTGGTGCCGGTCATCCGGGCGGCGATCCACGCGCTGCCCGCCGCGGCCGCGGTGAGGGTGGCGCGCAGGCGAAGGTGCCGGGTGAGGGCCGTCCCCAGGGAGACCTCGGGCCCTTCCGCGAGCAGCTTCTCGGCCCTGCCCGCCGGGGGGCGGGCGGCGATGGCCATGGCCGGCAGCATGTCGGTGAGGAGGTTGACAAGGAGCAACTGGCGGGCGCCCAGCGCGCTGCGCCCGGTGAGCGCGGTGGTCGCCAGGACGAAGGCGATCTCCCCGAGATTGCCGCCCAGCAGGATGCCCAGCGCCTTGCGGACGGAGGCCCACATGGCCCGGCCCTCGACGATGGCGTCGACGATGGTCTCGATACGGTCGTCGGTGACCACGACGTCGGCGGCGGCGCGCGCCGCGGGGGTGGCCCGGGAGCCGATGGCGATGCCGACGTCGGAGATCCTGATGGCCGGGGCGTCGTTGGCCCCGTCACCGGTGACGGCGACGACCCGGCCGGCCGTACGCAGTGCGGTGACGATACGTACCTTGTGCGCGGGGGTGACCCGGGCGAAGACCGAGATCCCGGGCAGTGTCCTGGCGAGCTCGGCGTCGTCGAGGGCGTCCAGTTCGGGTCCGGTCATCATCCGCAGCCCGTCGTCCCGCCGCAGTTCGCCGGCGATCGCGGCGGCGGTGCTGGGGTGGTCTCCGGTGAGCATGACGATCCGTACGCCGGCCGCTGCCAGCCGGTTGACGCTCTCGGCGGCGGTGGGCCGTACGGGGTCCGCCAGTCCGAGCAGGCCGAGCAGGCACAGCCCGTCGATGTCCGCGTCGTCGAGGGCCGGGGGAGCCTCCGTACGGAGATCCGGCAGGATGCGTTCCGCGACCACCAGCACCCGCAGGCCCTGCCGGGCCTGCCGTTCGATGTCCCGGTCGATCTCGTCGCGGAGCTCCTCGTCGAACGGCGCGACAGTGTTGTTCTGCCGGACCCGGTCGCAGCGGGCCAGGACGACCTCCGGGGCGCCCTTGACGACCAGCAGCGCCTTGCCGCGCTCTGGGCCGGGTTCGGGCGGGGCGTTCCCCGTACGCCCTGGGCCCGGCTCGGGCAGGGGCTCGGGCAGGGGAACCTCCCTGCGATCCTGCGTACGCCCTGGGCCCGGTTCGAGCAGGGGAACCTCCCTACGATCCTGCGTACGCCCTGGGCCCGGCTCAGGCAGGGGATCCTCCGCCCCGTGGCCTGCGCCGTTGCCCGCCTCGTTGCCCGCCTCGTTGCCCGCCCCGTTGTCCGCCCCGTTGTCCGGGGCTTGTCCGTGGCCCTCGACCCGGCCCAGCACCGCGTGGTAGCCGCGCGCCGGCTCGAACGGCAGCTCCGCCAGCCGCTGCCAGCCGTCCGCCTCCTCGGGGACCGCCATGGCCGGGGTGGCACCGGCCCGTTCCGCCCCGGTCGCGATGGCACGGTCCGTGGGGTGGGTGAGGGCCGCGGCCGGGCCTTCCGGGCCGGCGAGGGCCGCCGCCGCGACGACCCGGCGCAGCCGCGGTGTGAGGGCGTCGAGCGGGCGCCGTTCCTGGCCGTCGGACACCTGCTGGAGGCTGATCCTTCCCTCGGTGAGGGTGCCGGTCTTGTCGAAGCACAGCACGTCGGTGCGGCCGAGCGCCTCGATGGTCGGGGCGCTGCGCACCAGGGTGTTACGGGTGGACAACCGGCGGGCGGCGGCGAGTTCCGCGACGGTGGCGATGAAGGGCAGTCCTTCGGGCACGGCGGCGACGCACAGACTGACCGCGGCGCCCAGGGCCGAGCCCAGGGGCTGCCTTCGTGCCAGACCGACGACGAACAGAACGACGCCGGACGCGATGGACAGCGGCAGGAACCAGCGGCCGAGCGCGTTCAGGCGGCGCTCCACCCCGCTCTCCGGCATGCCGCCCTCCGGAGCCGCCTGCGCCGCGCTGCCGGCCTCGGTTGCCGCTCCGGTGGCGACGACCACGGCCAGAGCGCTGCCGGCCGCCACCGTCGTGCCCTCATACAGCATGGAACGGCGGTCCGCGACCGCCTGCGCGGCTGTGGGCGCCGGTGTCTTCAGGACGAGTTGGGACTCGCCGGTGAGGCTCGACTCGTCGACCTCCAGGCCCGTGGCCTCCACCACGCGGCAGTCGGCGGGCACCGCGTCACCGGCCAGCAACTCGATCATGTCACCGCGCACCAGGCGCTCGGCGGCCGTCCGCGTGGGTTCGGGCCGGTCCGCCCTGCGCAGCCGTACCGGGGCCGAGGTCGACGCCACGAGCCGCTCCGCCGCGCGGTCGGCGCCAAGGCGCTGGGCTCCGCCGACGAGCGCGTCGACTCCGAGTACGCCGCCGATGAGCACCGCGTCCAGTACGGAACCGAGCGCTGCCGAGATGCCGCCGCCGATCGCCAGGACGGGGGTGAGCGGGTTGGCCAGTTCCTCCACCACACTGCCGATCAAGGTGACGGGGGCGGCCCGCCGTTCCACCCCGTCGAACGGCTGACGCCGTGCTGCCTCGGCATCGTCCAGTCCCCTGGCCGACGTCCCCAGCCGGGCCATGACCTGACGCACCGTCATGGCGTGCCAGGGCGTCCGCTCGACGGCCGCCGGGGCCGGACGGCTGCGCAACGTCCACCCCGTCCAGGTGCCCATGCCGATCGCGGCGAGGGTCACCCCGTCGGTCACCAGGCGGGCGCGCGCCCAGGCGCGGGGCCGGGGGACGGCGGGGGCCACCAGCGCCCCCACAGCGGCACCGACCGCCCCCAGGCGGACGCACCGCCGACTCAGCCTCAGGGCCTCGGGTACGGCGGTCAGCAGCAGATGCGCCGCGTCGGGCGGACCGGCCACATCGGCGTCCCAGGGCGGGCGGCGGAGGGCGCTGGTCACCCCGATCCCCAGGTCGGCGCGGACGAGGGCGCGGCTGGTCCGGGCACTGACGACGGCGACACCGTGACCCTCCGCCTGGAGGGAGCGGACCAGCGCGGCCGTACGGGAACCGCCGACAGGAGCAGCGTCGTCCAGCCCGAACCGGCGGTGCAGCCCAGGCGGGCCACCCGCGAGCACGACCCTCCCGCACCCGCGCGCCGCCCGCACCAAGTGATCGGCAAGCGGATGCAGTTGGGACACCAGGCCCGCTACGGCGACGGGCTCGCCGCCGCGGAGGACGAGCAGGACTCGCCCACCCTGCTCGGCCCATTCCGCGACCGTGGCGGCCGTCTCGGCGGGCAGGGGGGGCAGTGTGGGCAGCTCGGGCTCCGCTTCAGGGCCGCCTCCACGGCCGTCCGCTCCACGGCCCTCCGCTCCACGGCCGTCCGCTTCAGGCATCTGGGCTTCGGGAGCCTCCGCTCCACGGTCGTCCGCTCCCTTGCCGTCCACTCCACGGCCGTCCACTCCACGGCCGTCCGCTCCCTCGCTCTCCGCTCCCTCGCCGTAGGCGAGCGGGCGCAGTGCCCAGCCCGCGCGCTCCTGTGGCTGTGACGGGGTGGAGCCGTCGATCAACTCGTGGATTCTGGCGTGGATTTCGTCGACGTCCGGAGCCGTCTTCGCCATACCCGTCTCCGTACCCGTCTCCGTGGTCGGGAAGGTGCCGGGCGCCTCGCTGTCCGGCACCAGAGGCACCACCGCGCCGACTGTCCAGATACCAGTGGCCAGCACGCGGGCGTCGAGGACGACCGTGTCGATGCGGTCGAGCCGACGCAGCACCTCCGGCCGGAGCACCATGGCACCCCGGGCCGAGGCTGCCTGCCCCACCGCGGAGGCGAAGGACTCGAGGCCGAGCCGGGGGCTTCTCGGTATCCCCGCGATCATCGTGGCCAGAGCCCGGTCATGGCTGCGTGTGACAGCCGCCGTGAGCCCATAGCCCACGAGTGCCGCCGGGACGGCCACGTCGGCGTACCGCTCCCCCGGCCCCGGCCCCAGGGGAACCGGCCGCTCGTAGGCGGGTGCGGCGTCATGGCGGTACGCCCCTTCACGCCGGCCCAGCCGGAGCGCCCAGTCCTGCCAGGCCTGCCGCCGGGCTTTGGCCTCCGTGTACCGGACACCGGCCAGGAAGCTGGACGCGACGAGGCCGAATGGCCGGAACGTCAGCGTCGTGGCGAGGAGGTTCGCCGCCCTCCAGCCGACCTCGGCGGAGGCACCGAACCGCCGGGCGGCGGCGTCGCGCAGCCACGGGGTGACCTCGGTGAGCTGGATCAGTGCCGGTACGACCGGTGCCAGAGGGGGGATCATGGCAACCCGGCCCACCAGCGCCACCCCGACCGCGGCGACATTCACTCCCAGCTCCGCCGCCGCACGGAGGTACGCCTCGGGCCCGCCGGGAAAGCCCACCGCGGGGAGGACCCGTTCCGCACCGGTGTCGGCCCTGCCCCGGCCTGTCCCGTGGGTCGTCTTCTCAGCGGCACTCGCACCCTCGGCCGCACTCACACCCTCAGCCGCACTCACACCCTCAGCCGCGCCCGCACTCACACCCTCGCCCGGGCTCGTGGCCTCGGCCTCGGCTTCCGCGACGAGGGAGACGAGGTGATCCAGATCGGTTCCGTCGGGCTCACAGCCGACGTACACGCACCCGAGTGTCCCGTTCACCTCGGCCCGGACCACCCCCGGCACCTCAGTCAGCCGGCTCTCCAGATCGCGTGCGGCCCGAGTCGCCCCGGGCCGTCCCACATGGCCGACCTCGATCAGCACCCCACCGGGGACCTGCCACGTCCGACGCCTACCCGGTACCAGCAGACGTCCGAGCAACGGCAGCGCCGACAACGCGGTGGGCAGCGCGCGCACCGCCCCTGCGGCAGTGCGCACCGTCCCGAAGAGCAGTGACCCGATCACACGCCTCCACCCTGCGCTGACAGTGGTGCACGATGACGCACCTGAACAAAACAGGCATATGACCTATTTCATCCCATGGAAGCGAATCCTGCGAATCACCGGTCCCGCGAATCACCGGCCAACGGAGGGGCCCTCGTGACGAATCAGGGCCGGTTCTCCGGGCGTTCCGATGTCGGTGCGGTCCTCGCTGGAGGACGATGGGAGGGCTGTTTTGACAACGAGTGCGCAGTAGTTGAGGTGAGTGATGGCCGAGAGTGTCCCGGTGCGGTGCCCGGACTGCCGGCACGTGCATCAGTATGTGGCGCCGGTCTATCCGTGTGTGTGCGGGGCGCCTGTCAGGCCTCCGCTCAACCGGTTCGCTGACCCGGCCGTCGTCACCCACCGCAGCTGGGACGAGGACTGGGTGGCCGTCCGCTGCGTGGCCTGCGATCGCGAGAACCAGTGGCCGCAGCCCGAGCTGGGCTGTCCCTGCGGGACCGTCGTACGCGTCCCGGTCGCGGGAATCTTACGTCCACTGCGCCCCCGCGAGCCGTACACCGGGGGCGGGAGTGGCCGCACCGCGCCCGCCGAGGGCCGCCCCGGCCGGGAGAGCGACGCCGTACCCACCGCCGGGAGTCCCGTTCCGGACAGCGACGCCGTACCGGCTGCCCACGCTTCCCGTGCGGATGCCGACAACGCGCCCGCCGCCGACAGCACCGACAGCACCGACAGCACCGACAGCACCGACAGCACCGACAGCCAAGACGCACACGGCGGCGGCGCCTCCGGCGGGTCGGGACCTCCGGGCGCCCCGCCCCGACCCGACCGCGTGCCGCCGTCACGTCGTCCCGCCTTCCAGCCCGTCACGATCCGTACGGCGCGCGACGCCGTCACGGCCGCCGCGCTCTACCTCCGGTGGCTCGGCTACCGGGACATCCGCCGGGCGGAGCAGCGGCCACCGTCGGGGATCGGGCTCGCCGCGCGGGGCCTCTTGGCCCAGGTGGACCCGACGGTCCACCCCGCCTCGCCGCGCGACATCGAGTGCCTGTGGCTGACGGCCATGACGGAGTCCGCCGGCTGCGTCCACTTCTCGCTCGCCGGGTACACCCCCGAAGCCCGCGACCGCGCCGGCAGACTCGGCGTCCCGCTCTTCGTCCTCGACCTCACGGGTACACCCCAGCCGGTGAACGGCCCGGCGCGCACGCTCCTCGCGACAGGCGCCGAATCCCGGACCTGAACCTCCGCCGCAACCTCCGCCGCAACCTCCGCCACCGGATACCCGCGGATACCCGCCCTGGTATTCGCCCCACTGACCCAGGCGCAGGTCCGCCAGCTGTGCGAGATCGGCCGGCGGATCCTGGCCCTGGCGGCGGCAGACGACGCCGATGAGGGCCCGGCAGGCCGGGCCGCCCGCCGGACCGGCCTGCCGGAGTTCAGCTCCGGGTCGGGGTGAGCACCACGAAGTCCGCGCTCGACTGGTCGAGGCAGACGGCCAGCCGGCCGACCCCCTCCGCGTCCTCCGGCCCCATCTGCACGCTGCCGCCGTTCTCGGTGACCGCGGCGACCGCGGCGTCGCAGTCGGGGACGGCGAAGACCGGGTGCCAGTACGGCCGCCCGTTCGCCAGAGCGAGGTCCTCCTTGGAGACCTCCATGAGGCCGCCGTGCATGCGCTCCTCGGGAAGCCCGGCGGGGGTGATGAGGGTGTACGTGCCCCCGCCGCCCGGCAGCTCCGTATCGCTGAACTGCCAGCCGAAGATACCGCCGTAGAACTCCTTCGCGGCCCCGGCGTCGCTCGTGTACAGCTCGGTCCACGACAGCGAGCCCGGCTGGTCCACCAGCTCTACGCCCTTCTTCCTCCCCGGCTGCCAGACAGCGAACTGGCCCCCCAGAGGATCGCTGCACTGCGCCATCCGGCCCCAGTCGTCGAGGTCCGTCGGCGCCACCCGCACCGTGCCCCCCGCGCGCTCCACGGCCTGGCTCGTGGCGTCCGCGTCGGCGACGCTGTAGTAGATCATCCAGGCCGAGCGCGCGCCCTCCTCGGTGAGCTTGCCGAGCCCAGCGACGAGCTTGCCGTCCTTGCGGAACATCCCGCCTTCCATGTCCTCCCCCTCTCCCATGGACTCGTAGTCCCAGCCGAGCACCGCGCTGTAGAAGGCCGCGGCGGCCCGGACGTCGGGGGCACCGAGGTCGATCCAGCAGGGGGAGCCGGTGGCGAAGTCAGTGGTGATCATGGCGATTCCCTTCCGCAGATCCTCGCAGATCCTGTGTGACTTCAGCGTGACACCCGGCACTGACACTCGCCCCTCGGCCTGCTCGCCCCTCGGCCTGCTCGCCCCTCGGCCTGCTCGCCTCTTGGCTCGTTCTCCGTCGGCCTGATCGTCCAGTGGACAGGATCCGCCCGGCGTGACAGGCCAGCGTCTTTATAGAGCAGAAGCACCAACTGTTCATAGACGTCAACGGTTGGGTTGCGCCACGATGACGGGCAGCTAGTTGATCAGCATCCCTCTCCCCCACCGGGACTCACTTCCACCGGAGACTCATCCCCAACCGGCAGACTCACCACCCGACTTCACCGGCAGACTCACCGCCGGACTTCACCTCCAGACTTCACCGACGGCCCAAGCCGCGCCCTGAGCGGACATCCCTTCCCGGGTACCCCTTCGGCTCAGGCGTCGGCCTCCAGAAGGGATCAGCATCGTGTCCTCCGCATCCCCCTCCTCGTCCCCCTCCTCCTCGTCCCCCTCCTCCTCATCCCCCTCGCCCTCATCCCCCTCCCCCTCATCCCCCGTGTCCCTCTTCCACACCGTTCCGCCGAAAGCCGATGTCGTGATCATCGGCGGTGGTGTGATGGGTACGAGCATCGCGTTCCACCTGGCCGAGGCCGGGGTGAACGACATCGTCGTGGTCGAGCACGGCGACCTGGGCCGCGGCAGCTCGGGCAAACCGATCGGCGGAGTACGGGCCCAGTTCTCCGACCCGCTCAACATCGAGCTGGGCAGCCGCAGCCTGCGAGCCTTCGAGGATTTCCTCCGCCGTCCCGGTGCCGACATACGCCTCGACAGCGTCGGCTACCTGTTCCTGCTCACCAGCGACCAGCAGGCCGCGGACTTCGAGACCAGTACCCGGATCCAGAACGGCCTGGGCGTCCCCACCCGCATGATCAGCCCCCACGAGGCCCGCCAGTTGTGTCCCTACGTCAGCACCGACGGCCTCGTGGCCGCCGCGTACTCCCCCACCGACGGCCACGCCCGCCCCGGCCTGGTCGTCCAGGGGTACGCCGACGCGGCGTCCCGGGCAGGTGTCAGGTTCGCCACGCACACCGCGGTCACCGGCATCGGCATCGTCGGCGACCGCGTCACCACCGTGCACACCGACCGCGGCCCGATCTCCTGCTCCACCGTGATCTGCGCGGCGGGCGCCTGGTCGGGGCAGATCGGCGACATGGCCGGCGTCAGCCTGCCGGTACGGCCGGTGCGCCGCCAGCTCGCCTTCACCGAGCCGCTCACGCCCCCGGCACCTCGTATCCCCTTCACCATCGACTTCTCGTCGTCGGCCTACTTCCACAACAGCGACGACGGCCTGCTGTTCGGCCTCGCCGACCCGGACCAGCCGGACGGCTTCGACACCACCTGGACCCCGGAGTGGCTCGGCCTCTTCCGGGACGTCGTCCGCCACCGTGCCCCCGCCTTGGCCGACATGGAGACCGCCGACGGCTGGGCCGGCCTCTACGAGGTCACCCCGGACCACAACGCCCTGATCGGACGCTCCGGCGAACTGCCCGGCTTCCTCTACGCCACCGGGTTTTCGGGCCACGGCTTCCTGCAGGCCCCCGCCGTCGGCGAGATCGTGCGCGACCTGTACCTGGACCGCGCGCCCCTCGTCGACATCTCCCCCCTCAGCGCCGACCGCTTCCGTTCCGGGGCCGAGATCCGTCCGGAAGCCCATGTGGTCTGAGCGGCCCCGGCCCCGGTGAGGTCCTGCGAGGTCCTGCGCGCGCAGGGCGCCAATGCGGAACGGCCCGGCGCCCTCTGCCGGGTGACCGCGGAATGGCCCGGCGCCCTCAGCCGGGTGACCGCGGAACGGCACGGCGCCCTCCGCGTCGGCACCCCCGCCGAACTACGGCAGGTCGCCCGTGTCTTCGGGGCCTTCGGGGCCCTGGGCATGTATCCGGTCGGCTTCTCCGACCTGCGGGAAGCCGACCTGCGGGAAGCCGCCTCCCGCGCGGGCGCCCTCGTCCCCCGCCGGAGGCCACGGCCCGGCCCCGCGGTGCCGCCACAGTCCGGTGAGCCAGTGCCAGCTCGCGGCGGGCGGGATGAACACGCTGGTCACGAGCATGGTGTTCACCTCGTGCAGGGTGCGCGGGCCGGGCGCGATACGGGCCCAGGCGAGTTCGCCGGTGCCGACGGCCCAGCCCAGGGCCCCCACCGCAGCGCCCCTACGATGCCCGGCTGCCGTGAGCGCGCACGCGGCGACACCCGCCGCGGTGATCGCCAGATACCGCCGGAGGCAGCCGCGCGGTGCCGCCGCCCTCGCCCGCCAGTCGGGCCCGTACAGCCGGAGCATCAACGCGTCGTCGGCGTTGCCGCGCTGGACGCGCACCGACACCCACCGGCCGGCGGGGCGCACGGGGTGCCGGGTGGTGCGCCGGCCGCGCCGGACGCGCCATCCGGCGTCCAGGACACGCAGCGCGAGGTCGGTGTCCTCGCGGCGGGCCCACCGGAAACGCTCGTCGAAGCCGCCGACCTGTTTGAGGACGTCCGTGCGGTACGCCATGTCGGCGGTGATCCAGCGTGCCCGGGCCAGCAGCGCGGTGCACCGCTCCCACTCGGTGGGCCGGCGGTCCTGCGGCAGCGGCACGGTGAGCACACCCTGCACCCCGGCCGTGTCGGGCGACGCCCCGTCCAGGTCCTCGGCCAGCTGCGCGCACCAGCGGGGCCCGACCTGGACGTCGTCGTGAAGGAAGACGACCCACGGTGAGGTGACCTGCCGCAGCCCGCGGTTACGGGCGGCGGCAGGTCCGTGGCCGCCGCCGCGCACCAGGACCGTACGCTCACGCAGATCCCCGAGCACATGCAGCGGGTGCTCCAGCGGCCCGGGCCCGTCCGCCGCCCGGTCGTCGACGAGCACGATCTCGGCGGGCAGCGGTCCGGTCGCGGCGGCGAGCGCGGCGAGGCAGTCGGCGAGCGTGTCGCGGACAAGCGTCGGGATCACCACGGCGTACGGCGTCATGCCGACATCCGCTCATCGATGCCGAGGTCACGCATGGGGGGGCTCCGTCCCGGACGGCGTAGAGAACCCTGGGCTCCCCCGGGTCGCCCGGCCCCGGCCGTCTCAAACACGAAGACGACCGGGGCTCATCCCGTATGCGCCCCGTCACTGGTCCGGCCGCATACGGGGGCTACGTGCCCAGCGTTCCTACGGGCCGGGTCGGCACGTCGAGCCAGACGGCGTTCTTGTCGGGGGTCACGGTGAGCCCGTACCGGTTGATGGCCGGACGCCCCTCATCCAGCCACTGGGAAGCGGCGGACTCGATGGCCGTCCACAGCTCGCGCGGTCCGCCCTGGTAGGCGTGGGTCATGCCGTCGTCCTGGGTCTCCAGGACGACCCACGACCCATCGGGGTGCAGGAACCACCGACCGTCGTGGTCATCCGCGCTGAGGCTGACCGTCATCACGCCGGGGAGCTGGAGCTGGAGGGCCCACAGCAGGTTCTTGTCCTTCAGCGTCTCGGCATCGACGCGGGCCCTGGTGGCCTGGGCTTCGAGCCGGGCGTCGAGCCGGGCGTCGAGCCGGGCGTCGATCGCGGGCCGGATCAGCGGCCCGATCTCGGCCTGCCGGTCCTCCCGGGAGGGCATGAAGGAAACCGCGCCGTCGATGAAGTGCCCCACCGCTTCACTGTCCGAGCGCAGCTGCAGCAGCACGTACCCGTAGGCGCCCAGCGAGCCTACGACGGACGCAAGGATGACCGCTTCCGGAGCGGCCTGGGCGAGCCATGCGGCAGGGATACGTGCCGGTGAGTAGGTTGCGATGATCCGCTCGTAGGGTGCTCCCTCCTTCCAGCCCAGGGCTCCGTCTCCCACGACGAGTTGGGGGGCGTAGCCGAGCGTGGCCAGGCGTTCGCCTGCGGCCTTGGACAGACTCTCGTCGTGCTCGACGCTGGTGACCTTGTCGTCACCGAGCCGCGAGCAGAGCAGGGCCGTGGAGTAGCCCGTGCCGGTGCCGACCTCCAGAACGCGCATGCCGTCCTCGACGCCCAGCTCTTCGAGCATCCGCACCACCACGCCGGGCAGGGTCGAGGAGCTGGTCGGGATGCCGAGTACAGGCTCACCTTCAGTGGTGGTGGCGCCGTGGTCGAGCTGGGTGACCCAGGTCTTGTTGGTGTAGGCCAGCCGCAGCCACTGCTCCGGGTCGTGCTCGCGGCCGACGGGGGCGTAGCGGGTCATGCCATCGTCGCCGGTCGTGTCCTGGAAGAACTCGGGCAGGAAGACGTGGCGGGGCACTGTCTCGACGGCTGCGCGCCACTGCGGAGATCGCAGGGATCCCTCTTCTTCCAGCTCGTTCGCGAGCCGGCTGAGCAGGGTGGGTACCTGCTCAGGGTCGGTGTCAGTCATCTGCTGTGCCCTTCTCCAGTAGTTCGGCGATGCTCCGGGCGATCGGGACGCCCGTTTCCTGTTCGATCCACGACCATTGCCCGTTCGGATTCACCTCCAGGAACCGAAAGTCCCCTTGGGGGGTCACGATGAAGTCGAAGGCTCCGAAGACGAGCCCGAAGTGGTGCATGAACTCGCGCACGAGCCTTCGCACACGCTCCGGAACGTTCGTGGGCCGGTAGGTCAAGCTCTTGTAGTCGGTGCGCCAGTCGACGCGTGCGGCGTCGGATCCAGCATGGATCTCGACCGCGAAGAAACGACTGCCGACGACGGTCAGGCGGACCTCGTGGGCTTTGTCGATCCACTCCTGGAAGATGTGCGCGCACAACCGGATGGAGTCGTCGAACTCGTCCGGGTCGACCACCACGGTGTCCACGGGGGCGCCCAAGGACTTGGTGATGACCGGGCCCGCGATGTCGGCTGCGAACTTGCGAGCGGCCTCGGGGTCGTTGGTGATGATCGTTCGTGGCGGGTTGAGCCCGAGACTCTTGGCGATCCTGAGCTGCCACGGTTTGTGATTGGCCTGCTGGTCGCGGGCGGGGTGGTTGATCCACAGGCACGGCAGAGAAGCGACTACCCCGAGGAACCCGGCGCGGGACTGGGCGGCAGCGAACCGCCGCCCAGCCTCGGACATTCCTTCAGGCAGCCGGAACTCTTCGGGCCTGCGGTAGTAGACCGCCCGCACGTTGGACAGGTCGAGCTGGCGGTGCCCGTTGTCGAGCACTCCTGCCCACCCGTCTTCGAGCGTGGCGGCGAGGGTGAGTTCCGTGGGGAACTCGGCCGCATCGCACCGGAAGACAGGCACCTGCCGGTCATTCAGCTGCGAGACGACCAGATCCGCAGTTGAGTCGAGCTGGTTGGTGAGGACCAGCACCGACCCCCCGTTGGGTTCCGTCACCTTGGTTCTCCTAGTAGAAGTCGGTTCCCTCGTCGTTCTGGCTGACGCTGTTGGTGTTGCTGCTGGTCTCACTGGCGGCCAGCGCCGACCACGGGTTGCCCTCGTGTGTCACAGCGATCTGCAATGCGTTGTCGTAGCTCACGCCCGTCGTGTCCGGCGCCTTACTGGTCTGCTTCGCGGTATACCGCATGCCGAACGGAACTGCTTCCTGGACCATTGCGGTCACGGGCTATTCCTCCCTCTCGATGGACGACTCGTGCACTTGCGGCCCCGCCCGGAAGGGCGGGGAGTCTGATGGGCCTACGGGAAGGCCGAGGGCGAAGATGACGTTGGCGCGGCGCCACAGCCGGGCGAGTTCCGACTCGGGAATCTCCGGGTGCTCGGCAACCAGCGAGGCCCAGCGCTGTTCTTCCCACACACGCTGGCCGTGCTTGCTGGTCCGGAACCGGGAAAGCCGTAGGGCCGCCCTGGTCGTCGCTCCGCTGGACACCATCGCCTTCTGCCGCGTCACCGTGTACGGCCGGTTCCGGCCAGTTCTCGCTCGTGGATGTGCTGGGGAAGGGGAGGCACCTTCAGCGTGAAGAACACCGCCTTGCCTCCCTGGCACGGCCGGGATCCGCACCGGCCGCCGTGCTCCCTGGTCAGGGCTTCGACGATCTCCAGCCCCCGTCCGCTCTCGCCCTCGGTTCCGGGGCGGCGGGCAACAGGGGGAGTGCTCTCGCCGTCGTAGACCTCGACGATCAACTCCTCCTGCTCGATGCGGAGCTGGACGACCACCTTCAGGGACTGCTGGGCGTGGCGCCCGGCGTTGGTCACCAGCTCGGATGTGAGCAGTACGGTCACGTCCGTCAGGGTCTCGTCGTACTCCCAGGCCAGCAGTGCGTTCCGGACGGCTCTTCGCGCGTGACTCGGCGCCTTGCTGTCGTTGACGAGGTTGATGATCCGCTGCACTCGTTGTCCTCCCCCACCCGTGCGGATCACTCCACCTCCACCCCCTTGCGGATCACGGCAGCCAACTCCTCGACAACGTCGGGGCGGGCCCGACCCCATTCGATCAACGGAGTACTCAACGCCGGAGCGTGCTCAAGCCCTAATGAGGAAAGCGTGATTCCCGCCGCGTCGAGGGCCTCGTTCAAGGCCTTCAGCGCCTGATTGGCTTCGGCGCGGGACCAGTTAACCGGCGGTGTCTGCTTCCTTGAGCAAGGGCTCATTCCGCCCACTCCTTCATCTGACGTGCCTTCACCAGTCCATACGAACAGGCGCCTGCCGACGTGCAGTTGCAGAGCGATGTGACCAAGTCACCACGATCTGCGAGTAGCATGCCCCTGATCGTCTCGTCATGCAAGTGCATGAGCGAAGCACATGCAGGATGAGGTGAAGGATGTCCTGCGCTCGAAGGGGGTGGCAGACTGTGAAGCAGTACCCGCTACCTGGGAGGTCTCGTTGGCAGGCAGTCCGACCGTGCTGAGGCGTCGGCTCGGTGCTGAGTTGCGCAACATGCGCCGGGCGAAGAACCTGACCGCCGAGCAAGTGGCCAAGGCGCTCGACTGTTCTGGGTCCAAGATCAGCCGTATTGAGTCAGGCAAATCGCCGCTGTCTGACCAGGATGCCAAGAAGTTGTTGGCCGAGTATGGAGTTGAGGATCCCGAGGAAGTCCGTCAGTTCGTCTTACTCGTGAGGCAGGCGAGACAGAACGGTTGGTGGCACTCCTTTGGAGACGCCCTGCCGGAGTGGTTCAAGCCCTACCTAGGGTTCGAGTCCGACGCGGCGTCGATCTTGACCTACCAGACCGAACTGGTGCCTGGCCTGCTGCAAACGGAGCGCTACGCACAGTCCGTGATCCGCTCGATGAACCCCGAACTGTCGACCGAGGAAATCGAGGCCCGTGCAAGTGCACGAGTCAAGCGAAAGGACATCCTTACCGGTGACCGGCCTCCCAAGGTCTGGGCGGTTGTCAACGAGGCGGTTGTGCGTCGAGTCATCGGCTCCCCGGAGATCATGCAAGAGCAGTTGCAGTGCCTGGCGGACTTGGCAGAGACGCTGCCGAACGTCACTCTCCAGGTACTCCCCTTTGATGCTGGGGCCCACGCGGCGCTGGGATACAGCTTCTCTTACATGATCTTCGCTGACGTTCCCGGATCCATCGCCTACTCGGAAGGACCCACCAGTGCTACCTACATGGACAAGCAGTCAGACCTGAGCCGCCACGAAGAGATCTTCCAGCGGTTGGTGGCCGCTGCTGAGCGGCCTGAGAAGTCCGTCGAATTGATCAGAAACATCGCAGAGGAATCGAGTCATGCAGGGTAACGAGAAGCTGTTCTTCACCAAGAGCAGCTACAGCAATGGCAGCGGCGACTGCGTCGAGGTCGCCGTCAAGACCGATGGCGGGCGGGTCGTGCGGGACTCCAAGGATTCCAAGGGCGGGATGCTGCACTTCACCCGCGCCGAGTGGGCAGCGTTCGTCCATGGGGTTCAGGCCCCCGAGTTCAACACCGTTGCGTTTGGCCGTTGAGCTGTACGTCAAGCCCTGCTGAACAGTACGGCAGCTGTAGAGAGCCGTGCCCAGGCTCGCTCCCGTGGGCGAGCGCGTTTGAGGCCAGCTCGGAGACACACAGCCGGATGTCCTCCGCGGGCCCGTCCAGCCCCCAGGCCGCCAGGGCCGAGGTGGCGAACTCGCGTGCCAGGCCCACGGATTCCGGCTTCGCGTCGAAGAACTTCTGCATCACCTCGGGCATGGCTGGCCTCACGTTTCGGTGTCCAATTCCTGGGTGCCGCGAGGCGCAAGGGCCGCACGCATGACACCCGTACCGGTGCCCCCGCCCGGGGGAAGTACCCTAACTGTGCGAATAAGACGCGTAGTTGGGAGAGCGTGGCCGTGCGGGTGAACCACACCGTTCGGTCATCAGGGCGCGCCCAGGCCACTGACCCGATCCGCCCGCACCAGCCCCGGCACCACGTCATGGTCATAGTCATGGTGGATCGGGGTGTGCGCGCCGGTCAGCGGTATGCCGCTGCCGCCCCGCCGGTTCGCGACGATCTCCGAGGCTTTGTCCCGCGGGGACGCCCCCCGGCAGCACCAGCCCCCTCAGCGCCACCGGAGGACGACGTGAAACGTCGCCGTTTCCTCACCGACGCCAGCGGCATAGCCGCCGCAACACCCTTCGCTGCCCCGTCCCGGACCAGAACCACCGTCGGGACCAACGACGTTCAGCGTCTGCGCCACCACCTGGTCGAGCTGTGGGAACTGGACGACCAGGAGGGCGGCGGTCCCAGTCTGGAACGGCGGGCGACAGATCTCACCGACACGACCGAGGAGCTACAGCGGACCGGAAGCGCCACCAGCCGGATCCGTTCCCACCTCTACGCACTGGCCGCGACCTTCACGGCTACCGCCATGTGGGCCGCCGTCGACTCCCGGCAACTCGACCGCGCACAGCGCCACATGGAGAAGGCCATCACCCTTGCCGGACTCTCCGGCGACGGACAGGTACAGCACCAGATCTGGCGGTACGCCTCCACGCTTGCCAACCAGCGGGAACGATGGGCCGACGCCGTGGCCGCCTCCGAGGCCGCCATGGTGGCGTCCGCTCACCGCCGCGACCCCCTGTATGCCTCCCTCAGCCATGCCCAGCTCGCGGTATCCCTGCCAGGGACAGGCGACCACACCCGAGCCCTGCGCGCACTGGACCGCGCGGCGGAGGCGTACGAGAAGGCCGACCCCGGCATGTGGCGCCCGGTGTCGATGGATTTCTACACCCGCGGGGAACTGGACGGCCTGACCGGCGTCGCCCTGCTGCGCCTCGGGAAGCCCGACCAGGCCGAATACCACCTGCACCGCTGCATCGCCGCCCTGCGGCCGGACCAGAACCGAAACCGCGCCTACTACGCCGTTCACGTCGCCTTCGCCCAACTTGCCCAGCGCGAGGCAGAAGCGGCATGCGGCACCGCCGCCGGCGTGATCCCCCCGCCCGGCTCCACCAGCGCCGGACGCATCCCGCACCTCCTGACCACCTTCACGACCCAGCTCAACGCCATGGCGCCGGGCGCGCGCGTCACCCAGGAGTGGAACGCCCGCACCGCCGCCTGACCACGAAAGGGACCCGACCGTGACCACCACCGCTGTGGAGCTGCGCCGCTACGGAGTCGATCAGCTCGACACCATCCGGCCCACCCTTGCCGAGGTGTACGCCGAGGTGTACGCCGACCGGCTTTCTGACCCGTTCTTCTCCGTCGAGCGGTTCGAGGAACGGCTGGACGGGCACGTGTCCCGTCCCGGATGGGAGGTCGTCATGGGCTACGGCAACGGCGAACCCGTCGGCTACGCCTACGGCTCACCTCTCCCCGAGCGCACCCGCTGGTGGGCCGGGATGCTCGAACCCCTCCCGCAGGAGATGACCGACGAGACCGGCGGCTGCCGCACCCTGGCCCTGTTTGAGCTCATGGTCCGGCAGGCGTGGCGCAAGACCGGCACGGCGAAGCGCATCCATGAGGAACTGCTGACATGCAGGCCGGAGGAGCGGGTCACCCTTCTGGTCGAGCCGACCCACTCCAAGGTCAAGGCTCTGTACGAGAGTTGGGGGTACGAGCACATCGGCGATCAGCAGCCGTTCCCGGACGCCCCGGTATACGCGACGATGCTCCGCCAGATCCGCACCGCGTAGCACTGCACCACGCCATGACGGCCTGCCCCACCCGCCAAGCGGCCGGCCTGAGCCCTGCGGCCTGTATGCCGCGCTGGTTCAGGGCCCCTCCGACACAGGTATAAGGGCACGCTCAGGCCACTGACCCGATCCGCCCCGCCCTCGCCGGCCCTGGCTCTGGCCCCGGCCCTGGCCCCGGCACCGGCACCGGCACCGGCACCGGCACCACGTCATGGTCATGGTGGATCGGCGTGTGCGCGCCGGTCAGGGGTACGCCGCTGCCGCCCCGCCGGTTCGGCGACGATCTCCGACGCGATGGACAGCGCCGTCTCCTCGCGGCGTACGGGCGCCCGAGGTCCAGCCCGATCGGGGACCTGAGCCGCGCCAACTCCAGCTCGGTCACGCCGGCCTCGCGCAGCCGCTCGTTCGCGGTCCAGGTGGGTGCGGCGGGAGCCCATCGCGCCGACGTACGCGACCGGCAGCCGCAGCGCGAGCCGCAGCAGCGGTACGTCGAACTTGGCGTCGTGGGTGAGGACGCAGAGGACCGTCCGGGCGTCCACCTCCGTCCGCTCCAGGTACCGGTGCGGCCACTCGACGACGACCTCGTCCGCCTCCGGGAAGCGGGCGGGGGTCGCGAAGACGGGGCGGGCGTCGCAGACCGTCACGTGGTAGCCGAGGAACTTGCCGATGCGGACCAGCGCCGACGCGAAGTCGATCGCGCCGAAGACGATCATCCGGGGCGGCGGCACGGACGACTCGACCAGGACCGTGAGCGGTGCTCCGCAACGCGAGCCCCGCTCTCCGATCTCCAGGGTGCCGGTGCGGCCCGCGTCCAGGAAGGCGCGCGCCTCGGCCGCCACCGTGCGGTCCAGCTCGGGGTGGGCGCCGAAGCTGCCCTCGTACGAGCCGTCCGGGCGGACGAGCAGCGCGCGCCCCAGCAGGTCCGCCGGTCCGGAGACGATCCGGGCCACGCGCCGCCGCCTCCCCGCTCGCGGCGGCGGACAGCGCCGGCGGCGAACACCGGCGCGGACCGGTGCCGACGGCCCGTACCGGCGTGACCAGGATGTCGATGACGCCGCCGCAGGTCAGGCCGACGGCGAAGGCGTCCTCGTCGCTGTAGCCGAAGCGTTCGAGGACCGGCTCGCCGTCCGCCAGCGCCTGCTGGCACAGCTCGTAGACGGCGCCCTCCACGCAGCCGCCGGAGACCGAGCCGATCGCCGTGCCGTCGGCGTCGACGGCGAGTGCGGCGCCGGGCCGGCGGGGGGCGCTGCCGCTGACGGCCACCACGGTGGCCACGGCGAAGTCGCGCCCGTCTGCTCGACCCACCGGTGCAGCTCTTCGGCGATGTCCAGCATCTCGGTCTCCCAGTAGATCTCCCAGTGATACGGCTACGCACTGCCGATGAGGTGCTCCGGCCGTACAGGTGTCCGTCCAGCATCTCGGTCTCCGTAGCTCCCGTAGTACGGCTACGCACTGCCGGTGAGGTGCTCCGGCCGTACCGGTGTCCTGTTCAGCTCCAGCCCCGTCGCGTTCCGGATCGCCGCGAGGACGGCCGGGGTCGACGACAGGGTCGGGGCCTCGCCGACGCCGCGCAGCCCGTACGGGGCGTGCGTCGTCGGCGAGTTCGAGCACGTCGACGGGGATGGTCGGGGTGTCGAGGATGGTGGGGATCAGGTAGTCCGTGAAGGAGGGGTTGCGCACCTTCGCCGTCTTCGGGTCGACGACGATCTCCTCCATCACCGCGATGCCCAGGCCCTGGGTGGTGCCGCCCTGGATCTGGCCGACGACGGACAGCGGGTTGAGCGCCTTGCCGACGTCCTGGGCGCAGGCCAGTTCGACGACCTTGACCAGGCCGAGCTCGGTGTCGACCTCGACGACCGCGCGGTGCGCGGCGAAGGAGTACTGGACGTGGCCGAAGCCCTGGCCGGTGCGCAGGTCGAAGGGCTCGGTCGGCCGGTGCCGCCACTCCACCTCGACCTCGACGGCCTCGTCCCCGAGGACGTCCACCAGGTCGGCGAGGACCTCGCCGCCGTCGGTGACGACCTTGCCGCCCTCCAGCAGCAGTTCGGCGGTGGCCCAGGCCGGGTGGTACGTGCCGAACTTGCGGCGGCCCGATCTCCAGGACCTTCTCGCGGACCAGCTCGCAGGCGTTCTTGACGGCGCCGCCGGTGACGTACGTCTGCCGGGAGGCGGAGGTCGAACCGGCCGAGCCGACCTGGGTGTCGGCCGGGTGGATGGTCACCTGGGTGACGCCCAGCTCGGTGCGGGCGATCTGCGCGTGGACGGTGACGCCGCCCTGGCCGACCTCGGCCATCGCCGTGTGCACGGTGGCGACCGGCTCGCCGCCGACGACCTCCATGCCGCACGCGGGCGGTGGAGTAGTCGTCGAAGCCCTCGGAGAAGCCGACGTTCTTGATGCCGACCGCGTAGCCGACGCCGCGGACGACGCCCTCGCCGTGCGTGGTGTTGGACAGGCCGCCGGGCAGCGCGCGTACGTCCGCGCTGCCTCGCCGGCCGTCTCGCCACTGCTGCTCCGGCGGCAGCGGCATGGCCTTGACGCGGCGCAGGAGCTCGGCGACCGGGGCCGGGGAGTCGACGGGCTGGCCGGTGGGCATGAGCGTGCCCTGCTCCATGGCGTTGAGCTGCCGGAACTCGACCGGGTCCATGCCGAGCTTCGCCGCGAGCTTGTCCATCTGCGCCTCGTAGGCGAAGCACGCCTGGACCGCGCCGAAGCCGCGCATCGCGCCGCAGGGCGGGTTGTTGGTGTAGAGGGCGAGGGCCTCGATGTCGACGTCGTCGACGACGTACGGGCCGACGCCGAGCGAGGCGGCGTTGCCGACGACGGCCGGGGAGGAGGAGGCGTACGCGCCGCCGTCCAGGACGATCCGGCACTTCATGTGCGTGAGCTTGCCGTCCTTGGTGGCGCCGTGCTCGTAGTAGAGCTTCGCCGGGTGGCGGTGGACGTGGCCGAAGAAGGACTCGAAGCGGTTGTAGACGATCTTGACCGGCTTGCCGGTGCGCAGCGCCAGCAGGCAGGCGTGGATCTGCATCGACAGGTCCTCGCGGCCGCCGAAGGCGCCGCCGACGCCGGAGAGCGTCATCCGGACCTTGTCCTCGGGCAGGCCGAGGACGGGGGCGATCTGGCGGAGGTCGGCGTGCAGCCACTGGGTGGCGATGTAGAGGTCGACGCCGCCGTCCTCGGCGGGCACGGCGAGGCCGGACTCCGGGCCGAGGAACGCCTGGTCCTGCATGCCGAAGTCGTACTCGCCCGCGACGATCGACATCGGCGCGCTCGCGGGCCGCGGCGACGTCGCCGCGGACGATCGGCTGGCGGTGGACGATGTTCGGGTGCGGCGACGTGGCCGGCGTGGTGGTCGTCGCGGTCTCGTGGATGCAGCGAGCGCGTCCGGGCGCGGTCGCGGACGCCTCGTCGGTGACGACCGGCAGTTCCGCGTACTCGACCTTGATCTTGGCGGCGGCGCGGCGCGCGGTCTCCGGGTGGTCGGCGGCGACGATCGCGACGGGCTCGCCGTGGTGGCGGACCCTGCCGTGGGCGAGGACCGGGGTGTCCTGGATCTCCAGGCCGTAGTTCCGCACGTCGGTCGGGCAGGTCGTCGTAGGTCATGACGGCGTAGACGCCGGGCGTCGCGAGGGCCTCGCGCGATGTCGATGGAGACGATCTCGGCGTGCGCGTCCGGGGAGCGCAGGGTGCTGGCCCCACAGCATGTCCTCGTGCCACATGTCGGAGGAGTACGCGAACTCGCCGGTGACCTTGAGGGTGCCGTCGGGGCGGAGCGTGGACTCGCCGATGCCGCCCTTGGTGCCTGGGAGCCCTGGGTGATCTTGCGTGGGAGTGCCGGGGGCGCGGTTGTGCCGGCCATGTGCTTCAGACCGCCTCTCCCTGTCGGGCGGCCGCCAGGCGGACCGCGTCGATGATCTTCTCGTAGCCGGTGCAGCGGCAGAGGTTGCCCGAGAGCGCCTCGCGGATGTCCGCGTCGGACGGGTTCGGGTTGCGCTCCAGCAGTCTCGTCGGCGGCGACCAGCAGACCCGGCGTGCAGAAGCCGCACTGGACGGCGCCGGCGTCGATGAACGCCTGCTGGACGGGGGAGAGCGGCGCCCGTGGGGAGGTGCCGCCCTCGCCGGTCCGGGAGTCGGTGTCCTGCGCCGACCACCGCCTGGCCTCATCCAACGATGTGCCGCATTCCGCGGAAGTGTCACATTCACCGGCTTCACCGGCTTCGCCGGCTTCACCAGCCCCGCGTGCCCCGCAGGCGCGCTGTCTGGCGTACTCCGCCAGCCCCTCGACGGTGACGACCTCGCGGCCCTCGACCTGCCCGGCCGCGACCAGGCACGAGCACACCGGCACGCCGTCGAGCCGGACGGTGCACGACCCGCACTCGCCCTGCTCGCAGGCGTTCTTGGAGCCCGGCAGGCCCAGCCGCTCCCGCAGCACGTACAGCAGGGACTCGCCCTCCCACACGTCGTCGGCTTCCTGCGGACGGCCGTTGACCGTGAAGTTGACGCGCATCAGGCAGCTCCCTCGCATAGTGGCGGGCGGTGCCGCGGTACGACTCCCAGGTCCACGTCAGCGTGCGGCGGGCCATGACGCCGACCGCGTGGCGGCGGTAGCCCGCGGTGCCGCGGACGTCGTCGATCGGGTTGCAGGCGGCGGCGCACAGGTCGGCGAACTGCTGGGCGACCGACGGGGTGATGATCCTGCCGTTGTCCCAGAAGCCGCCCTCGTCGAGCGCCGCGTTCAGGAACTCCTCGGCGGCCGTGGCCCGGACGGGTGTGGGCGCGGCCGAGCCGATGCCGGTACGGACCGTGCGGCTCTCGGGGTGCAGGGCCAGGCCGAAGGCGCACACCGCGATCACCATCGCGTTGCGCGTGCCGACCTTGGAGAACTGCTGCGGGCCGTCCGCCTTCTTGATGTGCACGGCCCGGATCAGCTCGTCGGCGGCGAGCGCGTTGCGCTTCACGCCGGTGTAGAAGTCGTCGACCGGGATGCGCCGGGTGCCGCGTACGGACTCGGCCTCGACCTCGGCGCCCGCCGCGAGCAGCGCGGGGTGGGCGTCGCCGGCCGGGGAGGCGGTGCCGAGGTTGCCGCCGACGCCGCCGCGGTTGCGGATCTGCGGGGAGGCGACGGTGTGGCGAGGCGAGGGCGAGGCCGGGCAGCTCGGCGCGCAGGTTCTCCATGATCTGCGTGTACGGGACGGAGGCGCCGAGCCGCACGCTGTCCTCGCCGACCTCCCACTCGCTGCAGCTCGCCGATGCGGTTCAGGTCCAGGAGGTACTCGGGCCGGCGGTGGTCGAAGTTGATCTCGACCATCACATCGGTGCCGCCCGCGATCGGCACAGCGGTGGGGTGCTCGGCCTTCGCGGCGAGCGCCTCCTCCCAGCTGGCGGGGCGAAGGAAGTCCATGACCGGCTCTCTTCTCCGTCTCATGACTCGTTCTGTTCGAGCCTGGTCTGAGCCGGATCGGGTACGGGGCCCGGCTCGTTCATGCGCTGTCACGTCAGATGAGACACGTCAGATGAGACACGTCAGTAAGACACGTCAGATGAGATCAGTACACAGCACTGTTCGCCACCAGGGTCAGTCACCGAAGACATGAAGGAGTTGGCTGGCCAGAGCGACTCATCTTGTAGATTCGTATGAACGGAGGTCCTCGGTAACCCCTCCATATTCCCCTGGAACACGATTCCCCTGGAACGACGGCGAAGAGACATGCGGCTGCGCGCACTGCTGGACACCGACGCGCTGGGCCTGCGGCTGCTCGGCGGCGAGGACGAGCTGGACCGCACCGTGCGCGGCGTGATGACCACGGACCTGCGGGACCCCAGCCGCTACCTCTCCGGCGGCGAACTGGTGCTCACAGGTCTGGCCTGGCGCCGTGACGCCGCGGACTCCGAGCCCTTCGTACGGATCCTGGTGGGCGCCGGGGTCGACCGCGCTCGCCGCGGGCGAGGCCGAGCTGGGCGACGGTGCCCGAGGACCTGGTCGCGGCCTGCGCCCGGCACCGGCTGCCGCTGTTCGCGGTCCACGAGTCGGTGGCCTTCGCGACGATCACCGAGCACGTCGTACGGCAGGTGTCGGGCGAGCGGGCCGGGGACCTGGCCGCCGTGGTGGACCGGCACCGCCGGATGATGACCTCGGGCCCGGCGGGCGGCGGCCCGGACGTGGTCCTGGACCTGCTCGGCTCCGACCTGGACCTGCGGGCCTGGGTGCTCTCCCCCACCGGGCGGATCGTCGCGCGCCCGAAGGCCGGCGGGGCCGCGCTGCCCGCCGACGTGTGCGCGCCGGCTGGCCGCCGAGCACCTCGCGGCCGCGCGTACGGGGCGGCGCGGGCCGTACCGGGTGAGCGTGGGCATGACGACGTACTCGCTCTTCCCGGTCCGCAGCGGCGGCCGGGGTACGGGCGAGTCCCGGGACGTGCGCGAGACGCGTGCTCTCCGACTGGCTGCTCGCGGTCGAGGCGGACGCCGGGGACTGGCCCGCGGAGCGGCTCGACCTGCTGCACGGCGTCACCCAGCTGATCGCGGTCGAGCGGGACCGGCGGGACGCGGCCCGTACGGTGCGGCGCCGGCTCGCCCAGGAGGTCCTGGAGCTGGTGCAGGCGGGTGCCGCGCCCGCCGAGATCGCGGCCCGGCTGCGGGTGGCCGCGCCGGTGCTGCTGCCCGGCCTGGGCGCGGCGCCGCACTGGCAGGTCGTCGTGGCCCGCGTCGAGTGGGACGGCGGCGAGGTCGAGCGGCGGCCCGGTGGCCCAGGCGCTGCTGGAGGAGATCCTCGTCGACCCGCTGTCGACGGGCCCGAGCCGTCCGACCGGATCGCCGTCGCCCACACCGGCGACGAGGCGATCGCGCTCGTTCCGCTCCCGCCGCTCCCGGCGGTCTCCGCCGACACGACGGCCCGAGCACGACGGCTCCGGGCACGACGGCTCCGGGACGACGGCTCGGGCTGCACGCGGACACGCTGCTCGCGGCCGTACGCGGACCCGCTGACCGCGGGCCTCGACGACGACGGGCGGCTCACGCTCGGCGTCAGCGCGGCCGTGCACTCGGCGGAGGGGCTGCGCGGCGCGCTGGAGGAGGCCCGGCACGCCCGCCGGGTGGCGGCGGCGCGCCCCGGCCGGGTCTGCGCGGCCGGCCACCAGGAGCTGGCCTCGCACGTGCTGCTGCTGCCCTTCGTCCCGGACGACGTCCGCCGCGCCTTCACCGCCCGTCTGCTCGACCCCCTGCGCGACTACGACCGCCGCCACCGCGCCGAACTGATCCCCACCCTGGAGGCGTTCCTCGACTGCGACGGCTCCTGGACGCGCTGCGCCGCACGGCTGCACCTGCACGTCAACACGCTGCGCTACCGGGTGGGCCGGATCGAGCAGTTGACGGGCCGCGACCTGTCCCGGCTGGAGGACAAGCTGGACTTCTTCCTGGCCCTGCGCATGAGCTGAGGTCACGGGGGTGGTGCGGACCGGGTGGCGCACGATGCCGTCCGTACGCCCGTCTCGCACCCATGACTTTGTGAAATCCTTCACCCACCCCCTTGGCCGGGTGCGTGCGATCCGTGCTGAGATGCGGCCACCACTCAACAGCTCGAATGGCGTGCTCGGGGAGGGCAACGTGGCGCATACCGCCATGTCTGGTTCGTACGGAACGACCGCGGGTGACGATCCGCTCCAGACCGCGGTATGGCGGCTGCGCTCGCGCGCCTGCTGGGCCGACGCGGCGGCCCTGCTCCAGCCGACCACTCCGGCGGCCGCGCTCCAGCGGGCCTCGCTCCTCGTCGAGCGGTGTCTGTACACCGAGCAGGGCTGGGAGGAGGCCGAGGACGCGCTGCGCACGGCCGAGGCGCTGGCCCACAGCGACGACGAGCGGGGCGCGGCGGCCTGTGAGCGCGGCCAACTGGCGTACGCGGCCACGCTGCTCGGCGTACGGGACCGGGCGGACGAGGCCCGGGCCGCGCTCGGCCGGGCGGCGGCCCTGATCGCTCCGGGGGCCCCGGGCCGGGCCGTGCTGGACTTCCGCCGCGGCCTGCTCGCGGAGAACCTGGCCCGTTCACCGCAGGCCGCCCGCGCCGCCTACCGCCGAGCCCACGCGGGCGCCACCGCCCACGGCGACCTGCTGCTGCTCTCCTTCACCTGGCGCCATCTCGCCGGACTCGCCCTCCGCGACGGCGAACCGGCCGAGGCCCGCCACGGCTTCGCCGAATCCCTGCGGATCCGCGAGGAGCTGGGCTACCTCGTCGGCACGGCCCCGGCACTCGCGTCCCTTGCGGACGCGGAGGCGGAGCCGGAGGCGTCACGGTTGCGGGCGGAGGCGGGGCGCCTGTTCCGGCTGCTGGGGGGCGTACCGACGTGGCTGGCGGGGCAGTTGGACGCCCCCTGAAAGGGGCGCGGGGCCGCTACGGCGCTCCGACCAGCTCACTCACACCCCGGCTCGCTCACACCCCAGGATTACTCATCCCGGCTCACTCACACCCCGGTGAAGCGCTCCTCCCATAGCGCCCGCACAGCCTCCAGGTCCTGCGCGGTCAACGCATCGAGCAACGCGAGATGCACGGCCGCGCGGGCCATCAGCCCCGTACGGCCGCGGACCGTGGGCTCACCCCCCAGTGGCCACTGAGAGCGACGGTGCAGGTCGTCCGCGATCCGCACCAGCTGTTCGTTGCCCGCGAGAGCGAGAACCGCACGGTGGAAGGCGCGGTCGGCCTCCGCGTACGTCGCCCGGCAGCCGGACGCCGCCGCCCGGGCCGTCTCCTCGGCGAGGGGCCGCAGCTCCGCCCAGCACTCGGCGGGCAGGGTGCGGGCCAGGCGCAGGACGACCGGGATCTCGATCAGCGCCCGGATCTCGGCGAGTTCGGCCAGCTCTCGGGTGCCGCGCTCGACGACGCGGAAGCCGCGGTTGGGCACGACCTCGACGGCGCCTTCCAGGGCGAGTTGCTGCATGGCCTCCCGTACCGGCGTCGCGGACACCCCGAAGCGCTCGCCGAGTGCGGGCGCCGAGTACACCTCGCCCGGGGTGAGCTCTCCGGCCACGAGCGCGGCGCGCAGGGCGTCGAGGATCTGTCCGCGGACGGAGGCCCGCCGCACGACGGGGCGCCCTTGCGGGAGGGGGGGCTCGTCGGCGGGGAGTCGCCTCCCGGAAGGCCACTCCTCTCCGGACAGCCGTTCCCTCCCGGACGGCCCCTCCTCCACGCGCGGCCGCTCCTTCCCGGACGGCCGCTCCTCCACAGACGGCCACTTCTCCACGCGCGGCCTCGGCATGGGCGGCTCGCTGTGGGTGTGCTCACCGCGGGCCGCTTCCTCCCGCGCCGGATGCGGGCAGTCCGCGGTGACGCCCCGCTCCTCGTTTCCGTTCTCGTTTCCGTCCGCCACGCCGCGTTGCCGCGGCAACCGCGCGGCCCGGGCGTGGGAGCCGGAGCGGGCACGGGAGCCGGAGCGGGCGCGGGCGCGGGTTTCCGGCAGCCCGGCCTCGCTTGCCGAGGCGTCCTCGCGGGCATCATCGGAGGCGTCCGTGGCCTCGGTGGAGCCCTGCGGGTCGCGCGGGCGCAGTCGGGCATGCTCCACGGGTCCTCCTCCGAGGTCAGGCGATACAAGGGATACTCGGCACTTCGGAATGGCCGCCGGGGTCGTTACCGGTCGTAAAGCACCCTAAGCGCACCGAGCGCCAGTTCAAATGCCGACCCAAACATCGACCCCTCCGGCAAGGCAAGCCCTACCGTCGCTCGCCACCGGCTGCCACCAGCTGCCATCGGTCGCCGTTCGGCTCGACGCACTCCTCATCCGGGACGACGAGCCGGTTGGCGGCCAACCGCTGGCGGGCGACCGCGCAGGGCATGGGCCGTAAGATCAACTCCGGGCGTGCGGTGCACACAAGTTGCAGTGGATTCACAACTCCCCCTCTTGTCACGGGAATTTCCCGAGGAACCACCCATGCAGGTAATCTTATTCGCACTCAACTCCCGTCCCTCGCGCGGCAGTTCGAGCAGAATGCCGCCTTGCGCATCCCCTTGCACTTCCTTGGCGGTCTCTTGCCCCGAAACCCCCTGAGGGCCGACGAGGATTGGGCCACTATGGCGGGCGTTACGCCCTATCCCAATGCAAGGGACCCCAGATGAGACTGACCGACATATCGCTGAACTGGCTGCTTCCGGGCGCCGTACTGCTCCTGGGCATGCTGGCGGCGGTGGCGGTGCTGGCGCGCGGCAAGCGCTCCGGGGAGCAAGCGCCGAGGCCGACGACTCGTGGGAGCGCAGCGAGGAGCGCCGCAGGCGCAAGGAGGCCATGTACGGCACGGCCTCCTATCTCCTGCTCTTCTGCTGTGCCGCGGTCGCCGCCGCGCTCTCCTTCCACGGCCTGGTCGGCTTCGGCCGGCAGAACCTGAGCCTCTCCGGCGGCTGGGAGTACCTGGTCCCGTTCGGCCTGGACGGCGCCGCGATGTTCTGCTCCGTGCTCGCGGTGCGCGAGGCCAGCCACGGTGACGCGGCCCTCGGCTCCCGGATACTGGTGTGGACGTTCGCGGGCGCCGCCGCCTGGTTCAACTGGGTGCACGCGCCCCGGGGCCTCGGACACGCGGGCGCCCCGCAGTTCTTCGCCGGCATGTCGCTGTCGGCGGCGGTCCTGTTCGACCGCGCGCTGAAGCAGACCCGCCGGGCCGCGCTGCGCGAGCAGGGCCTGGTGCCGCGGCCGCTGCCGCAGATCCGGATCGTCCGCTGGCTGCGGGCGCCCCGGGAGACGTACGGGCCTGGTCGCTGATGCTGCTGGAGGGCGTGCGCAGCCTGGACGAGGCGGTCGACGAGGTGCGCGAGGACCGGCGCCAGAAGGAGCAGGACGCGGCAGCGCCGGCGCGAGCAGGAGCAAGCTGGAGCGCGCCCAGCTCAAGGCGATCAGCCGTGGCCACGGCGCCGGGCCTGCTCGGGCCGCGGCGGCGGACGGCAGGTCGGAGGTGACCAGCCGTGGAGCGGGCCCCCGCCCAGGTCGCCGCGGAGCCTGCCATATCCACGCCGGAGCAGCTGCCCCTCCGCACCCGTCCCTCCCTGCAGCCCGTCCGCAGCGGTAGCTGACAAGCCGATCACCGTCGACCTCACCGCGGAGGACGACACCATGGCCCTGCCCCGGCTCGACTCCCTGGAGCGCAAGCTCAAGGACCTGGAGCAGCAGTTCGGCTAGAACCAGCCGGAACCAGTGGGAACTGGTTCAGCGGGAACCCCTCCAGTGGAGACCGGTTCATTGGAGACCGGTTCATTGGAGACCGGTTCATTGGAGACCGGTTCATTGGAAACCGGCCGGACGGGGATCCCACCGCGGACTGGAAGCCCACAGGAACGGCCCACCGGGACGGGGGCGCGGCTCGTACGCCGCGCCCCCGTCCCGTTTCCGGGTTCGGACCCCCAGGTCCGGGCTTTCAGGGCTGCGCCCGCCTTGAGTTCGCACCACTTCGCGCCACTTCGCACCACACCGCCTTCCCCACGCGCGGGGTCATGTCTCCCAGACGGCCGCGGCCGTGCGGTCGTCGGTGTACCCCTTGACCCTGACCTGGATGTCGGCGAGGAAGGCGGCGAGGCCGGGGGGTTCGCCGGTCGCCCAGCGGGTCGTGAGGTGTTCGGCGAGCCGGGGTTCCTCGCGCAGGGGGTCGGAGAGACCGGCGGTGCACAGGAGCAGCGTGTCTCCGGGGCGGGCGACGGAGGCGCGGAAGCGGAACGGGGCGCGGGGTGGGGGCACCGGCTCGTACGGGCTCGGGGGCGTCGTGATGCCGAGGTCCATGGTGAGGCGGTCGCCCTCGGGGGTCTCGTGGGGCAGCGAACCGAGGCCGAGGACGGGGGCACCGGTAGTGTCGGCGCCCCGTGGTTCGATGTCCTGCAACTCGCCGTCCCGTAGCCGGAACAGGCCACCGGCGCCGGCGCCGAAGTAGACGCGCGTACGGCATTCCGGGTCGGCGGGGAGCAGCAGGCACCGCAGGCCGACCGTGTACTCCTCGGGCTCGAGGCCCTGCTCAGCGGCGCTGGCGCGGAGTTTGCCGAGGCTGCGGTCGGTGAGCCGTCGCAGGCCTGACTTCAGGCCGCCGCACCGGGCGGCCCGGAGGTCCTCGGCGAGCCGGACATGGCTGCGGCCGATGGCCATTCCGATCCACTCGCACGCCTCGGCCGCCGCCCGGTGCGCCCCCTGGCGTGGCCCGGGCGCCGGTCGCCATGGCGACGAGCACCAGTGCGTCCTCGCCCGCGCCGAACCGGGCGGTCAGCAGCGAATCGCGGCGCGGCTCGCCCCGGTACCGGGCGGAGTCCCCGCGCACGGAAGCCGCCCGCAGCGTGCACGCCCCGTACCGCGCTCCGTCGAGCACGGTGTCCGCGACCAGATCGCCGAGGTCGTCCGGGTTCGCGGCCGGCAGTGCGGTGGGCTCGGCGTCGTAGGTGGGCGGTCCGGACCCGACGTAGACGACGTCGGCCGACTGGGGGGTGGCGACGAGGTTCGCGGCTGAGCCGCCTGAGGGCGCACCGGCGTCGCCGTCGGCGGTGGGCCGGTCGTACGAGGCCGCGGGGCCGGAAGTCTCGCCGCGCAACCCGCCGCCGGTGTCGCCACGCCACCCGCCGCGGGTATCGCCGCGCAGCCCGCCGCGGGTGTCGCCCCGTGTGGTTCCGGTGCGCTGCCCCGGCACCGTCGGAGGGCCGCCGGGCGGGGGCTGGACATCGGGCGGGGGCTGGACGTCGGGCAGGGGCGGGGCGCCGGGCGGGGGCAGAACGTCGGGCAGGGGCGGGACATCGGGCGGGGACGGGACATCGGGCAGGGGCGGAACGTCGGTGGGCGAAGGCTCCGGCCAGTCCGCCTGCTTCTGCCCCTGCCCCCGCCTGCCCCTGCCCCTGCCCCTGCCCCTGCCCCTGCCCCTGCCCCTGCCCCACTGTGCTGGATGCCGAGGCGAAGCGGTCGTCGAGGGAATCGGCGGCGGCTGTGGGCCCCGTGTCGTCGGTGAAGTCGTCGTACAACTGCTGCCACCAGTCGTCCTCGTGACCGGTGGGCCTCTCCCCCTGCTGGCTCATGCCCCTAATTGTCGACCGCGGGAGCCGGATGAAAACGGGACTTCCGGAAAAACCGGCCACGGAGTTGGCCATCGAACGAGAAGCCGGACGAGACCTCGAACTGCGATACGGAGTACGGCGATTGACACACGCCCCACCCCGTGCCGTGGGCCACGTACCTCATGGGCGATGTACGCCCTGGCCCAGGGCACCACCGCGAGGAGATCGGGTACGCCCCCGTCCGCCCGCGACTGGCTGCAACGGGGAAGGCACGCGTACGAGCGGGGCTGGAGGGCGCGGATCTGATCCCGGTCCGCGCATGCGCGGACCTGCGTCTTCCCCGCCGCTCCAGCACCCTGGGCCTATGGGAGCGTGGGAACTCCTGCTGGTCGGTGTGGTGCTCCTGCTCGGCCTGGGCGGAGTGCTGGTGCCCGGCGTGCCGGGGTCCTGGCTGGTGTGGGCCGGGGTCCTGTGGTGGGTGCTGGAGGACACGCGGAGACTCGCCTGGTTCGTGCTCGTGGGCGCGACCCTGACCATGCTGCTCTCCCAGGCCATCCGCTGGGCGCTGCCACCCCGGCGGCTGCACGAGAGCGGTGCCACGCCCCGTATGGGGGTGTACGCCGGAGTCGGGGCGCTCCTCGGCTTCTTCCTCATCCCGGTACTCGGCGCGATCCCCGGCTTCATGGGCGGCATCTACCTCTGCGAACGCCTCCGGCTCGGCCGGCACCAGGAGGCCAGGGCGGCGCTGCACACCGCGATGCGGTCGGGCGGCTGGAGCGTACTGACGGAGCTGTTCGCCTGCCTGCTGGTCACGATGACCTGGGTGGGCGCGGCGATCTGGGGCTGACACACCCACAAGACGCCGTTCTGACCACTCGCTCGTCTCATCCGGTGCCTCGTCCGGTGTATCCGGTGTATCCGGTGTCTCTTCCGGCACCGACGCGTCGGGCGACCAATACCTTGGGAATACCTTGAGCCCAGGTCAGACCCGGCCGTTCACCTGGTCAGGCACCCGGCCCGGCATCGGAAGGTGCAGTGGCGCGCGAAAGGACAGCAGACCCCGTACCGGCGGACGCGCGCCGTCGACCATGGACGGCCCCTCGGGAAAGGCCCGGGCAGCCGCTCGGAGAGCGACCGCCGCCTCGGTGCGCGCCAGCGATGCGCCGGGGCAGTGGTGCTGCCCCACACCGAACGCCAGATGGCGCCGTACGTTCTCCCGGTACGGACACAGGCCCTGCGGCTCCTCGAACACTTCCGGATCCGCCCCCGCGCTCATGAGCATCAGCAGCAGCCGCGCCCCTCCCTCCAGAGGAACGCCGCCGAGCTCGACGTCACGGGCCGCCACCCGCCGCCAGCTGGTCACCGGCGGTTCCCGGCGCAGGACCTCCTCCACCCAGGCCCCGGCGAATCCCGGCTCCCCGCCGAGGCGGCTCCAGACGCCCGGATCCGCCAGCGCGCGCCACAGCGCCGTGGCGATCAGCTGCCCCGTGGTGGCGTGACCGGCGATGAAGACGAAGAAGCACACCGCCACCGCTGTCGCCGCGTCCAGGGGGATTCCCTCAGGGAGGGTTTCGTCCGGGAGGGTTTCGTCCGGGAGGGTTTCGTCCGGGAGGCGATGGCTGCAGAGCGCCTCGGCCAGGCTTCCGGGGTTGTGCGGGCCCTCGGCCACATGAGCGGAGAGCCACCGGTGGAACTCCGCCGCCGAGGCGGCCAGCTCCACCTGGCGTTCCGCCGGAGGGCGGCCCCAGAAGAGTTCCAGGGCATCGTCGCTCCACCGCAGCAGAACCGCTGCATCCACGTCCCGGATCCCCAGCAGCGCCTTCAGCACTCCGCAGGGCAGAGGGTGCGCGAAGTCCGTCACCAGGTCGGCGTCCCGCCCGGCCTCCCACGACTCCCGTACCTCTTCGAGCAGGCCGGCAGCGAGGTGTTCCATCATCGGCACCGCCGACGCCACGCGCCGGGGACTGAAGAAACCGCTGACCAGGCGTCGCAGCCCCCGGTGGCTCGGCCCGCCGTTGTTGGCCAGGGCGGGCGGCAGCGAGAATCCCACGCCGGCGAGCACACGAAGCGCGGCCACCGACAGGGGGACGACCGGGTCCTGGGCGTTGTCGGGCAGGAAGGTGTCCGGGTCCAGCAGCACACGGCGCACATCACGGTGGCGGCTCACCACCCACAGGCCGGTGGCCTGATCGAAGCACACCGGTTCCTCCTGCCGCAGCAGGGTGAGCGCCGGACCGGGGTCCGGCTCGGAGAACATGCCGAAAAGGTCGAACTCGGTGGTCATTGCTCCCATTCCTGACACGCAGCCGACCGGAAGGACAACCTCCGGAGTCGGCGCGCCCCAGTAGTGAAGCCCTGCGCTTCGATACCCTGGGGGGCAGAGGGCCGCCCGGCCCGGCGCCGAGCCCTTTGGGTGACGGCCCCTTGGTTGGCACGTCGGCCGACCGCGAAACGCATACGGGATCAAGAATACCTTGCAGAAAAATCTTCATCCCTCTTGAAGGATCGTTCAACGATGCCTGGCTCGTTCCCGCATCGCTCGTTCCCGCATTGCTCGTTCCCGCCCGCATCGCTCGTTCCCCCACCGCTCGTTCCCGCACCGCTGGAGCCGTCGGCGCTGGAGCCGTCGGCGCCGGAAGCCCCGCCCCTGCCGCAGGAATCACAGACGCGGGGCGGTGACACATCTCACCCGCCAAAAGGAAGGGGAACCTAACCTCAGGGGCCTGCGGCGGTTCTTTTGGAAATGATTGTCACCTACGCTTGCACTGAATCTCAGCCCTTATACCAACCAACCTGAAAGACACGCCCACAACCATGAGAACTCCCCGCCCTCGGCGCCGTCAGCTGATAGCCGGTCTGCTGCTCGCCCCCCTGTTGTCCGGCTGCTTCGCCTCCTCCGGCGACGACGCCTCGTCCTCGGATTCCTCCGGCTCCGGTGAGGGCGCGCGGCTTCGCGTGGCGCTCGCTTTCACGCCGACGCAGAACTTCTCCCCATACAGCCAGGACGCCTTCCACCTGGCCAAGTTGGGCGTCGCGGAGGGGCTGACCCGGCTGGACACCGACGGTTCGGTGGCTCCCGCGCTGGCCACGTCCTGGAAGAGCGAGAACAAGGGCCGCAGTTGGGTGTTCACGCTGCGGGACGCGACGTTCCAGGACGGCAGCGAGGTCACCGCGAAGGCCGTCGCCGCCGCCCTCACCCACGCCGCCGAGGCCGATCCGGCCCCCGCCGCGATCTCGGGCGTGAAGCTGACCGCCGAGGCCGTGGGCGAGGACCAGGTCCGGGTCGGCACCGGCGCGGCCGACCCGGTGCTGCCGCAGCGGCTGTCCAACCCGAGCCTGGCGGTGTTCTCCCCGAAGGCGTACCAGAAGCAGGGCACCGTGAACCCGGTCGGCACCGCCACCGGCCCCTTCGCACTCACCAAGATCACCGGTGACACGGCGGCCACCCTGGACCGCTTCGACGACTACTGGGGCGGACGCGCCAAGTCGTCCGGCATCGACGCGAAGTTCATCGCCGACGGCACCGCCCGCGCCAACGCCCTGCGCACCGGCCAGACGGACCTCACCGAGGCGGTGCCCGTCGCGCAGATCGCCTCCCTGGACAAGGTCACCGTCCACGGGACGAACACCGCCCGCAACACCAGCCTGTACCTCAACACCAAGTCCGGCGCCTTCGCCGACGCGGGCCTGCGGACCGCCGCGCGCGAGGCGATCGACACTTCCGTGCTCGCCAAGGACGTGTACGAGGGGTATGCCGAGCCCGCCCAGGGCATCTATGGTCCCGCCCTGAGCTGGGCGGCCGGTAAGCGTGTTGAGCCCACCGGGAGGGCCAAGGCCGCCGACCCGGACGGCAAGAGCATCACCCTCGCCACCCACACCAGCCGCCCCGAGCTGGCCGAGGTCGCCCAGGTGCTGCAACAGCAGCTGGAACAGGCCGGGTTCAAGGTGAAGCTGGTCGTACGCGAGTACGCCCGCCTCGAAGCCGACCTGCTGGCCGGGAAGTTCGACGCCGCCGTCAACTCCCGCAATGTGATGCTTGACACCGGCGACCCGGTCACCGTCCTGACCAGCGACTACACCTGCGACGGCACGTACAACCTGTCGCTGCTGTGCGACAAGACCGTGGACAAGGCTATCGCCGAAGCCCAGGCCGTGACCGACCCCGCCAAGCGGCAGGACGCCGCCATGAAGGCGGAGGCGGCGATCCTCGGCGCCGACGCGGAGATCCCGCTGGTGCACCTGAAGGGGGCCCTCGGCATCGCCCCCTCGCTCAAGGGCGCCGTACTCGACCCGTACGAGCGCGCCCTCGTCACCACAGACACCCGGCGCTGAACCGCACACCCCACCCCGGCCAGGGGCGCCGCCGCCCTGCGCGCCCTGGCGCGGGGCGGCGGCCTCCTGTCGTTCAGGCCTTTCGGACCGAGTCAACAAGCTCGGTCCTTTGAGGGCCGAGAAGTTGACACGGCAAGGAACTTGCGGGCCGCGGCCGTGCCCGCGATGGCGTCCCAGCCGCCGGTGCCGATGACGGCGCTCACGTGTTCTTCCGTGACGTCGCCGTCGGCGGCGATGAGCGCGTCGACGGCGTCGGTACTCGGGGCGGCTCCGCGCAGTCCCAGTGCGCTCCCGGCGGAACAGGTGATGCTTTCGCGGGTGTCCTCGATGCTCAGGGCGGGCAGGCCCACGCTGCGGAATCCGTCTTCGGCACTGTAGTCGGCGCGCTGCCATCCATCGGCGTCGAAGCCGTACACAAAGCCCACGTAGTCCTGGGCGTCCAGCGTCCGCTTCACCGTCGGCCGCCACCAGTGCGGGGCGCCGGCGAGCACATCGGTCTCCTCCTCGCCGAACTCCTCGGCGGCCGGGCCGTAATAGGTTTCCGAGTACTCGTGGTCGTGGCCGATGAGCACCGCGCGGCCCGCGCCCAGGTGATGCAGCTCCGCCCAGTTGCCGCCGCCGTCGTCGAAGTGCCATACGGGGCCCTCCGCCCATGCGCCGCCCCGGCGCCGGGCCGCGCAGATCGCCGCGTATGCCGCCCAACGGCCGCGCATCTGCTCCGGTGTGGGGAGGTCCAAGGTCACAAGTCCCATAGCTGGTCCAGCTCCTTCTGAGGTTCTCCGTCCCGTCCGCGCGCATCGGACGTAGCCTCATTCAAACGCCTGCCTCTGACAATCGGGGTCATGCGCTCTTTTCCCGGGATGCCCGGCACCGGGGCCCCGGGGCCGGGCATCCCGCGGCCCGGCACCCTTCCGCCCCTTCCAACCCTTTCTCCCCTTCGTCCGCTCGTCTTTCAGCCGGTTCACCCCGGTTCGGTCCTACCCGGCCTGTCGCTGCACCTGTTCCAGGACCTCCTTCGCGGAGCTCTCTCCGTTGAAGGCGCTGACCCCGTACTGGTAGAGCAGCTGGGCGACCCGGTCCCAGTTCTTCGTCCTATGCATCGGAATCGCCGTGGCGTTGGCGGCTTCGAGGACCTGTCGGGCGTTTGCGATGCCGGCGTTCTCGTACCACGCGTGCTGTGCCGACTCACGTGACGGATAGGCACGCCCTTTCTCGGCGAGCCACTCCAGTTGCTTCTGGGCGATCATCAGCGTGATCGCCTTGAACGCCTGCTCCGGCTCCGGGCAGGACTTGGAGATGCCGAACCCGGAACCGGCCGAGTACGTCCTGCTGCCGTCCGGGCCGGCGGGAAGCGTGGCCAGACCCACCGGGAAGGAGGCCTGCTCCCTCAGGCCCTCCAACGCCCACGGCCCGTTGGTGCCCATGGCCACGTCGCCGTCGAGGAACGCCCTCTCGGCAAAATGGGGATCGACCGAGGACAGCCGGGGGGCCACCTTCTTCTTGGCCGCCAGGTCGGCGTACCACTGCACGCCCTCCGTCATGGCGGGAGTGGTGAGCCGCAGGTTGCCCTTCCCGTCGGTGGGCTGTGCCCCGGTCTTGGTCAGCACCATGGGAAACATCCACCCATCCAGCGGCGACGCCACGAACCCGTACTTCCCGTCCCTGGTCAGCTTACGGGCGGCCGACTCGAACTCGGACAGAGTCCACCCCGGCTTGGGCTCCGGCACCCCCGCCTTCCGGAACATGTCCTTGTTGTAGGTGAGGATCGCCGGGCCGAGGTCATACGGCAGCGCGTACTGCTTCCCGCCGACGCTCAGCCCATCCATGATCAACTTGTCGAAGTCCGACACGTCGAACTTGTTCTTGGCGATCAGGTCGTCGAGCGGCAGCATGCCCTGGGCGTAGCTCGCGGTACGGAGCGACTGCATCGTGACGATGCAGGGGGCACTGTCGCCGCCGAGGCGGGTGCCGATCTTGGTGAAGTAGTCCCCCCACGGCAAGGTCTCCAGCTTGAGCCTTATCTGCGGATCTTCGGCGGACACGCGCTCTGCGAGCTCCCGCCAGATCACCGGCTCCTCACCGACGCTGGCCCACATGGACCAGGTCAGCGTTTTCGAGCCGCTCTCGCCGTCGCCGCCGACGCCGCACGCCGTGACCAGCGTCCCGGCCAACACCAGGGCGACGGCCGCCCTCACTGCGATGCGCGGTCCTGTCATGGCACTCTCGCGCTTCCCTTTTAGTGCCCTTATCCAACTATCTAGAATTTAGGAGATCTATTGAATTTAGGAGATCTGTTGAGGAGATAATGACAGAAAGGGGCGATATTTTCGTGCCGATCACGCTACGAAGCCGATCACGCTGCGAAGCAGAAGCCACTCCGCACCTCCTCGTTCCCTACAGATCCTCGACCAGCGCGGTGCGGCTGCCCCTGCCGTTTCGCCTCTAGCGTCGTGGCATGACCAGCGACACCCCCACCCCCGCCCGCACCCTCGCCGGCGCCCTCGCCTCCGGACGCCCGCTCGTCCTCGACGGCGGCATGTCCAACCAGCTGGAGTCCGCCGGCCATGACCTGAGCGGCGGCCTGTGGTCGGCCCGGCTCCTCGCCGAGCGCCCCGAGGCGGTCACCGGGGCTCATCTCGCGTACTACGAGGCGGGCGCGGACGTGGCGATCACCGCCGGCTACCAGGCGACGTTCGAGGGCTTCGCCCAGCACGGGATCACACACAAACAGGGCATCGAACTCCTTTCCCTGAGCGTGGAGTTGGCCCGCGAGGCGACCCGGCAGGTCAAGGGCGCGTCACGTCCCCTGTGGGTGGCCGCGTCCGTCGGCCCGTACGGCGCGATGCTCGCGGACGGCTCCGAGTACCGGGGCCGCTACGGGCTCACCGTGTCCGAGCTGGAGGCCTTCCACCGCCCGCGCCTGGAGGTCCTGGCCGCCGCCCGCCCGGACGTCCTCGCCCTGGAGACGATCCCGGACAGCGACGAGGCGGAGGCCCTGCTGCGTGCGGTACGCGGCCTGGGCGTGCCTGCCTGGCTGTCGTACACGGTCGCCGGGGAACGCACCCGCGCCGGCCAGCCCCTGGAGGAGGCGTTCGCCCTGGCCGCCGACGTGGACGAGATCGTCGCGGTGGGTGTGAACTGCTGCGCTCCGCAGGACGTGGACGGCGCGATCCGGACGGCGGCCCGGGTGAGTGGCAAGCCGGTTGTGGTGTACCCGAACAGCGGGGAGGGCTGGGACACCGAGGCCCGCGCCTGGACCGGCCGCTCCACCTTCACCGCCGAGCAGGTGACCGGCTGGGAGCGGGCCGGAGCGCGGCTGATCGGCGGGTGCTGCCGGGTGGGACCGGAGGCCGTCGCGGCGATCGCGGGGACCGTGCGCGGGGGGTCCGCGGTGTGACTTCGGTGTGACTTCGCCTGTCGAGCACGCGGCGGGCAGACCAGGTATCGGGCAGGCCAGGTATGACGTCGTCCAGGATTCGGCGTCCAGGATTCGGCCAGTATTCGGCTGTTCCGACCGCTTCGTGATCAATAGTCTGGAATGGTCTGCTGGCTACCGCTTCAAGGAGCACCCCCCACATGGCCACCGCACCGGACCTCCCTGACCTCCCTGACCTCCTGTCGGCCGAATTCGCCGAGGATCCCTACTCCGCCTACCGGACCATGCGCGAGAGCGCCCCGCTGATCTGGCACGAAGCCACCCAGAGCTACCTCGTGTCGCGTTACGCGGACCTCGAACGGATCTTCAAGGACCGCGCCGGACAGTTCACCACCGACAACTACGCATGGCAGATCGAACCGGTGCACGGCAGGACGCTCCTGACGCTCAGCGGACGCGAACACGCGGTGCGGCGAGCCCTGGTGACCCCCGCCTTCCGGGGCCGTGACCTCCAGGAGAAGTTCCTGCCCGTCATCGAGGACAACGCCCGGCGGCTCATCGACGGCTTCCGCCACGCGGGGAGCGCCAACCTCGTCGCGGACTTCTCGGCGCGCCTTCCCGTCAACGTCATCGTCGGCATGCTGGGCCTGGACATGACCGATCACGACCGCTTCCACCGCTGGAACAAGACGATCCTCGCCTTCCTCAGCAATCTGGCGGGCGATCCGGCGGTCGCCGCGGCCGGTGTACGCGTCCGCACCGAACTCGCCGAGTACCTGATCCCGATCATCCAGCACCGCCGTACCCACCTCGGCGACGACCTGCTGTCCACCCTGTGTACCGCCGAAGTGGAAGGCGTGCGCATGAGCGACGAGGACATCAGGTCGTTCTGCAGCCTGCTGCTCGCGGCGGGCGGCGAGACCACGGACAAGGCCCTGGCGAGCCTCTTCGTCAACCTGCTGGCGCATCCCGAACAGCTCCGGGCCGTGCGGGAGAACCGGGAGCTGATCGACCGGGCCCTCGCGGAGACCCTGCGGTACAGCCCGCCGATCCACATGATCATGCGGCAGGCGGCCGTGGAGGTCGGCCTGAGCGGCGGTACCGTTCCCGCGGGAGCCACGGTGACCTGCCTGATCGGAGCCGCGAACCGGGACCCCGCCCGCTTCCGGGAGCCAGAGCGCTTCGACATCTTCCGCGAAGATCTGCCGGCCACGACGTCCTTCTCCGCCGCGGCCGGCCATCTCGCGTTCGCCCTGGGCCGCCACTTCTGCGTGGGCGCGCTGCTGGCCCGCGCCGAGGTCGAGGCCGGGGTCGGCCAACTCCTCGACGCCATGCCCGACGTCCGGCTCACCGACGGGTTCCGGCCAACCGAGCAGGGCCTGTTCACCCGCGGACCGCAGGCGCTGCCGGTGCGCTTCACGCCGGCCACGTGCTGATCCGTACCGCGTACCCGGACGGGCGCCCGGGCCGTCCCAGAGTTCCCGCATGATTCCCGCATGAACCGATTGAGACATCCTCGTGCAGTAGAAGCCGGTTTTGGCATGATCCTGGCGATCTGGTGGTAGATCCTGACCGTTTGGCGTCTGGCGACACTCTTCACATAAGGAGACAGATGAGCACAGAGGGTCAGCTTCGTTTCGATGGTCGTGTGGCCGTGGTCACCGGTGCGGGCCGCGGGCTGGGCAGGGAGCACGCGCTGCTGCTCGCGTCGCGGGGGGCGAAGGTGGTCGTCAACGACGCCGGGACCGGAGTCGACGGTCAAGGCGCGTCGTCGCTGCCCGCGCAGACGGTGGCCGAGGAGATCGTCGCGCAGGGCGGGGAAGCTGTCGCGGACACGCATGATGTCTCCACCACCACGGGCGCACAGGCTGTGGTGGGGGCCGCACTGGCACGGTGGGGGCGGCTCGACAGCGTGGTCAACAACGCGGGTATCGCGATTCTGCGGCCGTTCGGCGCGTTCTCCGACGAGGAGTGCCGCCGCATGCTGGACACCCATCTGGGCGGGACGCTGAACACGCTGCGCGCCGCGTGGCCCCACCTGGTCGAGTCCGGCTACGGACGCATCGTCAACACCTGCTCCGATGCGCTCTTCGGCGAGAGCGGAGTCAGTCTCTACGCCGCGGGGAAGGGCGCCATCCTGGGGCTGACCAAGTCGCTGGCAGCCGAAGGAGCCCCGTACGGGATCAAGGTCAACGCGGTCGCCCCGATCGGCTACACCCGCATGTCGGCCGGCGCGGTGCAGGGCGACGAGCAGATGACTCAGCTCATCAGGTCGCTGTTCCCCGCCCAGACAGTCGCGCCTGTGGTGGCCCTCCTGGCCCACGAGTCCGTGCCCTGCACCGGCGAGCTCCTCCACGCGGCCGGCCGCCGCGTCGGACGGATCTTCCTCGGCGCCGCCGAGGGCATGCTCGGCAAGGAGGACCCCACTCCCGAGGCGCTCCTCGAGCACTTCCCCCAGATCGCCGCCACCGAGCCGTTCCGTACGCCGGCGACCCTCGGCGAGTCCATGGCCTTCACCCTCGCCCGCCTCGGCGTCGGAGACGCCGAACCCCTCACGCTCGATGTCTCCGGCACCGAGCGTGACGGCTGAACCATGACAAGCAGCGTGCACGGACAGAGCACCAGGTCCCCTCGCGGGGCACTCGGCCTCGCCCAGGCGGTTGCCGCCTGCCGGCACCGCACCGCACGCCCTATCGAGGACCGGATCGACGCCCACGGTGTTCTCCACGACAGATGCGGCAGCCGGATCGTGGAATCGGCCCTCTTCCTCGCACTCGTCGGCGAACAGGCGCACAAAGAAGGGTTTCACCACGAGTTTCACCACGAGCGGGAGCAGGTCACCCGGTATCTGCGGCGATCATGTTCCGGGACGGGATGGCAGCCGCTGCTCGCACGCGCCGCGCTGGGCACGGCCGCCCACAGTGACCGTGCCCTGGCGGCCTCGTTCCTGGACTCGTTCACGCACTTCACCGGCGCCCGCAAGACAGCCCTGCTGAAGAGCCTCTTCGCGCTGTGCGGGCTCATGCCCTACGACCCGTGCATCGCCGCACTCGATCCGCCCCGCCCCGGCCGGGTGGCGACCTGGACACGGCTGACGCTGCTGGCGATACGGACGCTGCACGCCTGCGCGACCGGCGGCGCCGCACGCGTTCCGTCGGCGGAACACGCCGAACTGCGCCGGCTCCTGGTCTCGGGCAGCACCCAGAAGGTGTGGGAAGGCAACCTCCTGGTGCACCTCCTCGCCCTGCACGCCCTGGCCGCCCTGGACCCCGGCGCCCCCGAGGTGCGCGCGGGGATCCAGGTCCTCTCCTCGCGCCAGAACCCCGACGGGGGCCTGCCCTTCGCCGACAGCCATGACCTGTTCCTCACCGCCAAAGCCGGCCTCGCCCTGGTCCGGTCGGGCCGCGCCCACACCGCGGTGGCGCGGATGGCCGCCCATGTGGCCGCGGGACAGAATCCCGACGGAGGATGGCCCTATGCGTCACAGGTCCACCAGTGCGACGTGGACAGCACCGCGGTGTGCCTGGAGTTCCTCCAGGCCGCCGGGTCCGGCCGGTACGCGGCCCGCATAGCCGCGGGCCGGGCCCAGCTGCGGAGCATGGCCGGAGCTGACGGGGGATTCCCCACCTACCAGCCCGGCAACCCGTCGGAAGCGGAGATGACCGCGGGTGCGCTGATCGCCTTGAGCCCCGGCCTGACGGCATCCGAGATAGCTGAGAGGGGCGAGATAGCTGAGAGGGGCGAGAGGGGCGAGAGGGGCGAGATAGTTGAGAGGGCTGAGAGGGCTGAGAGGGTCGATGCATCCGATGCGCTCGGCTCTCCCGCCGTCGTGCGCGCCGCCGCCGTCTGGCTCCTCGACCAGCAGTCAGCCGACGGTACCTGGCCAAGGAGCTGGACGATCAGCGAGTCCAGCGTGATCGAGCGCGCCGTCTACGCGCTCACCAGCCTGCCCGCCGCCCTCGCGGCCGTCCCCTGGCAACGGATCGGGCAGGCCCTGCGGCGCGCCGCCGCACGCCTGACAGACACGCAGAACGCTGACGGTGGCTGGGGTCAGCTCCCCGGTACCGCCAGCGACCCGATCAGTACCGCACGGGCCCTGATAGCCCTGACCAGGCTGGACCACCGACCTGGCATCGCCCTCGCTCACCAGCGCGGCACCCGCCGGGCGGCCGACCGCGGCATCGCCTGGCTCGTCGCCGCCCAACTCCCCGACGGCAGCTACCCCGGGCCGCCCGACCAGGTCGGGCCCCGCCCTCTTCCGTACGAGTTCCCCGCCCTGGCTGGCATCCACGCCCTGGCGGCGCTCTCCGTCTGGGGCGCACCCGGGCCGGCGCAGACCTCTGAGCGACGATACGAGGACATTCCTTGAGGGAGAACGTGACCGAGGACATGACCAAAGACACGAGCGGAGACATGGCTGGGGACACGACCGGGGACATGGCCGGGGACTTGTCCGAGGACGACGACCGGAGCGCGTGGACCGATCTGCGGGGCACGGTCGGCGGGCCCACCCCGTTCGGTATGGAAGACCTCCGCGTCCCGCAGCTCTTCCTGCCCTTTCCCTCGCGTGCCCCCAACCCGGCCCTGGCCCGGGCACAGACCGCCCTGGACGCCTGGCTCGACGAGTACGCCCTGGGCCAGTCCGCCGCCTCGCGGCGCAGCCTGCGCCGCACTCAGGTGCCTCTGATCACCGCGCTCACCTATCCGGACACCGCACCCCACACCCTGGAGCTCCTCACCCAGTGGGCCACCTGGACCTTCCTCATCGATGACGAGTTCGACGACGGCCCCGACGGCGAGGACCCCCAGCGGTGCGCGGCCTCGCTCGGCACACTCCTGCCGGCAGTCGACGGAGCCCGCCCGGGCACGGGGGCCTCCGCCCGCGCCTTCGCCGGCACCATGGAACAGCTCACCAGCGGCAGGTCGCCCGGCTGGTGCCGCATGCTCCGCGACGACATCCGGGACTACATGTGGTCGTACTACGAGGGGCTCCTGGACCGGCTCACCGGCCGGACCCCGACCCTGGCCGCCTACCGGCGCCGACGCGCGGTCACCGTCGCCGCCTACACCTGGCTCGACCTCACCGAGATCGCAGCCGGGATCGACCTCCCCAAGACCGTGCGGCACCTGTCCAGCTTCCTCGACCTGCGCACCGCGGCCGCCGAATACGTCGGACTCCACAACGACCTGTGGTCCCTGGACAAGGACCGCGCCGCGGGAGGCTTCCACAACGCCGTCCTGCTCCTCCAACAGCAGGAGCACCGCACCTGCCAGGAGGCCGTGGACCAGGTCAACGCCCTGCTGACCGACTGCGTCCACCGCATGACCACCGCCGAAACCGACCTTGCCCACCACCTGCGAGCGGCCGGAGCCACCCACCGGACCCAGGCCGACGCACGCACCTGTGCCGACGGCTATCGCGCGTTCGTCCGCGGCTGCGTCGACTTCCACCACCAGGCCGACCGCTACACCCGCCCCGACCCCGACCGGTCCGACGACTCCCCCACCCACCAGCTCTTCGAGCCCGGTGCCCACCAGATCGATCACCGCATCGACCACCGCATCGACCACCGCTGAGCACCGTCACCACAACGGCGCCCCTGGGTCACTCCGCCGGAGGCTCTCCGTGCTTGTGCCCGCTCCTCGCCGGTGGCCGCAGGCGGGACGTCACGTCCTCCGGGGGCAGGAAGCGGGACCAGCGTTCGGGGAACTCGGAGGGCATGCCGGGATCATCGGCGCAGTCGGGGTCGGTGGCCCGGGCCGCGGCGGCGCGGGCCACGTACTCGGCGGCCTGCTCCTGCCGCAGCCGCTCGTTCTCCTCGCGTGCCGCAGCCGTCGCCGTGGCCGGCCACACCCGGTCGATGGCCGCGTTCACGGCGGCACCCACCAGGACCGCGAAGGCCGAGACGCCGATCCACAGGAGGACCGCCACCGGGGCGGCCAGGGAGCCGTAGATCGTCGGGCCCTCGACCGTGTTCGTGAGGTAGATGCGCAGCAGGAAACTGCCGAGGACCCACATTCCCAGGGCCACCAGGGCGCCCGGTACGTCCTCGACCCACGGGGAGCGGACCGGCACGGACACGTGATAGAGGGTTGTCAGGAACATGATCGACAGGATGATCACGACCGGCCAGTACAAGATCTGTACGACCGTCGTCGACCACGGCACGATGCTCACCACCGCGTCCGGCCCGGCCACCATCAGCGGCAGCGCGATCGAGCCGATCAGCAGCGCCACGATGAACAGCAGGAACGCCAGCAGCCGAGTCTTGACGATGCCGCGCACGCCGTCGAGGCCGTACATGACGGTGATGGTGTCGATGAAGACGTTCACCGCCCGGGAGCCCGACCAGACGGCGAAGAGGAAGCCGAGGGAGATGACGTCGGGCCGGCCGCCCTTCGTCACGTCGTCGAGTATCGGCTGGGCGATCTGTGTGACGCCCTTGTCGGACAGGACGGTACGGGACGCCTCCAGGAGGTTGTTCCGCAGGCTGGAGATGGTGTCCGCGCCGGTCCAGTCGTCGACGTAGCCGAGCAGTCCGATCATGCTGAGCAGCAGCGGCGGCACGGACAGCAGCGTGAAGAACGCCGCCTCCGCCGCGAGACCGAGGATGCGGTACTCGATGCACGAATTGACGGTGTCCTTGAGCAGCAGCCAGGCGGTCCGGCGTTTGGAGACGTTCCGGTAGAGGGCGCGTGCCCGGTGGAGACGGCCGGAGGGGCGTTCGAGAGGTTTACTGGCTGGTTGCACGTCTTAACGGTATCCGTCGCTCCCGCCTGACCTCACTGGGCGGGTACCGCTCCCGGATACGGGGGGATTGTGGCGGTACGGAAGCGGGAGGCCCCGGGACATGGCAGCGAGCACCCACGAAGTGAGCAACCGGCCCCCGCCCCTCGTGGGGTACGACGTCTTCGCCGCCAACCTGGCTCCCGCTGCGCGGGAAACCGGTCAGTGAGCGGACGCGGGACACCCTGCCCGCGCGGACCCCCGGAGGCGACCTCCGCAGCGCTTCATGACGCACCTCACGTTTCCCATCATCCGAGACATCTTTGTCCAGGATATGGACAATGGTGGACTGGTTCCAAAGGAACATGACAGGCTTCCGTCATGTCCGGAACTGGAATTGCCTTGGTGAGTCGGCGGCACGTCGACCTCGGCCGCATGTCCAGCGCCATCTGTCGGGCGAGCTGAGCGCTGCGTCCCTCAGGGACCTCCGACCCCGGACAGCCTCGCCTTTTCTCCCTCCCGCCTCACCCACGCAACGACACGCACGTATGGTACGCATGCCGCAATGCGCCCATGCGCGCAGGTCAGAGCCGTATTCCCGCCTGTCCCGAAGGACGTGCCCACCATGACCGCCACCCCGCAACGCCCTGCCACGCCCCGCCGCAAGGTGAGCCGTCACCGTGGCGAGGGTCAGTGGGCCGTGGGTCACTTCACCCCGCTCAACGGCAACGAACAGTTCAAGAAGGACGACGACGGTCTCAATGTGCGGACACGCATTGAGACGATCTACTCCAAGCGCGGCTTCGCCTCCATCGACCCCAACGACCTGCGCGGTCGTATGCGCTGGTGGGGGCTGTACACCCAGCGCAAGCCCGGCATCGACGGCGGCAAGACCGCCATCCTGGAGCCGGAGGAGCTCGACGACGAGCACTTCATGCTGCGCGTCCGTATCGACGGCGGCCGGCTGACCACGCGGCAGCTTCGCGTCATCGGTGAGATCTCGCAGGAGTTCGCGCGCGGCACCGCCGACATCACCGACCGGCAGAACGTCCAGTACCACTGGATTCGCATCGAGGACGTGCCCGAGATCTGGGACCGCCTGGAGGCCGTCGGTCTGTCCACCACCGAGGCCTGCGGTGACACGCCCCGGGTGATCCTCGGCTCGCCCGTCGCCGGGATCGCCGCGGACGAGATCATCGACGGCACCCCGGCCATCGAGGAGATCCACCGCCGGATCGTCGGCAACAAGGACTTCTCGAACCTGCCCCGCAAGTTCAAGTCCGCGGTCTCCGGCTCGCCGCTCCTCGACGTGGCGCACGAGATCAACGACATCGCCTTCGTCGGCGTCCACCACCCCGAGCACGGCCCCGGCTTCGACGTGTGGGTCGGCGGCGGCCTGTCCACCAACCCGAAGATCGGGCAGCGGCTGGGCGCCTGGGTGCCGCTCGAGGAGGTTCCGGACGTGTACGAGGGCGTCATCTCGATCTTCCGCGACTACGGCTACCGGCGGCTGCGCACCCGCGCCCGGCTGAAGTTCCTGGTCGCCGACTGGGGCGTGGAGAAGTTCCGGCAGGTGCTGGAGGACGAGTACCTGGGGCGCGAGCTGACCGACGGTCCGGCGCCCGCCCAGCCGGTCGAACGCTGGCGCGACCACATCGGTGTGCACCGGCAGAACGACGGCCGCTACTACGTCGGCTTCGCACCGCGCGTGGGCCGCGTGGACGGCACCACCCTGACGAAGATCGCCGAGCTGGCCGAGACGCACGGCTCGGGCCGCGTCCGGACGACCGCCGAGCAGAAGATGATCGTGCTCGACGTCGAGGAGGCACAGGTCGAGTCGCTGGTCGAGGGCCTGGAGGCGCTCGACCTCACCGCCAGGCCCTCCCCCTTCCGGCGCGGCACCATGGCCTGCACCGGCATCGAGTACTGCAAGCTCGCCATCGTCGAGACCAAGGCGCGCGGCGCCTCGCTCATCGACGAACTGGAGCGCCGTATCCCGGACTTCGACGAGCCGATCACCATCAACATCAACGGCTGCCCGAACGCCTGTGCCCGTATCCAGGTCGCGGACATCGGTCTCAAGGGCCAGCTCGTCCTCAACGACCAGGGCGAGCAGGTCGAGGGCTTCCAGGTGCACCTGGGCGGCGCGCTCGGCCTGGAGGCCGGGTTCGGCCGCAAGGTGCGTGGCCTGAAGGTCACCTCCGAGGAGCTGCCGGACTACGTCGAGCGCGTACTGAAGCGGTTCCAGGAGGAGCGCGAGGACGGCGAGCGGTTCGCCACCTGGGCCGCCCGCGCCGGCGAGGAGGCCCTCTCATGAGTGAGCGGGCCGCGCCCTTCTACTGCCCCTACTGCGGCGACGAGGACCTGCGCCCGAGCGAAGAGGGCCACGGCGCGTGGGAATGCGGGGCGTGCAACCGGGCCTTCCAGCTGAAGTTCCTCGGGCTGCTCGCCCGAGGCCTTCAGCGAAGCCGACAGCAGTGGAGGGGAACACATATGACCACCGCTCAGGCGGATTCCGAGTCCGATACCACGCCGTACGACGATGCGGCCGGCCCGGAGGCTGCGAGGCGCGCCGAGCTCAAGGCGCTCGCCGAGCAGGCCGGCCGCGACCTGGAGGACGCCTCCGCGCTGGAGATCCTGCGTGGGCCGTCGGACACCTTCGGCGAGCGCTTCTGCGTGACCTCCTCCATGGAGGACGCCGTGGTCGCCCACCTCGCGTCCCGCGCCATGCCCGGCGTGGACGTCGTGTTCCTCGACACCGGCTACCACTTCCCCGAGACCATCGGCACCCGGGACGCCGTCGAGGCCGTGATGGACGTCAACGTCATCACACTCACCCCGCGCCAGACGGTCGCCGAGCAGGACGCCGAGTACGGTCCGAAGCTGCACGACCGCGACCCCGACCTGTGCTGCTTCCTGCGCAAGGTCAAGCCGCTGGAGGAGGGCCTGCCCCGGTACGACGCGTGGGCGACCGGCCTGCGCCGCGACGAGTCCGCGACCCGGGCGAACACCCCGGTCGTCGGCTGGGACGAGAAGCGGCGGCAAGGTCAAGATCTCGCCGATCGCGCGCTGGACCCAGGACGACGTGGACGCCTACGTCGCCGAGCACGGCGTGCTCACCAACCCCCTGCTGATGGACGGCTACGCCTCCGTCGGCTGCGCCCCCTGCACCCGCCGCGTCGCTGGAGGGCGAGGACGCGCGCGCCGGCCGCTGGGCGGGCCGCGCCAAGACCGAGTGCGGGATCCACGCATGACGACGACCTCAGGCACGGCCACGGCCATGACCAGCAGCCACACCACGGCAACTACGGCCACGCCACGACCGCGCCCACCGAGACGACCCGGGAGAACCACGTGACGACCGGAGCCACCGTCTGGCTCACCGGTCTGCCGAGCGCCGGCAAGACCACCATCGCCTACGAGCTGGCCGGACGGCTGCGCGAGGACGGCCACCGCGTGGAGGTGCTCGACGGCGACGAGATCCGCGCAGTTCCTCTCCGCCGGCCTCGGCTTCAGCCGCGAGGACCGCCACACCAACGTGCAGCGCATCGGCTTCGTCGCCGAACTGCTCGCCCGCAACGGCGTCAAGGCGCTGGTGCCGGTCATCGCGCCGTACGCCGACAGCCGCGAGGCGGTCCGCAAGCGCCACCAGGCGAGCGGCACCGCGTACCTCGAGGTGCATGTGGCCACGCCGGTCGAGGTGTGCTCCGAGCGGGACGTGAAGGGGCTGTACGCCAAGCAGGCGGCGGGCGAGATCTCCGGGCTGACCGGTGTCGACGACCCGTACGAGGAGCCCCGGACGCCGGATCTGCGGATCGAGTCGCAGAACCAGACCGTGCGAGGAGTCCGCGCGGCGCTGTCCACGCGCTGCTCGCCGAGAGGGGACTGGCATGACGACCGCCGTCACCGTCTCCGACGGAGACCGACAGCCCGTACGCGCTCTCGCACCTGGACGCGCTGGAGTCCGAGGCGGTGCACATCTTCCGCGAGGTGGCGGGCGAGTTCGAGCGGCCGGTGATCCTCTTCTCCGGCGGCAAGGACTCCATCGTCATGCTGCACCTGGCGCTGAAGGCGTTCGCCCCGGCGCCGGTGCCCTTCTCGCTGCTGCACGTGGACACCGGGCACAACTTCCCCGAGGTCCTCGAGTACCGCGACCGGGCGGTGGCCGAGCACGGGCTGCGGCTGCACGTCGCCTCCGTGCAGGACTACATCGACCGCGGGCGGCTGCGCGAGCGCCCCGACGGCACCCGCAACCCGCTGCAGACCGTGCCGCTGACTGAGAAGCCATCCAGACCGAGCGCTTCGACGCGGTCTTCGGCGGCGGGCGCCGCGACGAGGAGAAGGCCCGCGCCAAGGAGCGGGTGTTCTCGCTGCGGGACGAGTTCTGGCAGCTGGGACCCGCGCCGCCAGCGCCCCGAGCTGTGGCAGCTCTACAACGGCCGGCACGCGCCCGGCGAGCACGTCCGCGTCTTCCCGCTGTCCAACTGGACCGAGCTGGACGTCTGGCAGTACATCGCCCGCGAGGAGCATCGAACTGCCCGCAGATCTACTTCGCCCACGAGCGCGAGGTCTTCCAGCGCGACGGCATGTGGCTGACCGCCGGCGAGTGGGGCGGCCCCAAGGACGGCGAGACGCGTCGAGAAGCGCCAGGTCCGCTACCGCACCGTCGGCGACATGTCCTGCACCGGCGCCGTCGACTCCGACGCCGACCACCGCTGAGAAGCCGTCATCACCGAGATCGCCGCCTCCCGGCTGACCGAGCGGGGCGCGACCCGCGCCGACGACAAGCTGTCCGAGGCCGCGATGGAAGACCGCAAGCGCGAGGGGTACTTCTAGACCATGACCAGCACCGATCACCGACCGCCGGAGCTCGTCGGCCACCATCGCTGCTGCGGTTCGCCACCGCCGGCTCCGTCGACGACGGCAAGTCCACCCTGGTCGGGCGGCTGCTGCACGACTCCAAGTCGGTCCTCACCGACCAGCTGGAGGCCGTCGAGCGCGCCTCCGCGCAGCCGCGGCCAGGAGGCGCCCGGACCTGGCGCTGCTCACCGACGGCCTGCGGGCCGAGCGGGAGCAGGGCATCACCATCGACGTCGCCTACCGCTACTTCGCCACGCCCCGCCGCCGGTTCATCCTCGCCGACACCCCCGGCCACGTGCAGTACACCCGCAACATGGTCACCGGCGCCTCCACCGCCGAGCTGGCGGTGATCCTGGTCGACGCCCGCAACGGCGTCGTCGAGCAGACCCGCCGGCACGCCGCGTCGCCGCGCTGCTGCGCGTCCCGCACGTGGTGCTCGCCGTCAACAAGATGGACCTCGTCGACTACGCAGGAGCCGGTCTTCGCCGCGCATCGCCGAGGAGTTCACCGGCGTACGCCGCCGAGCTGGGCGTCCCGGAGATCACCGCCATCCCGATCTCGGCGCTGGCCGGCGACAACGTGGTGGACCCGTCCGCGCACATGGACTGGTACGGCGGCCCGACCGTCCTGGAGCACCTGGAGACGGTCCCGGTCAGCCACGACCCGGCGCGACTGACCACGCCCGGCTTCCCCGTGCAGTACGTGATCCGTCCGCAGACCGCCGAGCACCCCGACTACCGCGGCTACGCGGGCCAGATCGCCTCCGGTGCGTTGCGCGTCGGCGAGCGCGGTGACGGTGCTGCCCTCCGGCCGTACGACCACGCATCGACGGGCATCGACCTGCTGGGCGAGCCGGTCGACGTCGCCTGGGCGCCGCAGTCGGTGACGCTCCTGCTCGCGGACGACCTCGACATCTCGCGCGGCGACCTGATCGTGCCCGGCAAGCGACGCGCCCGCCGACCACGCAGGACATCGAGGCGACCGTCTGCCACGTCGCCGACCAGCCGCTCGACCGTCGGCCACCGGGTGCTGCTCAAGCACACCACCCGCACGGTCAAGGCGATCGTCAAGGACATCCCGTCCCGGCTGACGCTGGACGACCTGTCCCAGCACCCGCACCCGGGCAGCTGGTCGCCAACGACATCGGCCGCGTGAAGGTCCGCACCGCCGAGCCGCTGCCGGTCGACGCGTACGCCGACTCCCGGCGCACCGGCTCGTTCCTCCTGATCGACCCGGCGGACGGCACCACGCTGACCGCGGGCATGGTCGGCGAGTCGTTCGCCTCGCCGGAGCCGGTCAAGGACGAGGACGAGGACGACGGGTGGGATTTCTGAGCCCTCGCGGTGCTGGCCGCGGTGCCGCTCCTCGCCCTTGCCCTTGGCCTTGCCCTTTCCTTGCCCTCGCCGCCTGCGGCCACAGCTCCGGCTCCGGCTCTCAGGCCAAGGGCCCGGCACCGGCTGCCCCCCTGCGTCAAGTAACCCCGTATCCCTATGAGTTCCAGGAGGTGACGACCATGGCCACCGCACTCGCCAAGGCTGCTGACAGCACCGAGACGGCCGCTGACGGCACCGTGACGGTCGAGCACGCCGCCCGTATCGAGCATGTCTCGAAGTCCTTCGCCGGCCCCGCCGGGCAGCAGCTCGTCCTGGACGACATCACGCTCGATGTCGCGCCCGGCGAGTTCGTCACCCTCCTGGGAGCCTCGGGCTGCGGCAAGTCGACGCTGCTGAACCTGGTCGCGGGCCTGGACGCGCCCGACCGCGGGCAGCATCACGACCGACGGCCGCCCGGCCCTGATGTTCCAGGAGCACGCCCTGTTCCCGTGGCTGACCGCGGGCAAGAACATCGAACTCGCCCTGAAACTGCGGGGCGTGCCGAAGGCCGAGCGGCGCGACGGAGGCCGAGGAGCTGCTGGAGCTGGTCCGGCTGAAGGGCGCGCACGGCAAGCGGGTGCACGAGCTGTCGGGCGGTATGCGGCAGCGGGTCGCGCTGGCCCGCGCGCTCGCCCAGGACAGCAAGCTGCTGCTGATGGACGAGCCGTTCGCGGCGCTGGACGCCATCACCCGGGACGTGCTGCACGACGAGCTGACCCGCATCTGGCGCGAGACGAACCTGTCGGTGCTGTTCGTCACGCACAACGTGCGCGAGGCGGTACGGCTCGCCGCAGCGCGTCGTCCTGCTCTCCTCGCGCCCGGGCCGTATCGCGCGGGAGTGGACGGTCGACATCCCGCAGCCGCGCCGTATCGAGGACGCCGCCGTGGCGGAGCTGTCCGTCGAGATCACCGAACAACTGCGTGGGGAGATCCGCCGCCATGGCCAGCACTGAGACCGACGCGACGCCAAGACGGCACGGCACCGGCAGCGGACGAACCGGTGGCAAGGCCGACGCGGACGGCAACGATCTCGCCGGGCTCGAGGCGGGCCTGGACGCCCTGGAGACGGTCCAGACCGCAGCCGGACGCCCTTCCGCCAGACCTTCGTCGGCAAGATCCTGCCGCCGGTCGTCGCCGTCGCTCCTGGTGCTGGTGGTCTGGCAGGTCCTGGTCTCGGGCGAAGGTCGTCGACGAGCCTACAAGCTGCCCGCGCCCGCTGAGGTGTGGGGCGAGGTGCCGGGAGGCCTGGCTGCAGGGCACGCTCCTCGAGTACATCTGGACCAGCGTCTCGCGCGGTCTGCTCGGCTTCCTGCTGGCGCTGGCGATCGGTACGCCGCTGGGGCTGCTGGTGGCGCGGGTGAAGTTCGTCCGCGCGGCGATCGGCCCGATCCTGTCCGGCCTGCAGTCGCTGCCGTCGGTGGCGTGGGTGCCGCCGGCCGTGATCTGGCTGGGCCTGAACGACCCGATGATGTACGCGGTGATCCTGCTCGGCGCGGTCCCGTCCATCGCCAACGGTCTGGTGTCGGGCGTCGACCAGATCCCGCCGCTGTTCCTGCGGGCAGGCCGCACGCTGGGCGCGACCGGGCTGCGCGGGCACCTGGCACATCGTGCATGCCGGCCGCGCTGCCCGGCTATCTGGCGGGCCTGAAGCAGGGCTGGGCGTTCTCCTGGCGCTCGCTGATGGCCGCCGAGATCATCGCGTCCTCGCCCGAACTCGGCGTCGGCCTCGGCCAGTTGCTGGAGAACGGCCGCAACACCAGCAGCATGTCCATGGTCTTCCTCGCCATCCTCCTGATCCTGATCGTCGGCATCGCCATCGACCTGCTGATCTTCAGCCCGCTGGAGCGGTGGGTGCTGCGCAGCCGCGGCCTGCTGGTGAGGAGCTGACGTTCCCATGACGCACGCCCCGGTCCTTCTCGTCATCGCCCACGGCAGCCGCGACCCGCGGCACGCCGCGACCGTGCACGCCCTCGTACGGCGGGTGCGGGCGCTGCGCCCCGGGCTGCGCGTGGAGACCGGCTTCCTGGACTTCAACATCCCCGTCGCGTCGCCGGCGGGTCGCTGGAGTCGGCTGGCGACGCAGAGGGCGTACGGGACGTCGTCGCCCTGCCGCTGCTGCTGACCCGCGCCTTCCACGCGAAGGCCGACATCCCGGCGGTGCTGCGCGAGGCACGCGCTGCCGCGGCTGCGCGTCCGCCAGGCCGAGGTGCTCGGCCCGTCCCCGCTGCTGCTGACGGCGCTGGAACGGCGGCTGTACGAGGCCGGGGCTGACCCCGGCCGACAAGTCCTCGACCGGGGTCGTACTGGCCTCGGCGGGGTCCACGGACCCGGAGGCGATCGCAGTGATCGCTGAAATCGCGCGGGAGTGGCGGCACACCGGTTGGTGCGCCGTGCGGCCTGCGTTCGCCTCCGCATCCCTTCCCCGCACCGAGGACGCGGTACGGGAGCTGCGGGCGCTGGGCTGCGCGCGGGTGGCGGTCGCCCCGTACGTCCTCGCCCCCGGCTTCCTGCCGGACCGCATCGCGCGGGCGCGCGAGGCCGGGGCGGACGTCCTGGCGGATGTGCTGGGCCCCGCGCCGGAGGTGGCGCGCGTGCTGCTGGAGCGGTACGACGCGGTACGGGCGCCCGCGCCGGCGGCACTCGGCGCGTGAGGTGAGGGAAGACCGCTCCGGTCCCCGGCGGCCGGTGCCTGCGTCACCTCCAGGGCAATTCCTTGACTCCTTATAAGGCACCTATCGTAAAATTGAGTCATTCAGTAGCAAGTTAGTTCAGTCTGGGAGTGCAGAGGCAGTCTGGGAGTGCGTAGGCGTCTGACGGGTTGAGGGGCCCTCGGCCGAGCGGCTCCGCCCGCGGGCACACCGCCTGGGGGCGGGCTGCTGGACCGTTCCCCGGACCGGCTCGGTGCGGCCTGGGCAGGTGGGTCCGGACATGCCCAGGCCTACCGGCACCGGGCCCGCGAACTGCCGGACGCGACGGTCGCTCGGAGGAGGGATTCGTGGAGTGGTTCACGGATGCCGACTACTGGCTGGGCAGGATGCTGTTCCAGCGAGGACTGGCCGTGCTCTACCTCGTCGCGTTCTTGAGCGTGGCCTGCCAGTTCCGCGGCCTGATCGGCGGGAAGGGCCTGCTGCCCGTGGAGCGGTTCCTGGCATCGGTCCGCTTCCGGCAGGCCCCGAGCATCTTCCACCTCCACTACTCGGACCGCTTCTTCGCCGCCGCCGTCTGGACGGGTGCGGCCCTGTCCGCGGCCCTGGCGGCCGGGGCGGGCGATCTGGTGCCGCTCGGGGCGTCGATGCTGATGTGGGCGGTGCTGTGGGCGCTGTACCTGTCGGTCGTCAACGTCGGCCAGAGATGGTTCGCGTTCAGGTGGGAGTCGCTGCTGCTGGAAGCCGGCTTCCTGGCGATCTTCCTCGGCAACGACGACACGGCGCCGCCGGTGCTGGTGCTGTGGCTGCTGCGCTGGCTGCTGTTCCGCCTGGAGTTCGGAGCCGGGCTGATCAAGCTGCGCGGTGATGCGTGCTGGCGGAACCTGACCTGCCTGCACTACCACCACGAGACCCAGCCGATGCCTGGCCCGCTCAGCTGGTTCTTCCACCACCTGCCGGGGCCGGTGCACCGGGTGGAGGTCGCGGCCAACCATGTCGCCCAGCTCCTCGTGCCGTTCGCGCTGTTCGCCCCGCAGCCGGTGGCGAGCGCGGCAGCCGGGTTCCTCATCCTCACCCAGCTGTGGCTCATCGCCTCGGGCAACTTCGCGTGGCTGAACTGGCTGACCATCGTGCTGGCGCTGCCCGTCCTCGGCGGCCAGGCCACCACCGATGCCCTGGGCCTGCCCGCACCACCGGACTTCGGCGTTGCTCCGGTCTGGTACGTGACCCTGGTGCTGGCGGTCACCGCACTGGTAGCGGCGCTGAGTTACTGGCCCATCCGCAACCTGCTCTCCCGCCACCAGCTGATGAACGCCTCCTTCGACCCGCTGCATCTGGTCAACACCTACGGCGCGTTCGGCAGTGTCGGCCGGGTCCGCGAGGAGCTGGTCATCGAGGGCACCGACGAGCCGGAGATCACCGAGGCCACGGTGTGGAAGGAGTACGGCTTCAAGGGCAAGCCGGGCGATGTGAAGCGCCTGCCGCCCCAGGTGGCCCCCTACCACCTGCGGCTGGACTGGCTGATGTGGTTCGCCGCCCTCTCCCCCACGTACGCCGCGCCGTGGCTGCCGGCCTTCCTCGTCGCGCTCCTCGACGGCAACCGGGCCGTCCTGCGGCTGCTGCGCCACAACCCGTTCCCCGACGCGCCGCCCGCCTTCGTCCGGGTGCGGCGCTACCGCTACCGGTTCACCACCTGGCGCAAGCTGCGCTCGACCGGGGCGTGGTGGGACCGCACGCTCGTGGGCGACTACATCCCACCCGTCACGAAAGCACCCAAGGAGGCAGAAGCTGGGCTCCACTGACAGGTAACGGCATATTCGTTTCACCTTCGCAGGTGACCGCGCCCGAGAAAGGGGCCGCGAACCCCTCGGTCATGTGGCCCCGGCCCTTGTCCCCCGGCGCCGGCATCTGCTCGCAGATACAGGAGAGGACCCATGACACGTGCAGTGGGAATCGACCTCGGCACCACCAACTCGGTGGTCAGCGTACTGGAGGGCGGAGAGCCCACCGTCATCACCAACACCGAAGGCGCGCGGACCACCCCGTCCGTGGTCGCCTTCGCCAAGAACGGCGAGGTACTGGTCGGCGAGGTCGCCAAACGCCAGGCCGTCACCAACATCGAACGCACCGTACGCTCCGTCAAACGCCACATGGGCGACGCGCGGTGGCGGTTCCCGGACACCGGGAACATCGACGGCAAGCGGTACACCGCCCAGGAGATCTCCGCCCGCGTGCTGCAGAAGCTCAAGCGGGACGCGGAGGCATATCTCGGTGAGGACGTCACGGATGCGGTCATCACCGTTCCGGCGTACTTCAACGACTCCCAGCGCACCGCGACCAAGGAGGCCGGTGAGATCGCCGGGCTGAAGGTGCTGCGGATCATCAACGAGCCCACCGCCGCCGCCCTGGCCTACGGCCTGGACAAGGTGAACGACCAGACCGTCCTCGTCTTCGACCTCGGCGGCGGCACCTTCGACGTCTCGCTGCTGGAGATCGGCGAGGGCGTGGTCGAGGTCAAGGCCACCAACGGCGACACCCACCTGGGCGGCGACGACTGGGACCAGCGGCTCGTCGACCACCTGGCCAAACAGTTCAAGAACACGTACGGCGTCGACCTGACCCGGGACAAGATGGCTGTCCAGCGGCTGCGCGAGGCCGCCGAGAAGGCCAAGATCGAGCTGTCCGTCGTCCTCCGAGACCACGATCAACCTGCCCTACATCACCGCCTCCGCCGAAGGGCCCGCTGCACCTGGACGAGAAGCTCACCCGGGCCCAGTTCCAGCAGATGACGGCGGATCTGCTGGAGCGCTGCAAGAGCCCGTTCCACAACGCGGTCAAGGACGCCGGGATCAAGCTCTCCGACATCGACCACGTCATCCTGGTCGGCGGCTCCACCCGGATGCCGGCGGTGACCGAGCTGGTACGCGAGCTGACCGGCAAGGACCCGCACAAGGGCGTCAACCCCGATGAGGTCGTGGCCGTCGGCGCCGCCCTGCAGGCCGGTGTCCTCAAGGGCGAGGTCAAGGACGTCCTGCTCCTGGACGTCACCCCGCTGTCTCTGGGCATCGAGACCAAGGGCGGCATCATGACCAAGCTCATCGAGCGCAACACCACGATCCCCACGAAGCGCTCGGAGGTCTTCACCACCGCCGAGGACAACCAGCCCTCCGTGCAGATCCAGGTCTACCAGGGCGAGCGTGAGATCGCCGCGTACAACAAGAAGCTGGGGATGTTCGAGCTGACCGGTCTGCCGCCGGCGCCGCGCGGTGTGCCGCAGATCGAGGTCGCCTTCGACATCGACGCCAACGGCATCATGCACGTCACGGCGAAGGACCTGGGCACGGGCAAGGAGCAGAAGATGACCGTCACCGGCGGCTCCTCGCTGCCGAAGCAGGACATCGACCGCATGATGCGCGAGGCCGAGCAGCACGCCGAGGAGGACCGCAGGCGGCGCGAGGCGGCCGAGACCCGCAACCAGGCCGAGCAGATCGTCTACCAGACCGAGAAGCTGCTCACCGACAACGCCGACAAAATCCCCGGGGACGTGAAGGGAGAAGTCGAGACGGCTCTGTCCGAGCTCAAGGAGACCCTCAAGGACCAGCCGGCCGACAGCGATGACACGGCGGCCCTGCGGCAGGCGACGGAGAAGGTGATGGCGGCGGCTCAGAAGGTCGGCACCGCCATGTATGCCCAGGCGCAGCAGGCTCAGGGCCAGCAGGCCGCTGGCGGCGGCGGGGGCGGTGGCGGTGGCGCGGCAGGCGCCGCCGGGCAGGACGAGGAGGTGGTCGACGCCGAGATCGTCGACGACGACAAGCGGCAGAGGGATGCCGGATGACTCGCCCGAGCGACACCCCCCGCTCAGCGTGATCTTCAGGGCCGTCAGAGGCCTCCCACGACCTTGCGCGGCTTGATCCTCACGACCACGCGGTCGGCGTCGTTGCCCGCCGCCGGGTTGAATTGCGCGTACTTCTTGCCGGTGTACTTGACCGACAACTCGTCGATCAGTTCGCGGGCGGGGTCGGCGGTCACCTCTGCGATGCCGCGGATCTCGGCGTATGTGTACGGCGCATCGGCGGGCTGCACTACGACGCTGGTCCGGGGATCGCGCGTGAGGTTCCTGTACTTCTGACGGTCGATGGTCGTGGAGAACAGCACATCGTCGCCGTCCCGCTTCACCCACACGGGTGACACTTGCGGGCTACCGTCTGGCTGGATGGTGGCAACGGTGATGAAGACGGGCGAGTCGAGGAGCGTCTTCAGCTTGTCGGACAGTTCGGCGGGCATGGTGCTCTCTCCTTGTTGTCTGGCCTTGTTGTCTGGACGACCTCTGCACGGGTGATCCCTGCACGGGTGATCCCTGCACGGGCCGGGGTCGTACGCCTGCCCGGCACTCCGCATGTACGGGGCGGCTGCAGGCAGTGGCTGCGCATGCGCGGTCGCTCAGCGGTGGTAGAGCCCGACCATGTTCCCGCTGCCGATGTCATGTTTCTCGACGGCATCGTGCACCTGCTCCGCGCTGGGGGCGTCGGGCAGAACACAGGGCTCGGACACAGCGTAGAGGCGGAAGAAGTAGCGGTGCGCCTCGTCCCCGGCCGGCGGGTGCGGTCCGCCCCAGCCGGGCTCACCGAAGCCGTTGGTCAGTTCCGTGCCTCCCGGCGGACACTGTCCCGCCTCCACGCCGCCGCTGCGGGGGTCGACGCCGACCACGATCCAGTGCACGAAGGTGCCCGACGGTGCGTCGGGGTCCTCACACAGCAGCACCAGCTCAGCTGCCTCCTCCGGTACTCCGGACCAGGTCAGCGGAGGGGAGGTGTTTTCGCCCTCTCGCGCGTACCGGCGCGGGAGGAAGGTGTGGTCATTGAACGCGCTGCTTCTCAACTCGATACCGGCCATGCGGCTTGGGGTACCCCTTGCCGCCACCGGCCATACGGCGCTGATCGAGTGGTTCCCCGAGCGCACCCCTTGGCCCGTGCCGACGAATGGCGGCGTACGACGGCACAGGCGACCATGGACGGGTGACCATGGACGGGTGACCATGGACGGTGACAGTGACAGAGGGAAGCCCCCTCCGCGGCCGGCGCGCCCATGCGCTCCCTCCCCTTCCGGGTGCTCCGGGTGCCGTGAGGCGCGAGAGCAACTCAGGGCACCGGCTCGTCCGGCAGTTCCCGCAGTGGCCAGGAGGTGTCCACCACCGCGTCCGGGTCGCCCTTGCGGCGCAGGAAGTCCTGGAAGTCGGCCGCCCATTGCGCGTACCACTCGATCTGACGGCGGTGCAGCTCCGCCGGGCCGAGGGCTGCGACCTTGGGGTGACGGGTGGCTATCGCGCAGGCGAGCTGGGTCGCGGCCAGGGCGTCCGCCGAGGCGTCGTGGGCGGAGTCGAGCACGACGCCGTACTCCGTGCAGACCGCTTCGAGGTTCCGCTTGCCCCGGCGGTAGCGGTCGACGGAGCGGTCGATCGTGTACGGGTCGATGACGGGCGCGGGGTCGCGGCCGCCGAGGCGCTCGCGCAGTGACGGCAGACCATGGCGGCGCAGCTCGGCGGAGAGCAGGGTCAGGTCGAAGGCCGCGTTGTACGCGACAACCGGTACTCCCGTCTTCCAGTACGTGACAAGGATGTCCGCGATGGCGTCGGCGACCTGGTCGACCGGTCTGCCCTCGGCCGCCGCGCGCGCGTTGCTGATGCCGTGCACCGCCACCGCGTCCGCCGGGATCTCTATGCCCGGGTCGGCGAGCCACTCCCGGTGTCCCCGCTGTTCTCCGTCCTTGACCTCGATGACCGCCGCCGTCACGATGCGCGCCTCGCGCGGGTCCGTGCCGGTCGTCTCCAGGTCGAAGCCGATCAGCAGCTCCCGGTGCCAACCCATGGTGGCCCCCCTTCTTGGTGGTGCTTCCCCCAGTGGCTTCCACCTTCCCATGGGCCACTGACAACACCTCCCACGGGCCACTGACAATCCGACGAGCGGATTCCGCTGAGCGGCCCGCCGTCAGGGTGAACCCGGCTCAACCGGCTTGAGGCCGTGTCGCCGGCACCCCTTCACGACACCGGTCACGACACCGGCCGCGAATCCGCCCACGTCAGTTCGAACTCCTCGCGGTACGTCGCGAAAAGCCCGCCTTCGCCCGTCTCGTCCGGTTTGAGCAGTCGCCCGCCGCCCCGCAGCACGAGCACCGGCGCCTCCATCCCCCGCGTACGGCGCAGATACGTCTGGACGACCGCGACGCCGTCCGAGCCGTCACCGTCCACGAGGTACGCGGTGAAGCGGGGCGTCTCGTCGAAGACCTGGATCTCGAAGGCGCCCGGGTCGCGCAGCCGGGAGCGCACCCGGCGCATGTGCAGGATGTTCATCTCGACCGCGCGGCTCAACTCGCCCCGCTTGAGGCCGAGTTCGCGCTCGCGCCGCTTCACCGCGCTGGACGCCGGGTTGAGGAACAGCAGCCGCACCCGGCAGCCCGACTCGGCGAGCCGGACGAGCCGCCGCCCGGAGAAGTTCTGCACCAGCAGGTTCAGCCCTGATGCCGATGGCGTCGAGGCGACGGGCGCCGCCGAAGAGGTCCTCGGCCGGGAACTGCCGCAGCAGCCGCACCCGGTCGGGGTGCACGCCGACGACGTCCGCGTACCGGTCGCCGACGAGGTCCTCGACGGCGTCGACGGGCAGCCGGCGCGCGGACGGTACGTCGCCGCCCGCGCCGAGGATCTCCAGCAGCCGGGCCGAGGCGCGCTCGGCCTGGGCGAGGACGGCCTCGGACAGGGCCCGGTTGCGGGAGACGACGTTCCGGGTGACCTCCAGCTCGTCCAGGGCGAGTTCGACGTCGCGCCGCTCGTCGAAGTACGGCTCGAAGCACGGCCAGTGCTGCACCATCAGCTCGCGCAGCTGCGGCAGGGTGAGGAAGCTGAGCACGTTGTCGTCGGCGGGGTCGAGCAGGTAGCCCTTGCGGCGGCTGACCTCGCGTACGGCGACCGCGCGCTGCACCCACTCCTGTCCGGCGGGACCGGCGGCGGCGACCACCCAGTCGTCGCCGTGGACGGGTTCGTAGATGGGGCGCAGAACAGCGGCCACGACCGCGCGCAGCCGCTGTTCGACGAGGTTCAGCCAGATGTAGGCGCGGCCGGCCCGCTGGGCGCGCGTACGCACCTCGCCCCAGGCGTCGGCGTTCCAGTCCAGTTCCGCTCCGATGGAGCCCTCTTCCATCGGCCGTGCCAGGGACACCGCGCCGGGTGGGACCTCTGTGGAGTCGCTCCCCTCGTGACCCTCGCGACCTTCACGACCCTCGCGACCTTCACGAACCCCGTGACCCTCGTCACCCTCGTGACCCTCGTCACCAGGAGGCAGCTCCAGCCCTCCCGAGCCCACCCGCGCACCGCCTTCCGCTCCCCCGAGCCACCCCTACTCAACGATCAAGGAAGGGTACTCCGGGAGCGGTGGGCGGTGCAGCCGGATGGGCAGGTCGTTCCTCAGCCGTCTTCCGCCGGGCGGCCGTTGTGGTCGGCGAGTTCGGCGGGAGTAAGCGGATTCATAGCGGTGACGTCGCGCGGGGCGATCGAGAAGCCCTGCCAGTGGACCGGCATGGGCTGCTGGTCCTCGTCGCGCGGCGATGTGGTGGAAGCCCACGTTGACCCAGACGACGGGGTGCTTGAGGACCTCGCCGCCGACCCACTTGTCGACGGAACTGCCCGCCCCTCGGCCACAGTTGCGAATGTTGTGGCTGGCGAACTGCTCGCACTTCTTGTACTCGGTGAAGTACACGTCGTGCCGGGTGTAGCTGCGGCCCGGGTACGTGGTGGTGGTGCCGGGGACGATCTCGTAGCTGCGGGCGTGGCCGTCCTTGTTCTTGCCGGTCGCGCTGACCACGCGCCACCAGCGCATGTTCCCGGCGTCGCCCGCCAGCTCCTTGGTGATCTTGGTGCGGGTTGTCTTTGTGGTGGGTGCCTGGTTGCCGTGTGTGGGCGGGGTGACCTTGGAGTCGTACTGCTCGACGCGGTTCCTGGAGGAGCCGTCGAGGCCGAAGTTGAGCCGCCAGAAGACGTTGTGGCTGTGGCTGGTGGCGTATGCCCTGGCGCCCTTGCCGATCGGCCAGCCGCGGCCGTCACCGGCGTCGTAGTCGTCGGGCGAGAGGCTGCCGGTGGCGCCGACGTTCATGTGGAGCGTGCCGTCGTCCTGGAACCGCCACTCGGTCATGTACTCGTACCAGCCGACCTGGTTGACGGTGTAGACGAGCAGGTCCTTGCCCTGGGCCTGGTAGACCTTGTTCGCCTGTGTCGGCCTGCACGCGGTAGGCGTGGCCGCGGGAACGGGTCGTGGTGCACAGGCCCTTGACGTTGGCGTTCTCCGGCTCCCAGGCATCGGGGACCTTGACGGTCTTGAGGGTGCCGCCGGGGCACTCGCCGGGCGCCAGGTTCATCAGGCCCTGGCCGAATCCGAAGCCCGTCAGGTCGTCGTACTCGGTCTACCCGTCGTCGTACGGGACGTGGATCTGGCCGAGTTTGGCGCTGGTGAGGACCTTGATCGGGCGGGCCTCGCCGGTCGGCTGGTACGAGATGTCCTCCAGGACGAGGCCGGCCTCGCTCTCGTAGTGCCAGCACATCCGCCAGGTGGTGCCGGAGGAGAGCTTCTGCTCGATCCGGTACGCCGCGCTGCAGTCGGCGGCCGCCGCGGGGGCGGCCTGGGGGCCGGACCTGGGCTGGGCGGCGGCCGGGCCCGCGGCTGTGGTGGCGCCGGCGGCAGGGCGAGCGACCGAGAGCCCCACGGCCGTCCGGCTGCGGGCATGGCTGTTACGGCTGTTTCTGTTCGCGCGCATGAAGAGAGTGATCCTTGCGGAGAGCCTGCGCAGAGCAGGAAAGTTGAGAGAAGTCAGAGGAGACAGAGGAGACGTCGGAGGAGACGTCGGAGGAGACGTCGGAGGGGACGTCGGAGGGGACGTCGGAAAGCGGGGAAAACCGGGCGGACCGGCTCAGCCGAGTCGGCGACCTTGCGGGCGCTCAGGTCGATCACCAGGTCACGGGTGTCGATCCAGGGCCCGTTCTTGACCTTCGGGAAGAGCCGAGGCAGCGGTGCGCGCCGCAGTCGGCGAGGACGGCGGGCGGGCGCCCGGGGTCGCGCGGTAGACCATGCTGTTGAGCAGCAGCTGGTCGGGCGAGGTGAGTTCCTTGCCGGTGGCGTCCTTGTAGTCGGCCTTCAGGCCGGCGCCGAGCGGGTCGGCGATCAGAAGCTGCGCGGCCTCGACGATCTCGGCACGGCTCAGCGGCGGCTGGACGCCGTGCTGGGTGTCCGTCTGTCTCGACCTTGCCGGTGTCGAGGTTGACGGTCTTGGTGACGAGCGCGTCGCCCTTGTAGTCGTAGAACGTCACGTCGGCGCGGCGCGGCGCGTCCGGGTCGTCCAGTTCGGTCGCTTCGGGCTCGGCGAGGGCGACGCCGATGCGCTGCGGGCCGCGTTCCGCCCTCGACGTTCTCGCCGGCCCGGAACAGCTGCTGGTTTCGAGGGCGATCTGCTCGACCCGCTCGGTCTCGTCGCCGGTGAGCGGGTCGCGGCCGCTGCCCTTGTCGCCCTCGGCCGGGCGCCTCTCGACGACGCCGGGCGGCACGCGCCGCCCTGCCCCTGCCCCTGGCCCTGTCCTGGCCCGCCTGCTGGGCCGTCTGGCCTGCCCCGGTGCCGCCGGAGTCGTCTGCGCCGGCCGAGCCCGGCAGGGTGATCCCGACCATCACGGCGGTCCCGGCGACCGCGATGGCCGCGCCCGCCACCACCTTGCCCAGATGGCGGTGCACTATCTTCCGCACATTTCCCCCTGCTCCCCTCGTCCTTCTCGTACCACCCGGGAATCCCCGAGGCCCTTGCTTTCGCATACGGCGTATGCGCTGCTCGACCGGTAAGAGGGACGCACGCCCCAGGGGGTTCCACAGTTTGGAGAGACCCGACAATTTGGGGAGAGCGCCGGAGGAGAGCCGCCCCCAAGGGGCGCGACAAACGCCAGGGAGCCCGGGGAGGGGTGCGCGGGTTCCCGTGCCGGGCGGGTACGAACCTTCCATGACGTCACCCACCGCGCCCCTCGTGCCTGTCTCCACCTACCGTCTCCAGCTGCGACCGGAGTTCCCCTTCGGCGCGGCAGAGGCAGCTGTGCCGTATCTCGCTTCGCTCGGTGTCTCGCATCTGCATCTGTCGCCCGTACTGGAGGCCGTGCCCGGATCGGCGCACGGCTACGACGTCGTGGACCACGGGCGGGTGCGGGGCGAGCTGGGCGGCGAGGAGGGGCTGCGGTCGCTGGCGCGCACCGCGCGGGCCCACGGTCTGGGCCTGGTCGTGGACATCGTGCCGAACCACATGGCGATGGCCCCGCGTCACAACCGGCCGCTGTGGGAGGTGCTGCGGGAGGGCCCCGACTCGCCGTACGCGCGGTGGTTCGACATCGACTGGGACGCGCAGGGCGGGCAACTGCTGCTGCCGGTGCTGGGCGGGCCGCTGGGCGAGGAGAGTGCCCGGCTCGTGGCCGACGGGAAGGAACTGCGCTACCACGACGCACGTGTTCCCGCTGCGGGAGGGGACCGAGAAGCTGCCGCTGCCGCAGCTCCTGGACGCGCAGTGGTACCGGCCGGTGTGGTGGCGGCTGGCCCGGACCGAGCTCAACTACCGGCGTTTCTTCAGCATTTCGGAGCTGATCGGGGTGCGAGTGGAGGATCCGGAGGTGTTCGACGCCACGCACGCCAAGATCCTTCAGCTGCTCGACGAGGGGGTCGTCGACGGGCTGCGTGTCGACCATCCGGACGGACTGGCCGACCCGGACGCGTATCTGCGGCGGCTGCACGAGGCGGCCGGCGGGCGCTGGACGGTCGTGGAGAAGATCCTCGCGGAGGGCGAGTCGCTGCCCGCCGCGTGGCCGGTCGCGGGCACCACCGGATACGACGCGCTGCGGCACGTGGACGGGCTGTTCACGGACCCGGCGGGGGCCGGGGAACTCCTCGGGCAGTACCGGCGGTTCGCGGCCCCGCAGGCCGACCGTGGCGGCCACTGGGAGGCGACGGTGCGGCGTGCCGCGTACAGGGTGGTCACGCACGAGCTGGCCACGGAGGTCGACCGCCTCACGCGCGCGGCGCACCGCCTGTGCTCGGCGCTCGCCCGATCCCGCGCTGCGCGACCACGCCCCCTGGGCGCTGCGCACGGCGCTGCGTGAGCTCCTGGTGCGCCTGGAGGTGTACCGGCCGTACGCCTCGCGGGGACGCCGCCCTGGTCGTCACCGAGGAGGCCGCGGCCGAGGCGCGCACGGCGTTCGCGGTGCCCGAGGAGGCTCGGGCCGTCGGCACCGTACGGGATCTGGTGCTCGGGCGGGCCGGTGGCGGGCCCGAAGCCGTGGAGTTCCGGGCGCGGTTCGCGCAGACCGCGTCCGCGCTGCGGGCCAAGTCGGTGGAGGACACGGCGTTCTACCGCTATGTGCCGCTGCTGTCGGCGAACGAGGTGGGCGGCGAACCCGGGCAGCCCGGCCGTCGCTCCGGAGGACTTCCACGCGTACTGCGCGCGCGTGCAGCGCGACTGGCCCGCCACCGGGACCGCCCTGTCGACGCACGACACCAAGCGCAGCGCCGACGTACGGGCCGCGCTCGCCGTACTCACCGAGTGCCCGCAGCGGTGGGCCGAGGTGCTGGCGGAGGTGACCTGCGAGGGCCGCGCGGCATGCCGGACCCGCAGCTGGCCTGGGCTGCCTGGCAGACGGCGTTCGGGCTGGGCCCCGCCTCCGAAGAGCGCCTCCAGGGGGCCCTGTTGAAGCACGTACGGGAGGCCGGGCTGCACACCTCCTGGACCGAGCAGGACCCGGCGTACGAGCGGGCGGTGGCCGGCTTCGTCGGCGCGGGGCCCGGCCGGCGACCCGCGCATGGCCGCCGCTCAGGAACAGCCTGGAGCCTTATGCGCGGGCCAACGTCCTGGGCGCCGCCCTGGTCCACCTGACGATGCCGGGCGTGCCGGACGTCTACCAGGGCACGGAGGGTGAGTACCGGGCGCTGGTGGATCCGGACAACCGGCGAGCCGTTCGCACCCCAGGAGCGGCCTTCGGAGAAGTACGGGCTCACCACGGCCGCCCTGCGGTTGCGCGGGCGGCGCCCCGACGTCTTCGGGGAGAGGGCGACGTACGAACCGCTGGCCGCCGAGGGACCGGGCGCGGCGCACTGTGTCGCCTTCGTGCGCTCCGGCGAGGTCGTCACGGCCGTCACGCGGCTGTCGCTGCGGCTGGCCGACGCGGGCGGCTGGCGCGGCACCCGCCTGGCGCTCCCGCCCGGCCGGTGGGCCGACGTACTGGACGCGGAGCGGGAATTCGCGGAGCACGCGCGCGTGGAGGAGCTTTTCGAGCGGCTGCCGGTGGCACTGCTCGAACGTGTCCACGACGAACGCGCTCGGCAGAGCTGACCGTCACGGCTTCGGAGGTACGTCACCACCACGTGCGCGGCGGGCCGGCGCCCGAGGGGTTCTCCCGCGGGGAAAACGGACGATCCGAAAGCGAACTGATCGCGTGTGCCGCACCATGGACGGGCTACCTCACGAACCACCGACTACACGAGCCACCGACTACACGAGCTACTGACCACACGAGCTACTGACCACACGAGCTACTGACCACACGAGCCACCGACCAAAGGGGGAACCGTCCGTGCAGTTCGAGGTGTGGGCACCGCAGGCCGGCCGGGTGACGCTGCACTGCGCGGGCGCCACGCGCGCGATGGAGCGCGATCCGGAGCGTGCGGGATGGTGGGGCGGCGAGGCGGAGGCCGCGGACGGCACGCGGTACGGCTTCGCGCTGGACGACGGCCCCGTGCTGCCCGATCCGCGCTCGCGCCGCCAGCCGGACGGCCCCGACGGGCTGAGCGCGGTCGTCGACCACGAGCGCGTACGCGTGGCGCGCGCGCGTGGGCGGGGCGCGGGCTGCCGGGCGCGGTGCTGTACGAGCTGCACGTCGGCACGTACACCCGCGAGGGCACCCTGGACGCGGCGGCCGAGCGGCTCGGGCATCTGGCGGAACTGGGCGTCACCCACGTCGAGTTGATGCCGCTGTGCCCGTTCCCCGGGGTGCACGGCTGGGGGTACGAGGGGGTCTCGCTGTGGGCGGTGCACGAGCCGTACGGCGGCCCCGAGGCGCTGAAGCGCTTCGTCGACCGGGCGCACGAGCTGGGCCTCGGGCGTCGTCCTGGACGTCGTGCACAACCACCTGGGCCCGTCCGGCAACCACCTGCCCGCGTTCGGCCCGTACTTCACGGACACCCACCACACGCCCTGGGGCGCGGCCGTCAACCTGGACGCGCCCGGCTCGGACGAGGTGCGCGCGTACCTCGCTCGGCAGCGCGCTGGCCTGGCTGCGCGACTACCGGCTCGACGGGCTGCGCCTGGACGCGGTGCACGCGCTGCGCGGACACGCGCGCGTGCCACTTCCTGGAGGAGCTGTCGACGGCCGTGGACGCGCTCTGCCGCCGACGCTGGGGCGGCCGCTGTTCCTGATCGCCGAGTCGGACCTGAACGACCCGCGGATCGTCACGCCCGCGCGCGGAGGGCGGTCTCGGGCTGCACGCGCAGTGGAACGACGACTTCCACCACGCCCTGCACACCGCGCTGACCGGCGAGTCCCAGGGCTACTACGAGGACTTCGCCGCGCGCCCCGCTCGCGGCCCTCGCCAAGACCCTCACGCGGCGGCTTCTTCCACGACGGCACGTACTCGAGCTTCCGGGGCCGCCGCGCACGGCCGCCCGCTGGACCGCACGCGCGTCTCCGCACACCGCCTGCTCGGCTACACGCAGACCCACGACCAGGTCGGCAACCGCGCCCAGGGCGACCGGCTCTCGGCCGCCCTCTCCCCCGGGCTGCTGGCCTGCGCGGCCGCGCTGGTGCTCACCGGGCCGTTCACGCCGATGCTGTTCATGGGCGAGGAGTGGGCGCGCGGGCACGCCCTGGCAGTTCTTCACCGACCACACGGACCCGGAGCTCGCCGAGGCCGTACGCCAGGGCAGGCGCCGGGAGTTCGCGGCGCACGGCTGGGCCGAGGAGGACGATCCCCGACCCGCAGGACCCGGCGACCCGCGACCGCTCCTGCCTCGACTGGACCGAGCCGGAAAACGGGCCCCACGCGCGCGTGCTCGCCTGGTACCGCGACCTGATCGCGCTGCGCCACGCCCAGCCCGACCTCCCGGACCCCGACCTCTCCGACGTCAAGGTCGCCTACGACGAGGCGGCCCGCTGGCTCGCCTTCCGCCGCGGCGACGTCCGGGTGGCGGTCAACCTCGGCAAGGAGCCGGCCGCGATCCCCCTCGGCAGGCGCCAGGCGCGCGTGCTGGCGGCCTGGGAGCCGGTGGAGGCGCCGGGGGCGGACGGGGTGCTGAGCGTGCCGGGTGAGTCGTGCGTGGTACTGACGCAGGACTGACCCTGACACGCTTGCCCCTGGCCCTCAGCGCGCCACCGGCTCCGGCCCCCACATGAACGGCCGTGACGTGAACGGCTGTGACGTGAACGGCTGTGACGTGAACGGCTGTGACGGTGCCCGGTCCGGGAGGAAGCCGTGGGTCCGGCGGGCGAGGGATTCCGCGTCGTAGCGGTGGACCATGCGGTGCCAGTTCAGGATGCCGGACAGCCAGTTCCGCAGGTCGGCCACGTAGCCCTCCATGGTCGCGCGGGCCTCGTCCGAGAGGCTGAAGTCCTCGTAGACGACGGGGAGTTCGTGCTGCGTCACATGCTGGAACTGCTGCATGCGCTGGGTCATCAGGTCGTGGATGACGCCGAGCGCGGTCGGGTAGTCGCAGCCGAAGAAGTTCTGTACGACGAGGATGCCGTTGTGGATCTCTCCCTCGTACTCGATCTCCTTCTGGTATGAGAAGCAGTCGTTCAGGAGGCTCGCGTAGTCAACGGCGGCGTTCTCCAGGGAGCGGACCGGGCCGCTGCGGTAGACCTCCGGCGGTACGGCGGGGCCGTGGCCCATGCGGCACAGGCGGAGTGTGAGGTCCGCGCCGAACGTGGCGCGGCGCATCTCCAGGTAGTCGACCGGGTCGGGGACACGGTTGTGGATCTGGTTGGCCAGCTCCCACAGCCAGCTCTCGGTCATCACGTCCACCGCCGCCTTCATGGCGCGGCGCTCGGCGTCGCTCATGTCGGCTGTCGTGCGCTGCCAGAGGTCGGTGAGGCCGCGCTCCATGGCGTTCGCGGGCGCAAGGGGCGCCTCGCCGCCGACGGGCATACAGGCGGAGAGGCGCTCGGTGCACAGCTTGGCGGCGGCGAGGTCGCGGCGGTGGCCGAAGACGAGCGGGTAGTAGTCGTCGGCGTACGTCCCCCAGGCCAGCCACCGGGAGCTGAGGTCGAGCGCCTCGGGGGTGCCGTCCGGGTCCAGGCCCGCCGAGCACAGGGGCAGGTCGTAGGCGGTGAGCTTGTCCTCGTCCCAGACACCCTCGCTGAGCATGCCCATGCGCTGCACCCAGGGCAGGAGACGCTGGCGGGCCCCCTCGAGGTCCGGGTTGAGGCTGAGCGGGAACGGCATGAAGAAGTCCGGCAGGAGAGACGGGCCGACCTTCTGGAACGGCACGTGGGCGTACGACCGCAGCCGCTGCGCCGCGGCCTCGGCGAGCAGCGCGCCCATGTCGGCGGCCGAGGTGCCGAACCCGGCGCGACGGATGAGCGCCGGGCCCGAGAGCACCTGGCCCGAGAGCGCCTGGTCTGAGAACACCGGGTCTGAGAGCACCTGGTCTGAGAGCGCCGCGCCGCCGAGATCCAGAGGCCCGCGGGTGACGCTGTCGTTCATGTAGCGGCTGGACCGCATGTGCCACTCGTGGCCGCCCGACTGCCAGTCCTGCAGGCCCTTCGTATACGCGGCGACCGCGGCGACCTCCTGCGGGGCGAGCCCCTTCTCCAGGGCCAGCGCGGGGACTTCGGTGAGTGCCGTGTGCTCGAACTGGTGGAGCCGGGAGGTCAGGATGTCGTTGACGGTCTCGGCCGCCTCCTGGGTCGTACAGCCGAAGAAGGTCTCCAGGACGAGAACGCCGTTGCTGAGCTCGCCCTCGTCCTCGACCTCCCGCTGGTAGGAGAACAGGTCGTTGCGCAGGTGGACGGCGTCCGAGAACGTCTCCATCAGTACCCGCAGCGGCCTCGACTCCGCGGCGCAGGCGGGGACTTCGGCGGTCGCGTACTCGACGAGGCCCGCGGACCAGGGGGCGCCGCCCACCTTGCGGCGCATCTCGATGTACTCGACGGGGTTGGCGATCCGCCCCTCGTTGATGTTGGAGAGCTCCCAGAGCGATTCGTTCAGCAGGTGCTCGGTGGCGAGTGCGAAGCGCCTGCGCCAGTCCATCGACATCGACGGCACCGTGCGCGTCCACAGATCCGCGAGGCCCGCCTCGACGGGGTTCTCCGGCTCGGGCAGGGGGGTTTTGAGGTCCAGCGGCATGAAGAGCGGCAACCGGTCCAGGTAGGCCTTGCCGCCGGCGCGGTCCTGGCTGCGTTTGAAGGTCTCCAGGAAGTGATCGTCGAAGAAGAACACCCACACGTACCAGTCGGTGATGAGCGAGAGCGCCGGGCTGTCACAGTCGGGGTGCGTATACGCGCACAACAGCCCGTAGTCATGCGCCTGGAGGTCGGACTGCTCCCAGATACCGGAGCCCTCCAGCATGCCCATGGTCCGTGCCCACTCGGTCGAGTGGGCACGTGCCTCGTCAAGGTGCGGGTTCCGCCGGGCGGGGTACGGCATGTAGAAGTGCGGGAGTCGGAACGGCTGCGTCATGCGCGGGCCCTACCCGTGGCCTGCGGCAGGCATCCGTAGAGCCACACATGATCACACCATCGCGTGAACAGATCCCGAAGAGCTCGCGGTAAGTCATCAGGTGAGGGGCAACTGCTCGATACGTGCCCTCCACTCCTCGACCTGCCGGGTCACACACTCCGGGGAGGTCCCGCCGAGACTGCGGCGCGAGGTCACCGAGTCCTCCACACCAAGAACCGCGAACACCTCCGCGGTGATACGAGGGTCGACTTCCCGCATCTCCTGGAGTGTCAACTCGTCCAGGCTGGACGCACGATCATCCGCGAGCCGCACCAACCTGCCCGTGATGTGATGCGCTTCCCGGAACGGCATGCCCAGCTCACGCGTCAGCCAGTCGGCGAGATCGGTCGCCGTCGCATGGGCGGCGCCGGCCGCTGCCCGCATCTCGCTCACGCGCGGCTTCATGTCGCCGATCATGCCGGTCATGGCCTTCAGACACAGCTCAAAGGTGTCCGCGCCGTCGAACGTCCGCTCCTTGTCTTCCTGCATGTCCTTGGAAAACGTCAGCGGCAATGCCTTCATGACCGTCAGAAGGCCGAACAGGGAGCCGTGCACACGGCCGGTCTTGCCCCGGATCAGTTCGGCAGCATCGGGATTCCGCTTCTGCGGCATGATGGAGGAGCCGGTCGTCCAGGAATCCGAAAGCTCAATGAAACTGAACTGCGGCGACATCCACAGCACGATCTCCTCAGCCAGTCGCGAAAGATGCGTCATGCCCATGGATGCGGCCGAGAGATACTCGATGGCGAAGTCCCGATCCGATACCGCGTCCAGCGAATTGCGCATCGGTCGCGCAAACCCCAGCAGTTCCGCGGTGAGTTCGCGGTCGATCGGGAATGACGTCCCGGCCAGCGCCGCCGCTCCGAGCGGAGACTCGTTCATACGCTCGCGAGAGTCACGCAGACGACCGTAATCGCGCCCGAACATCTCGACGTACGCCATCAGGTGGTGACCGAACGACACCGGCTGCGCGCTCTGCAGATGCGTGTAGCCCGGCATGATGGTCGCCGTGTTCTGCCCAGCCTGCTCGACCAGAACCTCAATGAGCTGCTGGACCAGACGCAACGCACGGTCATGCGCATCGCGCACCCAGAGACGGAAGCTGGTGGCGACCTGGTCATTGCGGCTTCGGGCCGTGTGCAGTCGTCCAGCCGCAGCGCCGATGAGCTCGCGAAGCCGGGACTCGATATTCATGTGAATATCTTCCAGCTCCACCGAGAACGTGAACTTCCCGGAAGTGATTTCGGACCGAATCACCTCCAAGCCTTCTTTGATCGCCGTGGCGTCCTCCTGGGAGATGATGTCCTGTTCGCAGAGCATCGTGACATGGGCGATCGAGCCGTCGATATCCTGCATGGCCATGCGCTGATCGAACCCGATGGAAGCATTGATCTGCTCCATCACCTCGGACATGCCCTCACCGAAACGACCCCGGATCAACCCACTGCCCTTGCTCGCCTCGTCGTGCACTTTCTGTGCCGCCTTTCTGAAATGAAGTCCGGAATGAAGTCTGAGATGAAGCCTGAGAGGAAGAGAGGAATGAGAAGAGAGAAATGAAGAGAGAAAACAGCTTCATCAAACTCGCAGCACACTACCCGATGCAAACCTACAGCGGGTAATCGAAGAGGGACGAAGAGGGGGAGGAGCGCAGAGGGGCGAAGAGGGGCGGTGCGCGAAGAGGGGCGGTGCGCGAAGAGGGGCGGTGCGCGAAGAGGGGCGGTGGGCGGAGAGACGGCTAGCCCGGAAACGTCTCCGCCGCACCGCCCGAGCCGAGGCGTTCGAAGCGTTCCCGCACCTCGCATTCCCGCTCGGCCCGCAGGCCGGGATTCCCTGCCAGGCCGGGATTCCCTGCCAGGCCGGGATTCCCTGCGAAGATCAAGGGATGAAGATCAAGGGATCGAGCTGAGCGACCCGTGCGGTACCCAAGGCCAACTAGGCTGTCTTCCAGGTCAGTTCGGCCCAGACGACGTACCCTGAGCCGTGGGCGCCGTTGCCGGCTCCCCAGTCGCTGGTGAGCGCGTCCACCAGGATGAGCCCGCGTCCGTTCTGGTCGTCGGGGTCCGGCTGCCGCTGTTCCGGAAGCGTCGTGCCGCGATTCTGGTCCTCGATCTCGACGCGCAGCCGCCCTCCGGCGACACGCACGCGGCACACGATGCGGTCACTCCCCGTGTGGGTGAGCGCGTTGGTGACGAGCTCGGAGACCACCAGCCCGGTGTCGTCGCACAGCTCGGGCGCCGCGCCCCATGTACTCAGCAGCTCCCGCACGTTCCTGCGGGCCAGCCCCACCGAAGCCGGGGCGGCGGACAGGACGAACACCTCGGATCTGCGGGAGGGCCGGGGTCTGCGGAGGCCGTCATGTCCGGGCGACCGGGCCGGCGCTCCGGGCAGCCGGTCGTCACCCCAGGATCGATCGTTGTCCCATGCCTGGCTGTCGTCCCATGCCTGGCTGTCGTCCCATGCCTGGCTGTCGTCCCACGACGGGGATTCGCCAGGCAGTCGGCCCAAAGGCTGGGGGAGGGAGGGAGGAGCCATCGCCGTTCGCCTTTCGTCTGCCCTCGCACCTCGAGCGGTGCCGTTGCCGCACCACGGACGGTGCCCGTACCACACCACCCGTGCCGCCCGGCGAACAGCGCGAGCCCACCACGCCCCGCGGAAACCCGCCGTGAAGAGACCGGCGTCGCAGCTCCATCTCCCCCAACGGACCTGCCCCGTCTCTTTGTTCACCGGACAAATACGTACGACTACTGTGGCACCTGCCAACATCGGCTCGCAACCAGCAAGTTGAAAATTACAGTTTGCTGGGTGCGCGCTTCCTCGTCCGCCCGGCCGATGTGCGCCCGGCCGATGTGCGCCCGGCCGATGTGCGCCCGGCCGATGTCCGCCCGGCCGATGTGCGCCCGGATCGGGCTGGAGCTACTAGGGTGCGCGGGGTGACTGAACCTGCTTCCCGCCTGCCGAGCACCTTCCGCCTCATCGTCACCGGGGGAGGTACCGGCGGCCACACCTACCCGGCCTTGACCGCGGTCCGTACGCTGCAGGCCCGGCTGGCAGCCGACGGCCGCGCGCTCGACGTCCTCTGGATCGGTACCCCCGACGGGCTGGAGGCCCGCGTCGCCCCCGCTGAGGGCATTGCGTTCACGACGGTCGCGACGGGCAAGATCCGCCGGTCCCCGAACCCCCTCAAGATGCTCAGCCCGGCGAACGTCAAGGACATGGCGCGGGTGCCGCTCGGTGTCGCCCAGGCCCGCAAGACGGTGAGCGACTTCCGGCCGGACGTCGTGCTGGCGACCGGCGGGTACGTCGCTGTCCCGGCCGGCCTCGCCGCCCGGCTGTGTCGGGTCCCGCTGGTGCTGCACGAGCAGACCGTCCGGCTCGGGCTGGCGAACCGGAAGCTGGCCGGCTCGGCGGCGCGGATCGCGCTCTCCTCGGAGTCGACACTGCCGCTCCTGCCGGAGGCCGTACGGTCCGCGGCCGTCGTGACGGGGAACCCGGTGCGACCGGAGGTCCTGAGCGGGCACGCGGACAAGGCGGTCGCCGCGCTCGGCCTCGGTGGCTTCGACCGGCAGCTCCCGACGCTCTACGTCACTGGCGGAGCTCAGGGTGCGCAGCAGATCAACAACGTCGTGCGGGACGCCCTCCCGTGGCTCCTGGAGTACGCCAACGTGGTGCACCAGTGCGGATCGGCGAACGTCGAGGCACTGCGCGCGAGCGCGGCGGCGCTCCCGCCCGGGCTCGCGGGCCGGTACTACCTCACCGGGTTCGTCGGCCCGGAGCTCCCCGACGTCCTGGCGCTCGCCGACGTCGTGGTCTCCCGCAGCGGTGCCGGCACCCTCGCGGAGCTCACCGCCCTCGGCAAGCCGGCCGTGTTCGTGCCGCTCGCCTCCTCGGCGGGGAACGAGCAGGCGCACAACGCCCGCCACCTGGAGGCGAGCGGCGCGGCCGTCGCCCTGGAGGGTGAGGTCACCGCGGACCGGCTGCGGAACGCTCTCGGACCACTCCTCACCGATCCGGCGCGGCGCGCGGGGATGGCGGAGGCAGCCCGGGCGCACGGACGGCCGGACGCGGCGGACAGGCTCGTGGACGTGCTCCTGTCCGCCGCGACCAGCTGACCCGCCGGGGCTGGGCCAGGTTCTACGGGAGGTGCCGGGGCGTGCCGTCCTCAACGAGGCGGACGACGTCGGTGAAGGCCTCCGGCTCCTTGCCCCAGGGGCCGGGGACGTCCCGGTCCTCCAGGGAGAGGCCGAGCTTCGGCAGGAGGCGCCTATGGACGCCGTCAGACCCGCGCAGGAGATCGGGACCGAGCTCCGCGCAGCCGTTGATTCCCGACGCGGGTTGCCGACACTTCCCACCTGCGGGTTCGTGATCACGGTCCCGAGTGTCGGCAGACGATCGTTTGCCGACACTCGGCCAGAAAGGAGGGCCCGTCTCGCTGCCGAGTGTCGTAGCACTGCCTACCGCGCGGCCGCTGGGACTTCCGGGCGAGGGTCGATCGGTGTGAGCACTCCGAGGTGGTCCTCGACCTCCTGGGCAGCATCCAGGCACAGGTCCTCCCGGAACGCGCGCCCGACGATCTGCACGCCGGACGGCAGGCCGTCGGTCACTCCGGTCGGTACGGCGACCCCGGGTACGCCCGCGAAGCTGGTCACCGTGCACAGGCGCATGCCCGAGCCGACTCGTTCCCGTCCTGCCTGGTCGCGTGACTCCAGCCCTGGCTCGACGGCCGGCTCTGTAAACACCGGCCCGAGCAGCAGCGGGTACTCGTCGAGGAACTCCGCCCAGGAGCGGCGGATGCCCAGCCAGACCCCCATCAGCTGCATGAACTCCGCTGCGGTCGCGGGCGGGGTCTTCTCCATCGTCATCTCAATGTAGCGATCTCCGCCCTCGCCGAGCAGTTTCCGCACCACCGGCCAGGTCGGGGCGAATTCGGTCACGACGATCCGGTGGTACGCCTCAAGTGCCTCATCCAGCCGCGGAACGTCCGCCATCTCCCGCACGTCGTACCCGGCGTCCCGCAGCGCGTCAGCCGCGGCCGCGACAGCACCGCGGACCGTGGGGTGGACGCCGTGGCCGCCGGGATCGGCGACGACCGCGACCTTCACCGGTCCCGGCAGCGGCTCACCACGGACGGGCACTGGTACGGCCCGCGGGTCGCGCGGGTCGGTCCCGGCCAGCGCCTCGTATGCCAGCCGCAGGTCGGCGATCCTGCGGGCCAGGGGCCCGTCGGTGACCAGCATCTGTGAGGCCGGTCCTGGGTCGTCCGGGCCGAGAATACGGTGGTCGGCGGGGAATCGCCCGGCGGTGGGCTTCAGTCCCGCCACGCCGCAGAACGAGGCCGGGATTCGTACTGATCCGCCGGAGTCGTTGCCGAGCCCGAGCGCGGCCATGCCGGTGGCTACGGCCACTGCGTCGCCGCCGCTGGAACCTCCCGGAGTCCGGCTCCGGTCCCACGGGTTGACGGTGTCGCCGAACAGTTCGCTGCGGGTGTGCATCCCGGCCAGGATCAGGGTGGGTATGTTGCTGTGCCCGATCGGTATGGCTCCGGCGGCACGCAGCCGGGCCACCGGGGGGGCGTCGGCCGTCGCCACCAGATCGCGGAAGCGCGCGATGCCCATCGTGGTCGGCACACCTTCGACGGCGGTGGTCTCCTTCACCGTGAACGGCACCCCTGCCAGAGGCCCCAGCTCTTCGCCTGCGGCCCGGCGCAAATCCGTCTGCGCCGCGGCTTCACGGGCGCGCTCGGCCATCAGCTGCGTGACCGCGTTGACCTGCGGGTTGACGTCGGCGATGCGATCCAGGTGGCTGTCGACCAGTTCGACAGCCGATACGTCTCCATTCCGGACTGCCTCCGCCTGGGCTGCGGCCGACATCTTCCATAGGGCATCCCGCACGATTCTTGTCCTTCCCCTTCATGTGTCGAAGCGCTCGCGTCGGAACCATAACCCAGCAGCGATACGCTCGTATTGGAAAAAGGAGATGCCCGAACATGCCCAAGCAGGTGGACTACGAGAGCCGACGCCGACGGATCGCCGAGGCCGTCTGCCTCCTCGCTGACAAGCACGGACCTGAGGGGGTGACCATGCGCGACGTCGCCACCCGAGCGGAGGTCTCCCTGGGTGCCGTTCAGCGTTGCTTCCGCAACAAGGAGGAGATGCTCCTGTTCGCCGTCGACCACGTCGGCGAGCGCATCACCGAACGTGTACGCGCCCGCCTGTCCAGCAGCCCGGCCCAGTCAGCCGCTACCGCCTTGGATCACGCGGCCACCGAGATCGCCCTGCTCCGCAGACAGCACCGCGCCGAGGCACGGGTGTGGCTCGCGTTCGTTGCCCAGGCCGCCGTCAGCGAGCCACTCGCCGCCAAACTCAGAATCAGTTACGCGGCTCTCCAGGGCCTCCTCGTCCGCCTCATCACGGAGGCTAGCGAGAGTGGCCCGGCCGACGATGACCCTGCGACGCTCGATCCGCAGCGCGAGGCCCGGGCCCTGCTCGCCCTCGCGGACGGCCTGACCAGCCATGTGCTCATAGGGCACTTGACTGCTGAGGAGGCCGAGGATGCCCTGCACGCGCATTTGGTCCGCCTCTGGGAACGCCCCCGCACCAGCCGTCCCGGAAAGGCCGTCTGACACTCGTGGCGCTGATCGCCTCGCGCGTGCCGCGTCGGCTGCGCCTGCCTACCAGGTGCGGGAAACGGCCCTTGGCCATGATTTTGCGAGGACCTCTAAGCGGCACCGATGGTTCGGTCGCCGTACTCAATCGACACCGTGATACGAGCGCCCAGCGCTGCGGCATACGTGCGCATCGTCTCCAGATTGTGGATCTCGCCCCGCTCGATCTGGGACACGCGGGCCTGAGAAATTCCCACCGATGCCGCGACCTGCGCCTGGGTGAGGCCTTGTTCCTCCCGGATCTCACGCAGGTGGTATCCGAGCACATACGCCTCGGTCGCGGTCCGCGCCGCCTGCTTGCGTTCCTCCCACTCCGCGTCGGAGATCTCGGGGCGTGCTTCGCGCACCCGGCGCTTCGCCTCAGACCAGCTGCGGTACCCACTCATCGGACAGCCCCGTCCTTTCCTGTGCGCCGTGCGTCGGCCAAGTACGCGTCATAGCGGGCCTCGGCAAGCGGGATCGCGTCGACATACCACTGATGCCAACGGCCTGCCTTGTCTCCCGCCACAAGGAGAATCGCCTCACGCTCGGGATCGAATACAAACAGGATGCGCACTTCCGTGCGGCCTGCGCTCGCCGGGCGTAGTTCCTTGAGGTTGTGGATGTGACTGCCGTGAACACGGTCCGCGAGCGGCCGCCCGAGGGTCGGGCCGCTTTCCGCCAGGTTGTCGATCGCTGCCTCAACCAGATCCGCGCTCACCGGATCCTCCTCTGCCAGCTTCAGCAGCCACAGCTCCACCGCTGGATGGAGATTGATCTCCCAGTTCATGCTCCGGATCCCAGCGTACGGCGCACGACATGAAAAGGAAATCCTTATATCTCCAGCTCATCGAGTGAAAGAGCGGTGCATTCGTTGACCCGGCGACTCAGCTGTCCTCAGGAGTCAAGCGCAAGGAGATCGAGTTGATGCAGTACCGCTGGTCCGTCGGCGTCGGATAGCCCTCGCCCTCGAAGACGTGCCCCAGATGCGACCCGCAGCGGGCGCACCGTACCTCTGTGCGCACCATGCCGTGGGAGCGGTCCTCGAGCAGCTCCACGGCGTCCGAGTCCCTCGGGTCGTAGAAGCTCGGCCAGCCGCAGTGGGACGTCGAACTTGGTCGTCCGAGCGTGAAGAGTTCGGCGCCGCAGGCGCGGCAGGAGTAGACGCCCTTGGTCTTGGTGTCGGTGTACTCACCGGTGAAGGCGGGCTCCGTGCCGGCCTGGCGCAGAACCGCGTACTCGGCCGGGGTCAGCTCCGCGCGCCACTGCTCGTCCGGCTTTTCGACGTCGTACGACATGAAGGCTCAGCCCCTTATTTCCGCTGCCCTATTTCCGCTGCCCGTATTTCCGCTGGCCGAGATGGTCCAGGATCAGCGGGCCGAGGTCGGTGACATCGCCCGCGCCCATGGTGAGAACGAGATCGCCCGGCTTCGCCATTCCCGCGACCACCGCCGGTGCCGCCGGCCTTGTCGTGGACCGCTGTCACGTCCGCGCCCGCGGCCCGCGCCGCCTCGATGATCAGCTCGCTGGTGACACCGGGGATCGGGTCCTCGCGGGCCGGGTAGATGTCGAGGACGACCGAGGCGTCGGCCAGGGCCAGGGCCTGGCCCATCTCCTTGCCCAGCTCCTGGGTGCGGGAGAAGAGGTGCGGCTGGAAGAGGACGAGGATGCGGGAGTCGCCGGCGGCCGCCGCGCATCGCCTCCAGGTCGGCGGTCATCTCGGTCGGGTGGTGCGCGTAGGAGTCGATGACCTGGACGCCGGCCGCCTCGCCCTTGAGCTGGAGGCGGCGCTTGACCCCGGTGTACGCTGCCGAGCGCGGGGGCCAGCTCGTGCGGCGGGGACGCCGAGCGCCGACGCCCGCGGCGAGCGCGGCGACCGCGTTGTGCGCGTAGTGGCGGCCGGGGACCGAGACGGTGAAGGTGAGCTCCTGCGCCGTCCGAGGAGCGACGGTGACCTCGCTGGTCAGGCCCTGCGGGACGACCGTGAGGACCCGTACGTCGGCGTCCTCCGCCTCGCCGTACGTCACCGACCTCACCGAGCCCGCAGGCCGCCCGACAGCCGCCGGGTCAGCTCCCGCGCGCCCTCCTGGTCGGCGGAGATCACCAGCGTGCCGCCGGGGACGATCCGGTCCGACGAACGTCTCGAAGGACTCGTAGATCTCGTCCATGGAGGCGTAGTTGGCGTGGTGGTCGAGCTCCACGTTGAGGACGATCGCGACCTCGGGGGCGTACTTGTGGAAGCTGCGGTCGCTCTCGTCCGCCTCGGCGACGAAGATCTCGCCGTCGCCGTGCAGGGCGTTCGAGCCGGGGGCGTCGAGGTCGCCGCCGATCGCGTACGAGGGGTCCAGGCCCAGCTCCGTCAGGGAGACCGCGAGCATCGAGGTCGTCGTCGTCTTGCCGTGGGTGCCCGCGACGGCGATCGGGCGCAGGCCGTCCATCAGGCGCGGCCAGCGCGTCGGAGCGGTGGACGACGGGGATGCCGCAGCTCGGCGGCGCGGGCCAGCTCCGGGTTGTCGGCGCGGATCGCGCTAGGAGACGACCACGCAGGTGGCGTCGTCGGCCAGGTGCTCGGCGGCGTGCCCGATGTGCACGGTCGCGCCCAGCGCGCGCAGCGCCTCGGCGGTCGCGGACTCCCTGGCGTCACTGCCCGCCACCTTGGCCCCGCGCTGCGCGAGGATCTTCGCGATGCCCGACATCCCGGCTCCGCCGATGCCGATGAAGTGCGGTCGGTCCATGGCGGTAGGAAGGCCGGGTGCCATGCGCGTTTCTCCCAAGATCCGTACGGCGATGAGCGCCCTCTTGGCGAGAGCGCGTCCCCAGCCTATTCGCTGCTTTGACATCCTCCCCCTCTTCAAGAGAGGGGGATTCCAACCCGGGTGGGTTGAGGTTCACGGGCGCTCGAACGGCCGGTGGCCGCTGTCACCCCTCCGGCACCGGCTGAGCGCCGGGGACGGGGAATCCCGCCCTGTCCTGCCGCGACATTAACTGCTGCATTGGTATCCGCGTTGCAGGTGAACCCACAGGACACACAGACGAAGTCGGCTTGGCTCTTGCGCGACTTCTTCTCGATCCATTCGCAGACACTGCACCGCAGAGACGTGAACGGGGCCGGGACGTCCTCGACCCGGCCCGGAGCCTTGCGCTCCGTGCGCTGCCGGAGCAGCCCCCAGCCCTGCGCGAGGATGCCCCGGTTCAGCCCGGCCTTCTGCCGGACGTTCTTACCGGGTTGCGCGACCGTCTCCTTCGCCGAGCGGGTCATGTTCTTGACATTCAGCTTCTCGAACCGCACCAGGTCGTAGGAGCGGGCGAGCATCGTTGAGGTCTTCTCGCACCAGTCCTTGCGCCGGTTGGCCTCGCGGGCCTTGAGCCGGGCGGCCTTGGCGTACTCGGCGGCCTTGGCTTCGCTGCCCTTGGGGGCGCGGGCAGCCCGCCGCTGGTGCTTGCGGATCTGTGCCCGCTCCTTGACGGTGAGCTGCGGGCAGTTCAGCTTCCGCCCGTCGGAGAGGGCAGCGGTGATCGTCACGCCCCGGTCGATGCCGATCACCTCGCCCGTGCCGGGCGCGTCGACCGGCTCGGGGAGGACGGCGAAGGCGAGGTGCCACTGCCCGTTGCGGTAGGTGACGCGGAACGTCTTCGCGGCCGGGAGTTCGGGGCGGGTGAGGCGGAAGCGGACCCAGCCGCAGCCGGGCACCTTCACCTGCGCCCACCGCCGGTTGAGTTTTTGCACCACCACGGAGCGGCCCATGACCTGCTTGCCGGTCTTGGCGTTCAGCTTCGGGCTGCCGTCTGCCTCGTACTCGGGGAGGCGGTCGGTGCCGATGACGCGGAAGCCCTCGTGCCGGAACTTTTGGCGCCAGGTCGGCTCGCCGAACCCGGAGGTGAAGCGGGGCGTTCTTGGCCTGGGCGAAGTCCTTCAGGGCCTGCTGCTGCACATCAGCGTTCCCTTCGCCCAGCCATGCGTTCTCGCGGCGGGCTTCGGTGAGCTGGCGGCACTGCTCGGCGAAGCCGGGGGCGGGCTTGCGGCCGGGCTGCCAGTGCGCGTGCTGCTCGACGGCGAGGTTCCATACGTACCGGGCGTGCGCGCAGTGCAGCAGCATCTGCTGCTCCTGCTCGCTCGTGGGGTACATGCGGAACCTTGCCATAGGTCCATTTTAGCTCAAGAATGGTCCTGTGAAGCATGTGAACCTGAGACTCCCCGACGATCTGCACGAACAGGCCGTGGCCGCTGCCGCCACCGACGACCGTTCCCTGAACTCCTGGCTGGTCTCCGTTGTGCGGCGCGCTGTCACCGGGGGCGAGACGCCGGACCGCCCTGGCGGCGGTCCGGCTGTCCCTGCCCCGCTCCGCGGGAGCGGGCATTCACCCCGGCCCTGAACGACCGGGCACCCTGCCCGAAAACGAGGTGGGACAGCGCCCCGAAAAGGGGCGTGGGACGCCCGGGGTGGCCGCGCCGCTCATGTGTCGCCGGGGCGTATCGCCGCGATGTAGCGCCGGGACATATCGCCGCGAACTACACCCTGCCGCCGAACTACCCCTGCCGCCGGACTACGCCTTGCTGTGCGAGAACAGCTTCAGCACCGGCACCCCCACCTTGTGCCGCGCCCGCGACGCCCAGTCCCGGTGGAAGAACTCCTCCACGTAGTGGGGGTCGGTCAGCACGATCACCTCGTCGGCGTCGATCTCGTCGACCAGGGACTTCAGCGCGTCCAGCGGATGGTCCTCGATGAGGCTGCCCCTCGGCCTCCCTGCCCGCCCCCCGCAGCGCCTGCAGGGACACTTCCAGGGCCCGCTCCCCGGGCTCCCGCGCCGCCTCGCCCTCCGGGGTCTCGCGCTCGCGGGCGGCCTCGTCCAGCTCGCCGAGGGCGAGGTCGTCGATGGCCCGCAGCAGCCGGTCCGCCTGGTTGCCGCGGGGCTGGAGCAGCACGTGGAAGAAGACCGGCTCGTCGCCGTGCAACCCGGTGAGGAACTCCACATCGGCGGACGTCAGGGCCTTCTCGATCATCAATACGCTCGTGAACACGACAGGAGCCCTTCTCCTCCGAGGACCGCGCGGACCCTCATTTCTCCGGGGACTGCGAGTGTGCTGCCCCTGCTCCCTCTTCTGCCCTCGTGCCTCGCGCGTCTCCTGCCCCCTGCTGCCCTCTTCTTGCCTTCTGGGGCCCTCTTCTTGCCTTCTTCTGCCCTCTTCTGGTTCGGCTGTCCTTCAGGTTCGAAGGTAACGACTGAACAGGAACCCGGCCTCCTCCAGCAGGGACACCAGTGCGAACTGCTGGGGCACGGCGACGGAGGGGCCCCCGGCGATGCGCTGCGCGTCCCCCGCCGTGAGTACCGGGGCGACGGTCAGGCACAGCTCGTCCAGCACGCCGGCCGCCACCAGCTGCCCCAGCAGCCGCGGGCCGCCCTCGGTGAGCAGCCGGGTGTGGCCGCAGGTCGGCGAGGGCGCGTACGGCCCGGGCCGGGTCCACTCCCACACCGTCCCCGGCGATCACGACCTGCGCGCCGGCCTGCTCGGCGGCCGCCATCCGGTCGGGGGCTGCGGCGGCTCCGGTCAGCAGCGAGCGTGGGCACCAGGGGCGAGGTGAACAGCGGGAGCGAGAAGTCCAGCTCCAGGCTGGCGCTCACCACGGCGATGGCGGGCGCGGGGCCCTGTCCGGCGGCCTGCCCGCGCGCGCGCGAAGTCCTCGCGCGCGCGCGGCGGCCGGTACCCCTCCTGCGCGTACCGTCTCGGCGCCCACGATCACCACGTCCGCGAGCCCCCGCAGCGTGCCGAAGATCCGCATGTCGGCCGCGGTGGAGATCGGCTGGGAGCGCCCGTCGTGCTGGGCGGCGCCGTCAAGGGTGGACACCATGTTGGCGCGCAGCCACGGTTCACGTGCCGCCCGGGCACCGAGGGGTAGGCGTACGCGTCGGCCAGCTCGTCGAGCCCCCACTCGCGGTCCTTGTGCCCCCACTCGCGGTCCTCGAGCCCCGCGAGGGACTGCGCTTGTTCGGTCACAGTTTGTTCGGTCACAGGGAACAGGCGTCGCATGTCGTGCAGTGTGGCACGGCCCTTAGACTCGGTAAGCGTGTCGTCATCCTCTGCCGCCGCGCCCGGAATCGGTCGCCTGCCCGAAGCGGCCCCGCTGTCCCTGTGCGCCCGCGAGCCGCACGTTCCCGCGGACCGGCTGGTCGCCGAGATGGTGCCGCCGCCGCGGTTCGACTCGGTGCGTTTCGCCACGTACTCCCGGATCCGAACCAGCCCAGCCAGACCGAGGCCGTCCGGGTGCTGAGCGGCTTCGCGGCGGGACTCGGCAGCGCGCACGCGGGCGGCTCGCCCGGCAAGAACTCGCCAGGCAAGAACTCGGCCGGCAGAGAGGTTCTTCGGCTTCGGCAAGGCCAGGACATCCCCGGGGCCCCCGCCGGCCCGCGCGGCGTCTACCTCGACGGCGGCTACGGCGTCGGCAAGACGCACCTGCTGGCCTCCCTCTGGCACGCGACCCCGGCCGAGCCCGCGCGGAAGGCCTTCGGCACGTTCGTGGAGCTGACGAACCTGGTCGGCGCCCTCGGCTTCCAGCAGACCGTGCGGACCCTCGCCGGGCACCGGCTGCTGTGCATCGACGAGTTCGAGCTGGACGACCCGGGCGACACCGTCCTCGTCTCGACCCTGCTCGGCAAGCTCGTCGACGCGGGCGTGGCGCTCGCCGCCACCTCGAACACGCTGCCGGGCAAGCTCGGCGAGGGCCGGTTCGCGGCGGCCGACTTCCTGCGCGAGATCCAGGGCCTGTCCGCGCACTTCCGTACGCTGCGCATCGACGGCGAGGACTACCGCCACCGCGGGCTGCCCGAGGCTCCGGCGCCGTACTCCGACGAGCAGGTCACCAAGGCCGCGTACGCCACCGAAGGCGCCTCGCTCGACGACTTCCCGCAGCTGCTCGGCCACCTGGCGCGCGTCCACCCGAGCCGGTACGGCGCTCTGACGGACGGTCTGAAAGCCGTGTGCCTGACCGATGTGCAGCCGGTCCCGGACCAGTCGACCGCCCTGCGGCTCGTCGTGCTCGCCGACCGGCTGTACGACCGTGAAGTGCCCGTCCTCGCCTCGGGGTTGCCGTTCGACCAGCTGTTCAGCGAGGAGATGCTGAACGGCGGCTACCGCAAGAAGTACTTCCGCGCCATCTCGCGCCTCACCGCCCTCGCACGGGACGCCAAGGGACTCGTCGAGCACTGAGAGAGGCGTCCCGCAACGGGGTACTGGCCACGCACTGAGGGACGCATCCGGCAACGGGGCACTGGCCACCCGCCGAGAGACACATCCCGCAACCGGGCACGGGCCACCCGCTGAGAAGCGCGTCCCGCAACGGGGTATTGGCCGCGCACCGAGGGAACGGACGCCCAGAAAGTGACGCGTCACAGAGCCACAGAGCCACAGAGAGTGAACGGGCGCCCCCACACCTCGCCCCACAAGCCCCTGAACTCCCCCAGGTCAAGAGCCATTTCACGCCATTCTGGCCCCGCTTTCAGGCCCTCTTCAGCATGAAACGCTCCGTTAACCTTCCCAGCAACTTCGCTGGGCTAATGTTCTTCTTGACCCGCTGTTGACCATCTGTTGACGCACCCTAGGGGCCCTGAAAGCCCTGGAGACCGCCAACTACTTGGGGGAAGGCACATGCTACGAGGTACGACGGCCCGGAACGTGATCGCGTTCCTCGCCGCTGCCCTGCTCTGCCTTCCCGTCTTCGCGGCCACGACCTCCCTCGCGGCCACGACTTCCTTCGCAGCCACGACATCCCTCGCGCCTACGGCCTCCTTCACGCCTACGACCTCCTTCGCCTCCACGAACACACCGCGTCAGGCCGAGGCCAACAGCGAGCCCGGACACGGACTCCCGGGCAAGGCGGTACGCGACGAGGTCGTCACTCATCACGAGCGCGGCGACGCGGAGAACCCGATCGCCTTCCTTCCCACCCGCAACCGGCATCGCACGACCCACGCGGTGCCCCAGGCACCCGAGCGCCCGTCGCAGGGGGAGAACGCGGCGACTGCTCACGATCCGGTCGCGCCCGCCGCCCGGCACCACCGCGCGGAGAGATCACAAACGGCCCACACGCCGACCGCCCTCCAGGTCTTCCGCTGCTGAGCCCTGCTGAGCAGCAGAGTCCACCCCACACCCACTCTGTCTCGTCACACACTCTGTCTTGTCCACCCCGACGCGCCGCCATGGCGCGCCAGGAGGAGTTACCACACCATGCAGCCCCTCATCGACAACGCCCGCACATTCGGACAACGCCCTGAGGAGTTCGCCGGGCTGGCCGAAGGCCAGTCTCCCCAGGTCCTGTTCATCACCTGCTCCGACTCCCGGGTCGTCCCGGCCCTGATCACGGGCGCCCGCCCCGGCGAGCTCTTCGAGCTGCGCACCGCGGGCAACATCGTCCCCCCGTACGCCTCCGGCCGCCCCACCGGTGAGGCCGCCACCATCGAGTACGCCGTGGAGGTCCTCGGTGTGAAGCGACATCGTGGTCTGCGGCCACTCGCACTGCGGCGCCGTCGGCGCGCTGGTGCGCGGCGACGACCTGACCGCCGTACCCGCCGTACGGGACTGGCTCGACGCACGCCGCGCGACGAACCGAGGTCGGCCGACGCGGCCGACCCGACGGTCGCCGAGGCCGTGCAGCACCACGTGCTGGCGCAGCTGCTGCGGCTGCGCTCCTACCCGTGCGTCGAGCAGCGCCTGGCGGCCGGTCAGCTGCGGCTGCGCGGCTGGTACTACGAGGTGCACACCGGCGCCGTACGCGAACACCGCGCGGCCACCGACACCTTCGAGTCCCTGTGAGCGCCGCCATGACCAAGGTCCCTGATCCGATGACTCCGATGACCAAGTTCCCCTATCTGCGGCAGGACTTCGCCGCCTCACTCGTCGTGTTCCTCGTCGCCCTGCCGCTGTGCGTGGGCGTCGCCGTCGCCTCCGGCGTACCGGCCGAACTCGGCCTGGTCACCGGCATCGTGGGCGGCATCGTCGCCGGTCTCATGCCCGGCAGCAGCCTCCAGGTGTCCGGGCCGGCCGCCGGGCTGACCGTGCTGGTCTTCGAGGCGGTCCGCGAGTTCGGCCTGCCCGCGCTCGGGGTCATCGTGCTGGCCGCCGGCGCTGCTCCAACTCGCCATGGGCGCCCTGAAGCTGGGCCGCTGGTTCCGGGCGATCTCCGTGTCCGTCGTCGAGGGCATGCTGGCCGGTATCGGGCTCGTCATCATCGCCGGGCCAGCTGTACGCGGCGGCCGGGCTGAAGGCCCCCGCCTCCGGGCTCGGCAAGATCACCGGGCTGCCCGGGGCGGCCGTCGACGCGCTCGGCAGCACGACCGCACTGGCCTCGCTCGCGGTCGGCGCGGGCACCATCGCCGTGCTGGTGCTGTGGAAGCGGCTGCCGAAGAAGGTGCAGACGGTGCCGGGCGCGCTCGCCGCGGTGGTCCTCGCCACGCTGGCCACGCTCGCGTTCAACCTCCCGGTGGCCACCGTCGAGGTGAAGGGCCTGCTGGGCTCCATCCAGCCGCCCGGCCTCGACGCCTTCGGCGAGCTGGCGAACATCGGCATCCTCGGCACCATCCTCGCGTTCACGCTGATCGCCTCCGCCGAGTCGCTGTTCAGCGCGGCGGCGGTGGACCGGCTGCACGACGGGCCGCGCACCGAGTACGACAAGGAGCTGATGGCGCAGGGCGCGGGCAACGCGGTGTGCGGTGCGCTGGGCGCGCTGCCGATGACCGCGGTCATCGTCCGCAGCTCGGCCAACCTCCAGGCGGGCGCGAAGACCAAGGCCTCCCGGGTGCTGCACGGCGTGTGGCTGCTGCTGTTCGCGGCACTGCTGCCGGCCGCGCTGGCGCTCATCCCGCTGCCCGCCCTCGCCGGCATCCTCGTCCACGCGGGCTGGAAGCTGATCCCGTTCCGGGAGATCGTGTCGCTGTGGCGGGACCACCGCGGCGAGGCGCTGATCCTCGTGGTCACGGCGGTGGCGATCGTCGCGGTGAACATGTTCGAGGGCGTACTGATCGGTCTGGCCCTGTCCGTGGCCAAGACCGCCTGGGAGGCCTCGCACATCAAGCTGGAGGTCATAGACAAGGGCGCGGGTCCCATCCAGGCGTATCTGTCCGGCAACGCGACCTTCCTGCGGCTGCCGAAGATCCTCGACAACCTGGAGGCCCTGCCCCAGGACCGCCCCATCGAGCTGGACCTCTCCGGCCTGCACCACCTCGACCACGCCTGCCGTACGGCCCTGGAGAACTGGGCCCAGCGGCACAGCGCACCGGACACCGAGCCGGTGAGGATGACGTCAGGCGTCTCGTGACCGGGACGGTCTGAACCGGGACGGTCCGAACCAGGACGGTCCGAACCAGGACGGTCCGAGGTACGGGGCTGTCGGCGGCGCGACAGTGACAGGTCGCGCCGTCGGCGGCCCCGTACGGGGTTGCGCCCCGAAGGGACACGGGGCACACCCCCCGCACCCGCACCCGCACCCGCACCCGCACCCGCACCCGCACCCGCACCCGCGGAGCATCGACGGCTATATCGACCGCGAAGCCGCCCCAGGCATATCGTGGTATTTGGGGCAACACGCGACGGCTCGAAAGGCGGTCGTCATGATCGAGGCGCTGGTAACGGCGGCTGTGACGCTGGGCTGCGCCTCAGCCGCATACGTCGCGGCGGCGGCGCGCATCGTCAAACAGTACGAACGCGGCGTGGTCTTCCGGCTCGGGCGGCTGCTGGGGGATACACGTCCGCCCGGTTTCACCATGGTGATCCCCGGCATCGACCGGCTCCGCAAGGTCAACCTGCAGATCGTGACGCTGCCGGTGCCCGCGCAGGAGGGCATCACACGGGACAACGTGACGGTACGGGTCGACGCGGTCGTGTACTTCAAGGTGGTCGACGCGGCCAGCGCGATCATCAACGTCGAGGACTACCGCTTCGCCGTCTCTCAGATGGCCCAGACCTCCCTCCGTTCGATCATCGGCAAGAGCGATCTCGACGATCTCCTCTCCAACCGCGAGAAACTCAACCAGGGGCTGGAGCTGATGATCGACAGCCCGGCCGTGGGCTGGGGTGTGCAGATCGACCGCGTCGAGATCAAGGACGTCTCACTGCCGGACACCATGAAGCGCTCGATGGCCCGCCAGGCGGAGGCCGACCGCGAGCGCCGGGCCCGCATCATCAACGCGGACGCGGAACTGCAGGCGTCGAAGAAGCTCGCCGAGGCGGCCCAGCAGATGTCCGAGACCCCTTCCGCACTCCAGCTCCGGCTGCTGCAGACGGTAGTCGCGGTCGCGGCCGAGAAGAACTCCACGCTCGTCCTGCCCTTCCCGGTGGAACTGCTGCGGTTCCTGGAACGGGCACACACAGAGCAGCCACACTCAGAGCAGCCACGTCCAGAACAGCCACGTCCAGAACAGCCACAAGCCGAGCAGTCCCCCGAAGTCCGGCCAGCCGCCGCACAGGCAACCACCACACGGGCAACCAACACACAGGCATCTGCCCCACGGGCAACCGACACACAGGCAACCGACACACAGGCATCTGCCCCACGGGCAACCGACACACAGGCAACCGACACACAGGCGCCCGAAGCGGCTCCCCTGCCGCCCACCGCTGACAGAGTGACGTCACCACGTCCCGGGTGACACCTTCCCCGCGCGTGATTCCGGCGACCGGAACCGCGTGATACACACAGGCGGGTCACGTCCTGTCCGCCAGCAGGAAGGTTTCTCCATGTCAGTGACCCGACGTCAAGTGATCGCCCGCTCCGGTGCCGTAGGAGCGGGCATCGCGTTCTCCGGCGCCCTCTCCGAGCTCTTCGCGGGCACGGCCACCGCGCAGGGCCTCGGCCACTTCGGCTACGGCCCGCTGGTCCCCGACCCGGACGGTCTGCTCGACCTGCCGAAGGGTTTCCGCTACAAGGTGCTGTCCCGCGAGGGCGACCCGCTCCCGCTCCGGCGAGGGCCGGGTGCCCAGCAACCACGACGGCATGGCCGCCTTCGCGCGGCAGCCACGGCCGCGTCCACCTGGTCCGCAACCACGAGAACCGCCACAACGGCAGGATCGCCGTCCCGACCGTCAAGGGCCTCACGTACGACCCGATGGGCAAGGGCGGCTGTACGGCCCTGACACTCGACGGCCGCGGACAACGTCCTCTCCGAACGGGTCGCGATCGCCGGTACCGCCGTCAACTGCGCGGGCGGGCCGCACCCCTTGGGGCACCTGGCTGACCTGCGAGGAGACCGAGGACAAGGCCGGCACGAACGGCTACACCAAGGACCACGGCTTCATCTTCGAGGTCGACCCGGCCGATCCGCACCGCACGGGCGCCGTACCGCTCACCGCGATGGGCCGCTTCCAGCACGAGGCGATCGCCGTCGACCCGCGCCGCGGCGTCGTCTACGAGACCGAGGACGCCTTCGAGAAGCCCTTCGGCCTCTTCTACCGCTTCCTGCCCGACAAGCCGCGAGGGCGGCACGCGGTTCGCTGCGCGCGGGCGGCCGGCTCCAGGCGATGCGCGTGCCCGGCGTACCCGACCTGTCCTCGATCCAGGAGACCGGCGCGACCTTCGACGGCATCGAGTGGGTGGACGTCCCGGATCCGCTCGCCGCCCAGACCCCCATCCGCCTCCAGGACTTCGGCCCGAAGGGCATCACGCACGCGCAGAAGCTGGAGGGCTGCTACTGGGGCGGCCGGAGCGTGTACTTCGTCTCCGTCCTTCGCCCGCAGCGCGGAGGGCTCGGCCGCCGACCACTACGGCCAGATCTGGCGCTACGACCCGGAGCGGCGGCCGCCTCACCCTGGTGATCGTCTTCGGCCCCGACACGGACGTCCAGCTCCCCGGCGAGTCCCCCGACAACATCTGCCTCGCCCCCAGCGGCGGCCTGATGGTCTGCGAGGACGGCGACGGCGCCCAGCACGTCTACGGCGTGACCCGGCGCGGCGAGGTCTACGCGATGGCCCGCAACGCCCAGGCGCTCACCTCGGCCTCCCCCACTCCCGGCTTCTCCCCCAAGCTCTCGGCTTCTCCCCCAAGCTCTCGGCTTCGCTCGAACAGGGGGGACCCCCACGAACAGGGGGAACCCCCACGAACAGGGGGAACCCCCACGAACAGGGGGGACACTCACGAACAGGGGGGACCCCCACGATCGGGAGGTACCCCCCTCTCGGCGGGTGGCACCGAGGAGAAGCCGAAGGGGGGCGAGTTCGCGGGCGTCACCTTCTCCCCGGACGGCGAGACGATGTACGTCAACTGCTACACGCCGGGCACGACATTCGCCGTGACGGGGCCATGGCGCCGGACGTGAGCCGTACGGGGCAGCGGCCGACAGGCCCTCGCCCCGCGAACCGCGCCTCTCGCCTGCTCGCCCCCTTGCCCCCTTGCCCCTTGCTCCGCCGGTGACCGACACGGGACGACGGTCACCGGCCTTCGGCGCCTTCGGAACGGGCACACCCTCTCAGGGCAACGGGCGTCCACAGCACCGCCGACCGGGCGAAGTACCGCTGTCCGCCACTCAGGCCGCAAGCTCAAATATTGCTCTGAAGGTCCCCTCCCAGGGGTTCGGCCGGGGCAGCCGGGGTCATGACTCCGTCACGGTCATGACTCCGTCACGCCGGAACCCAGGTCCGCCGTACGGAGATGCCCCACAGGGTCTTGGTGAAGCCGTGACCGGCGTGATCGAAATCGAAGAGGAGGGGACGAGGATGAAGCAGCTGGGGACGGGTATCGGATGGCGGCCGGAGATCGCCGACGCCGTGGAGCGCATGGCCGGGACCGGGAGCGAGAACGAGAACAGGACCGGGGGCGAGAGCGGAAGCAGCACCGGCACCGGGATCGGCACCGGCACCGGGATCGGCACCGGGACCGGGATCGGGACCGGGATCGGGACCGGCACCGGGATCGACTGGGTCGAGGTCGTCGCCGAAAACATCTGCCCCGGGCACCTCCCCGAGTCGCTGACGCGGCTGCGCGAGCGGGGCGTCACGGTCGTACCGCACGGCGTCTCGCTCGGCCTCGGCGGTACGGACCGTCCCGACGAGACCCGGCTGCACGCACTCGCCGAGCGAGCGGAGGCCCTGGGGGCACCCCTCGTCACGGAGCACATCGCGTTCGTACGAGCGGGCGGTCCCCTGACGGCGTCGCCGGCGCTGGAGGCGGGCCATCTGCTTCCGGTCCCGCGCACCCGGGACGCACTGGACGTCTTGTGCGAGAACGTCCGCATCGCCCAGGCGGTCCTGCCGGTGCCGCTGGCCCTGGAGAACATCGCGGCACTCATCTCCTGGCCTGGCGATGAGCTGACGGAGGGTCAGTTCCTGTACGAGCTGGCCGACCGGACCGGGGTCCGGCTCCTCATCGACGTGGCGAACCTCCACGCCAATCACGTCAACCGGGGCGAGGACCCGTCCAAGGCCCTCGACGAACTCCCGGTCGAGGCCCTCGCGTACGTCCACGTCGCGGGCGGCTTCGAGCGCGACGGCGTCTGGCACGACAGCCACGCCCACCCGCTCCCCCGGCCGGTCCTCGACATCCTCGCCGACCTGGCCTCCCGGGTCACCCCACCGGGAGTCCTCCTGGAACGCGACGAGAACTTCCCTGAACCGGCCGAACTGGAAAGGGAGTTGGCGGCGATCCAGGAGACGGTACGGAGCGCGACGACTGCGGAGTCCGGGGCGCCGACCCGGAGGACGATACAGAACACGGCGACCGCGAAGTCCGGGGCGCCGACCCGGAGGACAGTGCAGAGCACGGCAACCGCGGGGTCCAGGGCGCAGGTCGGCGAGAGAGCAACGGAGAGCGAGCGGCATGACACCGCCATACGCCCCGGCGCGGGCTCCGCGGCTGAGGCCGCGCCCTGCACCGGCCCCGCCCGTCAGCGGCTCGGGCTCGCGCAGGCCGCGTTGCTCTCGGCGCTCGTGGCGGGGACGCCCATGCCCGAGGGGTTCGACCGGGTGCGGCTCGGGGTGCAGGCACGGGCGCTCGGTGCCAAGCGGGCGGACGTCGTGGCGAAGGTGGCGCCGGAACTGCCGGAGATCCTCGGGGAGTCGTACCGGCCGGCCTTCCTGGCGTACTCGCGGGGGCACCCGATGACCGGCGGCTACCGCCGCGACGCGCTGGACTTCGCCGAGTACCTGCTGCTCGCCAGGCGTCCCGAGGACGCCGGGGCCCGGCAGCGACTGCGCGAGTGGTGGCTGGATCGCTCCGGTCCCGCCCCGCGCTCCCGGCGCCCGACGGCCCGTCTGGCCCGCGCTACCCGCCGGGTCCTGCTCCGCCGCTGAGGCCGCGGGAATCCTGGCCAGATCGCTGGTGAACTCGGCGGCGACCCGCTCCGGCCCGGTTCCCGGGCCACCGCCGTCCCTCACGCGAGCCCAGCAACCAGCTCAGCCACCGACTTGCGCCGACCGGTGCTGCGTCATCCGGGGGCCAACCCCCGGACCCCCGGCCCACAGCACAGGCACAGCCGTCCCTCAGGCGAGCCCAGCGACCAGCTCGGCCACCGACTTGCGGCGCCCCGTGTAGAACGGGACCTCCTCGCGGACGTGCATGCGGGCCTCGGAGGCGCGCAGGTGGCGCATGAGGTCGACGATGCGGTACAGCTCGTCGGCCTCGAAGGCCAGGAGCCACTCGTAGTCGCCGAGGGAGAACGAGGCGACCGTGTTGGCGCGCACGTCCGGGTAGCCGCGGGCCATCTTGCCGTGGTCGGCGAGCATGCGGCGGCGGTCCTCGTCGGGCAGCAGGTACCAGTCGTAGGAGCGCACGAAGGGGTAGACGCTGACGTAGTTGCGCGGCGTCTCGTCGGCGAGGAACGCCGGGATGTGCGAGCGGTTGAACTCGGCGGGGCGGTGCAGCGCCATGTTCGACCACACCGGCTCCAGCGCGCGGCCCAGCTTGGTGCGGCGGAAGAGGTTGTACGCCTCCTGGAGCTCGTCGCTGGTCTCGGCGTGCCACCAGATCATGAGGTCGGCGTCGGCGCGCAGGCCCGACACGTCGTACGTGCCGCGGATCGTCACGTCCTTGGCGGCGAGCTGGTCGAAGAGCTCCTGGACCTCGTCGGCGTAAGCCGGCGCGGTCCTCGGGCAGCACGTCCTTCAGCTTGAAGACGGACCACAGGGTGTAGCGGATGACCTCGTTGAGGTCCTTGGCCAGCTTGCCCTTGTTCGGGATCCGGGCCGCGTCGGGGGTGGGGGCGTCGTCACTCATGAGCTCATTCTCCCGCTCCGCCGTGCAGGCTCTGCACCGGGTTCGCGGTGAGCTCCTCCGCACCGCGCAGGTCGCCGTCGATCTGGTCCACGGCGGCGTACGCGCTCGCGATGCACGCCGGGATGCCGACGCCGTCGTACGCCGCGCCGCACACGGCGAGGCCCGGCAGCTTGGCGACGTGCTCGCGGATGCGGGCCACGCGCGCGTGGTGGCCGACCGGGTACTGGGGCAGGCCGTCGTGCCAGCGGGTGACGCGGGTGTCGACGGGGGTGGCGTCCAGGCCGGTGGCCGTCGCGCAGATCGTGCCGCGACACGTCCACGAGCTCGGCGTCGTCGCGGTCCAGGATCTCCGTCTCGCCGTACCGCCCGACGGAGGTGCGCAGCACGAGGACGTCCGGGGTCCTCGTCGGCGATCCAGCCCCACTTCTGGGAGGCGAAGGTGGACGCCTTGATGGTGCGCCCGTCGACCGGCGGCACCAGGAAGCCGCTGCCTTCGGGGAGGGCCGATGTCGGCGCGGCGGTAGGCGAGGGTGACCAGGGCCATGGAGGCGTACTCGACGCGCGCCAGTCGGCGGCGGCGCCGGGGCACTCGGCGCGCAGCAGGCGCGGCGGCCGCCGGGGCGGGGACGGCGACGACCACCGCGTCGGCGTGCCAGCGACACGGTCGCCGGTCAGACGACCCGCCAGCCGTCGGCGAGCTCGCGGCGCAGCGCCGTGCACGGGCGTCCCGGTGCAGGATCTCGCCGCCGCGCGCCCGCACCGACTCCGCGACCGCGAGCGGCAGCTTGGCCGACGCCGCCCTCGATGCCCATGAAGACCGGGCCCGGTCTGCTGCGCGGCGGCCGCCGTGGCCTGGATCTCGCGGACGGCCTCCGTGAGGGAGGCGTGGGTCCGGGCCGCCTGCGAAGAGCTGGGGGACGGCCGAGCGCATCGAGATGCGGTACGCGTCGCCCGCGTACACCCCGCCCAGCAGGGGCTCCACCAGGCGGTCGACGACCTCGCGGCCGAGGCGGGCCGCCACGTACTCCCCGACCGCCACGTCGTCGCCGACCTCGGTGCGGGGCAGGTCGGCGTCGCGCTCGATGCGGGCCAGGCCCTCGTCGGAGAGCACCCCGGCAGAGGGCGGAGGCGGTGCCGGGGACGCCCATGACGTGGCCCTTGGGCATGGGGCGCAGGGCGCCCCGGGTCCAGATCGAGGCGGTGGCGGTGGCGGGCGGCTGGAGGCGGTCGGCGAGGCCCACCTCGCGCGCGAGGCCGACCGCCTCGGGGCGGCGGGCCAGCATCGACTCGGCGCCGAAGTCCACCCGCACGCCCGCGATCTCGCCGGGCAGCAGCTTGCCGCCGACCCGGTCCGAGGCCTCCAGGACGGTCACGCGCGCGCCCCGGTCCAGCAGCCGGTGCGCGGCGGCCAGCCCCGCGATCCCGCCCCCGATGACGACGACATGCCCCGCACCCGCACGTGATCCACGCATGCCTCCACCTTCTCAGCCCCCACTGCCACCAGAACCGCGCGGCCCGCTGTGGGACAGGTGAGCGCGGCCCGGCTCTGCCCGGCTGGTGATACGGCTCTGGGGCCTAGCCCTGGGGCCTAGCGCGCGGTCTGCGTGTGGACGTACTCGACGAGCCGGGTCAGGGCGTCGGGGTCGGTGGACGGCAGGACGCCGTGGCCGAGGTTGAAGACGTGGCCCTCCAGGCCGGCGGCCGCGTCGAGCACCTCGCGGGTCTTGGCCTCCACGGCCTCCGTGGGAGCAGAAGAGGACGGTCGGGTCGAGGTTGCCCTGGAGCGCCTTGCCGGGGCCGACCCGGCGGGCGGCCTCGTCGAGCGGGACGCGCCAGTCGACGCCGACGACGTCCGCGCCGGCCTCGCCCATGAGGGCCAGCAGCTCGCCGGTGCCGACGCCGAAGTGGATGCGCGGGACGCCGTACGACGCGACCGCCTCGAAGACCTTCGCGGAGGCGGGCATGCACGGAGCGCCGGTAGTCGGCCGGGCGCGAGGGCGCCGACCCAGGAGTCGAAGAGCTGGACGCGCTGAGGCGCCCGCCTCGATCTGCACCTTCAGGAACGCGGCGGTGATGTCGGCGAGCCGGTCGAGCAGGTCGGCCCACAGCTGCGGGTCGCCGTACATGATCGCCTTGGCGTTCTCGTACGTGCGGGACGGGCCGCCCTCCACGAGGTAGCTCGCGAGGGTGAAGGGGGCGCCCGCGAAGCCGATGAGCGGGGTCTCGCCGAGCTCGGCGGTGAGCAGCCCGATGGCCTCGGTGACGTAGGCGACGTCCTCGGGGGTCAGGTCGCGCAGCTGGGCCAGGTCGGCGCGGGTACGGATCGGCTGCTCGACGACCGGGCCGACGCCGGGCTTGATGTCGAGGTCGATGCCGATGGCCTTGAGCGGGACGACGATGTCGCTGAAGTAGATCGCCGCGTCCACGTGGTGCCGGCGTACCGGCTGGAGGGTGATCTCCGTGACCAGGTCGGGCCGCATGCACGACTCCAGCATCCCGATGCCCTCGCGCACCTTGCGGTACTCGGGCAGGGACCGGCCGGCCTGCCGCATGAACCACACCGGCGTGTGCGGCACGGGCTCACGCCTGCACGCCTTGAGGAAGGCGGAATCCTCGGCTGCGTCGCGCGGGGTGGTCAGCTGGTGGCCCAAGGGGCCGGCGTTGGCACTCACGACGAAAAGTCTCGCACGATCGGCTCCCCCGTCGACGTGGGGTACGGCCTTGGGGTATGGCCGCCCGCTCCTGCCCTGAACTCCGGGGGCGTCCCCGGCTCCTGGAGGGGCGAATGAGCCGAAGGGGCGCGCCCCGGAGGCGAACCGGGCCCCCAAACAACAGTGTCTCTACCTGCGCTCGGGCCCGGTTCGCCTTACTCTTCCCCGCATGGCTGCGGCTCAGGGACGATTGTCGGACGACGCTGATGGAATGGACGACGCGAAGGTGGGGGACCGGGATACGAGGGAGACGGTTCCGCTGCCGTTCCGCGCGGCCGTCGACGCACTGGGGGCCGCACGGCTACGGCCGGAGATCGAGATCGAGCCCACGCGCGCGCCCCAGCGGCTCGCCCCGTACGCGTACGCTCTGGAGGCCTCGGTCGTCGACGGCGACGAGGACCTGGCCGACGGCCGCCTCGTCCTGCTCCACGACCCGGTGGGCCACGAGGCATGGCAGGGTTCCTTCCGGCTGGTCACCCTGGTCCGCGCCGAGCTGGAGCCGGAGATGGCCGCCGACCCGCTGCTACCCGAGGTCTGCTGGTCGTGGCTGACGGGTGCGCTCCAGTCGCGTGGTCTGGCGTACGGCGAACCGAGCGGCACCGTCACACGGGCGAGCTCTCACTACTTCGGCGGGCTCAGCGCCCGCCCGGCCGCCTCCCAGATCGAGATCCGCGCTTCCTGGACCCCGCGTGAGGGCATCGGAGGCGTCCCGGACACAGCCTCCCACCTCGCCTCCTGGTGCGACCTGCTCTCCCAGGTCGCGGGCCTGCCCCCGGCGGCCCCGGGTGACACATCCGTGGTGACGCTGCCGCAGCGCCGGGGACCGCAGCCCCGCTGACCGCCAAGCGGTCTCAGGGCCTCCGCCCCGCTGCCGGAAGTCCGCCCTCCTCACCGGATTCCAGCCGCACTCAAACCAGACTCCGGCCGCACCCCCGGATCCCGGCCGCACTCAACCAGACTCCGGCCGCACCCACCGAAGGTCAGCCGCACCCACCGGATCCTGGCCTCACTCACCGAAGGTCAGCCGCACCTCCCGGGACTTCGCCCCCCACTCGCCAGGGGCTCTTCCTCGCTCGCCAGAGGCTTCTCTCCCGCTGGCGGCTCCGTTCCCACCAGAGGCCCTCTCTGCCTCCCGCCAGAGGCCATTCCTGTCTCCCGCCAGAGGCCATTCCTGTCGGCGGCTCCGCGTTTGCCAGGCGCCCGGTCACGCCCTCCTCCGGGGTTTCACCGCGATCATGCCTCCGGGCCGCCACATCACCCCTTTGCCGCCGACTCTTTGTCGATACGGCCACTTTCGGACTCGTATTGACGCAGGACGACCCTATTCGGCCTTCGAATGATCGAAGACGTGTCCGAATTGCACGGATTATTACTCACCAAATCGTGATCATTCCCTAAAGGAGCACGCGTCGGGTGCCGAAGACCTTTGTGACCTTGAAAGCACGTTTGTCCCGGCTCCCTCCCCAGAGCCGGCCTCGTCCCCCACCCAGGAGGCCTGGTGTCCGTTCTCCTCGAGCAGCCCGCAAGCCTGGTCGCCTACCGCCCGAACAAGCCGACCGCAATGGTGGTCGTGGCCGATCCCCGCGTCCGCTCCACCGTTACCCGCCATCTCTGGGCGCTCGGTGTACGCGACGTCATCGAGGCCTCGTCCGTCGCGGAGGCTCGTCCCCGCATCGGCAACCCCCGCGACATCTGTGTCGCCGACGTCCATCTGCCGGATGGCTCCGGCCTGACCCTTCTCTCCGAGACCCGCGCCGCGGGCTGGCCCAACGGCCTCGCCCTCTCCGCCGCCGACGACATCGGCGCCGTCCGCAACGCTCTGGCGGGTGGCGTCAAGGGGTATGTCGTCACCGGCACGCGCACGAACATCGGGCTCCCCGCCCGCCCCGGCGCCGCCCCCATCGGCGCCGCCGCGGCCCGTATGCACCGCCGCCCCCCGGGTGCCCCGAGCCACCCGGGCGGCTACCGCGAGCTGTCGGGCCGCGAGGTCGAGGTGCTGCGGCTGGTCGCGGAGGGCCAGTCGAACAAGGCCATCGGCGTCTCGATGGGCCTGTCCGCACTGACCGTCAAGAGCCACCTCGCCCGTATCGCCCGCAAACTCGGCACGGGCGACCGCGCCGGGATGGTGGCGGTAGCCCTGCGCACCGGGATCATCCACTGAGTCCACCGAGCTCACCAAGTCCCCCCAGCCCACCCAGTCCACCCAGCCCGCCGAGCACGAGAAGCAGCGGGCAGTGACCGACAACCAGTGTCCGTGTCCGGGACCGGCGGCCCCGCGCCGTTCCCGGACACCGGACACCGGACACATGAACCGCTCGGCCCCCTATACCACCTGCACACCTCACTCATCCCTCATATAGACCGATCTCACTGACACGTGTGACACGTGGCTGGTTCACGACCCCCAGACGCCCGTCGACGGAACGTTCCGTCGACGGGCGTCGTCCATACGTGGATACCCTTGACAGGTGACCGACGCCCAAGAGACCGCAGCAGACATCTCACTGCGCACCACCGGAGGCGCCCCTCCGGACGACGGCGGATCTTCTGCGACGGGGGCGCCGATCCCTTTGCTGGAGCCTCAGGACGGCATTCCGCCCGTGATCGCCGACGACACCTCGCTCGCCGAGGTGATCGCCGCCTTCACCGCCGGTTCCGGACCTGTCGCCGTGGACGCCGAACGCGCGTCCGGGTACCGATACGGCCAGCGCGCCTATCTCGTGCAGCTGCGTCGCGGGGGCGCGGGCAGCGCGCTCATCGACCCTGTGGCCTGTCCCGATCTGTCGGGCTTCGGCGAGGCGCTCTCCGGGGTGGAGTGGGTGCTGCACGCGGCCACCCAGGACCTGCCCTGTCTGCGGGAGATAGGCATGGTTCCCACCCGGATCTTCGACACCGAGCTGGCCGGACGCCTCGCCGGGTTCCCCCGGGTCGGCCTCGGCGCGATGGTCGAGGGCGTCCTCGGCTACGTCCTCGAGAAGGGGCACTCCGCCGTCGACTGGTCCACCCGCCCGCTGCCCGAGCCGTGGCTGCGGTACGCCGCGCTGGACGTCGAGCTGCTGGTCGACCTGCGGGACGCGCTGGAGAAGGAGCTGGACCAGCAGGGAAAACTGGAGTGGGCCAGGCAGGAGTTCGACGCGATCGCCTCGGCGCCGCCGCCGGAGCCGCGCAAGGACCCCTGGCGCCGTACGTCCGGGATGCACAAGGTGCGGCGGCGCCGGCAGATGGCCGTCGTACGGGAGATGTGGGAGGCCCGGGACCGGATCGCGCGGCGCCGGGACGTCTCACCGGGCAAGGTGCTCAGCGACGCGGCCATCATCGAGGCCTCGCTGGCCCTGCCGGGCAGTGTGCACGCGCTCACCTCGCTGAACGGCTTCGGGCACCGCATGGGCCGGCGCCAGCTGGAGCAGTGGCAGGCCGCGGTCGACCGGGCGAAGGCGCTGCCGGATGCGCGGCTGCCGCAGCCGGGGCCGCCGGTGGCCGGGCCCCCGCCACCGCGCGCGTGGGCCGACAGGGATCCGGCCGCCGCGGCCCGGTTGTCCACGGCGCGGGCCGCCGTGTCCGCGTTGGCCGAGCAGCTGAACATGCCGGCGGAGAACCTGATCACTCCGGATACGGTGCGGCGAGTGTGCTGGGAGCCGCCGGGCGCGGTGGACGCCGGGTCGGTGGGGGCGGCGCTCGCCGCGTACGGGGCTCGGGCCTGGCAGGTCGAGCAGGTGACGCCGGTGCTGGTGGCCGCGCTGTCCGCGAAGGGGGACTAGCCCCGTGAAGGGTGCCTGGCCGCCATAGGTGGTTCTGCCGTACGGGTGATTTTGACCTCCTCCCCCTCGTGAACGAGGGGGATTGCAGCCCTTGCCGGGCTGAGGTTCACGGACGCTCGAACGACCGTTGGCCGCTGTCGTCCCTCCGGCAGGCCCTGCCGCGACATGGGGGTAAAGCTGGGTGCCCGTTTTGCGGGCGGATGGCTCAGCTTGGCTATCGCTTGAGCCGTCCCGGAACCTGTCAGATGCCTGGTGCTGCTGATCGTCGGAGTGGTCTTTCGCCCTGGGGGCGAAACCCCGTTCCCCCGCCCGCGCCCCTGGCGGGGCACCGTCACCGTGAGGGTGCGCAAAAAATCATGTGACCTTCACCGCTCCCGTATCCTGGACTGGGCAGCATGGTTACCCACAAGTAGCATGGGTTCTGAGCGCGCGCTCAGTACGTGCGCACCGCAGCAGTGCCATCCCGCACCCTGGAGGAGAGCCATCGTGCCTCGTACCCTCAGGGACGTCGTCTTCGTCGACGGCGTCCGTACCCCGTTCGGCAAGGCGGGCCCGAAGGGCGTCTACCACGAGACCCGCGCCGACGACCTCGTCGTGAAGGCGATCCGGGAGCTGCTGCGCCGCAACCCCGGTCTCGACCCGAAGAAGATCGACGAGGTCGCCATCGCCGCGACCACGCAGATCGGTGACCAGGGCCTGACCATCGGCCGTACGGCCGGGATCCTCGCCGGTCTCCCCCAGTCGGTCCCCGGCTACTCCCTCGACCGTATGTGCGCGGGCGCCCTGACCGCTGTGACGACCACCGCCGGTTCGATCGCCTTCGGCGCGTACGACGCCGTCATCGCGGGCGGTGTCGAGCACATGGGCCGCCACCCGATGGGCGAGGGCGTGGACCCGAACCCACGGTTCGTCAGCGAGAAACTGGTCGACGAGTCGGCGCTGTTCATGGGCATGACCGCGGAGAACCTGCACGACCGCTACCCGCACCTCACCAGGCTGCGCGCCGATGAGTACGCCGTGCGCTCGCAGGAGAAGGCCGCCAAGGCGTACGCCAACGGCAAGATCCAGCAGGACCTGGTACCGATCTCCGTACGTCGTACCGCCGCGGCCGACAGCGGCTCCGCGGCAGGGCCGGGCGGCGAGACGGGCTGGGGACTGGTCACGGCGGACGAGCAGATGCGCCCGGGGACGACACGGGAGAACCTGGCAGGGCTCAAGACCCCGTTCCGCGTCCACGGCCGGGTCACCGCCGGTAACGCGGCCGGTCTGAACGACGGGGCCACCGCCTCGATCATCGCGTCCGGGGACTTCGCCCGCGAGCACCACCTCCCCGTGAAGATGCGCCTGGTCGCGTACGCCTTCGCGGGCGTCGAGCCGGAGGTCATGGGCTACGGCCCGATCCCGGCGACGGAGAAGGCCCTCGCCAAGGCGGGGCTGGGCATCGGTGACATCGGTCTGTTCGAGATCAACGAGGCCTTCGCCGTCCAGGTCCTGGCCTTCCTGGACCACTACGGCATCGCGGACGACGACGAGCGCGTCAACCAGTACGGCGGCGCCATCGCCTACGGTCATCCGCTGGCCGCCTCCGGCGTCCGGCTGATGACGCAGCTGGCCCGGCAGTTCGAGGAGCAGCCGCAGGTCCGCTACGGCCTGACCACCCTGTGCGTCGGCTTCGGCATGGGCGCGACGGTCGTCTGGGAGAACCCGCACTTCGAGGGAGAAAAGTGAGCGAGCGTACAAGGGAAAGGCGCGGCACGTGCGGGGGGCACCTCCCGGCCGAAGGCTGGGGAAGCCCGGCCGAGCGAAGCGAGGGAGCGTCATGAGTACCACCGTCGAGCTTCTCAAGAGCGCCTCGGCCCTGTTCCCGGACGAGGTCGTGACCCAGGCGCACGTACGCCACTTCGACCTGCCGGGCGGCGCCGGCCGTTTCGCGCTGATCACGTTGGACAACGGCTTCGACCACACCAAGCCGACCACCTTCGGCCCGGCCTCGCTGGCGCATCTCAACACCGCTCTCGACCAGGTGGAGGCGGAGGCCGCGGCCGGCGACATCGTCGGCGTCGGCGTCACCGGCAAGCCGTTCGTCTTCGCGGTCGGCGCCGACCTCAAGGGTGTGGAGATTCTCCGGGAGTACGATCACGCGCTGGCCATCGGCAAGGGCGGCCACGAGGTCTTCAAGCGTCTGGCGGGCCTGGCCGTGCCCACCTTCGCGTACTACAACGGCGTGGCCATGGGCGGCGGCGTCGAGGTCGGCCTGCACTGCACGTACCGCACGGTCTCGAAGGCGCTGCCCGCCTTCTCGCTCCCCGAGGTGTTCCTGGGCCTGGTCCCCGGCTGGGGCGGCTGCACCCTGCTGCCGAACCTGATCGGCGCGGACAAGGCCGTCTCGGTCATCGTCGAGAACTCCCTCAACCAGAACAAGCAGCTGGGGGGCCAGCAGGTCTACGACCTCGGCATCGCGGACGCCGTCTTCGAGGGCGCGGACTTCCTGGAGCAGTCGCTGCTCTGGACGGCGTCCGTCCTCAAGGGCGAGAGCGCGGTCGAGCGCCCGGCCATCGACCGCGGTGAGACCTGGGACCAGGCCGTCGCCAGGGGCCGGTTCTTCGCGGACGGCAAGGTGCACGGGGCGGCCCCGGCGGCGTACCGCGCACTGGACATCATCGCCGCCGCCAAGAGCGGCGACCTCCAGCAGGGCTATGACGCCGAGGACGTCGCCCTCGCCAACCTGATCATGGGTGGCGAACTGCGCGCCGGTATCTACGCGTTCAACCTGGTCCAAAAGCGCGGCAAGCGCCCGGCCGGTGCGCCGGACAAGAGCCTCGCGCGCCCGGTGACGAAGGTGGGCGTGGTCGGCGCTGGCCTGATGGCCTCGCAGCTGGCCCTGCTCTTCCTGCGCCGGCTGGAGGTCCCGGTCGTCCTCACGGACATCGACCAGGAGCGCGTCGACAAGGGCGTGGGCTACGTCCACGCGGAGATCGACAAGCTGCTCGGCAAGGGCCGTATCGGCCAGGACAAGGCGAACCGGCTGAAGGCCCTGGTGAGGGGTGTCCTGGACAAGGCCGAGGGCTTCTCGGACGCGGACTTCGTCATCGAGGCGGTCTTCGAGGAGACCGGCGTCAAGCAGCAGGTGTTCGCGGAGGTCGAGGCGGTCGCGCCGGAGCACGCGATCCTGGCGACCAACACGTCCTCGCTGTCGGTCTCGGAGATGGCGTCGAAGCTGAAGCACCCCGAGCGGGTCGTCGGCTTCCACTTCTTCAACCCGGTGGCGGTGCTGCCGCTGCTGGAGATCGTCCGCGGTGAGCAGACGGACGACGCCTCGCTGGCCACGGCGTTCGCGGTGGCCAAGAAGCTGAAGAAGACCGCGGTCCTGGTGAAGGACGCCCCGGCGTTCGTCGTGAACCGTATCCTCACCCGCTTCATGGGCGAGATCCAGAACGTGATCGACGAGGGCACCCCGGTCGAGGTCACCGAGAAGGCGGTCGAGCCCCTGGGTCTGCCGATGTCGCCGCTGGTCCTGCTGGAGCTGGTGGGCCCCGCTATCGCTCTGCACGTGTCGGAAACCCTGCACGGCGCCTTCCCGGACCGCTTCAAGGTCTCCCCGAACCTCAAGGCGATCGTCGAGGCGGGCAAGCGTGGCTTCTACGGGTACGACAGCGGCAAGCCCGAGCTGGACCCCGAGGTCGCCGCGCTGCTGAAGCAGGGCGACACCGTCCTGACCGAGGAGCAGGTGCGGGCCAGGGTGCTGGACGCGGTGGCCCAGGAGATCGGCCTCATGCTGGAGGAGGGCGTGGTGGCCGAGGCCCAGGACATCGACCTGTGCCTGATCACGGGCGCGGGCTGGCCGTTCCACCTGGGCGGGATCACGCCGTACCTGGACCGGGAGGGCGTCAGCGAGCGGGTGAACGGGAAGCGGTTCCTGGAGGCGGGGGTGGCCTCGGTTCCGGCGTAACCCCACGCACCGCGAACAAGGGCGGGGTGTACGGGAGAGTTTCCCGTACACCCCGCCCTTGTTCGCGGGTCAGTCGCGCGCGGACTCCACCGAGTCCACCGACTCCCCGAACCGGCCGTCCAGCTTGGAGACGAGGCCGGTGACCTGACGTGCGATGTCCGGTGCGGTGAGGCCGATCTCCGCCATGATCTCGGCGCGGGAGGCGTGGTCGAGGAAGCGCGGCGGGATGCCGAAGTCACGCAGCGGGATATCGACGCCCGCGTCGCGCAGGGCCTGGGAGATGGCCGAACCGACGCCGCCGACACGGGAGTTGTCCTCGACGGTGACGACCACACGGTGCTGCTCGGCGAGCGGCGCCATGGCCTCGTCGACGGGCTTGACCCAGCGCGGGTCGACCACGGTCGTGGAGATGCCCTGCTTGTCGAGCAGGCCGGCGATCTCCAGGCACATCGGGGCGAGGGCGCCCACGGAGACGAGGAGCACATCCGGTGTGTCCGTACCCGGCTCGCGCAGCACGTCCATGCCGCCGATCCGGCTCACGGCGGGCACGGCGGGGCCGACCGCGCCCTTGGAGAAGCGGACCACGGTCGGCGCGTCCGTGACCTCGACGGCCTCGCGGAGCTGGGCGCGGACCTGCTCGGCGTCGCGTGGCGCGGCGAGGCGCAGCCCGGGCACGACCTGAAGGATCGACATGTCCCACATGCCGTTGTGGGAGGCGCCGTCGGTGCCGGTGATGCCCGCACGGTCGAGGACGAACGTGACGCCGCACCTGTGCAGGGCCACGTCCATCAGGACCTGGTCGAAGGCGCGGTTGAGGAAGGTGGCGTAGACGGCGAAGACCGGGTGCAGGCCGCCCGTGGCGAGGCCCGCGGCCGAGACCGCGCCGTGCTGCTCGGCGATCCCGACGTCGTACACCCGCTCCGGGAAGGCTTTGGCGAACTTCTCCAGACCGACCGGCTGCAGCATGGCGGCGGTGAGGGCGACGATGTCCTTGCGCTCCATACCGAGCTTGACCATCTCCTCACCGAAGACGGACGTCCAGTCGGCGCCGGAGGAGGCGATCGGCAGGCCCGTGTCGGGGTGGATCTTGCCGACGGCGTGGAAGCGGTCGGCCTCGTCCTGGAGGGCGGGCTGGTAGCCGCGGCCCTTCTCGGTGAGGCAGTGCACGATGACGGGGCCGCCGAAACGCCTGGCGCGGGCGAGGGCGGACTCCAGGGCCTCGATGTCGTGCCCGTCGATGGGCCCGACGTACTTGAGGCCGAGGTCCTCGAACATGCCCTGCGGGGTGATGAAGTCCTTCAGGCCCTTCTTGGCGCCGTGCAGCGTGTCGAAGAGGGGCTTGCCGACGACCGGGGTGCGCTCCAGCACCTCCTTCGTGCGGGCCAGGAAACGCTCGTAGCCGTCCGTCGTACGCAGCGTGGCGAGGTGGTTGGCGAGGCCGCCGATCGTGGGAGCGTACGAACGCTCGTTGTCGTTGACGACGATGACCAGGGGGCGGTCCTTGGCGGCCGCGATGTTGTTGAGCGCCTCCCAGGCCATGCCGCCGGTGAGGGCGCCGTCGCCGATGACCGCGACCACATGGCTGTCGCGTTTGCGCAGCTGGTTGGCTTTCGCGAGGCCGTCGGCCCAGCCGAGGACCGTGGAGGCGTGCGAGTTCTCGATGATGTCGTGCTCGGACTCGGCCTGGGAGGGGTAGCCCGACAGGCCGCCCTTCATCTTCAGCTTCGAGAAGTCCTGGCGGCCCGTGAGCAGCTTGTGCACATAGGACTGGTGGCCCGTGTCCCACAGCACCTTGTCCCTGGGGGAGTCGAAGACGCGGTGCAGGGCGATGGTGAGCTCGACCACACCGAGGTTGGGGCCGAGGTGGCCGCCGGTCTTGGACACCGCCTCGACGAGGAAGGTCCGGATCTCCTCGGCCAGCTGGTCCAGCTTCTCCAGGCTGAGCCGGTCCAGATCGCGCGGTCCCCTGATGCGGGTCAGCAGCGGCACTCGTGCCTCCTTGCAGTAGTGCTGGTTCGAGCCTTGCCGGGTTTGTCGAGTCTAATGTTCCACCTGTACGGATGGCGTCCGGGCCACACGTCGCACGCCGGCCCGACCATGTCTTCCCTGTCTTCCGCGGAGTGAACTCCAAGCTGAGCTGTTCGGGTCGCCTCCCGTCAAGACGGGGGGACCGGCTTCCGAAAACGTGACCAGGGGGTGGGCGGTCCGGCTACTTCAGCGCGCCCGCCGTAAGCCCCTGCACGACCTGCCGCTGGAAGACGAGGTACGCGGCGAGCACCGGCAGCATCGCCATCACCAGGCCGGCGAAGAGACCGGACCAGTCGCCCTTGTAGCCCTGGCCGGCGGCCAGCTGCACCAGGCCCTGGGTGAGGACATGCTTGTCCGGCTCGGTGTTGAGCACCGTCGGCAGCATGTACTGGTTCCACTGCCCCAGGAAGTTGAAGATGCCCACACTGATCAGGCCCGGCTTGGCCATCGGCAGCATGACCTGGAAGAACGTCCTGGTGTGGGAAGCCCCGTCGACGCATGCGGCCTCCGCCACGGACGCCGGCAGCGTACGGAAGAACGCGGTCAGGAAGAAGACCGTGAACGGCAGCGAGTACGCGATGTAGACGAGGATCAGTCCGTGGATCGTGTTCAGCAGCCCCATGTTGTTGACGACATAGAACAACGGGACCAGAGCGAGCATGATCGGGAAGCTCATGCCGCCGATGAACAGGTAGTAGAGGAAGCGGTTGCCCGGGAAGGTGAAGCGGGCCAGGACGTATGCCGCCATCGAGCCGAGCACCAGCGTGCCGATGAGTGAACACCCCACCACCACAACGGTGTTGAGGAAGTAGTCGCTCATGTGCGCGTCGGTCCAGGCGCGCGCCCAGTTCTCGAAGTGCGGCTTGTCGGGCAGCGCCCAGGGTGAGCTGAAGATCGAGCTGTCGTCCTTGAAGGAGGTCATCACCGCCCACAGCAGCGGCATGACGACCATGAACGCCCACAGGGCGAGTGTTCCGTGCGAGAAGACGTTGAGGGTGGTGCCCTCTTTTTCTTCTTCCTGGGCAATCTGGGCACTTTGGCGGGGATGTCCCCTGTGGTCACGGGGCCGCTCGTCGTGCCGGTGTCCGCGCGTGGCGGGGTGTCGGTCGTCTTCATGGGAAGGTCAGAACTCCAGCCGCTCGCGTCGGCCCACCCGCATCACGAGGGCGGCGAAGGCCAGCGTGACGAGGAGGAGGGCGACACCGATCGTGGTTGCGTATGCGGCCTGACCGTCGCGGAAGGCCTTCTGGTACACGTACAACACCATGACGGTGGTGGAGTAGTCGGGCCCGCCGGGCCCGGTCGTCATGATCTGCACGACCGCGAACGACTCGGCGCCGAGGGCGAGGATGCCCAGGTAGACCCAGCCGGACCGCACGGTGTCCCACAGCAGCGGGAGCGTGATCCGGAAGAAGGTCGTGACGCGGTCGGCGCCGTCGAGCAGCGCGGCCTCGTACAGGTCAGCGGGGATGGAGGCCATCGCGGCGGAGAAGAGGACCACGAAGAAGCCCACCGTGGACCAGACGAGGACCGCCAGCACGCACCACAGGGCGAGGCCGGGGTCACCCAGCCACAGGGGCTGGACACTGTCGAGTCCGACCGCCCGGAGGGCGGAGTTGATCGCGCCGCTGTCCGGGTTGTACGCGAAGGCGAACAGCAGGGCGACGATCGCGATCGAGAGCACCTGCGGGAAGAAGTAGACGATCTTGTAGAACGAGGAGCCGCGTACACCGGAGATGGCCGGTCCGCCCCTGCGGCGCCGCCCACCGACATTGATCATGAAGGCGAAGAACAGCGCGAGACTGATCGTCACCACGGGCAGCAGCAGCGCGAACACCACGCTGTGCCGCAACGACTTCCAGAAGATGGCGTCGTCGAGCATCCTCGTGTAGTTGCCGAAGCCGATCACCCTGAAGTCCGGGCTGAGGCCGGTCCAGTCCGTGAACGAGTAGGAGACGGACTGGAGGAACGGCCAGATGACGAAGAGTGTGTACAGCGCCATGGGGGCTGCCAGGAATCCCACGACGAACCGGTATGTGCCGTGCCGCATCGCTACCGCTCCCGTTCCTTGAGCGGGCGCCGCCGCTGGTGACGGATCCTCACTGGTGCTTGTAGTGCTTGATCGACGAGTCGGCGGCGGCTTCGTCGGCGAATGCCTGGATCTTCTTGATGGTCTCGGCCGGGGTGAGGCGGCCTGCCATCATCTCGCCGAGCCCGGCCACACCGATCTTCTCCTTCTGCAGCTGCACGTACCAGTCCTGGATCCGTGGGTTCACCAGGTGGTCACCGGCCTTGTCCAGCGCCGCGATACTGGACTTGAGGCCCGGTGTGAGGGTGATGTCGTCGGTGCCGCCGTGGTACGCGGTCAGCGACTTGACCTTGCTGGTGAAGTTCTTCGAGGAGGCCTCGCTGAGCAGGACACGCAGCTGCTCCATACCCCCCGTGCCGTTCTTCGCCCTGGCCGGGACGATGAAGGGCTCACCGCCACCGGCCCAGAGGGTGCCGAAGGGCAGCGTGTCGGAGCTGTCGATGCCGGTGGGCGCGGAGACGGTCAGGCCGAAGTCCTTAGGGAGGACGTTCGCCGACTCGTTCTCCACCCAGGAGCCGTTCGGCAGGAACAGCGCCTGACCTTTGGCCCAGGCGGTCTGGGACTGGATGTGGTCCAGGCCCGGGGTGCCCCTGAGGAGGTAGCCCTTCTTGTACAGCTCGTAGTACGCCTCGAAGCAGGTCCTGACGGCCGGGTGCTTCCAGGCGTTCGGCTCCAGGTTGTCGAGGGAGTCGAGGACTTCGGCGCCGCCGACCTTGGCGATCATCGGGTACAGCGAGAAGGACAGGTAGTACGGGTACTTGCCCGCGTACGTCCAGCCCGCCATTCCCTTCTTCCTGGCCTTCTCGCACACGGCGAGCATCTGGTCCCAGGTCTCGGGGTACGCTCGTCGAGCGCGTCCAGGGCTTTTCGCGAGTACCAGACGCCGTACACCGTGTAGGCGTAGTACAGGGCCCGGACCGGGGCGCCGTCGAACCGGCCCATCTCGGCGATGCCCGGGCGCAGGGTGTCGCGGACCTTCTTGGCCGGGTCGTCGTACGAGGGGGCGTCCAGCAGCAAGGTGAGGTCGGCGAGCTGGTCCTTGCCGGCGAGGACGCCCATGTCCATCTGCTCGGCGCCGGAGTTGTCGATCAGGTCCGGCGGGGTTCCCTGGTTGAAGCGGGGTTGCAGCGTCGACTGGATCTTCTGGGTGGCGGAGAACCTGACCGTGGTCCTGGGGAAGTTCGTCTCGTAGATCCTGACCGCGTCCTCGGCGTACTCCTTGCCGAAACCGCCGTCGAAGAGGACGAACTCCATCTGCGCGGAGTCGTTGACGCCGAGGGGGTTCTTCGCGGTCCTCTCACCCGCCTCGGCCTTGTCCGCGGCGCCGCTGCCACCGCTGGCGCACGCGGACAGGAGACTCATCGTGGGCACGGAGACCAGGCCCAGCGCCGCGGAGCGCTTGATCAGATCACGGCGGCCGGCGCCACCTGGGCCGTTGTTCCCGCCTGTGTTCCCGCCTGCGGGGGATCCCATACGCAAGTCCTCGCCTTCTCCAGGACCCAGGCGGTGGACCGGGTCCTCCCCGGCACCGCGGTCGGTTCGAGCTGGGTGGTGCGTGAGGGATTCAACAGGGACGAGACAGCAGTCGGCGTGTATGACACGGTGTGCACCTTTCGCGTTCCCCCGGATCGCGCTTGATCCCCGGCTTGGTCCCCGGCCGGGAGCGCTCTCCGGATATCTGGCACTTTCGTCCAGGTGTGCACTTTTGAGGTCACCTTTGTCCAGGTATGCGATTCTGAGGTGTGGATGCCCCGCTGCTCAGGGGCGGCGCGGTCCGGCGCCGTCATCCCCTCCCCACGCCGGCGTCGCCCATGTCCCGGGGTTCCATCTGCCGGCAGCTGTGGCACGCACGAGAGGTAGAGGCGTACATGCCCCATTACGGCGGTGCCCGAGCCACAGCCTCGGGTCTGCGGGCGCCCGAGGCCGGGGCAGAGGGGGCAGGTCCGCCGCGTCCGGCGTCGGGGCCCGCTTCGAGAGAGCGGGTCCTGGCGTTCGCCGGGGCGGCGCTGACGGCTGTCTTCGTACCGTGTGAGGCGGGCAAGGAGCTGCGGCTGGTCGAATCGGCCGGGGACGCCCCTGCCACGTACGGTCTGCCGGAGCGTTTCCCGGTCTTTGACGGCTCTCCCGTGGCCGACACCTTCCGCGCCGGCCGGTCCCTGTGGCTGAACGCCGCGACGCTCGCCTCCCGTGATTTCCGTCACGAGGACGGTCCGGCGACGCTGGATGCCGGGGTGTCGCTCGGGGTGCTGCCGCTCGGGACGGCGGGCAGGTGGATGGGCTGTCTCGTCATCGTGGGGGAGGCCCCGGACGGCTTCGGAGCCGAGCAGCGGGACTTCCTGGAGCGGTACTCCGGCGCGATCGCCGACCGGCTCCGGGGCGAGGCCGACCGGTCCGCGCCCGCGCCGCTGCTGGATGCCGCGCTGCGCAGCCTGGGCGTGGGGACGTTCTCCCTCAGGCTCGGCACCGGCCTGGTCGATACGGACACAGCCCTGCTCGAACTGCTCGGCACCCGCGAGGAGGACTTCGACGGCAAGGCCGACACCCTGCTCTCGTACCTCCTCCCGGAGGACCTGCCCGCACTGATGTCGGTCGTGGAGCCCTCCCCGCAGGCCGCCGGCCGCCGGGAACTGGAGTTCCGTATCCGCCGGCCCACCGGGGAACTGCGCTGGCTGCACCTGGGCTGCCGGGTGCTGACGGGGCCGGACGGCGGGCCGGAGCGGGTGGTGGGCGGTGGTCGACCGCGACCCCGGCGCTGCGCCAGAGCGCCAGACGACGTCTCCCGGGTGCAGTGGCTGACCGCCGCGCTCGACGACGCCACGACGGTCCGGGACGTCAGCCGGGTGGTGGTCGCCGCGCTGCGTGAGCCGCTGGGCGCCGACCGGGTGGCGCTCGCCGAGGTGCAGGAGGACCGGCTGGCGGTCACCGTGCTCGACCCGCCGGAGGCCGGCGCCTGGCCGGAGCTGTGGCGTGCCGAGTGGCACGCGCAGTGGCCCGGACGCACCGGTCCGTGCCCTGCCGACGCTTCAGACGGCCGCTGCAGGACGGCCGGATGCGCCTGTGGCCCGCGGGCGCCGCGCTCGAACCCGGGCTCGCGGGCATCGGCCCCGGAGGGCTGGCCGTGCTGCCGCTGCCGGCCAAGGGCCGGGTCGCCGGGGTGTGCCTGGTCGGCTGGGACGGGCCGCACGAGTTCGGCCCCGAGGAGCGGTCCCTGCTCACCGCGACCGCCGGCGCTGGTCGGGCAGGCCCTGAAGCGCGCGCACGCGTACGACGCCGAGCAGGAGCTCGCCACGATGCTGCAGCGCAGCCTGCTGCCGCGCCGCCTGCCCGAACTGCCCGGGGGGATCGGCCGTCGCCCGCTATCTGCCCGCCAGACGGGGGCTGCAGGTGGGCGGTGACTGGTACGACGTGATCGCGCTCTCCGAGGGACAGGTGGCGCTGGTCATCGGCGACGTGCAGGGGCACAGCGCCGGAGCCGCGACGATCATGGGCCAGATGCGTACCGCGGTCAGGGCCTACGCGGTGGAGGGCCACCCGCCCGACGTGGTCGTCTCGCACGCCAACCGCCTGCTCGTCGGCATGGAGACCGACCTGTTCGCCACCTGCTGCTATGTCGAGCTGGACATGGAGGAGGGCAACGCGCTGTTCGTGCGGGCCGGGCACCTCTCGCCGCTGGTGCGCCATCCCGACGGCAGCACCGAGGAGCTCGCGGTCGAGGGCGGACTTCCGCTGGGCGTTCTCGCGGACGCGGAGTTCCCCATGACCGCGGTCGCGCTGGCCCCGGGCGCGGTCCTCGCGCTGGTGACCGACGGCCTGGTCGAGTCCTCCGACCTGCCTCTGGACGAGGGCATGCGGCGCACAGGCGAGGCGCTCGCCGCGGCCGACCCCGCGGACCCGGGGCGGATGGCCGACGAACTGCTCGGCGGGGACGGCCGCCGTGAGGACGACGTGGCGTTGCTGCTGCTGCGCTACGACGGGATGAAGGTCCGGCCGATGCGGGCGGGCTGGGTGGTGTGGCGGCTGCCCGACGCCGTCATGCACGCCCGCCGTTTCACCGCGCGCACCCTGCGGTCGTGGGACATCAGGGAGGAGACCGACGCGGTGCTGCTGATCGTCTCGGAGCTGGTCACCAACGCGCTGGTGCACACCCAGGGCCCGGTACGGGTCGACCTCACCCACGCCGCGGACCGGATACGGGTCGCCGTGAGCGACTCCTCACCGCGTGCGCCCGCCAAGCCGGTGGTCGTGGACTGGGAGGCGACCGGCGGCCGGGGCCTCTTCCTGGTCGAGGCGTTGTCGGCGGCCTGGGGCTCGGTGCCGGTCGGCGGCGGCAAGCAGGTGTGGAGCGAGATCGTCGTATCGCCGCCGCCGCGACCGGCTCCCGAGGAAGCCGCGCCCGCACAGAAGGACACCGTGCCCGGACAGAACCGAGGGATCCGATGGGGCCGAAGGGGCAGAAGATGACGACCCACACGACCCGCACGACCCGCGCACCCCGCGCACCCCGTACGACCCGCACACCCCGCGCACCCCGCACGACCCGCACGACCCGCACGACCCGCACCTGCCAGGCCCTCGCCGTCGTCGTCGCGGGGCTCATGGCCGTGTCCCTGGCCGGCTGCGGCGCGGACGGCGGGGCGGGCGGGGACGGCATGACCGTCGGCCTGCTGCTGCCGAGCAGCGCGCTTCCGCGCTGGGAACACTCCGACAAGCCCCTGATCGAGAAGCGGGTGAAGGAGCTGTGCCCCGACTGCACCCTGTCGTACGCCAACGCCGAGAACGACACGGGGAGCCAGCGGCAGCAGATGCACTCCATGATCACCAAAGGGGCCGGGGTCATCATCCTGGACGCCGTCGACCCCAAGGCGCTCCGCTCCTCGGTCCAGGAGGCGCGCCGGGCGGGCATCCCGGTCGTCGCCTACGACCGGCTCGCCGAGGGCCCGATCTCGGGCTATCGTCAGCTTCGACGGCGCGCAGGTCGGCAGGCTCCAGGGCGAGGCGCTCCTCAAGGCCATGGGCGACAAGGCGGACGGCGGCCAGATCGTCATGATGAACGGCGATCCGACCAGTCCCAACGCGGCCTGGTACAAGAGGGGCGCGCTGTCCGTCATCAAGGGCAAGGTGAAGATCGGCAGGTCGTACGACACCGTGGGATGGCGCTCGGAGAACGCCCACGACCAACATGTCCGCCGCCATCAGCGCCCTGGGCCCGAGCGGGATCGACGGAGTTCTGGCGGCCAACGACGCCATCGCCGCCGGCGTGATCTCCGCTCTCAAGAGCGCCCGGTGTCTCGCCGCTGCCGCCTGTCACCGGCCAGGACGCCGATCTCGACGCCGTGCGGCGCATCGTCAGGGGCGAGCAGTACATGACCGTCTACAAGCCCTTCAAGCAGGAGGCGGACGCGGCCGCCGCGATGGCCGTGGCCCTGGGGCGCGGCGAGGAGATCGACGCGATCGCCACGACGACGGTCGACAGCCCCACCACCAAGGACATCCCGGCCGTCCTGCTCACCCCGCTCTCCGTGACGGCCGACACCATCGAGCAGACCCTCGTCAGGGACGGCGTGTACACGATCGAGCAGATCTGCACTCCGAAGCTCCGGCCCGCCTGCGACCGGGCCGGACTGAGCGGGTGAGGGAAGGTGGTCCCCATGGCGTTCCCGCCCGTGCTGGCACTGCGCGGCATCTGCAAGTGGTTCGGCGGTGTCCAGGCGCTCACGGACGTCGAGCTGCAGATCCGGGCCGGTGAGGTGGTCGCCCTGGCGGGCGACAACGGCGCCGGCAAGTCCACGCTCATCAAGGTGATCTCTGGGATCAGCCCCGCCGACCGGGGCATCATCGAGTGGGAGGGACGGCTCGTCCAGATCAAGCGCCCCCACGATGCCCAGACACTGGGTATCGCGACCGTCTACCAGGACCTCGCGATGTGCGACAACCTCGACGTCGTCGGCAATCTCTTCCTCGGCCGGGAGATCGACCGGGTGGGCATCCTCAACGAGGTGGAGATGGAGCGGCGCGCCCGCGAGCTGATGAGCACCCTGTCCATCCGTATCCCTGATGTGCGCATGCCGGTCTCCGCGCTGTCCGCGGGGCAGCGACAGGCCGTCGCGCTCTCCCGCTGCCTCATGGGTTCGCCCAAGATCCTCCTCCTCGACGAACCCACCGCCGCCCTGGGCGTCGAGCAGACCAGTCACTTCCTCGACCTCATCGAGGAGGTGCGCGACCGCGGCATGGGCGTCCTCCTCATCAGTCACAACATGGGGGACATCAAGGCCGTCGCGGACCGTGTCGCGGTCCTGCGCCTCGGCCGCAACAACGGCCTGTTCGACGTGAACACCGCCTCCCAGGACCAGATCATCTCCTCCATCACCGGTGCCGCGGACAACGCCGTGGCCCACCGTGTGACGGGCCACAGGGAGGCATGGCCGTGAGCAGAAGCCGGGCATCCAGGGATGCCGGTCCGGGCGGCCCGGACGCCGACCCGGCCACGGTCGGCCACAGTGCGCGCACCAACGGCTGGCACCGGAACCTCAGGGGGTACGCCGACGAGGTCCGCCGCAGGGTGCGGGCCGACGAACAGGGCCCGGTCCTGGTCGTCCTCGGCCTCGTCGTGCTCTGGATCGCCTTCCAGTCACTCGACGACAACTTCCTCTCGCCGCGCAATCTCTCCAACATCGGCGTGGACATCGTCGCTACGGGCCTGGTCGCCGTCGGCATCGTGTTCGTGCTGCTGATCGGGGAGATCGACCTGTCGGTCGGTTCCGTCAGCGGCCTGGGCGGGGCCGCGTTCGCGGTCCTCAACGTGAACCTCGGCGTGCCGGAGTGGCTCGCCGTGATCCTGGCGGTGGTCTCGGGAACGGCCGTGGGGGCCTTCCACGGAATGTTCTTCGCCTGGCTCGGTGTGCCCGCGTTCGTCGTCACGCTCGCGGGACTGCTGATCTGGAACGGCCTGACGCTCTACCTGCTCGGCGCCAGCGGCACCGTCAACATCGACGAGGAAGGCCTGGTCGCCGCTCTGACCAGCCACTACTTCGATACCGACGCCGTCGCGTACGGTCTGGCGGCGTTCAGCACAGCCGGGTACCTCCTGGCCTCGCGCCGGAACAGGAACCGGCTCAGGGCCGCCGGGATGCCGTACCGGCCGGCCTGGGAACTCTGGGGGCGCGTGGGCGTCCTGGCGGTGGTCGCCTTCGCCGCCGCCCACACGTTCAACCGGTTCCAGGGGCTGCCGCTCGCGCTGCTGATCTTCCTGATGGTCCTCGTCGTCTCGGACTACGTGCTGCGCCGCACCCGCCACGGACGGCGGGTGTACGCGCTCGGCGGGGGCATCGAGGCGGCGCGGCGCGCCGGTGTGAGTGTCGAGCGGGTACGGATCGCGATGTTCATGGTGTCAGGGACGCTGGCCTCGATCGGCGGCCTGTTCGTGGCCTCGGGGCTCACCTCGGCGAGCCCTACGACGGCCCGCGCGGCCGGCTCCGGCATGCTGCTGATCAACGCCATCGCCGCGGCCGTCATCGGGGGCACCAGCCTGTTCGGCGGGCGCGGTTCGCCCTGGTCCGTCCTCCTCGGTGTGCTGGTCATCCAGTCGATCGCCTCGGGCATGTCGCTGCTGGGGGTGCAGGACGCCGTCCAGTTCATGATCACTGGTGGGGTGCTGCTCGCCGCCGTCGCGGCCGACGCGCTCTCCCGGCGCTCGGCGGGGAGGTCATGAAGCGCGGCTGCCTCGCCGGTGCGGCCCTGTCGTGTGCGCCCCGGCGGCCGGGCCGCCGCACCCGCGCACGACAGGACCGCACCCCCGTCTTCGGGGATGCGGCCCTCGACTGCCGCGACTGCCCTGCCGGACCGCTTACTGAACCGCTTACTTGCGGATCAGGCTGCGCAGCACGTACTGCATGATGCCGCCGTTGCGGTAGTAGTCGGCCTCACCGGGGGTGTCGATGCGGACGACCGCGTCGAACTCCGACGCCGCGTGTCGGTGGTGACCTTGACCGTGCGCGGGGTGGTGCCGTCGTTCAGCTCGGTCGACGCCGGTGAAGGAGAAGGTCTCCTCGCCGGTCAGGCCGAGGGACTCGGCGGACGGCGCCCTCCGGGAACTGCAGCGGGAGGACGCCCATGCCGATGAGGTTCGAGCGGTGGATGCGCTCGTACGACTCGGCGATGACGGCCTTGACGCCGAGCAGCGCGGTGCCCTTGGCCGCCCAGTCGCGGGACGAGCCGGAGCCGTACTCCTTGCCGGCCAGGACGACCAGCGGGATGCCCGGCGCGCCTGGTAGTTCTGCGAGGCGTCGTAGATGAAGGAGACCGGGCGCGCCGTCCTGCGGTGAAGTCGCGGGTGTAGCCGCCCTCGGTGCCCGGCGCGATCTGGTTGCGCAGGCGGATGTTGGCGAACGTGCCGCGGATCATGACCTCGTGGTTGCCGCGGCGGGAGCCGTAGGAGTTGAAGTCGCGGCGCTCGACGCCGTGCTCGGTGAGGTACTTGCCGGCCGGGGTGTCGGCCTTGATCGCGCCGGCCGGGGAGATGTGGTCGGTGGTGACCGAGTCGCCCAGCTTGGCGAGCACGCGGGCGCCGGTGATGTCCGCGACCGGGGTGGGCTCCATCGTCATGCCCTCGAAGTACGGGGGCTTGCGGACGTAGGTGGACTGCGGGTCCCACTCGAAGGTGTTGCCGGTCGGGATCGGCAGCGCCTGCCACTGGGCGTCGCCCGCGAAGACGTCGGCGTAGGACTTGTTGAACATGTCCTCGCCGATGGCGTTCGCCACGACGTCGTTGACCTCGGCCTCGGTGGGCCAGATGTCCTCGAGGTAGACCGGCTTGCCGTCCTGGTCGGTGCCGAGCGGCGTCCTTGGTGATGTCCACCTTCATGGAGCCGGCGAGGGCGTACGCGACGACCAGCGGCGGGGACGCCAGGTAGTTCATCTTGACGTCGGGGTTGATCCGGCCCTCGAAGTTCCGGTTGCCGGAGAGGACCGAGGTGACGGCGAGGTCGTGGTCGTTGACGGCCTTGGAGACCTCCTCCGGCAGCGGGCCGGAGTTGCCGATGCAGGTGGTGCAGCCGTAGCCGACGAGGTTGAAGCCGACCTTGTCGAGGTACGGGGTCAGGCCCGCCTTGTCGAAGTAGTCGGTGACGACCTTGGAGCCCGGGGCGAGGGTGGTCTTGACCCACGGCTTGCGGGTCAGGCCCTTCTCCACCGCCTTCTTGGCCACCAGCGCGGCGGCGACCATGACGTACGGGTTCGAGGTGTTGGTGCAGGAGGTGATGGCGGCGACGGTGACGGCGCCGTGGTCGATCTCGTAGGTCGAGCCGTCGGGGGCGGTGACCGGTGACCGGGCTTGGACGGCACGCCGTTCGGGGCGACGGCCGGGGCGTCGGAGGCCGGGAAGGACTCCTTGCCCGCCTCGTCCACGGTCGTCGACGTAGTTGCGGACGTCCTGGCTCGAACTGCTCGGCGGCGTTCGGCGAGGACGATGCGGTCCTGCGGGCGCTTCGGGCCGGCGATGGACGGGACGACCGTGGAGAGGTCGAGCTCCAGCTTCTCGGAGAAGTCGGGCTCGGCGGCCGGGTCGAGCCAGAGGCCCTGCTCCTTGGCGTACGCCTCGACGAGCGCGAGCTGCTGCTCGCGAGCGGCCGGTCAGCTGCAGGTAGTTGATGGTCTCGTCGTCGATCGGGAAGATCGCGGCGGTGGAGCCGAACTCCGGCGACATGTTGCCGATGGTGGCGCGGTTGGCGAGCGAGGTGGCGGCCGACGCCCTCGCCGTAGAACTCGACGAACTTGCCGACGACGCCGTGCTTGCGCAGCATCTCGGTGATGGTGAGCACGAGGTCGGTGGCGGTGGTGCCGGGCGGCAGCTCGCCGGTCAGCTTGAAGCCGACGACGCGCGGGATGAGCATCGAGACCGGCTGGCCGAGCATCGCGGCCTCGGCCTCGATGCCGCCGACGCCCCAGCCGAGCACGCCGAGGCCGTTGACCATGGTGGTGTGCGAGTCGGTGCCGACGAGGGTGTCGGGGTACGCCTGGCCGTCGCGGACCATGACCGTGCGGGCCAGGTGCTCGATGTTCACCTGGTGGACGATGCCGGTGCCGGGCGGGACGACCTTGAACTCGTCGAAGGCGGTCTGGCCCCAGCGCAGGAACTGGTAGCGCTCCTTGTTGCGGCCGTACTCCAGCTCGACGTTCTGCGCGAAGGCGTCGTTCGTGCCGAACTTGTCGGCGATGACGGAGTGGTCGATGACCAGCTCGGCCGGGGCCAGCGGGTTGATCTTCGCCGGGTCGCCGCCGAGCTCCTTGACGGCCTCACGCATGGTGGCGAGGTCCACGACACAGGGCACGCCGGTGAAGTCCTGCATGATCACGCGGGCCGGCGTGAACTGGATCTCCTGGCTGGGCTGGGCCTGCGAGTCCCAGCCGCCCAGCGCCCGGATGTGGTCGGCGGTGATGTTCGCGCCGTCCTCGGTGCGGAGCAGGTTCTCCAGCAGCACCTTCAGGCTGTACGGGAGGCGGGCGGAGCCCTCCACCTTGTCCAGCCGGAAGATCTCGTACGACTCGTCGCCCACCTGCAGCGTGCTGCGGGCGTCGAAGCTGTTCGCCGACACGACAGTCTCCTTCATTCATGTGCGCGTACCACCGCATCCTGCCGCCACGCCCTCTCGCCGATCCGCTAAGGTAAGGCTAAGTTAGGCAAGCCTTACCGGGCTGGCGGCTGCGGTACGCCTTCGGCAGATATCTCGATGTCGAGATAACTCTAGTACATGACCGCCGCGACGGTCATGCCCGGCCACCGGTCCACTGCCGCCGCGGCGGCCTGCCGGTGACGAGGCGGTCGGGGCTCCGCCACCATGACGCCGGGCCGCGCCGAGCCGACTCGCCCGGCCGCCCGGGACGCCCGCCGACCGATCCCGAACCGGCCCAGCATCCCGCCGCACGGTACATCTCACATCAGATACCGCGGCCATGACGACGACTACCTCGTCGCATCGGCAAGCTCATCCGTGACGCCCGTCAGCACCGCGGCTGGACACAAGCGCAATTGCGGAGGCGCTCGGCACCAGCCAGAGCGCCGTCAACCGCATCGAGCGCGGCAACCAGAACATCAGCCTTGAGATGATCGCTCGCATCGGTGAGGCGCTCGACAGTGAGATCGTCTCTCTCGGCTACTCGGGCCCATGCACCTGCGCGTGGTCGGCGGACGCCACCTGTCCGACGACTTCCTCGTACGCATCGGCAAGCTCATCCGTGACGCCCGGCAGCACCGGGGCTGGACACAGAGCGCAACTCGCGGAGGCGCTCGGCACCAGCCAGAGCGCGGTCAACCGCATCGAGCGCGGCAACCAGAACATCAGCCTTGAGATGATCGCCCGAATCGGTGAAGCGCTGGACAGCGAGATCGTCTCCCTCGGCTACGCCGGGCCCGATGCATCTGCGCGTGGTCGGCGGCCGGCGGCTGTCCGGCGCCATCGACGTCAAGACGAGCAAGAACGCCTGCGTCGCGCTGCTGTGCGCCTCGCTGCTCAACAAGGGCCGTACGGTGCTGCGCCGGGTCGCCCGCATCGAGGAGGTCTACCGCCTCCTGGAGGTGCTCGGCTCCATCGGCGTCCGCACCCGCTGGATCAACGACGGCGTCGACCTGGAGATCGTGCCGCCCGCCGAGCTCGACATGGACGCCATCGACGCGGAGGCCGCCCGCCGCACCCGCAGCATCATCATGTTCCTCGGCCCGCTGCTGCACCGGATGGACCAGCTTCCGGCTGCCGTACGCGGGCGGCTGCGACCTCGGCACCCGGACCATCGAGCCGCACATGATCGCGCTGCGCCGCTTCGGCCTGGACATCACCGCGACCGAGGGCCTCTACCACGCGCAGGTCGACCGCGCGGTCGCCCCCGACCGCCCGATCGTGCTGACCGAGCGCGGCGACACCGTGACCGAGAACGCGCTGCTGGCCGCCGCCCGGCACGACGGCGTGACCGTCATCCGCAACGCCTCCTCCAACTACATGGTCCAGGACCTGTGCTTCTTCCTGGAGGCGCTGGGCGTCCGGGTCGAGGGCATCGGCACCACCACGCTCACCGTGCACGGCGTCGCCGAACATCGACGTGGACGTCGACTACTCCCCCTCCGAGGACCCGGTCGAGGCGATGAGCCTGCTCGCCGCCGCCGTCGTCACCGAGTCCGAACTGACCATCCGCCGCGTGCCGATCGAGTTCCTGGAGATCGAGCTGGCGGTGCTGGAGGAGATGGGCCTCGACCACGACCGCAGCGCCGGAGTACGCGGCGGACAACGGCCGCACCCGGCTGGTCGGACCTGACGGTCCGGCCCTCCAAGCTGGAGGCGCCGATCGACAAGATCCACCCGATGCCGTTCCCCGGCCTGAACATCGACAACGTCCCCTTCTTCGCGGCCATCGCGGCCGTCGCCGCAGGGCAAGACCCTGATCCACGACTGGGTCTACGACAACCGCGCGATCTACCTCACCGACCTCAACCGGCTCGGCGGCCGCGCTCCAGCTCCTCGACCCGCACCGGGTCCTGGTCGAGGGCCCGACCCGCTGGCGCGCGGCCGAGATGATGTGCCCGCCGGCGCTGCGCCCCGCGGTGGTCGTCCTGCTGGCGATGATGGCGGCCGAGGGCACCTCCGTACTGCGCAACGTCTATGTGATCAACCGCGGTTACGAGGACCTGGCGGAGCGCCTCAACTC